>URAK01000006.1 GCA_900545705.1 uncultured Opitutales bacterium | reverse complement strand
GTGTCGGAGTACGACAATAGCAGAGTTCCGCCGGAAACCGTAATCGATTCGGCGGAGGCGGGAGCAGAGTATATTAAAGTGCCGTTCTTTACAGAAACGGTCGTAAAGCTCTTTGAACCCCGAAGGTTGATTGTCTGTGTAGCGGAGGCGTTTTCAGCATCCAATGTCAGGTGTATGGCTGTAGTATTTTTGAAACCTCCATCATTTATATTGCCATACTTGACTTCCCCGGTAAAAGTCTGGTCAGCTTTATTGGCAAGGGTAATGTCGGCATTGAAGGCGGAGTCATACTTTGCGTTGCCAGACCAACTCGCGCCTTCAATAAATACGATACCGGTGCCCTTTAACCCGCCCCATTTTTGTGTTGAGTTGTATTCGGGGTTGTTGAGGGCGGCGCGTATCACTGTAAATGTTGAGTCGGAATTTGCGAGATTGACTACGCCGCCAATAGTCACAGTCTCTGCGCATATTGATACTTTCGTATTTTGCGCGTACTGTCCTGTTCCGGTTCCAATAAGAGTCAAGTCGCCTCCTATCGATATTTCGGAAAGCATCGGGTTGGCGCTTGCTGCTCTGCCAATTTGCACATCGACCCCGGCATTGTCGTAAACTATGTCTTGTTCTTCTGTTAACTTAGAGGCGGCAAAAGTAGCGTCGCCGTCTATAAGCAATTTACCTCCTGCTGCGTCAAGACATAATCCGCCCCAATTTACTATTCTTAAATTAGAATAGTATAAATCGCCAGATATGTTCATTGATCCCCCGTCTTTTATAATAATGATGTAGTTGCCCTTTGAGCCGAGTGAAAATCCATCGTAAAAATATAGGTCTTTTACGTAGGTGTCGCCGTCAATATTTGCTATTGTTGAATTATCTGATGTTTGAACTTTGAAAACGGCGGAAGTTGTTTCTGACGGTAGGCCATTGCTCCAATTAGATTCCAACGCCCAATCCTGCCCAATTCCGAGCCATTCGGTGGTTGGTGATGATGGGGTTTGGGCGAATACTGAGATGGCCGAGGCGGCTAATATAAGATATAGTGGAGTTTTCATAAT
This sequence comes from uncultured Opitutales bacterium, assembly GCA_900545705.1. GTDB lineage: Bacteria > Verrucomicrobiota > Verrucomicrobiia > Opitutales > Intestinicryptomonadaceae > Merdousia. Next base: position 143,243 of record URAK01000006.1, on the reverse strand, counting down.
ACAAATAACCTTTCTGTAAAATTTCTACCTGATGTGCTTAAAAAACACAATTTATTTATTGATAAAGAATTTTAACAGTTAAGAAACTCTCCTCCCAATTCTTTCCCTCTTTATTTGTCTTTCATAAGGCACTAAAAAGCCGCCTCTAAAAAAAATTCTATTGACCAAAATACTTTCTTTTAAAATTGCCTCTGCAGCATCTTAGCATATCCCCAAAAATTAGGAGTTTTACGTTTCAGCGAATTAAAAATTTTTCAGTCTTTTCAACCTCTAAAACATGCTAATTTCCGCCATTTGCGAAAAAGAAAATTTTTTCTATCCTCTAAAAGCAAAATCTTGCGCTTGGCATTTCGATAAGAAATAAAAAAAGCCCGAAAGCAGGAAGCAACGGGCGTTTTTTTTGAAGTTTTAGCAAAGCCTTAGCGCCTTTTCCTAATCGCGCACACTGCGAGCGCAAGAGCCCCGATAATTGCCGCAAGCGCCGCGGGTTCGGGAACCTGCGTGAAGGCTACAGTGAGGGAGTTGCCGTCCCAAGCGAAGTCTGCAAAGGCGTTGATGAGGTTTTCAGCCACAAAGTATTCGTCGGCATCGACGGAAGTCGACATTCCTTCAAAACTTCCCGCAGTAATGAGCGTCATCGCTGGTTCGCCTATTAAAGTTTCGGCATCGAGCCCTGAAAAGTCGATTACTATCTTTTCAAGAGTGTCTTTGCTGAATTTCCCCTCGACAGCTATCGAATTGGGAAGCCCGCCGTAGAATCCCTCGGTGGCAAAGACGAGCTTTCCGCCTGAGTATGCCAGGGATTTTACTTTTGCGCTGCCGTTGTCCATTGTCGCTCCAAAAGATCCGCCGCTAATGGTGAGGTCGCCTTGGGTTGTGTCGGAGTACGACAATAGCAGAGTTCCGCCGGAAACCGTAATCGATTCGGCGGCGGCGGGGGCAGAGTATATTAAAGTGCCGTTCTTTACAGAAACAGTCGTAAAGCTCTTTGAGCCTCCGAGAGTGATTGTCTGCGTAGCGGAGGCGTTTGCGGCGTCCATTGTCAAATGTATTGCGCCAGAACCTGTGTAGGTGCCGTTGGTGCCGTTTACGATGTCAACGTAGCCTGTAAAAGTCTGGTCGGTCTTATTTTTAAGGGTGATGTTTGCTATGATTTCCGTAGAATATTTTGTATTCCAGTCTACAGTTTCTACATATAATCTTCCAATGCCGCTCAGACCTCCCCACGATTGGTTGGTAAGGTACGTTTGATTATTCATAGAACCCCTCATTAAAGCAAATTGCGCGTTTGAGGTTTGCAGATTTACAATTCCGCCGATATTTACCGTTTCCGCCGCCAAATTGACTCTGGATAAGTAAGACGACGTTCCGATGAGGTTTAAATTGCCGCTTAGATTAAACTCGCCAAACATGGGGTAAGTGGTCGCCGCAGAGCCAATTTGCACATCAACAGTGCCGTCTTTGTATGTTTGCTTCTGTTCGTCCGTAAGGGTCCGCGCTTCGAAAGTGGCGTCTCCGTCGATTGTGAATATGGCTCCTGTTCCAGCTGAAAAACGGATACCGCCATAGTATGCCGATCTGAGGTTTGTATAATATAAATCGCCTTTTACATTTAGAGATTTCGATACACCAATATTATAGTTGCCGAGATCCCCAAGTGCGAATCCGTCACCAAAGATTAAGTCATTTACATAAATGTCGCCCTTCGGGGAAATGTTTTGGGTGTACATTGAATTAAAAAGCACGGACGTAGAAGCCGACGGCACGCCATTGCTCCAATTAGATTCGTCCGTCCATTCATCTGTTGCGCCGAGCCAAGTGGTTGAGGGGCCGCTTGGTGTTGGGGGCGCTCCAAAGACGGGAAGGGCTAGGGAAAATATTACGGGGTAAAAAAACGCTTTCATGAAAACCTCCTTACACGAAATCGTTTTATTCTCCTTATTTTACGAATACAAATATAATTTTAATAAAAGAATTTTAACAGTTGAATTTTGGGATTTTATTTTTTTATACAAAATGTGTAATAAGGGGTGTTAACGCGGCTAAAAAAATTTGGATAATCAGAAGTTGGGTAGGCTCATTTTCAGCTGTCAAAGATTTTGCATAAAATTTTTAAATATATTCAAGTGCTGTAAGCAAAAGTGATGTTTGCACTGCGAATATATGCAAACAAAAATGGCAAATATAGTTATTGCGAGATGGTACCGTAAATGTGCAGACAATACAAAATGTTGTAATATCTTGCAAAGTATTAAGTTGAATGCAGTATGTTTTATTTTTTATAATAGTTACTTATCTAATTTTAAATAAAAATCTTGATGGCTTAGTATTATTCTATGTTTTTATATGTTAATGTAAAATACGGCAAACTATTTGAATGCAATTAAAAACATATTTATAATCAGATTATTAAAAAACAAATATAAAATTCTGTTAATTAACGTGGCATAAAGTATCTGAAAAATAATTTGCAATATTTGTCTTTGCCTATAACCGAGAAAGTGCAGTCGTATGGAATAACTCCAAGTTCAGTTGTGGCTTTGGCGTTGCCCCATTCCTTTTTGCGTCGGATATTTTTTGCCTTGCCAATAGCTTTCATCATAGCGGACGAATATGCGCGTTCGTAATCGCGCCCAAAGCCCGTTGCCATTTCAGACTCCATGTACCAGTTCTCTGGGATCTGGTCGCTAAAATTTATACGAACCGCACAAATATATTTACTGGAGGAATCTGTGTAAAAAACAGAGTCCTTTACGAGAAATTTACCTTTGCCTCCGACAAGCCTCCGCGCGCTGTCGAGGGCGGCATTTTCCGCACTTTCTGCGTCGCGACCCCATGCGACAACGCGCGCATCGACTACATGTTGGCGCAATTTTACAGGTTTTGTTTTCTTTTTATTTTTATCGTTAAGTTCTTTCATTCTTTCAGAGAATGACTTAACGCTTCGGACAAGCTTTGACTTGTCGGGGGTGGGAATTTTTGCTTTATCCGGTTCGACGATTTTTGCTTCTCCGACAGATGCAGGGGGTTCAGGGATTTTTAATTCTGTTGCAGGCGGAGTCTTTTTAGTTGCCGATGCGGCTTTTGTTGCAGCAGAGGCAGCGCCTTTTACGGGGGCTTTTGCCGCAGTTGCGGCGTTTGCGGTGGAAAAGGCTGCGAATACAAAAAATGCTGCGAAAATTGTGGCGTAAGCACATTTTCGCAAAAATAAAATATTCCAAGACCAAGCTTGCATTTAAATTACTCTCCCCCTTTACCCTATTAACTGACTTTTTTTTGTGAAAGTCAACCGTTTATTTTTCATTATGGAAATTTTTTACCGATTTATATATCTAATATATCCATGTTGATTGGTATTTTTGAATATAGTAAAAATAGTAAATTATTAGTTTAAGTTTTTTTAAAAATTCCGATTTTCTTTGAGAAAGTATTAAAAATAATATGAATGTGGTAGCTTTAATATATTGTAATTCTTTTTTGCAATATTGTTATATTTCTAAAAAAACTCCACATTTTCACAAAAAATTACTTGACTATAAATTTTATGATAGCAATCTCTTAATAATTTTTAAAAATTTTCTATTGGCGGATAATGTGAGGTTTGAAAGTTTATTTCTATCTTGTTTTATATTGTCCGACCGGTAGGAGGAGTCAATTATCTAACCAATAAAAAAGGAAACAATAGTATGGCACGTAAAAAAGGATCCGGGAAAACGATCGGAATGACGCAAATATCAATAAGTTTGCCCCAGACATTAGTCGAACAAATTGATAAAATGGCTGAAAGCGATAATCGCAACCGCTCGAATTTTATCGCGAATACGCTCCAAAACCTCGCCCGCGAGTTTGCGAACGTAGCGGAACCTAAAAAAACTATAAAATAGGTCATATTCATCGCTTCTTATTTGAGAACCGCCATATTTTATGGCGGTTTTGTTTTTTTGGGGGGAGATGGAGTATGGATTAAGGTTGCGTTCAGTGGCTGCTGGTGTTTCGTTTGAGGATCTTTCCGGTTTTTTATTAATATCGCCCTCCTTTCCGGTAAATTTTAGATGGATTCAATCGTTTGCACTATAATATATGGGGCGGACAAAATTTCAAGGCTAGTTGGATTCGCCGTATTTTACTCTAATAATATAAAAATCGCGCATTTTTGTCGTTTAAGAATTTTTCGGAGAAGCAACCCGTTTTGCTGTTGTTTATATGAATGTTGGGAATTTTTTTTCTTGCATAAGAAATCGGAGGCGGGTTTAATTCAAGTTTTAATAATTATTATGCTTATGGATTACATATCGACTATTTTCGCACAAGCTGCTGCCGCTCCCGCGGAAGCTCCGCAGGGGGGCGGAACATCAATGCTCCTATTTATAGTGCTAATGTTTGCGGCAATGTATTTTCTCATGATTGCCCCGCAGCGCAAAAAACAAAAGGCGCATGCAAAAATGATTTCCGAGCTGAAAACGGGCGACGAGGTTATGACTATTGGCGGAGCTTGCGGTACCATAGCAAACGTTAAGGATAAGACTTTTGTAGTGAAGTTTGCGGACGGTGTTAAGATAGAATTCATAAAGTCTGCAATATCTGAAAAAGTATCTGGGGATTCCGACAATTCCCAAAAGAAATAATTGATTTAATGCGCGCCGCGAATCGAGCGACGCGCCTTTATTTATATAATAGTAAGGAAAAATATGTCCGCAATCAACCGTAGCATCTTGTGGAAACTGATAATAACGGCCCTCGTCGTAATTTGGGCGGTGTCGGCTATGATACCGTTCTCGGATACGCCGTTTGAAACATATATACAAACCCGCGCGACGGCGAACCAAGAGGAGTTTGCAAAAATTCTTAAAGCCGCCGAAGCCCGCGTGGATAAACTTGCCGCCAAAAACGACAAATCGAAGTCTCCGACTCTTTATATTGCGCTCCGCGACTACGCCGACGCCGAAAATATCGACCTTTACAAATATTTTCCGGACGTCAACGTATCCGACATTCTCAATCTAAAAAAGCGCAACGACATTCTATTAAAAGAGCTTTACCGCCAGAGCAAGGGAATGCTCAAAAAGGGGCTCGACTTGCAGGGCGGTGTGTCGTTTACGCTTGAAATCGACGACACCAATTTGGATAAAGACCAGTATTCGCGCGAAGGGCAGCTCAAAGATGTTCTGTCGGTCATGAACAACCGCGTGAACGGCTTGGGCGTCACGGAGCCAACAATCCGCATAATGGGTTCAAAGGCAGTCGAGGTCCAGATGCCCGGCGTCTCGTTGAAAGACAACCCCGAGGCGATTGAGGAGCTCTCGAGGCCTGCGAAGCTCGAATTCCGCCTCGTGCACCGCACTGCGCGCCCGTCCTCCGCTAAGCCGCCAATTTCGGAAATTCCGTTCGGCTACGAAGTGATGATTATGGAGACAGAGCGCAATGGCAGGCTCGTCGAGGAACCCATGTACGTCAAGCGCATACCTGAGGCAAACGGCGACATAATAAGCCGCGCCTATCCCACTATGGAGGACGCAAATAAATTCTCCGTTGGAATGGAGTTCACCTCCGATGGCGCAAAAGTATTTGAACGCATTACGCGCTCTATTTTGGAGGAAGACAACCGTACTGGGACAAAGCAGCCTTTGGCGATAGTGCTCGACGGCCGCCTCATGAGCGCGCCGAATATTGTAAGTGTCATTAAGGACAGGGGCTCGATTACCGGCAATTTTACGCGCCGCGAAGCTATCGAGCTTGCAAATGCCCTCAACAATCCTCTTGCAGTCGGGTTGAAGCGCACTTCTCTAAACGAAGTCGGGCCGTCGCTTGCAGATACGGCGAGGGAAAGTTCGATGGTTGCGGCCGGAATCGGCTTTGCGGCGACTATTTTGTTTATGCTTTTCTTCTATCGCGGAATGGGGTTGATTGCGGTTTTCTCCGTAATAGTGAACCTTGTTATTATAGTCGGTGTGCTTGCGAGCTTTAAGGCGACAATGACGCTTCCTGGTATTGCGGCGCTCGTGCTAACGATAGGCATGGCGGTTGACTCGAACATACTTGTGTTCGAGCGCATGCGTGAAGAAACATTGCACGGCAAAAATCTGTGGGCGTCACTGACAGCCGGCTATGACAAAGCCTTTTCGACTATTGTCGACGCCAACCTCACGACTTTGATTTCAGCGGGAACCCTCTGGGCGTTCGGCACAGGCCCTGTAAAGGGATTCGGCCTTACACTTGCGATAGGTATTTTTACGACACTCTTCTGCTGCCTGATTCTAAGCCGCGCGCTGCTTGAGTTGTCCATAAAAAACAATATCATCAAAAAGGCGCTTTCAAAGGGTCTGATATCCGGCGACGCCAATTTCCCCTTCCTAAAATATGCAAAGGCGTCCTTTATAATATCGTGGACGGTCGTCATAATAGGGGTGGCGGTTCTCATAAGCCGCGGGGACAAAACTCTCAGTATCGACTTTACAGGCGGCGACATTGTTGCCGTGTCGTTTAATCCCGACAAAAAGATACCAATAGAAAGCATAACTGCACTCAGCACCTCCACCTCCGACGAGGGAATAGGGGAAATTCAAGCTTCCTACCAGACAGATTTGGCGACGCGTTCGGAAAATCTCGTATTGCAAGTCGAAAGCGAAAAGGGGCAGAAGGTTTTCGATTTGCTCGCGCAAAAATTCCCAGATGCGGGGCTGAAATTGGTTAGCCAGCAGAGCATCGGCGCGTCGGTTAGCGGCGACATCACCCGCGATGCGTTTATCGCCGTTGCCCTCTCGCTGCTATTGATACTTGCGTACGTCGCGTTCAGATTTGAGTTGAGCTACGGTATAGGAGCGATTATCGCGACTTTCCACGACGTTGTAATTACGATAGGCCTCTATGCAATATTCGGGCTTTTCGGAATTGGATCCGGGCAGTTCTCGGCGCCGATGGTTGCCGCCATACTTATGGTCATGGGATACTCGATCAACGATAAGATAGTGGTATTCGACCGCATTCGCGAAGAGTTGAAGTTAAAGCCCACAATGACGCTCAAAGACATCATCAACTATTCAATCAACAAGACGATGTCGAGAACTATACTCACAAGCTTGAGCACATTCTTTGCAGCTGCCGCGCTATTCCTTTTCGGAACCGGAATTATCGTGGACTTCTCGCTTGTGTTTATGCTTGGCATAGTTGCGGGAACTTTCTCTTCGGTGTTTATCGCAAGCCCTGTATTCTACTGGTGGAACAAGGGCAACCGCGACCGCGTGGAGAAGGACGAGCCTCTCCCGGAACGCTCTTGGGAATAGCCAATTTATTGCGGATAAAGACCAAAAAAACTATGCGAAGCGCACGAGTGGGTGCGCTTCGCTTTTTTTTAATAATTTTGGTAAAAGGTAATAAAATTGCCTCCATTATAATATGGAGAGATCTGGCTTATTTTTGCGGTTTTAATATTCTGATATGCGATTTTTCTGCGTCAAATTCGAATTATTTAGCGGGCAAATTGGCACTCAATTTATTTTTTGCAGTCAATATGGTTTGCTGCTTTTTTTATAAAAATTTTTATTATGTTTCGCAAAATTTGAAAAGGAAGGTTTTTAGCAAAATACCTAGGGAAACATAAAATTTTTATTTTATGCTGCGGAGTTCAAGCGGAAGCTTTGCAGCTTTATTACTAAGAGTCTTTGCGGCAAAAAAAGGCCTCCAATTAGAGCCGCAATAAAAATGCAGTCAGAATATTTATATAAATATTTCATAGTATGCGATTGCTTTTGCATGCATACAAATGGCACATATTTAATGAAAACGCATAAATTACGAATCGACCGCCCGCATCTCTGCATACAGTAGGCGGGGTAAATATAAATCGCAACTACACATGGCTTCTAATCTACTTTTTATCCAGAAGATTGCGGGACTTTTAACTTGTCCTATTTTGTGCAAACCGCCTTTATTTTTTTGTATTTGTGCGGATCTTTTTGAAATTGCGCCCGCACTGTGCGGATCAATTACATTTGAAAGCGGAAAATAGGCGGGATAGTAGAAACTGCATGCAATAAGCGTGGGTTAATTATCTTTGAAACTAGGAGCTTTTGTGTTCGCCAATCCATGCGGGTTTATCTTTGCAAATTGTTGGAGATTTCGAGAGTTGCATTAAACTCCATACAGAATAAAAAAGCACAGCTACATTTCGTAGCTGTGCAGTTTTTTAAATTATGCCACTCCGTACTGGAGGATTAATTTTGCATTGCAGAGATGTGCGGAAAAGGCAAAGTGCTGCTTGCACTCAGCCCATGGAAGCTTGCCCCTGTATAGCAGCAGAGGTGGATATAAGCGCTCAATCCCGTACAGGTTTGCCTCTGCAAATATCAGAGACCTATATGCGCCTAGCCCCCGTACAGGCATGCCACTGCAAATATCAGAGACCTGTGTGCGCCTAACCCCCGTACAGGCTTGCCTCTGCAAATATCAGAGACCTGTGTGCGCCTAACCCGCGGAGGGCATGCCGCTATTGGGGAATTACGACTTTCTGACCTATCATTAGTTGGGTGGGGCGCAAATCGGGATTGGCGCGAATGAGGGCGTCGACTGTCGTTTTGTATTTAATGGCAATCTTCGCAAAGGTATCGCCGCTTTGAATGATGTGGATTTTTTCGTCGCCCGTTGAAGCCTGAGTCTGCTGGTCGCCGGTTTGAGCGGATTGCACGCCTTGCGAAGTCTGGGCAGATTGCGAGCTTGTACGGGACGGCGCGGGGCGGCTTGCCAATTTTTCCACGGCTTTATTTAAGTCTTTAATTGCGTCCCTATTTTTTACAATCATGGAGTTTAGCTTTATGACAGCTTCGTTTGTCTGCCTCGCAAGATTTCCCACGCGGTTGCCGTCGCCGGATTTCATGTCCTCGATTTGCAACGCGAGGGCGTCGGTTCTGTCGCTGAGTTTCTTTATTTCAAGGGACAGGGCCGCCGCTTTTTCTATTTTGTCTGACATTGACTCCGATATGTCGCCAGACTTTTTCATGGCGAATATTCCAAGTACGAGAGCTACCGTGCCTATGCCAAGGCCCAATATGCCCAAAGCTGGCAAAAGTGCCGGGGTTTTATCTGTTTTTATAATTTCTTCTTCCATTTTCGTGCGTTTGGGAAATTTTATTTTTTAGACGGATATTTCTTTCAAATTATTTTTAATTTGACAGAATATTCCGCGAATTTCAACAAGATTTGCCGATATAATTTTATTAATATGAGTGGCTTTAAGTTGCCCGAAGAAGTGGCGTGCATGTGCGTAAATTTTCTCGCTGGGCGCGAAGACGCGGCTGCGGCTGCCGCAGCGTGCTTAAAAAATTCGCGCGCGGCAGTGATGAAGGCGCATTTGCAAGGAGTGTCGGGCAGGGCTGTCTGCGCGGCAACAACCGCGGCTGTGGACGAAGTCATAAAATTTCTCTGGAAAAAATTTCTCGACAGGAGACTTCAAAAAGACGGCAGAATCGGCGAGAAAGTTTGCGTTGTTGCCCTCGGCGGCTACGGCCGGCGCGAACTTTGCCCAAATAGCGACGTTGACATTCTGTTTCTATATGAAGACGGCGTCGGCGACAAAATAAAAGAGCTGCTTGTCGACGACATAATGTATCCGCTCTGGGATACCGGCTTGAAGCTCGGCCACACTAGCGCTACGGAAGCCGAAATAATATCGCAGGCGTCTTCTGACATACTTTTAAAAAATTCTCTCTTGGACTCGCGGCTGTTGTGCGGGGGAGTCTCCCTTTACTCCCGCTTCAGGCGCGCTTTTGAAGTGCTCTGCCAATCCACAAAAAAGAGCCATTTTGACAGCCTTATGCGCTTAAAGCGCGACCGCCACGCCGCATTTAACTGGACGCCCTACATTCAGGAGCCGAACGTAAAAAACGGCATCGGAGGTTTGAGAGACTTCCAAACAATGCGCTGGAAGACTTTATTGAGCTTCGGTGTTCCGAAAATTGAGGAGCTCATGCGCAGGGGAATGCTGTCTGTCACGGAATACAAGGCGCTTAGAAGGGCTTTCGACTTCCTACTCAGAGTGAGAAACGACTTGCATTTTCAGACGAACCGCCCGACTGACGTTCTCGACTTTGAAAAGCAGCCTGTCGTAGCCGAACGCCTCGGATTTATTGGCCGAAGCGAGGAGGAAAGAGTGGAGGCTTTCATGCGCTCTGTTTACAAATCTTTCCGCGTAATCGATACCCTCGCCAAGACCGCCCGCAAGCGAATGGGCATACAGCTGCCAAAAGACGTTCTTGCCACAATGAGGCAGCTTGGGGCGCGCGTGCCGCGCAATCGAAAATACAGAGTGGACGGCTTTTGCGCGTACCGCGGTGAAATAAGCGCCGTGCGCAAGGGCGTATTCAAGCGCAAGCCTGCGCGGATACTTAGATTGTTCCAATATTGCCAGGCGTACGGCTGCGCGCCGAGCGACACTCTTGAAGTGGAGCTCAAAGACGCCCGGGAGCTTATAGACGACGCCTTCCGCGCAGATGCCGACAACAACAGGTGCTTTTTGTCGATACTCCAATGCAGGGGCAATGTCTTTCCAGCGCTAGAAGTCATGCATTATTGGGGCGTTCTTGGGCGATTTATCCCCGAATTCATGGAAATTACTTGCATGGTGCAGCGCGAGTTCTACCACCGCTACACTGCCGATATGCACACTTTAAACTGCATATCGCACCTCGACAAAATCTTTTGCGCGCGGAAATCGGACGGCATATATTGGCACTACCACAAGGTTATAACGGGAATGCGGAACCCTATGCTCGCGTACTTGATATTATTCTTTCACGACATAGGCAAGGGCGACGGAATCCGCGGGCATGCGGAGGTCGGCGCGGAGATAGCCGGCAGGGTATTGCGCAGGCTCGGAGTTCCGGACGAAGACATCGAGACTGTCGTTTTAATCGTAAAGAACCATTTGGAAATGGCGAGATTCTGGCAATCGCACGACATAGAGGACGAGTCAGAGATAGCGAAGTTTGCGTCGATAGCCGGCGACGAGGAGACTTTGAAGCTTTTGTATATTACCACATTTTGCGACTCGCGCGGGACGGCTGAGGGATTTTGGAACTCCTACAAGCAGGGGCTTCACGAGACACTGTACCGCGAGACTTTGTCGTATATCCGAAAGGGCAAGGGGGCGGAAAACTCTTTTGCCAAGAAGCGTCTCAGGGCGCTTGCCGAATTGAGCTCTTCGCCAGAATTTGCGGGGCGGCGGGAGTTGCTTGAAGAGCACATGCTGTGCATGCCGGCAAGTTATTTTTCCTTCCATAACCAAAGCGACGTTTTGATGCACATAAAGCTGATTGAGGCTCTCAAAAAGAGAAAAAATCCCGATTTGCCCGTGCTCGAATGGATAGACGACCCAAACAGGACAATTACGCGGGTTTGTGCGGTGTCAAATGACAGGGCAGGGCTTTTTTCGGTTTTGGCGGGCGTGCTGAGCGTGTCGGGGTTCGACATTTTAGGCTCGAAGGTTTTGACGCGCACGGACGGAATAACAATAGACACTTTTTATCTGACCGGCGTATCTGGGGGAGTGTCGAATAATATGCGAATTAGGGAGATGTTCTCGCGCAAGGTGGCGGCGGCTTTGGCGGATATACATTCGCTCGACGGCGAAGTGGAGTCGATGTTTTACGGCTCTCGGCGAAGAAAGAACGAGTCCGTGCTTTCGGACGTCTTTATGCGCCGCGAGAGCGGAAAAACCGTATTGGAGGTTCGCGGGCGCGACAGGGTGGGGCTGCTTTACAAAATAGCCAAAACGGTAAGGGATTGCGGGTACGACATAGTTTTCGCGCGGATAAACACAGAGGCGGGCTGGGCGCGCGACACTTTCCACATATCGGCGCACCCGCTTGCGGAATCGAAGTCTGAACTTATGGAAAGCCTTAAACTTCTCTATTAGCGTGGCTTTTTTATTGCGGAGGCCTTAGCCGCCTGAGCCAGAGTCGAGAAATCTGGCGCAGTACCGTTCGGCATTGAGTCCGATTCTTCTTGCGAAGGTTTTTACTATGAAAAATTTTACCGCTTTAAAATGCGTAGAGATTTTTTGCGTTAAGTTTTGATGCGCTTTTTGCCTATGGCGACGCGGCGGGAACGCCGCAAGGAGTGTTAAAAGATTTTGCCGGAGTCTTGAATCTGGGCAGACTTACTCAAAACCTGCCGTCTGCGCAGCGTACAATTTTTTAGCGGCGCAGATGCGGTTTTTTAGCGGTGTGAGTGCCGCATTATTTTTGATAGGGGGCAAACTTTTTTGATATGTTTTCAATGTAGGGGGTGTCGACGAGAATGTATTTGCCCATAAAAGCTTCGAGTGGCGTTTTGCTGTCGGTGAGCACGGCGATTTTAAATTCGGGGCCGTCTTTTAGTATATAGGCAAAGTCGGGGCGCGGTGTGTTGCCGGGCTTTGTTCTGTTGAATATCATTACATGTATCGGAGAGGCGTCCAGGGCTTTCAAATATTTCTTGCCCCACGAAAAATATTCGCCGAGCGCTTTTTTGCGGTCCTGCTCGCTCATAGATCCGTACTGGGCGTCAAAGGCGGCTTTTGTTCGCGGTGTTAAAAACGCCCCGTACTCATCAATCTTCCACGAGTAAAATATATCTTGGGCGTTGCGGTAAAATTTGGAGACTTCAAGCGAATCCACGTCGGGGGTTGCCTCCAATGAGACAAACGCCCCGTTAGCAAAATTCAAAAACGGAAGGGATTTTTTCAAGAGTTCGTCCAAGATTTTTGCGTCGGCTTCGGAAAATGTTTTGATGCTTTCGCGGCCGATTTTCGATGAATTTGCGGCTGCGTCTGCCATAATCTGCAAAAGGGGGTCGTTGAAGGACGGCAGCCATTTGTAGCCGCCCGCGAATTTTTCAAAGACCATAAAGTTGATGTTTGGCCTGCCTTTGGGAAGCTGCCTGCCGGCTGCTGGGAAGACTGCGTAGTATTTCCCGAGCTTGGCGGTCGCTAAAATTTTCGAGGCGTCGGGCATCACCATTTTTTTGAATGCCGCGGCGCGGCGCATCTGGTTTTTGTCCACGGCAGTTTTGCCGGAAATTGCGGATTTTGCCGCTTCAACAAGCCCTTCGGCGTCTTCCGGCGCCTCCGCTATTACGGCTGCCCCGGTCTTTATCGGGGCGGATCCCTCCGCCGGAAACGATATCGGGAACGCGCGCAGGGTGCGCGATTCTTCCGCGTTTAAAAGCGCGCATGCGCAACCCGCAAGCGCCGTTAAAATAATTTTAATTGCATTGTTTTTCATAAAATTCCCGTGGATTATTGCAGACTGTTTTTATTTGCCTTAAAGATTTCGGCTCAATGGTGGTAGCCCGTGTTTGCCGATATTGTTTTTGCCCTGTAAATCTGCTCGAGCAGTATTGCCCGCGCAAATTCGTGCGTGAATGTCATTGGCGACAGCGACAGTAAAACGTCGGCTTTCTCCTTTATCTTATCGGACAGGCCGTAGGGTCCGCCGATTACGAATGCGCTTCCGCCGCGCAGCAGGTCGGATTCAATCATTTTTGAAAATTCGCGCGAGGTAGCCGTCTTCCCCTCTTCTGCGAGCGCGTATATTCGCCCCTTAAAATTAGCGAGCTTGCCGAGCATGTTGCCGGCCTCAGTTTCCGCGTCGGAGTCTTTTATCTCGATTATCTCCGCGCCGCCGTAGCGCGAGAGCCTTTTTAAATATTCGTCGCACAGAGCCCGCAGCTCGGCGCGCTTTATTTTTCCTACTGCAATTATCTTTAAGCTCATTTTATTCCTGGTCTTTGCGTCGCGTCGCGTATATGTCGACAATTGGCGCCTTTTCAAACATCGTGCGGGCGCGCTTTATTGCAAGTGCTGCGGAGAGCGTCGGGTTGTCGTCGTCGTTCTCAAATATATTTTCGCCCCCTATTACGCGGTATACGCCCGAGCCTTTCAGCACCCTCATTACGTCCGGGCGCACTTCGCACAGCATTAGCGTGCGGTGTCCCGACTTCATTCTCCGCGCGAGCTCCTCCAAGTCCATCGCGCTTGTGGCGTCAAAGTTTATTGCGTTTCTAAGCTTTAAAATGAGCACTTTGAGGTGTGGCTCGGCCGATATTCTCCGGAGCTGGTTTTGCAGAACGTCGGACGCTCCAAAAAACATATTGCCTTCCACGTGCACAATCGAGAGCTCGGGCGCGGGGTGCGATTCGCCACCTCCGACTTTTTGGAGTTCTCCGTCGTCGCGTATTGAGTATTCCACGACTTCCGGCGCGCTCGCTTTTTTTAGAAATAGCAGCAGCGAAATTCCTATGCCGGAGTAAATCGCGTCGTCAAGCGTGCTGAAGGTCCCGACGAGAAATGTCACCGCAAACACGAGCGCGTCGCTTTTCGTGCTTGCGAGCGCAAGCTTTATGTTGTGCGGCTTTATCAGCGTGAGGCTTGTGTAAACGACAATCAGCGCGAGCGTCGCCTTTGGCACATATTCTATCGCGGAGCCGAATATAAGCAGTATTGCAAGCGTTATTATTATCGAGAAAAAGTTGAAAAGGGTAGTCTTTGCGCCGCTTAGCACCGAGATAGTCGAGCGCGTCAGCGACCCCGACGCCGCCGTTGCCGAGCCGAACGCGCACGCGACATTCGCCGCCCCAAGTGCGAATATCTCCTGGTTTACCGGAAACCTGTCGGCTTTCGACGATGCGAGGCTCTTTCCGATAGACACCGCCTCAATTGTCGCAAGCAATGCAATCGCGAGCGCCGATAGGGCGGCTTCGCGGACGCCGATTATGTCGAAATTCGGGAGTGTAAATTTCCATTCCTGTGCGGTGACCGCCGTGAGCCTGTCGATTTTTGCGCCGGCGTGCTCCGTCAAGATATAGCAAATCCCGGCGCATACGAGCAGCGTTATGCCCTCTGCCGGCAGGCGCTTTGCCCAGTGCTTTAGCGGCGCGAAAATAAGCAGGGTTGCGCCTGCCATCGCGACCGACCACGGATCCGTATTTTTGAGGCATTTTATGGTTGCTGCAACCATGTCGACGAGAGTCGTTATAAATGTCCCCTCTGGGAATGAAAATCCGAGAATGTTTTTTGTTTGGTTTGCCACAATCAGCAGTGCCCCGACAGTGACGTACGCTATGATAACCGTCCGCGAGATGTACGCAATCATGAACGTCATCTTAAAAACGCTCGCAAGCATTAGGAAAATGCCGACGAACATTATGATTGCGGGCAGTGCGGCCATTCGCCCAACTTCGCTTTCAAAGCCCGCCGCTGCGAAGGAGCTTAGCAGCATTACAGCCGACGCGTTACTCGGGCCGAGCGTGACGTATATGGAGCGGCAGAATAAAAGGGCGGCGACCGCCGAAATTATTCCCCCAAAAATTCCGTAGTATATCGGAAGCCCCGCGACGAGCGCGTACGCCATATTTATCGGGAACGAGAGCACCGCTACATTGAATCCGGCCTTTATGTCCGCGGAAAGCTTGCCCGCGTTGTATCCCTTGAATTGCGACGGCAGGGCGAAAATGCTAATTGACGTCCAATTTCCGGAATCATTATTTTTTGTGGAGAATAATTTCAATGTCGGGCGTTGGTGCGGATTGCTTGGAAATAGCGCCTCTATCTTTGCGGTCGCTCTATTACAAATGAATCCGCAGGGGGATAGAGTCAAGTTTTATCGCCTTTTTTAGGAGAGCGATTTTGTCTTGCCCGCGGGGACAGTAAGGGGTATAAAGCAGGCAAGTTTTTTTTATATATGGATACGTTGTACGAAAACATATTGCGCCCCATTTTGTTTACGCAAGATCCGGAGACGATGCACGAACTCGCGCTGAAGGCGATGTCGATAGTGGGAGCAGTTCCGCCGCTGAGGGCTGCGATGGAATATTTCAGCCTGATAAAAACGCCGAAGCCAATAAAATTGTTCGGGTTAAAATTCCCGAATAGGGTAGGGCTTGCGGCCGGTTTCGACAAAGACGCATACGCTTGGCGCGGAGCTGCCGCGCTCGGTTTCGGGCACGTCGAGATAGGCACGATTTCAATGCTCAAACAGACTGGTAATCCGCGTCCGAGAATTTTCCGCTATCCCTCGAGCGAGGCGGTTGTAAACGGCTGCGGATTTCCGAATGACGGTGCAGAACAGATTGCAGCAAGGCTCGCGAAAGTGCTCGGCGGCAACAGGGAGCTTACCAGAAAATGCCCCCTCGGTATAAATATAGGCAAATCCAAAATAACGCCGCTTGAAGACGCCGCTTCCGACTATCTTTTCAGCTTCAACGCGCTTGCCGACTTTGCCGACTTCTTTGTAATAAACGTCAGCAGCCCGAATACGCCGGAGCTCAGAAGGCTGCAAGGCAAGGACTATTTGCCAAATCTGCTTTCCACAGTCTCAAAGGCAAATGACGACCGTTCGAAAAAGCTCGGTGTTCCGCGGATACCGATAGTGCTAAAAATTGCCCCAGATCTTTCGTTTGAGGAGATTGACGCGATACTTTCGATACTCGAGGAGCTGAAGCTCGACGGTATATGCGCCACAAACACGACAGTTTCGAGGCCTGCCAACCACCCCGAATATGAGAAGACCGGCGGATTGAGCGGAAAGCCGTTGTTTGAAAAATCTATAGAGATAGTTAAATACATATCAAAAGCAACCGACGGCAAGCTTCCCATAATAGGGGTGGGCGGAATAACCGACACCGCGCGCGCGGGCGAAATGATGAATGCCGGCGCGAGCCTTGTTCAAATATATTCCGGAATGATTTACCGCGGGCCGTTCTTTGCGCGTTCCATAGCAAACGCCCTCCTTTGGAGAGATTCGGAGTGGGTATAGTGCCCGGCTGCGGCGGAGTTTGAGAAAATTGTTGACCGCCGCCTTTTCAAACATTTAACCTAAAAAACCATATCGCATTGTCCCCGCAAGCACTTGGGGACCCGAAATTATAAAAGACAAAATATATGGCATCACCAACCGACATAAGAAAAGGAAGAGTTATAATGTATAACGGTGTTCCGCACGCCGTAATGAGCATGCTGCACCGTACGCAGGGCAGGCAGGCAGGGTTTGTGCAAACCGTTCTGAGAAACCTGTCGAACAATTCGTCGACGGCGGTCAAATTCCGCTCGACCGATTCCGTGGAGTTCTGCCATACGACAAACAAGCCTTTTGAATTTTCGTACGTCGACGGCGACCATTTCCATTTTATAGACCCTGAAACATACGATGATATCGTCCTAATGAAGGAGACTATCGGTGACGATGTAAAATGGCTCGTTGAGGGAGTGCAGTACAATATTCTTTTTGTCGACGGCAATCCAGTGTCGATAGAACTGCCGAACAATATGGAAATAAAAGTAGCCGAAGCCGCTGAAGGACTCAGGGGCGACACTTCTTCGGCGCCGACCAAGCCTGTGACTCTTGCCAACGGAGTCGTGATACAAGTGCCTCTTTTCATAAAGCAGGGAGACATTGTAAAAGTCCGCACTGAAGACAATACGTATATAAGCAGAGCGTAGTGCTCCCAACGGCAATAACTTCAAAATTTCCGCAAATGGAAAAGACTAATACAAATATCCGCAAGGTCAGCATAAAGGCCTCCGACTTGCGCGGAATTTTGGAGTATGTGCCTATATACCGCGACCAGACTTTTGTAATAGCCATTGACGGCGCGATAATCGCGGGTCCGAACTTTGCAAATGTCGTGACCGACATAGCGGTATTGAGGAGTCTGGGGATAAACGTGGTGCTCGTGCACGGCATAGGCAGGCAGCTTGTGGAGGGCGCGCGCGAGCGCGGAATAAAAATAAGCGACGTCCACGGCGAAAACCCTGTGGACGACGCAACCCTTTCGCTTTCGCGCAAAATAGCCGGCTTTGTGGCGCAAGCGATTGCAGACACTTTCTCAACGAGGGATCTGCGCTGTGTTTTGGCAAATGTTGTAAGAGCCACGGAGGTCGGCATAATATCCGGGGTTAATTTCCTCAACGCCGGCAAGACGGAAAAAATAGATTTCAAGGCTCTGTCGGATCTGCTTTCGCTTGGAATGGTGCCTGTTCTGACGCCGATAGCGGTAAACAGGAGGGGCAGAATATTTAGGATAAATTCCGATGCTCTTGCTTCGGAAGTTGCCGAGGGGCTGCGCGCCACAAAATTGATATACCTTACCTCGTCGGCTAGCATACTTGTGGACAATCCCAATCCAAAGGCTTTTCCGGTCGAGGAGCTGAGGGGGCTTATTGAAAATTCTCCGGAGCTTTTGAAGCCCGAGCTGCTTTCAAAATGCCGCAACGCCTTGAAGGCGCTTGACAGCACCCACACGCGGCGCGCGCATATACTTGACGGCGACGAATTCGCCTGCCTGCTCACGGAGCTTTTTGAAAAGGTAGGCTGCGGAACTATGATTTACGCCGACGAATATCAAAAAATCCGCCGCGCGACGCCGGACGACGCGAGCGCAATCTACCATTTGTCGATGGTGTCGGCGCGCACGCAGAATCTCGTTTACAGGTCGTTCGAGGAAATAAAGGAGCGCATAGGCAGCTACTTTGTTTACGAGCTCGATTCCAGCATAATCGGGATAGTGAGCCTGCTTGATATAGGCGAGGGAGCCGCAGAATTGGCGAGTCTGCATGTTCAGCCGTTTTACCAGGGGCATAATGTAGGGTCGCTCATGGCGGAATTTGTAGAGCGCGAGGCTCGAAAGGCAGGGTTCAAGCGTTTGTTTTGTTTAAGCACTAAGAGCGCGCCGTTTTTTACTGATGTATGCGGGTTTGAAGAGGTATCGCCTGAGAGGCTTCCCAAAGAAAGATACGCAAAATATGTGGAAAGCGCGCGCAAGTCGAAAGTCTTTTTAAAGAATTTATAGTTTTTTGTGCGAACGGCATTTTTTTGAATATATGCCACTTTGATCTTTATGAGATTGCCCGGGAAATTTGGATAATTTCAAAAATCCTAAAAAATTTTCGCGCTTTATTCGTCGGGATATTTTTTTTTGAATTATTTGCCGTGCGGGGTTGTCAGGGCGTTAAATAGATTTGAAGCTTTTGTATTTTTTATCGAAAAATTTAGTTTTTAGAATGGTATTTTCTATAACAAACGTTTGAGATTAGAGTTGACACATTTAGGTGCATATAGATATAAAATAGAAAATTATTTTAAGAAAATGTTAAACAAGATCATAAAAAGTTCTATCATTGGCTTTTCAATTATGCCAATGGTTCTCGGAGCAGCTGATTACCAGTTTAATGCGCTTGAAAATGTTTCGTGGGACAGCGAGTCTGCGTGGACTCCAAACGGAGCGCCTGGCGCGGCGGACAATGCTATATTTTCCAACCACTTAACGTCTACAAAAGAGATTACCATATCAAATTTTAAAGAGGTAAATGACATTTCTTTTGACGGATTGTATATTGGGGCAAGGCTGTTTATAAATACCGTACAAGAAGGTTCTATAATAAACGGCAACGTCTATGTCGGAGATACATACCTCTATAATAACGATTCATGGAGATGCGTTGGCATAAGAGGGCGAAATTTCCCGCTCACGATAAAAGGGTCGATAATATTTAATGCTACCGGAGCCAGCAAAAATATAAATGGAACCGATTATACAAGCCGTCCGATAATAAATATTGGAGGCGATTGGAGCTCGACAGTTGCATCTTCAATAGAGATAGGCGAAAATGCTGTTGTTGATTCAAAGACGGGCTTAAAGGCTGCGATAATCCTCGATACGTCTGTTTCTAAGGTATTTCAAAATCTTTCGTTAGGCCTTGCCACTGACCAGGAGAAGGGAGTTGTGATACACAATGTGGTCCAGTTAAATTATGCGGCGGGGCAGGCGGGTACCCGTTTTACGCTCGGAAAGCTCGGCGGTGGGTATCTTGGGGATCAAAATATTTCCATAGGCGGCATAAACGGATACGGAACCCTAGCGACAGCTATAATAAACGGAAGCACTGCGGAGGGAGATCCCATATACGCAAAGACGAATTTGACGTTAACAAACGCTGCGGGCGTAAACACTTACTATGAAGGTAATCTATTCCGCGAAAATACCGGCGGCTATAACGACTCTTTTACTATTACAATGGACGGCGACGGAAAGCAGACGATGAATATCACCAGCGCAAATACTGATATTATATCCTCCGTGACAGTAAAAAAAGGCGATCTTGTATTTTATTCTCCGATAAGTTCCGGATCTTTGCGCATGGAGGGCGGAAGTTTTAGCGCGATGAATGGAGGTACTGCGTTCAACTCGGCTTCGTGGGCGGGTGGAAAATTTGTATTTTCACCTGAATCTATTCAAGGCGGCACTGCCGATAAAATTACAGTAAACGGAAAATTCGTAAAGGAAGGCGGCGAAAAAATAGTAATGGATTTTTCCGGGCTGGACGCCGAAAGTGTTTTAGGCGCAACGTACGAATTGATATCCGCTGAATCATTTGAAGATGCGGATGGCAACCTGCTTACAACTTCCGACGCGGACGATTATTTTAGCGCAATAATAAATAATGCTCTCGCGGACTTCTCTTGGAGCGATAACACTCTGCAAGTGACATTCGTGCAAGTTCCCGAGCCTGCCGCCCTTTCTTTAATATTTGGGGCTTTGGCTATGGCATGTGCATTCCGCAGGCGCAAATAGAAGAAACTTTCGCGCAAAAACCCGAACCATTTGGTTCGGGTTTTTTTGTTTTAATGGGCCGCGCGCACAAATGATTTAAGCTGGGCTGCGTTAGTATATGTCTTCAAGCTCGGCTTTATCCACGTTGGGGCTTGCGCGCAGTTTGTCGAGCAGATCGTTTCTGAATGCGGACTTTGAGACGGCCTCCGCCGCCGATACTGTGCCGCTGTCAACAAGCGATAGCAGAGAGTCTTCCATAGTGCACATGCCTTCGCGTCTGCCCATTTGCATTATGCTGTAAATCTGGGGAACTTTTTGCTCTCGTATGAGATTTCTGATTGCCGAATTTGCGACGAGCACTTCAAAAGCGGCAATTAGCCCACCGCTTTTTTTAGCGAGCAACGTCTGGGTCAATACGCCGATTAGGTTTTCGGAAATCATCATTCTTACCTGTGCCTGTTCGGCAGGTTCAAATTGTCCAATGAGCCTGTCGATTGTCGACACAGCCGTGCGTGTATGCAGGGACGCAATTACAAGGTGGCCCGTCTCTGCCAATTCTATGGCTGTTCTCGTCGTTTCAATATCGCGCATTTCGCCGAGGACTACAACATCCGGGTTTTCGCGCAAGCTCGAGCGCAGCGCCGAATAAAAATCGGGGGTATGCACGCCCACTTCGCGCTGCGTCACAAGGGATTTGCGGCTTCTGATAATGTGCTCTATGGGGTCTTCAATAGTCAGAATATGGGCGTCTCGCGTATTGTTTATAATATCTAGAAGAGCTGCAATAGTTGTGCTTTTCCCTGAACCGTTCGCGCCTGTGACAAGGAATAGTCCGCTTTTGCGCCTGCAAACGCTTGTCACGGAAAACGGAAGGCCTATTTCGCTTGCAGACATTCTATTCGGGGGAATTATGCGAAGGGCGACGCCTGTGCCGTTTTGGCTTCTGTATATGTTTGCCCTAAGCCTCATGCCAGATATGCAGGAGAACGCGCAGTCGACGTCTTCTCCCGCCCGGTATCTTTCCTCCATGATTTTCTTTTCGACTGGGGTTAGGTTGTCAAAGATTTGCTCTATTGCTGTTTCAATATCCACAGCGCCGCATTCGGAGGTTTCGATTAGGGCGTTGTCAATTCTTATTCTCGGGCGCATAGAAGCGCAGAGGTGTATGTCAGTGGCGTTTTTTCTGTATGCTGTTTCTATTATCGTGTCGAGCTCGTTCATATTTTTTTTATTCTAAATATTATTTGAGATGGCTTGCCGGCGGAGGATTTCCCGAGGCGCTTTATCGTTTCAAATTCGCAGTCGGGCGGGGGAGTTGCTGTGTTCAGGTCGAATTCGGCTGGCGCTTCAAGCGCGAAAATCGTGTTGCTTCCGTTTAATCTTTCAAACATTCCAAAAATTTTGGACAATGTATCGGGGGCTAGGAGCATCGAGTAGGGAGGGTCGGCAAATACAATATCAAAGTTTTTTTCTTCGGGCTGTAAGGAGATTTTGAGGCAGTCGCACGGCAGTATTTTTGCGGAAAATCCGCCGCCCGCAGAGTTGACCGCTTTTTTAACGCGCTCCAAATTTGCGCGCAACGCGCCGAGAGCGTTTCTGTCGTTTTCAAAAAAAAGTACGCTTGCGGCTCCGCGGCTTGCTGCTTCCAATCCATAAGAACCCGTTCCCGCAAACAGATCTATGACCGATGCCCCTTCGACTATTCCGCCAAGTGATGAGAAAATCGCCTGTCTTGCGGCGTCTGTCGCGGGCCGAGTGGATTTCCCGCGGGGGGAGTCCAGCAATATTCCTCTTGCAAAGCCCGATGTGATTCTCATATTTGCGAGTATGAGACCCGCTTTTGTTTTGTCAAATATTCTGGCGTGCGTATTGCCTGTGTTTGCCTATTCTTTAAACGCCTCGCAAGCCGTGCGCAAGGCGGATTGCGCATCTGATTGGCATGCGCTTTCATTTACTGTCGAAAACGATTTTCGATTTTCCGATAGGTACTATACCAATGGACTAAAACTCTCCTACACGCAGAGTGGAAGCGACTTTTGGACAAGCCGCCTTCAATTTGCTTTGCTTGATCTTTTTGCGCCGGACGGCGCGCAGACGTACGAAAGCGTGTCAGTGGGGCAGGCAATGTATGTGCCTAGCGACATAAGCACCCCCAATCCTCCCGAGACTGACAGACCCTACGCGGGCTGGCTTTATGCGAGCTTCGGCGCCCATGTAGCCACGCGCGACACGCTCGATTCTTTTACGGTAAACCTCGGGGTAGTCGGCCCAATATCGCTCGCCGAGGATACCCAAAAGCTCTATCACAGCGTAATCGACGCCGACTGGCCGATGGGGTGGCATACGCAGATAAAGAACGAGCCCGGAATAGTGTTGTCGTACAGGCATTCGCAGAGGCTTGTCCGCGAAAGTGTGGGACCATTGGATTTCGACGCAGTAGGTTCCGCCGCGGCAGACTTGGGTAATGTATTGACGCAGGGCGAGGTCAGGGCGTTTATACGCTTTGGCAAGAATCTTCCGTATAATTTTGAGCCTAACAGAATCGACTATTCCTCGGGCAACGATGTTGCATGGCTGCCGGAGGGCGGAGTGCCGGACTGGCATTTTTACGGCTTTGCGGGCGGCGCGGCGCGGTTTGTAGGCTACGACATTACTCTTGACGGAAATACGTTTGCGCACAGCAGAAGCGTCACCCCAAAGTGGCTTGTCGGCGAATTTATAGCCGGATTGTCCGCTCGCTATGAGTCCGTACAGCTCGATTTGTCGTACACTTTAAGGACGGCCGAATTTAACGGGCAGGGGCACCCGGTTCATATGTTTTGGTCGGCCACGCTAAAATACGTATTTTAGCGTTTATGCGCGCGTCTCACGTGGAATATTTTTTATTAAATCGCGCCTGTTGAAGCTAAAAAAAACGCCGCTTAATAATTTAAGCGGCGTTTTTGTTTGTTGGGTTCAATTTATTCGTATACTAGAGTCGCTGTTATTTTTGCTGGGGCGGAGGCCTTGAATCTTATCCAATAACCTTTCAAGTCGTCTCCGAATTTCTTAGTAAGAGGCTCGCCTTTTTTCAGTGAAACTTTTGCGTAGTCGACCCAAAGCCCTGTGCCGTCTATATCGACTTGTATGCTGAGCTCGACATCGGAATCCGAGACGGCTTTTAGCGTTTTCTTATCGTATCCCGTCAAAATGTATGGATCTGAAAGCTCGTCTTTTTTCACAGATGTTTCGTACCACGGACTGCCGACGCCTACTGGCTTGCCGAGCTTCCAAAGGTCGTCTATAACGCCCGCCCAGAGGGATAGCTTGCCGTCCTCCGAGGTGATAATATGCGGGTTTTTGAGCGCCGCGGCCCCTTCTGAAACTCCGCTAAAAATCATCAACCCACGGTATGAGCAGAAGTCGAAGATTTTTAAGTTGTGGGTGGCAATCGGCCGGACTTTCGCAAATCCTTGGGCATTTACTGCGGGCAGTTCATAAAAAGTGCCGGCACAGTTTAACAGGTCGCGTTCGGTCGCAACTTCGCGGGCGAGGCGGGGAGTGCCGAACACGCTTTTGCCGTCGTATTTTGGATTGCGGGGCAGCCTGTACCGTTTGCCTCCCTCTATTACGAGGACGGAGTCTGTGTCGTAAGTTATGCCTTTGGGCTCGAATGCCGTCTTTTTAAGTAGGTTAGAGTCTATGCCGCCGTCTTTAACGAGCTTCATTTGCCAATTAAGCGAATACGTCCCGAGCTCGGAGACTTTTGTGCCGTCGCTATTCCATGCGTAGGCTCCAAGCTTTCCGCTTTCTTTGTCGAGGGCCCTGATCAGAGCCGCGGAGCCTTTCATGGGAGAGCCGGCGCGCATCAATCCGTCAAAAATATTCGATATTTTGTCTGAACGCCCGTCGGGGTTTGTCAGGTGGAAGTGTGCGGTCATTTCTTTCGCATCCGAGAGCGGGCGGACCTTTACCCATTCGGCAGGAGGCAATAGTATAAATTTTGATCCGTTAGCGGGGATTTCAACAGTGTCAAATTTTCTAAAATCTCCTTTGCCGTCCGACTTCAATAGCTCGACTTTTAGCGGCATCGGAGACTTGTGGTCGATTACCAATAGCCTGTTTTTAAATCCGCCGTTAAGCATCGGGTCAGAGAGCGTTCCGGCCTTGACGTCCTCGCGCAGGAATACGCTGCCCCTCCCAATATCTGGGCCGAGCGCGTCGATTTCCGATTCCTTGACGAACCAGAGGTTGGAGTTTGAATTTATTGGAGAGATATTTTCGCCTTTTAAATCGCGCTTATTTAGAAATTCCTTTTGGGCGGAGTCGTCGCAGCCAAAGACTATTGCGTCTTGCCATTTGCAGAAGTCGCCAATAACTTTCAAATAAGAGGAGCGCATGCGGATCCCTGAAGTATCCGCATTGGAGAAGGTCGGCGGGAATTTCCAGAAGGCTCCGTGCATAGTCATTAGATAATCCTTTTCTCCGATTTCCCTTATCCGAGGCCATTCCGTATTCCAGCCGTGGGAGCCGTCGTATGAGTGGCTTGTCTTGGGGAGCCTGTACGATGACCATCTTCCGCCATCGTTTAGCATTAATATTACGGATTTCGGATCCCAGCCGAGCGCCCATATGGGGGTTTTGTAGGGATCCGGCGAGCCGTAAATGCCGCCGGGGCCGGTTATCTCGGTGAATTGGCAAATGCGCAGGGGCGTCCAATCCTCATCTCCGGGCTTCCATTCTGCGAGGGCGCCGGATTTTAGTGTAGGGTCTTTTTCGACATTTTTATGATGAACGCCGTTGTTTGAATAAAACGCCTTCCCGAATCCGGAATAAAAACCTTTGCCGTGGTATCCGTGCAGTTTCGACTTTTTAGGCTGTGGAACTATTTTCCCGTTGTTATCAGTTTTTTGCGGGTGGTCTTTTAAGTTGCCGTCGCGTATGATTTCCGTGACATTGAGGGAATTTACATCGACTTCATACAGGCCCTCTTCCATTGTGGCAAAATATATTTTGCCTTTCGGTTCTGTGATTGAGCGTGCGTTGCCAGTCAGCCTGCCCGGCATGGCGCTCCTCGGAATGGCGCGGACATTGCCCTTTGAGTCTATCGCGTAACAGCCGATAAAAAGCTGGTTGGATTCTTTGTGAATCATTCGGTTGGCATGTGTGCCGCCTAGGCTCTCGGAACGTATTTTTCTGTCGAGATTGGGGGATATCTCGTAAAGTTTGTCGGAGGATTCAAATACGCAATGCGGTCCGTATGTGACAGCCCAAAGTTTTCCCGCCCACGGCACGACAGCTCCGGTTCCGCATTCGCCTTCGTTGTTCCACCAGGCGAGATGTGGATAGATTCCGGATATGCAGAGCTTGTCGGATTTTATCGGCGGAGTTTCGGGTTGCGGAGCGGTCTTTGGTTGGGATTCAACTTTTCCGGCGCACGCCGAAAGCAAGGCGGACGCGATTATTGCAAGCGGTTTTGTTAATTGCGGTTTTCTCATAGTTTATTGTAGTTTTGTATTATTAAATATGCGCGTTTTTATGGGAGGTGTCGAGTCTCGATTTTTCGGTTTTTTACCGCGCAGTCTCTTTTTTAATTTTAGCCTGTCCTCGACGGCAACTATATAGCCTACACATTCGGGAAATCCGCATTTGCACGGGTGGTCTATGAAATTTTCAAACGCGTAGCCGTAGTTGTATAAAATTTCTTCGCCCTTTTTTATATCGCGCGTCGCATAGATGAATATGCGGCCGTTTTCGCAGACGGATTCGCTGTTTGTGCGGCAGGCGTGGTTTATATAGCGGGCGTCGTTGTAGTCAAAGTTTCCGTCAATGTCCCATTGGTCGTCGAGCTCGAAAATGTACACGGCGCCTTCGCCAGTCTTTTTCGCGAGCTCCTCCCTCTCGACACCCCTGCGGTTTGACTCTTCCTTCGAGATTTTCTCTCCAAGGTATTCTATTATTCGCTCGCCTTTTTTTATGTCGCGCGCGGCGAACACGCCCTTTCCGTGAATGGGCGAATTGCGGACTTCGTAGATTTTGTCGCCGTTTCTCATTTTTTCTGCGACGAAACTGGAAATTCGCCGCCGCGGACTTCGTCTACATACTGTGAGTAGGCCTTCAAAATATCGCCTGAAATATCGGCGTATTTTTTTACAAACGGCGGAGTGTATTTTGAAAGCCCCAAAATATCGGTGCAGACAAGAACCTGTCCGTCGCTTTTCGGCCCAGAGCCAATGCCGATTGTCGGGACTCCCACAGCATCGGTGACGGCTTCCGTTGCAGCCTCGTCGCACATTTCGAGGACTATCGAAAAAACTCCCGCGTTTTCGAGTGCTTTTGCGTCGGCGACAAGCTCGTCTATCTCCTCGCGCGTCTTGCCGAATTTTCTATATCCTCCAAGCTTTAAAACCTGTTGAGGTTGGAGGCCTATATGCCCCATGACAGCAATTCCCGCGTCGCAAAGCCGCCCGATTTTGTCCGCCATTTTTGCGCCGCCTTCTATTTTTACCGCCTCGGCGCCCGCCTTTTGGCACAGCGCGCGGCAGTCTTCGAGAAGCCTGTCGAATTCAAAATGCGCGCAGCCAAACGGAATGTCGGCAATCACGAGAGCGTCGGTTTTTGCGCGCGCGACCGCCGATGTGTGGTGCAGCATCATCTCAAGGGAAACCGGAACGGTTGAGTCGAATCCGAGGAAGGTGTTGCCCAGAGAGTCTCCGACGAGTATCATATCGGCTCCCGCTTCGTCAGCGAGCCTTGCAAATATTGCGTCGTAGGCGGTTATCATGGCAATTTTCTCCCCGCCTTTCATTTTTGATATGCTTCTTACTGTCTTTTTCATTTTGAGATTATTTATCCCTTTTGAATAGGGAATTGAAAATTGAGTTGCCGAGGTTTTTTATAGCTTGCGTGGAATCGTCGGACTTGTTTTCGCGTTTGCCCAAAAGCGCCTGCATCAAGTCGTTTTCAGGCTTTGACACTGTCCCGAATATTTTGAATGATAGCGCTTCATAAGCGTCTTTTACCTTGTCGGACTTATTTTTTGCAAAACCGGCCGAGGCAAACACCTTTTGGGTGGGAGTGTCAAAGACTAATATGTTTACGGGAATGTCGATATCGGATTCTCCAAAAGGCTTGTCGGGATTATAGACGATTTTGCCGTTTGATGCGTCAAATAGCATGTCGGGAGTTTTTATTTGGGCAGAAACGATATTGAAATCGTAGGTTTGAGAGTTGCGCGAGAGTTTTAAATCGACTGATTCATACTCGATTTTCGACAATAGCGACGCGATGTCGCCAATGCCCGAAACAATTCCCTCTTTCTTGTCGAGTACCGCGCCCGTTATTTTTAGCGCGGTTCCGGCGAGACCGGCGGTTGCGCCCGCGACAGTATCTGGCTTCAAGAGCAGAAGCCGCCCGCCTGAACCTTTTATCTCTGCGCTGCCCGTGAGATACTGGAATAGGTGGGAGGCATTGTTGCCGGAGCCGCTCGCCGATATTGAAGCATTGAATAGCCCGCTGAGCAAGGGGTATTTTTCGTCGGCGAAAATTTTTGACGACTCGAAGTTTTCGAGCTTTGCCGATATTTTGCGCGCCGTGTACGGAGCAGCGGCGGAGGCGTCAAAAAATATTTCGGCGTCGCCAGATAGCGAGGCGTCCAATAGGGCGGCTTTCGATATTTTTAAGCAGAGCAAGGATTCGTCCGCCGAAAGGGAAATATCGGCGTTTGACAATAAAATTCGCGCGTCCATTAGCACTTCGCCGATTTTTGCGTTTGCGCGGATTTTCCTGCCGACATTCCAAAAAGCCTTTGAGTCTTTAGGCGCAAAAATATCGGACTTTCCTCTTGTGGACTGACTGCCAATTTCCTTTGCTTCCCGGGGGCGGACAATTTTTTTCTTCCCGTTGCTCCCGGAAGCCGCGATTTGCGAGGCTTCCGCATTCGGATTGGAGAATGCTTTTGCTAGAATCATTGCGTCTTCCACAACGAAAGTTTTTGCGTCTAGGTTTATGTCGAGAAAATCCGAGTCGGAGACTTTAAGGGTTGCGCTCGTTTTTCCTCGCACACTGTTTGACGTGTATTCGGCGGCGGCTTCTGTTATTTTAAAGTTTTCGCCAATGGGGGCGGAGATTTCCGCTTGGACATTGTCCAAGACGCCGTCTGCGGAGCGGGTTTTTAGATTATCTATGCGCAGTTTTGCGGATATTTTCGATGAGTCGGCTCCGGCGCTGAGCGTCAAATTACCGGCGGATACATTTGCGAATTTCAGAAGCCCCGGCTGTGAGAGCAGAGCAGGCAGGGAAACCATAAAATTCGCTTCGGCGCCGCCCAATGCAAACTGTGGCGCAAGCGCTGCTTTAAAAAATGCGTCGGCCGTTGCGCATTCAATTCCGCCTGAAGATATGGTGCAGTTCTTAATTTTTGCTTCAACTTTTGTAAAGTCGGATGGAATATCGGCTGCAATGCCCGCTTTCACCGAAACGTCAGCCAAAAATTTTTCGCTTCCCAAATTTAAATATAGGGACTCCAGCGCGGCTTCGGCATTTACGCTAAATTGCGATTTTTTCGGTTCCGACACAGTCCCTTTTATTGAAATCCACTTCGCGTCCGCACCGGCGGCAAAGGGCTTTATCGGCGAGAACGGGAATTCGGCAACCTCGAAGCTCAAAAGATTTTTTGATTTTGGGGATATTTCTTTTGTCGCGAGGTTTATGGATATGGGGCTGTCCGATAAAATTTTGGCGGTTTGCTTACCGTTTTTATCGAATGCAAGGAATGAGAATTTTTCGAGAGTTGCGGTTTCTCCATCAATGGTTGCCGAGGAGGTTAAATCTATCGAAATGCCGTATTCTGCGAGGTTTGCCACGGAGTATATTCTCGTTGCAAAAGGCGTAATGGAGCCTTTTGCCGATAACCCTGCCGCGATTTTTCCGGCATTCATATCGACAGTTGCCTTAATCGTGGCTGATTCTTTTAGAGTGTCGCCAGCAGTTAGTTCCGCGGCGGCTTTAATATTTGCAAGGAAGTCGCTTTCAGCGGAGAGCGAAAGTTTTGCGCCTATGTCTTTGAGGAAAACCTCGCCGTCTTTTGAAAGGTTTACGCCGGACGCCGCAATCGGGGAAACTGTTTTCAGGTAAATTTTGTTGTTCGCTACTTCCAACAAAAGCTTGCCGCAAATGTCTGACGACGAAAAGTCGGCAAAATTTTTCACGGCGCGCGACACAGTTGCGCTGGGGAATGCGGCGACGCACTCTATTTTCCCTCCCGGAATTTCTTTTGAGTTTTTAGGGGACAAAGAAATTTTAACCGGCTCCGGGAGCGATAGAGAAAGCAGCGTCTTTGAATTTTCCGAGAGGAACGCTTTCAATTTCTGTATCTCGACGCCGCCGTTTTTTAATGCGGCCGACAGCTCTCCAGAAAATTCGCACGGGCCGAGAAATGCTAGCGAGCCGTTAATTTCCGACGGGGAGGACAGCTCGTTTTTCAACACAATTTCCGTCTGCGCGGATTTGCCGAAATCGGAGTATTTTGTCTTTGCAAATACGGAGGATTTAAAGCTCGGTATTGTGCCGAGCACCGGTTTAAGCGGAGCGATGTCTGCGTCGGATAAATCTATTCTTGCGGTGGTTTCGGCCCTTGCAAAATTGTCAAAAAACGTTCCTTCGAATGCTACAACGCGCGTTCCGCGGCCGCCGAGCACTTCGAGCGTTATTTTGGAGCCCTCTTCCAAACCTTTTACGGCGGCCTTCGCCGATATTTTATTTTTCCCAAAATCGGCCGAATCGGAGGTTATTTCAATATTCAATGTGCCCGACATCGGCTTTAAGCCGTTCTCGATTAGTACGCCTGAGGCCAATATTTTTGCCGACGCCTTCGAATTGTCTGGGGCGATAACCGCTATATCAGCCTCCAATTTTCCGAGCTCAAATTCCCATTGCGAAAGTGTTTGCATAATCCCGCCGCCGTTTTCTTCCTGCGGGCTTTCCACCGCCGCTTTTGTCTGAGATTTTTCGTCGCTAGAGCTTGCTGTGATCTTCTTCGCGGATTCGGCAACGCCGCCGGATTTTTCGCTCTTTGCGGGCATTTTTATTTCAACGCCCGCAAAAGCGGCGGAATCAATGCCGACCTTCTTTGAAATTAGGCCCGAAAGGGAATATTTTATTTTTGCGGATTTTAGCGCGATTTTTGTGCCGTCCGGAAGTGGAAGCTCCAAGCCGTCCACGGATATAGAAGAGATTCCCGCGTCAAGTTTTTGAATCTTTGCCCCCGCGAACTTTCCCTCTAAAACAGACGATGCAATTTTCGTCTGCAAAGACGGGTTTAACGCCGCCGCGATTATCCCGATTATCGCGACGCACACTGCCGCCGCGCAAACGCAACCAATTTTTTTAATTTTCATCGGATTAACTTCTCAAATAGTTCTTTCTTTATATAAAGCGTGAGCACAACATTCTTTCTTATCCCGAAAAATTCCGGGACGTAATTTTCATCTCCGATGGCTTTCCCAACGGCTTCCGCTGTTGACGGCGAGCATACGATTACCTCAAATTCTGAAATGTTTTTTGGAATGTCGTTTTTCCAAAAACCGACGTTCGCGTAGTTGCGCAGGTCCCACGGGGCGGGCCATGGAGACTCGCTCCCCATAACAAATGCGATTGGAATGTCGCCGCCGTATTCCGATACTCTCTCGGCGTCGGATATTCTCGACAGAAGGTTTTTGTAGTCGCTTACAGTGTGGGAGAAAATCAAGGGGTTGCGCGGGTCTTGCGGATATTTTACGGCGGCGTTTCCAGACAGACGGAATTGCCAGTATCCAAGTGTTGCGAGTATCGCAAATCCAAAAACAAGCGGGAGGAATTTTTTGCTTCGTAGCAGGCCTGTCGCGCCGTATCCCGATACAACGCACATTAGCGCAATCGGCGCCAATAAAAGCCACGGAGTCTTGTATGTGATAAAGCTCAGCACGGCAATTTGGACGGCGGCGCAAATTGCGCAATATAAAATATACTCCGCCTTTTGCGCGTATTGCCTTTCCCCTCCGCGGATTGCGACAACAGCGCGCGAGAGGCCGGCAAAAAATAGAATTGTTATCGGAAGCTCGCCGAACCACACTCCTTCAGACTTTAAAATCGCAAGCAGCCCTGCGTAATACCACGCCGGCTCTGCGAAACTCTCCGATGCGGATTTCCCAAAAAAATGCGAGTAGGATAAAAACGCGTCTAAAATCCCCCCCGGGTTCGTTCCAAACGATGAATAGAAAATGCAAACCATCGCGGCGAATCCGCCAACAACCGCCGTTCCAAGATACAGTGCTTTTGAAAAACCCTTTTCAAATAATTTTTTTCTGATTTCCCGATTGATTAGCAATACTGCGCATGCGGCTATGGCTGCGGAAAAGAATACTATTATGGAGGTTTCTTTCGTGGATTGCATGAACCCTGCGGATAGACCGACAGCTACTGCCCACTTGAAAGACGGATTTTTTAGCAGCGCCCATAGGCATTGCGCAAATATTAGGGCGGATGCGGCAAAAATTATTTCGTGGACAAAATATCCGGCGTAAATGCAGGATAGCCCAGACAGCGCAAAGCACGCGCACGCCGCCCATGCTGCCGCGGCTCCGGAATAAATCGAGCCTATCAAATAGCATATAAATATAATCAGAAGCCAGGGCGCGAGCAATTTCCTTAACAGAATAATTGATAGCCCGTCGTTTTTAGACTGCACGGGCGTGTCGGCAGACACGTTTGCCTCCTGGGCCATATCGAAGTATTTTATGTTTGGCAGCTGGTGGCAGGCAAAGGCGTAATAATATAGGGTGGGACCGTGGGGGCCGTTGGGATTGTATTCGTAGTCTCCGTTTAAAAGCAGGTCGGCGAATGTCGATGCCTGTTCTGATTCATCGGCATGCCATATCCTGTTTTCGATATTGTAGTCGCGCATGAAGAATGACGCCGCAAATGCGGCAGTCAGCATTATTATGCACAGAGCCTTTTTCATTATTCTCCCGGATTTTCGTCAAAAGCTTTTAGAAGCGTTTGCGCGTATTCGCGCGGAGGCTTTATGGGCGCGCCTTCCGAATTTACAAATACATGCACAGTTTGCGCTTCGGCGAGCAGAACACCGCCCGCGCTTATTTTGTATTCGATTTTAATTTTTACGCTTGGGCGTTCAATTATAGTGCTTTCTATTTCGACCGTGTCGCCAAATCTTGCGGGACGGCGGTATTTTACGCGGACTTCCACCACTGGAAGGTGAAAGCCCTTTTTTGTCATTTCGGCGTAGTTTAACCCAATGCTCTCTATTAGCGCAAGTCTCGCGCACTCGCACCACGGCAGGTAATTGGCGTGGTAGACGACTCCCATCGCGTCGGTCTCGGCGAAGCGCACTTTTAGCGACGTTTTGGCCTTAATCATCTCTAACCTCGTTTTCCAGAATCTGGGCGAGCGTCTGGCGGCGCCTTATCAGCTTTATTGAACCGTCGGACATCAGCATCACTTCCGCAGCCGCAGGATATGAATTGTAATTTTGAGTGCACATTGAGGCACAGTATGCGCCGGCGCCGCCTATAACGCAAAAGTCGCCTATTTTTGCCTTTGCCATTTTTCTTGGCAGCAGACCTTCAGGATCTCCCGGAGCGGGCGTCAGTATATCCCCGCTTTCGCAACAATGCCCCGAAACGATATACTCCTCCTCGGCGGGGTCCGGAGTTTCTTGCAAGATTGATATCGGGTGTTGGGCTCCGTATATCGACGGGCGGAGAATGTCGGTCATGCCGGTGTCGAGCTTTATGAATTTATATCCGCCTTCCCCTGTGTCGCATAAATCTTGAACCCTCGAAAGCACTGCAGCGCAATTTGCCATGAGAAAAGTTCCGGGCTCTATTTCAAAGTGCAGCTTTCTGCCAGTTTTATCGGCAAATTCGGCGACGCGCGCTGCCACCGGCTCCCCTATCTCCATGAGGTCGGTGGATTTTTCGTAGTCCATACGCGCCACTTTATATCCGCCGCCCATATTCAGGATTCTAACATCCGGGAATAGGGCAACGGTACCTATGCTCATCTCGGCAACTTTTTTCCACACGAGCGGATCGGAGCCCGAGCCGATATGTGTGTGGATTCTTACAATTTTAAGATTTCTATCGTGCGCGATCTGTTTTATCTGCGGTATGTATTCGTGCCAGACTCCGAAGCTCGACGCAGGCCCACCAACGTTTGTGCGGTTTGTGCCGCCCGAGCCCAATCCGGGGTTTATGCGCACCCCGACTTCCGCTCCCGGGTTAATTTTCCCGAATTCGTCAAGCTGCCGCAGGGAGCACGCATTGTACTTTATGCCGGCTTTTATTAGTTCCACGAGATTGTCGGGCAGCTGTTGCGACGAAAGCGATATATGGTCGGCTGGAATTCCGGCGAGCATAGCGCGCTCCACTTCGTATGCGCTCGAGGCGTCAATATGCAGCCCGAGCGAATTGAAAAGCCTAAGTATTGCGCGGTTTGAAGCCGCTTTCATAGCGAACCTTACCGTCAACCCGAAGGCGTTGGGGAATCCGAGCGCTTTTTTAGCCTGCGCCACGAGAGATGCCTCGTCGTAGACGTAGCAGGGCGTTGAAAATTGTTCGGCGATTTTTCGAGCCGTTTGGAGTGTTATGAAAGATTTTGGCATATGTATTTTAAAGTCCGGAAGTATTACACCCCGACGCCGCTTTGTCAACCGCTTCGATTACTATATCTGGCGTTAATATTGCAGGCAGAACTTCCGGCGGTAAATTTTCGTCGGCGGGGTAGACGAGGTTTAGCGGAACGCCGGCGCGCCCGAATTCAGAAAGCTTTTTTGAAATATCTGGATTTTTGTTTGTCCAATCGCCAATGAGAAACTTTACGCCGCGTTTTTTAAATGCCTCCTGGACGGCGCTTGATTCCAATATCTTTTTGTTGTATTGGCAAGTTAAGCACCACGATGCGGTGAAGTCGACATACACTATTTTCCCGGACTTTCTCAATTCCGAGAGCTTTTGTTCCGACCAATTTTGGGCGGAATCCGATGCGGCCGCCGACGGAGCGTCCCACGCTATCCATGCCGCCGCGGCGATGGAGGCCAAGCACGCAACCGCTGCGGATGTCCTTGCCGCGCGCCCGAAGTGCGGCATATAGTACAGCCCAAAAATTCTTAACCCGACAGCCAATACAAGCGCCGCCGACATTATGCGCGCTGCAGCGCCTGTTTGTTCGCAATAAACCCATGCGAGCCATATTGCCGACGCGAACATTGGTATCGATAGAATCTGCTTTAACGTTTCCATCCACGCGCCTGGGCGGGGCATTCTCTTTGAGAGCGATGGAATGAGCGAAAGCAATATGTACGGGAACGCCATTCCGACGCCAAGAGCTGCGAATACCGAAAACGTGAAACCTGCACCAGCGTCGGCGGCGAGTGCCGCTCCTATCGCAGTTCCCATAAAAGGGGCAGTGCAGGGGCTCGCGACCAATACCGCGAGCACTCCGGAGAGCGCTGAGGCGATATATTTGTTTTTGCCAGTGCCACCGAGCCTTCCGCCCGCAAAGCCCGCGCCTATTTCAAACATTCCCGCAAAGCTAAGCCCCATAGCAAAGAATAGCAGCGCCATCGATGACGAAAATGCCGGATTCTGAAGTTGGAAGCCCCAGCCGAGCCCGCTTCCAGCAGCCCTCAGCCCGACGAGCACCGCTGCAAGGGCGATAAACGACGCCACAATTCCCAAAGAATACGCCGCCGCCCCCATTATCCTTGAGCGGCTGTCGTCCGCCGAGGCGAACGAGAGTATTTTTATACCGATGACAGGAAACACGCATGGCATCAAATTTAATATAATCCCTCCTAAGAAAGCTCCGAATATTGCTGTAAACAAAGCGGCATACGATATTGATGAAGCATGCGCGCTCTGAATTTTACCGTTTGTGGCCGGCCCAGGCTCTTCGCCGCCAGATTTTGCGCTTCCTATGGCTTCGCCTGAATCTTTAACGGACTGGCCTGAAACAAGAGCCGCAGGAAGCTCGAAAGAAAGCTCTTTTTTTATCGGAACACACATGTCGGAGCATGCGAGCATATCGACGGTCGCGGACGCTTTTGCGGTTGCGCCGCTCTGAAATTTTGCGGGAGGGGAAATGCGCGCGCGCACTGTAATGTCCCCCGAGTACCCTTCGGATTTCATTCCAAAAAACTCGAATTCGGAAGGCTTTGGCCATTCGAGCGATTCAAGCTTGTACCCTTCGGGAAGTTTTAGGGAAATAGTTGTCGGGCTACCGTTTTCCGAGGGGCGGTTTGAGTAGATATGCTCCTTTGCCGGAATTTTGAAATTAAAATCTATGCTAAAAATTTTCCCCTCCGACAAAGACCCGCTTTTTATGGACACGTCCGCCGCCGACGCAAAGGCGGCCGAAACTGCAACCACTGCCGCCGCGAGGAAACTTGCGAAAGCTTTTTTCCGATAATAAAAATACATACTTCTTAGACTAATATATATTTGCTTGTGTTCAATAAATAAAAACCTTGCGCGCATCGCCAAAAAACATTTTTCACAATATCGGCAAAAGGCCGTATTTGTTATGAAATTTATAATATTTATGTCCGAAACTTGGCGCTAAAAAATAAGGCCAGCTACATTGTTCGCAGATTTTCGGTTTTAAGATGATATAAAAAAACGGCGGGGGAAAGGCCCCGCCGCGCACAGGCAATGCATTAATCTTTGACTTCGTCGTAAACGCGAACAAAGTCCACTTCAAAGAAGTCCGGCAGAACTGCTTTGAATAGGGCTGGATCGGGCTTGCCCCACTTTTTTGAGCCCTCCGACAACCCGCCGTCGTTGCCTTGTATATTGCGGTATCCGCGCGGCTCGGTCGAAACGAGTATAAATTGCTCGACATGCGATACGGGGCTGTTTTGCTCGCCAATTTTTTTACCGTTTGCATAGAACGTATATCCTTCGGGAGTCCAATCCACACCGTAGTAGCACCAGCCGTCGGCGTCGGCCTCGTACTCCCACGCAAAGTGCCCGAACCACTTTGAGTCTTTGCCGTAGCCGTTCCAGCCGTTGCCTCCCACAATCTGCCCGTGCGTGAATTGCCTGTAATTTTCCATGACGTCGGTTTCCACGCCGCATACGGACGGATCGGGCGACGAGCCTACACCTGGGGCTTGGAGCCAAAACGCCGAGTGCCAGCCGGCATTTTTCGGCTGCCGGCAGCGGATTTCATAATATCCGTATTTGTGCATAAATAGCGGCTTGCGGTATTTCCCGAAGGGCCAGAAGCCCTTTGTGTCCTTGGGAATGTCGTATGTGAGAGAGCCTGTCTGCAAATGCGGCGAGCAGAAGTCGTCGCCTTTGCGCAACAAGTGCAATCTTACGGTTTTTCCCGTCATTTCGACCCCCTCAAAGTTGTGTGCAAATGCGGGGAAGTCTTGCCCCCAGAAGGATTCGCGGCACATCCATTTTGTCTTGTCGATTTCTTTTCCGTTGAATTCGTCGTGCCATACGAGTTTCCATTTTTTCCCGGCGGGGAGAAAACTTGGGGCTTCGTCTTTTAATGTCTTTGTCTCAACCTGCACTACCGGGCGGTTTTTCACTGAGGTTTCGACAAATGCCGCGTAGGAGGTTATGGCGATAAACGCTCCTGCGGCGGCGCAAATGTAGAGTAGATTTTTTCTTGGCATATTCTTGTTGCTGTGTATATTCGATGTAAATATAGTTGTTATATAGGCGGGCGCAGATTTTGTAAACGATAAATTTTTATAAAAATATATAGTATATTATAAAAAAAGACGTTTTTTATTCTATAAATTATTTAGATGCAATTAGGCGTTGAATTCTAAGATTGGCTTCTGTGGCGGACGTCGTATTCCGGAGCAAAGTTATTTTTATAAATTTTTTAATTTCGCCGCTTTTTATCGAATATTTTTGGTTAGTTGCAGTATTTTTGATTAAACCTGCCAAAGGGGGCGAAAAATTTGTTTGCTCGCAACTTTTTCAGGCGCAAGCCTGTCCTATTTGACAATGTTTGGAAAATAGGCGTTTTTCTTAGCGGCATATATTAATATTCGTAAAAAATTGTCGACATCTGGCATATATTGGAATTTTTATATGCTTGATAGGTGAATTTGCTGTTGACCCTTTATGGAAAATTTCAATAAATTGAAAATAGTTAAATTACAAAATTATGGCTGGAATTAAGGAAATTTTTTCAAACGACATCGGAATCGACCTCGGAACGGCAAATACGCTTGTATATGCCAAAGATACAAATGAGATAACGAGCGAGCCGAGCGTCGTGGCCGTCTACAACAATTCCAAAAAAGTCGTCGCCGTCGGTGAAAAGGCGAAAAAGATGCTTGGAAAAACCCCCGGAAACATTACGGCTATACGCCCTATGAAAGTCGGGGTAATAGCCGATTTCGAGATTACCGAAATAATGCTGCGCTACTTTATCCAAAAAGCGGCAAAGCAGTGGAATTTCATAGCGCCGAGAGTTGTCGTTGCAGTGCCTTCGGGAATTACGGAGGTGGAGAGGCGCGCCGTACAGGAGTCCGCCATACACGCCGGCGCGCGCTCTGTGTGCCTTAAAGACGAGCCGCTTATGGCGGCGATAGGCGTGGGGCTGCCTATCGAGGAGCCTACCGCTAGCATGATTGTCGACATTGGCGGCGGCACTACGGAAGTCGCGATAATTTCCCTTTCGAACGTCGTTTATTCAAAAAGCGTTAGAATAGGCGGCGACGAGTTCGACAACTGCATTGCCCAGTACATGAAGCGCGCGTACAATCTCATCATAGGCGAGCGCACCGCTGAGGAAATTAAGATAAACATTGGCTCCGCATACCCGCTCGACAACGAGCTTACCTGGGAGGTCAAGGGGCGCGATTCTGTCGCAGGGCTTCCCAAGACGCTCTTTGTGACGTCGCAGGAAATCCGCGAGGCGCTCTCCGATTCCTTCAAGGCCATCACCGATGTGATACACGAAGCGCTCGAACTTTGCCCGCCTGAACTCAGCGCCGACCTTGTCGACCGCGGCATAGTTCTCGCTGGAGGCGGCGCGCTGATTCGCAATTTGAATCTGCTTGTCACCGAGGCGACCGGCATACCGTGCTTTGTCGCCGACGACCCTCTCAGGGCGGTTGTCAACGGCACGGCGGCTGTGCTTCAAAATTACGAGTTCTGGACGAAGGATAACTCGTAATAAGGGCAGCCGACAGAGTCCGCCGCCGATTGCGTAAGGCGTTTGCGCGCGTGTTCCCGGCGGATCTCGCGCGGGCGCCTTTAATTTTTTAAGGTTTTTTGCGGTGGCTTGCCCGGTGGAAAGGAACTTATTTGCGCGCCGGCGCATGGGATAATGGAGGCGAATTTTTTTAAGATATGCAGTGGGGTAAACATACAGTATTGCGCAATATTGCGGTATTTGCCGCGGTGATATTTGTTTGTCTTTTCGCCCCGTCCGCCGTGAGAAATTTTACGTCTTCGGCATTTGAGGAATTTAGGGCGCCGCTCGACTCAATACCGTCGCATTTGTCCGACCTTCAAAAGTATTGGAGCCTGCATTCAAACTCCAAGCGCGAGCTGATTGAGGCAGGGAGGGATCTCGCGCGGCTGAATTCGGCGTACGAGCTAAAACTCATGGAAAACGAGTCGCTGCATAGGCGGCTCGAGAGGCTTGAACGCATAATGAATATGCCGTCGGACCCGAAGTTTAAATATGAAATCGCTAGGGTTGTGCGGCGCGACGTGAACGCCTGGTGGCAGCGCCTTGTAATTAGAAAGGGGTCTTTGCACGGAATTAAAGACGGTTGTGCTGTGGTTTGTTCGTCCGGCGTAGTTGGTAGAATTGCTGAAGTGGGGCTGCACACGTCCGTGGTGGAGCTTGCGAGCTCAAGGAGGTTCAGAATGGCGGCGCGGTTTGCAGGCGACGACAGGCCCGTCATATACTACGGCAGGGGCGGAACTTCGCTCCATATTGCTGAAGGCGAGGTCGTGGACGCCCCGGCGGATATCGAGCCCTCGCGCGAAAAGCCTGCGATGCTCGTGACATCGTCGCTCGCGGGAACTTTCCCCGACGGGGTTGAAATAGGAAAAGTTTATTCGCTATCAATAGGGGCTGACGGAATTTTTAAGTCCGGCAGGGTAGAGCTCTCAACACGCCTTGACTCTATCGCCGAGGTTGCGGTTCTAATACCGGTTTCGGAGGGCGCAGAATAAAGATGCGCAGAGTTAAATACAGCCCGGTAGCAGTGTTTTTGCTGACAAATATCGCCTACCTTTATATTTTGGCAACTGTCAATTCCGAAATATCCCCGTATGCATCGCTGATTTTGCCGAGCGTATTTATAATAGGGCCCGCGCTGATGCTTAGGGGGTGGCAGGCAGCTCTCGTAATCGGCTTGACTGCTTTTTTGTGCGAGGCGACGACTCCCGTGCGGCCGGGGATAACATGCGCGCTTTGGCTCTTGGCGGCGGTATTTGTCCGCATAGCTCGTTTTAGATTCAGGTCGCTCGACCCGCTCTCCCTGTGTACGCTAGCTCAATTTGTGAATTTGGCGCTTGGATTGGCGTACATGCTGTTTTTCCCGAATGGCTGCGCGGATTTGGCTGATTATCTGTTTAGGGTATTTGCCGATTTATTTTTGTCGGCGTCGGTTCTGATTTTAGTTGCGCGCTTTTCTGTTATGGTTCCGCTTTCCATACTTAAATTTGCAGGAATAGAGCTAAAAATAGAGGAGGACGATTAGTCCCGATGGATAAAAACGGACAGTATTCGAATTGGAATCCGAGAATACCTGTGTTTTACGCGGTATTCGCGGCAGCGTTTTTATTTTTATTAGGAACACTCGCATACCGCCAGATATACTTGTACGACTATTATAGCCAGCGCGGAGAGCGCCAAAGCATGAGGCGCATTATCGAGCCAGGGGCGCGCGGAGACATCTACGACCGCAATATGAAATTGCTGGTAACAAACGAACCACGGTTTTCCGCAGTGGTGTATTTTAACGAGATAAGGCGCGAGTTCCGGCGCGAATATATGCGCCTAAAAAAAATCGAGCTCGCCCGCAGAGCCGCCGCAGGCGAGGAAGGCCCGCCGAATTATTCTGAAATTTCAAGCCGCGCGCGCGCAAATGTTTTAAACGGGTACGTCGCCCAGATAAACTCCATATTGGGTTCTGACTACAAGCTTACGACTGCCGATTACAACAGGCACTTTGAAAACCAGAGGCTCTTGCCTTTCCCCATAATAAAAGATTTGAAGGGGCGGGAGCACGCGATACTCGCCGAACGTTTGCCCGTTGATTCGCCGATTCAGATTTATACGGACACTGCCAGGTATTATCCCTATGGGCCGTCTGCGGCGCACCTTCTTGGATATGTGGGGAGCAATTTTGATGAAATCGACACCGACGGCGTTCCTGGGGACGACTTGCAGACATTCTCGTTCGTCGGGAAAATCGGCAGATCCGGGCTTGAAAAGGCTTTTGATTCAGTATTGCAGGGCAACAGCGGCGCGAAAATATGGGTTGTCGACCTCGATGGATACCAGTATGAAAATGTTGCCGACGTGACGCCTAAGAAGGGCCGCGACGTAGTTTCGTCGATAGACATAGACTTGCAGCAGACTATGGAAGACTCATTCGGGACGAGGAAGGGCGCGGCGGTCGCGCTCGATGTCAAAACGGGCGAAGTTCTCGCCATGGTCAGCCTTCCGTCTTACGACCCTAACGAGCTCAGCCCGTACATGACCTATAAAGTCAGCAACGAAATTACCAAGCGCGGCGCATGGCTCAACAGGGCAACCCAGGGATTGTATCCGCCGGGATCGACCTTCAAGATTGTCACGGCCTGCGCGGGGCTAATGACTGGCGTTATAGACGAAAAAACCGTCAAGACATGCGACGGCGGCTTGAGAGTCGGCACGAGGATATTTCCGTGCAACAGCCGCTATGGGCATGGAAATATAGATCTTGTCGATGCCTTGGCCCACAGCTGCAACGTATATTTTTACGAGACTGCACTCGAATGCGGCATAGAGGCTTTGAGCGCGACTGCAAAGGATTTTGGGCTCGACTCTAAAACCGGCATAGAGTTGAAGGAGGACTATTCGAGGCGGACGGTAGTGGCAGATCCCGAATACAAGGAGAAATACCGTTCGTACGATGGCCCGTGGACTGCCGGCGACACTGCAAATGCCTCCATAGGGCAGGGGTACCAGCTTCAGACGCCGTTGCAGATGGCTTGCATGGTTGCGTCGTTCGCCCGCGGACAGACGCGCACGCGCCCGTCAGTAATCCACGATACATCGCGTGTTTGCGACCTCGCATACCACGGCGGGGAGAAGTTAAATTTGAAGCCTGAGCATTACAAGGCGATAATAGATGGAATGAAAGCTGCTGTCGAAAGGGGCACAGCCAAGAGAGCTGCGGTTGAGGGCGTGAGTGTCGCGGCGAAAAGCGGCACTGCGCAGGTTCCTGTTAGGGGGAAAAAGCTTACTCTCGCATGGATGGTCGCGTTCGCGCCTGTCGAAAATCCGCAAATTGCAATAAGCGTGGTTGTTGAGGGGGAGGAGATTGGCGACGCTTCCGGAGGGCGCACGGCGGGGCCTATTGTGGGGAATGCTTTGAAGAAATATTTTGAGAGTTCTCCGCTATTTCCAAAGGTAGGGAATGCCGAAAACGCGGCAAATTGACATAGAGCTTGGTTAGCGCGGCAATCCTGTGCATAGGCTTGTTGTACTTTGGGTGCGGTGCCGAATAATGCGGTAAAGAATTTTGCGCCAAGGGCAGAATATAGGCGGGGTGGGTTATATAGTGTACTCGCGCATTGGGCCAAAGGCGGATTTTATGTTGGGGCATGCGTTTTGTAGCGCGGAAGAGCGCATTGCGCCAAGGGCAGATTGTATGTGGTCGTGTGGGGCAATAGAGCATTGGTAGCATTGCGCCAAGGGCGGATTTGCCTGCATTTGTGCGCCTATATTTTGGCGCGGTTTGGCACGGGGGGGTATTGGGTGCCGGGCTTGGAAAATTTATTGCCGCTTTTGAATTTTTTATTTTTAAACTCTTTAACTTATGCAGTTAAAGTAACTTAAAATTCAGAGGTTAAGGGGAATATTCCCTATCCTTATAAATTTTTTGCTTTTTACGAAAATAAACAGGGTCGGAAAATTTTGCTTGGGGATTAGATAAAACTTTTTTTGCAGGAATTGCGGCGTGTTCCTAATTGGGGCGCGGGGTGCGGATTTTTTTTGCGATTCTACGATAAGGCTTGCCAAAAAGAATAGTCTCGAAGATATTTTCTGAACGATAATTTAAGAACAACTTCGCGCGAGCGTAATTTTATATGAGCGATCCTATTAAACACGAGTGCGGCATAGCCGTAATCAGACTGTTAAAACCCCTAAAATACTATCAGGAAAAATACGGGACTCCGATATACGGTTTCAACAAGCTTTTCCTTCTAATGGAAAAGCAACACAACCGCGGGCAGGACGGCGCCGGCATTGGATCCGTAAAAATAGGCGTTCCTCCCGGCGAGAACTACATATTCCGCGAGCGCAACGCCAACCCCAATGGGCTAGCCAAAATTTTTGCCGACCAGCTGAAGATATACAACCACAAGGTCAAGGCCGGGATTATCCACCCCGAGTTCCCGGAGACCGTCAAGAGCAATTTTGACTACGCCGCAGAGCTGCTGATAGGCCACTTGCGCTACGGAACGAGCGGTTCGTACGATAAAAACACCTGCCATCCCTTTGCGCGCAAGAGCACGTGGCCTGCCCGCAATTTGATGCTTGTTGGCAATTTCAACATAACCAATACCGAAGAACTGCAAAAGGCGCTAATACAGCGCGGAATCCACCCGGTTTTCAGCACGGACACGCAGGCGATATTGGAGGAAATATCGTTTCATCTTGATATAGAGCATGGGGAAATCTACCGCCAACTGCGCGACAAGGGCGTAGCGGGCGAGGATATTCTGAGAATGATGAATGAAAAGCTCAGTCCCCTTAGAATAGTAAGCAACGCCGCCAAAAACTGGGACGGCGGTTATGCAATAGCCGGCGCAATCGGCAACGGCGACGCATTCGTTCTGCGCGACGCAAACGGCATACGCCCGTGCTTCTATCTCAAGAACGACGAGATTATCGCCTTTGCGTCGGAGCGCGTTCCGCTCATGACGGTCTTTGAGGCGGACGAGTCTGACGTGAAAGAGGTAAAGCCTGGGCATGTGTTTGTCGTAAAGTGCGACGGAACATGCTATGAGGAACCCTATAAGCCGGCGGGTGAAAAGAAGGCGTGCACGTTTGAGCGCATATATTTTTCGCGCGGGAATGATCCGCAGATATACGCCGAGCGCAAGGCTCTCGGGCGCTTGCTTTGCCCGAAATTGTATGAAAGCATAGGCAGGGATTTTAAAAATAGCGTTTTCAGCTATATCCCGAATACGGCTGAAGTCGCTTATTACGGAATGCTTCACGGCTTGCGAATGATACGCAGGGAACAGGTTAAAAAAGAGCTTGTGAAGGCTGTCGAAGATGGCAGGGAGTTCACCGACGAATTTTTGGATTCGCTCATACTCGACAA
Organism: uncultured Opitutales bacterium; assembly: GCA_900545705.1. Lineage (GTDB taxonomy): Bacteria > Verrucomicrobiota > Verrucomicrobiia > Opitutales > Intestinicryptomonadaceae > Merdousia. The sequence continues at coordinate 99,097 of URAK01000006.1, read as the reverse complement.
TTGGCCGCGCGGGGAAAAGATTGTACACAAAGACATAAAATTGCGCACTTTCATTTCCCAGGAAAAAGATAGAATGTCTTTGGCTTCGCACGTATACGACATAACTTACGGTGTTGTCACCCACAAGGATACGCTCGTATGCCTCGACGATTCCATTGTGCGCGGAACCACCCTCCAGCAGCAGATATTGCGCATATTAAGCCGTACGAATCCGAAGAAGATTGTCATAGCTTCCACCGCCCCGCAAATACGCTATCCCGACTGCTACGGCATAGACATGAGCGAGATAGGCAAGTTTATCGCATTCCAAGCCGCGATAAAGCTCTTGAAGGAGCAGGGCAACGCCGAGCTTATAAAGGATGTCTACCGCCTATGCTGCTCGCAAAAGGATAAACCTTCGCGCGAGATAAAAAATTATGTGAAGATGATATATGAGCCGTTCACGGCGGACAAAATTTCCGAAAAAGTAGCGGAGCTTGTCAGACCCCATAATGTGTCGTGGAACGGCGAATTGGAGATAGTTTTCCAATCGATAGAAAATCTGCACAAGGCAATTACCACTTGCACAGGCGACTGGTATTTTACGGGCGACTACCCGACGCCCGGCGGCTACGCAGTTTTGAATAAAGCCTTTATAAACTACTACGAGAACAGGGAAGGCCGCAGCTATTAAAAGATGAGAGATTTTTCATGGTCTGGCAGGCGGGCGGCCGGAGTCTTCCTGCACATTTCGTCGCTACCCTCGGAGTACGGCATAGGCAATGTGGGGGCGGCTGCGGACTGTTTTTTCGACTTCCTTAAAAAGAGCGGGTTTACCTATTGGCAGATTTGCCCGCTCGGCCCGACTGGATACGGAGACTCGCCGTACCAATCGTTTTCGGCATTCGCCGGCAACGTGTATTTTGTGGACTTTGCTAAACTTGCGGCGGCGGGGCTGCTCGACGAATCGGACTTGGCTCCCCTGCGTAAACTTCCCGCTGACAAGTGCGACTACGGCGGTATTTATGCCCTAATCCCGCAGCTTGTCCGCAAGGCGGCTAAAAATTTTAAAGCCAATGCGGATTCGCACTCGAAGGCCGATTTCGACGTTTTTGTAAATGAAAACGCCGGCTGGCTTAAATCGTACGCCCTGTTTGCGGCTCTGAAAAAAAAGTTCGGTGGAAAGCCGTGGTACGAATGGCCCAAAGAGTACCGGACTATGAAATCGGCGCGCGTCCAGGGACTGTCGGAAGAAGACATGGAAGAGATCTTTTCAGTCAAATTCGGGCAGTGGGTGTTTTTTAGGCAATACGAAGATTTCCGCAGGCGGGCGGCAGATGCCGGTATAAAAATATTCGGCGACTTGCCCATATTCGTATCGCTCGACTCTGTAGAGGCGTGGGAGCGCCCTGAGATATTTGATATGAAGCCCGACGGGACACCCGCAAATGTCGCGGGAGTGCCTCCTGACTATTTTTCCGCGACGGGGCAGCTGTGGGGCAATCCGCTTTACGCTTGGCGCAAATCAAAGGAAAAAGTTTACAAATTTTGGTTTGAGCGCGTGTCGGCGGCCCTCAAAATGTTCGACGTAATACGCTTCGACCATTTTAGGGGATTTGCCGACTATTGGTCGATACCCGCGTCAGCAAAGGACGCCCGCGAGGGAGTCATGAAAAAGGGCCCCGGAAGGGAATTTTTCGACGCTCTAAAAAGGCGTTTCCCGAAAGGGAAATTTGTCGCCGAAGACCTTGGGTTGCTTTCAAAGGCGGCGTACGCCCTGCGCGACGAGCTGAATATCCCCGCGATGGCAGTTTTGCAATTTGCCTTCGGCGACACGCCGGACAACCCGTATCTGCCCCACAATATAAAGAAGGAGTGCGTATACTATACGGGCACGCACGACAACAATACGTCTATCGGCTGGTATGAAAACGCCCCTGAAAAACAAAAAGACATGTTCAGAAGGTATTTTCGCACTTCCGGCGACAGCCCAAATTGGGAAATGATACACGCGGTGATGATGAGTGTTGCGAAGATAGCGATATTTCCAATGCAGGATATCGCCGGGCTTGGGGCGGAGTGCCGGACAAATACGCCAGGTGTCCCGTACGGAAACTGGCAATGGAGGCTTACCCGCGGGCTTCTCGAGAGGGTCGAGCGCGTAAACGTGCCGTATCTTAGGGAAATTGTGGAGCTCAGCGGGCGCCTTAGGGAGCCAGAAAACAAAAAATGTGTTGAAATTTAGGTCTTTGCTTTTAAAACTGCGTCTTTAAAAAAATGAGAGAGGGCGAATCGCAGAAAAAACCCGAAACGGAAATAAAAGGATTTTCGGTTTCAAAGGGTATAGCGCACGGAGAGGCGTTTGTGCTTTTGCACAAAGAGCTTCAAACGCCCGTGTACGAAGTCCGCGACGCGGACAAGCCAGCCGAAATAAAGCGCTTTGAAAATGCGATACTGAAAACCCGCAAAGACATTTTAGACGTAAAGTCGGAATTGTCCGAGGAGATAGGCTCCGCCGAGGCGTCTATTTTCGACGCGCATATACTTGTGCTCGAGGACGTCGCAGTAATGCAGGAAACGCTCTCGATGTTCAAGGAAAAGAACTACAATATCGAGTACTGCTATTCGAGCGTAATCAACAAATTTATAGCCGCATTCGAGCGCATCGACGACCCCTATATAAAAGAGAGAATTGCCGACTTTAAGGACGTCTCGCGCAGGGTGCTTGGCAATATGCTCGGCGTTCAAACCTCCAAAATAGGGGCTTTGAGCGATCCGCTAATACTCGTAAGCTCGGATTTTGCCCCGGCGGATTTTTCGCTTGTAGACAAGAGCAAAATACTCGCGATAGTGACTGAAAAAGGCTCCCAAACAAGCCACACGGCAATCTTGTCGAGATCTCTCGGAATACCGTGCGTGGTTGGGATTCCCGAGGTCGCCGAGAAAGTTTCTACGGGCGACATGTTGCTTGTCGATGGATACAACGGCAGCATTGTCATAAATCCTTCCGAAAGCACGGTGTCGCATTATACCGAGCTTGAATCGGCTCAGAAGGAGATAGAGGTTTTATATGCAACGTCCTTGCCGTATCCGTCGGTGACTCCCGACGGGAGGGCGTTTTCGGTGGAGATAAACATAAGCTCCCCCGCCGACATATCCGAAAGCGTTATGAGGTATTGCGACGGAGTCGGGCTGTTTAGAACTGAGAATTTCTTTATGGACTTTGGCGGATTCCCGGATGAGGAAAGCCAGTTCAAAACCTACCGGGACGCCGCGTTGGCGGCGCGCGGAAAACCCGTTGTAATACGCACTCTCGACCTTGGCGGGGATAAAAATCTGAGCCTGATGAAAATGGACAGCAAGGAGGAAAACCCCTTTATGGGCTATCGGGCTATAAGATTTTGCCTCGACCACCGCGACATATTTTTAACCCAGCTGAGGGCGATACTAAGGGCGAGCGCCTACGGAAAAGTCAAAATACTTTTGCCGATGATAAGCTCGATAAGGGAAGTCGAAAAGAGCAAGCTGCTAATAGAGCAGGCAAAGGAAGAGCTGACGAAATCCTCCATGCCTTTCGATAAGAATATAGAGCTTGGGGTTATGATAGAAGTTCCGGGAGCTGCGCTTACGACAGATGTCATAGCGGCCGAGTGCGACTTCATAAGCATTGGGACAAACGACTTGATTCAATACCTTTTGGCAGTCGACAGGGTCAACGATCTCGTGGCGAATTTATACGAGCCGACCCATACGGCGGTTATACGCACGCTAAATATGGTAGTTTCTTCCGCCTGTAAGGCAGGGATACCGGTAAGCGTTTGCGGCGAGCTTGCCGCCGACCCGATATTTGCGCCGCTGCTGCTTGGCATGGGTGTCACTGAATTTAGCATGTCGGCAAAGTCCGTAAGCGAGATAAAATTTTTGTTGCGCAAGGTGCCGTTTGAAAAAGCGCGTGCCTTGAGAGACGAAATTCTCACTCTAAGCCGTTCCCGGCACATAGCGAGCCGTTTGCGCTCCTTCCATTACGAGGCTCTCGAACGTTTTTTAAAGTAGTCGATGCCGAAAGAAAATACAAAACAGGCCGTTGCAGATATAAAGGCCGCGGGCATTGAAGTCTCTCTCTCCCCCGAAGATTTATTCGGGGCGTCTCTCGACCACACGCGGTACAGCTTTATGCCCGATGCGCGCGTTTGGGTTAGAAACGGCGAAGAAATCGCTTTTGCGTTAAAAACCGCAAACGAGCTTGGAGTATGCGTAAGCGTGCGGGGTTCGGGAACTGGTTGCGCGGGCGGGTGTATTCCTGTCGACGGCGGAATTGTGCTGGATCTGTCAAAGATAAATTTTATAGAAATTTATCCTGCTGAGAGGGCGGCTCGCGTGGGGGCGGGCGCGGTGACGGCGGATATAGACGCGCGCGCGGCGGAGTTTGGACTCATGTACGCGCCCGATCCGTCCTCTCACAAATATTCCTCGATAGGCGGGAATATATCTTGCAATGCGGGCGGCTTGCGCGCGGCAAAGTACGGAAACACGCGCGAAAACGTGCTTGCGCTTACGGCGTATCTCGCGGACGGCAGAAAGCTCGAATGCGGGCGACCCCTAAAAAAGTTTTCTGTCGGTCCGAATTTAAAGGATTTTTTTATAGGATCCGAGGGCACATTTGGAGTCGTTGGTGAAGCTTGGGTTAAGCTGTTGCCGCGGCCGCGCGCAAAGCGGGCTGTGATAGCTTTCCCTAAGAGCGACTCCGACGCTTTTGATGCGGTGGAAAAGCTGATGTGCTCGCCGCTTACGCCTTCGATATGCGAATTTATGGACGCCGATACGCTAAAATGCGTAAGGGTCAAAAATCCGTCTATAAAAATAGACGCGCCTGAAAGCGCAGCCGCTCTCCTGCTCGAGTTTGACGGAGAGCCTCTCCAAACCGAAGCGGACGCCAAAGCGGCCGAGAAATTGCTTTCCGAATACGGCGCGCGCGCGTCGCGCGATGGCGCGGAGGCCGAGCGTTTTTGGGAGGTACGGCGGCGCGCGTCGCAATCAATGTATCTGCTTGGCGACTCGAAGGTGAATCAGGACATAGTGCTTCCGTTTTCGTCTGTGAAAAAATATTTTGAGTTTTTTAAAGAACTTGCGTGCGCATCCGGATTGCCTGCGCCTGTATTCGGGCATTCAGCCGACGGGAACTACCACATACATTTTATGTATTGCGCCGCGAATGTCGGCGATAGGCAAAAGGCGTGGGGCGCCATGGAACAAGCCGTCAAAAAAGCCATAGAGATGGGCGGGGCTGTTTCGGGAGAGCACGGAATAGGCTTTTTGAAATCAAAATACATGCCATTCCAGCATTCGGAGGCGGAGCTCGATACGATGAGGGCGCTCAAAAAGCTCTTCGATCCCAAAAACATTCTAAACCCTCACAAAGTTTATTTTCCCGGAGCCGTGAAGAACGTTCCGCCGCCGCTTACGGGGGTGAAACTTCCGTGGGATTAAGCGCGGCGGCGCCAGGCCTCTTGATAAATCTTGCAAAGGGCGGCGGGCTTTTGTAAAGTCCGGCGTTTAATTTTTTTGGGCAAAGGCAGCTTTTTAGTTATGAAGAACGCAAAGAAAGAACAGGCAAGCTGGGGCGGTAGGTTCTCGAAGGGGCCGAGCCGCCTCATGCTAAGATTTAGCGAGTCGGTGTCGTTCGACAGGCTTCTCGCGGAATTTGACATACGCGGCTCCGTGGCGCAGGCAAAAATGCTCGCGCATGTCGGGATAATTTCAAAAAAAGAGTCGTCTGAAATCATATCCGGGCTCTCGAAAATTTTGAAAAAAATAAACGACGGAGAATTTGAGTGGGACGAATCCCTCGAAGACGTCCACATGAATATCGAGCAGGCTCTCACCCGAGACGTTCCCGCCGCCGCAAAGCTCCATACCGCCCGCAGCCGCAACGACCAGGTCGCGACGGACATGCGCCTATTCTTTAAATTCGCGTGCGAACAGATGGGCAAAAAAATTGGTGTTGCAATAAAGAGCCTCTTGAAGCTCGCTTCCGACAATAAGTCTATTTTGATACCCGGATACACGCATCTTCAGAGGGCGCAGCCCGTGAGCGTGGCGCACCACATACTCGCGTGGGTCGAGATGCTCGCAAGAGATGTCGAGCGCTTTAACTTTTGCGCAGAGGGTGCGAACGTCTCTCCTTTGGGAAGCGGCGCGATAGCGGGAACAACCCTTCCAATCGATCGCCTGTATGCGGCTTCGCAGCTTGGGTTTGTCGATCCCGGCACGGGGGATCCGATTGTCACGGGCAACAGCATGGACGCTGTTGCCGACCGCGACATATTCTTGGAGTTTGCGTTTAACTGCGCAGTATTTGGCACGCACCTTTCGCGCATAAGCGAGGACGTGATAATATGGAACACCAGCGAATTTGCGTTCGTAAAGTTGCCCGACGAATTTACAACAGGCTCTTCGCTCATGCCGCAAAAGAAAAACCCCGACGCCTTCGAGCTAATGCGCGGCAAGGCTGCGCGGCTTGCCGGGAATTTGACTGCTCTCATGACGCTAGTCAAGGGGCTTCCGCTGACGTACAATAGGGATTTGCAGGAGGACAAGCCTCCGATATTCGATTCGTACGAACAGGCTTCAATATGCGCCGAGGTTTTGGGCGAATGCGCAAAGGGCATAAAATTTAACGCCAAGAAGTGTGCCGAGGCCGTCTCCGACCCTATGCTGCTTGCGACAGACCTTGCAGACTATTTTGTCATGAAGGGCGTTCCGTTTAGGGAGGCGCACCACATAGTCGGAAGGCTTGTGGCGCTCTCGGAAAAGAGCGGCGTGCCAATAAACGAACTTTCCGACGCCGAAGTATTCGCGCACTGCGACAAGGCGGACTCGTCTTGGCGCGACGTCTTTGACTTGAAGCGCGCAATGTCTATGCGCGAGAAAATCGGAATGCCGGGGCCCAAGCAAATCGATGCGCAGCTTGAGGCTTGGAATAAGATTTTCCAATAACATCATAGCCCCAAATTTATTCTCCATGCGGCCGCGTTTTTTGCGCGCGCCGCTTTTCTTATGCGCGCCGCTTTTTATTGAAATTGGAAATAGGGCTTTCCATAAAATTTTTTTTGCCCGCAAAAAAAACGCCTATAATTAGGCGCTTTTTTTCTTAATTTTTCAGTTGTGAAAACTCTATATTCCGTCGATTTGCTCGGACAAGTATTTTACGAGTTCGTCCTCGCTCAGTCGAATTTGCTTTGTTGTGTCGCGGTCGCGCAGAGTGACGGTTCCGTCGCCTTCTATCGATTGGAAGTCTACCGTTATTCCAAATGGCGTTCCGATTTCGTCCTGGCGGCGGTATCTTCTGCCTATCGCTCCGGCTGCGTCGAAGAAAATATTCCAGCGGCGGCACAATTTTTTGTAGAGGTCCTGCGCTTTTTGCAGAAGTTCGGGCTTGTTTTTTACAAGCGGGAAGACAGCCGCTTTGTATGGCGCAACCCTCGGGCTGAATTTTAGGAGCACGCGCTTTTCGGCTTGTCCCTTGTCGTTCGGAACTTCGTCTTCCTCGTAGGCGGCGGTCATTACGGCGAGGAATGTTCTGTCCACGCCGAGCGACGGCTCGATTACATGCGGCAAATATTTCTCCTTGCGGGCTTCGTCAAAGTATTCGAGGCTTTTCCCGGAGGCGTTTTGGTGCTGTGTAAGGTCGAAATTCCCGCGCACGGCTATGCCTTGCAATTCCTGCACCCCGTGCGGGAAATGGAAGGTGATGTCTGTGCAGGCCTTTGCGTAGTGCGCGAGCTTTTCTTTCGGGTGGACGTCTTCCGAAAGCTTGTCCGCGGGTATGCCGATTGATACAAACCATTTTTTGCAGGCGTCAATCCATTCCCTGTGCATGGTCTTCCAGTCGTCATACGGGGATATAAAATATTCTATCTCCATCTGCTCAAATTCGCGGCTGCGGAATATGAAGTTGCGCGGGGTAATCTCGTTCCTGAATGCCTTGCCTATTTGCGCTATTCCAAAGGGAACTTTTACGCGGGTTGTGTCGCAGACATTTTTAAAGTCGGCGAATATGCCCTGTGCGGTTTCGGGGCGGAGATAGGCTATCGCGGTTTCGTCGCGCAGCGCGCCGACGTAGGTTTGAAACATCAAATTGAAGTCGCGCGGGGGCGTTAGGGTTCCGGCTTTACCAGTGGCAGGGGAGGGTATCAAATCGTATTCGTCGGGCTTGGCGTCCATGTAGTTCTTCAAAACGACGGGCTCCAATTCGCCTTGTTTTGCCATTTTCCTCTTTAATTCGGCGGCTTTCTTATCGGCCTGTTCCTGCATATTTTCGTCTTCAAGGACGCTTATGTAGCCGATTGTTTCCCCGCCGACTTTAACTTGCGCAAAAAATATCTGGTCGGCCCTAAAGCGCAATTTCGATTCCTTGCAGTCCACCATAGGGTCGGAGAATCCGGCGACGTGACCCGAGGCGCGCCATACGTCGGGGTGCATTATTATCGAGGCGTCGAGGCCCACAATGTCGTCTCTACCGTGGACAAAGTCGTTCCACCATGCCCTTTTTATATTGTTTTTCAGTTCGACGCCCAGCGGCCCGAAATCGAAAAATCCGTTAAAGCCGCCGTAAATTTCCGACGAGCGATATATAAACCCCCTGCGCTTGCAGAGGCCCTCAATTGTTGCCATGTCGACCATAATAAAAAAACAATCCATTTAACGCTAAGAAGCCAAAAAAGTTTGTCAACACCGCTTTATGCCCTATTGCGGCAATGGCATTTTTATGCGCGGAAATATTCGGCGTTTTAACAGTAAAAAACTTGCGAAGAGATTGCAAAAGTGCCGAGTTCTCTACAAAAGCGAGCATCTCTCAAGCAGCGGCGCGTCGGACAGAATCTCGTCTATGTTTCCGCGCGCAGCGAGCTTCCCGCGGTCTAAGACTATCGCCGTATTGCAGACGCTACGCGCAAACTGCATATCGTGGGTCGATATTATTTTTGTCTGTTTAAACGAATTTAAAAGATCGGCGAGCTCGCGTTTGCCGCGCGGGTCGAGCTGCGCGCTCGGCTCGTCGAGCAGCATTATCTCGGGCTGCATTGCGGCAACCCCGCATATCGCGGCTCTTTTCTTTTCCCCTTCGGACAACTCGTTCGGAGAGCAGTCTCTCAGGTTTTGTATCGAAAGCCTTTCGAGCCAAATTTCGGCAGTTTCGAACGCGCGTTCGCGCGGGACGCCAGAGTTTTCTATGCCAAATGCCACATCGTCAATTACCGTCGGGCAGAATAGCTGGTCGTCAGAGTTCTGGAAGACGAGTCCGGCAAGCGCCCTTACTTTTCTCAAATTCTTTTTTTGAACTTCAATCCCCCCGACTTTCGCGCTTCCGGATAAAATTGGCGCAAGCCCTACGAGCGCCAACAATAGAGTCGATTTTCCCGCGCCGTTCGCCCCGAGCAGCGCGCAGGATTCCCCTTTGCCGACCTGCAGATCGAGCCCTGAAATGGCCGGCTTTTTCCCTTTTTCTCGCGTGGCTGCCAAATTGCGGGTTTCTATCATATAAAAATTTCTCCCGATAAAATCTTGAAAGCGGCGCATACGCAAACAAAAAGGGCAGAAATAAGAATGTCGCTGGCCATTATTTGCCCGCGAGTCGTTTGAGAGCATTTAGCCTCGAATCCGCGCGCGCGCATTGCTGCGTATATGTTGGAGGCCCTGTCGAGGCTACGCAGTAAAAGCGAGCCCGCAAGCTTCGGCCAATCGGTGATTTTTGCGGCTCCCGAAGCGTGCGCCGACCTCAGCGAGTACGCCCTTAAAACTTGTCGGGCTTGCTCGGCTATGATGGGGATATAACGCATTGTAAGCGATATTTGAAGGGCGATGGGGCAGGGAATTTTTAAAGCCGCCAACCCTTTTGCCATTTCCGACTCCGATGCGCACTGCGAGAACGCGACCGCCGCGGCCGCGCACGCCCACGCCTTCGCGCACAGCACCGCGAGCGAAATTTCCCCCGCGGATATTTTTACAATCCCAAAATCTAGCATCGTAGCTCTCTCAAACCAAAGGTTTGCGGCGCCTATGACGAGCGCAATCGGAACTGCTGCAAGCGAGTTTTTTAATGATTTAAAAATATCTTTTGAAGATGCTATCAGCGCCGCGAGCGGAAGGGAGGCGAACATCATAATCCCCGCCATATCGTATTTGGGAAAGGAAACCGCAAAGCACACATAGATAAACGCCAATAAGATTTTTAGCGTTGGCGTAAAAATTTTCCGACGGGCGGCTCCAGTGCCGCTTGTTAAAATGCTATTGCGCGGCACGTTTGGATTTCCTAAGAGCGAATCCGGCCGCAGCGGCGGCCGAAAGGGTGGCAAGCGTGCCTATTGCTCCCGCAAAAGCGCCGCTAACTGGCGAGTCTGAATCGGGAAGGTTGTAATCTGGTAGAAGGGCTGACTTTTCTTGCACTTTTTCTGCCGCGGAATGTATTTCTGAATCGGCAGAAATTTCTCCGCTGCCCGCCGTGCGCTCTATGGACCATTCAAGGCCGTCAGGATTTTGCGACGCGAGCATCGAAAGCCCCGATGCCATTGCAAGCGCCGCTACAACAAGCGACAGGCATACTGTCCCCGAAGAAGTTTTTGTGGCGTTTTCAAAGACTTCCGGCCGGGCGGATTTTAAAAATACAAGAACTGCGCCTGTAAGCGCGCCCTCTACAAGGCCTATTGCCAAGTGTATCGGCTGCATCAATAGCGCGAAAGTTTTGAAAGGCAGCTGCGTCACGCCCGAGCACAATGTCTCCAGCACGACTCCAAAAGCCCCAAGCTGCAGCGCAACCGTGCAGCCGAGTATTGACGCCGCCATTATTCGCGCCCCGCTTTTCATATTTTTTGCGATTGGCAAAAATATTAGCGGATATGCAATGAAGCATGGGAAAAATCCCATATTAAATATATTGCAGCCTAGCGCGAGTATTCCGCCGTCGGCAAACATAAACGCCTGAATTGCCAGCACGCACGCAAGCGCAATAAACGCCCCGTGCGAGCCGAGAACAGCCGCAAGCAACATTCCTCCGCCTATGTGGCCGCTCGATCCTGTCCCGGGAATTGTAAAGTTAATCATCTGGGCAGCGAAGACAAAGGCGCCCATCACTCCCATCAAAGGCACGCGTGAAGGGTCAAAATTTTTTCTTAGGTTGCGCGCGCTGTACCAGAGCAGACCGGCGCTTGCCGCGGTCATCAACCCTCCGACAGCCGGGGATACGAGTGCGTCAGCCATGTGCATATTTTTTGCCTCCTTTATTTTTATAAGGCGGTATTGTGCCCCAAAAATTCGTTCCGCAAAGACTCTATTGCAGTTGTCGTATTTTCCGCCAAAAGCACGTCCGAGACTGCCACTATTCTGCGTCCGCCGGCATTCCATACCGCGCGAGCTGTCCGCATGTTTACCCCTCCTATGCAAAACCACGGAAGCGAGGGGTTAGATTCGGCAACTTTTGATACCAATTCAAGCCCAACTGCAGGCCTGCCTGGCTTTGTGTTAGTTGCGTACACCGGGCCGACCGCAAAATAGTCGAGCACGCCTTTGAGGGATTCCGCCGCGGCCGCTTGCGACTCAGAATGGGTTGACAGACCGAGCACCCTTCCTTCGCCTATTTCCGCGCGCGCGTCTTTAGGGGAGCCGTCGTCCTGGCCGATATGAAGCCCGGCGTTTGGTATTATGGAGCATATCTCGGCCGCGAGTTCTATGTCGTCGTTAATTATAAAAAAAATGTCTTCGCGCTTTTTAAAGATTGGCAGCAGCTCGAAGGCTATATTTCTCCGGGTAGGGGCGTCTTCAAGCTTGGCTCTCAACTGCACTATGTTTACATGCGCGTCCACTATGCTTTGGCATTTGTCATACAGGAATTCGGGTTTTACGTATCCCGTGTCCAAAATTCCGTAGAAGACGCAGCCGGAAATTTTCTTTGAAAGCAATCCCATTTATTTTTCCGAGTTTTTCTCTTTATTTGCCGCCCCGGAATCCACGCTGTCTATAATCGGATTGGAAGACGAGAGCAAAACGTCGGCGGAATCGTCGTCGACATTCGCGGGCGGCAGAAACTTTGATGCCGGCTTGTATATAAGCCCTTTAAAGCCTGTCACGCGGACGTCTATTCTGCCGAGTTTTTCAACTCCCAGATGCTCGCGGAAGGCGCTTGTCAGGGCTGTCTGTATCTGTGCGGTTGCGTCCGTAAGGCTCTGCCCGGACTCGAGCTTTAATGCGACGTTCATGCAGAGGCGCCCGCGCCGCGTATATATCTTTACATCGGGGCGGTTCAGCGCGCCGAGGCTGTAGCAGACGCTCTGCACGAGCTCGTCGAGGGCCTTTCTCGAAACCTCTACTACCCCCGCGCGGTTGTCGAAAAGCTTTATGGGTCTGTACGCCGCCTTCGCTTTGCGGATTATCACGAGCAGCACGAGCGCCGCCAGCGCAGCCCCCAACATTTCCGGCGCATTCGGCTGCGCCCATACGATTTTTATAAATTCGACGGTAGAATTTACAATATCCGCCGTTTTGGAAACTATTTCATTAAAGTTCATTTTTTTTTGATAATTAAATTGCAATCCGAAAAATCTTCAAGCCTATTTATCAAACGACAAGTCTTCCGGCCACTCGCGCAAGTATCCGTCAGCCGCACCCTTCTTGCATGCGTCGATGAATACGAGGCCGGACTCGCGGATTTTTATGTCGCGGGCGGGGTCGGTGTTGTTGAATATTTTCCAGAGCATTTTTTTATAGTCGTGCACCGAAACGTCGGCGTCGAAAAACGCCACGGCGCGGAAAAAACCGTCAAACAGGCCGCTTGCGGCGCATTTATCAGTTATTTCAGCCCCGCTTCTTGCGCCCTTTTCCAGCGATACGGCGCAGCAAGCGTCGGCAAAGTTTGCCGCGCATACCCCTCCCAATTCCTCGGAGAGAAATTTTGATATTAAATTCCTTCGGGCGTCGTCGAGCTCTTTTAATGGCTTTGGGGCGCGAGGTGTTTCGGCGGGGTCGCGCGGTGTAAGGTCTATTAAAATTTTCGAGCCTTCGAAAGGTTTTGGCGCGGAGTGGTCGAGCGCGTCGAGCACACCGCGCGTTATTTCAATGTCGGAGGACGGGTCAAAGGAATTTTTGAGAAGTTCCCATACAGCGGACAAATCGGAGGGGTCAACGTCAGCTCCGACTGCTGCGACGCATTTGCAAAAACTCATCTGCCCTTGGCCCCAAAGTCCGTTAGCGAGCCTATGCGCATGCGCCGGGAACTCCTTGTTTAGCGACACCACGCATATGTTGTGGAAAACCCCTTCCCACGGTAAGAAGTATTCGCGAACGTCCGGATTTACCGCCTGCAAGAGCGGCAAGAAAATTCTTTCAGTGGCTTTTGCCATATAGCAGTCCTCCATGGGGGGAGGTCCTACAAGGGTTGCGCAGTATATTGGCTTTTTTTTGCGAGTGAGGGCAGTCACATGGAAAACCGGATACAAGTCGGGCGGTGAATAATAGCCAGTGTGGTCCCCAAATGGGCCTTCAATTCTGCGCTCGGAGGGATCGACATAGCCTTCGAGCACAAATTCGGCGTCCGCGGGCACCTCTAAATCTACCGTCATGCACTTTGCGGTTCTAACGCCGGTTCCGCGCAGAAATCCGGATAGCAGAAGTTCGTCTATACCGCGCGGCAGGGGGGCTGTGGCGGAGTAGATTGTCGCTGGGTCGCAGCCGATTGCAACGGCGACTTCCATTCTTTTGCCGAGCCTCTCGTACTCCTTAAAAAAGTGGGAGCCGTCTTTGTGTACGTGCCAGTGCATGCCCGTCGTGTTTTTGTCGTATATTTGCAGGCGGTACATGCCAACGTTGCGCTCTTTGCCGTCGGCCGATTTTGTGAATACGAGCGGAAGCGTAAAGAAACGCCCCCCGTCTTTCGGCCAGCACTTTAAGACGGGTATTTCAGAGAGGTCGACATCGCTTCCGAACTTCGCGACCTCTTGGCACGGCGTTGCGCCGGAGATTTTTTTGGGAAATATTTTGACGAGCGGGAACAGCTTTTTTGCCGCGGCGAAAATGTCGGAAAAACTTTTGGGCGGAGACATTCTTGCAATTTCAGCTATCCTGTCGCCGGACTGCGCGAGAGACTTTGCCCCGATTGCAAGCGCCATTCTTTTTTCGCTTCCGAAAAGATTTGCCGCCACCGGAAAAGTTTTTTTGCCGTTGTCCACAACATTTTCAAAAAGCAGGGCTTTCCCGCCGCCTGGCTTTTTAGATTCAGCGTCGACTATCTTTGAAATCTCTATTTCGGGGGAAACAGGCGAGTCCACTTTTCGCAATTCGCCGAGCGAATCGAGGCATTCTATGAATTCCTGCAAGTCTTTAAAATTTTTTTTCATATTCCCCACTCCTTGACGCCTTCAAAACCAAAGCCCATTGAGGCAGCTGCGCGCGCGGCGACAAAGTCGGCGAGTTCAATTACTCCGGAGGGCTTGTTGTAAAATGCGGGGCAAGCCGGCATCACCACCGCACCCGCGAGAAAAATTGAGCGCATGTTTTCAATATGCGAGAGCGCAAGGGGAGTCTCGCGGGGGCATACCACTATCCTTCGGCGCTCTTTTAAAGCCACGTCCGCGGCCCGCACCAGCAGGTTGTCGGCGATTGAGTTCGCTATTTTTCCGAGAGTGTTCATGGAGCACGGCAGAACCGCCATTGCTTCAAACCTAAACGACCCGCTCGCAGGGGGCGCGCCAAAATCGTCTATGCCGCATACGCGCAACTTTCCGCAATCGGCGGGATTTCTTTCCAGTTGGGCGGCTATTGCCGTATTGAAATCGGCGTATCCGGTTTCGTCGGCGAGAATTTTTACGGCTGCGCGCGTTGGAATGCAGTATAAATCTGCCCCCGCTTCAAGCAGGATTTTTGCGAGTCTTAGCGCGTATATCGAACCCGACGCTCCGCTTATGCCGAGAACGGCGCGGCGATTTGTGTCATTTTTTTTCATTTTCCCAAAATTGAATCAGAGCGCGAGCTGGCAGGCAATCCCAAAGAATCCGAGCCACCCGGAGGCCACGTTTATATAGAAGAATACAGCGTTTACGAAGGTGTCGCCGCCAAATACGACTGCGCAAATTCCCAAAATATACAGTAGGGTAATAACTGCGGCGCACAGGAAGTAGCAGCCCCCCAAGCCGAACAGTGCGCCCGCCGCAAAAAAGAGGGCCGCGGCAATAACAAAGGAAATTCCCGCAACGATAATCGCGCCGTTTTTACCCAGGGCGGCGGGTATTGAATGGAGGTTTTCGCGCCTGTCAAAGTCGATGTCCTGCAAAGCATATATTATATCGAAGGCTGCTATGCTAAAAAACAACGCGCCTGAGAGCGACAAGATTCTCGGGTCAAACGAATCCGCCGCCGCAATCCACGCCCCCGCGGGTGCGAGCGCGAGCGCAAGACCGAGAATGTAGTGTGCCGCGCAAGTAAAACGCTTTGCGTAAGAATACCCTAAAATTACCGCGAGAGCTGGAAACGATAGATAGAAGCAGGCGAGGTTTATAAAATAGGCGCATGCGCAAAAGCCCGCCGCAAATATTGCGGTAAACGCAGCCGCCGCTTTTGGTGAGATTTCTCCGGTGACGCTCGGGCGCATTTTTGTACGCGGGTTTTTTGCGTCGTATTTGATGTCGGCAAGCCTGTTAAAGCCCATTGCCGCCGCCCGCGCGCATGCGAATGCGGCAACACACAGCAGTATTTTTGCAATCCCCGCAGAGTATCCGCAGTATGAAGCAAGGCATAGGGCGGACAAGGCGAAGGGAAGCGCGAATAGGGTGTGCTCGAGTTTTACGAGCCTCGAATATGCAGTCGCGTTTCTCACGAAGGCGGCGGCATTTACCGCGCACGGAATTTTTGCTAAATTCATACATTTAATATCTCATTTATTTCCAGCGCGCGCAACGATTTTTAGAGAATCCGCAAAATGTTGACAAATTTACCGGCTAATCCATCTTCAAAAAAATGGCATATTTTTCAGACAGACCTTGCGAAATAGACAAAGCAACAGCCCTTGCGTATTTGAAAGAGGGCTCTGCCCTCGAAATAGGCGAGCTTGCCGATAAAGTGAGGCGCAAGCTCCATTCCAACCGCGCATATTACGCGGTAAACGCCGCCATTACGTATTCGAACATTTGCGAAGTTCTTTGCCCGATATGCTCCTTTTCCAAAAGGGAGGGGCAGGAGGGCGCGTATTTGCTGACGCCCGAGGAGGTTTTTGAGCGCGCTAAAAAATTTTCGGAAATGGGGGCGGAGGAGATACACATAATAGGCGGAATATATTCCAAGCTTCCGCTTAGCTATTACATAGACATAATCCGCGCCGTAAAAAGCGCCGACGCCAAGCTGAATATAGTGGCGTTCACGGCGTCGGAATGCGCTGCTATGGCGAAGGCCTCCGGGCTTCCGCTCGGGGAGGTTTTCGAGCGGCTAAAAGCGGCGGGCGTAAACGCCCTTCCGGGGGGTGGCGCCGAGATTTTCGATAAGCAAGTTCGCGATAAAATCGCCCCTGACAAGCTTTCCGCCGACGAATGGATTGACGCAATGCGCATAGCCCACAGCCACGGAATTAGAACCAACGCCACAATGCTCTACGGGCACATAGAGACTCCGGAAAGCGTAGTCGACCACCTTTTCAGGCTTCGCGAACTCCAGTCCGAAACTGGTGGATTCAAGGCGTTTGTGCCGCTTCCATTCCGAAGGGGCGCAAGCGGCATACCGGCGCGCTCGTCGGCTACGTACGACTTGAAAATTTGCGCGCTTGCAAGGGTTGTGCTTGACAACTTTTCCCACGTCAGGACGCCTGTCACCCATTACGGCGACAGATTTGTGCAGGTTCTGCTAAACTTCGGTGCGGACGACATAGGCGGCACGCATTGGCGGGAAGAAGTAGCCGTATCCGCAGGCGCTGCGCCGGTTGATAGGGACGAAAACTTTATGCGCCGCACAATAATCGCGGCAGGTTTTGAGCCTGTAAAGTCAAACTCAAACTACATTGTGCGCAAATAGGCGCAGACGATTCTGGAATGGCGGAAGAGCGCTATACACTCGGAAGAATTTCGTACGTCAACTCCCTGCCGTTTTTTCAGGCTGAATATCCGGAGTTCGACTCGTTTTCCGCCGTGCCCGCCGAGCTCAACGCGCGCGCCGCGCGCGCAGGCGTCGATGCCGCCATGATTTCAAGGTGGGTTTACGAAGGCGAAATAGAGAAGTATTACAAGGTTCTCCCGCGCTACGGGATATTTTCCGACGGCGAGGTAATGTCGGTCAAAATATTTTCCAAGGTGCCGTTTGAATCCTTTCCGGACGCGTCGCTTTACATAACGCCCGAGTCCGGAACATCCGCGCGCGCCTTTGCCCATTTGTTCAGGCTCAAATACGGCGCCGATATTTTATCGATGCCGAGAGCTCCGCTCGATTCAGCCGATGCCGCGCTGCTTATAGGAGATGCCGCCCTCGCGTTCAAGCCGCGCGAATTTTGCGCTGATCTCGGCGAAATGTGGCGCGCCGAAATAGGGCTTCCAATGGTGTACTCCGTTTTTGTAGTGCGCAGGAGCGTTTTTTCGGAGGTCGCGCCGCTGCTTGAAAAAAACATAAAAAATTCGCTTGATGCGTTCCGCAAAAATCCGGACTCAGTTATTGGGGCAGCGGTGGGCGCAATGCGCCCGTCAGGAGCTGATATTGACGAACCCGCTCTAAAAAAATACTATCGCAACTTAAAATACGAGCTTCCGCGCGGTCTATTCAAAAAGGCCTTTGATTATGCTGCGGCTCTCGCCCGTTCAGAAATTCCAACGAAATGAAAGCAATGGAAAGAATCTCCCGTGAGGCTGCCCTAGGCCTCGAAAATGCGACGCTATTTGAGCTTGCAAAACTTGCGGCTCCCCGCAACGCCTTTGCCAACCGCCGCGCGGGGTATGTCGTAAACCGAATGATAAACTATTCGAATATATGTACGGCCCAGTGCAAGTTTTGCGCATACCACGCAAAAGCCGGCGTCGTAAAACCGTACAGGCTCTCTGACGGCGAAATATTTTCTCTTTGCGCGGAGGCTGCGGAGAGGGGGGCAACACAGATAATGTTGCAGGGCGGCCTAAGCCCCCAGTTTACTCTCGATTGGGCGGAAAGGCTGCTATCAAAAATAAAGTCGGCTTTTCCCTCGCTGTGGCTGCACGTCTTTTCGCCGTCTGAAATAGTGTCTTTCGCGCGCGGGGCGGGGATTGATGTGAAAGACGCCGTATCCCGCCTAAAATCCGCGGGGGCGGATTCGGTCCCCGGGGCTGCGGACTTGCTTGTGGAGCGCATAAGAAAGTCTCTTTGCCCAAACAAGTGCAGCGTGGACGAATGGGTGGAAGTTATGAGGGCCCTTGCAGAAAACTCGATGACTTCGTCTGCCACTATGACTTTCGGGATGGGGGAAACTTTTGCGGAGAGGGTTGAGCATCTTGATGTCGTGCGCAGGACCCAAGACGAGACTGGCGTTTTTAAGGCGTTTATCGCGTGGCCGGTGTCGCCAGAGCGCACCCTTTTAGAAGGAAAAGTCGAGCGCGCGGGGGCGCCGGATTTTTTGAGGACGCTCGCGCTCTCTCGCGCGTATCTCGACAATATTGACTACGTCCAGTCGGGCTGGCTCACCGAGGGCTTGAAAGTCGCGGAAGTTGCGCTGCTGTTCGGCGCGAACGACGTCGGCGGAGTGCTGATGGACGAGATGGTTGTCCGCGCAACGGGCATCGACAACCGCGCAACGGCTGAAAATATGCGTAAAATCATACTTTCGGCAGGGCTTGTCCCGCGCGAGCGAAACGGCCTTTACGAGACAGTCTCAGAATTCTAAATTTTAAAATTATGAAGTTTGCAATAACCCCTTGCCCGAACGATACATTTTCCTACGAGGCGCTCATATCGAAAAAGATAAAATCAGGGCTTGAATTCGAGTTCGCCGATATAGAGGAACTAAACATCGCGGCTGAAAGCGGAAAATATCCGCTGACAAAAATGTCTTTTCCGGCATACATAAAAAACTCCGGAAATTACGAGCTGCTCGACGCCGGCGCTGCCCTCGGCATGGGAACCGGCCCGATACTCGTCGTTAAAAAGGGCGGGAAATTCGATCCGTCAAAGCCGGTGCTTGTGCCTGGGCTTAACACGACAGCGGCAGCATTGCTTAAATTTTACGCTGGCGGGGATATTAATATGAAGGCCGCCTATTTTAGGGATATATCGGGCGCAATATCCTCGGGCGAGGCCGCCGCGGGAGTGCTGATTCACGAAGGAAGATTCGTGTTCGCCGACGAGGGCTTGGAACTCGCCGCCGACCTCGGAGGCTTTTGGACAAAGCGCACGGGTCTTCCGGTGCCGCTCGGCTGTATCTGCATCCGCAAAGACATCTCGAAACGCAGGGAGTCCGTCGAGAGCCTTATTCGCCAAAGCATCTCGGCCGCCTTTGCAAATCCCGGCGCCACGCGCGAATTCGTAAAAAGCAAGGCGCAATATCTCGACGACAGTGTCCTTGAAAAGCACATTTACGCTTTCGTCAACAATTACTCGATGGACATATCTAAAATACGCGATAATCTGATAGAAAACCTTTCCAAGTGCGCGATATGAAAAAGACAGCCATATTTGCCGCCTCCCTGTGGGAAATAGGCGGCGTTCTGAAATCCGCTGAGTTCTCGTACGAAAAAGTGCGTGAAACGCCATATCAAGTATGGGAAAACGACACCAAAACTGTGGTAATTACGCGAATTGGGCTTGCGAACGCGGCGACGGCGTTTTCATGGGCGGCGTCGGAGCTCGATTTTGAGTCTGCAATAAATATAGGGGCGGCGGGGGCTGCATCTCAAAAATTCGGGACGCAAGATCTTGGCAAAATTTTCGACGTAAAAAGCGTATCTTGCATCGAGCCCTATTGCGGCGAGGTTTTTGAAATGCAGACAATGGGCGGCTGCGAAACTGCGACACTCGCGACTTCCAGCCGGCCTGTCGCGTCGGCAAAGGACAGGGAGCAGGCTTCAGGCATGGGCGAGATTGTCGATATGGAAGGCTGGGCGCTCGCTTGCGCGGCAAAAGCATTTTCAAAAAAACTTTACATAAGAAAAATTCTCACTGACTTCTCACCGGAGTGCGATATACATTCCAATATTTTGTCAATTTGCAGGATTTTGGAAAAACTCGAAAATTTCTGGATATAAGCCTTGCGTTCCGCCTTTCGGCGCGCCACTAATGTAGCAGTGAAAATAAAAAGAAAATACGCGTATCTGGCGTCCGCGGGAATATTTGTGGTCGCTCTATTCGTGTGGGCGTTTTTCTTTTGGCAGCGTGAAATTGAGGTTTTTTTGGCGGATGTAGGTATTTATTTTAGGGATAATTTGCGATTGCTCGAAGGCGTGCCGCTGATTGTCTACTCCCTCGTGATTTTTGTTTTGCCAATATTCTTCCTTCCTGTGACGCCGATATTTATACTTGCCTCCGCCCGCGCGGAAACTGAGCCGATGATAGTGATCCTTCTCTATTGCTGGCTCGGGGTGACTGCCAATATTGTTGCGTCATACTTCATATCCCGCAAGTTCGGCGATTTTTTGCGCGATAAGCTCGATGCGCGCGGGCTGAGAATTCCGAGCTTGCCGCCGTACGAGCAGTACGAGTTTGTGTTTTTAATGCGTATGATTCCTGGCAATCCGCTCGCAGTGCAAAACTACGCTCTGGGGTTGGCTGGAATCCCGTTTGTAAAATATGTTGTGGTGTCTCTTCCGATACAGTATGTTCAGATTTTCGGCTACGTGTATCTCGGCGAGGGATTTTTTACGGGCGGATTTTCAAACATGGCGATAGCGGTTTCGTTTTTTGTGATACTTGCAATCGTCGCGCGGATGCTCGACAAGCGGTATGGGCACAAACTGAGGGGGAAAAATGGAATTTCTAAGACAGAGCGATGAAATACTCAGTGTAGGCGAATTTTCGCGCCGCTTCAAGATGCTCGTTAAGACCCATATACCGGAGCTGTGGCTCAAAGGCGAAATATCAAACCTGAAAACGTATTCGAGCGGGCATACTTATTTCACTCTAAAAGATGAAGAAGGCTCGATATCGGCGGTTTTATTCAAGGGATATTCGAGGAATATGACGTTGCGCCTTGCGGACGGTATGCGGATTTTCGCATTCGGGGAAATATCTATTTACGAGGCGCGCGGAAACTACCAGATAGTCGTCAAGGCAGTAATTCCAGACGGGGCGGGGGACCTCGCGGCGCGCTTTCAGGCTTTGAAGGAAAAACTTGCGGCTGAGGGGCTTTTCGACGCCGAAAGAAAAAAACAAATTCCGTTGCTGCCGCGCCGGGTAGCGGTGGCGACTTCCCCGCAGGGCGCAGCAATTAGGGACTTTTGCAGAATTTTATCACGCAGGGGCTGGAAAGGCGAGGTCGTTGTAATTCCGGCGCGCGTGCAGGGCGTTGAGGCGGCGGACGATCTTTGCGAAGCAGTAAGCATTGCCGAAAATTTTAACTTTCCGGACGGAGGGACATTCGACCTTCTCATTCTAATGCGCGGCGGAGGAAGCCTTGAAGACTTGTGGCCTTTCAACGAGGAAAAACTCGCAAGAGCCGTTTCTGCCTGTTCAATTCCCACAATTTCCGCAGTCGGCCACGAAATAGACTTTACGCTTTCAGATTTTGCGGCGGACTTGCGGGCGGAAACTCCGAGCGCGGCGGCGGAGGTCATTTCAAGCGCGAGAATCGGCGCAAAAAACGCGGTTGATTCAGCCGAGTCGGGATTGGATAAAGCGGCGGCTTTCCGCCTCGAAAGCGCGCGCGAAGGCTTGGAGGCGCTCGCAAATTCGCTCCGCCTAAATTCTCCCGAATACAAGATAAGGGAGTACAATCTTGCGCTCGACACCGACGAATCGAGGCTTCGCACGGCGGCGACCGCGGTATTGTCGGAATCTAACTCGAGATATTTGCGCGCATGCGCAAAGTTGGAGCGGATAGGGCCCGAACGGACGCTTGAGGCCTTCCGCCGCAAGCTCGAGTACCTCGAAAAGCACATCGAACTGCTCGGTATAGACAGCGTTTTAAACAGGGGCTTTGCATTGGCTACTGATTCGGACGGGAATTTTATTTCCCGCGCGGCCGATGTCCCGGAAAAACCATTCGGTTTGCGCTTTTGCGACGGGGAAGTGAGAGTCGAGAAAATTTAGTTTAAAAATACAATCCAGAGATTTAAGATTGTAGCGAACGCGCACCATAGCACGTATGGGACAAATAAGATTGCGGCTGTTTTGGAAATATTCCATGCGGATTTTGCGTACAACGCAGCTAGTATAAGCAACACGATAGAGTCGGCGAGCCCTGCGGCGGGGTTTCGCATGCCAAAGAACAGGACGCTCCATAGAAAATTTGCGAACAACTGAGCGCAAAAAATGAGAATTGGCGCCGTTTTCCCTTCTTTGGGCGAAGCCAATACAAGCCCTGCGGAAATTCCCGCGAGCACATATAAAATGCACCATGCAATGGGGAAAACCATATTTGGCGGGGTGAAAGACGGTTTTTTGATAAGCGGGTACCACTGGGAAAGCGATTCTCCCTGAAAAAGAGCCGACAGCCAGCCGACAAAAAGGCATGCAGCGGCGCATATGGCGCATGCTGCGGCTGCTTTTACCGCGTTTGAAAAATTAAGCGTATTTTTCATATTTTAAGTATTCTTGTATTTTCTGGGGAAATTTTATCTCACTTTTATATTTTGACAATTTTTTTTAATTTTGGTTTTTATTTTTTTTAATATTTAGTAAACCGCATTCCGAAAATGTGGGAGATAAGTGTGAAAATTCCGTTGGGTTTCGGAGTGGGCGTGCGTATGGCTTATTTAATGATTGAAAAAACGCATGCAAATTCAGCAAAGTTCGCGCGGGAAATTTTTGGCTTAAAAAAATTCTTGCGAAATGGCCTCCACGGAAACTGCAAAGCGGAAGTTTTCGGAATAAAAATTGCAGTAGCTGATGTCGGGATTCGTTGCGGCTTGACTTCCCGCAAGCTGAGGCGATACTTAAATAAATACTAAATTGTTTTTGAGAGAGAGAATCCATGTTTGTAGACGAAGCCAAAGTGACGCTAAGAGCCGGTAACGGCGGCAAGGGATCCGCCGGGTTCCGCCGCGAAAAATTCATTCCGTTCGGGGGGCCTGACGGCGGAGACGGCGGAAAGGGCGGCGATGTCTACGCTCTTGGCGACGAAAATTTGTCCGACCTCGAAAAATATTCCTACACGCCGAATCTCTCCGCCGGAGACGGCGGCGACGGAATGGGGCGCCAAAAAACAGGGGCGTCGGGCGCGGACGCATATTTGCGGGTGCCGCCAGGGACTGTAATTATAAATGATGAAAACGGCGCGGTTGTCGCGGAGATACTGCGCCACAACGAAAAGATTTTGCTGCTGCGCGGGGGCAGGGGCGGACTTGGAAATATCCATTTTAAGAGCTCGACAAACAGGGCGCCGCGCCAGTTTACATACGGCACGGAAGGAGAGAGCGGGGAATTTAGGCTCGTTCTAAAATCAATCGCAGACGCAGGGCTTGTCGGGTATCCCAACGCCGGGAAATCTTCTCTTGTTTCTTTAATTACCAATGCAAATCCAAAAATCGGCGCATATCCGTTTACAACGCTACATGTAAATATTGGAACGCTTGAATACCCCGAGCACTACGCCAAGTTAAAGCTTGCCGACATTCCCGGCCTCATAGACGGCGCCAGCGATAATAAGGGATTGGGACATAAATTCTTGCGGCATATAGAGCGCTGTAAGGTTCTTGTGCTTATTATCGACATGGCGGGAACCGACGGGCGCGACCCCTCGGACGACTATGAAAACCTTATAAAAGAACTTGGGCTCTATTCCCCCGAACTTCTCAAAAAGCCGATGATAGTTGCTGCAAATAAAATGGACGAAGAAGAAGCCGTTAAGAACCTAAAAAAATTTAAAAAGAGGCATAAAAATCTGGATATAATCCCCATATCATGCCTGTCCGAGGATGGAATCGGAAAATTAAAGTCCGAAATATACGATATTTGCAAAAAAACTCAATAAACGCGCTTAAAAACTTTGACAATTGCCCCGCATAGTCTTACACATCTTTTACACATGGATAGTCATATTTTTACCCCAAAACATACCGCCAAGCGCGGCGGTTTTACCCTAATTGAAATATTGATTGTCATAGGCATAATTGTATTGCTTATGGGAATTACTACGCAAATGCTTGGCACTGTAGGCGAAGCACAGGGAAGGGCGCAGGCGAAGTCCGACATGGCGCTTATAGCAACGGGCATAGAGTCGTTCTTTAACCAATACGACACGTATCCGAGAATAACCTCCGCCGGCAACGAAAAGCAGGCCGCAGGCGATCTTTATAAGTGTCTGACCGGCAAAATGGTTGCGAAAATTCAAAACGCGCAGATTGTAATGAGCGACGCCGGAGCCGACACGAGACCATTTGTTGACGTGTCAAAATTGAAAATAGCGGATCCGGCCGACCCGCATATTGAAAATGTCGACCCCGAAAAGAGCGGAGTATATTTTGTTGATCCGTGGTTTGAGCCGTACCTCTATTTCTATAATACCGCCAGCACGCTGAATACGGAAACTGCCTCATGGCGCGGACAGGGCTTCATATTGCTTTCAAAAGGTCCCGACGGAAAGGAAAAAAATGTCCGCTCAATGTATACGACAGGCATAATCCCCGATATGAACGACTACCAAAGCGAGCCTGAAAATTTGGATAATATAATCCAAGGCATAGAAGAATAACATTTACCCCAATACAACTAATCTCTTTAAAGAAAAGGAATCCGTATATGAAATCCGCAAAAAAAGGTTTCACGCTCATAGAGCTGATGATAGTCATATCGATAATAGGCGTGCTTGTCGGGCTTTTGACCCCGATGATATCCAATGCACAAAAGAACGCCGTGAAGGCAACTTCAAAGACATTCTTCTCAAATATGGTAAACGCTCTCGAGCGCTACAAGGACGAGTACGGGTATTTTCCGGATTTTCTCACAGCCCGCGACCGCACAAACTTAGATGATGGTAATTTTGCCGAAAACTTTGTCAAGGCGGTCACAGGCGTGGATTGCGACGGAAAAAAACTTTCGCAGGCTGATAGGGCTGAATTCAATAGAAAGGGCCGCAAATTTCTCGAATTTAGCACGAGCAACCTCGTTCAATTAAAGGGCAAATGGAAGCTTGTTGACGGTTTCGGAAATCCGAACATCTACGTTAGCGTCGATAAAGACGGCGACGGATTCATAAAACAGGGCTTCCCGACAGTCACAGACGGCATTCCCGCCGACGAATTGCGCGATATCGTTCCGAATCCCGAACGCGGATTGAGGGCGAGGGCGATAGTCTTTACTCTCAAAAAAGACGGCCGCAGCGCGAAGGCTGAATACGGCGCGGAAGATATATTCTCTTGGTAACCGGCTATATTTTTAAGCTATGCGAACTTCAAGACAGGCGTTTACCCTCATAGAAATGTTGGTGGTTATTGGCATTATAGCCATATTGTCCACCGGCATTTCCATGCTAAATATGAAAGACTCGGCTCAGCCGATGTACTCTGCCAATAGGACAATGATGGCGGCCTTCCACGAGGCCAGAACAAACGCCATAAAACGGCAGACTCCGTCGCGAGTAATAATATACCGCGGCGACGATCTTTCCCGCAAATTGCGCCAAGTCGGCGTAATCTACAAAGTAAAGGGAACCGACGACGAAGTTAAAGGTTGGGTTGCCCTAAACAGGGGAATTATGCTTCCGGAAGGCGTGTTTTTCGTGCCTCCGCAGGGAGATTTTTCGACAATGGTGAAACTGCAAAACGGACTTTCTGATTCAGACGTTTTCAAGAGCACTTTTAACAACGGCTACTCCGGCGTGTTTAACCGCGTTGGCCTAAGCGAATTTCCGTCGGCTACGCCGCTTTCAGTTTCCGAAGGCAACGGAGACTGGTATTCTTACGAATTTTCCTCCGACGGCTTGTCGATGAATCCTGGCGCATATATAATGCTTGTTGCCGGCAATCTCGACCCCAAAGGAGTTTTGCTCGTTGACAATGCCTTTTCCCAGATGGGATTTGTTGTCAGACGTATAGGGAACACAATAGCGTTTACCGATTACGGTGAAATGGAAGAAACTATAAAATAATATGAGAACACCTTTAAAAAATAAACGCAAAGCATTCACACTAGTCGAAGTGATGCTTGCCGTTGGCGTTATGGCGATTGCAATATCGTCCATGATTGGGCTTCTTTCTGCGATAACGGCAAATATAAATCAAATCCGCCAGCAAAGCAAAGCGGTGGCGCTAATCTCTAATATAGAGACTACTCTTAAAGATAAGAATTTTGATACAGTATACCAATGGGTGCTGAATCCCACAGAGCCGCATGTGATATACTTTTGGGACGAATATCAAAACCCGGACGATCCCGACAACTCGAGCCTCGTGACAGTTTCTTCCGAGCAAGAGGGCATGATGTCGGGGATGCCGCCGGATAATGAACATCTCAAACGCTCTGAGGGTGAAATATACAGAGTGCTTGTGTCGGTCTATCAGGAGGGCTTGAAGGGCGAAAAAATAACAGTTGGAGATTCGGCCGAATATGGCGGCGGAGTCCTTCCCGGGGATTCTCAATTATATGCTGTAGCATATTTGCCGATAAAAGTGGAAATACTCGCCGACCCGCGCGACGACATAATTTCAGGCGTAGGCGAAGAAAGCCAAAATGTCCAGAGGCGCATATACGACGACGTAATAATAAAAATGCGATAAGACCATGAAAATTTTTGAGAAAAAAATCATATTGGGCTGCAGACGGGACGTGCGGGCAGCGGAGGCGAGAAAAGGCTTTACCCTCGTGGAAATACTCGCCGCGAGCGCCATCATGAGCTTGATAGTTGTTGCGGTTTTATATGTGACGTCTGCGATTATAAACACTTGGAATCGTTCGAGCGGCCAAATACAAACCTATTTTGACGCCGGGGTAGTCGGCAGAATAATGCAAGACGACTTGGAAAGTCTGCTAATTAAAAAAGATGGTGGGGCATGGCTGCAAGTGGCCTATCCTGTAAACGCCGGCATGCTTACGGGCTCGAACGAGCTCGATACAACCCCCCTTCGCCCGCCGGAAATAATGTTTTATGCGCCAACTTCCCTCAGGCCCAGATATACGAGGGAAAATTTGTCTTCGTCGGTTTTGGATCCAACAAACGCAATTCCGATTCCCGGCAATGTGTGCGCTATAAAATATCAGCTGTGCGTAAAAAGCCCGTTTATGGAGGGGCAGTCTGACGAATCTGCAAATGCCAGCCAATATAACGCTTTTTATGGCTTGTACCGCGCAGTAATCGACCCAAAGTCCACTGTTCTCGAAGCTATGGGGCCTGAAAAGCAGGGTACTTACGAAAGTGAGGATTATAGGTACGCCTTGCAGATGAACCTTTGGGGACAGCGCTGCACAGTAATTGACGAAAATGGCGTAGAGCAGCCAATGCAGGATTTGAGGTCGTGGACGTTGGATCCCGAAAATCTGCTTGCGATGAACATTGTCGATTTCAGAGTGCGTTTTGCAATATCGTATGACAATCCGTCATATACTCCCGGGGCTAATATACCTAAAAAGAAGATAGCGTTTGTCCCGCCGGGAGTCGGCTTTGCGGTAGGCAAAAAAATAATGGTGGAAGCGCCCCTGTATTCCTATGCTGTTGGAGGCGGAAGAGAGTCGGTTGTGCCTACGGAGGTAGAAAATGGAACGCTCGCTTACGCTGATATTTCAATGACATTTATGTCCGATGCCGGCGCGCGTGAAATGCGCGCACTGATGAAGGGGCAAAATCTGAGCCTCGATAAGTTTAAGGAGCTTGTCCTTGCGCACGGCAATACTGTGACGCGCCGCGTAATATTTATGTCGGAGCCGATAGAATAAAATATGAACTTAACTGACCAACAAAAAGAAACCGTTAAAAAGTGGGTCGCCGAAGGAAAAGGTGTATCTGAAATCCAGAGGTTGCTGTCGTCAGAATTCGGCATCGATATGATGTATATCGACGTGAGGTTTTTGATAGACGATATCGGGGCGCAAATTCCTTCGAGCGGCGAAAAAGCTGCCGATTCGGATTCGGAACGGCCGGCGGATTTGGAACAGACGACGGATTCGGCTGATTTTGAGAGTAAAAATTCTCAACCTGATGGTGTGGGCGAAACAGTTGCACAATCTGAGAATACTGGGGGAGGTTCTGGAGGCGTAAGAGTGTCTGTAAGCCCGATACAGCGTCCAGGAACAGTCATGAGCGGCGACGTGGTTTTCTCTGACGGAGGAACGGCAGAATGGGTTTTGGACAATTCAGGAAGGCTCGGCTTAAATCCATCAACGCCTGGATACACTCCGCCGCAAAGTGATCTTCCCGAATTTCAACAAAAGCTCCGCGAGGCGCTTGGGGTCTAGCGAGAAGATTTTTAGAATAACAACAAATTCAGCAAATCAAAGGTTTGCTGAATTTTATCAAAAACGCTGCGAGGCGTTGCGGCGTTTAGTAAAGCAATTTTATCGGATTGCAACAAAAACCTGCGATAGCGTGAGGTACTAATGAAGGTCCTAAATTTCAACAAAAATTTCGTTGGAAGCAGTATTTATTTTGCGCTTGCGGAGGTAAATATAGCAGTGGCGATTTTTGTTATAAAATGAGGCTTGTAATTGATTTAATTCGCGCTTGGTGGGTAAGATTTGCAAGATGGTTGCGTGCTGAGTGGTACAATCTTTTATTGGCAGCCTATTAATATTTGTTTATATATTCAAAAAAAATACCTTGTGTATTAAAATCTGTCAGTACAAGTATATTGTTTTTTGGGTAAATATACGAATATACGGGGCTATCTCTGGTGTAATTATAAAACGATTTTCAGCTTTAATTGTTTTCCTTAGGATTTTTACAAATAAATCTAGTTCAGTGCGATTTCCCAAACAAAGAATTTTGAGGATATTGGGCAAAGCATAATTATGCTAAATAAAAACTTTCCTACACGTGCGAGGGCGTTTTTTTGGAATAAAAAAGTGCGGCTCTTCATTCGGAATGGTTTGTTTTTATTTAAAGAGAAACTGTAAAAATAATCCAATTTAATAAAAGTAGGCTCCGGCTACTGCGCTATAAAGATAAATATTTTGAAGGTATATTTTATATCTAAGTAAAGCCCCTTAGAATAATTTTTTGAGTAATACAAGTTCCTTACCGCTCTTTGAAAATTTTATTTACCGCTATCCTTTTGAGACTCTTTCTTTACTGGTGCATTTGCTATATAAACCTCCGGGCCGGATAAAATTGATAGGCTTAAAAAAGTTTAGGTATGACAATATTTTTGTTGCGTTTGCGAGAATAATCATATTTTATAAGACGCTTAAATTAAGTGGAGGCGTACGCGCGCCCCGCATTTGCGCTTAGGCGCCCTGCGGTGTTGCGGTTGCAATTAAGCCGTAATAAACGCGCCTTCATAAAAACTAGCAATATTTAAATCACCGATATGGCAAACAATCAATCATCGAAAAAAGACATCCGCAGAACGGCTACCCGTACGGAACGCAACCGCGCGGCCACAAGCCGCATTAAAACCTTGACTAAAAAGCTCGAAGCCGCCACCGACGCCGAATCAATAAAGGCTGCCGGCAGTGTCCTTGCTTCGGCTATGGACAAAGCTGCTAAGAGGGGAATCGTCCACCCGAATAAAGTTGCGCGCGTAAAAAGCAAAATTGCCGGCAAAATTAAAGCTGTAAAATAACTAAAACTTTTTCTTCGCCGTGGCGCGGCAACTTGTCCCGCCAATAGATGGGGCGAAAGCATTTTGTATCCCGGCCCTTCATTCTTGAGAGGGCTGGTTTTTTTTACTTCCGCCTTTATAATCCACATCGGATTACGATATATAAAACATATCTTCTGTATTGCGATTTTTTTAGACGGTTTATCGATGAGCGATTTGATAAAAGTAAATATTGCGGATATTTGCCCGACGCCCTATGGCTATGCGATTTTCCTGTCCGCGCCTGAAAAAACGTTTGTAGTTTACGTGGACAAATCAAAAGGAGCCGCGCTTCAAAGCGCATTTGAGGGGCTCTCGTCTGAAAGACCGCTCACGCACGAATTTGTGATGCAGATGTTAGACGGGCTTGACTGTAAAATAAAGCGCGTAGTGATATACCATGTTTGCGACGGGACTTTTTTCACAAATCTTACTGTTGAGATGTCGAACGAGCTCGGCGAAAAAATAGTGGAAATCGACGGGAGGCCTAGCGACACGTTTGCTTTGGCGATGAGGGCAAATGCGCCTATTTTAATAGATTCAGCGGTCCTTGAAACCCTTCCAGACATGTCGGAAGCTCTCAAAAAGCTTCGTGGAGAAGTTTGATATTTATGGCGGCGCCTTTCGGAAAGTCGGGTGTCGTGACTTTTTTGGCGCCCATGCAGGATATTACTGACGCCAATTTTATGCAAATAGTCGCAAATAGGGGGGCGCCTGACTATTTTATTGCAGAATACTTTCGGATACACGAGTTTTTTGAGTTTGAGGAGCATGTGTTAAAAGCGGTATTGTCAAAGCCCGGCGGAAGACCCGTTTCCGCGCAATTTATCGGCGAGGACGAAAATTGCATTTTGCGGGCAATAAAAAAGCTCTCGAAATATCCAATCGATTCGCTCGATCTGAATCTCGGCTGCCCGGCTCCCAAAATTTACAGAAAAAACGTCGGGGGAGGGCTGTTGCGCGATGTGAAAAAAATACGCTCTTTAACCCGCATAATGCGCGATAACTGGGGCGGAATTTTTAGCGTAAAAATGCGCATTGGGTTTGATTCTTCGGAAAATTTTGAAGATATCCTTTCGGCAGTTTTAGATGGAAACCCCGATTTTATAACAATTCATGCACGCACTGTAAAACAACTCTACCGCGGGGAATGCGACTATTCCAAAATAAAGGCTGCAGTCGAAATGTCGCCAGTCCCGGTAATTGCAAATGGCGACATCATATCCGCGCGAAAAGCTCTCGACGTCTTGAAAAGCACGGGATGTGCGGGTGTTATGGTCGGGCGGCATGCAGTCCGCAATCCGTGGATATTCCGGCAAATATCCGAAGCTTTATCGGCAGCAAAGCCATACTCGCCAACGCTTGGAGAGGTTAGGGTGTATGTAGAGGATCTATTGAAATCTGTAATTGCATCGTCTGTGCGCTATCCCGATTCGAGAATGAAAAAATTTTTGAATTTTATAGGGGTTGCCGTAGATGGAGACGGTGCGTTTCTTAGGGAAATGCGCCTCGCCCGCGGAGTTCCGGCATTGATGGGCGTGTGCGATAAATTTATGCTTGGGGCAAATAAAAACCTTCCTTTCCCGGACGAGCCATATGCCGGATTGTGCTCGCGCCCAAACCACGAAAATAAATGACAACATCTGAAAAGATAGAATTCCTGTCGGCAAAGTTAAAGCCGACTCGGGTGGAGCTTATGCGCCGCGCGTTAAAATGGCGCACGAGGCGGATTACTGTAGTTTTGGAAGACGTATTTCAGTCGCACAATGCGTCGGCAGTATTGCGCAGCTGCGACGCTTTTGGAATACAAGAGGCGCATGTCATCGAAAACCGCAATAAATTTATACCGAGCAGAAATGTCGACATGGGCGCATCAAAATGGATGGATATCCATAGATACACCCTCCCGACCGCCCGCAGGCGAAGGGCAAACGAGCCGCGCGAATTGTCAGTAGACGACAAGTGCCTTGCGAATACGCGGGCCGCTCTTGAAAAAATAAAGGGGAAGGGATATTTGCTTGCGGCCTCAACGTTGCGTGAAGGATCTATTGATATATTGGACGTCCCCGTGGATAGGCCTTTGGCTGTCATGATTGGCACTGAGCTTACGGGGCTTACGCAGGCCGCGCATGATATGGCCGACATAACGTTTTCAATGCCGATGTATGGATTTGTGCAGAGCGTCAATTTGTCGGTTTTTAGCGCGCTATGCCTAAATATTCTCGTGAATAAAATGAGAAATTATTCGGAGGATTGGAGATTGCCGGAGGAGGAGTCCGAAGCGCTGATGCTCGACTGGCTCGGGCGGTGCTTGGCGTCGGCCAAAGATATTTTGTAGTTTTTTTGCTGTCGCATTGGGGTCTTGCGCTTTTTTCATTTGAGGCTGCCGCGGTTTATTGAATGCGTGCTACGCGTGAAAACACGCTGACTTTTTTTGGGGGGGTAAAATATTCGTTGCGCTGCTATTTTATCAGGCACCGCGCGCAACATTTTTTTAGAAAATATTTGCGGATTTTATGCCGGCTTAAATGCCTCATTTTGTAAATAAGGCAATTGCGGTTTCTATTTTGCGCTTGCAAGGTTGGATTCTGCTTTCGCAAGGTGTTCGTAAAGCTCGAATACCTCTTCGGACGACTTGCCGTCGAGCATTGATCTTACTTTTTTTATTGCGATGTCTGTGCGGGTTTCGCTCTTAGGAATGCTGTTTGTCACTAGCTCAATTATGCCGTATATGGCATTGTTAAAATCATTAATTTCGTTTTCGCTCATGCCATGCGACATATTGATTAAGCTTTTCCTTAGCGAAGCGTCGCTGCTTGCGTCTATTTTTATCTCCTTTGTGCATGCCGCAAAAAATATTGCGCAAGGGACAAATATCCAAAATAACCTCGCTATATAACCCATATCTGTTTTATCACTTATATGAATTATATATGTTATTATCGCAAGCTTAATTTATTAAAAATAATATCAAATATTATTAATAGAGTCGTAATTATTAAGCAAATTGTTTATCCAAGTGCCAAATTCTTTTACCGACTTAAAAATTTTCTCCGGAGCGAGCGCTTCAAGTTCTTGCAGGTGGGCGAGCTTCGTATGAGCCCAGGCGGCAGAAAGCGGGTGCGCTCCGGCTGCTCTTGCGTCGGAAATATCGCTTGCTACATCTCCTATGTACCAAGAATTTTCAGGCTTAATTTCCCATTCTGCCAATAGTGAAGATATGTTTTTTGTTTTTATTGAGCGGTCTATTCCGCCGCATCTAATGCCGTCAAAAACACCTTTCAGTCCATAATAATATAGCGACAATTCAAGGGCTCGCTGATGCTTCCCGGTCACAAGCCCGAGCTTCCAGCCCGAATTTTTTATTTTATGCAATACATCTACAATTCCCTCAAAAGGCTTGGGCGAATATTTCTCGTGGAGTGCCGCGTATTCTGAAAGGTATGATTCAAAAAGCTTATCCGCGCAGTCCGGACTCATTTTATAAAACATTCCATACTCGTTCGCCCCAAAGTTGGAAACTATTGTCTCCTCGGTGGGCACGGGAAGGGAATTGTCTGCGTACGCCGCGCGTATGGCTTGCAGCGTCAATGGAATCGTCTCGGCAATCGTGCCGTCAAAATCGAATATTATCGCTTTATTCATAAAAAATTATTTTGGGCGCGCCTTTGAAATTTCCGACACTGCGCGCATAAAATCATTGTAGTATGTTTGATCGTTTGCTTTTACAAGCGGAATTTCTAAAAATTCATCGGTGATTTCGGCGTTAACTTTGTGGCATGTTGGAGTATTTGTTCTCCCAGCGGAAATTGTCCCGTAAAAAAGTCCGCCGCGCAATACTATGGAATCTCCGTCGCTGCAAGGAGAGTAAATGTTTAGCGCGCCGTCTGACGGAATCGATATTTCAACAGGGGAATTTTTAAATCCAGTGGCCTTTGAGAATATAGCGACATCGTTCATATCTATATTTTTACCTGCAAGATCCAGAGCTGTTTCGCAATCTGCTTCGAGAGGAATATAAATGTTTGAATGCCCGTCCGAGTATGCGAGCTTCGGGGAAAACGAAAATGCCTTCGACCCGCGTTTCGAAACGCATATCTGCAGATTGAAAACTCCTCCGTCGCCGATTTTATCCCAGCCAAAACCTATTGCGTCAAATCCGCATACGGCGTATTGGCGGGCGCCAATTTTTACTATTGGCGCCTTTATTTTTAATTCGAGAGAATCGTTCCAATAGGCGTCTTCGTCAATCAGTATATTTATGTCGCAAATTGCGTCAGCCCAGAACATAATAGATTTGTTTTCAGTCCCTTCGGTATTGATGTGCGGCAGATCATTTTCCGCAGAGCCGCGCGCCGCAAGGATCCCCGTAATTGCGGCAGCAATCAAAATGCAAGAAATTAACGCGCCAGAAACTGCCCTTGCCCTAAAACGGTTTTTATCGACACCTCTCGCTTCGGAGAATATATACCGGTAAGGCAAGATGGATGCTGCAGCGGCAGCTGAGAGGCAAAATACCATTACCCATTTTAACGCCGGCCGCATAAATAAAGATGCTTTTATGTAGTCATCAATTTTTGCCGCAAAAACCGGATAGGCTTTGTAGGCATTTTTTGTACTTCTAGATATAAGCGCAGGATGGCGCGCAGCAAATTTCATAGCCTGCGGGCCTTTCCGCAAAATCCCGTAGAGATAATCCATTCCTTTCTGGGAATTGTCGACGACGATTTCAAAGGCGCGCTTTGAATTTTTTCCGCTTATAAAAAGTATTTGCTCAAGCTTTGCCGCGTTTGCCGGAGACTTGTCAAGCAGGCTGCATATGGCCGATACTTCTCTTGGGGATTCCGCAAATTTTAGCACTGATGAAAATCCGGTCCATGTTTTTGTACGCTTTGATAAATCCGATATTGGGGATATTACTTTCAACGCTTCAGACACAGAGGACTTGGAGCGCGATTTTAGCGCAAGTGTGATGGCGGATTCCAGATTTTTTTGGAGCGGCTTTGCAAGCGAATTTGTTTTCTTGGCTATTTTAATTAGAGAAAGGGTTCCATCTGCGGGAGGGAATAAGGTTGTAGCTGTTCCGGCTGTCGATAGTAGAAGTATAAAAGGGTCGGTTTGCTCATTTATAAAAAGTTCTTTTGCGATGTCGCGAAGGTCTCCGTACAAGATTATGTCAGAAACTACCGCGCCTCCAAAAGATTCAATGCCGTCGACATTTCCGGTTATAAATCCCCGCCCGACTGAGAATAACCGCCCTATTGCGGAACTTCTTATTTCCTCTGCTTTCAGATATTTGTTCCGCAAAAAATTGCACGCTGCTGCGTCCGGAAGCCCGTTTGATATAGAGTATTCAAGGCATGCGAGAGCCTCGGCCTTCTGACCGCGGTTCCAAAAACTTTCAGCGATAGCGCGGAAGTCGCAGTCGGGAAGTTTTTCGATTCTTTCAAGTGTATTATTATAATTTTCTATCCCAGTCAGCCAGAATGCCAAACCTGCAAATGCGAAAAATGCCGCGAGCCTTAAAAGAATTTTTATTACTTTAAACATTTTATTTGTTTTATGGTGCCTATGGATATTTTTTATATGTGCTTATTTTGTAAATATCTCAATTCGCTTTGCGGGTATGTCAAGCAAAACGCCGAACTTAGCCCGAAACTTCTTGAAAAGAGCGGTAAAAATTGCAAATCTTGCTTTATGCCGTATTTTATCGATTCGCGCGAACCTCTCGCAACGGCATTTGCGAAATGGCTCGTATCGCATTTTGAAATGGAATTGTCGTCGACGCCGCCGTCCGCCTGCGCGACGGTCATCGTTCCAACCCATACGGCAGCGGAACTTTTGCGCGGCGAATTTATCGCCGAGTTATTGAGGAAAGGAAAAGGCGGCGCGACCGATTTAAAATTCACAACCCTCGAATCTGAAATATCGGATTTAATAGCCGATAGTAAAGTTTTGAAAGGGATAAGGAATCTGTCTATATGGACTGATATTTTGTCAAAAGTAAAAAAAGGCGAGTTTGAGTCTATATTTCCGTCGGGGTTGCCGACTGACGACGACCGTATGGCCTTTGCCCGCAAAATAGCGTCTTTGCAGTCAGCTCTTGCTGAAAATCTCCATACAATATCTTCCGCATCAAAAATTCTGTCCCAATCGGCTGATTCGCAGAAGTGGGAGGATCTGGCTTTGCTTGAAAGGCGCTATTTTGCGGTTTTGCGGGCGCAGGGCTTCCCTACGAGGGCAGAGGCTCTCGAAATGGCATTTGAAAAACTGAGAAAGAGCGGCCGCAAGTATATCGCTGTAGGCTTCCCGGACGTATCCGGAATTTTTAGAAGATTTGCGCGTTGCGCCTTGCGCTTTGAAACTGCCGTGTATGCTCCGAATAGAGATTCGGAGTTTTTTGACGAATTTGGGGCTCCTGTCGGTTTTGGTTCGCGCCGCTTGCTTGGAATTGAGGACGATTCGATTACAGTGTGCCAGTCCGTGGCGGAGGAGGCCGGAATTGTCGCCGATTTGGCCGGAAAATACGGCAGTATTGCGCATAAAGTTTTGGCTGTGGCTTGCGAACAGAATAAGGCGGCGCCCGTTTTTAAGGCGAAACTCGAAGCAAAGGGTTTTGCTGTGGCGCCTCTTAACGTAGACACTCTTGCGGAGAGCGCTCTTGGACGATTGCTGCAGCTTTTGGGGCAAATTTCGGAGGGCGGAGATTTTAATGTTGCGGGAGAGCTTTGCAAAAATCCATATTTTAGCGAGAAATATTTGCCGGGCGAAAATGCCGATGAATTGCTTTTGGATTTTGACGCCCTGTTTTCAGCCGCAATACCGGGCGGCACAAATGCTGCGCTCGACTTTCTCTTATCGCGCGGGGCGCGCTCGGCGGGGATAAAAAATATCGATTTGCTTGGCCGCGTCTTGCGCGATGTTTCCAATTTTGAGGCGGAGATTTCAAATTGCGCGAACCCCGCCGAGTGGCTCGCGTCGGAAATATCGCTGATGGCGGAGGCCTACTTTTCTTCAAACCGCGCTCCGAATACCGAGAGGGCGGCGTTCAAAATATTTTCGGAGGCGGCAAAAGAGCTTTCCGGCTGTCCCGAAAATGTTTTTACTTTCGCCGACTGCGTAAAAATATTTATTCACCGCCTGGCCTCCGATGCCTCCGGAGGGGCGGGGAATCCGGGAGATATTCGCCTGCTTGATTGGATAGACATATTTTGGTCTCCGAATCCGCATGTTGTGCTATCCGATATGAATGACGGCATAGTCCCTCTCGCAGAGCCTCAGACGTTTCTTTTATCCGACTCGTCGAGAAAAATTCTGGGGTTGCGCAATTCCGAATCGCGGCGTTTTCGCGACGCTTATATGCTGTGGGCGCTAAAACGCTCGCGCTCGGAGCCGGGGCGCAAATTGTCAATAATAGTTCCCCGCAAAAATATAGATTCCGACCCTTTGATGCCGTCGCCAATACTAATGTGCGAAGCCGACCTTCCTGGGCGGGTCAAAATGCTTTTTAAAGATCTTCCGTCGGGCTCGCGCAATGCGCACTTTCTGCCTCTATGGAAATTCTCCGCAAAAAAGACTCCATACAGCCGTCCGTTCTCTCCAAGCGCGCTAAAAACATACATATCGTCCCCGTGGGTTTTTTATTTGAAATACGTATTGAAAGCCGAGATTTTCGACAGCGAAAAGGAAGAGATGGACGCAGCCCAGTTCGGGACGCTTTTCCATTCCGTTATGGAAAGATTCGCGAAGTCGGCGGTTGCGGACAGCACAGATTGGGCGGAGATATTTTCCTTTATGTCCGAAAGGCTCGATGCGCTCTCAAAGGCGGAATTTGGGAGGTCTCAAAGAATGCAGGTAAGGATGCAGATTGAGAACTTGCGCAACAGGCTAGGTAGCGTCGCGAGAGTGCAGGCGCGACGCCGCGCGGAGGGCTGGAAAATATCCGAGACGGAAGTCCCGTTTGAATTTTCGGAAGGCGGTCGCAGATTTGCGGGCAGAATTGATAGAATAGACGTCCGCGAAAATTCGGAAAATTCCCCCGAATACGCTGTTCTCGACTACAAGACAGCCGACAAAGTATCGCCCGACTACGTCGAAAGAGAACATTTGTCGAACAAAGGCGAGTGGAAGAATTTGCAACTTCCGCTCTATGTGCGTGCTGCTGCCGACATTTATCCGGGGCGCAAAATATCGTGCGGATATTTTCTCGTTCCAAAGGACCTATCGCAGACATGTGTGCAAATGTGGGATAATTTTTCGGACGAATTGCTTGCTTCTGCCATGCAAAGAGCTTTGGAGATAGCTGATAAAATATCGTCGGAAAACTTTTCCCCGGAAGGCAATCCGCCTTTTTACGAATTTTCCGACGTGTTCGGATTTACCCATTCAGAGATGAAAGATCTTACCGAGTTCGACAGATGAAAACCAAACCGACTTTTGCAAACATTAGAAGCTCGGCCTCGGCTGGATCCGGGAAAACGTACAGCCTCACTGGGCGGTATATCGCAATAGCCCTCGAAGAGGCAGATCCGGCGTCGATAGTTGCCCTCACATTCACACGGAAATCGGCGGGGGAATTTTTGAGCGAGATTTTAAGGCGCACAGCTTCTGCGGCAGAATCTGAGCTGGAGGCAAAAAAACTCTCAAAAGAGGTTTCCGGCGACGAAAATAAGTATTCAAAAAAAGACTTTATATCTTTGCTTGGCAGGCTCGTAAAAAATCTCGGCAGGTTGAGGCTCGGGACGATAGACTCTTTTTGTTCGGCGATGCTCGGTTCGTTCGCCTCTGACTTCGGGATTTTTTCGGACTTGGCTTTAATGGATTCTTTCTCGGAAAGAAGGGAGCTGTCGGCGGTCCGGGAGCGAGTTTTCAAGAACGGCGCAATTTCTAAAAAAACTTTTGAGGATTTTT
Organism: uncultured Opitutales bacterium; assembly: GCA_900545705.1. Lineage (GTDB taxonomy): Bacteria > Verrucomicrobiota > Verrucomicrobiia > Opitutales > Intestinicryptomonadaceae > Merdousia. The sequence goes on along the minus strand of URAK01000006.1, from coordinate 60,347 downwards.
CTGAGCTCGTAAAAAAGACGACATTCGGGCAGGAGGAAAAATCAATCTCCAAAAAACTTGCGGAACTTGTGGAGTTGTCCCGCAAATGGCTATGGCTGCATCCGGACATATCCGAATGGGGGAATCCCAAAATATTTAAGAGCGTAAAGCCTGCCCAATGGAATGGGGAAAAATACGAATGCGACTTGAAAGCCCTGCGTGCTTTGGAGCCAAAATTTGGCATGGAAAAACTCGGAATGTCCAAGTTCTTTGAAAACTCCAACCACCTTAGAATGGCGGATTACGTCCCTGCTTTTGTTGCCAAGCTCTCGGAGGCGTTTAGGCTCGCGGGGCGCATAGAGAATAACGCTGAAATTGCAGCGGGCAGAAAAACCGTATCCATTCCCCCCGAAATGGCATCCGCGCTTACCTCGCTTTTCGAGAGGCTACTTTCTTCGCACTTGCATAGGCTTTGCGAGGCAACGCACTCCCTCGCGGAAATCTGCTCGAATTTTGAAAAAGAATACACAAAAAGCGTACGTGCAAAAGGCAAGCTCGTTTTCGACGACATTCCCAAAATACTCTCCGCGCCGGACAACTGTGTGACAACCCTGCTCTTGGAGGAGCGGCTCGACTCAAAGCTAAAACATTGGATGTTCGACGAATTTCAAGACACTTCCCGCGCCCAATGGAAGGTATTTAAAAATCTCGTCGACGAGGCTGTTTTCGATGATTCAAAAGAGCGGTCTTTTTTTTACGTAGGCGACGTTAAGCAGTCGATATATTCATGGCGTGGGGGGGATTTTAGGCTGTTCGGAGAAATCTTCGCAAATTATTCCGGAATGGGATTGATGGAGGAGGGCGAGGAGCTTGTAAAGTCTTGGCGCTCGGGGCTTGACATTATTGTTCTTGTAAATGCGCTTTTTTCTGACAGCGCTTCACTCGAAAGCGTTTTCAAGAAAAATGCGGCCGGGGTGTTTTCCAGATTGTTCACTGCCCATGAAACTGCAGTACCAGACAGGCCGTCGTACGTACGCCTCTCCATTACCGAACGTGCGCAGGGGCGTAAATCCGAGGAGCTTGCCGCCGAAAAACTTGCCGTGTATGAGAGAGTTTACGGGATTGTAAAAGAGGTCAATCCGCCGCTCAGGGGAAAATCGTGCGCTGTTTTGCTCCGCAAAAACGACGAAGTTGAGGCGCTCGTCGAGTACATGCGCAGGCGCGCCACCGAGGACGGCTTAAATATTCCGGCGGCTGGGGAACTTGACGCGCGCATATCTTCCGAAAATATGATAGTGCCGCCGTTTATCCAGATTGTCCAGCGTCTTGCACACCCGTCTGACAGCGCAGCAACAGCGATGCTTGAAATGACTCCGATTTGGAAATTCTGCCGCGGTTTCGACTCTGAATTTTTAAGTGAAGCCCGCGCGGATATTGAATGCGGAGGATATTCGGCTCTCTTTAAAAAATTTGAAAATTTTATAAAAACCCCGGAAGAATCTGGGATCGCGGAGCTCGACGAATTTTCTCTGGAAATGCTTGAGCGCCTCTGCGAGGCTTGCGGCGAATTTGATAAAAATCTTTCTGGTGGCGATGACGCATTTGTGGAATTTATCCGCTCGAAGACTTTCAGGTCCGGGACGGCGGAAAATACCGTGCAGGTAATGACAATTCACAAGTCGAAGGGGCTTGGCTTTGACATGGTAATTTTGCCTGACGCATATAAGAATGAAAAATCCTCATCGCCAGGGCTTGGCGAAATCTGCGATGGGCGATTTGGGGACGCGGAGCAGTACCTTGGAATGTTAATAACCCCTCCGGCGGCTGTATGCGCGTTGGATCCCCTGCTAAATTCCAATTACGAGCGCGTGAGGGACGCCCGGGCTTTTGAGGATATTTGCGCGCTTTACGTGGCTTTCACTCGCGCTAAAAATGCGGTTTACGTCGTAATGCCGGAGCGGTCAAACAAATCGGCTTCTCCGTTAAAGGAATGGATAGAGGGCGCATTTGAGTCGATAAACTGCCGTAAAATTTCAGATAGCGAATTTGAGCGCGGCGATCCTCTTTGGTTTGAAAAGGGCGGGGGAGAAATCCCGCAAATGCCGTACATAGTTCCCGTCGAAAATCCGAAAATTTTATCTGTTGGAGCGCGCCCCGATTTACCGTCGGCGCCTCTGGTCGAAGCCGATGAAAAGTCGCTCCAAAGAGGAGCTTTGGTCCACGAGCTATTGAGGCTTCGCGCCGATTTTGGTGAAGGCTTTGCTGGGACTCTTGAGTTTAAAAGCGCCGTTTCGAGATATCCCGACGCAGATATCGCGGAGGCGGTTGAAACAGTCGAAAGGCTCGCCGAATCGGAGGGCGGAAGGAAAGTTTTTGAAAAGCATGGGGAGTCGGAATGTTTTTCGGAGTACCAATTTTTATTTACTGGAGACTCCGCAGCGGTCAGCGGAATATTCGACAGGCTTGAAGTTTTTAAAGATATTGACGGATCAGCGCGCGAAGTGCGCGTTATAGATTACAAAAGCACTTCTGTCGACGCGCAAAAAAAATACGCGCGCCAGCTTTCCATGTACGCGCGCGCGGCAAAGTCGCTCTTTAACGCGCGGATTGTGCGCGCGTTTGTGCTTGGGTACGACGACTGCAATCTTGTTGAATTGGAACTTTGAAGATTTTGCCGATCAGTCCCTCTTTATCTCGAGAGACTCAGCCCACTTCCTGTATTTTTTGAGATCAAACGGCGGCTTGCCGTACAGATAGTGGTTTAGCTGCTCCTTGCCATCAATTTCGTATTTTATAAGCAGCATGCCGCGTTCCGACGGCAGCCCGGATACATTCCCAATGAGCGTTTTTCCGTTTGGAGGTATTTTAAAGTTTGCCTCAAACAAGACTTTTCCACCTTCAATGTCCGATATCTCAACTTTACCTTCAGCTGGCTTGAATGTATCGTTTACGGCAATCACTTCAAGCGCGTCGTTTACGGCGACAATGGCGTTTTCCTGGACGCGCTTTATGTAGTAGTAGGCGAGCTTTTTTGAAAAGAAATAGTCGGTTATCGCGTCCGAGAGAATCGGCCAGCCGTCGCGGAGGTTCCACCAGAGTATACCGCATCTATACGGTTTGCCTGTCCGCCAGAATTCAATAAAATATTTCTTCGCTTCCGCCTGCACTATTTGCGACGCAGATATGAAATCGTCCAAATCTCTCGGGACTTCCCCAAAGACTTTTGCAATTTGGTTTGTCATCAGATAGTTTCTTTTTTCGCTGCCAATATTGCTTTCAAATGGGGTGATGGCTTTGGCCTGCCACTGTTTATTCCATTTCAAATTCTTTGCGTCAGTCCACGGATAGAGGTGTTCTTTATCGAACATCTTTTCGAGCGATTCCCTGTTGGGACAGCCGTGGTATCCGATTTCGCTTACGAAGTGGGCGTTGCTTGAAGTGTAAAAGGGCGCCTTGTAGTATCCGCGCGGACCCCATAGGTGAACTTCCGAAGGGTCGGCCTTGTTTTCAAACACGTCGTTGCTATAATACGGAGAACTCGGAAGGTACGGGCGCGTGGGGTCGAGCTCGTACAAAACTCCCGGCAAAACCTTCCGGCTTATGCGTTCCTTTGAAGGGTCGATGTTGAGCCTGTTGGAATTAAACAGCCAATCGAAAGACGAGTCGTTTTCATTGTTGCCGGCCCACAGCGCGAGCGACGGGTGCGAACGGAGCCTTTCGACTACGCTTCTTGCTTCAATTTCCATCGCTTTTGCAAAATCGTCGTCTTGCGGGGGAGTTGTGCACGCGAGGCTGAAATCCTGCCATATCAATATGCCGTTTTTGTCGCAAAAATCGTAGAATGCGTCGGACTCGTAAACATTTCCGCCCCAGCAGCGCAGCATGTTGCAGTTTAAATCCGCCGCCATTTCGAGAGTCTTTTGGAGATGTTGGGGATCGCGGCTATGCAGTGCGTCGAGCGGAACCCAGTTCGTGCCTTTTATATATATTTTGCGCCCGTTTACGTAAAATGCGAATTCGCCCTTGTCGCCGTTTTTAAAGACGTCCGACCTTTTAAGGCTAACTGTGCGCAGCCCCACGTTTATTCGCTTTGAATCGAGCAGCTTTCCGTCGGGCGAGAGTAGGGAGGCTTCAAAAACGTAGAGGGGGCTTTCGCCGTATCCGCGCGGCCACCAAAGTTTGGCGTTTTTTATTTTAATGTCCCGCGGCGAAAGGGTGAACATGTCAGCAGGCATTTTCCTCGACCAGACTGTTTCCCCGCCGATAGACAGTTTTGCAAGCACCGAAAGCTTTCCGAGCAGCTCGCGCGGCAATGCTGTTCTTATCCTTGCGCTGCATACGGCCTCATTATTTTTTGGGTCTGTGTAGACCGTCATAAAGAAAATGTCCTCAATGCGGGCGGGTTTTTGAATTTCAATTTTTGCGTCGCGCCAAATACCCGCGCTCAACATGCGCGGCATTATGTCCCAGCCGTACATGTGGGGCGCCTTTCTTATCCCTTCGGAATCGTATGCCGAAGATATTGCCCCGATCTTTCTTCCGTTCGATTCCATTATCGCCGAGCGGATTAAAATATCCAGATTGTTTTTACCGCCCTTCGACAGAAAATCTGTGATGTCGAATGTATGCGGTATAAGCATATTAGAGGTCTCTCCGACTTTTTTGCCGTTTATAAATATGTCGGCAAACGTATCAACGCCGTCAAGCCGCAGTATTGCGCGCTCTCCGCTGCCGAGATTCGGCGACGTAAATTCGCGCGAGAAAAGCCACTGGTAGCCTTCGTATTCGCGCAGCTTGTAGGAATTGTCGCCCAATTCCGGATTGGGAACCAGCCCTGCCTTAAAAAGATCCAATTCGACATTTCCTGGAACTTGGGCTTTGATTGTCTTTGCCCCCTGAGCCGTTTTTGCCCCGCCAAGCGTCCTCAGCGCGCCGGTGTCTGGCTGCGGCCAGAATTTAAGGGACCATTGACCGTTTAAGTCCGTTCCGCCCGCGTTTGACGCTTTTTGTGAGGGTTGCACAGTCCTTTCTCGGCTGCCAAAAAACAGAAATATTGCGGCGATTGCGGCAAGCACTGCCACCGTCTGCGGAAATTTTTTTATAAGATTTTTCATAAATATTTTTCTTAATAATAAAGCCTAATTTGTTTTTTGCGAGTTTTTTTCTCCCGAAACGCAAAACGAACACCACACCAGATATAGGCAGACGCAAACCATGACGGCCAACGCCGCCGACACTCCGCCATACACTCCCTGCGCGAAAGTCATTACGGGAGGAATTGCGGCGCCTCCCGCTATACCCGTAGTCATCAATCCGGATATCTCGTTCTCTGAATCCGGCATTTCATTGAGCGCGCGGGAAAATACAACGGAATATATCGACGATATCGAATACCCGACAAGCCCTATCCCCGCGAACGCCGCCATTTCAGATTCCGAAAAAATCGTGAATACAAGCGCAAAGATTGCGAGTATTATATGTATTTTAAAATACGCAAAGGAATCGATTCTCGAGAGTATGGCGGCTCCCGCGAAAGTTCCCGCTGTCCTGCAAGCAAAATATACGCTCGGCGCAAGCCCAACTCTCCTTACGGAACTTTCGAGCGACGGATCCAGGCCGAGTTTTTCCATTAGAACCATTGGGGAGGCCATGTTCATTCCCATGTCGAGCCCCACAACGGCGACAATCGCAAAAAACAATGCGACAATTATCCTGTTGGAAAACAAGCCCGCAACTTTTCTAATGGAAGCCGATCCGCGCTCTGGCGGTTCAGGTATGTCTGTAAAATACAGCCATATTCCAAAAACTATTGTTACCGCGCCGAAAATCGGGAAAATCCACCTCCACGAGCCGAGAATCCCCGCCGCAAAAAGCGCGATAAAGGGGCCTGCAAACGACGAAAGAGCCTTTATGGACTGTCCCGCAGACGCCGCGCTCGCGAGCCTTTCCGGAGCGACGCAGGCGGACAAAAGCGGCATCATTGAAACTTGCAAAATAACGTTTCCAATTCCAAGCAGCGCGAAACCGGCGACGCAAAACCATATGGAGTCAAAGCAAAATGCGAGAGCCGCGGAAAGCGCGGTAATCGCGGCGCTTAAAAGCGCCGTGTTGCGCCTGCCTATTTTGCCCATGAGCACTGCCGAAGGAATCGAAAATACGAGAAACCATACCAAGACGGCCGACGGCAAAAAACCAAAAAATTCGTCCGGCAATGCGCCTGAAAATTCCGCCTTTACATAGCTTGTTGCAATTCCTGCAAAATCGACGAATCCCATAACGTAGAATCCGAGAAATAGCGGCAGGAGTAGCTTTGCTGTTTTTGAGCGCGCCATATTTTTTTACCTCCCAACTCTCGCTTGGGCTTTTCCCAATTCGTATTGCGCAACCGAAAGCGCCGCGTAGTCGCCTACATTTTCGCCGAGTTCCGCCGTTAAAATTTTGCAGGCATTAAGCGAAGCTCCGAGCGCCTCGCGGCGGAGGACTTCTTCGGCGTGCGGCCACAGCAATTCGCGCGACCTTGAGAATACGCCGCCAATTATTATCGCCTGCGGGTTTATTATATCGACTATCACCGAGAGCCCGAGTCCGAGCATTTTTCCGCTTTCTTCATAAATTTCGATGGCGAGGCTGTCTCCGATTTCCGCCGCTTGGGCGAGGCTTTTTGCAGTCATGGAATCGAGCTTTGCCAAATCAGCGCATACAGCGGGGCGCTCGCCCATTTGCAGCTTTTCCGCAATTTTTTCCCGCGCGATTTTTGCGATGCCGGCACCGCTGCAAAAGCCTTCGAAAGACCCGCGCTTGCCGTACCCGACAGGGCCGTATTCGGCAAGCCTAATGTGCCCTATTTCGCCGGCGTTGCCGTTGGCGCCGGAGTAGAGCTCCCCGTTTAAAATGAGCCCCGCGCCAAGCCCCGTTCCGAATGTCATAAAAACCATGTCGCGCAGTCCGCGCCCGGCGCCGAATTTCCATTCGGCGAGTGCGCAGGCATTGGCGTCGTTTTGCAGCCCGCAAGGGGTTTTGAAAATTTTTACAATTTCTGAAACAATGCCGATATTGTCCCAGCCTGGCAGGTTGGGCGGACTTAAAATTACGCCGCGATCGCTGTCGAGAGGCCCGCCGCAAGCGATGCCTATTGCGGATATTTCCCCCGCATCCAACTTATTTTCGCGCGCCAATTCCCATATCAAAGATATAATTTTTTGAATTGCCGCATTGGGGTCGCGATCCGGAGTTGCAAAAATTTTTTTTGCTAAAATGCGCAAAGTTTCGCTTTCCGTTTCCCCGAGAGAAACGGCGCATTTTGTCCCGCCTATGTCTATTCCTATTAATATGCTCATACAATATCTTCAATTGCCTCTATTATTGTGTGCAAAATTACTCCATGGATTTCCTGTATTCTAGCCCCGTCGTCGGAGGGAACCACGAGGCTTAGGTCGGATATTTTCGAGCATTCTCCGCCGTCGCGTCCCGACAGAACTACTGATGTTATGCCGAGCTCTTTCGCCTTTTTTAGGGCCGCAATCTGGTTTGCCGAATTTCCGCTTGTCGTAAAAATCAAAACGGCGTCGGATTTCCTCCCGAGAGCTTCAAGCTGCCGTGAAAACACGCTTTCATATCCGAAGTCGTTTGCAATGCACGTAAGCGCGGCGGCGTCCGAATTTATGCATATCCCCCTAAGCGGGCGGCGGACTGCCTTGTATTTCCCGGTAAGCTCCTCGGCAAAGTGCATTGCGTCGGCGGCGCTGCCGCCGTTTCCGCAGGTGAATATGGTTCCGCCGCCTCTTATGCAGTTTGCGAGCGCAGCGCATATTTTATCGGCGCTATCGGCAAGTTCGCGCGTTTTTTCCGCCGCCTCAATTAACAGGTTTAAATTTGTTTTCAAATCACGCATACAAAAATTTGTTAAAAAAATTCTATCCAAATCTACATAATACGGCAAAGAAATTATTTGACATGTAGTTGAATAAAAAGACATATTCTAAAAAGCTAAACAGAGTTTCTCGAACATGCAGTTGCCATGAGGAAAAAAAACGCAAAATACGCATGGGACAAAAAATCCGATTCCGAGCTCCAGCTTTGGCCCGAAACCAGCACGGAACGCTATATAACGCGCCCGTTCGTAAATGCCCGCGTTCTCGGCGGAAAAAACGGGAATCAGCCTCTTTTTTCATGGCCGGAATTTTCAGGGATAGATCCGCTCGCAAGGTACGCAATTCTTTCTGCTGCCCGCACAAAACATCTCTCGGACTATTACCAATCTAGGGCGGGGGCTGATTTCCATCTTGTACTATACACGGTAGGCGGCGGAGCGGAGTTGTCGTGCGAGTCTGGAAAATCTCCGCTTTCAGTAAACACTTTCGCATTTGTGCCGGCGGGCTGCCCGTATGAGCTGAGGTCGCTCCGCTCGGGCTGGGAGGTTGTATGGTTTCATATGCGCCCGCGCGGAAGGCGGGGAAGGTTTGACAAAATAAGGGTGGATCCGTCGGAAAATTGCGATAAGATATCAAGCCTATTCAAAATATACGAGAGCGAGATTTACTCTAAAAAACCTTCGGTTCAAATTCTCGAACCTTTGGCTGAAGCGTTTTTCCTCATAATCTCCCGCGATATATCCCCAGTTTTAAGAAAAAGCGGCGAAGACCTCCTCAACGCTAAAATTGAAAATGTAAAAAACACTTTAAATAAAAATTGGACGATAGCTTCGGCATCAAAGTTTTTTGGCCTCCCACCGCGGAAGCTCGACGAGCTTTTTAAAAGAAAATACTCCGACACATTTTCAAAAACATTGCTTTTTTGGCGCATGCAGGAGGCCCGCAGGCTGCTCGCCACCCAAACTACTCCTCTCGAAAAAGTCGCGGCTAGGACGGGTTATGCAGACGCATTTTGCTTCTCAAAAGCTTTTAAGCGCTATTTCGGCAAATCCCCAAAGGCAAAATAATTTTTGCGCCTGCGTAAATCTGCGCTTGGATTGCCTTATAACGCTTTTGAATTATTTTGACATTGGGCTAATTTTACAGGCTCAGGAGTCAAGAAATTGTTGATTGCCCTAAAACTTTGTTATACCTTACATGCGATTTAATCCCGATATTGGTCGGTTAGGATTTTATATAGTAAAGAAGGTACAGTTTATGAAAAAAGTAAAAGTAATAGTTGTCGGCTGCGGAAACATGGGATCTTCGCACGCCCGCGCGTACGATAAATTGGACGAATTCGAGATTGTTGGAATCGTCGACGCAAATCCGAAGGCTGTGGAAGCTTTCAACGCTTCCGTAGGCAAGCAATATCCCTATTTTTCGGATTTCGACGAAGCTCTCGCCAAGGCGTCCCCCGACGCCGTCGCAATCTGCACTTATCCCGCCTCCCACGAGCCTCTTGCAGTAAAGGCCATGGAAGCAGGCTGCCACGTTTTCGTTGAAAAACCCATTTCATCTACTGTTGAAGGGGCGATGAGGGTCGTGGAATGCGCAAAAAAATTGAATAAAAAGGTGGTTGTCGGATACATTTTGCGCCACCATCCGTCGTGGATAAAATTTATAGAGCTTGCGCATACGCTCGGGACGCCGCTTGTAATGCGAATGAACCTAAACCAGCAGTCGCACGGAAAAACTTGGCAGGGACACAAAAATCTTTTGAAGTCGCTGACGCCCATTGTCGATTGCGGAGTCCATTATGTGGACGTAATGTGCCAGATGACGCGCTCGAAGCCCGTGCGCGTAAGCGGCATAATGGCAAATCTAAGCCCAGAGCTCAGCCCCGACCAGCGCAATTACGGACAGCTGCAAGTGACTTTCGAGGACGGTTCGGTCGGCTGGTATGAGGCCGGCTGGGGCCCGATGATGTCTACCAACGCCTTCTTTGTAAAGGACGTTATAGGTCCCAAAGGCTGCGTTTCGATATGCGCGAAAAACGCGGGTTCGGAAAATAAGTCGGACGACATAGATTCCCACACAAAAACCGAACAGTTGCGCTACCATTCGTCCGAGATGCTCCCCGACGGAAGCTGGGCCCACGAGGACCAATGGATAGACACGAAAGACGAGCCTAAGCACGACGATCTCTGCGCCCGCGAACAGCTCTATTTCTACAAGGCAATAGTTGACGGCACTGATCTCAGCGACCACCTCTCTGACGCCGTAAACAGCCTCAAAATAGTGCTTGCGGCGGACGAGTCGGCCCGCACGGGAAAGACGATAGAGCTTTAATTGTTTCTTGAAGCTTTATAGCTAACAGCGCGCTTCTTTATCGCAAAGGAGGCGTGCAATAAATAAGGCGGCGAAAAGCCGCCTTTTTTATGCTTCGTTTTCCGTTTTGGGGAAAAGCTTATAGAGGGCAGGGGATTCTTTTTTCTCCCCGCTTATTGCAAGGTATTCTCCAGAATAAGTAGCTATGGTATCGCGGGAGGGAAGCTTGGCGAGTTCGGCGCTTCCTTAGTGTAAGTTGTTCCCATTAACACAGCTATATGCATGGTTAAAAATCCAGGCATGGCGCCGATTTTATAACTTCGATGTTCCCATGCCACAGTAATGCAGAGTGCTGAAAATAAAGAAAAAAATTTTAGTTTATAGTGGTTGCTTTGACGATTTTTTCCTGTTTTATCGGCATATCCAAAAGTACCCGCGATTTCTCTTCAAATTACTTGGCTGCTTTTATCTTGCTTTTTATGACGGAGAGTTGCCTATCTATATTGTCGAGCAGCTGGGTGAGGGTGGAATCGCGCGATGTTTTAAGAGTCTGGCGCGTGATTTTCATTATTTCGTCGGTCTCGTCAATTTTGCCTTTTTTTAGAAGAGCATTTATAATTGGTATTGTGATGCCGGTTGCGGACATTGCGGCGTCGCTTTTAAAAACCCCAAGCAGGCGCTTGTAGGAGGTGGCGAGCTTTTCGGCTTCGCCAGAGGCAATGTCGCCTTCAAGCTCTGCGCGGGCGAATGACATCGCAATGTCGGGGCGCGAGGATTTTGTCTTTAAAATTATGGAGGTTGAAAGCTTGCGGGCTTCATCTTCTTTTGAGGCCGCCTTTAATTTTGATATTAGTTCGCGGCGGAATTCGGCATCTATATCGGGATACTTGAAAAATGCCTTTACTGCCTCGTCGAGCGCGGATAGGACTTTTTTTTCATCGCCGCTTTTTTGCAGGGCGTCTATTAATATCCTCCATGTTTTGGCGTTTCTCTTGTCGAGCGACAAAGCTTTGCGCGCCGACTTTTCCGCAGATGAGTAGTCGCCCGATTTGAAGAATTTTTCGGCGAATATGGTGTGGAGCTCATTTTCGCGGTATTTTGCCCCATTCCTGAAACCCTCTCGGAGGCTTTCAAGATCGTGGTCAGAGGCTGTTTCCCATGTCTGGGGGTCTATGGTAGTTCCGGTGACGTACCGCGCGCCCTCGTATCTGCCTATGCCGAACTCCCAGCTTCCGGGCTTTTTCATTGCGGCAGTCCACGCGTGAAATCCGTCGGCTCCGGCACCCGCAAATATGAATGCGGGAACCCCGCGCGCCTTGGCGGCCTCGGCGGCAAAATACGCCTGGTCTGTGCATATTCCGCCCGTTTCGCGTATCGTCTTTAAGCGGTAATCGGATCCGTTCCAGTCGTATTGCTTGGCGGTTATTCTCGAATAGTTGTAGGCTACAGAGGAGTAAAGCTTGCCTATGTTTGAGGCGTTTATTGATATGCTCTTTTGGGCCCACTGCCTGTCTTCGCTCGTGGCGAGGCTTGCAACGAGATATTTTAGCTCGTCCAGAGACATTCTCTCAAATTGAAACAGCAGCCTGCCGCGGTCCCTCGCTGCTTTCCATTCGGCAAATGCCTCGGCTGGCGCGGGAAATTTGCGAGGGAGGTATTTCTCGGAAACCTGGGCGTGAGGCCATATCTTTGGAGGGGGAGTGTCGAACACCAAGGCTATGGCGAGCGCGAGCCGCGGATATTTTTTAAAGTTCTCGGGGTCGGACTTATAGATGTCGATAATTGCGCCTGCAACTTTCGGGGCGTCGTCCTTTGGGGAAATTGCGGAGAAAAAATCCGAGAGCAGCTCAGGTGACGCGAGCATATATTCAGCAAGCTCCCTTGGCATATCCGGCGCGTTTGCGCCAAAAAATCCAAAAAACTTGGCGGCAAAGTACGAGGCCGCGGCGTCGGCAAATTTGTTCTCGGCATACAATGTGTCGGCTCGGCTTTCAAAATCGGCGGCGCACTTCTTGAAATCCGGATTGGCAGACATAAACTCCGCCGCAGACTTTGCGTCGAACGGAGCGTCGGCATTTTCGGCGGCGTACACGGGTAAAATTGCAAATCCCATTTGCAGTGCCGCAACGCAGAAACCGCAGAACATTAAAACTTTTCTTATGCGCTCCATTTGTCAAACTTATGAGCATTTATTACTGTATCCAAGCTTTTTTTAGGAAATTTCCGCTTTTCTTCAATTAATTTTAGGACGATTTTAAAAATGCTCGACACTCTTATGCTTTTCATAAAAATATCATTGTATCGAAAATAAATATATTTAGGCTCATATAAGTGAAAAACAAAGTAATATTCCTCTGCACAGGCAATATATGCCGTTCCCCAATGGGAGAGGCTCTCCTAAAACACGCCATCGCCGCGCGCCCGAAAACCTCCCCAATACACAGCCTCGAAATAGTCTCCGCCGGCACTTCCGCCGTTGACGGCATGCCGCCGAGCGCAAATTCGGTGTCTGCTCTCGTGAGAGTCGGCATCGACATCAGCTCGTACAGGGCGACATCGCTTACCCAGAGTATGCTCGACGAATGCTACGCGCTTTTCGCTATGAGCCGTTCGCACCTCGAAGAGGTCAAAAATTTCTATAAAAATCCTCCGGAGCGGATGTTTACTGTCTGCCAAATGATTCCGGATTGCCAACACCCGGATATCCCGGATCCGTACGGCGGCACGCTGTCGGAATACATCGATGTCCGCGACGAAATTGCAAGGGCCATTCCGCACATAGTAAAATATCTTGAACATGAGCTCAAAAAAAATTCTTAGCATAGCTTCCGACCACGGCGGCTTCGCTCTAAAAAGCGCAATATTAAAAGACCTGTCAGGCGAATATTGCGAATTTATCGACAGAGGCCCCGAAACTTCCGAAAGCGTCGACTATCCGGATTTCGCCAAACTCGTGTGCGACGACGTAAATTCCGGGCGCGCTTCACTCGGCGTATTAATCTGCACTTCGGGCATAGGAATGTCGATTGCCGCAAATAAAATACGCGGAATACGCGCGGCGCTCTGCCTCTCGGAAGATGCCGCAAAATTTTCGCGCCTGCACAACAACGCCAACGTCGTTTGCTTAGGCGCAAAATATCTGACGCCCACTCTAGCGGAATCGATAGTGAAAATATTTTCGTCCACTGAATTTGAGGGTGGGCGCCACGAGCGCAGAGTTTGCAAGATGATGGATTTTGAAAACTTGTAGAATTTAAACCGGCAAAGGAGTTTTTATTTCCGTCTTTGTGTTGACAAAAAGCGCGAGTAAGTGCGAAATAAGGAAAATTTTTTATTATGAATAAGGCGATTCAGGCAGGCTCATTAAAAGAAATTGACAGGGCGGTGTTCGATGCGATCAGCAACGAAACCAACCGTCAGCAAACGCATATCGAGCTCATAGCGTCGGAAAACTTCGTAATTCCGGCGGTCATGGAGGCAATGGGCTCGACTCTTACAAACAAATATGCGGAAGGCTACCCGGGCAAGAGGTACTACGGCGGCTGCGAGTTCGTGGACGTCGTGGAACAGCTCGCAATCGACAGGGCAAAGAAGCTTTTCGGAGTTAAATTTGCGAATGTCCAGCCACACTCCGGCTCGCAGGCAAATACTGCGGTCTATGCGGCCGTTCTTAAGCCGGGCGACAAAATTTTAACCATGAGCCTCGAACACGGCGGCCACCTCACCCACGGCCACCCAAAAAACCTTTCGGGAATGCTCTTTAACGTGGTAAATTACGGCGTCAATATCGACACTGGCTTTATCGACTACGACAAGCTTGAAGAAATTGCGCTCGCCGAAAAGCCAAAGCTCATTACAGTCGGGGCGTCGGCGTATCCCCGCAAAATCGACTTTGAAAGAATGGGCAAGATTGCCAAGGAGTGCGGCGCGCTTCTTATGGCGGACATAGCCCACATCGCGGGCTTGGTCGCCGCAGGGCTGCATCCGTCGCCAGTCCCGTATTGCGACTTTGTCACAACCACAACCCATAAGACTTTGAGGGGCCCGCGCGGTGGGCTCATTATGACAAACGACGAGGCTCTCGCCAAAGCCATCGACTCGGCCATATTCCCCGGCATTCAGGGCGGCCCGCTTATGCATGTGATAGCAGGCAAGGCAGTGTGTTTCGGAGAAGCCCTAAAAGATTCTTTTAAGGAATACCAGGCGCAGATTGTAAAAAATGCAGCCGCCCTCGCGGAAGCGCTCAAAAAACGCGGGTACGGGCTTGTTTCAGGAGGCACCGACAACCACTTGATTCTAATCGACCTCCGCAAGAGCCACCCCGATCTCACCGGAAAGGACGCCCAAAACGCCCTCGACAAGGCCAATATCACGACAAATAAAAATACGGTTCCGGGAGAGACGCGTTCGCCCTTCAAGGCAAGCGGCATAAGGCTTGGTACTCCCGCTGTCACGAGCCGCGGAATGGTGGAGGCGGATATGGAGAAAATCGCGGAGGCGATAGACATGGTTCTAAGCAACCCCTCCGACGAATCGCAGATTGCAAAGGCCAAGGAAATAGCCTTGGAGCTTTGCAAAACGCATCCTCTCCCGTATTAATCCGTCCGCCGAATCCGCCGCGCGAGACGGATTCGCAGGGATTTTTTTGCAATCGGCGGACGGTTTTTATCGTCCGCTTTTTTTTTATAAAAAACGAATATTGCCGAACCGCCGATGCGTTGGCGGTCTGTAAAAACCCGCATAGATAAAATTTATGGAAGATAAAATTCAACACCTTAGAAATCTCGTTTCGGAGGTTTCAGATAAAATAATGGAGAGTTCGTCCGCGAATATTTTGTCGTGGATAGACCATGGCTTTCTTCCCGAATGGGCTATAGACGCGCTTACGGAACTTATCGAAGCCGGGCGCTACGATGAAATTAACGACAGATTTTTTAGATTCCTCGCATTCGGAACAGGCGGCATGCGCGGGCGCACTATCGGAAAAGTCCCGGCGATGGCCGAGCTTGGGAGGCAGTCTGAGCAGGGAACTCCCGAGCACGCGGCTGTCGGCACAAACAATATGAACGACTTTAACGTCGTGCGCGCCACGATGGGCCTCTTTAACTATTGCAAATCGTACCTCGCGTCCTCCGGTGGCGGAACCCCGCGGCTTGTGGTGGCTTACGATGTGCGCCACTTCTCCAAGAGATTCGGCGAGTTTGCTGCATCGGTATGGGCGCGCCTCGGTGGGGAAGCGTTTATATTCGATTCTCCGCGCTCAACACCCCAACTATCCTTCTCTGTACGCAGGCTCAAAACTACGGCGGGGATCGTCATTACGGCCTCCCACAATCCGCCTTACGACAACGGCTACAAAGTCTACTTCTCGGACGGCGCACAGGCAATAAGCCCACACGCCGAGGGCATTGTCTCCGAAGTTGAAAAAGTCGAATGGAAAGAAGTGGGCAAATTTCTCGAACCGGACATGTCCGGCGTAAAAAACGTCCCTGCGGAAGCCGAGGCTGACTACATAAAGTCTATCGAAAATTGCGTTGTGGACTCTGAAACGCTTTCGAAGCACAAGCCGAAAGTAGTTTACACTTCCGTCCACGGAACGGGAGTGACTATGTGCCCGGCGGTAATGCGCCACTTCGGTCTCGATCCGTATTTTGTCGAGCCCCAAATGAAGATGGACTCCCGCTTCCCGACTGTCAGGCAGCCGAACCCCGAGTATGCCGACACTCTCGCAATGGGAATCCAAAAAATGCGCGAAACAGGCGCAGAATGCCTAATGGCGACGGATCCCGACGCCGACCGAATGGGGGTGGCAATACGCACGCGCTCCGGAGAAATCCGTCTATTAACCGGAAATATGATTGGCTCGCTGCTAGCAGAATACCGCATATCGCGAATGATCGAAAAGGGGCTGATTACAAATCCCGCGAAGTGCGCGATAATAAAAACTTTTGTGACGACGCCCCTCCAAGATAAAATTGCGCAGTCGTACGGCGTAAAGTGCATAAATACGCTTACCGGCTTCAAATGGATAGGAGGGAGGCTCGAGTACTACCGCAAAGAGCTCGAAAAAGCCATAGGCGGCTCGGCGGATTCAATGTCTTACGCGGAAAGGGCAAAGCTCGCACAACAGTATTCGACATTCTTCGTATTCGGAGGAGAGGAGAGTTACGGCTATCTCGGCACCGACCTCGTCCGCGACAAAGACGCGAACGCGGCTGTCATTATGTTCTGCGAAATGCTCGGATATCTAAAATCAAAGGGCATGACGGTCGACGAATATCTCGATAAGATTTACCTGAAATGCGGATATTATCTCGAAAGCCTCCGCAGCGTTTACCGCGAAGGGGCTTCGGGCGCAAAGCAAATACAGGACTTTTTGGCAAAGCTTGGCGAGTCTCCGCTCGAATCGGTGGGCGGAGTAAAAGTGGCGAAATCCATAAACTTCGCAACAGACGCAATATTCGACGCGGACGGCATTCGCATTCCACCGGAAAAATTCTATTTTTACACTCTGGAAAACGGATACAGTTTCGCGGTTCGCGGAAGCGGCACCGAGCCTAAAATCAAATTCTATGCGTTTGCCCACGAAAAAGCGGAAAATCCCGAAGAGCTTGTCGAAGCCAAAAAGAGGGCGAAAATCGAGCTCGACAGAATTCTTGACGACCTCGAAGCCCACTTCTAACAAAGCCGCGAATGAAGGCTCGGGCGCCGCGCTGTTGCAGTTGAGAAAAAAACTGAGCGCGGCTGCGGAGCCTGCATATGGGCGGTTTGCGTCCGCCCTGTTGCCTGGCGTTGAGGGCGTACTCGGGGTTAGGCTTGGAACACTTAGGCGCCTCGCGCGCGAAAGCGCGTCGCGGGGGCGCCCAGAGTTTTCCCGCCCGGACGAAATTGGCGCTTCTTTCGAAGAAATAATGGTGGAGGGGCTTTCAATCGGATACTCGCGTTTGCATGAAGCCGATATGTTTAGGCTAATTGCCGAGTTTGTCGAAAAAATCGATAATTGGTCCGTCTGCGACAGTTTCTGCTCTACTCTTAAATTTATGCGCGCCAACCCTGCGGCGTGGAATTTCCTCAAGCCGTACTTCCTGTCAAAATGCGAGTTTCCCGCGCGTTTTGCGAGGGTATGCTTTCTTTTCCACTTCATGGAATCCGATTACGTAGACGAGGGTTTAAAACTTTGTTCTGCGCTAAACACGCGCGCAAAATATGCGGTTGCGGCGACTGCATGGGCCGTCGCGGAATGCTCGGCGAAATTTCCGGAAAAGGCGCTGGATTTCCTCAAAAGCTCGGATCCGCAAATAAAGTCGGCGGCCGTGCGAAAAATATGCGAATCCCTAAAAATTCCCACGGAATATAAATCGGCGGTGAAATCTTTGTAGTGGGCATGCGCACATTTTTGCAGCGCTGCAAATGTTTTTTTTCGCTTAATTTTATTTAGCGTTTTTTTGGGGAAAAAATTAAAAACAGCAAAGTGCGGCGTCGCGGCCCCACGGCGACAATCCAAGCTGCCATGGAAAGGGAAACAGCCTATTGCACGGAGGGCTCTGGCAGGCGCTTTACTATGATTTTATCTATGCGCGCGCCGTCCATATCCACTACTTCAAGCTCAAATCCGTTCCATTCCGCCTTTTCGCCCGCTTTTGGAATACGCTTTAACAGGGCGAGAACCAGACCGCCGACTGTGTTGCAAGTCTGGGTTTGGTCTTCCAATCCAAAAAATATCAAAAAGTCGTGGAAGGGGCATTGGCCGTCAACCAGAAAGCTTCCGTCGGAGCGCTGAACAATATCCATTTCCTCGTTGGCTTCGGGCATATCGCCGAGTACGGCGTCTATTATGTCGTTTAGCGTCACTATTCCAAGAGTCACGCCAAATTCGTTGGATATTATGGCGTTTTTTAGGCGCAACTCGCGCATCTGTTCAAGCGCGTTGTAAACCTTTGTGTCCTCCTTAAAATAGTGGACTGGCTTGATGGCGGATTTTATGGAGAAACTCTTATCGTCGAGCCTGCCGAACAGATCCTCTATGGATACTGTTCCGAGAATTTCGTCGAGTGAACCGTTTATTACGGGGTATACCGTGTGAGGAGACTTGCGTATGAGTTCGCCTATTTCACGATTTGAAAGGGATATGTCTATTTTTACTATGTCGTTTCTCGGGGTCATTATCGATTCGACAAACCTGTCGCCGAGCGAAAATACCCTCTCTACAAGGTTTCTTTCGACGGGCTGGACTTCTCCTCCCGCTTCGGCCTCTTCTACGAGAGATTTTATCTCGCGCTCTGTCACGGTATTTTTTATTTGGCTGATTCCCAGTAAGTTTAAGACGGCCGAGCTCGATTTGCTCAAAATCCACACAAAAGGCGCCGTCGCCTTTGATAGCGCCGTCATTGGGGCTGCGATTATCTTGGCGACTCTCTCGGGCGCGGCGAGGCCGATTCTCTTGGGCACAAGTTCCCCGAATATCAACGTAAGGTATGTTGCCGCCAGCACTATCACGCCCTGCGCGCTCAAAACTGCCCATTTTTGCGGAATTCCCATTTCAGCCAGCCGTTCGCCAAATTTGCCGGCGAGGGCGTCGCCGGAGTATATGCCGGTGAGGATTCCAATTAGCGTAATTCCAATTTGTACTGTTGAAAAAAATCTATCGGGATTTTCCGCCAAAGCCAGAGCCTCTTTTGCCGATTTGCTTCCGTTTTTAGCGTCCAGAGCGAGATTTGACTTCCTCAGCGATACAAGCGCAATCTCCGACATTGCCAGGATACCGTTTGAAATAATTAGTGCAGCGATTATGACAAATTCCATATTTTGCCAACTTATAATAATTCCGCGTATTTTCCAGTCAACAACTAAAAAGGCGCGGTGAAATCTTGACCTTTTATGCGCAAATTACGATATTGTGCAGTATGGACGGTAATAGAGACATATCCGAAGATTTGCCTCTCGGAGGGTTCGCGGCGGCGATAGGAGGGTATGCGCGCAAGCCTCTGGATTTGAATGAATTGCTGGTGCGCAATCCGCCGGCGACATTTTTTGCGAGAATGGCCGGAGACGATATGCTGGGAATGAATATCGGAGACGGAGACATATTGGTAGTTGACCGCTCGTCGAATCCTAAAGACGGCGACATTGTTATTTTCTATCTTGAAAGCGAATTTTTGGCAAGGCGCATAAGCGGTATCAAAGAAGGGAAAATCATTCTCGAATCCGACGACGGGAGGGGAGGGAAAAAGACGGTTTCTCCGCGCGGAAATATAGATATCTTCGGCGTGGTGACAGCTAGCATAAGGAGGTTTAGGTGATATGGTGGGGCTTGTCGACGGAAACAACTTTTTTGTTTCATGCGAGAGAGTTTTTGACCGGTCTCTCGTTGGAAAGCCTGTTGCAGTGTTGTCCAACAACGACGGCTGTGTGGTTTCACGCTCAAACGAATTTAAGGCTCTCGGGATAGCGATGGGCACTCCGTACTTTCAGTTGCGCCCGCGCGTGAGGCAGCTTGGAGTCATTCTGAAGTCTAGCAACTTTGAGCTATATGCGGACATGTCAAAACGGCTAATGTGCGTGCTTGGCGAGGTGTTTGGCGATATAGAGCAATATTCTATAGACGAGGCTTTTGTCTTTCCGCCCAAAAGGTCCGACATATACGAATACGCATTGGCTGCCCGCGCGCGAATACTGAAAAATATTGGAATACCGTGCGGAATAGGCTTTGCGCCGACTAAAACCCTCGCAAAAATTGCAAACCACATAGGGAAAAAAAGCGACGGCGGAGTTTTTGTAATGCCGGAGAAAAACGGAGAAATCCTAAAAAAAATTCCAGTCGGCGAGGTTTGGGGTGTAGGCCGCCGCCTCGGGCCAAAGCTTGAGCGCGACAGGATATTGACCGCTTTCGACTTGGCGGAGTATCCCGAGGACAGGCTCCGCAAGAAATACGGCGTGATTCTCGCTCGTACTGCCTTGGAGTTGAGGGGAATTGATTGTTCCTCGCATTTGCGGGAATCTGTGGATTTTTCGCAAAGCATAGCGTATTCAAGATGTTTTGGCGAACCGGTCAGGGATTTTGATTCTCTATCGGAATCTGTGGCGTACTACTTGGGAAGGGCGGCGGAAAAGCTCCGAGCAGAGGGGCAGCGCGCGGGGGGAGCTGGAGTATATTTTGTATATTATCCGGAATATTCTCCTCGGAAACTTGAAGGCGGAGTAACCTCTGCGAATGTTGTATTTCCAAGGGCGACAGACGATACGTCTGAAATGCTAAAATCTGTTTTTGCAAAACTCCCGGATATTTTCTTGGAGGGCAGGCGATATAAGAAAAGCGGAATTACCTTATGGGGACTTGAAAATGGAGCTGTTCAGGGCGAACTCTTTGAACCTTCTCCGCAAAAAAGCAAACTATATTCGTCAATCGACGAAATTAATAAAAAATTTGGCAAAGGGACGCTTTTCCCGCTTGCGGAAGGCATTGATAAGAAGTGGAAGATGCGGCGCGACATGCTAAGCAGGGCTTATACAACTTCTTGGAAAGATATAATTTCCGTACGATAAATTTTATCCTCAAAATACAAAACATTATATCGTATTTTAAAACAGTAGTATTGTTAAATACTTATATGAAAAAAATGCATAAAAATGCTTGAAATATATTTTTTATATGCTACAAGGGCTGCATAATTTTATAGGAAAAAAATGGCAGATATAAAAAATGTATTATATGATGAAATCCGCAGGCTCGCCCGCAAAGAGGTAAAGTTGGCGGTAGCCCCCCTGCAAGCGAAAATAGTTGAACTGCGCAAAACCATCTCGGCTTTGTCGAAGAAAGTCAAATGCGCTCCTTCTGCGCCATCCGCAGATACCTCAAAGGATTCCGATGAAAATACCGACGGGAAAAAATCGAAATCTTTCAGGTTTAAGGCGGCTGCTATTAAAAAATTGAGGGCTAAATTCGACATGTCCCAAGCGGAATTTGCCAAGCTTGTAGGGGTAAGCACTCTGACTGTAAGCTGCTGGGAGCTCGGTAAAACTTCGCCGCGCGCTGGGGTTAAAGAAAGGCTTGCTCAGTTGCGCTCAATGGGCAAACGCGAAATAGCTAAAATGAACAAGCCAAGCTCCAAAGTTCCAGAAGAGCCTGCTGCTCCCGAAGAAAAGTAATGTAATTTATGGCGCTGCGCTCTATGCGCGGCGCTTTTTTTTTGGTCTTATTTTTGCCGGATTTTGAGGATTGGCAAAATTTTTAGAAAATTCTATTGCCGTATGCTGGCTAATGCGATTTTGCGCGCCCTGCTAACTGCCGACTATTTTCAGTTATGTAATTTAAGGTCATATATAAAAATTGTGGAAAATACAGCTTATCTGGTAGTTGCCTGTGGCGTGGATTATTGCCTTATTAAAAAGTTAATTGGAGGAAAAGGAGGACATTGGAATAATAGAGGGAAGTGAATGGAATTTTGCACTCTTAGACATAAATATGCGTTTTTATAATGCGTATTCTTTTCTTTCGGGATAATATTTTGGGTGACAGTTCTATTCAGTATCGCCTGCCAGCGACGGGCAAAAAAAATCCGCCGTTCTATATTTGCGGCGGATATAAAGAAAAAATTATCTCATTCGTGGCCTTGGCGCCGGCCGCGGTGGCGGTGCGGGGTGCGATACTTGGGGGCGCGGCATTACAATCACCGTAGGTGACCGGGGCGAGTATGGGTGCATTCTGTGCCTTCCGGTCGGAATTACTCTCACCCCATTGTTGTTTATTATTAAAATAGGTCTGCTTGACCCTACGCAGGGGCGCAGCGGCCTAAAATGCGGTTTCATTATCGCCCCGGTGACTATCGTCTGGGAGACGACCGGCTCTTCCTCGTATTGCGAATTTCCGGGTACAAGCATTACGCTGTCTTTCCATACAGTCTTTTGGTTTTGCACTATTTCCAACTGCATTGAGTAAGCTAAAGCTTTCTCGTTCCCAATCATTACTGACGAATTGTCTATCGAACCCTTTAATATAAGCCCGTTAAAATTTGCGGGGAAAGGTTCGTCCGAGCTTTGTCGGTCGCATTCAATATTATCTTTCTCCAATAATTCACAAAGCCTATCTTCTATAAATTTGTGTTCTTTGCCATTTGTAAGGTTATTTTTTATTCCGTCGAAATATATTTTTTTGTTCCCGCCGTCTGAGGATATCAGTGCATCGGCTTTTACAAGAGATTCACCGAGGGCGTCTATGCCAGCTATCCATTCTTCTCTCGATACGGATTTATTTGGAGTTGCCGCATCTTTCATTGCTTCTATCAAGTCTGAATTTATGGAAGCGTTTACGTGCGGGCTTAAAATTATTGTGCTTAATAGGCAACAGGCGGTTATTATACTTTTTCTCATATTTTTCCCTCCAATTTATTATAAAACAAATTTGCCGTATTTGTTTCAATATTTTTTTATAACTTTGCGCTGCAAGATGCTGGTACAACTCTTATCCGCATGTCTTTACCACAAGGAACATTTTTGAAATTGATACGGCAATTTTAGCGTGCGACAATTTTGTAATGACTTGCGTGTTTTCCATATGTCTTTTTACAGAGTAAAATTTCTTTTTAAAGTGGGGTACTCGGATTTTGTCCTGTTATTTTTACTTAAAGTTTGTATTTGCAATATTTGTCGGACGTAAATTTTAAAATTTTGTACTTTATCTGTAATTCCGCTAAAAAAACATTTTCGTGAAGTATATTTATTACCCTTCGCTGCAACAATTTTGTAGTATTTATGGAGTTTACTACAAAATTGAAGTAATTTATTCCGCCTAATTTGTGGGAATTATTTTTTGTAATTAATTAACTGTAAATATAATAGATAAAAAATTACAAAACTGGCATGCGTTCTGCTTTACATTTTTTACCAACCAAAACTCACAATGAAACTAATCATAGCATACATAAAGCCTGAACAATTAGGTGACGTGAAGAAGGAACTCTTCAAGAACCAAATTTACAGGATTTCGGCTACAAATTCCCTCGGATGCGGAAGGCAAAGAGGTTATAGCGAAAACTATCGCGGAAACGAGATAGAGGTAAACCTCCTGAAAAAAGTCCGCCTTGAAATAGCAGTCAACGACGAATTTGTCGACCTGACTATCGACTCTATTATAAAAGGCGCCCATACGGACCACATCGGCGACGGCAAGATTTTCGTTTTAAACCTCGAACAGTGCATACGCGTTCGCACGCGGGAAACTGGCCCCGACGCAATCGGTTAATATGTGATTTTTTCTAATCGGAGTTTACTACTATGAATAAGATATTTCTCTCAACATTAGCCGCGACTACGGCAGCTTTGCCCCTTGCGGCCGAAGAAGCTGCAAAGGCAGCCGAACCGGCAGCAGCAGCCGCCGCAGTAGCCACCAAGGCAGCCTCGGTAAGCGCGGAAATGTTCACTATAAACAACCTCTGGATACTGCTTGGCGCGGTTCTGGTTTTCTCCATGCACCCGGGGTTCGCACTCGTCGAAACCGGCCTTTCCAGAGCTAAAAACAGCGTAAACATTCTTTCAAAGAATGTCATTACCGTGGCAATCGGATTGATTACCTATTTGATTATAGGTTTCAATCTGATGTATCCCGGCGATAACTGGATTCTCGGCCACTTCCTTGGATTTGGAGGATTCGGTCTATCCTGCCCGGAGGGCGACGCCGGCGCAATCGCCTACAACGGCGGGCTTTACTCCTACTGGACAGACTTCATTTTCCAAGGAATGTTCGCCGCTACCGCTGTGACTATCGTTTCCGGCGCAGTTGCAGAGCGCATTAAGTTTAGCGCATACATAATCTTTGCAATCCTATATGCGGCTTTCGGGTACACCCTTATCGGTTCCTGGGGATGGGGCGGCGGCTGGCTTAAGGAGCTCGGCTTCTACGACCTCGCCGGTTCCACATTCGTTCATTCAGTCGGCGGCTGGGCGGCTCTCGTGGGCGCAATACTCGTAGGCCCGAGAATCGGAAAGTACATCAACGGCAAGGCGCACGCTATACCAGGCAGCAACCTCGGCTTCGCAACTCTTGGCGTATTCCTCCTCTGGTTTGGATGGTTCGGATTTAACGGCGCTTCGGTATTCTCTGCCGACCCAATCATGGTTGCGTATGTCTTCACTACAACTGCTCTCTCGGCAGCATTCGGACTCATGGCGGCTATGTTCACATCTTGGATTACACAAAGAAAGCCTGATTTGTCCATGATTCTCAACGGCTGTCTCGCGGGTCTTGTAGGCATAACGGCTGGTGCAGATTGCGTGTCAATCACTTCGGCATGCGTAATCGGAACTATATCCGGCATTGCGGTTGTATTCGCGGTATACTTCTTTGACAAAATATGTGTTGACGACCCGGTCGGCGCTCTTTCGGTTCACCTTGTGTGCGGCGTATGGGGTACTCTCGCGGTAGGCATATTCTCGCCTGACCATGCGTTTATGCCGCAACTTATCGGGGTAGTCGCAGTGGCTGTGGCAAGTATCGTTATCAGCTCCATAATATTCCTCGCCATGAAGTATACTATGGGCATAAGGGTTTCCCGCAGCGACGAACTCAGAGGCTTGGATATCTCCGAACACGGCATGGAGGCTTACAACGGATTCCAAATCTTCTCCAACGAATAGTTCAGTCAATTCCGCAAGTCCGAATATCTCGGGCTTGCGGTTCTTCTTGACAAGAATTGGAAAATAGCAATTTTAATCAAATTTCTAACCAAAACAAAACGAAAATGCAAAACAAACTAATCATATCAATCGTAGCATTATTCGCTTCTGCTGCCGCGACTTTTGCAGCTGAAGCTGCAGCGGCTGCTCCGGCTGCCCAGAGCGCTTCCTGCCCGGCTGGCGCACAATGCGCGCAGAAAGAGGTGAATACGCTTATCGAAAATGAATTGTTTTCAAAACCGTTTGAAAACTTTTCTGCTTCCGCAACGATGGCTTATGAATCGGAATACATCTTCCGCGGCAAAGCTCAGGCTGGCCACGGCGTAAATCCGATGGTAGACCTCGGATACGACTTGGGAAGCGGATTTGCCGCCTACGCGCAGTATTGGGGATTTTATGGCGTAGATAATAGCTTCGGCGAAAACGATTTTTATGCCGGAATTACTTACACCATTGAAAATATCACTTTTGATGTCGGATATCTTGGATACACCTACACCAGCAGCGACTCCAAAAATGAAAGCGAAATAATGGTGCAAGTCTCCTATGACACAACCGATTTGCTCGGTGACTTCAATGTTTCGCCGTACGCCGCTTTCTACTATAACTACACTTATAGCGGAACGACTGTTGAAGGCGGTCTCTCGTACGAAGCTCCTGTCACAAAATGGCTCATCGACGAAAACTGGGGATTTGTCAATCTCGCGGCTTATGTTGGCTACGCCGACTATTGCGGCGGACTCACATACGGCGGATACGTTTACACCGGTATTTCTGCCGATGCGGTTATACAAGTGACCGACAACATGGCAATTTCTGCCGGTATCCGTTGGGCGTGCAACAACGACGGCGACGCCAATATGGACGGCAAAGAACAGAACCTCTGGTTCGGCACTGCTGTTGTATTTGGCTTCTAATTGCAGCTTAAGCTCGGGCGCAGGCTCCGCTGGCTGCATAAAAGCCGCTCGCAAGGCAATGCGCAAAGTAGAAAATAAAAGCGAAACCTCAAAGCGGTTTCGCTTTTTTCGTACAAAAATTCCTTTAGCCTAAACTGCGGATTGATTGCCATAAAAAAAACTTATCCTCCGCGCCATTTTTTTTAATAAAAGTTTCCACTATAAAGCGCCAAATACTCAGAAGCACTTTTCCCATGTATTAAAAATCCCTAAAACCTAAATAGATTCGGTTAGCGGAGCAGGGGGGGTGTTTCGACTGTTGAAGGCAGATGCTCGCATATTTAACCTCCATGTGGCGGAAAACTGCCTCAAGCAATAATTGTACAAATATACTCCAAAAGCCAAAAAGCGCAACTCGCCTTTGGCGAATGCAGCAGCGCGCGGCAGTGGCTCCCGCACGCGCAGCTTGCAAAAAAGGCATTATTCTCCGCCTTTACAGGAATCAGAGGGTTTTTACGTATTCCTCGAGGTCGCGGAGATCGTCGTCTGAAAGGTGGGACGTATGTCCGTGTTTGTCGTCCTTGTTGTAGAGCTTAAACATCTCAAATATTGTTTTCGCCCGGCCGTCGTATAGATATGGGGCCGTTCGCCATACTTCGCAAAGCGTCGGAGTGTCGAATGCAAAACCTTTGTATTCTTCAAGCCCTGAACCGACATCGTGGCGTTTCATGTCAGTGTAGTATTTGCCCGTGTGGCATACGGAGCATTTTGCCTCCTCAAATACAACTTGCCCGCGCAGAGCGGCGTCAGAAAGCTCTCCGTTTTTTATGTGCGGGCTTTCAACGGCTCGCAACGAGCTCAAATATTTGTCGATTGCCTTCGCGTCTGACTCGGGGCGGCGCGTAAACTGTATGTATTGTATGCCCTTGCGAACCGCGATATTCGCATTTTTGCGAACGGCCGTTATCATTGAGGGCGGCGTAAAATGCGCGTACAGCATTGATTTTGACTGCTTGGGGTTGCCGATGCCGTCGTTTAGCAAGTCCCAGTTCAACGCGTCGGAGCGCACTTCCGTGTGGCAAGTAGCGCAGGACAGCCATTGTTGGAAGCATAGGCGGCCGTCATGGTAGAAAAGGTCTCCTTTCCTCATCTCGTTCAAGTTCTCGTTGCCGCCTATCGATATCTTTTTTGCGGATAAATCGCCAAAGTTTATCTCTGCAAGTGTATCGGAATAATATAGGCCTACAATCGCGCGTTTGTCGTCCGCGTCGATATGGCGCGGGCCGCTGCCGGGCATCGCTATCCTTTTGCGTATATTGGATAAAAACGCGAGATCGTTGCATATGTCATCAAAGACTTTTCGCGAATCAGGATTTGCGGCGTATTTTTCTGCCAGCCGCTTTTCGAGCGCGGGCAAATCTATGAGGCTTACCTCGTGGGTTCCGGCATGGGTGACGAGCAATTTTGAGCCGTCGGGTGTAAATGCAAGCCCGTAGGGGTTCGCCGCGCCCAATTCGATGTCATCTAACAGGAATGTGGCGTAGAGCTTGTTATTTTGGGTATCTATCAGGCTTACGGCATTGGTATTTATCCAGCCTCTTTCGACTTGCGTCGTGGGAACGTTAAAGCGCGCAACCACATGGGTTAAGTACGCAAACTTTCCGCTCGGAGACACTTTTATATCCTGCGCGTTTATCGAGCCGTTTGGAAGGTCTATTTTTGCTAGCGTTTTGAGAGTTTTTGCGTCGAAAACTGATACCGCCGCTCCGATATTCTCCTCGTATAGGCCGCCTTTAGGCTCGGGAAGCTGGTTTGCTGCAAAAACTTTTGAGCCGTCCTTTGAGAGCGCCAGGGCGAACGGATCGCGCACGGCTTTTCCCCGGGCTTTTTCTTTCAGCGTTTTAGAATCGAACGCACGGACGACGTTTTCAAACTGGTTCGCAAAATACAGAGTTTTCCCGTCGGCGGAAATTATAACCGCGCGCGGCATATGCCCGGCGGGCGCGCGTTCGGCTATTTTAGAGTCTTCGAGAGAAATCTTTAAAATTTCGCCTTTGGGAGCTGCTATTGTCACATACGCAAATTTCCCGTCCGGCGAAACGGCTATACCCGACGGATGCCCTCCAAGCTCTATCCGCGACTCGACCGCCTTCGTTTCCGGGTTTATTTTGAGGAGTTCGTCGCCGGTGCGGCATGCAACCAATAACCCCGCTTTTTTGTCGAGCTTTACGAAATCGGGGCTCAGATATTTTTTCCCATAATCGGGTATATCGCCGTAAACAGAGGGATTCGGATTATCTTGCGCGGCAGCCGTTAGAATTACAACTGCAAACGCCAACAATGGAATTAGTTTTTTCATAAATCTTGCATGCATTTATATGGTTTGGGAGCGGTGACTTTTTCCCAGTATTTTTTGTCACATTCAAAGGCATTGAAATTTTCAAAATTGTCGCCCTTGATTATTCCATACCTTTTCATTGCCTTCAGGTACGCTCCTTTGGGCTTGTAATTCGGGGAGTCGTAGCGCGGATTTTGCGTTTCAACATAGTTTTTTGCCTTATTTATGGCTTTTAATATTGTTTGGTAGCGGGAGTCGTCGCGCGAAGTGAATATAACGGGGTGCTGCCCGTCGCCCGCGCGCCCGCCCGCTTTTGCCGAGAGCGGCGCTTTCAATACAGCCGAGTTTTCGGGGTACGTCAAATTAAACACAGCTCCCGCCGACAGCCTCCGTCTCGGATCATTTTTACCCTTCACATAGAATGTGAAATGCCAGTTGAGCAGCTCGCGGGAATCCTTGCTTATCATGTCGGGTAGGCGTTTTTGCCCGCTATGGCATGACGCGCAATTCTTCTTGAACACGTCGTTCATCTCGGCGATTTCCTTCCAGCCGGCGTCGCGGCTGACAAATCTGTTTAGATAGTAGCTGCCAAGCATGCCGGATTCGGCGGCTGCTATGCTTCCGGCGTGCAGGGCGCCGGTGTCGAGCCATACTTTTACAAGATTTAGCTCTTCGTCTGTTGCGCGCTTGGCATGGTGCTTGCCCTCAAACTTTTTTAGGAGCTTGCTCGATCCCGAGCCAAATTCATAAGGCGGCATATTTCCGTTTCGGTTGAAGCCGTCAACTATTTGATCCGCCATGTAGAGCTCGTAGTAGCTGCGGGCGAACATCGGCCCCATTCCAGGAGTAAGGTCTATTTTGCCTGAATATTTTTGCGGATTGTGGCATTCTGTGCAATACTTGTCCAAAAGCGGCTGTATGTCGCGCACAAAATCGGGGACTTCTCCGCACTTTACCCCGGCTATGGGTGCAAGTTTGTCTGCGGGGCGGCGCAGCGCTTTTAGCTTGTGCATTATCGGCGGAGGGGCCATGTCCCTCTGCTCGTGGCAGCCTATGCATGATGTGGTTGTTCCGGGCGCGAAGTTTACAAAGCTCTGCATCTTTTTTATAGCCTTTCCTTCTGCATCCAAAGCAGTGAAGGAAAGAGCCCTATTCGCGGGCACCTTGAAGTGCGCAGAGCCGTCCTCCTCTACATTCACAGTGCCGAGCGGGCGCTCCAAACTGAAAGTTCCAAGCATAGTTATCGGCTCCATTCCTCCGGTTAGGTGGCAGGCAAGGGGGAGTATCTCGCTAATGAGCAGCTTCTTTATGTCTGAGCTTTTTATATTGCCCATATTTCTGCCTATCGCGGCATCCACGACCGACACTGTCGCGTCTTCCTCGTCGTAATCTGCGGTATCTGCCGCAATCTCGCCTTTTGGGGATTTTTTTATGGGAACGGGATTTTTTATTTCCAAGCGGCGCTTTTTCAGCTCGGCGGAAAAATCCGCGGGAATTTTTATGTCCTGAAAAATGTGCCCCTTGTCGTCCATTATCAGAATGGAATCCTTGTCGGACACGAGCGCATAATTTTCGTTAATCGGAAATGGGTAGGAAAATTCGCCAAACGACTCGCCCGACGCGAGCGAAAAGGCGGAAGTGTCGGACGGGTTGCGCGGGTTGCGCAAAAAGGCAACGCGCCCCAAATGGTCGCGGCTGCCGTGCCAGTCGGAAAACGTCAGGACGTACGAATTCTTTGCCCCGGGAATTTCCTTGGCGTCTATGTACAGATGGTTCGGTATGTCATTGCCGAAGTATATCATGTCGTTTGCGCCGTTGGCGTCCTTCTTCCAAAGAGCGTGAAAATTCATCTGGTTCTTGTGGACGTACTCCCACTTCATATATATTATCTTCCCGTCGGAAGTCGGCCACGGGGAGTTGTCTTGGTCGACGTTCGCGGAAATCGCCCTGACTACATTTTCCGCGGCGTAGTATCTGTGTAAAATTGCGACTTCGACCGCCCAGCAGGGAACCATTCGACAGCAGCGGCTCGAAACAAAAATTATGTCGCCATCGGGCAAATAGGCGGGCTCTATGTCGTCGTATCCCTCTTCCCAAAAGGGCATCTGGCGGATTTTTTTATCGTCGAGGTTTATCTCAAATATTTTATAGTGACTGCCGTCTTTGCGGTGGGAGTACATTATCTTTTTAGCGTCGTAGCTTACTACCGGGTCGCGCACGCCTCCCGCGGGATCATCGACGAGAATGTCCAATTTCCCGGTCTTTACGTCGAGCAGTGCAAGCTTTCCGCCGTTTATCGAATATGCGCACGCGTTCAGCCTTGCATCTATTTTTTTATTTGAGCTGTCGGCTCCTGAAAACCTGCCGAAATTCCCGTACCAGTGAATGTCTCCTGAGCTGCCCCTTGCGGTGAAGGCTATCTTCTCGCAGCCAAGAGCCGAAAGGGCTTTTTTGCCTTCGCGCTCCAGCGGATTTTCGACTTTCGGCAGCCCGGGCTCGTCCGACAATATTATGTAGTCAAACGCAAGCCATTGGGGGATACCGCCGATTTTTTTGTCGGCTATGGCGCGCAGGGAAATCTCGTTTCTTCCTTCTTTAAGCGCTTCGGCGGGAATTTTTACAGATATGCCGGCGGGTATTCCCCAAGTCTTGGAATTAAACAAAATATTTTCAAAGCAGGGATATTTATTCTGCGGAGTGCGCTTGTAGGGCACCGACACGCCTTCCGATACTTCTTTGCCGTTGGAGGATACCTGTAATTTTATGTCGGCGGATATTGGCGCCTTGTCAACAAAGCCTATTTTTAGATAGAGGTCGCGCGGGGCGGCGTCGAGGTTAAAAAATATCGAGGCTGGGCCGCATTCCTTTTTTTTGTTGTATGCTTTGTACCTGTTTTGTTGCGGATAGTAAAATTTTGATTCTGGCTGGCGTTTAAAAGTCGGGTCGGCCCATTCGCAGTCCTTTGCGGGGAATACAAAGGGGAAGTCGGAAGCTTTGTCTTTCTGGGCGTCGTACTTGACGGGAGCGGCAAAAAATTTTTTGGACGCCTCATACGGGTCGGTTTTTGTCTCGTCAAAATAGTATCTCGCGCCGTTAAAATCCACGCCGAAATCGTTAAATTCGGCCGCAGAGGCGTCTGGCTTGCCTATCTCCACTATATTTTTACCAAAGACGCCGTGCGCTCCTAAGTGCAGAGCCGCGCATAAACATAAAAAATATTTTAACTGTCCCATCTTACTAAAAATCCACCTTTCCATCATAAAAAACTACGGCTATTTAAATCGGCGGCTCTTCAACAATCGCATACATGCAGTGTTGCTGTTGCGCCCCCCTCCGCAAAAGCCGTATTGAATAAATATTTTATAGTTCATAAAAATCGTCAAATAAATTTTTACATATAAAAACGCACAAAATATTCAAACCGCAAAATTGTGTTGTAAAAACTTCTGTAAAGTGCAAACTGTAAAACTTCGTGCCAAATAATAGGGGCGGAAAACTTAAAAATTATGATTACGGAATTTAAAAGTCATTTAATCGCGGATGTGGGAATCAGCATGGGCGACGAAGGCAAGGGCCGCCTCGTCTATGAAATTATAGACGAACTAAAAGCGGAAACCGGACGCCCGGACATCGCCGCAATCGTCCTCAAAGTTAACGGCGGGGCGAACTCCGGACACACAGCCGGTGGCCTTAAACTAAACCTGCTGCCGGCGGGAGTCATTGAAAAAGACGTAAAAATTCTGGCAATCGGCAGCGGTGTCGTCGCCGACCCGAGAAAATTCCTATGGGAGGGCAAACCCCTCGAAGCCCGCGGCTACAATATATTTGACCGCCTGCTAATTGACGAGCGCACCATGGTGAGCGATATCGGCCACCGCCTCCTCGATCTCGCATGGGAAAACTACCGCGTAAACAAGCTCAACGAAGAGCCAAGAGGCTCGACGGGCAGGGGCATAACCCCGTCTTATGCGGACGAAGTCGGACAATTCCAAATACAGTATGCCGACTTCCTCGGCCCGCGCGACAAATTTGAAAAAAAGCTTTCGGCAAGGCTCCGCCGCGCGTGCGACACAATAAAATACGTCTGCGGCGTATCGGAGGAAGATTGGAATTCGTTCTTCGACGTCCTTACCCGCGCCGAACTCCGCGCGAATGCTGACTCTATAAAAGACGGAATCTTCCCTGAGTCGGAATTTGATTTCCACCCATTTAAGGCCGACGCCCCGTTCGAGCTGAATATAGAAAAAATAGTGGACTGCTATTGGAAGGCCGGAACAGCGCTTGCAAAATACGTAGGCGATGTTCGCAAAGCCTGCCTAAAAGCGCTCGCGGAGGACAAATATATTGTCGGAGAATTCGGGCAGTCCTATTGGCTCGACAAACGCCACGGATTTGCTCCAAACGTCACGGCTTCTCACACAGGAGTCCCTGAATTTTTCCAGAGCGCGGGAATCCCGCTTATGCCTGTGCACACGATAGGCTGCTGCAAGGCGTACGACACGAAAGTCGGCACGCACGTCTTCCTTACTCAAATGGACGACGCTCACCCGCTCGCGGTAAAGCTCAAAAAGCTCGAATTTGGCGTGAGCACCGGCCGCCAGCGCATGGTCGGCTGGTTTGACGCCGTAGAGAAGGGCGACGCTCTAAGATACGGCGGATACGACGACATCGCCATAAATAAGCTCGACGCGCTCTCATATTCGGGCGATTGGGCTGAAGGCGGAGAATTGCTCGTATGCACCTCCTATCGCGGCCCGGACGGCAAAATCTACATGGGCGTTCCAAGGGACGACTCCGTGCGCAAAACTTTGAAGCCCGTATACGCGCAGCTCCCCGGGTGGAGCGAAGACATCTCGGGTGTCCGCAGTTTCGACGCTCTCCCGGCAAACGCCAAGCGCTACATCGCCTTTTGCCTAAAAAGCATAATTGACGTTGCCTCATCGGATACCCCCTTAAAAACTCTTCCAAATTTGCGATATATAGGAGTCGGTCCTTTGCCGGCGCAAATTATAAAGGACATACCCTCAACCCGGGAGCTTCTGAAACTCATCTAACAAAAAGATTGCTCCGAATCGGAGCGTAAAATGGCAAACGAATATAAATGCGATATTTGCGGGAAGCCCGCGACAGTGCATATCACAAAGATAATCGAGTCCAAAAAGGTCAAGATTCACCTTTGCTCGGAATGTGCAGAAAAAATGTCTATGGACGCGCTCGAGATTCCCGAGCAAATAATGCCGAAAATTAAGGAGCTTGAAGAACAGCTTATAAAAGACGTCTCAAAAGCCTCGAAATCCGGCGTATGCCCGACTTGCGGAACGTCTTTTGTCGATGTCGAAAAGGGAGCGCGCTTCGGTTGCCCCGATTGCTACGAAACTTTTTCAGACAAATTACCGGAATTTCTCGCTCAGATGCAGTTTGGCAGCGTCCACGTCGGAAAGTCTCCCAAAAAGCATGCTGACTCGCAGACGCTGAACCCGCTCGAACTATTGGGCAAAGCCATAGAGCAGGTCGGAAAAATATTCGGAATTGAGAATAAAGCGGCAGAAGAAGTCCAATCCGAGGAATCCTCCCAGCCTGAGAGCGCGCCGCCGGCCGCGCAGGAAATCGAGCAAACAAAACAGGAAGCCGATGCGGAAAGCATCGACGTTTTGCGCGCAAAGCTTGACGAGGCCGTCCGCGAGGAAAGATACGAAGACGCTGCAAAACTCCGCGACCGCATAAATTCACTCTCAAAATGAACGGGCCCGACAAACCGCAAAAGCGCCGCGCAAATTCCGCTATTTTTAAAAGCACGCGCATAAGGCTTGCGAGAAACCTCGCAGGGCGCAAGTTTGTAAACACCCTCGATCCGAACGGGCTGTCCGAAGTGCTCAACTTTTGCGGGCAGACGCTATCGGGCGTCCGCAAGCTAAGCGGCGGCACTTTCCTTAAAATGGACGACCTTCCACAGCACGATAAAGACATGCTTGTGGAGGAAAGGCTTGCGAGCCGCGAGCTAGCCGAGAGTTCATACGGCAGGGGAGTATTTGTCTCTGCAGACAAATCTTGCGCGGTAATGGTAAATGAAGAAGACCATCTGAGAATCCAGACATTTTCAAAGGGGCTGAATCTTGCGGCAGCTCTGCGCTCGGCAAACGCAATAGACGACGGGTTTGAAAAAAATGCAAAATACGCTTTCAGCCCGACATTCGGGTACTTGACTGCATGCCCGACAAATACCGGAACTGGTTTGAGGGCGTCGGTCATGATGCACTTGCCGGCTCTCGCGCTCTCGGACTTGATGGACAAAGTCGTTAGGGGGCTTAGCCAGCTTGGAATATGCGTCCGCGGAGCGTCCGGCGAGGGTAGCGATTCTTTCGGGTCGTTCTTTCAAATATCCAACCAGCAAACGCTTGGGCTTTCCGAGGCGGACATAATAAAAAAGATGGCGAAATTCGTTAAGAAGGTCGCCGAGTTTGAAATAAATGCGCGCGAAAAGCTGTCTTACGAAAATCCCCTGCTGCTTGAAGACAAATTTTCAAGGGCAAAGGCGCTGCTTGCGTCGTGCAGGCTAATCGACACATCTGAGGCGCTCTCGACACTTTCGTACATCAGATTTATGGCGGATATGAGCGGCGACCCGCGCGCCGGAGAATTTATCGAAGAAGTAGATTCCGTGGCAATGTCGGTAAAACCTGCCCATTTGACCGCAAATTCCGGCCTTCGAGATGCGGATTCCCAAAAGCGCGACGCTCTTAGGGCTTCGATTCTAAACGAATTCGCAAAAAAGATTCCAAATATTTGAGCTTTTATTCTAATCCTCAAATTTCTTGGATCCGCTTTAAATTATGCCAAAAAATCCGATATGTAATGACGTATCCATACGGATTACCGTATCAAATTTAAGAAAAGACAAATGCAACAATTCACACCAAGGGCACAACAGGTGCTTGCGTTGGCTCGTAAAGAGGCGCAAAACTTCAAGCACAACTACATCGGCACCGAACACATACTCCTGGGCATAATTAAGCTTGGGCAGGGGGTTGCCGTAAACGTATTGCGCAAAATGGGTGTCAACCTCGAAAATGTCAGCGCAGAAATAGAGCGCATTGTAGGCAAGGGTGCATCGCCCGAGTCGGCTTCTGACATTCAGCAGACACAGCGCGTAAAAAAAGTTCTCGCATTCGCTTCGTACGAAGCCAGCCAACTGCACCATAACTACATCGGCACCGAGCACATTCTTTTGGGCTTGCTCCGCGAAGGCGAAGGAGTAGCCGCAACAGTTTTAAGGGAGCTTGGCATTGACATAAATAGCTGCCGCAACCAGATTTTGGCGGAGCTAGACCCGAATTTTGTGGGCGATTTTCCCGATTCAAATTCCGAGCAGGAACAACAGTCCCCTCAGGAAAAAATGGAAACAGGCCGCCAAACGAGCGCCCTGAAAGCTTTTGGGCGCGACCTTACTGAACTGGCGCGCGCGGACAAGCTCGATCCTGTAGTTGGAAGATCGAACGAGATAATGAGAGTCGTCCAAATCCTTTGCCGCAGAACCAAGAACAATCCGGTGCTTGTCGGCGAGGCGGGCGTTGGCAAGACCGCCATTGTGGAGGGGCTTGCGCGCGAGATTGCATCGGGAGAAGTCCCAGAATTGCTCGCAAACAAGCGCGTAATTTCGCTCGACATAGCTCTCATGGTCGCCGGCACAAAGTACCGCGGACAGTTTGAGGAGCGCATAAAGGCCGTAATGGACGAGATTGAAAAGTCGGGAGACGTAATTTTGTTCATAGACGAACTCCATACGATAGTCGGAGCCGGGGCTGCAGAAGGCGCTATGGACGCTTCCAACATATTTAAGCCCGCCCTCTCCAGAGGTTCGTTGCAGTGCATCGGCGCAACAACTGTGGCAGAATACCGCAAATTCATCGAAAAGGATAGCGCCCTCGACAGGCGCTTCCAAAGCGTTAAGGTCGACGAGCCAAGCACCGAGGACGCTATAAAAATTCTGCGCGGACTGCGCCCAAATTACGAAAAGCACCACCACTGCCGCTATTCGGACGCTGCGTTGGAGTCCGCCGTAAAGCTTTCAGAACGCTACATTACAAGCAGATTCCTGCCCGACAAGGCAATAGATGTCATTGACGAAGCAGGCAGCAGGGCGCGAATCAGGCTTATGGAGCGTCCCGCCGAAGTAAACGAGCTCACTGAAAAGATAAACTCGGTTCGGCAGCAAAAGGAGGACGCCATACGCGACCAACGTTTTGAGGCGGCTGCCGCCTTGCGCGATACGGAAAAATCCCTCGTTTCGCAGAAGGAGGATATCGTAAAGGCATGG
This sequence comes from uncultured Opitutales bacterium, assembly GCA_900545705.1. Classification (GTDB taxonomy): domain Bacteria; phylum Verrucomicrobiota; class Verrucomicrobiia; order Opitutales; family Intestinicryptomonadaceae; genus Merdousia. The sequence goes on along the minus strand of URAK01000006.1, from coordinate 23,972 downwards.
AAAAAGTCGCTCGAAGACAAGGTTGTGGAAGTCGGAGAAGACGACATTATGGCAGTCGTGTCTTCGTGGACGGGTATACCGCTCGCGAGAATGGAAGAGGGCGAAAATAAAAAGCTCCTTGAATTGGAACAATACTTGCGCAAGCACGTTGTCGGACAGCAGGAGGCAACTTCTGTAATAGCAAGGGCTCTGCGCCGCTCGCGCGCCGCACTAAAAGACCCGAAGCGCCCGATAGGCTCATTCCTGTTCCTCGGACCGACGGGGGTAGGCAAGACTTATCTTGCCAAGATGCTCGCCGAACAGATGTTCGGAAAGCAGGAGGCTCTGATTCAAATAGACATGTCGGAGTATATGGAAAAATACTCGGTGTCCAGACTGATAGGCTCGCCGCCCGGATACGTCGGGCACGAGGACGGCGGCCAACTCACAGAGCAAGTTCGCAGGCGCCCTTACAGCGTCATTCTATTCGACGAAATCGAAAAGGCGCATCCGGACGTCGCACAGCTCCTCTTGCAGGTGCTCGAAGACGGCAGGCTCACCGACAGTCTCGGGCGTACCGTTGACTTCCGCAACACGATTATAATCCTGACGAGCAATGTTGGAGCGCATATTCTCCAAAAAAATCCTTCAATGGGATTCTCAGCGGCGGCCGATTCGGAGGGAGACTACGAATTGCTAAAGTCGCGCGTGATGGAGGAAATGAAAAAATCTTTCCGCCCGGAATTCCTCAACAGAATTAACGACATCGTTCTATTTAGAAGCCTCACTAAGGACAACATGAGGGATATCGTACGCCTTGAACTGGATAAAGTCCGCGCAAGGCTCGCTGAACGCGGCTTGTCCATGGCTGTAAGCCAGGCGGCGGAAGATTTCCTAATTTCCAAAGGCTGGGACGAAAAATATGGCGCGCGTCCGCTCAAGCGGGCGATAGAGCGCGAACTCGAAGACAATGTCGCTGAGGAAATCCTGAAAGGAACAATAGTTGACGACGGAGGCGAGATTAAAGTCGATGTGCGCAAGGACGGTGGGGGGCTCGAATTCACCCAGAAAAAGGGCGGAGCGTCAACCCAGCGCGGTGCGAGGCACAAGGCTTAACGGGCTGTGTTTTGCCGTAGCCGGACGCAAGAATTTTCCTTAAAAATCTCCGAATAAAAAATCGGGATTTGCTTCTGTATGATGCAAGGCTTGGTGTCTGTGTCGCGAAAGTATAGCACATTCCCATATAACAGGCTGCCAGCGGCGGCGAAACAGTAGCTCCAAAGTTCTGGCTTGGCAGAAAAATCTTTATGGCGCGCAACGGGAAGTTGCGCGCCTTTTTTTTGCATAAAATTTTTAGAATGCAGTGTTTTTTCCCCTCCAAAAGATTTTTATTGGATTCCACGGAAAAATAAATTTTTCACTTTAATAGTTTCAACTTAAACCTATAAATATATAAAAAAACAGGCAACAGGCTTCTATTTTGAAACAATGAAAGTGAGAGTTCAAATCAGTTCGATATTATATAGAGGCAGGGAAACTACAGAATTTTACGTGTTCGGCCGCAGAGTTTCATTGAGGAACGAAGATTTTAAGTTCGGTAAGAAAAATACTATTATTATAGAAAAATCGCTGGCGGAAAAAAATCATATGCGCTGGAAACTATTATTACATTTTCCACCGTATATACAACCCGTCTATAACCAGACCTGCATAGATGAGCTTAAATTTAGAACAACGCAAGGCAGTTGAAAAATTATCAAGGCTCAAAGCTGGCGCCCTTTTTATGGGAATGGGAAGCGGTAAGACAAAAGTCGCCTGCGACCTAATAAGGCGCAAACTTGACTGTATCGACGCAGTAATATGGATAGCCCCCGCGGCCCTTGTGAATTCGCAAAAATATATAGGCGAAGTTAAAAGGTGGAGCCGCGGTTTTTTTAAAAAAATGTCGTTTTTCTCGATAGAGGGAATTTCTATGAGCGACTCAAAATATATGCAAATGCGCAATCTTGCCGCGAGCGTTAAAAATTTTTGCGTGGTTGACGAGAGCATTTTTATAAAAAATATTCATGCGTTGCGCACAAGAAGGCTCGTATGCGATTACAGCCTCTTCGATTTCCGACTCATTTTAAACGGTACTCCCGTGACAAAGAGCCTTCTGGATTTGTACTCGCAGATAAGGTTTTTGTCGCCCAATATACTGAAAATGACAGAACGGCAGTTTGCGGACAACTTTTTAGTATATTTTTTTGACGGCGTTGACCAGTTCCCATGGCGAAGATGGTCCAAGCCTGCCAATGTCGAGGCGCTAATAGAAATAATTCGGCCGTACATTTTTAATTCAAAGTTTGATTCCAGCTGCAAGATAAATATAATAAATAAAACTTTTCGCCTGAATATTGAAGAAAGCCGAAATTATTCGAGGTTTAAAGACGCCTTTTTAAGGGGGAAATTATATGTCTGTTTTTTTACAGTGGCCCAAAAATTCCAAATGGCGTACACAACAATTTGCTCCCAAAAGTACCATGCAGCCGTAGAACTTGTTAAAGAGATAGTTGAACGCGGAGAGAAAGTGATAATTTTTGTAAAATATATTTCCGAGGCGCTTTCCCTAAGGGAATCGACCGGAGGCCTTCTCTACACGGGAAAATGCAAAGACGATTTGGCGCGCTTTGAAAGAGACGAAAATGTCCTAATATGCACTTACGGAGTTGGAAGCGTAGGTTTAAACTTGCAGTGTGCCAACAACTTGATATTTTATTCGCAAACGTTTGATTTTAAGGAAAAGGAGCAGGCTAAATACCGCGTGTATAGAATTGGGCAGCAGAGAAGTGTTAATATATACAACTTGTGGGTGGATACAAAACTTGAAGAAATTATAAGGAAAAACTTGTCAAAAAAGGGTAATTTACTTAGAGATGTCGAGCGCGTAATAAGCGCAAAGGAGGCGCGAAAACTTTGAAAAAATACCAAGACAAAAACGTTTACGAAGCGGCGAAAGAACGTATAAAATTCGTATTTGAAAACTTTGAGAAAGTTTATGTGTCTTTTTCAGGTGGGAAAGATAGTTCCGTAGTGCTAAATTTGGCTTTGGATTATATGCGCGAACATCGCGAAAAGCGGAAACTCGGCATACTATTTCTCGATTTGGAAGGGCAGTATAGCGCCACCATAAATTTTATAAGGGAAATTCTCTCGGAGAACGCGGAATATCTCGATGTATATTGGGTTTGCCTGCCGCTAAATTTAAGGAACTCAGTAAGCGTTTTCCAGCCGTTCTGGACTTGCTGGGACATCGACAATAGAGATAAATGGGTGCGCGAGTATCCGGATTTTCCAGGCGTGATTACGGAAAAAAATAATCCTTTCCCGTTTTTTAGAAAACAGATGGAGTTTGAAGAATTTGTGCCAGAATTTGGGAAGTGGTACTCAAACGGCAAAAAAACGGCGTGCCTTGTTGGAATACGCTCGGACGAAAGTTTAAATCGGTATAGAACTATAAAAAACCGCATTAAAGGCAAAATGTGCGGTAAAAACTGGACTACTAAAATCAGCGGAGAATTTTACAACGTATACCCTATATACGACTGGAATGTTAGAGACGTATGGATTGGGAATGCGAAGCTCGGGTGGAAATACAATTCGCTCTACGACCAGTTTTATAAAGCAGGCGTGCCTCTGGCTTCCCAACGGATATGCCAGCCGTACGGCGACGACCAGAGAATAGGGCTAAATCTGTATAGAGTAATTGAGCCTGCGACTTGGGCGAAGGTCGTCAACCGCGTAAGCGGTGCCAATTTTGGCAATATATATTGTGGCAATAGGATACTTGGATACAGAAAAGTAAAGTTGCCAAAGGGGCACACGTGGAAAAGCTATTGCAAAATGCTTCTTGCGACCCTTCCGAAAGAAATGGCAAACCATTATAGAAAAAAGTTTAAAAAGTTTATGCTATGGTGGTATCGAAAAGGGTCTCCGGTTGACGAAGAGAGCTTGAGTGAACTCCCTCCTGAAGCCGTCGCGACCGACAAAAAATCCCCTTATCTGGAAACGATAGTCAGGTACAAGCGCATTCCCGACTGCCTCGACAATGGGCTTGAACAAAAAAAACTTGCCCCGACATGGAGGCGAATGTGCGCTTGCATTTTGAAAAATGACTACATATGCGTGGGATTGAGCTTTTCGCAGACAAAACACCAGCAGGAGCGAATGAAACAATTGATAGAAAAATATAGGAATTTATGAAGAAATCTTATGAGAGCCCAGTTTATAAAGTAAAAGCTGTTCCATTGGAGAAGGTTCAGGCAAATTCGTACAATCCAAATAAGGTTGCGCCGCCTGAAATGAAGCTGCTGTATCTTTCCATAAAGGAGGACGGCTACACGCAGCCGGTTGTCTGCTACTATATAGAGGACAAAGATGTCTATGAAATAGTGGACGGATTCCACCGTTATCTCATAATGAAAAATTATAAGGATATCTATGATAGGGAGAACGGCATGCTGCCCGTTTCGGTAATCGACAGGCCGCTTGGTGAGCGCATAGCATCTACAATAAGGCACAATCGTGCGAGGGGCTCTCACGATGTGGATTTGATGAGCAACATCGTGGCCGAACTCTCCGAGCTTGGGAAATCCGACGCATGGATTTCAAAGCACTTGGGAATGAGCGCCGACGAGATTTTAAGGTTAAAGCAAATAACAGGGCTTGCGGCGCTTTTTAAGGACGAAGAATTTTCTATGTCGTGGGAGTGAGCGCGAAGGGGGGGGTAATAGAATTATTACAGTTAAAGCGATATTAAAATAAAGCTTCCTCTTGTGCCAAATGCTTTAAAAAGCATGCTGCTAAGTATGTTGAAAAAAAGCCTTCGTTTGGCAATTACAGATTGAAATGTTGTAAGATTTTATTAAGGGTGGGGAACTTTTTAGTCTGAAAATTTTCTTATGATTTTTGTTTTCTAGTGGTGTTAAATTCTGTTTTTAAAGTAATACTCAAATAAAAAATAGAAAAATTTTTTTTAATACAAATTGTTTTTTTGTATATATTGTGCAATAACTACGTGGATAATGTTTTATATTTAAATTATTTCAATACGTAAAATCAAATAATTGTATTCATTTGGTTGTTAATTAATGCAATAATGTTTATATTTTATTCAAATATACGCGTATAGAATTATATTCAAAATATTAAATTATTTTTTTGTTGAATTTTAATTTATAATGAATTATATGTAGATAAATTTTGTATATGAAAAATTTGTTTACGTATATTATAGCTTTTGTAGCTATGCCTTGTCTATGCTTTGCTATGGTAAGTCCTACAACTGCCGATATGAACAACAAAGCACAGACAATTATAATGCAGGGACCATTTTATTTTGTAGATGCTCCTATTAGCTCTATTTTTAACACTCTTGAGGCCTTGCTTGATAAGCCAATAATATACCCTCATTCACTGCCAAGAACTGCAAAATTTACTTTTAAATCTGAAAAAAAAATCCCCCATGACGACGCAGTGAAAATATTTAGAGCAATGCTTATGCTTAACGGTATCGCATTGATCCCCGTAGATGATAAATATTATAAGGCAGTGCCTTCTTCTGGCGTAAGTTCCCAAGCTCCCGAATTTATACTTGGAAGGGCGTCGGATAAAAAACCAAGCCAAAACTTTTATACTAAATTCTTTGAACTTGAATATATCAGAGTTGCAGATATAGAAGGAAAACTTAAATCGTCACTGTCTCCAAATAATGTTGGAGTTTTCGAAAGTTTCCCCAAAAGCAATTCTTTTTGGGTTACAGACACTCTAGTAAATCTTCAGCGCATTGAAAAAATTATTGAAAAGCTGGACGTCTCCTTAAATAAAACGGAATTTATAGCTGTAAAAAAAGCTTCCGCCTCAGAATTGCGAGATAAAATAAACTCTCTAGGGCTTGATGTATTAAAAGACGCAACTATCTCAGCAGACGCACGTACAAACCAAATAATTGCAACTGGTCCAAAATACGCATTAGAGCAAATCAAGATGTTAGTAGTAGGTCTTGATGTGTCGTCGGAGGCAGTGTTAAAGGGAGAAGTCGTTTATTTAAAGCATGGAGAGGCCATTAAAGTTGCTGAAGTCCTGACAAAAATTGTAAATTCACAAAAGGTCAGCAAATCTACTTCAAGATTTACTCAAGAAATCAAACCTAATCCGCAGCTTCGCAATGGAGGTTCGTCGCAGGTAAGGAATCCTCCATTGCGGGGCTCAAATTCTATACTAGAAGTAGAAAATAGTGATGGAATTAAAAATACCTCTGATATGTCGGGAATGGAATTCTCGGAGTATGTTCAAATAGTCTCAGAAGAAAGGAGCAATGCAATTGTAATCTACGGCACTTCAAACGATATAAAACAGCTAAAATCCATAATCGAGAAATTGGATATCGTGTTGTTGCAGGTTAAAATAGATGTTTTGATTACCGAGGTGTCGCTTTCTGACGACCAAGTCTCCGGTCTTAGCTCTTTTGGGTTAAGCTACAATAGTGACGAGAACAATGGATTTTCAGGTGAAACAAAAACTTATTCCCTAAGCAATGCAAGTAATCCAGCATTTAGTGTATTTGCGTCTGAAAAAAGTTTTTCAATGCTTTTTGATCTCGCTCGGCAAAACCAAAATGTGAAAGTCCTTTCCGCTCCAACAATAGTAACTACGCATAATAAAGAAGCTGAAGTCAACATATCCCAGTCTTTGCCGATTATAACGTCTTCAATGAGCGATATGACTAGCATTACTACGACGCGCAGCTCTGTAAGTTATAAGGATATCGGAATAAAACTTATTGTGACGCCACTAGTTGGGGCGAATGGAAGCATTCAGCTTAAAATAGACCAGAGTGTGGATTCAATTTCCGGATATACTACAATCGATAATAACCAGCAACCCATAATAAGTAAAAGAAGGGCAACGAGTTTTGTGAGCGCAAAAAGTAATGAAATAATAACACTTGCCGGTTTACAACAAGTAGATACTACAGAAATAGACGGTGGTGTATGGCTTCTGGGAGACATTCCGATTTTGGGTGAACTTTTTAGACCGTCAAAAAATGAATATAAGCGCAGGGAACTTATAATATTTATTCGACCAGCAATTGTAAAAAGCCTGCCTTCAGATGAAACTGTTAAGTTGCCTGAAGTTGAAAATTCTCCAGCTGCCAATGAGATAAAAACTTTTTATGAACGCAAAAAATTTTATCCTAATGGTGAATTAGAGGAAAAATCTTCAAATTTTGAGAAAAACAGAATACAAAACAGATTATTCTATATTTTTAAATAAAAAAATAATTTATTTAAATTTAAAATTTAAGTATTGACATAATATATAATATAAATTTATTAAATTTCTAGAAATGCGAATAAATATCTTATCATATTTCTATATCGTATCTAGATTGCGTATTTGTGCATTCTATAATTTATATATATTTCTATTAATCGAAGAAGAATATTATATTACACTTAAATGTGTTATTATATTGCTAAATAATAAAATAAATGTGCATAAGCTTGAAGGATTTTTTATTCTATCTATCAAAAATAAAGCATGCAGGATTTATCTATGCAAATCCACATTTGTAAGCGCTGATTCTTTCAGTGCTTTGAAGAAAGGAATTCTTGTTGAGAAAAAATATCCGTTTAGGAACAAAAATAGCAGGGGGAGTTCATATTTGATTTATTTGTTAGATGTAGATCTCAAATTATGTGCAGATTTTGCAGTGTTTGATTATATCCATATTTTTGGGATAAATACCGCATTCTTTGTAGATTTGCAAATAGAGACATCAAATCAATATTGTATCATATATTATAAAATTATTTTCTTTTTTGAAAAAAATAAGTGCAAATATTATAATATATCCATATGTAATATTAAAAAAAATCTGGATTATCTATATGGAATGCAAGGAATTGTAATTTGGGATCTTAATTTAACCCAGAATAACACTCTTATAACCCGTAAGCTCTATTTTTACTGCTACTTGCGATTGCAACATTTTGAATTTTCAAAGAATTATTTTAAACCGCAGGACTATTATGAATCTAAAAATATACTTAAAAAAAATAGCCTTTTGCATATTTGTAATATTAGGAGAAAGTTTATTTGCGGATAGTTCATTCGCACTAAAGCCAGCATTGGTTGAACTTCCAAAGATTTTTGCAATAGAGCCAAACAATGATTGCTACGAGTTGTCATTTATTGCCAAGACTCCCGGTGGGAATGGAAAAGTTGAAGCTGTTGTGGAATTCTGGGAAAGTGGAAAGAAGATTTCTCCAGAAAATGGTGGAAACGTACTGTTAAAATTTGACGTCTCAGAAACAATTGTTTGTGCCTCTACGGTAAAAATTCCTATAGGGGCTGCTTCTGCAAAGATTAACATGCGCGCATTTCTGGATTCTTCCGAAAATATAAACGTATCAAATGTGCGTTTTGTTCCCAAATCTATGCCAGACGAAAAAAACAGTTCAGAAGGAATGAACAAAGTTTCTAATTCAGATTCTATTGTGGCAGTTTCGGCAGTAATAAACGGTAAAAATATTTTACGACGCAAGAGGTTCAATCCTGAAGTTGTTTTGCAGAAGGCTCGGGCGGCTGCAAAAATGGAATCGGAAAATGCTCAAAACATTCTCCCTTCCATAAACGTATACTATGTTGATTCTGACTATGGGAGTGATGAAAATACAGGAGAATACGCATATGCCGCTGGGCGAACAGGGCCAAAGCGCACTGTTCACGGGGCTCTCAAAAGCGCAGAGGCAAACGGTACGCAGTCCAGCGAGATAGTTTTATCCGGAAATTCAAATAAACCGCATAGAGCGGGGGTAGTGTCCATGCCCGGAAAAACTCTTATAATACGTACACAAGGCACTGCCATAATAAAAGGAGGAGAACAATGATGCCTTTTAAGAATCTATTATTAGGGGCCATATTTGTGCTATTTGTTTCGGCGGTTTTTGCGCAGAATGTAACGCAGATAATAGAGCTTGGAAATGTTTCCATTTGCGACGATCCCGATACTTCGCAAACTGCCGAGGGAAATCTTCGAGTTGAAAAAGGGATAGCGCTTGGAGATACATCAGCATCTCTAAATAACCTTTCCGCTGGAAATTCGAGTACGGATGGCGGGGCATATTCAATAGCGTTTGGGGAAAATGTGCAGTGCCTTGGTTATTCTTTGGTCATTGGAAAAAATTTGAAAGCATATAATTACATGAACTATGTAATGATAGGTGAATATATTACATCAAATGATTATAGTTCATGTGTATTTATGATGGGTAATAATAATAATTTTATAACTTCTGGCCCAGTTTTTTTATTGTCACGTAACACAAGCTCTATTGATGCTTATTATAATTTTATATTTGGAGATAGTGCTTTGAGTCAGTTTTCTTTACATTCATTTGTATTGGGAAAAAATGCTAATACAAGTAATTATTCTTCAGAGTATAGTGCTTATAATACTGATGATTCCAATCATGCTTTAGGGTGTTACGCGCATACAAAGCTTTCTGGAAATTCATATTCAATAGGCAATAATGCTTTTGTTGATGGAGTGATAAATTTTAATCAATACGATTCTATTCGTTTATTTGGTAAAAACTCGTACGCGATAGGCGCAAATGCCAAAGTTTTAAATACTGGATGCGCTTACGCTATAGGCTCCAATTCTTCTTCCGAATGTTACGGGCAGATAACACTCGGATCGTATAATTTTAACAGGTTTCAAGGCGCAGATAAAAGCGGGTGGAATCCGCAGGATCCTTTGCTCGTACTAGGTAATGGGGTATCAGATGAGGACCGCTCTAACGCTTTTGTGATTATGAAAAATGGCGATGCTGAAATCGCCGGAAAACTGAAAATTCGCGACGCCGGTGGCGACCTGTCTATGGGTGAATACGCCAGACCGCAGAGCGGCAATTAAGGAGTCATAAACATGAACGCATCGGGAAAAATAATAATATTTGCCGCATTGTTGCCGGCTTCAATCGCAACCGCACAGACACAAATCATCCAACAAGGAAATGTGTTTATCCAGGACGATCCCGCAACGGCTTCCGTCACGGAGGGCAACTTGCGTGTCGAGGGCGCTGTATCTATCGGCACCGCAGTAGTTTCCGGCACAAATTCAATAGTTTCTGGCAATTCCCAAACAACTACGCTGTCCAACTACTCAATATGTTTTGGTGAGGGAAACTCTCTTAATAGCGATTACTCTTTCATGGTTGGCAAGAATAATGAACTGGAATCCGGAACATACAATTTCGTTTTGGGGAATTCGACTCTCGGAAACGGAAACAATTATAGCTTTAAGATGGGTAATAGTATATCCCAAAGCAATAGTTCCTATTCAATGGCATTCGGAAGTAATGTCGAGATGGCTCATAGCGACTATTCGATGGCTTTTGGATATGGGGCGAGCGTTATGTATGCAGAAAGTTCTTTTGCAATGGGAAAGGATGCTACGGTTAATTTTGTCGTAACACTCTCTGAAATTGAATATCCCCAGTCGGGGATAGGGGCTTTTGCAATGGGTAACGGAGCGAGGATTGACTTCTCTAACAATTCGTATGCTATAGGTGAAAATGCGTATGTCAACGGTCTTACCGCGGACCCTGTAAACGCAGAGGGAAATTATGATCAGTCCCTTGTGTTGATGCTTGGCAATTCTTACGCTATAGGCAAAAGTGCAAAAGTCTTAAAAGCGGCGAATGCATATGCGATAGGTGCATATGCGACTTCCGAATGTTTTGGGCAAATTACTCTAGGTTCATACAATCTAAACGAGTTCCCGACGGCGAGCAAAACGCAATGGAATGGAGGCGATCCATTACTTGTCGTCGGGAATGGTACGTCAGAGACTGAGCGTTCGAATGCGCTTGTGGTACTGAAAAACGGAAATACAAAAATAAACGGAAAGCTTAAGATAAAATCCCCCGGCGGCGGAATTTCAATGGGAATATTCGGCGAATCAACAGGCGAATCTTCAGAATCTCAATAGCCATAGACGAATTATGAAAAATTTTGTAGATTTGAAAATTGCGCAAATTATATTCCTAACGGTATCCGTTTTCTCTACAGCACTTGCCGATGGCAAGATACCAGAATGGTGGGAGGCGCGCGGTGCGGGAGAGATAGGTTCGCGCCACTTATCCGTGGATGGACGTAAGGATGCAATGTCAGCGGCAAATGTGGGGCAGCTTAAGAATATGGCAGTAAAGGGTGCAGAGGAGATGAATGAAAAACTCGCTGGATATGGCGGCGCTGGAGATTCTGTAAATTCACTCCGGCAAACTTTACTTTCATCGTCAATTGGAGATTCAAATTATGAGGTTGCAAACGCGGGCCAGCTTAAAACCGTTGCGAAACCTTTTTTTGACAGACTTTACGAAATTTCCCAAACAAATCCTCAGTTGGTAGACTACAACGGGATAGAGCTTATTAGCGGAGGATCTCAAGGAGCTGCCCAGAAATATCCATGGCCCCAGTTCCCGTCAAACCCTACGGGGGAGGATTATGATGCAAATTACGAGGCGGTTAATACCGCACAGCTAAAGTATTTGTTTTCATGGAGAATTCTAACTAACGACCTGTTGCCGCTTTCTTCAGACGGATTTCCATCCGGGTGGTATGAAGGCCTAGACGGTACATCTCAGGAATATGCAGCTGCCGCTTCGCTTGTCCTTGAAGCCGTTAGTGCATCCAGTGTCAGGTGTGCGGATAATAGCGAAAACCAGATTAAGGTAAGAGTACGCGACATGCGCGGCAATCCGGTCGCAAATGTATCTGTTGCTTTCTCGCTTGGCCCCGCTGATGGAGGGGCATCGATAAGCGCGACGCAAGTAACTACCGATTCCAATGGAGAAGCTTCTTTAATTTTTACAAAGGGGACTGGCAGAATGTACGCAGTAACTGCGTCTCTTATTTCAGATTCCTCCCAGAAAAAAATATTTTCTTTTGTTGATGAAATTCCTGCGTCTACGCCCATGACAACGCCAGCCCACGAATACTTTAAATATGTAGATATATGTCCAGAGTACGAGGTAGATGGAGGCGGCATTCCTAATATTTACTCGATTGCAACCAGAATGATTGAAGTGTATAATTATAATTATTATTATATCTATCCAGACGATGAAAGCAAGTTTCCGTGCGACGGGTATGGCGCTACTAGTTGTGATATAACATACGACTTGAGAAGAAATATAATCCTTAATAATTGTAGTGTAACGCATGCTTTTATGCCGGGGTTTCCGGTAGACGATGAATCTGAAATGAGTTTTATAAAGTCTGTTTTGCCAGGCTATCTTAGCTTATGTAATTGGAGTTCATATGGGGAAATTGGCAATGTCGAGGTAAGACAGGAGTATGCCTCGTTGGCGACATATATTTTAAACGATATAAGTTTTATATATGTGACAGAAGAGGTTGAGAACGGTTTAAAATTCTACAGGACACACACTGGTTTGCAAAATGCAGTCCATGGGGAGGTCAATCATACGGGCGACGGGTTTTTAGAAGATTATGCATTTTCCTATTCCTGTATGGTAGATGTTGGATTTTGGCTCTATGGAATGAGTGTTGAAGAGTATAAAAGCAAAGATATAAAAATCGGGAAAAAAGGCACTCGCAAACTTATGATAGGAGGCGGCGTTGACGAGTGTGTGGTCTCTGTTGGTAACGGTGTTAGGGTTCGCGGGAATGTCGATGATGAATGGGGCAACAGCGCATTATGTAGAAGGGATATAACTGGAAGCATGTATTTTGAAATCTACGTCTCCGATGTCAACGAAAGCGGTTGGGCAACTATATCTTTTTCCAATTTAAGGAAAAGAATGATACCGGAATATTATTTGCCTTCCGTAGGTTCTGATAATAGTGGCGAAGAGGAAGAAGATAATGATCTAAGAGGATCAACTTTACTTGGTTCACAAGGGTTTATTGATATAAATTGTCCTATCCCGGCATGGCGTATCAAATTTGAGGGGAGGGAATTCTCAATGCCTGCAAGCGAATCATCAGGGCCAAAATATAGAAAAATATCTCTGCTAGGCCGTCCAATAAGCGATGATAAGCCACAAACAGAGTCCGAAAGCGATTTTTCCCCTCCGGAGACATTCATAGATGCTCTTACGCTAAATCTCCGCCATGACTGCGTAGATTATATACAACCTATACCCAATAGCGAATTAGTTCTGGCTGTCCGCAGAAATTATTCACAGGAATCATGGACATTAAGAAATGGATTACGTCCGCATGAACGTCCGGATTCGCCTTTTGGGGCAGGGTGGTCTAGCAATCTTGCGCCGAGTGTAGTTTTGGAACTTACGACAACAAACGATCTAAGTTCAATAACCTCTCCTTCGATGGCTCGCGTGACAGATGAAAATGGGATGTCATTTTCGTTCGCTATTACTGGGACGGGTAATATGCGCAAATTTTATCCTATGCCAAATTCAAAAAGCGACGCCCAATCTTTTCTAAATAAGTTATATTTCAATTCTGACGGGAAATTGATTTTTGAGAAGAAATATGGTACTCGTCTAGAATTTGAAAATATTGAAGCTATACGCTCTATACCGTCTAACAGATTTTCTAATGGTTATCCTATAATTTCGTACGATTACTACCGATTGAAGCGTGTAGAGGATAAATACGGGAATGCGCTCATATATGAATATCAGGATTCGGAATATGACGAGAAACTTTTGTTGCCTTCCCGCATATATTATAATAAAAACCCTAATGTTTTTATTTGCATAGAAAGCAACTATGACGGAAATGTCACTTCAATATACGGTCCGGAGGGCGTAAAAATAGCGTATTCCTACGATTATTTTGGGCATAATAGCGATAATCTTTCCAGCTATGAGACTCGCGGATTGTATGATGGTTTCTACGCACTTACATCTGTCTCTTTAATGGATGGGGATACTTCTGAAATGCTTTTTAATTATGCTTACACCGGTGTGACCTACGAAAAAGATATTTGGCATATTATTAGCGGAGGCGAGGTGTTCTCGGATTTTTCGCATTGCCATTTTGATTTAAGTGAAATAACAGACGGTGCGGGGAATGTTTACGAGTTTGAATATGCACCATTCGAGACGAACTATATGGTGTCAAGCGCTAACGGTGCTCCGGATGATGTGGTTTCTAAGGGGGGAATTTTTTCAATAAGGGAGAACGTGTACTATGCGCAGAATGGCGGAGCTCGAAAAGTTTCGAAAGTTACGGTTAGGGCACCTGCGCGCGCTGGTGAAGACGCTCCCTCACCGTTGGTGAGCCAGTTTAGTTCCTATTCTTTTATAGTCCCAAATCCGACGCCAACCGGCAACGTTTATTCTCTTGCTTCGGCGTATTCGTCGCAGGCTGCGCGCAATACTACAGTCACCGACCCGAATGGAAATCATATTCGGTATACATGGGTAGACGGAGGAAATATTTCTGAATATGGAGTTGTCATAGAGGAAATGCCGTCATTTAGCGATGCTTACGGAAAAGGACCAAGTGATCCTTTTACTGTGCCTGTTATGGTATACTATCCTAAGATGAAGATAGAGTATCTTGGTACGGCGCCAGTGGAAGGTGGGGAAAATTTGTATGAGACAGCCGAGTTTGATATTGGAGCTGGAATGGCTGTTAAAAAAGTAAGGGACATATCTGGAAATGTGACGACATTTGAATATGCGGATGAGCTTCCGTTATCGTCCACAGAAGTCAAACTAAACTATGCATCGCGCCGTTTAGAAGACGGCACTTACGAAGCTGCGCGATATTCTGATCCTACCAAGCAGACGGATGCGCTTGGGAATGTTACTGAGTATGTTTACAATTCGTCGACGCGCGTTATGACATCAGTAAAGCACAGGGCATCTGGTGCGGAAGAATATTCGCGACAGACACTTTGGACGCTTGACTCGGCAGGTTATTTGCGTATTCAGGAACAGGTATTAGGTTTTGATGGTCAGGCGGAGAAGACGACGCTTAACGAATATGCGGACTCCGATTTCCCCGCGTTTTTGACGAAGGCGACGATTGTTGACGGCGCGGGGACGGATAAGGATATCGTGACGGAGTATGTTGCGGACGCTTCCGGGCGTGTTGCCCAGATGGAGAACGCGGCGGGCACGAGATACATGGAATACAACGGCAACGGCAGGAAGATTTCAGAGACGGACGCCAACGGGAATACGACGCGCTATGTCTACAATGCACTTAACAGGCTTGTGCGCGTTGAGAATCCGGACGCTACATTCCGCGCGTTTGAGTACGACGCCATAGGGCGCAAGGTAAGCGAGACGGACGAGCGCGGGGCGGTGTCGAGGTATGAGTACGACGCCATGCACAACATAGAGGTTTCGGAGCGGCAGGTTTTGGGGCAGAGCTACGCACGAACCGAAAATAAGTATAACGGAATGGGTTTGCTTGAGCGCGTTGAAGATCCCAATGGCAACGCTATAGAGTACGGCTACGATGCGCTTGGCAGGCGAGTTTGGGAGAAGAAATACGATTCGTCTGGAACGTTGAAATCCACCGCGACGTTTGAGTACGGGGCGAACAGCGGGTCCGCGATATTTTCCGCTGACGGGTTCAAGCCTACGCGCAGCGTGAGCGGCGCGGGGGTAGTGAAGCGGTATGAGTACGATGGGCTTTTCAGACCGTTAAAGAGCATATCCGAGTACGGCGAGGACGAAGGCGGAGAAGTGTTGGAGTCCGTTGAAAGCAGCGAGTTTGACATGTTCGGCAACGTGGTTAAGAAGACTGATCCGCTTGGCAACATAACACTATTTCAGTATAATTCTTTTGACAAGCCCGTGTCGCAGACGAATCCGGACGCTACCGTAAAGCTTTACACCTATACCGGCAACGGCGCTGTTTTGAGTGAGACCGACGAGCTTGGAGCGCGGATAGACTACGAATACGATTTGGCAGGGCAGCTTTCCCGAAAGACATTTCCGCAAGTTGAGGACGGTCATGGCGCATCAGTTCGTCCGTATGAGACATATACATACGACGCAAACGGTAATATGATTTGTAGAACGGACGCGCGCGGTTTTGAATACGGGATGTTGTACGACCAGCGCAATCGCGTGGTTGAAAAACTGAGCCCTGCGGTTGCCGTTGAGATCGGCGGATCGCAGACGTACAGGCGTCCGACGAGCAGGGTGGAGTACGACGCCGCCGGCAATGTCGTGAAGGAAACCGACGCCAACGGCAATATCAAGACGCACGAATACGACCTGCTTGGGCGGCGCACAAAAACAACCCGCCATTCGGTTAGTTGCTATGATGGAACCGAAAGCTCGACAGTAAACTTGGTCGATACCGTGGAGTACGACATGAACGGGAATCCGACTATCATAACCGACGCCGGCGGGCGCAAGATGAAGTATGAATACGACTACCAAAATAAGCCCGTAAAGAAAATTCGCAACTACGGTGGAACTTCGAGCATAACCGAGCTTTCCGAATACGACTGCGACGGCCGGTTGACGGCCGTGGTAGACGGGAAGGGGAACCGGACGGAATACACATACGACGGCATGAACCGCAGGACGCTCGCAAGCTACGGTGTAGGCACTGAAACAACGCGCCAGCGTCCGTACACATACAATGCTCTGAACCTGACCGCCGATATTGGCACGTCTTACGAGTACGACAGCCGCAACCGCCTAAAAAAGCATAGTGATACTTACGTCGATGAAAATCCCGTATCCTATAATTATGCGTACGACGCCGTCGGGCGCATACTGTCCGTAAACGACGTAAGCTATACGTACGATGCCATGGGTCGCACGACGAGCGAAACCAACGGCGGCTATATGCACGCTTACGGGTACGACGAGAATGGCAACCGCGTATTTTCGCGCTACGGCATATCTTCCGACGGAAGTTATACGCATGCGCTGTCTGCGAAGTACGACAGCAACAATCGTCTAGAGAAGCTGACGGACGAGAAGGGGCGAGTCACAACATATATATACGATCTCAACGGTAATATAGTGAAGCAGATGTATCCGAACGGCATAACTATAACCAATACCTACGACACTTTAAACCGCCTGACTTCCACCACATCTAAAAAGCCCGACGGCACGACCGTAATAATTGGCGAATACAAATACGACGCCGCCGGTAACGTAAGATACATATTGCAAGAGACGGCTGAGAATAAGCATCTGCTATTAGTTTCCTATGACGATTATGACCGTATGGTAAAAGAGGAAATGAAAGTGGACGGAGATATGTATACGGCGCAACCTGAGTGGAATCATTCGTATGATGATGCTGACAATTATAACGGATGGAGTGAATACGTTGTTATACCTGGACCTGGTGTGCGTTTTGTAACTGGGGGAAGGTCACATACCCAGATGAATTCCTTGAATCAAGTAGGGAAGACAATTTATTTTCCGGGAGATAGCATGGAGGCAAGATATGGGTATGATGAAATGGGAAATATGGCGCAAATAATAAGTTTTTACTATAATGCGCCAGTAGGTCATCAAGAGCATATAATAAATTATACGTTTGACGGATTCGGTAGAATGATAAAAATAGAGAATGAAGAGCGGATAATAGAATATGAGTACGACTATCGCGGAAGATTAATGAGGAGGGTAGAGCGCGAATTGCCTGACGGGGAAAATGTAGAGACAGCGAGAATGAGTTATTCGGGTGGTACATCAGTATTGGAGAAGAATGTAGAGAATACGCTAAGGTTTTATCGCGGTTCGGACATGGGGGGCGGCGTAGGAGGGTTATTGTACGCAGAGAATGCGGACAATAGCGGGCTAAACTATAAGCATTACAATTTGCGCGGAGACATAGTAGCGACGACTGACAGCGAATGTTCCATACTCGTACAGTATCTATATGAGGCATTTGGTGCGATAATAGAGACATACGGTATTTCACCTTCCGACCGGTATAGATCCAATACAAAGTATCGCGATGGGTATATAAACGAAGGGCGACGGTGGCGAACGACAAGCGCAACTGGCTTTATATCTCCCGATCCCTTGGAATACATAGACGGTTTAAATTGCTACATCTATTGCGGCAACAACCCATGGGGCAGATTCGATCCCTATGGATTAGATTGGGCAGTTCAGAATTATCCTAAATCTCCACAAAAAGAAATGAGAGATGGAGGAATTTGGCATAGAAAGGTAAATCCTGGGGTTCCAAATATATGGATTGCCTTTTTAGGATCGTGTGATACTCCTGTAAATGTAGACAAAGATTTTATAGCTGTACAAATAGATATAGTTGTAAAGGATTTTGATGGTAAGATTAAATTAAGAGATTCGGTAGTAGTAGCAAATAAAATATCAAAGGAAAATACCACTGAAAAAAATGGGGAACGATATGTAAACAATTTAAAAATAAAAGGATTTTTACAAGATGAAGGTAATTATATGAATATTGTTAGTAATGAGGATGAAATAGAAATTTCTGTAAGACCTGCATTATATTCAGGATCACCAAATGATTATGGCTTTTATGAGACAGATGTAACTGTTGCGGATTGGGACGATAAACAACATGAATATTATGGTGATATAAAAAATCAAACGCAAGATAAATGGTCAGCATATTCACAAACAAAGAATGATTCACATGATAAGAAATTTATATCTAAAAGCGCTAAAACACTTGATCAAATAAAAGATAAAAATGGAAATGCTCCTAAAGCTAAAGATATTGCAAAAAGTCCAAGTACGTCGAAAATAGATGCATTCTGATCATGAATAATATTAAATATATAATATCCTTGGGATTGCTTTGGACAAACGCAATATCTTTACATGCGTCAACAATATTAAATAATGATTTTTTTAATTCTCTGCAAGGAGATTGGATAAGCTCAAAAATTGAAATAAACTTAAATGCAGAATTAGATAAAGATACGCATCTCTACGCAGAGTCTATATCTCAATTTTATAAATCCATACAAAAGTTAGATGATAGCATATATATTAGATCATACATGATCAATAAATTTGATGATTCTATATTGAATGCGTATCAATTATCTTATAACTATTCATTTTCTGAGTTGTCCTTTATAGAGTATGATGAATTTTTTAAAAGATTTTTATATAGAGAATACAATATCTCATTTCATGATTTTAATTTATCAAAACTAACTGGAAGAATTTCTCCAATGGATATAGTCCCGGAAGGGTTATTTGGTAATTTATATTATATTGGTCAAGATGTCCCTTTGCAGGAGGGAAAATCCGATAGATTTATAAATATAACTCTAACAAATGGCAATCTTAACGTTATTGTAGGAGGTATATATGGAGGATGGGGAGGATGGGGGAAAGATCCTTATGTTGAAGATATAGTATTTAAGAAATCTAACGAGGAAAATTTAGATAAAATAATATCTGAATCTATTGATTTTTACTGGTTGTATTATTCATCTTTGTATAAATCAAATGATAGATTAGTTTATGATGATTTTATAGAAGAATATAAGAAATTTTTAAGCGGGGACAAAAGTTATTTATCTGAAGAATATAAAAAAATTACTAATATGCGCAGATTCATAGAATCTTTTAGGGGTAAATGGACTTATAGAGATGACCGTAGATATATAACAAATATAAGTGCAGTTTCTAATCATGGGATAGCATCAATGTTTAATTTTCCAATTCGTGAAAATTTTTTATTTAGGGATTACGTTTTAGAATTTGGCGGAATAGATATTTCTTATTATCGTGTGAATTATATGTTGTGCGATGAAAGTGCCAGGAAAAAGAACTCATGTACTAAATTTGTGATTCTTCCGGAAATCAAAATTGACGGTAAAAAGACAGTTAAGCCTTTAATTTTTATTTTCCCCAATATTAACGAATCAAGAATATATTATATAAAGTTAAATGAGGTAATTGAAGAAACAAAAAAGGGGTTTCTTACAACATGGTATCTTTCTGTTTATCATATAGACTTCCCCAAAAATGGTACACCTGAGAACAAAATATATTGGAAGACTGAATATAAAGAATACGACAATAGACAAATGGTAGGGAAAGCGCAGAAATTGAGATGGATTATTTCTGATAATGGAAGAAAGATAAAAGAAGAAATACTCGGATATGATGGAACTTGGAAAGAAAATTTCACTTTAAAGCATATAGAGTAAATAGCGTTTTTAATGAAAATCATAAGATTATTTAAAAAACTATTACTTAAAATTGACATTAAAATACTTAGGAATATTGTAGTTACTATCTGACAATAATAATATTGCTATTTATGGCAGTAAGATATCAAAAAGCGTAGTGGTAATAAGAGAGGCAAAAATTCATAATGGGAAAATGTATAGCCAAGAAGTAAAAGAAATACTTCAAGATGAATTTAATGATGCTGGGATAGATAAAGATAAGGTAGATTCAATTACGGTTGAATCAAGTTTCAGGATATACGAGGGCGAAATTCCCTCAAAGCTAAAAAAGAGCGATGTGATTTGCGTAGATACTAAATTTTTGCCTAATGGGGGAACTGAACCAACAAACGTTGGAAAAAATTTTAATGATGTGACAAGTTATTCAATGTCACAAGTTGGGAATGAATCTCCGTATGTATCAGACGCAAAAAATCTGGACGAATTTGAGAAAGAGAATAATGTAAAATCTATAGATATATCGAATAAGGTAAGGACGACAATAGACATAAAAAATAAAAAACTTAAGAGTGAAAAGGTAAAGTAGTTGTATGAAGAGAATATTTTTTTATTTTTACATTTTATTATTATCAAAAGCGGTATTATTTGCGCAGGCGGATTTTCCGAAAGACTCGAGTATATATAAAACACTCGGTTGGTGGAAAGTTCGCAATGAATCTGAGAATATTACATATATCACTCATCGTTATATGTGTGGTGATAATGTATTGATTGGTAATTCTATAAATAATGATATGGAATTATATCCTCATATTTACTATGAAAGTAAAGGATTTGAATATACAATATATTTAAAAGAATATTCACTGTATATAACTAAAAATCGATATTCTGTTCGTGATTATCATTCACTTATAATATCAAAATATATAGGAGATAATTGTTATTCATATGTAGATATAAAAGAGTTTAGTCCTTTTATTTCGTATATAAAGGATTTTGCTTCGAGTGAATTGAAAGAGAATTGCGCTCATACGATTATTGAAAAAAACAGGATGATAGAAACGAACAGGTATTTTGATAATTCAAAACATGATAAGTTTGGCATAAAGAAGATGATTTATACCAGATTGAGTAAAGATGAAGTAAAAATGGAACCTGTAAATAATGCACAGAGAATATTTTTTGATGCGTATTCTAAAAATTTAGAATTTATAAAGACGCGCAAAGAGCTGTCCGAATTTTATAATAATATAAAAGAGGGTTCGTTTTATTATCCGTGCAAGGAAAAATTGGAAACATTGTCATACCTCGTAAAGAAGCTTGAAGGCAAATGGGAATACAAAAATGTAAAGAGCGGGGTATCGATGGAATTTACAGTAATAAACCAGTATGATACATACGCGCTTTTTCTGCCTAAAACAACTTTACCGCGAGATGTTAAATTATATCCTGAAAATTATCTATCATTTGCAAGAGAAGAGACTAACGAATGGAGAAAGGGAATAATTACAAAATCAAAAATCAAATTGCCATACATTACTTTAAACTTCTCCATTGACGGAATGTGTCTATCATATAGACCTTCATGTATATATTGGGGTGAAGACGAGAATAACTATTATAATATAGATTATTTCGATCCATTTGTTTATACAAAAAAAGATAATAATATCTATTATTTTAAGGGCTATTATGTTTATTATGATCTTGGTAAATCTAAAAACGGTAGAACTCGCAAACATAAGATAACATCTTTAAAATGGGAAGTGAATGAGGATTTTACGAAGATAGACGAATATATAGATTTAAAAGACGGGAAAGGGTGGCAACATACTGTAAGTATGGAAAAAATCATTAATAAATAAAAGAATTGTTTTTTAAGAATAAAAGATATATATAGTTGTACAGATAAGTACATCAGTATTGGAGAAGGATGAAGGCAATACGCTAAGGTTTTATCGCGGTTTGGATATGGGCGGCGGTGTAGGAGGGTTATTGTACACAGAAGATGCGGACAGTAGCGGGTTAAACTATAAGCATTACAATTTGCGCGGAGACATAGTAGCGACGACGGACAGCGAATGTTCCATACTCGTACAGTATCTATATGAGGCATTTGGTGCGATAATAGAGACATACGGTATTTCACCTTCCGACCGGTATAGATCCAATACAAAGTATCGCGATGGGTATATAAACGAAGGGCGACGGTGGCGAACGACAAGCGCAACTGGCTTTATATCTCCCGATCCCTTGGAATACATAGACGGTTTAAATTGCTACATCTATTGCGGCAACAACCCATGGGGCAGATTCGATCCCTATGGATTATATTATGATTTAAGTTATTTGAACGAAGAAGATCGTGCATATGTTGAAAATATAATTGAAAATATATCAAGAAGTGATTATGGAAAGGATAAAAATTCGGCATTTTATAGAATAAATAATAGTGATGAGATAAATGTTAGGATAGAAGTTTCACATGGCTTTTGGGGCGATGAGAAAAATAGAAATGAATATATATCCGAAAAAAACGTAATACGTATAAGTGTAGATGATGCAAAAAATAATGAAGGTTATCTAATTGACAATGGAAAGGGAAATGCACAGATAGGTAAAGTTTCTGTAGAGTCTCAGTTTGTACATGAATCACAACACAAAATAGATGATGTTGATAAAATAAAAGATGGTGATATAGAAATAACTCGAGATACTGGAGAACGTATTACTAAAAGAGAATCGAGAGCATTAGATGAGCAAAATAAGTATAATAGATCAGTTGGTGAACCGGAACGTATAGCGTATAATGTAGATCAGTATATAACTGAAAAACTAGGGAAAGTTGATAATCCCGAGCTTTTTGAAAAAAATTTCCAAAAAATGCAAGATTATGAAAAAAAACAATCTCAGAAACGGATGAGAAAACGTAACGAGTTAATAAAAATTAGAAATAAAAAATGAGGCAGCAATGAAAATAAAAATATTCATATTATTTTTTTTAGTGAATTTCTCTTTGTTGTATAGCGATCCGCAGAGATATATGAAAGTATACAATCCAAAATATAAAGAAAATGCGGCTCAAAAAAAATTTGCTTCCGAAATAGATCGTTTCCGGAAATCAGAATTTAATGTAAAGTTTTCAGATGAATGGTTGTCAAAAAATTTTGAAAAAAAAGGTATAAAATATATTTTAATATCGAAGAAGTTGCATGAGCCAATCGGAGTCCCACTAGAATATCTCATAATATCTGATTCTTCAAACATAAATCATATTAAGGATAAAGATAATATATATCCTATGCCTGATTATATTTTTAATAATATGGCGTTATTTATTGGTCGTGCGACAAAAGATGAAGTTATGGTTAGCTTATCAAGAATAATAAAGAAGAAAATCTACTACGATAAGTTGATTATAGCAACTTACTTTGATGGGAAAAAACAGTTCACATCTTATTTTGAAAGACCACAATTATCGATATATCCAGACAGCGACTTTTTATTTTCTAACGATAACGATAGAATTGCGAAAAATGCGGCTTTAAATTTCTTTTATGCGTATTGGTATGGTTCATTAGTAATGACTCTCGATACATCAACAATAGAAAGTGACAAAGAATTATCAGAAAAAATAGAAAATAGAGTTAATGAAATAATTGATGAACATTACAAAAACATAAAAAACAAAAAATAGTATTTTTTCTATCCTATTACTATATTTGTAGCGTCTTAGAGGTGTATTGTACGCAGAGAATGCGGACAGTAGCGGGCTAAACTATAAGCATTACAATTTGCGCGGAGACATAGT
>URAK01000005.1 GCA_900545705.1 uncultured Opitutales bacterium | reverse complement strand
ATCTCCAACCCACTGTCAAGCGTTTTTTTCAACTTTTCTCACTTTTTTTTAAAAAAGTTTTTCAAGCCGGCAACTCTCATACTTTCATATTCGAGCTGCCACCGAAAAGTTTTGTTGAACCATATTCAACTTCCCTTTATCGGTGAAAAGGCCGCCTATTAAGCCTATCTTGATATCATTTGTCAACGTTTTTTTGAAAAAAATTTTATTTTTTTATAAATTTTTTATTGTTTACTAATCTACATACATTTACGTTTATATGAAACTTTCTATTCCTTTCATTTTTTTATAAAGTTTAGATGAAAAATACAAAAAACTTCCTAAAAATCTCCATTTTCGCCATCACCTCATTATTCCCATTCTCTTCGAATGCTGTCATCACTTACGGCGAGAGTAACCTTTCATCTGAGGTCGATTACCAAAATCCAGAAAACTCGGCACTCACGAGCGTTGTTGCTGTATCCGATAGCTCAGCGGTACACCTCGGAAACGGCTGGTTTCTGACTGCAAACCATGTTTCAGTCAACAGCTCGATTTCGGTCTCGCAAAACGGTGAAACTGCCAAAGTTTCCTATGTGGACAATACCCTCAATTCCTCTTACGGAGCGGATTTGAAGCTCTTTTATGTCGAGGATTACCAGTCGCTCACAAGCCTTTCCAGCGTGGGCATCGCCTCGCAAAACGCATACGCGTCGCTCGAAACAACCACTTTCGGATATTCCAGGGCAGAAAATATCATCACGGGCTACACCTACGACCTTACCTACGAAAGAGGCACGCTAATTACAATCGCCGGTGCCGGCTTTGGCAGAGACGACTCTGCCGCAATCGACGCGGAAACCGTTTCTTCAAACGGTCTGCGCGGAACTGTCCATGCAGGCGAATCATCGTTGTTCACGACACAATCAACCGACGGCTTTGATTACCTTATTACTATGGCGGAAAGTGAGCCAGGTTCGGCGCAGGCCTTGACCGGAGATTCGGGCGGCGGCATGTTTTTATATTACGAAGATGAATGGCATATTGTTGGAACTATAACAAGTGTATACCCTAACATATCTACTTCGACCGCCATGTTTGGCTCATACGACGAGGCAAAGCTAATTTACGGTTCCGACGGGCGCCCTACCGGCATAGACCCATCGGCACTGTACGAAAATTCCCTCACCATAGCTTTAAATCTTGAAGACTATGCCGACACAATAAACGCAATTATCGCCACAACCCCTGTTCCGGAGCCTGCCGAAACGGCTTTCCTTGCGGCTTTGTTGTCAATAGCGGCCATTGCCGTTGTAAAAAGAAAAAGATAATTTTTTATTTTTCCATACCTTTTGGGACGCCAATTTTTAGCATATTATTTTAGGAAAGATTATCATTACTATTACTAAATAGCAGAGTCATAAAAGAATTCTTCGGGCTATAATATATCTCGGCATTTCGCGTAAAAAGGTTTTCCACATGCCGAAAACTCTCTCTATATCGGCTCCGCGCATTGCCGCTCGGAGACAATGGGGTGCCGGCAGCTTATCGAGCATTGACAGTCCGATTGCGGATTGCGCAAAAAACATTTCTCCGAATTTTAATACATTCCACTTTCAAAAAAAAACTATCCAATAAAAAATTTCAGCGCGACACACCACCCGGCTGGGAATTTTGCCAACCTCCGGAAGCGTTGAATTTTTCCATATAAAATTTGGAAAGCTCAGATGATTTTTCGACGCCGTCGCCGTTTTTGTAGGCTATCGAAATATTGTACATGCTCTCGATGTCGCCAAGGTCGGCGGCTACTTTCGTCCACTTTGCAAACAGCGAGTGGTTCATTTCAACGCCGTTGCCGTAAAGATACATTTTTGCGAGGTTTTTTGCCGCAAAAGCAACTCCTTTTTTGGCAGCAGCCTCCCATAAAATCGCCGCCCGCTTTTTGTCGGCAGCCACCCCTACTCCGTTGAATAGATAGCCCGCAAGAACTGTCTGCGCTTCGGTATTGCCCAAGTCTGCGGCCTTTTCGAGCCAAAAAATTCCGCGCTCCGAAGACTTGTCAACACCGACTCCATTCATATACATTGCGGCCAAACTGTATTGGGCTTTTGCGTGTGAGTTTTCGGCGGCCTTTATCCACCACTTTGCGGCCTCTCGCATATTGCGATCTCCCCCGATTCCACGCGCCGCGCATACTCCAAGATTGTATTGGGCATCGGGCAATTCAAGTTCAGCTGCCTTCCTCCACAATTCAATGGCGCGCGCTTCGTTTTTTTCCACGCCTTCGCCTTTGAGATAGGCAGAGGCGAGATAATTTTGAGAATGGGCGTCTCCCATATCGGCGCCTTTTTTCCACCATAAGACCGCCTTATTTAAATTTTTTGGGAAACCTTTATCTCCGGCCGCGTAAGCTACGGCAACTTTCAATATTGCGTCACCGTCGCCTTCAATGGCGCGCGAAAGCATAATCTTTGCGCCGGGATCGCCGAGTGTATTGTCGGCATACTCTTCGTTTGCAAGCGCAATTTGCGCGGCAAAAAAAACTGACGCCACTGCTAAAAAAAATTTCATGGATTAAAAATAGAAAGACTCTAAAAATCGGTCAAACAGAAACGCTTTCGGTAAACCGGTAAAGAGCTTTTACAGCCTGTCAAAAAGCGTATTTCATTTTTTTAATTCTGGATGCTCGTACTCATTTATTATAGCCTCCAGATTTGCATGCGATTGCATTGTGCGTCAGATTATCGAGTTTAGCGGCACTTATTGCTGACAACGCTAAAAAATTCGTGGACGAAGACCCCGGTGCTACCTTCGCATTTATTAGGCGCGCAAAAAAAATTTTTTAAACTGTCGAGGCATCTAATTCCCCAGGCAAACAAAAGCTCCCAAGATGCGTTTTTTTAATTTAGTCGAAGAATTAAAAATATGGCAAAATTTTAATATGAAGAAAAAAATTTTTTAAGGCCAAACGAATACCAACATTTTTCGCTTCAAAATATCGCATAATCATAAAAAACGCCAGCACGAGCCCAATGGAAACTGGGCTGAAAGCGCAATCTCAAAAATCAAATTGCATGCGGAACTTTGCGGGCGGCAAAAACGCGCCGACCCGCATAAAATCATACAGAGGCAAATACAGTGCAATTTTTTGAACGCCCCAATATCGCCGCCGACGGAGTTGAAAAATCTCCGATTTGCACCGACTCTTCAAGACGTTTGAGCACTGGCGCCTTGGATTCACCGATAAGAAGGGCAAGCGTATCGCGGGAATTAAGCAGAGCCTTTCCCGTGAGTGTAATCCGCCAGAATTTCGACGCTTGCGGGCGGCATGCCGCGTACACTTTCGGCGATTCCAAGAGCCCGGGCGTGTCCGGAAAAATAGATGCAGTATGCATATCGGCCCCGACCCCCAATACGACGCAGTCAAACACCGGGAACCCGTTTTCAGAAGGGACATTTTCGAGAGCGGCTCTTGAAGCCTCATCAGCGGCTGTAATGGGGCATTCTTCGCCCCTGAGCCTAAACACTCTTTCTTTTGGGATATTCAGCGGCTCGATAAACAGCTCGCGCGCCCACCGGTAGTTGGAATCTTGCGAGTCTGGGAAAACGCAGCGCTCGTCCACAAAAAATATTTTGAACCGAGAAAAATCCATATTTCTTCGGGCGAGAACCGGGAACATTTTTTTTGCGCTTTCTCCGCCCGAGAAAGCCACGCAGAAATCACCCGGCTTTTGAGAGTCGGATTCGATTTTATCCGCGAGCTTTTCAAGGGCGTCGGAAGGCGAGCTACATTTTTCGATTTTCATTTCCGTTTTTTGCGCTTGCCGAGAAACGTATTGGGCAGCTGTCAGAGCTGTGTTCGAGACGCATTTTACGCGCTCCTTCGGGGCCGTCCGAACCAGCCGGATAGAATTCCAATCCGTCGGCGCCGCGCTCCTTCCACCTGTTAAGAATGGGGTCGATAAATTTCCAGCTTGCTTCGAGTGCGTCGGAACGCGCGTATAATGTCGCGTCGCCCGACATCGCGTCGAGCAGAAGCCTTTCGTACGCGTCAGGCAAATTTGCGCCCGACATCGACGAATAATTGAAGTCCATCGACACTTGAGCGACTTCGTATCCCGCGCCCGGAATTTTGAGGCCGAAACTTAGCCAGACCCCTTCGTCGGGCTGAATGCGCATTGTAAGCTTGTTGCACGACCTTCCCGAGCATTGTCCGACAAACATCTGCACTGGCGCCGATTTAAAGTTGATAATTACTTCCGACTTTCTCTCAGGCAGCCGTTTTCCCGTATAGAGATAGAACGGGACACCTCCCCATCTCCAATTTTCGATATAAAATTTCATTGCGGCAAACGTCTCCGTGGAGGAGTCTGCGGCGACATTTTTTTCGGAGCGGTAAGCGGGGAGATTTCCGGATTCTGAATATTGCGCGCGCACAGTGTTTGAGTCTATCGTTTTTTCGTCCATAGGGCGCAGGCACTGCAAAACTTTTGCCACTTCGTCGCGTATGGACTCGGCGTCGAAAGAAGCCGGGCACTCCATCGCGACGAACGCCGCGAGGTTTAGAAGGTGGTTTTGTACCATATCCCGCAGCGCGCCCGACTTGTCGTAATACGCGCCCCTATTTTCCACGCCGAGTGCCTCCGAGACGGAAATTTCCACGGAGTCAATATGGTTTCGATTCCACAGAGACTCGAAAATTTCGTTTGCGAAGCGGAGCACAAGAATATTTTGCACCGTTTCTTTTCCGAGGTAGTGGTCTATGCGGTAAATTTCGTTTTCGCTGAAAACGGAACCGAGTTTAAGATTTACGGCTCTTGCGGAATCGAGTGATTTCCCGAATGGTTTTTCGACTACAACCCTGCGAAAACCGCCGCATTGGGATAGGTTGAGGCCGGACGTTTTTATGCCGTCGGCGGTCGGCGAATACATTTCTGGAGGAATTCCGAAATAGAATGTGATATTGTCCGGTATATTTCTGGGCTGCCGCACTTTTTCTATGAAATCGGCAAGTTTCGAGTATTCATTCGGATTGTCCGTATTGAAGTTTGCGTATTCGACGAGCGAGAGAAAAGTGTCGAGCTTTGAGAAGTCCGCGGCTGTTGCGCGCGCAAATTTTTTTATGTCATCAGCGCGCGATTGCCTGTATTGGTCGGAATCCATTTCCGTGCGTCCGACCCCCACAATCGCGAAATTTTTCGGCAAAAAACCCTCGCAATGCAGAGCAAAGAGCGCCGGAAGCAGCTTCCGTTTTGCTAGATCCCCCGACGCGCCGAAAATTACCAGTACCTGACCTGACGGATTTTCCATACTCTGCCTTCCGGTTTTTCCCTTGCGGAAATTTTTGCGCCTTCTTCAGCGGCGGCCTCCCAGTCGGTGTGGAAGAATTCGCCGCGGGGCTTGTCGACGCGCTCGTAGGTATGTGCGCCGAAGAAGTCGCGCAGGCCCTGTATAAGGTTTGCGGGCGAAGATATCTGCCTTAAGGAGTCGAAGTACGATAGAGCCGAAGCCATGCACGGGGCTGGAACGCCTTCGATTGCGCAGAAGGCGCAAATTCTGCGGAGGCTCGGCATGAGAAGCTTTACGCGGCTCTGGAAATACGGAGCGAAAATCATGTTTCGAGGATTTCCGCTTTCATAGGCAAGGGCGATATTGTTTAGGAAGTCCGACCTTATAATGCAGCCGTTGCGCCATATTTTTGCTATTCCCGAGAAGTCGAGATTCCACCCGTATTTGTCGGAAGCCGCACGCATCAGAGCGAAACCCTGCGCGTACGCGAGGAGCTTTGCCGCGAACATAGCCTCTCTAAGCAGCTCGACATTCACCGCGTGCGACTCCATATCTTCAAATGATTCGGAATATATTTCCGACGCCTGCGCGCGGCTTTCTACGTCGGCCGACATAAATCGCGCAAATACTGCGTCGGTAATGATTCCCAGCGGGACGCTTTCGTCGAGCGCCGACATTACAGTCCACTTGCCGGTGCCTTTCTGCGAGGCGACGTCAAGTATGTCGTCTACGATATACGCGCCTTGGGAATCCTTTGCCATAAGGACTTTTGCGGTAATTTCCGTGAGGTATCCCTTCAAATCGCCGAGATTCCAGTTGGAGAAAATTTCCGAGATTGTGTCGTTGTCGAGACGGTTGCAATTTTTGAGTATGGAATATGTTTCCGCGATAATCTGCATTTCGGCATACTCTATGCCGTTGTGGACCATTTTTACGAAGTGGCCTGCCCCGCCCTCGCCGATCCATCGGCAGCATGGGTCTCCGTCCGGGGCGCGCGCGGCGATTGCCTTTAAGACTTTTTTGATTTTCGGCCAAGCTTCGGGATTTCCCCCGGGCATTATCGAAGGACCTTTCAGCGCGCCCTCCTCTCCGCCGGAAATTCCGCAGCCGACAAAAAGTATGCCGGACTTTGAAAGTTCTGAGACTCTACGCTGGGTGTCGTGGAAATCGGAGTTTCCGCCGTCGATTACAATGTCTCCTTTTGAAAGGTGCGGTAAGAGTTGGTTGACAATTTCGTCGACAGCCTCTCCCGCTTTCACCATCAAAATTACGATGCGCGGACGCGCGAGAGATTTTACAAATTCCGCGATGTCCTCAGTGCCGAAGAAATTTTTTCCTTTGGCGCGGGTGTCGAGAAATTTTTTCACGACGGAATCTTTCTTTGAATGTGGCCTGTTATAAACAGACACTGCAAAACCTTTGTCCTCGAGGTTTAGCGCGAGAGACGCGCCCATCACACCGAGGCCTATTAAACCTACGTCTGATTTTTTCATATTAAATAAGTTTTGTTGAAATGTTGCGGCGCACAGCGCGCCTTATGAAATAAGACAGTCAGATACTGTTAAAAGTTCTTGAGCGCAATACAACTTTAATCGGCCTGCTTGGCGATTTGCTTTTGAGCCTCCCATATGACCTCTCCGCCGCTTGCGAGGGAGAGGATAAAGACGTAAGTCACTTCGCGCACGCCGTCGACGCTTTCCCTGTCCTCGATAATTTTGCCCGTCATAACGAGCTTTGGAAGCGAGACTTTTTTATCGTTCATAAAGGCTTCATATTTTTCCTGCTCCTTCGAGAAGGCGTCCGTTGCGGCTACCCTCACTTTCCCGGAGTTGTTGAGGGCGATTGTAATCTGCCGAGTGAGCAAGTCCGTCTCGATAGAGCGGCTCGTGCGGTTTACGATTCTGCCCACCGCCATTTTAACCGGTTTTTGCTTGAAGGAGTCGAGGCAGCCGGAGGCGAGCATATCGTTTACGAGGGATGAGGCGGCCTCGTTCCAATCGGCCATATTTATTTTGTTAACAGAAAGGAGGGAACGCGCCCCGCCCGCCTCGATGCGTCTTGCCGAGTCTGACGAGCAGCCTGAGACTGCGAGTAAAATTGCGGCGGAAATGCAGATTGCTGTTTTTATATTTTTCATATTTATGCATTGTTAAAGTTGTCAGTCGCGGACGTCCGGCATTAGTTTTAGTTTAAAGTCTGCGGCCTTGGGGCTTGGCGCGACTGCCGAGATGTTTCTGCTTTCTCCGCCCTCAATCGGGATTGATATCCAGACAGAGTTTGGGGAATTTATGGCCATTCCGTCGGAGTCGAACCATTCAAATTTGTAGTTGACATTTCTGTAAGCCGACGAGCGGTTTACAATTTCAGCCTGAATTTTAAGAAGACCGCCCTGGGTTTTAGCCTCGTTTATTCCGGCGACATACGCATAGTCGTCGACTGCGGAGTCAGTGACGATTCTGATGTCGTCGACCATTTTTTTGTTGGCGGAGGGATTTGCGCGCTCCACGGTATTGACTGTGTCGCAAGCGCACAGGGCAAGCGATGCGGCTATTAACGCGAATAGTTTTTTCATTTTTGTTTGAAGTTGAATTTTCTGACAAAAAGCGGCGCCGTGGGCGAAATTTGTTTTGCGACTATAACGCATGAGCCTTTGGTGTCAACGGAAACCTTGCGTCCGCCGATTTCTACAATCCCGTCCGGGGGAGTAGGGAGCTTTGCTATATAAATAGACTTAGGGAGCGTAGTCCAAGTGCGCAAGTCGGCATCGTTAGTTATGAGCTGGTATGCAGTGCCAGTAATGACTACGGCAAGCAGCGCGAGCGAATTTCCCTTTACTGCATATTGAGCGGCAAACTGCGCGCCCGCCTTGACAGCCGCCGACAAAACTGTGCGGGTAATCACGAGCGGAAGCTCGTTTTTAAATTCGCGCGAAATGATGGAGTCCATATCGGCGATTTTATAGAAATCCGCATTTTTTCCGCCGCCCGAGAATCTCGGAGGGAGCGGCTGGTATTGGGAGGGCAATAGATACGGAAAGTTCAGGCCTACATAGGGAAGCGTTTCGCTAAACACGTAAAGAGGGAGGTCTATTCTAAACTGCCTTCTAATTGGCGCCATTCCGGATTCGAAAATCGCGTATGTAAAATTTCCCATATCATGCGCGCTGCCGTTTGCGAGGGCCTCGGCGCAAAGCGCGTCGAGTGCGGCGACCTTATTTCCGCCTTCGCAAGACTGGTTTGCGAGCCTAAAAAAATCTGCGGCGCGCGATTTATCGGACATATCCGCCGGCCTGTTGGAGAAATATAGCCCCGAAAGCCAGTACGCGAACGGATTTGTATACACGCCCTTCGCCAGCACCGCCGCATTTGGCGACAGAAAGTCCGCCCCGTAGTATTCTGCGAACTTCCCTCGCACGGAGGAATTGGCGAGAGTTCTCCCGACATCGTAATTTTTCTTTCCGTTTTCGCTTTGCGCCTTTTCCAGCGCCGCCATTTGCGAATCTATGCGCCGCCTGTTTTTTGCCTCGGCGTCGGACTGGAAATTTTCGAGTTTTTTAAGCCATACCTCCGCCTCCTCAAAATTTTTGAGTTCAATAAGGTTGAGAGCTTGGTATGCCGCAGCCATTATGCGGTCGTAATTGTATCCCGTATATGGGAGGTAGGTTTGGTTTAGGGCAACGGCGGCAGCCTCGTCGCCAATGTCCGCGCCGCCCTCGGAATCGTATTTTAGAAATAATTTTTCGGCCTTCTTGAAGGCGTTGGAGCTTTCCGAAAGCATATTTGCGGCTCTTGCGGTGGAGCCGGTTTCGAGCAGCCATATCAGTTCGTCGCCCGAGCCTTCCGCCTCTTTGCATTGGCGCGAAGCGTCGCCCGCCGCGGCGGCGAAGTTGCCCGCGCGGAAATCTGAGCGCATGTTGGCGGTGGAATCGCTATAAGTTGCGCAGCCCGCGAGCGCAACCACCGCCGCCGCGCTCAATATGGCGCGCACTATTTTCATTCGGCTATAGGGAATCAGTCTCGCTCGGATTGGGCTTGCGATTTGCGCAGAATGTGGCCGCGGGCAATTCCGTTATCCTTTATTGCGCGCGCCTGGGAGAATTTTGGGCGAATTGCAATAATTTCGACTTTCCCGACTGCAATTTCCTCTGAGCCCAAGTTCTCGCCCGTGTCTGGATCTATCAAATCCCCCGAGAGCGCATAAACGTCGTAGATGTCACCCACTTTTATAGAGGTGCCGTCGCCGCGGTTGACAGTGACGGTGGAGCCGGTTTTTGCCACCACTTTTGCGGGGAAAGCCACTTCTGTGACGCGCTCAGCAATTTTGTCGGCGAGAGCTTTTGAGAGCTTGGGCAGCAACTCCTGGTTTAGGTTGGAGTTTTCGCGGACTCCGGAGTCGAGATCTGAAATATCGGCATCAGATACTTCCAAATTTGCGGATTCTACGACTGCGCCCGTCGATGAGTCTATTATGTTTGCCACAGCATTCAAACGCAACATTCGCTTTTGCGCGCTTTTTCCGAGCAGCGCAAAGTTGGCAGTTTTAATATAGTCTTGGAAATCGTTAATTTTGACAGTAAGAATATAGTCTGCGCCCTTGAATGAGAAGTTCTTAGAGCCGGCCGAATTGCCTGAATTTGCGAAGTCTGCCTCCTTCATGGCCTCCGGGAGGTCTGAGCGCGTAAGTATCTGAAACTTGCGGGAGTTTTGCAGAGCCGAAACAATATTCGATTCGAGCGACTCCGACACCGACTGCAGCGATAGCCCCCCGCCCTGGGCTTCCGCCAGTTTTTTTGCGGCGTCAGTCGCCGAGATTTTAACAACTGCCACGGTCTTTTTTTGCGGGGGCTGCTGGGCGTTTGAAAATTGTGCGGTTGCCAAGCAGGCGGCGGAAAGCAAGAGGCATATAAATTTTTTCATAATTATTTGTTTCCGAATCCGAGATCTATTGTGATGTTAGATTTTTTGAAAGTCTCGGCGATGCCTTTTAGTTTTTCGGCTTCGGCTTCGCTGATGATGAGCTTTGAGTCAGATTTCACAGCGGAGTCCACTATGGACTGGACGAACTTCATATCGTTTTTCCAGCGAGCGGCGGTTGAGTCGTCCGGAGTGAGCGACACCACAAATTCCGACGGGGAATTTGAGCCGTCCACGAAAATCGACTCCTCTACTTTTACGAATCCCGGTATGTCTGCGGAGATTGTGTGTATTCCTTTTGGGAGGGCAATCTTTCGCGCGCCACCCGCAGAGGAGACCGTGACGGCGGCGCCGTCGATGCGGACAGTTGCAGTCGATAGGCTCGCGGGGTAAGTCTGGGTGGTGAGCTCGTATTTGCCGTAAGAGACCATTTTCAGCATTGGGAATTGCAGTTGCTCTATTGCAAACTTCAAATTGATTTCGTAAAGCTTTCTGTCGGCTTCGCTGCTCGATACGTTTTCGATTTTAGAGGAAATGCCGTCCGCGAGCGTTTTTGCCGCAGACGATAAAAGGCGGCCCAGGATATCGCTTTCCGACACTTTAAGCGCGCCGCCCGAGCGCATTTCAAAAGACGCATCGGCGTTTATTCCCGTTTCGCCCGAACCGTCCTTTCCAAAGAGCGAGCTTGACGTGCGCAGAGTGAAGGCTTCGACTTTTGTCTTTACGCCATAACCGTCGAAAGAGCGCGTTTCCCGCCCGAGCGAAACTACCGCCACCGACAGCACGCGGTTTGCGCCTGCATATTCTGCGATTCTTGCGGCGGAGGCTCCGTCGAATATATTGGCGTTAAGGCGCGCTGAATTTTGTCCTCCCGAATATTCTTTGAGGGATTTTAGCGCGAGTGCTTCGTCAACCGTCGAGAAGCCGAGTGCATTTAGGTTGGCTGAGATTGACGCGGCGAAACCTCCGAGGCGCGAGTCGATAGATTTGTCGTCGGTCATATTGCGCACAAAGACCGCTATTTTGAGCTTTTCCGAGCCTTTGGCGGGTTCGGTCTGATTGCCCGCAGCGCAGAGAGCGAGCAACGGGGCGAGCGCCACGGCGGCAATCGCGGAGATTTTTGATAGTTTTAGCATAAGTATTTCACCATTGAGAAACGGCTTTTATTATAGAAAGTTTCGCTAAGTGTCCGCGGAGCCGCAGCCTGTCGGAAGTTTTATCCATCTATTAGGTATAATATCGGAAAAATTTATTTTTGATTGAGGCGTAAACCAGACATCTGGCGCGGCAATAATTCTATTATGGTCGCGCATTTCGCCAAGCCATGCGCTCCACCAGCTGAAAGTGCTGTTTGAAATAACCGCGTGCCTGCATTGGCTCATGAGATAAAAATCCTCAAAATGCCCCGAAGGTTCTATAAAAGTGATGTTTTTGCCTTCAAAGTTTTCGCGAACCCATTTGGGGTCGTCGGAAGCTACGAAGAAGCGCGCGTTTTCGACGCGTTCTGATATAAAATTCAGCGCATTTTCGTAATATTTTTTTCGGCAGACGTACAGAATTTTGCGGTACTTTGGCTTTGAGACATAATCCCCGCGGCGAACGTGCACCGCTACGGAATTGGAATTTTTTATTTGCTCAAAAAGCGGGTGGCGCATTAGGGAATCTTCGTCCTTAAACTTAAATTCCTCAGATATTTGCGCAGAGAAATCGGAAAAATATTTTTCGCTCTGCCATAGCCCCTCCAAATAGCACGATGTTTTTATTTGCCGGTATGTCGGCTCAAAGCCGAACGATTTTTCCCGAATGTGCGATGCCGAGAGCTTGTAAGGTATTTTGAGGGCTTTATACAATCTGCGTTTAAATTCAAAGTGAGGGGTAATCACCGCGTTTTTACGGTCTTTATCCACAAATTTTGCGCTTATTTCAAATCGGTCGAGAGAGAAACCTGAATGTTTTTTTGGATTGAGACCTGCCGTATCAATAAACAAGTCCATTCCCCCGCGCAAAGACAAGGCGCGGGCGAAGGCGTATTCGAACATCTGGTTGCCCATACCGCCTTGCAATCTCGCCACTACATAACCATTCATTCATTTTTTATTTTTCCAAATTGCTTCGGGAGCGCAAACATATTTTGAGGGTAGCGCGCAAAAAACGCAGACATATTTGAAAGACGCGGAAATTTTACTTTATTTTTATAATTAGGAAATGCCGCAAGCCTGACAAGTGATGGAATATTTTTTTTTACAATACCAATGGGGAAAGGGAATGCGATATTGGCATACAAATTCAGGTATTGAGAGCACGCAGGAATAAGGCGCTTGACAAAGTTAGAGCGTTAACTTAGGTTTGTGCGAATGAAACACATTAGCTTCATATTTGCAATCTGCGCTCTTCTGCTTTGTTCATGCACCTGCGCAGACAAGGGGGAAACGAAAATTTCAGAAAAGCCTTTGGATAAGGCGGCATTCAAAGCCCCGCCAAGGGAGTCGCAGCCATGGTGCTACTGGTGGTGGGTAAACGGGCACGTCGACAAAGAAACGATAAAAAAAGACCTCGCCGACATGAAAAAACTCGGTTTCGGAGGCTTTTTGCTGTTCGACGCGCGCGGATACTGGGAGGACTCCCGGCATCTGCTGTACCCTAAGCCGAAATGCGAATTCATGGACGAGACATGGAGGAAAAATTTTGCGTTTGCAATGGAGGAAGCCGCAAAGCTCGGTCTGACAGCGAGCGCAAACCTAAGCAGCTGCGCCGGAAGGCTCAAAGGTCCGTGGGAAGTCGGCGCCGACGCCCCCAAGAGGCTCATATGTAGAATAACGCCGTTAAAGAGCGGAAAGGCAGAACTTTCGTACGACAAGCCCGATGGCAGAAAATATTTTTGGGAAGTTGCGCGCTTCGCAGTTCGTTACGACGGGCAAAAACTTTCCCCGAATGAAAATTGGCTAAACGCCGGCGACGGCCTGTACTCCATGGAGGCAACTTCCGGCAAGCGCACTGACAAAGAGGGCATAAAGGATTTGAGGAACGCCCTTGAAAGCGTCGACATAAGCGGCAAGAAATCGTGGGAAGTTCCCTCGGACGGGCAATGGGCTGACATACGTTTTGCCTACACGACTTTCGACGGGCACGAATACGATGTTGACGTTCTCGATGCGAATGCAGTAGCCGGGCATTACAAGCGCATGGCAGGCGCCTTAAAGAAGGACCTTGGGAAACTGTACGGCAGCACGCTCAAATATTTTTACAGCGTAAGTTGGGAGGGGGCGGTTCCCACATGGTCGCCGAACTTCTCCGAAGATTTTGAAAAATTTGCCGGCTACGACATAAAGAAATATATGCCGATTCTCGCGGGATTCCGCATAGGCGGCAAAGAAGCGTCCGACAAGTTTATGACAGACTTCCGCCGCGCTCGCAACAAGGCGTTTAAAGTGAATTTCTACGACAACATGGCCGAGCTGTCGCGAGCCGACGGGTTGAAATGGCATTCTGAATCCGGCGGGCCTTGGATACGCACGGCACCCGTATTCGGTGAAGCCGACCAGCTGGAATACCTTTCAGTCAACGATATTCCGCAAGGGGAATTTTGGGTCGGAACACAGTTTGGCGGCGAGAGGTGCGGAAGGTATCTTGTAAAACCGATAGCCAATACAGCAAATATCTACGGGAAGAGCCGCGCTGCGGTAGAAGCCTTCACCCACATGAACCGGCATTGGTCTTCATACCCTGCGATATTGAAAATTACGGCTGACAATTCTTTTGCGGACGGCGCGAACATGATAATATGGCATACGTTTACGGCGTCTCCGAAAGAGTTTGGCCGCCCCGGAATAGAGTATTTTGCGGGAACGCATATAAACGGGAACGTCACATGGCACGATATGGCGGGACCATTTATAGACTACATATCGCGCTGCCAATACATGCTCACAAAGGGCGCGAGCGTGTCCGACATATGCGTATACACTGGCGATATGCCCTACCAGCATTGGAGCGGCTGGCGCGACAAACCGTTCAAAAACGCTGAGCTTAAAATACCCGAAGGCATAACTTACGACATAGTAAACAACGATGTCCTCCTAAACCGCGCGAAAGTCGAGGGTGGCAAATTGAGCTTTGGGGCCGGGAAGGAATACTCGGCGCTTATAGTTGACTTGGAGTCTCCGCTTGTCTCGTCGGAAGCGCTTGCGAAGATAATAGAGCTTCAGGCAGCGGGGCTTCCAGTTGCGGCTGTCGGAAAGCGCCCTGCCGGCGTTGCGGGGCTTGGCGGCGACGACGAAGAAAGCGTAAAGCTTGGAAAGCAGCTTTTCGATTCTGCAAAAAAGCCCTCGGAAATATTTTCAAAGTTGAAACCCGACGCCCAGACGAAATTTCTATTCACCCATAGGCGGGTTGGCGAGACAGACATATACTTTGTGATGGGGTCCGGCAAAGACAATGTAGTGTTTAACAATCCGGGAACTCCCGTTTTGTGGGATCCGATGGACGGCTCGGTAAAGTCGCCGTCGGCATCATACAAGACTACCGACGGGCGCACGGAAGTTGAGCTTGACCTCGGCGAGAACGGTTCGATGTTCGTAGTGTTCCGCGGCGGCGAGAGCCCCGACGGCAAGGTGCGCGCGCATAATGGTAAAGTCGCGGAAATCGACACTCCTTGGGAAGTCGAATTTGAAAGCGGGATGGGCGCGCCTGCGAAAGCGGTGTTTAAGGAACTCTCACCGTGGAACGAGTCCCAGGACAAGGGTATAAAATATTTCTCAGGAACGGCTGTCTACAAGAACTCCTTCAAGCTGCCGAAGGGTGCGTTAAAATCACCGCTTTACATAAATCTCGGGAAAGTTTGTGTTGCGGCGCAAGTGTTTGTAAACGGCAAATACTGCGGAACTGCATGGACGCCCCCGTGGGAGGTCGATATATCTTCGGCTGCTAAGGAAGGGGTAAATTCGCTTGAAATAAAAGTTGCCAATACATGGGAGAACCGCCTTATAGGCGACGCAGCCCTGCCTGAAGGCAAAAGGTACACAAAGAGCAATATGCGCCTATACCCCGGCAAGCGCACGAACACAGTCTATTCTGGATTTGCCTCCGAGGAAAAGTTGTCCGAATCGGGGCTACTTGGACCTGTAAAGATTGTGAAGTAATTGCTTTTGAGACGGCGCCGAAGCGTTCCCAAGCGGGGGAGCTTCGGCGTTTTTTTTTGCGATTTTGCAAGCGGCGCCGCAGACAGAAATCTCACAATTTTTTCGGCTAAAAATATTTTTATTTTGGCGCGCCAAGTCAGTCGGCAGATTTTTTTATTACGGATCAAAAGCTTAAAATTCTAGCTGATAGCAGTTTTTTTATCGGGTGCGCATTTTGCAATATATTAAAAATTTTCCGTTTTTTTAACACGAATAAAAAACACGTGAGAAAGCCGC
Source organism: uncultured Opitutales bacterium (assembly GCA_900545705.1). Classification (GTDB taxonomy): domain Bacteria; phylum Verrucomicrobiota; class Verrucomicrobiia; order Opitutales; family Intestinicryptomonadaceae; genus Merdousia. The sequence goes on along the minus strand of URAK01000005.1, from coordinate 132,112 downwards.
ACATGAAGTTAAAAAAACAAAGCAGATTTTTTAGAAGAAAAACGAGATAAAAAATAGCATAAAAAAACCGGATAGAATCCGGTTTTTTTTTCGAGCATAAAATATTCGGGCTATTCTCCGAAGAGGACAGTTTCCATACCGTAAATTTTCGGTGCGCGCTTAGCTTCCGCAAGCCATTTTGCCGCGCGCAATGCGCCCTTTGCGAATACTTTTCTGTCGGCAGCCTTGTGGGCGAGCTCGAGCCTTTCGCCGTCCGCCGCAAAAATCACAGTATGGTCGCCAACAACGCTGCCGCCGCGCAGGGCGTGAACCCCGATTTCCCCGACAGGCCTTTCGCCGACCTGTCCGTGCCTGCCGTAGCAAACTTTATCTTCGCCGACATTGCGGCATGCGCATACAATCTCCTTCAATTTTTCGGCAGTGCCGCTCGGAGCGTCTTTTTTATGGCGGTGGTGCATTTCAACAATCTCGATATCGTACGACTCATCAAGGGTTGTCGCCGCGATTTTTGCGAGGTGGTTTAGAAGGTTTACCCCGAGCGAATAGTTGCCGGCCCAAACTATCGGTATAATTTTGGAAAAATTTTCAATTTGAGCGCGCTGTTCCGGGGTATGGCCTGTTGTGCCGATTACGAGCGGTTTCCCATATTTTGCGCAAAGTTCTGCAAGGGCTGCGGTAGCCTCGCGGAAAGAGAAATCCACTGCGACATCGCAGTTTTCAATAAAATCCTCCGGGCGCGAGCCTATGTCGCACGCGGCGGCTATTTCGCAGCCGCACTCGGCGGCGGAATCGCTTATGGCGCGGCCCATTCTGCCGTTTGAGCCGTTTAACAATATCTTTACGGGCATAATTATAAAATTCCTGCGTTAATCATTTCGCGTTTGAGTATTTCGACATTTTCCGCGCGCATATGGCAGAGCGGCAGGCGCACGAAGTCGTCCTTTATTAGCCCCGCCATTTTCATTGCAGTCTTTGCCGGAACGGGATTCGGCTCGATAAACAGAGCCTTGAAAAATCCGTGCATTTTGGCGTTTATTGACTCGGCCTTTGCCCAATCTCCCGCGAGTGCTGCGTTTACAAGCTCCACCATTATTGCGGGAACGAGGTTTGAAGCCACGCTCACTACTCCCTTTGCGCCTGCCTTTATAAAGTCTACGGTCAGGCCGTCGTCGCCGCTTAGAATGTCGATTTTTCCGTCGGCGCGGCTGCGCAAATCTGCGACTTTTTCGACTTTTCCGCCGGCCTCTTTCAGGACGCAAAAGTTGTCGTATTTGTCTCTAAGGCGGAGGACGGTGTCGTTGGAAATTTCGATGCCGCACCTGCCGGGGATTGAATAGAGCATGATTGGTTTAGAAGTGCGCTTTGCAAGCTCGCTCATGTGAAGGAATACGCCTTCCTGCGATGGTTTGTTGTAGTAGGGCGCGACAACGAGGAATCCGTCGGCGCCCGCCTTGTCCGACTCTTCGGTAAGCTCGACAGCCTCGCGCGTGCAATTTGAGCCTGTACCCGCAAAAACCGGCACCCTTCCCGCCGCCGCCTTTATGACGTATTTTATGACGTCGATATGCTCTTTTGCGTCGAGCGTCGGGCATTCGCCCGTAGTTCCGACAGCGACAAGCCCGCTGACTCCGCCCGCGATTTGCGATTCGACAAGCCGCTCAAGTCCGTCGTAATCGACGCCGTCGGGCGTCATGGGCGTGACGAGAGCAGTCCATACTCCTGAAAAATTTTGCATGCCCCAATAGTGGCTGCCGCGCGCGGAAGTTGCAAGAATTTTATGCATTTGCCGCCCCGCTTTTACGAGTGCGCAGAGTCGAGGCTATCGAGGGACTTCCGCATGCTTTCCTCAAAAACTTCGTAAATATGCGGGAACATTTTTCTTATGGCCCCCTTAATTTCGTCCGGTGAAATTGTTCCGCTAAAAGACGAGCTGTTTAAAAACCAGACGTCCATCGGGACCGTTTTTTTATCGGGAGCCGGCATAAGATAATTTACGTCGACTTGATATAGTCCGCATTTTTTATAGAAAGCTGCGCGCCTTACCGTCTGTGGATCCGACGGATTAACGGGCTCGACCTCCAAGAACATTCCCTTTAACTCCGGGTAGTGGCATCGTATGGCGTCTATAATGGCAGTCCCGATTCCGCCGGAATGGAACTGTTTTAATACGGCGATATGGTCGAGCATTGCGATATCTCCGATACAATGGAAAATGAAGTATCCGACGATATTTCCGCCGCGCTCGGCGAGCATCAGTTTTGTAGCGCCCGTTGAAAACATTTTTTTGAATGCGCATTTTGGCTTCAATTCCTCCGATGGGAACTGGAGTTTCATATCCTCGTATACGGAGTCGAACTCCGCGTCCGAGCCTGGGCGTATAACTATATCGTTCATGGTAAAATGTATTTTTGCGGCGGATTGCCTATAATTTGAAAAATAAAAAAAATCCGCAGGCGGCTAAATCTACGCCTCCCGCGGGAGATAAATAATTTGGCAGGCTTCTAGATAGCCTTGTATAAATAATAAATCGCCATAATTTAGCCGAACCTTAGGAATATTTAACTTTTTGCAAAGGTTCCGCCCCCTGCCCAACCTATTTTTTTGCACAACCCTGTTTTTTTTGATTATTGACAGGGCGTTTCTTCCGTAAGAAAAAATAAAGGCGAAGCGAAAGGATAGAAAAGGCAATGAACATAAAATCGTCGATAAACGAACTCATAGGCGGCACGCCGCTCGTGCGCATTCCAAGAATGAACGACACTGGAGCCGATATAATTTTGAAGCTTGAATTTTTCAATCCGTCCGGCTCCGTAAAAGACCGCGCAGCGCTTGCCATGCTTGAAGACGCCAAGAAGCGTGGACTGATAAAAGCGGGGTCTACAATAATCGAGCCCACAAGCGGCAACACTGGCATAGGCTTGGCAATGGTCGGCGCCGCCGAGGGATACAGAGTAATTCTCGTAATGCCCGACACCATGAGCGTAGAGCGGCGCAAGTTTTTAAAGGCGTACGGAGCCGAGCTAGAACTGACCGACGGCGCCAAGGGAATGAAGGGTGCGATAGAGCGCGCCGAACAGATGCGCGACGAAATACCGGGCTCTTTCATACCGCAGCAATTTGAGAATCCCGCAAACCGCGACGCCCACGAGCGCACGACAGGCGTGGAAATTTGGAAAGACACAGACGGCGAAGTCGACATATTTGTGGCCGGAGTTGGAACCGGAGGGACGGTATGCGGGGTCGGCAAAGCGTTGAAGGCGTTAAATCCGAAAGTAAAAATCGTCGCTGTTGAGCCGGCAGATTCGCCCGTGCTTTCCGGCGGCAAGCCGGGGCCGCACGCATTGCAAGGGATAGGCGCGGGGTTTGTCCCCGGGATATATCTTCCGGAAGTTGTGGACGAGGTATTCAGGGTCACTACCGAGCAGGCGGGGGACACGGCGCGGACGCTCGCAAAAAAGGAGGGCATACTTTCGGGAATATCATCAGGTGCCGCATTGTACGCCGCAATGGAAGTCGGCAGGCGGCCGGAGAACGCCGGAAAGAAGATAGTAGTGCTGATTCCGGATTCGGGCTCGCGCTATCTGTCAACTTGGCTTTACGAATAGAGTCCATTTTACGAAATTAAAAAACTTTATTTTACGGCGCGGCGGGGAAGCGTAGCTTTAATCTGCCGCGCTTTTTTTTCTTTCGCAATCAGCGCGAAAAATTTTTTCGGTTTTATGTTCATTGCCGCAAAGGAAAATCCGATAAGAGAAAAAAACGCCAAATAAAATGGATTACAAAATAGAAACACTCGCAGTCCACGCCGGGCAGATTCCGGATTCTTCCACTCTTTCGCGGGCAGTTCCCGTGTATCGCACAACCGCCTATAATTTTAAGAACACAAAACACGCGGCGGATTTATTTGCACTAAAAGAAAGCGGAAACATTTATTCGAGGATAATGAATCCGACCAATGATATTCTCGAGAAGCGGCTTTGCGCGCTTGAAGGCGGAGTGGGTGCGCTCGCGCTTTCCTCAGGCACCGCCGCCATAGCATTCAGCATTTTAAACATACTGAAAGCCGGCGACGAGCTTGTAAGCGCGCGCAATCTATACGGCGGCACATACACTCTCTTTGACGCCATTTTGCCACAATACTCAATCACGGCGCGTTTTACCGATGTAAACGATTTCTCCGCGGTGGAGAAATCTATAAACGAGCGCACGCGGGCATTGTACATAGAGACGGTAGGGAACCCTTCGCTGGATGTTGCCGACATAGAGAGATACGCAAAAATAGCGCGCAGCCACCATATTCCGCTGATAGTGGACTCAACTTTCACTCCCCCGCCGCTTTTAAGGCCGATAGACTATGGGGCCGACATAGTAATCCATTCGCTTTCAAAATGGATATGCGGGCACGGAACAGCAATAGGCGGCGCAGTCATAGACGCGGGGAAATTTGATTGGAGCGACCCAAAATTTGCTCTGTACAGCGAACCCGACAAAGGGTACCACGGTCTGAGGTTCGGTCGCGACCTGTCAGGGACAGGCAATCCGGCGTTTATAACGAGGCTGCGCACAGTTGGGCTAAGGAACATGGGCCCTACCCTGTCTCCGGATTCCGCATGGATATTTTTGCAGGGCTTGGAGACATTGCCGCTAAGAATGGAACGCCATTGTTCAAACGCCAAGGCAGTCGCCGAGTTTCTAAAATCGCACCCTGGAGTCGAGTGGGTAAGATACCCCGGATTGGAGGGCGACCCGTCAAGAAGGGAAGCTGATAAATATTTGGGCATAGGTTGCGGCGGCGTAGTCGTATTCGGGCCGAAAGGCGGATACGACAAGGCGGTTGAGATAGTTGACAATATACCGCTGTTTAGCAATCTCGCCAATGTAGGCGACGCCAAGAGCCTAATACTGCACCCCGCGAGCACTTCGCACTCGCAGCTTGGCGAGCGCGAGCGCCTGTCTGCGGGAGTATCTTCCGATTTGATACGCCTGTCGATAGGCATTGAAAATAAGGACGATATTATTTCGGCGCTCGGCAGCGTCCTGTGACGTTTTTTATAGAAATGATTGAGCCTTGGCTTACTTTTAGGAAGCGTTAAAGGCCCAAAAGTTTTCAGATACTGCGGAGCTTAAAAAACAAAAAAAATTGCCCGTGCGCGCAAATGCGTGTTCGGGCAAAAATTTTTTAGCTGGGTGAATAGGACTTGCAATCTCGCCACAATGCACATAAGCCGTTCGGGATAGGGTTTGCCCGCCGCCCCAAAAAACAGGGGGTGGGCGGCATTGTTTAAGAAGTAGTTTTAACTTCAAGAATCGCAGGGCCGTCTGCGCGGAAGAATTCCTCAACCTTTGAATCCAAAGTGTCGGGATTGTCGGCGAGTATTCCAGTTGTAGAGCATAACCGCGCAAACTCGGCAAACGGTGGATTGTGAAGATCCGTCTCCCAGACACTCATGTGCGCGAGCTTTTGCTCCGCGGAAATTTTCCCGAGCTCCGAGTTGTTGTAAACGACGCACTTTATATTCATGGAATATTTCGCGACAGTTGTCCATTCGCACAGGTATTGTCCCAAGCCGCCGTCGCCTACGACCGCAACTATCGGGCGTCCGAAGAATTGTCCGTCCGGCTCTTGCGATACGCACCACGCGCCTATTGCGCCCGGCAGCCCAAAACCTATTGAGCCGAGATACCAAGAGCCGATGAAAGACTGCTCTTTCGACTCAAAATATCTTCCGAAAGAATACGCTACATTCCCGACATCTACGGAAATTATTGCGTCCGCAGGTGCGTATTTAGACAGCGCCGCTGCTACGGCAGCCGGATCAATCGCGCCCTTTGCGCTCTTGGAAGCGCGCGCTGCTTTTTCGGCGCGCCATTTAGCCCATTCAAGCTCTATATCTTTGCGCGAATCTTTTGATTTGAAAGAATCTTTTAAGTAATCGAATAGCGCCGGAGCAACCTCCGAAACATCTCCGATGATTGCGGCTTCCACCGGATATCTCCGCCCGATTGCGTTTGAGTCCGAGTCTATTTGAACGACTTTTTTCCCGGCGGGCACGGAGGTATGCCTGCTAAGCCCCGCTCCAAAAGCAACCACGCAATCGGCGCGCGCCATAAATTTTGCCGCCACAGCCGTTCCGCTCAAGCCCTGTACACCGCAGGAAAGCGGGTGGCTGTCGGGGATTATTCCCTTTGCCGGATAAGTTGTCATAATCGGGCAGCCGAGCATTTCCGCAAGCTCCTCTACCTTGTGGGCGGAACCGCGGCAGCCTCTTCCCATTAAGATTACCGGAAATTGGGCATTTGCGATAATATCTGCAGCCTCTCTGAGTGAGTTTTCGGAGAATGTTTCCGCAGCTCTCGCAACCGATTTTAGCGGGCGAGTAGCGACATCGTCGGGAGATGCCGGCAGTACTTGAACGTCGTCCGGCATAATCAGCTGGGCGGCACATTTTCTATCGATTGCTTCCGAGCAGACTCTTGCGGCGAGTCTTCCAAATTTGCTGCCCTTGTACATTTCGAACTGTGCAGGGGTCGCCGCATGTAGGGCATCGCGAAGGTTGATATCCTGAAATATTTTTAATCCCTCAATGGAAGACGGAACTTGTCCTGTAAGCGCGATTGCCGGAGCGGAGTCAAGAGCGGCGTCGCAAAGGCCCGTCAGGAGGTTTGTAGAGCCCGGGCCAGCTATCGATATGCACGCCGCGGGGTTTCCGGAGAGTTTTCCATAAGCTGAACACGCGAAGGCTGCGGCGCCTTCGTGGCGGATTCCGATATAACGCATTTTTCCGTTTTCAACCTGTCTGCGGATTGCGTCCGCCATTCCGAGATTTGAGTGGCCGACCATGCCGAGAACCCACTTAACGCCCCAATTAGCCATAGTCTCGGCGCATATGTCGGAAGATGTCGCATTGAGCGGCGCGGTTTCCGGAGCCGATTCAGATGCGATGCAGGAAGACTCAGAAGTATCGGCAGGCTGCTGTTCGCGCGCTGCTTCCGGCTTTATTAAAGACTCTTCGGTCTGGGTTTTTTCAAATAATTCCTTGCCTACGCCGCATACGGGGCAAATCCAGTCGTCGGGCAACGAATTCCACGACTTGCCTTCTGCAGCCTCGTCGTATTCATATCCGCATACCGTGCATCTATAAATCATAAAATCCTTTCGGTTTAGAAATCATCTTAGAAAATCTGATTTAAAATTCGAGCTAAAAATTTTATCAGAGAAATGTTTGCCTTGTGCAAAATAGAGAATTCCCGGCATCTCAAGGCGCAATATATGAGAAGATATTACAGAATTTTTACGGCGGTAGTATGAGGGCATAAAGATTTAACTGTTAAATAAAAAAAAGGATAGAGCATAATTGCAAAGCTCGGGAGTTTTCCACAAAATACACATGTATGAAACACGGAATATTATACATATTGTGCGCGGCATTTGCCGCCGCCGGAGTGGGATATTCGGCGGAAGTGACCGTAAAATCTCCCGACGGCAGGATTGAGGCCAAACTCGAAGACGGCAAACAGCTTTCTTTTTCAATAACAGCCGACGGCAAAAAAGTCTTGGACAAAGCCGCGATAGGCATGTCGACAGACAAGGGGGAATTTGGGGCGGACGCTGCAATCAAGGGCTCGAAATCAAGGATGGTGAATACCGAGATTAAGCCCCTGTTTGGCGCGCGGAAAACGATAACCGACAATTACAACGAAAGCCGCGCCGACTTGGGCAATTACGACGTTATAATAAGAGTGTACGACGACGCCGCCGCATACAGGTTTGTGTCAAAGAATGGCGGCGAAATGATAGTGAAGGCGGAGACGCTCAAACTGCCGCTAAAAGACGCCGACAAAGTAATCGCCCACATAGTAAACGGCATAAGGACTTCGTTTGAATCAGTGTTTACGCGCACAACGGCCGGCGGACTCAAAGGGCTGAAAAAGGGCGCGAACGCCTCGATGCCTTTTATATTTGAGAAGGAGGGAATGAAAATTGCGCTTGTCGAGTCGGATTGGACGGAATACCCGGGGCTTAGGATACACTACCCGAAAGACGCCGATTCCCCGCGCGCGCTTTTTGCGCCTGTGCCCAAAAAGCTTGTGCAAAAAGGCAACCAGCTCCAGCCGTCGGAAGTTGAGGATTACATAGCAAAGACCTCCGGCACGCGCGAATTTCCGTGGAGAGCCTTTATAGTGGCGCGAGACGACAAGGTTCTTGCCGACAACGACACAGTATATAAATTGGCTTCGGAATCCAAGATAGGAGACGCCTCGTGGATAACGCCCGGCCCCTCGGTATGGGACTGGTGGGTAAACTGGAATACGGAAGGCGTGGATTTCAAATGCGGATTTAACGAGCAGATGTGCAAATATTACGCCGATTTTGCCGCCGATAACGACATACCATACATAACGCTCGACGCCGGTTGGCATGTTGGAAGAGAGGGGCTCGGGAAGACATATTTGGCAACCGATGCCCGCACAAAATTTATAGACATATACAATACGGACGAGAACTACATAAACGGCAAGCCGCATGTGGATATTCCTTCGGTTGTCGAATACGCGCACTCGAAGGGTGTGAAAGTTGTGATATGGTGCCTCAGCAAGGTGCTGTATGCGTATCCGGAGAAGGCGTTGGATTTGTTTAAGAGCTGGGGTGTAGACGGGCTAAAGATAGACTTCAACGACCGCGACGACCAGCTGATGATACGCCATATAGAAAACATCACAAAGTTGGCGGCCGACCGCCAGATGGTGATAGAGTGGCACGGATGCCCCGCGCCGTCCGGGTTGCAGCGCACATATCCGAATGCGATAACATTTGAAGCCGTACACGGTGCGGAAGTGAATAAATGGGCAAAGACCGTGACGCCTTCGCACAATGTTGATTTGGTGTTTACGCGAATGCTGCTCGGGCCCATGGACTACACGCCTGGCGGAATGAGGAATTCCAACGAACGCTCGTTCAAGGCAATACGCGACATACCGAGAGTCCAGGGGACGCGCGCGCACATGGCGGCTCAATATGTTTTGTTTTTGAGCACGCTGCAAATGATATCGGACATGCCGAGCGAATACATGAAAGAGCAGAAGCTGCTTGATTTTATAGCGGCAGTACCGACGACGTGGGACGATACCAAGGCAATAGAAGGCAAGATGGGCGAGTATGTTGTGATAGCGCGCCGCAAGGGCGATAAATGGTATCTTGGCGGAATGTGCGGCTGGGGCGGAAAGGACGTCGAGATAGACTTGTCGAAATTCCTGCCCGAAGGCAAATACCTTGCAAAAATTGTCCGCGACACGATAAATTCCGACGACATCCCCGAGGACTACAAAATCGAGACCAAGAAAGTGACATCTGACACAAAGTTAAAGCTGTCGATGAGAAGCGGCGGAGGTTTTGCGGTAAAGTTTATGCCGTATAAATGATGCTGTCTTTACGGCGCGCGCAGCGCAAAACTGCGCGCCGGTTTTTGTGAAAGGCACAATTAACAAAATATTTTAATAGAGCGAAAGCGCGCCAGTTTTTGGCGCGCTTTTTTTTTCAATTTTTTTAGAAAATGCGCGGGAAATATTTGATAATCAGCCTGCGTAAATACCAAAAGTTATGCGGAGAAAACGGCGGAATTTTTAACATCAGCGATAAAAAAATTGGCGCCAAGACATAGAAAATTGACCTCACCGATTGCTTTTTTTATGCGAAGAACAATCAATAAATTTGCGAGCACAAAGATATCAGAAAGATATAAATTGCGGTTTGGCAATATGCCAGCCGAACTGCGGCATATTTTGCATAAATAAAGCGCATAAAAAAGGAGGGCTTTCCCCTCCTTTCGCATATTCAAAAAAACCAATACTGCCTCTACATGCAAACTTTCTCAAGCAATCGTTTTTTTATTTGCGAACGGGCAGTATAGATTCTACTCGGACGCCCTGTTGGCAGCGTCGATTTCCCCGACCTGCCCGCGCGCCGATTCAAGAAATTCGCGCAACTGCTCAAAGCCCTCCGCAAACTTTGTATCGAGCCAGGCATCGACCATTTCGCATGCCATTGCCTCTCCGACAATCATCGCGCCCATAGTTATCGCGTTTGCGTCGTTTATAGCTTTAGCTTTTTTCGCCGCAAAAACGGATTCCACACAGACGGCCCTGACTCCGCATATTTTGTTTGCCACAATCGCCATTCCCGCTCCCGTTCCGCAAAACAAAACGGCTCCGTCCGCATTCCCAGCGGAGATTTCCCGCGCCGCCTTTTCTGCGACCTCGTAGTACGGAGTTTCCGCATAGGAATCCATATCCATAACTTCAACTCCGCGGTTTTTCAAATGTTGCGCCACGGCTTTTTTCAAGCCGTACGCAAACGGGTCTGCTCCTATTGCAAGCTTCATTTTGACTCCTTGTTTTTATCGAGAATTTCTATCCAATCCGCCATTATGCGCAATGCTTCGCGCAACTGGACATCGAACGCGGGCGGCTCGTCGGAAGCAAGCTCGGCATCGAGCTTATCTTGCGGGGACGCGCCGTTATCGTCCTTTTTGGCTTCGGGATTTTCATCCTTATCCGCATGGGCGTTTTCCTTGGCGCTCTCGAGGAGAACCTCCTCCTTTTTGAAGTTCAATTTGGACAGTTCCTTTTCCTTCTTTTCAGAAGCATCGGCGAAAGCCTCGTCTTCGGCAAGCTTTTTCTCGCGAGTGGCGAGATTTACGCTCCAGTCCTTCGTCTGCCATCTTTCTTTTACGCGGTTTATCTGGGAATTCCAGAATGCGAATTCATCGAGCTTCTTTTGGCGTTCTTCGGACTGCTTCGTAAGCTTGTCCATAAGGGCTTTTGCCTCTCCCTCCGGAACGCCGTATCCCCAGACTTCCTCTATAGTATCTGGGGCGATTGAATCCCACTTCATCGCATAGTCTTTATACTGTTCGCCGATTTCCATATAGTCGTACGGCGACGGAAGGACTATGTCGGAATGGACGCCCTTGACCTGTATGGAATCACCGTTTGGCGCGTACCATTTTTGTACGGTGACTTTCGCCGCGCTCTTTTGTTCGGGGTCGAAATTGCCGAGATTTAGGACGGCTTGCACCGTTCCCTTGCCGTGGGTGCTTTTGTCGCCGACTATAATCGCGCGCTTGTGGTTTTGCAGGGCTCCGGCGACAATTTCAGTCGCGGAGGCGGATAGGCGGCTTACCATTATGATTAGGGGGCCGTCCCACACAACTTTCGGGTCTTCGTCCCACAATTTTTCGGTTTTGCCGGCTGCGTTTTTAACCTGTACCACCGGGCCGCGCTTTATGAATAGGCCGGCCAAGTCGACAGCCTCGGTTAGGAAACCTCCGCCGTTGCGGCGCAAGTCGAGTATTATGCCCTGCACTCCCGCTTTTTTTAGTTTTAGGAGGAGCTCCTCGACGTCCTTTGTAGTGCTAAAGCCTTTCGACTCGCCGTTGAAACCGCCTTCACCGTAGAATGCGGGCAGGTCGATTACGCCTATGGGCAGCGTTTTGTCTCCAACGGGGATTGTGTAAATTTCGGCTTTTGCGAGTTTTGTCGTGAGTTTTATTTCGCGGCGGACGAGTGTTATCGTTTTGCGCGCCGACGGATTTGAAGCCGGTTCAATCAGCAGCCTCACTTTTGTCCCGCTTTTGCCGCGAATCATTCTTACAGTGTTGCGGAGCTTCATTCCGATTACGTCGACAATCTCGCCTGTTTCCTGGCCGACACCCAAAATTTTGTCGCCGGGGCTTAGCAGTTTGCATTCTTCGGCAGGGCCGCCTGGCATTAGCTCGGATATTGTGCAATATCCGTCCTTGTCTTGAAGCAGCGCGCCGATTCCGACAAGTGCGTTGCGCACGGAGATGTCAAATTCTTCAAGGTAGTATTCGGAGAGGAAAGATGAGTGCGGGTCGTAGAGGTGCGATAGCGTATTTAGGTATATTTCCTGAATCTCCATGGCGTCCGCCTTGCGGTAGTTTTCGATTAGTCTTTCGTAGCGGCGCAGAACTTCTTTTTCCGCCTTTGCGAGCTTTTCTTCAAAAGTTTTTGGAGCTTCAACCTCCTCTTCCACAACTTCCGCGAATTTTTCCTTTTCCGTCTGTTTTGGCGCCGCGGCGGACTTTTCCGCAGATTTATCTTGCCCTGTTTTATCTGCGGACTCCTTCTGCTTTTCTTCGTCGTTTTTCTTGACGGAATACGAGAGTATTTCGTTTACGATGTCGTATTTGAGCCTGTTTTCCCAGAGGGCGTTTGCGGCCTCCCAATTTTTGGGCCATTCCTCTTTGCTTCTATCCGGCCTGAAGGTTTCCTCCTTTGAGAAGTCGAATGGTTTTTTCATTCTTTCGCGTATCCATTCAAGTCTCGCGTCGGCCCTGTCGAGAAATTTGTCGTATATGGAGAAAGCCGGAAGCAGAGTTCCCTGGTGGAGCATTACGTCTATCGACGGGGAAAAGAAGTCTTGGAAATGCTGAACGTCCTCGGCGGTAAAAAACAGCTTGAAGAAGTCGATGTTCTGCATGTATTCGCGGATAAATTCGCGGACGTCAAGGTCGGTAATCGGCATTTTAAGGTAGTGGCCGCGCTCCATGCAATATACGAGCCATTTGGTCTCGTTGCGCATTTTTGGGGAGGTCTGCAATGAAATCGGCTTGCGCTGAACCTGTTGTGGTTTTGCGTCCGATGCGGTTGCGGGAATGCAGAATAGCGCCGAAGCGAATATCGCTACGGCTGCCGGCAGCAACTTTAAAAAATTCATCATATGTCAATAATCGTTAAGAATTGTGAATGTTTCAAATTAAAAATCGGGGTTATTTCATGCGGCGGCGCGCGTCCACGAGGGTTTGGCGCTCGCTTTCCGTGAGAGACGCAAAGCCTTTTTCGCTGATTTTATCGAGTATTCTGTCGACTTCATTTTTTAAGTCTTTGGGATTTGAAATGTTTACGCGGTACGAATATTCGGACGCGCTCTTCGTATATTTTTCGGATTTTCTGCGCGGAAGCTTAAAGGAAAGTTTGTCTAAGAACGCGAGCTTGCCGGACTTAATTGCGCGCGCGGCAAAAAATCCCGCCGCGATTCCGCCGAGGTGCCCCGCATAGGCGATATCCGATAAACCTCCCGACAATGTGTAGAGAAGGCCGAGCGCCTCAAGCGCAGCGGCGATTTTAAGCATATTTATAGGTTTTATGGAAATTGGCAGGACAAAAAACAGCAGGAAAGTGACAGGCATTGGCGGGTATAGAGCGCAAAAGCATGCGAAAACCGCCATTACCGACGCCGACGCGCCCACGAGCCCGACGGGCGAGCCAAACGAGAACAGCAGCCATAGAGCCGCGCCCGCCAAGGCCCCCGCGAAATATACAAATAAGAATTTCCGCGATCCAATCCACGATTCGAGCGGAGTTCCCATGAAATATAGGGCAATCATGTTGAATGCTATGTGCGCGAGCCCCGCGTGCAGGAAAGAATATGTTATAACCGTCCATATTTTGCCGGAAGCCAACCCCGGAAGCGACAAGTCGAACATCGAAAAAAACGTGCCGTATCCGAAGAATCTGTCAACAAACGCTCCTATGACAAATATTGCGACGTTGATGATTATCAGTGCTCTTACCGCCGAAATTCGCCCAAAGAAGTCCGAGAGGGCGCTCTTTTTTTCGCCCTGCCCGCGCATATATTCTCTATCGTAGATGGACATTTTATATATTGATGTTGAAAAAACGGGTTATGTTCATTTTTTAGGCAAAATTTCCGCGATGGCGAGGTTTGCGAGGCGCAATCCGAAAATGCCCGCGACAACCGCGCAGCTGCCTATTATCTTTTCGTTTTGGCTTGGGATATGGGTGGATTCCGATACGCTTTCGTCGGAAAACACGCACTCGCAGTTTCCAGAGTATCCGAGGGATCGCAGCAATTTCCGGACTCGCGCGGCGACCGGGCAGCCGTAAGTTTTCATGATGTCCGCCTGTTTAATGCGCGATGGGTCAGAGCGCCTTGCAGCCCCCATGCTGGATACTATTGCTACCCCCGCTTCTGCGGCTCTGAATATCAGCGCCGCTTTCGACGGGATTGAATCGATCGCGTCGACCACAACTTTGCCGTTCTCCGGCGTTCCCACAACTTGGTCGGCGTTTTCGGAGTCTATAAAGGCCGGGTGCAAATCGACTTTAGCGTTTGGGTTAATATCCAGTATTCTCTCCTTCACGACGTCGATTTTCAGCCTTCCGATTGTGGAGGAGAGCGCGCAAAGCTGGCGGTTTACATTGCTTTCCTCTACGGAGTCGAAGTCCCAGAGGTCGAAGCGCCCGACGCCCGAGCGGGCGAGAGCCTCGGCAGCGAAGGAGCCTACCGCCCCCACTCCGCAGATTACGGCATGCGCCGCAAAGATTTTTTCACATGCTGCATCGCCGAACAAAACGGCCGTTCTTGAAAACCTATCCCGTATCATTTTGAATAGAACGAGTGGAAGTTTTCAAAAGCGGCGTCTGCGATTTCAGTGGCCGGCACGCCCCTGAGCGCGGCGAGAGCCGTTGCGGCGTTTTCGAGCGACTCCGCCGAACATTCTCCGTCAGTCTCAGTCAAAATTCTTTCCGGCGACGCCGCCTTTGCGCATTCCGCGCCTCTCTTGCTCGAGAGTTCGCGTATTCCGAATGAGAATCGCGCGCCGATTTTCTCGAACTGCACAGCCATTTGCGCCGAACACGACGCCGCGTGGATAAGAAATTTTTTCAGGCCCTTATTTTTTGAGAAGTCGCGCAAAATGTCATAGAGCGCTCCCCATTCGCCCACGCAGTGTATGACGGCGGGAAGGCCGCGCTTTGCGGCCATATCGAGCTGCGTCTCAAAGAGCGTTTTTTGGATTTCGATTGGAACTCTGTCTGCAATGCGCGAATCGAGGCCTATCTCGCCTATTGCGTCCGCAGAATCCATATATTTTTCGAGTTCCGGCAGGATAGTTAGGCGCATTTGCCTTTCTACAATTTCAATATCGTCGAATTTTGATATTTCTATGTCAGGGTGTATTCCGAAGATTTTTTTTACTGACGCGCGCGAAATTCCTTCAAGTTTTGACCATTCGTTTGCGAAGCTTGCGCAAATGGCGCATGCTTCCACTCCTTTTGGCGGGTAGGAGTCCAGACTTTCGCCTTCAAGGTGGCAATGGGCGTCTGAGAGTTTTTCGAGCATTACGATTCGAGGGCTTTAAGGACGTCAGCCTCCTCCAAAGTTTTTGTGTACGACGCGCCGATTCCGTCGAGCAGGACAAACCGCAGGCTTCCTCCGACGGATTTTTTGTCGTGGCGCATGGATTCTATGAGATCGGCGGTTTTTATGCGGTCAGGGACGCTGGTCGGCAGCCCGAATTTTTGAATGAGCTTTACAAGCCTGTTAGCGTCGATTTCCGAGAGCGTTGATTGCGCGACGGAAAGTTTCGCCGCAAACGCCATTCCTATCGCAACGGCCTCTCCGTGCACAAACACGCCGTATCCCGCGCATTTTTCGACGGCATGCCCGAGTGTATGCCCAAAATTCAACAGGGCTCTTCCCCCTTCTTTTGAAGTTTCGCGCTCGTCCTCGGACACGATTTTTGCTTTTAGCGCGCACGAGCGGCGTATTGCCTCCGGAAGGTACTTTGAGTCGTGCGACAGGGGCTCCTGAGTTTTTTCGAGAGCCGAGAACAGTTCGGCGTCGCCGAGGGCTCCGCATTTTATGACTTCTGCCATGCCAGCAGAGAATTCGCGCATTGGGAGGGTCGAAAGGAAGGAAGTGTCGATATATACGGCACCAGGCTGGTGGAATGCGCCTACGAGATTTTTTCCTGCGCGGATATTTATGCCAGTCTTTCCGCCGACGGAGGAATCGACCATCGATAGCAAAGTTGTGGGAATTTGAACAAGGGCAATGCCTCTCATATACGTTGCCGCCGCAAAGCCAGCGAGATCGCCTATGACGCCCCCTCCCCACGCCGCGACGGTCGATTTTCTGTCGAGCCCCGCAGCCGCGAAAGACTCGCATAGCTTTTCGAGCATTTCAAAAGACTTGGAAGGCTCGCCGCCGTGCACTGGAAACATGTGGATACCGAGGCTTTTAAGCTTTTCCGCGGATTGCGGAAAGAGGCTCAATAGCGACTCGTCCGCCACGCACGCGATTTTTCCGCCGTTGCGGACAATTTGCGAAAAGTTTTCGAGCGCGAGACCGAAAGCGCCGTTTCCAATATGAATCGGATACGATCTTTCGCTGAGACTAACTTTCAATTCCGTCATATTATTCGAGTCCGAAAACGCCGTTGACGTAGGCGCGAATGTTGAATTTTTGGAGGTCGTCGACTTTTTCGCCGAGTCCGACATAAAGTATCGGAAGTTTTAGCTCGCGGTAAATGCCCGCGAGCGCCCCGCCCTTGCCCGTGCCGTCGAGCTTTGTGACGATTATTCCCGTGAGACCGAAAGACTTGTGGAATGCTCGCGCCTGGGAAATGCTGTTTGAGCCTAAGCTTGCGTCAATAACGAGAATGGAGTTTTGGGGTGCGTTGGGATCGTTTTTTGCGAGAACCCTGCGTATTTTTGCGAGTTCGCCCATCAAGTTTTCCTTTGTGTGGAGCCTGCCCGCGGTGTCGAGCACGAGCCACTTTGCGCCGTCGGATTTTGCGGCCTGCCAGCAGTCCCAGGCGGTTGCTGCGGCGTCTGCGCCGTGCGCGCTTTCTACGAGCCTGACACCGAGCCTGTCGGCCCATACGCGGATTTGTTCGTTTGCGGCAGCCCTGAAAGTATCGCACGCGCCAAGCACGACGCCGCCGTCGGCTTCGAGGATTTTTGCGAGTTTGGCGGCAGTCGTGGTTTTCCCCGCGCCGTTGACCCCGACGAGGCAAACGACAGACGGGTTTGAGTCGGCGCTCTTTGCGAGCGCGCCGTCCGAGCCTTCGAGTATGCGAGCAAGGACTTCCGCCCCGATTTCCGCGGCGCGGCGCCCCTGTAGCTGGCTATCGCGCTTGTATTCGGATTTGATGGCGTCAATTATTTCGCAGACAGTCTCGTAGCCGAAGTCGGCCTCGATGAGAGTTTCTTCAATGAGGGCGATGTCGGACGGGTCGATTTTTTTGGAGAACAGGCCGGCGAGCTTTCCGAGAGCGCCGTTAGCCGTGCGTTTCAGCCCTTCCTTGAAGCGTTTAAAAAGGGAAAACATCAGTGTTTAAGGGGGGTTCTTAGAGGGCGGCTGAGGCCGTTCTTAACGTTGTCGAGGACGCCGTTTATAAATCTTTTGGACTCGGCAGTTGAGTATGTTTTTGCGAGGTCGACAGCCTCGTTGATAGAGACTATCGGAGGGATATCATCGCGAAACAGTAGCTCGAAGACGGCGAGCCTCAGTATAGCCAAGTCGACACGCGCGATTCTGTCCATGCTCCAATTTTTTGCGCTTTTTGATATTGCGGCGTCGATTTCAGCGGAGTGCTCCTCCATTCCAGCGATTAGCTCGGAGGCGAATCCGTAAAATTCGCGCGGCTCCTCTTTCGTTTCAAAGAACGAGTCAAGAAGCTGGTTTAGAGGCACGTCTTTATTTGCGGCGCGCATGTATGCGAACTGCATTGCGGCGGCGCGGTTTTCGCGTCGGCCGCGCATTTTGTTTTCAGACGGGTTCATGATGCGAAGCCCTTTCCGTTTTCTTCGGAGTTCTTTTCAAATTCAGCCTCGGCTTCTTCGAGCTCGTCGAGAAGCAGGTCGGTTTGCCAAGCCATTTCCATCGCGGCCTCCGCGAATTCCCTGCCGCGCGCGATTTCCCCCTTTGTGCGTGCGACAGCCTGTTCGCGGGTGTTTGCTACTATTATTCCGTTAATCATCGGAACGGTTGTCGAGAGCGCCACGTTTTGGAGGGCGGCTGCGGTGCTGTGGGCGATAATTTCGTGGTGGGGTGTTTCGCCCTTTATTACAACGCCGAGCGCGATAATTGCGTCGTACTGTTCCGTTTGCGCGAGCATATTGCAAACATGCGGCAGCTCCGCCGCGCCCGGAACCCTGACAAGCCTTACGTTCTCGGCGTCGACGCCGCAGCCGTGGAGAGTCTCCACCGCGTCGCGCACGAGCGCGTCCACGAGTTCCTTGTTGAAGCGCGAGGCGGCTATTGCGTACCTGTATCCGCTCGCGTCGATTTTTGGCATTTTACCTTTGTCGAGACTCATTTTAGAATTGTATTTGTTCGGTTATTTCGAGGCCATACCCGTCGGACAGCGCATGGCTGCCTGGGTGTGTCGTAAGAAGCCTTATTTTTTTAAATCCGAGAGCCCGCAGAATTTGCGCGCCAAGACCGTAATCGCGGCGGCTCGGCAATTCCGGGACGCCGTCGGGAGTGACAATTCCCGAGTCTGCGCGGCTTATGTATATGACAGCACCCGAGCCCGCCTTTTCGACTTCCGCCATTGCCCGCGCGAAGGAGTTTGAGCCCGACGAGAAAGAGGAATCGGCAAACATGTCGGCAAAGACATTTTCGGAGTGGACTCTTGCGAGGGTCGGCTCCTCGGTGATTTTCCCCTTTACGAGGGCGAAGTGGGTGTCTGGACCTGTCGCGGAACGCAGCCCGACGAGTTTGAAGTCGCCAAAGCGCGTCGGGAACGGCCTTTCAAATATTATTTTAACGAGGGTGTCGCGGCGCATTCTGTATTCGATGAGATCCGCAACGCTCATGAGCTTCATATTGTGCTCTTTTTTAAATTTAACGAGGTCGGGAATGCGCGCCATAGTGCCGTCATCGTTCGTAATTTCGCAAATAGCGGCGCATGGAAATAAACCTGCGAGCTTTGCAAGATCGACAGCCGCCTCTGTGTGCCCCGCGCGTTCGAGGACACCGCCGGGGCGGGCTCTCAGCGGGTTGACATGTCCTGGGGTGACAAAGTCGGAAGGCCCCGCGGAAGGGGTTGCCATAAGCTTTATGGTTCTTGCCCTGTCGGCTGCGCTAATGCCCGTAGTAATACCTTTTGCCGCGTCGACAGTGACGGTGAATGCGGTGCCTTTTGCGTCGCGGTTCAGCCTGACCATATCGTCGATTCCAAGCGCCGTAAGCCGCTCGCTCGTCGTTGGCACGCAGACGAGCCCGCGCGCGAGCTTTATCATCGTGTTCACCGACTCCGGCGTTATCTTTTCCGCGGCGACAATCATATCGCCCTCGTTTTCGCGCGATTCGTCGTCGGCGACGATTACGATTTTTCCCGCCGCGAAATCGGCGATGCAATCTTCCACTTTGTCGAAAATTTCGCTTTTTTGCATAATTTAAAATACGGGGTTTCTCAAAATTTTTTCAATATCTTGGCGCGAGAGCAGCTTGCATGAGCCCTCAGGGATTCTTCTGAGCACGAAAGCCCCTATCTGAAAGCGTTTGAGCTCTTTTACGAAGTATCCCATAACTTCAAACATTCTGCGGATTTCGCGCTTGCGCCCCTGCGATAGCCAGACTTCCACTTTTTTCGCGTCGCGCTCGGAAGTGTCCGAGGGGTGCTGTATTATTTTTAGGGCGCGCAGCTTTTCGCCCTCGGATACGACACCGCGCGTAAGGATTGGTATTACGGCGGGGTCGAGAGGGCGGTTTAGAGTCACGCGGTAGCGTTTAATGATTCCAGAAGACGGGTGTGTAATCTTGTTTGCGAGCTCGCCGTCGTTAGTGAGAATCAAGAGGCCTTGCGAATTTTTGTCGAGCCTGCCGCAGCAGAATAGCTTCATCTTGTCGTATGGCGGCGGCAATAGATCGAATACTTTTTTAGCCTCGAACGGGTCGTCGTTGGAACACAGATAGCCCTTTGGCTTGTTCATTGCAAGAACCACTTTTTCGGCGACGATGCCTTTTAGCGTAACGCCGTCCACCGCGACCTTGTCCTTTTCAGGATCCACGTCCTGGCCGATCTGGGCGATTTCTCCGTTGACGGTGACTGCGCCTTCTAGGATTTTTTCCTCCGCCGCGCGGCGCGAGCATACGCCGCATTGGGAAATATATTTTTGTATTCTCATAAACAACGCCGAAGCGCCTCGGGCGCCCCATTTTTATTTTCTTAAAAACCCATATTGCCAGCCGGCGATATAGCCTTCAAGCAAAAATCGCCCCTAATAAGCGGCGTTTTCCATATTTCCGCGTTGTAGCTGCGCTTTCTTTGTATGTCTTGCCGCAAGTTTGCCGCTAAAAATGTGCAATAAAAAATTTCAAACTTCGCGGTCTTTTCCGCAAAATGCTTGATTTTAGCGTTAAAACAGCCTATGTTTGACCTACTTTAAAAACAAATTAGGAGTTAATAAATATGTCGTTCGCATCAAGATTCAAATTAAGCGCCATGATGTTCTTGCAGTTTATGCTCGTGGCGGCTTTCTGGGTACAGCTCTCGAGCTACCTCGACAATATGAAAGTGTCGGGGCTAATGTTCTCGCTGATAATGTCAACAATGGCGATAGGCTCGATATTCTCGCCGCTCGTCGGAATGTTTGCCGACAGGGTTGCAAACAGCGAAAAGGTCTTGGCGATTCTCAACTTTTTTGTGGCGATACTGCTCTTGGCGACTTTCTTTACGAGCAACCCCTTATTGATATTCATATTCTTGATGCTTGCGATGTGCGCCTACATGCCCACATGGGGGCTTACTTCGTCGATAGCGATGACAAACAGCACGCCCGAAGCCTTCCCCTACATTAGGGTATTCGGATCTCTCGGCTGGGTCTGCGCGGCGGTATTCGCGCTCGGCGCCAAGGCGATATTCGACATTTCGATAGACGGCACAAACATTCCGCTCGCATGCGCGGCTGGGGTTGCGATAGTAGCTGCAGTGTTCTCGCTCTTTTTGCCCGCGACTCCCCCGAAAGCGAAAGGAGAGCCTATGTCGATTACTGACGCTCTCGGTTTGCGCGCGTTCGGAATGCTTAAAGACGCGAACATTTCAATATTTATGATATGCGTAGTGGTATGGACTATCGCATTCACAATTTATTGGATGTATGGCTCGTTCCTTAAATCTATTGGTGTGCAGGAGATAACGCCTATAATGAACATAGGGCAGATTTCCGAGTTGGCGTTTATGGTTGCGATTCCCGTCTCCATAAAATTCCTCGGCTTTAAAAATACGATGGCAATAGGCATACTTGCCATGTTCTTGCGCTATGTGATGAGCGCACTTGTTCCCGAAGTTGGGGGCCTGTATTTTGGCGCGATAGCAGTGCACGGAGCGATATTCGGCTTCTTCTTTGTCGCCGCCCAGATGTACATCGATAAAAAAGCTCCTGCCGACATCAAGGCGCAGGCGCAGGGCTTGTACTTCTTCTTCTACGGCGTAGCGCAAGTCATAGGAACGTTCTTCTCGAAGTGGCTAATCGACAGCTACACTGCCCTTCCCGCACAAGCTGGCGCAGAAGCAGTCACAAATTGGACGACTGTATTCTGGATTGAATCCGCAATTTCCGGCGCCCTGCTCATATTCTTCTACCTGTTCTTTAAGAACGATGTAAAAGAACAGCAATAGCTTTTGCCTTCTCAAAAAAGACCGTCGCATGGCGGTCTTTTTTTGTGTCTATTCCTTTCGCAAGAAACTGCGCCATGCG
The DNA here is from genome assembly GCA_900545705.1 of uncultured Opitutales bacterium. Classification (GTDB taxonomy): domain Bacteria; phylum Verrucomicrobiota; class Verrucomicrobiia; order Opitutales; family Intestinicryptomonadaceae; genus Merdousia. The sequence continues at coordinate 110,578 of URAK01000005.1, read as the reverse complement.
TAAACCTTAGCAAAAAGCATAAAATATTTTTGGAGACTAAGCGGAAATTAGGCAGAGAACTTTGAAAATAAATGAAAGATTCGTCTTTTAGGGCGGTGCGACTGAAAAGAAAAATATTTATAAACCAAGAAAAAAATATTCCATAACATTAAAGAGATTTTTGAGAGGAGAAAAATCTGGAATAAGACGGAGTTCCTACTGGTGCAAATCGCCCAATTTTTTGTCTGAAAGCGCAATGTTTCTTCTTAAAAATGCCCTTGTAAACATGGCGGATTTCTGCGACTAAAAGTACCGATTGCAAAAGAGCGCTATGCTTGCGTTTTCATAGAGATTTTTAGCAAACCAAGCTTTGTCCCATGCAGACCGGAACTTTTTTAGCACTGCGCCGATTTTATAAAATTCTACGCATGCCCAAAAAAGCAGAAAAAAATTCGGGCAAAAAATTCCGCTACAATAATAAAATGCCCCAGCCTTATAAGAAAAGAGCCGGGCAGAAGCCGCGCCGCTTATACCGCCTTTCGAAAATATAAAAGCGCAAAATGCGAAAGCTCGGCCAAATTGAGAAAATGGAAAAGATATAAAAATGCGGATTGTTTCAGCTTATTTGCGAAAGAAAGCATAGAGAAAAAAAACATACTAAAAGTAACATACCTACTTGCTCGATTGCGCTTCTTGGCGGAAATGAAAAGAATAGAAAAAATCTAAGACATACGCCTAAAAAATAAAAAAAGGGCGCGCCAAAAGCGGCACAATTCGCCGCAAAAGCGCGTCCCAAAAATTTTCCAACGCGAGAAAAAGCCAAAGACTAAAACCGTTGCCGAAATTTCCGCAGATTAAATCGAGCGGCAGTCGTTTTCGTCTTTTGTAGTGTAACCCGAATCTTGGCGGTCGTGGTTTATATGGTTTTTCTTGGCGTACGCCTGATAAAAGTCGTCGGCAGTCATGCCTAGGGTCTGGGCTATAGAGACCAAGAAGTGCAGCATATCCACCACCTCGACGCGCGCGTTTTGGGGATCGAATTTCTGGTATTTAGCCCACCATTTCCACGGAACGGAATCCACGAGCTCCGCATTTTCCTGCGCGAGGGCGCGGCTATAATTTAGAACCCACTTTACGCGGTCGTCTTCCGACATATTTGCGGTGTCAACGCCTATGCGCTTGTTGAGTTCATACTGCATTTTAAATATTTCTTCGAGTCTGTCCATTTTGGTTTAGTTTTTTGTTGTGCGCGCGGGCACTGATTATTTTGCAGAGTCGGGTTTTCCTCGGGTCTGCCCCGCTCCGCGGATTTTATATTTGTAAGAGCAAAGCTCTTTGAGTCCCATCGGACCGCGGGCGTGGAGCTTGTCAGTCGATATTCCAATCTCAGCGCCGAGTCCGAATTCGTACCCGTCGGTAAATCTGGTCGAGGCGTTCCAATAGACGGCAGCGGAATCTACCAAATTCATAAATTTTTCAGCAGTCTGCTGGTTTTGGGTTACGATTAAATCGGAATGTCCGGAGCCATATTTGTTTATAAATGCGGCGGCTTCCTCCACCGAATCGACTATATCAACTGAAATAATCATATCGATATATTCGGTATAGAAGTCGTCGTCAGTAGCGGTCTTGTGGGGGATTCCGGCGTTGTCGAGTATTTTAGCTGCTCTGTCGGAGGCGCGTATCTCCACACCAAGCTCGCTTAAGCGCCCTGCCACAATCGGCAGCAATTTGTCGGCGACAGCCGCGTGGACAATCAAGTTTTCTGCTGCGTTGCATACGCTCGGGCGCTGGCATTTTGAATCGACTGCGAGAACCCGCGCGATTTCTGCGTCGGCGTCCTTGTCTATATATACAGTGCAGACACCCTTGTAGTGCTTGATTACAGGGATAGTCGAGTTTTGGACGACAAACCTGATAAGCCCCTCGCCGCCTCTTGGAATAATGCAGTTTACGTATTTGTCGAGCTTCAAGAGTTCGCCGAAAGCCGCCCTGTCAGTCGTGGGAATAATCTGGACACAATCCGGATTTATGCCTGCATCGGAGAGCGCGCGGGAGATTATCGCTGCAAGTGCCGCGTTTGATTCAAACGCCTCGCTTCCGCCGCGAAGTATTGCCGCGTTTCCGCTTTTGAGGCACAATACCGCGCAATCGACAGTGACATTCGGCCTGCTCTCGTAAATAATTCCGATGACCCCTATCGGCGTTCTTACCTTTTGTATTTCGAGGTCGTTTGGGCGGACAACAGTTTCGATTATTTCGCCGACAGGGTCAGGCAGCGCCGCGACTTGCCGCACACCATCCGCAATGCCGGCGATTTTTTTCCGGTCGAGCGACAGGCGTTCGAGCATTGGCTTGGAAAGCCCTGCGGCGGCGGCCTTTTCAAGGTCGCGCGAGTTTGCCGCAATAATGTTTTCGGCATCTTGTTCGAGCAGTTCGGCAATCCGCGCGAGAGCCGCGTTTTTGCGCTCTTCCGAGACTCCCGATAATTCGAGTGCGGCAGCCCGCGCGCGCTTGGCTATTTCGAGGACATTTGCCATAATTTATATCTCCGATATGCGCCTGATAAAATCTTGGCGGCGCTTTATTTCATTTAATCCGGCTTCCTCCAATTTGTCGGACGAGAATGATTCGACAGTCATTGACGCAGCGGCAGCACCTGCGAGCATTGCATTTTTAATTGCGGCGAAATCGGTTTTTCCGCTTCCTGCAAGCGTTCCCGCGAGCGCGCCGGCAAAAGTATCGCCCGCGCCAGTTGGGTCTCGCAAGTCCCTTACGGGGTACGCGGGGATTACAAAGAAACCGTCTTTGTGGAATAGCATCGCGCCATATTCGCCGGTTTTGACGACTGCTGACTTTGCGCCGAGCTTCAAGAGGCTTTCGCCCGCAAGTATGATATTGCGCTCGCCGGATATTAGTTTTGCCTCGGAGTCGTTTACGATGAATATGTCTGCCCTTTTGATTAGCCCTTTCAGCGCGTGGTTTGCGATGTCAATCCAAAGGTTCATTGTATCGAGAATCACAAACGGCGAAGAGAGCATTGCGTCGAGCGCGCATTTTTGGACGTCCGGACCAATGTTTCCTAGCAGGACGAAGTCGGCGTTTTTCGCGGCGTCGTTTAGCTTCGGAGCGTAGTTTTCGTAGACGTTTACGCGCGTTTCGAGAGTTTCGCGGCTGTTGAAGTTGTCGTGATATTCACCGCTCCAAAAGAAAGTTTCGCCGTTGGGGTCGATTTCCACATTTGAAGTGTCGATGCCGCGCCTCGAAAGACGCGCCAAATCGGATTCCTTAAAATCCTTTCCGACGATGCCGCAGAGCATTGTCGGCGCGAAGAACGACGACGCCAGCGCCGCGTACGACGCCGACCCGCCGAGCGCCCATTGGACCGAGTCCAAGGGCGTTTTAATGTTGTCGTAGGCGATTGAGCCCACTACGAGAAGTTTTCCGCCGCTCATAAACTACATATTGGCGATGATTGCCGAGCCGAATTCCGAGCACTTGACTTCTTTCGCGCCTTCTATGAGGCGAGCGAGGTCGTAAGTGACGGTCTTTGCCTTTATCGAATTTTCGAGGCCTGTTATGATGAGGTCGGCGGCTTCGTTCCAGCCGAGGTATCTAAACATCATTTCGCCGGAGAGGATTACGGAGCCCGGGTTTACCTTGTCGAGGTTTGCGTATTTGGGGGCTGTTCCGTGGGTTGCCTCGAAAATTGCGTGTCCGGTAGTGTAGTTTATGTTGCCGCCGGGGGCGATGCCGATGCCGCCGACCTGCGCGGCGAGAGCGTCGGAGATATAGTCGCCATTGAGGTTTAGAGTGGCAACTATGTCGTATTCCGCCGGGCGGGTAAGAATTTGCTGCAAGAATGCGTCGGCGATAACATCTTTAACTATGATGCCGCATGGGAGCTTGCACCACGGGCCGCCGTCGATTTCTACCGCGCCGAACTCCTCTTTCGCGACTTTGTATCCCCAGTCGCGGAAGGCGCCTTCGGTAAATTTCATAATATTGCCCTTGTGGACGAGTGTGACGCTCTTTCGGCCCTGTGAAATCGCATATTCGATGGCGGATTTTACAAGCCTTGAAGTTCCCTCGCGCGAGACGGGCTTTATGCCGATTCCGCACGACTGCGGGAAGCGGATTTTCGCGAATTTTTTGGGGAAGCGGTCTTTTAAGAAAGCTTTTAGCTCTTCGACTTCCTCCGTGCCGTTTTCGAATTCAATACCCGCATAAATATCCTCCGTATTTTCGCGGAATATGACCATATCGACGAGATCCGGGCGTTTTACAGGGCTGTCGACGCCGCTAAAATAGCGGACAGGGCGCTGACACACATAGAGGTCGAGCTCTTGGCGCAGGGCTACATTCAGCGAGCGTATTCCGCCGCCGATGGGGGTAGTGAGAGGCCCTTTGATTCCTACGAGATACTCTTTGAAGGCGTCGAGCGTTTCCGAAGGCAGCCAGCTGCCCGTTTTATTGAATGCCTTTTCGCCCGCGAGGACTTCCAGCCACTGGATTTTGCGCGAGCCTTTATAGGCCTTCTCGACGGCCGCGTCGAATACGCGCACGGCGGCTCTCCAAATATCGGGGCCTATGCCGTCGCCTTCGATGAAGGGAATGACAGGGTTTGATGGTACCGCAAGCTTTCCGTCGCGGATTGTTATTTTTTCGCCTGATACGCTCATTATTATAAGTTTGGATTGTGTTAAAGTTATGGTTTATCCAATACAATTTAAGTCGGTTGTCAAATAAAACGAAAAATTGGAATTGAAGTATGGGGGCGGTGGAAAATTTTCCGCCGCGCGGGAAAAGCAAAATTCTGCCAAATATATTGGCGGCCGATATTTTTTCTGGAAGCTTAGCGGCGGAGCGCGGCAAAAGGAAACAAAGCAATGGCAAAACGGAAGCATCGCAAAAGTAAAATGAAAATCGCGGGCTTTTTGTATTGCCGAGGAGCATTAAGTAAAGTGCGCCTTTGGGACAATTTTTACGGCGGATTTGGCAGCCGCCGCGCCGAACCTCCCCGCTGTGTAAAAACCCATTGATTTCGATAATCTTGTTAAGCTTTTTGCGAACTTCCACAACCGATTTTTTCGACTAGGGAATTATACCGCCGGACAAGTTTGTTCCGGGGTCTCCCACTAACATTGGCATAAAGTTTTTGTTACAAGATACGCACATTCCGCAAAACTTTTCGGCTTTTTGACAATCAATGAAATTGCAGCCTCAAAAAGCTTAAGGATACGAAGGCACAGCAATCTAAACAGATAGAGCAAGAAATTGCAAATCAGCCGCAGCGCAAGATTCCGAATAATCAAAAAAAATTTTGGCGTTCTGGGCAAATCCGGAAGAAAATTCTGCCAGCAAGAGAAATTTTGCAACTGGATTTTTTCTTTATTTTGTCTTTTGAATTTCCATATTTTAGAGCTTTTGACACATATCAAGAAATTCGGATAATTTTTGTATTGCATTCGTTGCGGCGAAAAATACAGTAAAGCGTTCACCATTTAATAATAAGGAGGCTCTCTTGAGAGAAGATTATCTAAGACAGGCACAAAAGGTTATTTCCGACCCGAACATTCTCATAAACGTCGTCTCCCGCCGCGTGAAGCAACTCAAATACGGCGCGCGCCCGACGGTAGAATCGCTCGAAAAGCTATCGCTTGAAGACATAGCTCTCTTGGAGATAATCAAGGGGCACATAAAATACGAACTCTACGAGGCGCCGAAAGAAAGCGAAGATCTGTAAAACGCTTGACGCATCCGGCCCGCATTGCGCTTTTTTGCGTTGGGAAATATTGCTTTACGAGCTTTCCGACAGCGGGCGCGGGGCGCGCATAGATAGTCCGCGCGGCGATAAACCACGCGGTTTTTTATTCCAATGGGCAAAAGCAAAGATAACCGAATAACCGAGATTCGCAACCGCAAGGCGAACCACGAATATTTTGTCGGGGAAACTTTTGAAGCCGGAATAGTGCTTACAGGGACGGAGATAAAGAGTTTGCGCGCGGGGAAGGCGCAGATAAACGACGCATTCGTAAGGGTCGACAACGGCGAAGCGGTAATGTACCAATCGCACATATCGGAATACGATTTTGGGAATATAAACAACCATAATCCTACGCGGCCGAGGAAACTCCTGTTGCATAAGAAGGAGATACTAAAACTAAAAGCCGCTACCGACTCTGGCGGCACGGCGATAATCCCGCTAAAGATATATTTTAAGAAGGCGCTTGCGAAAGTGTTGATAGCCCTTTGTACAGGCAAGAAACTTTACGACAAGCGCGAAGATATAAAAAAGCGGGAGGCAATGCGCGAGGCCCGCAGGGCATTGGATACAAAATTCCGCCGGCAGTATTAAGCCGTTGTACTAACTTTATATATGTGCGAAGGCGGCCATGGGTAGCAGATATGAATATGAAATACCTAAATGGGCATAAGCTAGGCACAGACGGCAGAGGCAGATTGGTATATAAAAAAACGGCGCGCGAACTGGGCCTAAGTGACGAGCAGACATACAGTGGCGTGCCGGAAACTAATTTAGCGGCGCACTGGGAAGCAAGAGAATCCAATTTTTGTGCGGATAGCCACAAGCGATTTTCAATTCTTTGAGAGCACTGCCTAATATTTTCTGATTTACTATGGGTGAACCTGCACTGCATATAATTTTACACAATCCGAAAATTCCGCAAAACACCGGAAATATAGGGAGAATGTGCGCGGTAATCGGGGCGAGACTGCACTTAATCCACCCGATGGGCTTTACAATAACCGACGCGAAGCTCAAAAGGAGCGGAATGGACTACTGGAAGAGCCTCGACGTTGTACACCACAAGAACTGGGAAGAGTTTAAGAAATCCGAACTCTCGCCAAAGTTGGAGCGCATATGGCTCTTTACGACGAAGTCGCGCAAGTGTTTTTGGGACGGCAAGTACAGGCGCGGCGACGGGCTTCTATTCGGCGCGGAGGACTGCGGCTGCCCCGAATACGTGCACGCCGATATTTTAGAGAGGCGCGTAAAGATACCGCATATGGTGGACACTCTGCGCTCGCTCAACCTGTCGACATCTGCCGGAATAGCCGCGTATGAGGCGATGCGGCAGATAGTCGAGGCGGAGGGGATTTTATTGAAATTCGGCGAGAATTTTTTCTGACGCTTGCCGAGTTAACTGTTTAAGAATATGAAATTTCGTTTTACTTGACCGCAAGCGTGGCGAGTCTAAATTAAAAAAAAATTTTTTTCAAATGTCTGAATCGAGCATAATAAAAGATTTCAAGAAACTAATCGGAGCCGACAACGTGTTGGACTCGGAAGCCGACAGGCTCAGCTACGCCTACGACTCCGCCGTACTGCCGCAAAGGGAGCCCGCTGTTGTATTGACCCCCGACAATACCGAACAGATTGGCCAGATATGCGCCTTCTGCAATAAAAATTCCATACCGATGACAGTGAGGGGCTCAGGCACAAACCTATCCGGCGGGACGATTCCCGACTCGGAAAAATCGGTTGTGATAGTCACGCAAAAGCTTAACAAAATTCTCGAAATCAATTCAGGAGACCTTTACGCAGTGGTGGAGCCTGGGGTAGTGACAGCAAGATTTGCGGCGGAAGTTGCCTCAAAGGGGCTGTTTTATCCGCCGGATCCTGGGTCGCAGGCAGTGTCCACAATAGGCGGAAACATAGCCGAAAACGCGGGAGGGCTTCGCGGGCTAAAATACGGGGTGACGAAAGACTATGTAATGGGGCTTGAATTTTACGACGCGGAAGGCGGACTTGTCAAAACGGGCTCGAGGACAGTCAAATGCGCCACTGGGTTTAATCTTGCCGGATTGATGACAGGTTCGGAAGGGGCGTTCGGGATAATATCAAAAGCCATACTCAAACTCGTTCCCCCGCCGAGGGCGTCGAAGGCGATGACAGCAGCGTTTTCCGACGTAAGGCGCGCCGCCGATACCGTAGCCGAAATAATAGCCTCGCACGTGCTGCCCTGCACGCTTGAATTTATGGACGCGGTGACGATAAATATGGTCGAGGACGACGTAAAGATCGGGCTGCCGCGCGACGCGAAGGCACTGCTATTGATAGAGGTTGACGGGCACCCCGCCCAGGTAGCGGACGACGCCGACACAGTTGAGAGAATATTGCGCGAGAACGGAGCTGCAAACATAACAGTTGCGCGTGACGAAATTCAGAAAAACGCAATATGGGAGGCGAGGCGCAAGGCGCTTCCGGCGCTCGCGCGAAGGCGTCCGACGATAGTGCTTGAAGACGCGACAGTCGCGCGCTCAAAGATTCCCGCAATGGTCGACTGCATAGGCGACATCGCCAAGAAATACGGATTGCTCATAGGAACATTCGGGCACGCCGGCGACGGCAATCTTCACCCGTCGATATTGTGCGACAAGCGCGATCCGCAAGAATTTGCGCGTGTGGAGCAGGCGATAGACGAGCTGTTCAGAAGGACAGTCGAGATGGGTGGCACGCTGTCGGGCGAGCACGGCACGGGAACGGCAAAATCAAAATGGCTGGAGCTTGAAACATCGGCGGCAACCCTGAAATTCTGCAGGGCTCTGAGATCTGCGGTTGACTCAAAAAGGCTGTTAAATCCTACAAAAGTAGTAGCATTTTAATATGACTAATCTCGCAAAACTTGCCGAGGAAACCGCCAAGCTTGACGATAAGCTCTCGGCGTGCATGAAGTGCGGGACATGCCAATCGGTATGCCCCATATTTAAAGAAACGCTGATGGAAGCCGACGTTGCGCGCGGGAAACTTTCGCTGCTTTCCGATATAGAAAGCAAAGTAGCTAAAGACGCGGAAGGCGTGCGCAGCAAGCTCGACCGGTGCCTATTGTGCGGCTCGTGCCAGGCAGCGTGCCCGTCCGGAGTTAATATACTCGATATATTTATCAAAGCGCGCGAAATATCGGCGCAATACATGGGGCTGTCACCGGTAAAGAAGATAATATTCCGTGCGATGCTTTGCAACCCGAGGTTTTTTTCCTTCTGCGCAGAAGTGTCGGCGCCGTTCAGGGGGTTGTTTATGCGCAGGCAAAACAACGCGCCGCGGACGCTTTCGTCGCCGCTTTTAGCGCCGATAATCGGCGACAGGCGCCTGCCTGAGCTTCCTAAAAAGACAATCCGCCAAAAATACGGCGACTACGACACTCCTGCGGGCAAGAGCGGTCTAAAAGTATTGTTTTTTACAGGCTGCATGGGCGACAAAGTCTATCCCAACGTGACGGAGGCTTGCTTAAAAATATTCAAGCATTACGGTATAGGAGTTTCGATGCCGTCCGGATTGGCATGTTGCGGCATACCTGCCCTCGCCTCCGGCGACGCCGATTCCTTCAAAAAAATGGCGGCGTACAATCTCGATATTTTGGGCAAACTTGAATTTGACTATGTTGTGACCGCCTGTGCGTCGTGCACAGAAACAATAGAACAGTTTTGGCCGAGGTACGCGGAGGGGGCGCAAAAGGCGACGGCAGAAAAGATATCCGCAAAGACTCTGGATATATCGGCGTTTTTAGTTGACGTAATTGGGTTGGAGAAACCGGCGCAAGCGCGCGTAGGCGCAGAGAGCGGTAGGCGCGAAAAAGTGACATACCACGATTCGTGCCACCTTGCGAAATCGCTGGGAGTGCGCAGACAGCCGAGGGAGCTTGTAAAGGCAAACCCAGAATGCGAGCTTATTGAGATGCGCGAGCCCGACACATGCTGCGGCTGCGGCGGGAGTTTTACCCTGACACATTACGACATTTCAAAGAAAATCGGCGGGCGCAAGCGCGAGAATATTGTGGCAAGCGGCGCGGATACTGTCGCGTGCGGATGCCCAGCATGTATGATGCAAATATCGAATATGCTCGCGCTAAACGGCGACGAGGTAAAAGTAAAGCACGTCGCGGAACTATACGCCGATTCGCTGGAAGATTAGTTTAAGATCTTCTCGACGCCCTAATAGTTTGAGATTCCATAGGCGTTGCGTGATTTTTGCGGCGCATTAAAAAATGCCAGGCCCTGTGCGGAACCTGGCATTTTTTTCGCAAACATGTTTTCAGCCGCTTTTAAAAAGTGCGACCTACTCGAATCTTGAAATATCCACTAAGATATCAATAGGCAGCATGCTTTATTAGAAAAATGCCTGTCCGCCTTGAAGTGATCTTATAGATCATGAGAAGGTTTGTGGGCGCAAATATGTTCGCCGCTTCAATGCCTGCGCAAATTTTTCCGCATAGTTAATTCTACAATACTTTCTTTGCGCAAATTTAGAATACTACCTTAATATTATGGCACTAAAAATTCCCATAGAACAAAATGGTATATAAATATATATAAAAAAGGTTGCATTGTTGCGCATATATACTACTAGAATAAAAAAAATTTTCCCAACCCCTGTATACTTATTTAAAAAGATATGAATTCGAAAACAAAAATACCTGCATTAACCACCGCGGTATGCTGTCTTTTCCTATGCCAGCCATTAAACGCGCAAACGGTTGAACTTGAACTTAACAAGACGCTGTCCCCGTCCGACACTTTGCCGTACGACATATCGGATTCCTCAATATACACGCTAGACGGCGAAGCTTACACCGGTAGCATAGATGAAAATACAAACATAACCGTAGACTATGACATAATCGCGGAATCGGCGGATTACGCATCTTATACATTGGCAATGGTAAACAAATCCTTTACCGCCGGCGATTTTACATACAACATGACTTTTCCACAGAATTTCTGGAGCAAGCAAATGCTTGAAATTGCGTGGGGGCAGACAATGTCGGTAAAAAATATGACATTGCACACACTCGACAGTCTCACCGGGCATCCTAAGTTAATCATATCGTTAAATCAAAACGCAACTCTCGATGTGCGCGAAGATTTTGAATTTATAGATACGAGAAGCTCAAACGCATGGTATCAAACGCGGCTAACAATCTACGGTGGCGGCAACATAAATGTGGCCGGCGATTTTACGATAAAATCTGAAATTCCAGACCCCGCACCGCAAGGCATGCCGGTCGGTATAGACTTTACAGTTGAGACTGCCAATTTTAATGTTGGCGGGGTGCTCACGCTTGAAAATGGCGCGGCTGCCCATGACAATGTATTCAGGACAACATCAACTTCAGGCGGCACTTTCTACCGCACAATAGGCGGTCTGCAAGTGTCGGCGAATGGAATGATACAGCTCGCGGGGAATGCCGAGGCGAACACAACCGAGCTTTCATTTACGAACTCCGGGGTCAGTGAATATGTCGGCGGGCTTTTGAGCCGGGAAGTTGACGGGCAGATTGTGGCAAATAAGCTAAACGTAAGGATGAACGCCTCCGACGCTGCAAATGGCCGCCAAATTATGAGGTTTACAACCACAAACGGCTGGAAATTGGACGCCGACACATATGCTGATTCAGCCAGCGCGCTTGGCGAAGTTGAAGTCAGCTCAGGGCGGCTCGATATTGGAATGTACGACGGAATGAAAGGTGGTGTTCTATATCTAAGCGCGTACAGCGGGAGAGATTCCGACGCCGTATTTAGCGCAACCGGCAATGACTCAGGCAATGAAATAGGCAAAGTTGTGTTCGATAAAATGTCGTTCTACCACGGAACAATCGCTGTTGACGCAATAAAAACTGCAAGCGACTTTATACAGATAAACGGGGCGCTTACCAAGAGCTCTGATACATCGAGCCTGACGTTCGACATATCCATAAGCGCATACGATTTGCAACAATGGCTTCTTGCGGCTGGTGCAGAAGAATGGGATCTCGGACTGCTTTCATTTGCAACTGCCGGCAGCAATGTATCTGAGGGAGATTTTATTTTGGCCCTTGAAGACGGCGTTTCGGGCGAAATATTCATAAAGGAGCTTGACGGTGTATCGACTATTGTAGCAAGCCTCACTGCGACAGTGCCGGAACCTGCGGAAATTGCTTCCTTGTTTGGGTTGTTTACATTATTCGCTGCGGCATTGCGCAGGAAAAAATAAAATCCAGGGCAAAAGCCAATATGCGATTTACAAACTAAAAGATTTTACCAAAGGCCGATTCTTTTTAGAGTCGGTTTTTTTTGCAGGCGTTCGACTGAAAGTAAATCATTCTTGGTTGAATTACTATTCTTGCAATATGGGAGCGTAAACAAAAACACATAAAAAAGAGGAGAAAAAATTTCTCCTCATAAAATGAAAAAAGAATGAACCAAGCATACTTTGAACCTGCTAAGCGAGGGGAAATTCAATTATCCAAACCTGCGCCAGCCGATAAAGAATCTGGGTGCTGGGATAATATTATTTGAGGGTCGAATTGCGCGCGAAGCCCTGCCCTTGGCAAATTCCCGCGCCCTTGCCCATACCAAGCCCGGCGCCTTTGCCCATGCCCTTGCCGTATCCTTGCCCGGCGGCCTGGGCGGAAGTCTGCGCTGCGGGGGCTGCTGTTTCGCCCTTTTCAGTCGGCCAAACTGCCAAAAGAATTGCGCCGCCAAAGCCGATTATTACAAATAAAACGTAAACTATGCGCGTTTTTAGGACATTCTTAAAGAAGCGCGAGTTCAGGCAGAAGTGGAGAATGAATGCCAAAATTGCGACAACTCCAACCCAGAAGTGGCCGGTTTCCCAAGCTTTTTTACCCATCGAAAGGACATATTGCGGACCCGCTCCCTTGACGAATGAAAATTCCATCATAAGTCCTGTCCCCGCGAGGAAACAAAAGCAGAAGTAAAGTATAATATCGTTTATAATTCTAATGGTTCTCATAGATGCGGTTTTAATTTTTAACAACGCAAAATATACGACATTTGTTTCAATTATTACAATCCAAAATCTCGGAGTTTACATAAGTCCCCAAGCTTTAAGGTCGGCTTCAAGTTTTTTTGCGTTGAAAACCTGCCCCGGTCTCCATTGTCCATTATACTCCATAGTTGGAACCACCCAATCGTCGCCACCGTTGACCTCGACAACTTTTTTTACGATTTTCTCAGGTTGTTTTTCAATGTCGAGAGCCTCAAAAGGCACATTGTTTTTTTTGAGGAACTCCATCGCCCGATGGCAGTGCGGACAAACGTCCCAATAATAGACTTTTAACATATTTATGCCTTTCTGCACAATCCACTTCCATTATGAAATTTATTCCGATATAAAATTTATCGTAATCGAATTTATATTAGTAAGCATTTAAAAAGTTCCAAATATAAAATTGTTGACCGCAAATCTTAACTTTAATATTATTTTCAGAAAAATATAGATGAGGTTTATGCAAAGGCGAAAATTTGTCAGCTCAATAGGAGTATTAGGAACGGCAATGGCAACCGGTGTGGCGCGGCCAATCGGAGCAAACGAAAAGGTTGGGATTGCGCTCATCGGGGCACGAAACATGGGTTGGAATGACTTGGCGTCGGCAATGCACACAGGAGGAGCCAAAGTTGTTGCAATAGCCGACGTAGATAAAGAAATACTCGAGAGGCGCGCCGGCGATTGCGAAAAGAAATTTAACACCAAACCCGACCTTTACACCGACTACCGGAAGGTTCTTGAAAGGAAAGACGTAGACGCCGTAATAATCGGCACGCCAGACCATTGGCACTGCTTGCAGGCGTGCGACGCATGCTCGGCCGGCAAAGACGTATATTTGGAAAAGCCCATAGCCAATTCAATAGCCGAGTGTGACGCTATCGTAAACTATGCAAAGAGATATAAGGCGGTAGTGTCGGTTGGCCAGCAGCAGAACAGCTCCAAAATGTGGAAACGCGTAATAGAAATAGCAAGAAGCGGCAAACTCGGCAAGATTGCTAAAGTTGATGTCTGGGCAAATTTTAGGTACGGCGCGGGATACGCTGCGAAGGCCGATACTCCGCCGCCGGAGTCGCTCGATTATCAGATGTGGCTTGGGCCTGCGCCGGAAGTTCCGTACAATGCGTCGAAAGTGCACGGATTGTGGAGGCTGTACTGGAATTACGGCGGCGGGCTTATGACCGACTGGGGCGTCCATCTTCTCGACATGGTTCTGCAAGGGCTTGGCAAGACGACTACTCCTAAAAAAGTTGGTGGCGTAGGCGGCAAATACGCCCACCCTGAGACGCCTTCGCAAACATTCGACACTTTGAGCGTAGCCTTCGATTACGGCGATTGCTGCATAACTTGGGGCAATACGGCAACCCCGCTTGGGTATTTTGACATGTCGTACGGAATCGCCTTCAATGGAGAAAACGGGATACTTGCGGCAAACCGCGAAGGCTGGAAATTAATTCCGAATGACAGCATAAAGGGCAATCCCGTAAAGGCGGAATCAGGGAAGCCCGAAAATTCGGAGCATATAGACCACTTGGTAGATTTTCTCGACGCAGTGCGTTCAAGAAGATACAAGACCGCATGCACTATTGAAAACGGCTCCCTCTGCGCCAAACTTGCGCATCTTGGCAATATAGCGGCGCGTTCCGGCGAGACTATAAAGTACGACGACACTACCAAAAGTTTCTCAAACCCCGAAATTAACGCCTATTTAAAGCCCAAGTACCGTTCTCCATGGAAATTTCCGATTTTGTAAGATGAGAAAAATATCACGAAGAAACGCATTAAAGTTAGCCGCGGCAACAGCAGTTTCGGCTGTCGCGGCAGGGAATGCTGTGGCGAATCAAACTGCACGAAAGCTTTATAAGAGCGGGCTTCCGCTGCCAATAGGAATGAACTGCGGCACGCTAAACGGATACAATTTAAAGCTTGAAGAGCAGATAAAGTTGATATCGAAAGCGGGCTACGACGGCATTGAACCGTGGACGCGCCATATTGAGGATTTCATTTCGCGCGGCAATAAGATAAGTGAAATAAAAAAGCGCCTTGAAGACGCTGACTTAAAACCTGACAATCTGATAGGATTCGCAAAATGCATGCTGGACGACCCCGCCGAGCGCGCAAAAAATATCGAGCAAATGAAGCGCGAGATAGGCTGGGCGGCGGAAATCGGAAGCAGGAACATAGCGTGCACAATGTACGGAATCGAGAAGCTCGATCCGCTTAAATTCGACGAATACGCTGAAAGGTACGCAAAAGTCATAGAACTAGCCAGGCCCTATGGAGTAAAGCCGCTCCTTGAGCTATGGGGACACCGCGCCCTGCACAGACTGGGCGACGCGCTAAAAATTGCAGCTCTCACAAACGACGCTAATGCTGGGCTTCTGCTTGACTTCTACCATTTATACCGCGGGGGCAATTCTTTCGCCTCGCTAAATCTTGTGAATCTCGGCGGACTGGACGTATTCCACATAAATGACTATCCCTCCTCCCCCGCGCGAGAAAAACTTGTAGATGCCGACAGAGTGTTCCCGGGAGACGGCATATGCCCGTTTAAAGCCATCTTGCCCAAAATGTACTCGCAGGGTTTTAGAGGGAGCCTATCTTTGGAGCTGTTTAATAAGAACTACTGGAAACAGTCCCCGGAAAAGACCCTCGCTGAAGGCTACGCCAAGACAAAAGATACAATTTTATCGGCATTGGTGGAAGTTGCATAGCGGCTGCCGCGAAGCGCTTCCGTGAACAAAGAGCTTAGCTGTCAATCTAAATAGCGCACCAAAATACCGTGGTTAAAACGCAGTAATGCGCGAATAGCTTTTGGAAGCGTAAACGCAGGCGCGAACCTGAACGCAAGGCATAATCGGCGCATAAAATCGGGACAGGAAGTTGGCTTCAAGTGGGAATAAAAAAAGCGGATTAAAAAATCCGCTTTTTTAATTAAAGAAACATTGCCCGAAACGAGATTTATCGGCTTCCGCGCATGCCGCGCCTTTTAAAGGCAATAAGCGCCAGCGCCAAGCCTCCGAGGAGGGCGGCTGCCGCCTCAGGCTCTGGGACATGGGTTATGACTGTCGACAGAATATTGGAAGTTTCGTCGTATATGAAATCGGCTGCAAACTTGGAATAATCCATTCCCAAAATCTCGAAGTCGTCGTTAAGTGAGTCGCCGAAGTTGGAAATTGATTCCGCCGAGAGCAAGTCGTATTTTACGGACGAGCCAAGCTCTATGGCATCATAATCTGCGGAAGTCAGATTCAAGTCAAATACGAGTTTTCCATCGCCGACTTTTTCAAGGATTCCGCCGATTTGCAAGTTGTCGCGCGAAGCGCTTTTTACATCGAGTTCAAGAACGCCGCCAGACCAGTGGAAACCCGTTGTTAAAAAGCCATGCCCGGAATAAAGAATGCCGAGCCTGCCGCCCTCCAAATAAGTGTCGCCCGCGCTTTTTTGGTTAAAGAGGTACAATGTTCCATTCTTTACCGTTACCGTGCCTGTATAGAAACAATTATTTGGATCTTGAGGCGAGAGGCGCTGTATGCCTTCTCCATCCATTACAATATTCATCTTGGAGAGGTGGACATTGTCTCCATCGCCATATCCGCCGTCCATTAATTTGCCGTTGTAAGTATAATCGGTTCCTGCGGTGTTTTTAAATATCAGTGTGGTAGAAGTTCCCTCGGCGTCGACGGCATTTGAGACTTCAGCACACTGTTTATCCGCAACGAGCCCGCCAAGTTCCACAGTTACAGCGGATCCTGAGGTGGCGTTAAATTTCAAAGTTGCAGAATTAGTCCACGCTTCGGCGTAAAGCCCCACGATTCCATTTATCTTTATATTGGTAGCATTCATTACGAGAGCCGTTCGGGAGTATAGCTTAACATCGTTCTGAACAGTTATCGAGCTTAGAGCCTTTGAGGTGCGCCCAAGATTGAGCTTTGCCTTATGCGTCATAATGTTAGTCGCCGTCGTTCCGTCGGCCATCATTTCTATTGAATCTACTGAAAGATGTATTCTGGGGCCTCCGAGCGTTTCGTCGATTGAATCGTCCGTATAAGTAAAACTTAAAACTTTTGAATTGTCTGTAAAAGAGCTTTTAGAGGCGTCCCAAACGCCCTCAACCCCTGTCACGGATATTTTTCCGGAAAGCTCCCAGTACACGTCCTGGGCCATTACCTCTTTTCCGGCCGATAGTTCAAAGTCGTTTTTAAGGTTTGAAATAATCAAATCCTTGCCGTAATTATCTGTTGTAGTGACATATAAAATATTTGATTTAATATAGTCGCTGTTAAACACGAGGTTGTCTTCCCCCTACAGGGGCTGTCTGTCCACGGCAACGAGAGCACCGTCAACGAAGTGCGACCAAGCTCCTGATGGATTTGCAGTAGTTGGAGTCCCTCCACCAACAAAGTAATAATCGTCGGCATAGGCGGCCGCAGCGATTAAGGGTAAAATAAAGTAGAACAAATTTTTCATGGCCTAACTATATTGATTTCCAATGAAATTTCTAAAAATATTTGTTATAATTGATTCCGAGGTAGTCAATATAAAAATATCTCAGTCAAATATTCTTGTACTCGCGGGAATTGCAAGAAAACCTACATAAACAAAAAACGGATTTATCCGTTTTTGTCTTTGAAATTAAATGTTGCAAAACCGCATCCGCGCCAGCTAATCCTGCCGGCTTTTGCGCCTGCGAAAAAGTGCTCCTGCAAACGCCAATCCGCCCAGTATTGCAGCGACTGTTGCCGGTTCCGGAACATTCGAGAACGATACTGTAAGAATGTCGCCATTCCATTCAAAGTTTGCAAAACCGTTTGTGAGGTTTTTTGCGTAAAAATCGTCATTTGCGTCGGCAGAGAATCCCTCGCGTTCCTCTTCCGAAGCCGATATGAGGTCGAGCATAGTGCCATCTTCGATAAAAACAGTCGGGTCAAAGCCGTCAAAATCTACGCCGATTTTTCCATCGCCAGATTTTACAAAAGCGCCGTCGATTCTTATCATATCGGTATCGCCGCTATTGAGGGCGTCCTTATTATAAAAGATAAGATCGCCCGCAAACCATTCGGCGCCTGAAACGGAAACTCCACCATCTATGCCACCAAAAGCTCCTCCAGTCATAGTAAGTTTACCGAGAGTCTGAGTGCTTTTAATTATGAGAGTTCCGCTTTCAACTTCCACTGTTCCAGTAAATTTTGAGTCCGCGCGGATTATTTGTTTTTTCCCGTCGGCACCTGCCATTTTCACACTCATTATTGTTTTAACCGTATCAGACTGCCCATCGTTGAATTCTCCGGTGAACTCGCAGTCTGTCTGGTTTGTAAATATAAGTTTAAGAGTGCTTGCCTCAAGAGTTCTCGAATTGTTGGTCAATTTTCCATTTCCTTCGAGCCCTCCGAGTTTTACATAAGTGTCGGTAGCGCTTGGCCCAGGGTCTCCAGTGGCCCATGTAACGGTTGCGCTTCTACTAATAACATGCCATACCGGCGAAGCTCCCGAGCCGCTAACCATTCTTACTACGCCGCCTATCGATATGTCGGGATTTTCTTCGGAATGCAGGGCGTCCTTGGCATTATCCCAGACATTCATATAAATAGTAGAGTTGCCGTAAATATTAAAGTCGCCCGCAATGGTCAAAGATTTCGGCCCGCCTGAGTCAGACAAAGAAACTGCATCGCCTTTTTTTACGTTATTTTCGTCTATTGTCGCATAGCAAGTACCCGCAGCATCGGAGCCTACATTAAGAACCGTCACATTCCCAATCTGCCCGATATTCATCTCTCCAACTACTATATCGGCTTGGCATGCATCGTTTACCGACGATCCCAAAGCAACTCCCCTATCGTAAGATCCATTAGCGCCCGTATAGGTAAATGTTCCGATCTTCCAAACGGAATTAGAGGTATTTGAAGTTAACTTTATGCCTGTACTGCCTCCGGTAGGATGATATACGCCATCAGTGCTGTAATAGGCAGTTTCAGTGGCATTGTGGTTTATTATCGATATAGAATTCAAATTTAGATTTGACGATTTAATTCTATAATAAATGTTGTCATTTCTTCCCGAAACCGGCAAGTAGGCACCATAGTCAAAGACCCAATTCGCATCGGGAGAGTTTACATTTGCGCCTTCGGGGAGGGCTACATACCCAGTGTTCGACGAGCTCCAAGACGACGCTTGTAGCGGGTCGGCTTCGCCCCATGCTTTTTCCGCGCCCTTCCACATATAATATGTATTATCTGCGGCATTTGCAAATATCGCCGCAAAAGTAAATAATAGTGAAGAAATGGCAACTGTGGACTTTTTCATAATTTTTATTCTTAATTGCATTTATTCAAACATTTGTCAACTATTTTATAAAAGTAAAAAAACTTGCGGAAACAGAAAACATACAAAGCTTATCAAAAGCATAAGGAAGAACCACGCATACATTTACTGGCGCACGGCATGCAATATACTCTATAAGAAAAAAATATCCGCTTCTTCCGCGCGGTTGAGAGTTATTAGCTACACTATAAAGCAATTAGAAAATTGCAAAAGCGGGCTTTATTATAAACTAAAAGAAGTTATCGTATACTGGGCGGAAACGGCGCCCTTCCCGTCGCCCGCGAAAGACGCTTCTGCAACAGATATGTATGGCTGCAATGCTTTTAGCTCCGATTCAAATTTCATTATCGAAGATAAATCGTTTGTCTTGGAAATATTCATTACAGTCTTATATATTTTGAACTTCCCCATGCTCGATGATGTCACGGACGAAAGCTTGTACTCAACTCCCGCGGCGCGGGCGCAACGGTCGATTTCAGCCTGGAATTTATCGTCTGACAATGTTTTCGAAGGATCGAAAGATTTCGACAATTCCGACTCGGAGGCTTCAACGCCCGGCAGCCCCGCTATTGCGGCTTTTGCTGTTGCCGCGCGCCGGGTTAATTCGAGGAGCTTGGTTTCGCAATCGGAATTTTTATTTGAAAGCAGAGTAAACCACAAAGCGGCAACAACTACCGTGCAGCACACAAGCATCACCCTTTCCCTCGGTTTGCGCGACGCCCAAAAACTCTTTATTTTTTCAACAGGCTTCATTTTTTGACTGCTCCGGATATCGAAAACTTAGATGCCGTTTTCGAGGAATCGCTCTTAGACACAACATTCGCGAAAAGCGGGATTGTTTTTAGCTTGGAAACAAATTCGTTAATTTTTGAGAGATCGTTGGCAGTCCCCGCAAGCTCAAACGAATCTCCTTTTCTCGCGAATGATGTTATTGTAATGCCGTCCGGCCTTGCGGAATTTATTTTTGCGAGCAATTCGAGCGGGGTTGGCTTTAATTTTGTCATATTTGCGAACGACGCGACCCTTTCGACTCTCGCTTCAATAGCTTTGGCTTCCGGCTCGATTATTACGAGTTCCTCCTCCATATTTGATACTTCGTTCGCTTTAATAATTACATTTATCTGATATGCAAAAAGCCCCGCGAAGACGATTGGCACAAGGGCTGCGCCCAATATCGCAAGCTGCCGTTTTCTCTGCGCCTTTTTTACATTTTTTAGGAAGTTCGCCCCGCGGATATCGCAAGTTGTGAAGGCGGAAAACGGAGCGCTCCAAGATATGTTTCTGAAACCGCTGCCATCGTCGATTTTTGCGCTAAATTTTACGTTTTTGCCGTTTACTTCAAACGTTTCAAGCTCAACGCACTTGGGCTTTCCGGAAAATCCAATCAATTTAGAGAGGGCATTTTTTGCCTCCTCCGGATTTTGCGGCGATTCTACCGCAGCGAAGTCTGCCGCTGCGCAGGACTGGAGCTTGACGGCGCATATTGAACAGCCGCTTGAAAAGAAATATTCGCCGTCGCCAAGCTTGGAGGAAAGGAAAGCGCAAAACGATGGCATTACAATATCGGCAGTAGCAATCGTATCTTCGTCCAATCCGTTGAAAGCGGAGGATTCGATTGCCCCGAAAGCGGTCGCACTCCCGTCTGGGGCTCTCATTGCGCCGCATCTAAGTCTATCGGGTGACACCGGCGCGCTCGACGATATTTCTGCAAACGCCATTGACGCGAGGTCTGCATCTGAAATTCCGCCGACCGCGTCCAATTTTTTAACGAAATACGCCCCTGAGGGCGTCAATGCCATTTTGCGCGCCATCTCTTATTTTAACATTTCATATCCCATAAAGTTTCACAAAGGGCAAGTAAAAGTTTTTGTAGCGCAAAAATTGCGTTTCTTAGGGCATTGGAAGACACATTAAAACAATCCCGACTCTTCCGAATTTTGCCGTAAAAAAAAGCCTCCACTGTCGGCGGAGGCATCGGTCAAATCGGCTCTATTTGTGCTTTTATTAATTTTCGTTAAAAATGCTTTTTAGGTTTATTGCTTCGAGAATATTCATCGCGTGGGAATTTACTCTTTCGCAAGCCGACAGTATTTCAATAAACAAAATGCCGCCGCGCGTCACGCCGCCCACTTCCATCTGTGAAATTGCTGCTCTTCTGAGAGATTTCCTTACGCTGTCGAGTTTCTTGCGCATTGCCGCAGCGCTTTCTATGTCGGACTTGGGAATTGAAGTCTTATTCAGGCTCTTATCGGCGAAATCGACAAACTTGTTCATTTCAGCGCAAAATTCTATGAAAGCCGGAGACTGCAATATTTGGTCCATAAGCTGTCTGCGGTATCTTTTGCGGGCAAGGGTAATAAGCCTATAACAGGAATCGCACATTTCTTCGAGCTCCGGAACGATAATCATGTTTCTCGTAACGATTCTAATACTGTTTTGGCTTAGCTCATGTGAGGAACATTGGACAAAGAATGAGGTAAGTGCCATAGCAAGCTTGTCGGATTCCTCCTCCAAGTCGCGCAATCTTGCGACTTCCTCGCTTAGGTCTTCATTTGGCTTTTGAATTACCCTTACGAAGCCGTTGAACATGTCCCCCGACATTTCCGCGAGCCTTACAAGTTCCTTTTGTCCTTCAAATAGTGCAAGTTCGCCCATTTCCGCAACATTGCTCGAGAGGTACTCGAGGCGCTGCACAGCAGTGCGGTGTTTTCTATCCGGCTTGCTTCTAAGTATCCAGCAAGTTATTTTTTCTATTTGCGGAACAAAGCTTATAAGCAGGCAGATATTGCAGAAGTTAAACATTGTATGGAACATAGCGAGCCGTTCCGGAATTGCGAGCTTCATTAGCGCGGCTTCTCGGGCAGCGCCCGTGAGGGAATCGAAGTTGGAAATTCCCATGGCAGCGAGAGTGGCGGCATCGGGATTTGGATTGAGCGGCACTATCCATTTAATCATTTCGAGGAATAAATAGAAGACGCACAGCACCCATATTACGCCAAGAACGTTGAATACAAAGTGTGCGATAGCTGCTCTTTTAGCGGCGAGATTTGCCGTGATTGCCGCAATGTTCGCAGTGATGGTAGTGCCGATATTTTCACCCAAAATAATAGCGGCGGAAAGGTCGAAATCTATCCAGCCCTTGGCCGCCATTGTTATTGTGATAGCGACAGCCACGCTTGAGGACTGTACAATAATCGTAAGCAGCACACCAAACATTAGGAATAAGAGCACCGACAAGAACCCCATATTCGAGTATCGTTGGAGCCATTCGAGCGCGACGGACTCCGGATTCATGTCCGGCACAGAGGATTTTAAGAAGTCTAGACCCATTAGTAGGAGACCTAGGCCTACAAATAACTCTCCCGTGCTTCGCCACCCCGGTTTTTTACAAAACGATATTATTACGCCGAATCCCACGAGCGGAAGCGCGAGCGATGAAAGTTCGAGTTTAAAACCGAGAGCAGCGATAATCCAAGCCGTAGTGGTAGTTCCGAGGTTTGCTCCCATTATTACGCCGATACTTTCGCGCAAGGTAAGCAAGCCGGCGTTTACGAAGCTTACGACCATAACTGTCGTGGCCGAAGACGACTGTATAACCGCCGTCACCAGAGTTCCCGAGAAAACCCCCTTGAAACGGTTTCCCGCCATAGAGCGCATGACTGTTCGGAGACGCTCGCCCGAAACTTTTTGGAGTCCTTCGCTCATTAGTTTCATTCCGTAGAGGAAAAGACCGAGGCTTCCGAGAATTTGTAATGCCGTTCCCATATGATATAAAAATTTGGAACTATTAATTGCGAAAAACTCGGCAATATGCAAACCAAAATACAAACGAATGAGATTTTGGCGAAATTCCCAGAAGGCAACATGCTGATTTTCATGCCATTGAGAATAGAGATAAAAAGTGGCGATTACGCTTGCCTTGCGGGAGCTTGGGTGCAAACTCGTAAAATAAATGGGAAATGATAGCGGAAAAGTTCTGGTTGTATATTCGGGCGGGCTCGACTCGACCGTTTTATTGCATAAACTCGCAGCGCAGTCGCGCGTGGCGGGCGCGATCGGTTTTTTGTACGGTCAAAGGCATTCTAAAGAATTAGACTTCGCCCAGAAAAATTGCAGCAAATTAAATATCGACTTTTATCTTGCAGACATATCCGCGCTCTCGCCGATGTTCGGGAATAATTCCCTTACCGACAGGAATGTTGAAGTTCCCGAAGGCAGGTACTACGAGTCTAACATGAAATCTACTGTTGTTCCCAACAGGAATATGATAATGCTATCCCTTGCGGCTGCGCGCGCGATAGCAGTAGGCGCGCAAGCCGTCGCCTACGCAGCGCATTCCGGCGACCATGCCATATATCCCGATTGCCGACCGGAATTTACGGAGGCTATGGAAAGGGCATTGGCGCTCTGCCACTATTATCCGATTGGCTTGGAGCGTCCGTTCGTGGGCATGACAAAGGCGGACATAGTAAGGCTCGGCGCCGATTTGGGCGTGGACTTTTCGCTCACATGGTCGTGCTATAAGGGTGGCGAGAAGCACTGCGGAAAGTGCGGGACGTGCGTTGAGAGGCGCGAGGCATTCAAACTCGCCGGGGTTCCGGATCCTACGGAATATCTCGGCTAATGGGCTCGAAAGTCACAGTAATACGCCACCCGCGGGAAAATTTAAAAAAGTGCTCCCTTAGGCATCTGCACGGGAGAGCCGACTTTGAATTTTTTAAGGCGACCGAAAATTTTTTATTCGACGCCACTGGCTTTATTCTTCTTGAAATAGGTGCGCCGCCAATTACGCCCTCAGACGGCGGAAAGCCGATACTGCTGCTCGACAGCACATGGCGGCTTTTGCCGTCGATACGCGCCAAGGTACGCGGCGATTTTATTCCGCGCTCCATACCGCAAAGCGTGCGCACCGCCTATCCGCGCGTTTCCAAGGTATTTTCCGATCCCGACGGCCTGGCGACAATCGAGGCTCTGTACGCCGCCTTAAAGTTTTCGGGCTCGCCCGACCCTACTGTATTGAAGGGCTATCCGTTCGCCAAGAAGTTTATCGAGATAAACGGGTGGCTCGCCGACATTCCATCTGCAGATTTTTTCGACGAGTCAGAAAGCGTATTCTGCGACTGAGCAAAGTTGGAATTTTAATGTTGCCCGCTGGATTTTTTGCGGGAATAATATTTATATGAAACCTCAAAATTTAGCACAAACATTCGGGCGCAGAGAATTTTTGAGCGCCTCGACAATGTCGCTGCTGGGATATACGCTGATGGTGAGCGTGCCGGAGGCGCGCGCCGACAGCGCCGCTAAAAGTCCCATAGGGAGGGCGATAGAAGCCAAGACAACCGGCAGGAAGTTCGATTTCGACGCCGAGCCGAACATGGCGAAAGAAGAGCTTGATTGCGACGTTATGGTGGCAGGCGGCGGGCTTGCCGGAATTTGCGCGGCGCTCGCTTCGGCGCGCAACGGCGCGAAGACAATACTTGTCCAAGACAGGTCAAGGCTCGGTGGTAATTCGAGCAGCGAGATAAAAATGCACCCGCTCGGCGTCGACGGCGACAAGTGGGGCTGGCGCGAGGCCGGCATACTCGAGGAGCTAAAACTTGAAAACGCCGCCAACAATCCGCAAAGGTCATGGGACATGTGGGACCTTATGTTGTACGACAAGTGCGTCACCGAGCCCAACCTCACCCTTTTGCTCGACACGGCCGTATATTCCGCCGACACCGATGGCGGCAAGATAGCCGCAGTGTACGCGCGCAGCGACAAAACCCTCAAAATCTACCGGATAAAGGCGAAAGTCTACATAGACAGCACGGGAGACTCGCGCCTTGCGATGGAGTCCGGCGCCGAGCTTATGAACGGCAGAGAGGGGTCAGAGAAATACGGAGAGCCGCTCGCCGACACTTATGAGAGGGGCAAACACCTATGCAGCTCGATAATGTTTACCTCGAAGGACTGCGGCAAGCCCGTGTCCTTCAAGGCGCCGCCGTGGGCAAAAAAAATAACAGAAGACGACCTAAAACTGCGCAACCCCGCTAAATGGGGATTCGACTACGGCTACTGGTTTATATCGCACGGCGGAATGGCGGACACAATCCGCGACAACGAAGTAATACGCTTCGAACTTTTGTCGATAGTGCTGGGAGTCTGGGACTATATAAAGAACAGCGGGAAATACCCCGAGACCGCCAACCGCGCGATAGATTTTATCGGTATGATTCCCGGCAAGCGCGATAGCTACAGGGTAGTCGGCGAGCACGTGTTTACGCAGCACGACATAGAGAAGAATTGGAGCTCAATGCCCGACCAGATAGGCGCCGTTGGCTGGCCGCTTGAAGACCAGACCTCCGAGGGCTTTTACGCGAGCGGCAAGAAGCCCGCGATTTACGGAGGCAAAGTGCCTTTTTACAATCTGCCGCTTTCGATAATGTGCGCAAAGGAGTTGTCAAACCTAATGATGGCGGGGCGCAATATAAGCGCGAGCCACCTTGCCTTCACTTCGACGCGCGTCATGAATTCGTGCGCGGTAGGCGGACAGGCTGCCGGGACGGCTGCCGCGATGTGCGCGAAGTCCGGCTGCGCCCCGAAAGACATATCGGCGTCGCCCGAACTTGTCGGCAAGCTCCAGCAGAATCTTCTCAAAGACGGCCATATAATTTTGGGCGTTAAAAACTCCGACCCTCTCGACCTCGCGCGGAAGGCAAAAATATCCGCGAGCAATTCGAGCGGCAGAACCAAGCCCGAAAACATAATTTCCGGAATGTGCTACGACATCTCCGGAGCAGTCGACAACCGCTGGAAAGCGCCGATTGCCGAGCAGCCTGAGCTTTCTCTTGAATGGGAAGCCCCGCAGAAAATCGGGCGGCTGATACTGAACATCGACACCGGCTCGAGGCTGCTTACGCCAACGCTTGAAACCGGATTTGTAAAGCGGGTGATACAGGGTCCGCAACCGGAGTCCCTCAAAGACTTCACAGTGCGCGCAAAGCTTGCCGACGGGCGCGAAAAAACTCTCGCCGAGATAAAAGGCAACTACCAAAAGCGCGTTGTCATAGATTTCCCCGCCGAAGATATAAAACGCGTAACGATAAAGTGCCTCTCTACAAACGGAGCTCCGGAGGCCTCTATCTTGGAGGTGCGAGCGTACGGGAACGCTTAACGACGCAACTCGGGGCATACCCGCGCGCGGCAAGCGCTTTTGGCGGGCATTCCAATGCGCCGAAAAGTGTTGCCTTGGGCAGGCTTAAAGAAAAAATGGAAAATTTATGAATAGTTCAAAAAAGATTTTAATATTGGGAGTCAACGGATTCATAGGTTCGTCGCTGGCTTGGAAAATTTTAAAGAAGACAAATTGGTCGATAGTCGGTGCCGATTTGGCGTCGAATAAAATCCAGAACTGCCTGGGGCACGAGCGCTTTGAATTCCAAAAGAAAGACATAATAAAAGACGCGGACTGGGTGGAAGAGCAGATAAAAGCCTGCGACACCGTAGTGCCGCTCGTTGCGATAGCAACCCCCGCGCTGTACGTCAAAGATCCGCTGAGGGTTTACAACCTCGACTACGAAGCCAATATAGACATAGTTAAAAAGTGCGTAAAATACGGCAAACGCATAGTATTCCCGTCGACTTCCGAGGTTTACGGAATGTGCCCCGACAAACAGTTCGACGAATACGAATCTCCGCTCGTGCTCGGGCCGATAGCGAAGGAAAGGTGGATATATTCGTGCATAAAGCAGATGCTCGACCGCGTAATATGGGCGTACGGGAAACACGAGGGGCTGAAATTTACGCTGTTTAGGCCGTTCAACTTCATAGGGCCAAAACTCGACGACATAACCGCTCCGAAAGAAGGGGCGTCGCGCGTGCTCACACAGTTTGCGCACAACATAATAAACGGGAAACCTATAATGCTCGTGGACGGAGGCGCCCAGAAGAGGAGCTTCACGTTCATAGACGACGGAGTCGAATGCATTTTAAAAATCCTTGAAAACAAAGACGGCTGCGCCGACGGAAAAATATTCAACATAGGCAATCCCGATATGGAGTATTCGATAAAGGAGCTTGCCGAGATGCTGATAGAGCTGTTTGGGGAGTATCCGGAATACGCCGACGCCGCGAAAAACGCGCAAATAAAAGAAATATCTGCGAAAGAGTACTACGGCGAGGGCTATGCCGACGTTTCGCGCCGGGTTCCGTCGGTCAAGCAAGCCGAGAAAGTGTTGGGGTGGAAACCTTCGACTGACTTGCGTACCGCTTTGAAACTCACTCTTGACTACCACCTATTAAAGAAGGACTACGAACTCGCCGACTAATTCTGCGGGTTCAGCCGTATGAAAATAGCAATAAAAATAGACGTCGACACCTATCGCGGAACGCGCGAAGGAGTTCCTGCGCTTGCGGCGCTGTTCAAAAAGCATTCAGTTCCTGCGACCTTTCTGTTTTCGTTTGGGCCGGACAATACCGGCAAGGCGCTGCGCCGAATTTTCCGCAAGGGATTTTTAAAGAAGTGCCTAAGGTCGAACGTAGCGGGGAATTACGGCATAAAAACGCTTCTGTACGGAACGCTGCTGCCCGCGCCCAAGATAGCGAGGCTGTGCGCCGACACCATGCGCGCCGTTGCCAACGACGGCTTTGAATGCGGCATACACTGCTGGGACCATTTCAAATGGCAGGACTACCTGTTCACCATGCGCGACACCGAAGTTGCGGCTGAATTTTCAAATGCCCTCGCCGAATTTGAAAAAGTGTTTGGGCGTGTTGCGCGCTGCTGCGGAGCTCCGGGCTGGCAGATATCGCCCGCCGCCCTTGCGTTGGAGGATTCCGCCGGGCTGCTGTACGCATCGGACACTCGCGGAGAATCGGCATTCATTCCCCAAATGGGAGGAAAGACTTTCAATACCATTCAAATTCCCTCGACGCTTCCAACGCTCGACGAGATACTTGGCATTGTGAAAATAGGCGAGGTTTCGCAGATGCACTTCGACAAAATGGAATCGCAGGAATACTCCGTGATGACGGCGCACGCGGAACTTGAAGGAATGGCGTATTTGGAATGGTTTGACGGATTTTTGTCGGAGGCAAAGAAGCGCGGAGCCGAATTTTACTCGCTCGAAAAGCGCGCCGAAGAACTTTCTGCGAACCGTTCCGCCCTGCCCGTTTGCGAGATTGAGATGTCGCCCTTCCCCGGAAGGAGCGGTCTTCTCGCTGTCCAGAAATCTTAATATTTAACTCTAAGAAAAACCGATGGGAAAAATAAAGACGGCATTGTGCATTTTTGCGGCATGCGCCTGCGCTTTCGCGGCGGATTCAGACATAGCGAAGATAAAGGAAAAAGCCGACGCCGGAGACGCGCAATCACAGCTTGCGATAGGCGTGCTCTACTCGTCCGGCAAAGGCGGAGTACAAAAGAATCCTGCGCTTGCGCTTGAATACATAAAGGCGGCGGCGGAAAAGAACTTTGCGCCGGCGCAGACTTTTTTAGGTTGCGCCTACGCCGAGGGCAAAATAGTTCCGCGCAATATGCAAGAGGCAATACGGTGGAGGGAACTTGGCGCACAAAATGGGACAATCGCCGACAAATGGTCGCTGGGCAATGCGTTTTTGTACGGATACCTCGTCCCGAAAGACCAGATAAAGGCAGTGTATTGGATTACTCAGGCGGCAGACAAGGGGCACCCGGAGGCTATTTTAAAACTTGTCGAGATTTATAAGAATCTCCAAAAGCCTGAAGAGGAGAAAAAATGGGCGAGGAAATTTGCCGAACTTGAAATAGAGGCGGCAAAGAAGGGAAATATCGAGGCAATGACGTCCGTCGCGAACCAGTACATGAGCGGCAAAGGCGGGCTGGAACGCAACAGGCCACAGGCGATATTCTGGTACAAGAAAGCTGCGGACATGGGAGGCAAAGAAGCTATGGAGAAAGTCGCCCAAATGTACGCGAAAGGAAGGTTTTTGCCAAAAAAGCCCGAAAAGGCGCAAGAATATTTTGAGAAACTCGCCGCCATGGACAACGCCTACTGCTTTAAAATCTCCTCGTTTTATGCAGACGGCTCAAACGGATTTCCGCGCGACGACGAGATGTCGACAAAATGGCTCGAGCGCGGCGCGCAAAACGCTGACGACTCCACCAAACTATACGTTGCCTGGCGATTCTGGAAGGGATTTGAGACCGCTAAAAACCCCACGAAGGCAATATACTGGTGCTCGAAAGTTCTCGAGACGGCGCCGAAAGGCGAGGAGGCGCAACGGGCTATATTCGGCGCATTCAGAGTCGCCGAAAGAATGATTTCAGACATATCCAACAATGTGCCTCCGCCGGAGAATTTCGGGAAATATTATTCGCAGTATTCGAGCAAATTCGCCCAATAGGCTGAATTAAGCCGGCACAATCCGCATTGGCGGATGAGCGGAGTGCGGACTTTTTTATCATATCGCGCGAAATGAAAACTCAGAAAATATTAACCTTTTTCTGGGCGTCGTTAGCAGCCGCACTTTTTACAGGCGCCGATGCCGGAACCGTCGTAAATGGATTCGCCGACAGGGGAAATTTCACCGCAATGGATTCCTCCCTTGTAAAATTGCCCGAAGGCGGCAGCGAAAAGATATTTGTAAATTCACTAAAATTAAAGGCAGGCGAGACAAAGAGAATTTTCTCGACCAAAAGCGGATTATTAAAGGCGGGCAAAAAGTACACAGCAAAACTAAGGTATAAAATGCGCTCGCCCGACCCTGCGGCCCTTGCGAACTTAAAGCTCCACGCGCCGGGCGCACAGCGCCATCTCGGAGCGTCGGAAGGAGAATCGTTTGTGAAAATGCCGTTTGAAGTTCAGGTGAACAACGCGAAAGCGTCTGTGACTCTGAATGTGACGGGCCCTGTCGAGGCGTCAATAAGCTCGTTTGAGATAGAGGACGGCGACGGTGAAAGTTTCATAAGCGCGAAGTTGAACGGAGAGAAATTTAAGGGAAAGCTCGAAAAACTTCCCACGGGCTCGCCTGAATTTTCGGTGGAGCTTCCGAAAGACGGGGGAATAACAGTAAACGCCGCCGACTACGGAATGAACGAACAAAATGAGGATTGCGCAACCCCCCTAAACAAAGCGATAGCCGCATGCAAGGAAAAGAAGGCCTCTAAGCTCATTATTCCCAAAGGCACATATAAATTTTTCGGTAAAACCCCGATAACTGTTAAAAATTTTACAGATTTCACAATAGACGGCAACGGTTCAACGTTTATATACCGCCGCGACGGAGGCAGTGTGAATATGATGGTAATAGACTGCCTAAGGACGGAAGTGCGCAATTTAAGCATGGACTGGGACTGGGAGACTGAACCGCTCGCCGCAATAGTAAAAGCCATTGGCGCAAAGAACGACGGAAACAACAGCTATGCGGATTTTGAAATATTGGGGTACGATAAATATCCTCTGTACGGGAAAAACGTGCGCATAGCAAATTTTCAGCCGTGGGACGAAAAAGCGCGCATGATAGGAATCGAAAATGTAAACGGCATAGGTTTTGGATTTCAGCCCGACGATAAGGGTCCAAAAATCGAATGGCTCTCGCCGAATAAAATCCGCGTTTTTTCAAAACACTGCGAATATTGCGTAAGAAACAATATAGGCAGACTTTACCGCATGCAACACTACTACTACGGTATGGGAGGTTTCTACCTAAGAGACAACAAGCATTTCACGATGCGCAACGTGAATATAAATTCCTGCAAAGGACACGGCATATTGTGCGACGGGCTCGAATATTGGCAGCTTGTAAACGTAAACATATACCCGCGCACGGACGATCCGAAGCGCGTTATAAGCACGACTGCCGACCATCTTCACTTTGCGCGCTCAAGGGGATATTTTAAGATGGAGGGATGCAAATTTGGGCTTGGCTCCGACGACTGCATGAATATACACGATATCACATCGTTTGGGGTAAAAGTTGGACCGCGCGAATTGTTGATAAAAACAAACAGGGTGTCTGTGCGCAAGGCAGACATTGTCGAGCTGCGGCACGGAGATTTTTCGCCAAGCGGCTATAAGTCGGAAATACTGAATATTGCGAAGGGCAAAGACGGAAAAACGCATATAACTTTCCGCGACGAGATTCCCGAGCAAAAATTCGACGGGTTTGTTCTTTTCAGCCGCAATTTCGACAGTTCAAACGCAATAATACGCAACTGCAAATTTATAGGCAACCGCGCGCGCGGGCTATTGATTTTAGCAAGCAATATAACGATAGAAAACACTGAATTTTACCATAACGAAATGGGTGCGATAAAATTTGAGACAGGCTATACATTCAATCTATGGTGCGAAGGCCTGGGAGTAAGGAATGTTGTAGTACGCAACTGCATATTTGACAGTGTAAACTATACGGGAAGAAAATATCAAGGCAAAGCCCGCGATATATTCTTTGGCGTCTATATGCGCAACGACCCATCATACGAGCAAACCCGCTACCCAATAATTTCCGACATACTCTTTGAAAACAATACGTTTAAAAACTCTTTTGGGCTTGTCGCGCTAATATCTTCGAGCGGAAAGATAACGTTTAGAAACAACACATTTGAAAATACTTTAAAGAGAGCCGCGGAATATCCGTACAGGGGCGCATTTTATATAAATAATTCCTCGGACATAAAAATAATAAACAACACTTGGGAAGCGTCGCCGCTCGTTCCCAACCCCGGTGTCTACTACGACGCCGATACGGTAAGCGGGCTTGTTGTCGAGGGCAATAAAGTAGTCTCAGGCGCCGGAGAAAACAGCAATTAGCTTCTTCGCTTTGGGGCGAAATTTTAAGCGGAAGGAACGAATGCTGCAGTGCGAATGAAAAGTTTTCGCTGCAGCTGTGCTTTTTGTATTTTTAGAACAATACTTAGCTGAATATTGAGAATTTGTCAGCCGGCAATTCCGCATGCGCGCTCCGTTTAGGCAATCATGCAAGAGCCTTTGCGAAGAATTACAAAAAAATTTAAAGACGGCAAGCGACGGGGAAAATTTAAGTCGAGCAAAATTCAAAATGCGCGAATGCAATTTGCCTAAGTTTATTAAATAACCGTCCCATTGCGGGAAAAGACTTCTTCAAAAAAATCCCACTTTAAATAGGTATGCCGAATTTTATTGCGTTTCATAAAAACCTTGCAGAAATGGGAAGTTTCAAAGGCTTGAATTAAGGCAAAGAACATCTCCGCAAGCAGGGGAAATTTGCCGAAAAGCCAGTATCGCGCATTCACATTCTATAAAAAAAGCTTCGGGGATTCCCCAAATCTTTTTCGCGTATAAATTTTAAAGATTTTTCGGATTATTTTCTGCGGCGCACTGCGAAGGCGAGCGCTGCAAGCCCGAACAAGGCGGCAATAGACGCTGGTTCCGGAACATTCGTAAACGTCACGGAAAGTATGTTATCATTCCACGCAAAGTCGGCGAGGGCACCTGTGAGATCTGTTGCAATAAAGTCTACGTTTGCGTCGCTGTCCGAAGTACCAAGCCCACTGGGAGATGATATTAACTCATAACTCTTTCCTATATATTCCGAACCGTCCAAGCCGTCAAAATCAATCTCGATGGGGCCATCGCCCATTTTGAATAACTCGCCGGAAAGCTCAATTTTATGTCCGTTGTCCAAAGCAGTTTTATCGAATATAAGCCCGCCGGAATACCATTCTATATTTACAGCCGAAAGATTGCCGACTGTCATGCTAAAATATCCGCCGTCGAGCATCAAATTTTGGTCTAATGAAGCAGCCATTCCTATAACACCCTCTGAGACCCTCACGCTAGTAAGCTCAACGCGGGTTTTACTTGTAAAATATTGCGAGCCCGCACCTGTTTTAGTCATATTGATTGTTTTATTTGCTACAGGATTGCTGTCCCAATAATTACGCTTATTGGAGATTTCTCCGCTGTATGTGTAGGATTGCCCTTCAGCAACATTGATTGTAAGATAGGCATTCGCAACAGATGTATTGTTTTTAACCTGCAAATTTCCGCCATTACCGGAGATGCCTCCGACAGTAGTATAATAGTCTCCGGAAGAACCAGTTAAGACAACACTTCCGCCTCCGTTAAAATACATAGCTCCGGTTAAGAAGAGATTTTGATTTTCAGCAGTTCCAGTGCCAGTGTATTCGAGCCCGCAATTACCGCCTGCGCCAAAGGATATGGAAGTGGCTTTTATATAGCGGGCAGAAAGAACTGCAACTGTTGAAATTTCCCCTTTTATATTTAGGGAAACATTGCCCATAGAGAAATTTCCGTTGTATCCGCTTATAGTAAATGAGTCGGCATTAATCGTACCGCTGCCAGTAAAGCCCGAACTCATCCAGCCGGCAGGGTTGTGGTAGAAGTTGAGATCGCCTACTGTGATGTCGTTTTCCAGCTCAACTTTTCCGGATTTATTTTCGCCGTAATTGATGCTTACGGAATCTCCACTTCCGGGCAATGAGCCTGTCGACCAGTTGCCGACAGTGTTCCATTTGTTGTCAACCGCGCCGTTAAAAGTATTATCGTAGGTCTGGGAATTGGCAGCAGCAACCATTGCCAATGATACTAATAAAAATCCGCCTATCTTTTTCATATCAATTTTATTTAATTTTGTAAATTTTTATAGCTCGCGGGTTAAAAGAGTCAATAGAATAAGAATGCCTTTTTAATCCCCACAATGAGCTATGATTAAATGCTCTTTTAAATATTTTATCGGATTCTGTTAAAAAAATAAAAAAACGCGCTCGAAAAAATATTTCGCGCGCGTTTTGAAAATTGCGGCGGATTGCCCAATTTTAGCCGCAAATATCAAAAATTATTCCCACTCGATAGTAGCCGGCGGCTTCGAGGAAATGTCAAGGCACACCCTGTTGACGCCCTTTACTTCGTTTATTATACGGTTTGATATCTTAGCCAACAGTTCATGCGGAATATGCGCCCAGTCGGCAGTCATTGCGTCCTGGCTTTCTACAATTCTTAGGGCAATAACGTTGTCGTAAGTGCGTTCGTCGCCCATGACTCCAACCGTTTTGACGGGCAGGAATACGGCGAAAGCCTGCCAAACCTTGTCATAATATCCGCTTGAGCGCATTTCCTCCATAAGCACGGCATCGGCCTCGCGGAGAACATCAAGGCGCTTTTTGGTAATGTCGCCCACAACGCGCACGCCGAGACCCGGTCCCGGGAACGGGTGGCGCCAAAGGACTTCGTGGGCAAGCCCCAGCTCGGCGCCGAGCGCGCGCACCTCGTCTTTAAAGAGTTCGCGCAAGGGTTCGAGCAATTTAAGCTTCATGTGCTTAGGTAGCCCGCCGACATTGTGGTGGCTTTTAATAAGCGACGCGGGATTTCCAGCAATCGGGACGCTTTCGATAACGTCCGGATAGAGGGTACCTTGGGCGAGGAAATCTACTTGGCCTATGGATTTTACAGTTTTATCGAACACTTCGACAAAAGTCTTTCCAATAATTTTGCGCTTTCTCTCGGGGTCTTTGACACCGGCGAGGCGTTGGAGGAATAACTTTTCGGCGCGCACTGTTTTCATGCGCATTTTAAAGTTGTCCTTAAAGAGCTTTTCCACTTTCACGCGCTCGTCTTTGCGCAGCAGTCCGTTATCGACAAAAACGCAAGTGAGTTGGTCGCCGATAGCCCTGTGAATGAGTGCCGCCGCAACCGACGAGTCAACGCCGCCGCTGAGGCCGAGAATAACTTTCTTATCGCCGACCTGCCTGCGGATATTTTCGACAGACCTTTCGACATAGTCCGACATTTTCCAGTCGCCTGTGCAGCCGCAGATTTTATATAGGAAATTTTTAATTATTTCTATGCCGCGTGGAGTATGGACGACTTCCGGATGGAACTGCATGCCATAGAAGCGCCTGCTTTCGTCTTCAATGAGCGCGTATGCCGAGTTTTCGGTCGTGCCGATAGCCTTAAAGCCCTTCGGGAGCTTTTCAATCCTATCGCCGTGGGAGTTCCAGACCTGAATGGGGGACGCAATGCCGTCGAGGAGCTTTCCGCCGCCTTCAAATGAGAGGGTTCCAAAGCCGTACTCGCGCTGTTTGCTTGAGACTATTTGTCCGCCGAGCATTTTGCCCATTAGCTGCAAACCGTAGCATATCCCCAATACCGGGACTCCAAGCTCGAAGATTTTGGGATCTGGCCTCGGAGAACCTTTCGATAGGACGCTCGCCGGCCCGCCCGACAGAATAATTCCGCTAATATTCTGTTTTTTTAGTATGGAGGCCTTTGTGTTGAAAGGCAATATTTCCGAATAGACGCTGCACTCGCGTATACGGCGGGCAATGACCTGCGTATATTGCGAACCGAAATCTAAAACTACTATTTTTTGTGTCATACGCGTGCCTTATATTTAATTTAATGTTGGCGTTTTTAGTGGTATTGCAGTGTGGTTAAAATTTCAACTTAGTGTTTTTATATCCGCATTTGGGACAAACAGCAGTTAGATCCGATGCAGACGAAGTATAGACGCAATCGCAGCGCAGGCAATGGAAAGTCGACGATTTTGCGAGGAGTTCCTTTGTGTGTTTGCGGCTTTTTGTGTGAATCCATGCGCCCGCTCCCGCGGCAACGAGTGCCGCAGTAATTGCGAACGCGAAAAAAGCCGATAAACCCATAGTTTGAAAAAAAAACGCAAACGCGCCCGTTTAGAGCGAGGGCGCGTTGCAAAACAGTTCAGATTTGCAAAGAACTCTTATTCCTTCTTTTCGGCAGCTTCTGTCGACTGTGCTTCAGCG
This sequence comes from uncultured Opitutales bacterium, assembly GCA_900545705.1. Classification (GTDB taxonomy): domain Bacteria; phylum Verrucomicrobiota; class Verrucomicrobiia; order Opitutales; family Intestinicryptomonadaceae; genus Merdousia. The sequence goes on along the minus strand of URAK01000005.1, from coordinate 74,753 downwards.
GGGGCTTCAGCAGCCGCTTCGGGCTTTTCGCCTTCCGTCTTTTTGGCGGCAGCTTTTTTAGCTGTCTTTTTCTTGGCAGCCTTCTTGGCAGGAGCCTTTTGCTTCTTATAACCTTCGTCGTCAGCTTCGATGAGCTCGATTATCGCCATATTGGCGGCGTCTCCGACGCGCGGTACAAGCTTGTAAATGCGGGTGTAACCGCCATTGCGTTTGAGGAATTTTTGAACCTTGTCGGCGAAGAGGAAGTGCACGGCGCTTTCGTCGCGGACTTTCGCGAGCGCAAGGCGGCGGAAGTGGAGCTTCTTGGCAGTATCGTCAGTGGCGGCAGCCTTCTTGGCCAAAGTGATTATCTTTTCGGCAAAGGGACGCAACGCTTTAGCGTAGCCGAGAGTTGTCTGAATTCTATCGTGGCGGAAGAGAGCCGCTGAAAGCGACGCCATTATCGCTTGGCGGTGCTCTTTTTTAACGCCCAACTGGTGTCTGTGTTTAAGGTGACGCATTTGAATTAATTTTCTGTCTTAAAATTATAGATTTGTGGAGTCGATGAGGCGCTCGTCGATTTTCATGCCGAGCGACAGACCGAGCTGTTCGAGCTTGCCCTTGATTTCGTTGAGGGATTTTTTGCCGAAGTTGCGGTATTTCAGCATTTCCTGTTCCGATTTCATAGCCAATTCGCCGACAGTTGTGATGTTGGCGTTGTTGAGGCAGTTTGCTGCGCGAACGGAGAGTTCGATTTCATTGACGCTCATATTGAGGAGCTTCCTAAGCCTATTTTGCTCTTCGCTTACCTCTTTGCCGACCGTCTCGAATTCGATTTCCTGATCGTTAACCTTGTCGAACACATCAATATGGTGCTTTAAGATTACAGCAGCGTCCTTCAAGGCTTCGTCAGGAGTAATTCTGCCGTCGGTCCAGATCTCGAGGGTGAGTTTGTCAAAATCGGTCATTTGGCCAACGCGCGTGGCGTCGACCGAGTATTTTACGAGCTCAATAGGGCTGAAAAGCGAGTCTATCGCAATGACCCCTATCGGCTGGTCCTCATACTTGTTTTCGTCAGCCGGGCGCCAGCCGCGGCCGCACGATATTTCGACTTCCGCCACGAATCTGCGCTTTGTGTCGAGCGTGCAGATTACCTGTTCGGGATTGACAATCTGAATGTCGGCATCGGGCTGAATATCGGCGGCAGTGACAGTCCCCTGCTTGTCGACGTCAATCATTAGGCGCTTATTTTCGCGCAGGGAGCTTTTAATTTTAATCTTTTTCAGATTGAGGACGATGTCTGTGACGTCCTCTACAACGCCGTCGATGCTCTGGAACTCGTGATCGACACCTTCGATGCGAATCGAGCTAATCGCCGCACCTTCGATGGAGCTTAGCAATACGCGTCTGAGCGCATTGCCGACGGTGTGGCCGAAACCCGTTTCAAAGGGCTCTGCCACATACTTTGCATAAGTGCTTGTTGCGCTCCCTTCGTCTTTTACAAGACGCTTGGGGAGTTCAAATTTTCCGAGGCGTTTGGCCATTGCTTTCTCCGTTTTTTGAAGTTGATGATTAGCGAGAGTAGAATTCGACGATGAGCTGGTCGTTTATCGTCTTATCCATTTCGTCGCGGATGGGCAAGCGGCTGATTGTGCCGCGGAAGGCGTCCTCAACTCTTTCAATCCAAGCGGGAGTCGGGCGGAGCTGCGATTCGTCGAGCGCGCGCTGGGCGAGCTGGCGGGAGGAAGTGCGGTCGCGCACTTCTACGACGTCGCCGGGCTTGCATGCGTAGCTTGCGATATCGACTTTTTTGCCGTTGACCTGAACATGCCCGTGGGTGACAAACTGGCGGGCAGCCTTGCGTGTGCGGGCAAAGCCGAGCGAGTAAATCACGTTGTCGAGGCGCGTTTCAAGCATCTGCATAAATATTTCGCCAGTGACGCCGCGCACTTTCTTGGCGCGTTCAAAAGTAAGGCGGAACTGCTTTTCGCTCAGGCCGAACATGAAGCGCAACTTCTGCTTTTCATTGAGGCCCATCGAATAGTCGGTGACGCGCCTGCGAAGATGCGGGCCGTGTTGTCCGGGAATGTAAGGTTTCTTTTGCATCGCCTTATTTTCGGGGAAGAGAGCCATTCCGAAGCGGCGATTGATTTTAGTTGTCGGTCCTGTATAACGAGACATTTCTAAATTCTCCTATTTGTAATAAATTATACGCGGCGGCGTTTTGGTGCGCGGCAACCGTTGTGCGGAACGGGGGTGACGTCTTCGATGGACGTTACGATGAACCCGAGCGCTTGGAGGGAACGTATTGCGGAGTCGCGGCCCATTCCGGGGCCCTTTACGCTGACAGCCACTTCTTTCATACCGTGGCTCATTGCGACTTTGCCGGCGTCCTGTGTGACGACTTGCGCCGCATAAGCGGTGCTCTTGCGGGAGCCGCGGAAGCTCATTTTTCCTGCGCTCGACCAGCTAATGACATTGCCGGCGGGGTCGGTAAAAGAGACTTTCGTATTGTTGAAAGTTGCATTGATGTGGCAGACGCCGGAATAGACGTTTTTGCTGCCCTTAGCCTTGCGAACTTTAATTTCTCCGACATCTTCGGAGAGGAGGTCGGAGGCGGTTGGCTGGGAAGGCTTGGCTTCGGCAACGGCTTCCGGCTGGGCGGCGACTTTGTTTTCTACGGCTTCCGCCGCTTCTTGTTTCTTTTGTTCTTCGCTCATTTAAATGTCCTTACTTCTTGGTTACGACACCTACGGTTTTGCGCGCGCCCTTGCGTGTACGGGCATTCGTGCTGGTTCTCTGTCCGCGCACAGGCAATCCCTTGGCATGGCGCAAGCCGCGGTATGATTTTATTGCGGCGAGGCGCTTTAGATTGCTTACCACTTCGCGGCGAAGATCGCCCTCCACCTTAAACTGGTGCTTGGCGATTGCATTCATAATCTTGTTGATATGCTCCTCCGTGAGTTCGTTGGCGCGCATGGATTCGGGAATTGAGCATTCTTCGCAGATGAGCTTAGAGCGCGTCGGACCGATACCATATATGTATCTGAGCGCGTATTCTACGCGCTTGTTGTTGGGAATATCTACTCCGAGTAATCTTGGCATATTTTTTCCGTTGTTTAAAAAGACGTTAAATAATGAATATTTTTTTTTATTTGAAAAGTTTTTTTTGTCGGTTTTTCAAAAAATAACAATTCTCCCCGAAAAGCAATCAAGCCCGCGGCGGCGGAAGCTATTCCGAAGCCGGTAGGGTCAGGATCTCGGGATCCGATTCCGTAACGAGCACCGTATGTTCAATATGGCAGCTCGGTTTTTCATCGGCTGTATAAACCGTCCAGCCGTCGTCTCCGACAAATATTTCGGGATTGCCCATTGTTATCATGGGTTCTATCGCAAGAGTCATGCCCGGCCGCAAGAGCGGTCCAGTACCCGCGCGTCCGTAGTTCGGAACTTCGGGTTCTTCGTGCATGTTTCTGCCGACTCCATGCCCCGTGAACTCTCTCACGACGCCAAAGCCGAGCGATTCAACGTATTTTTGTATCGCCGCAGATATGTCGCCCACGCGGTTTCCGGGGCGCGCCATATCAATTCCCAGTCTCAGAGATTCGGCGGTCGCTTCAACGAGCTTCCGCACATCGGGGGAAGGTTCCCCTATATAAACAGTGCGGGTGTTGTCGCCGACGAACCCCTGGTAAATCGTCGCGCAGTCTATGCTTACTATGTCCGAGTCTTTCAGAATCACGTCTTTCGAGGCGATTCCGTGAATGACCTGGTCGTTTACGGATATGCAAACATGACAAGGATATTTTAGAGATCCGCATTTGTATTTATACGAAGCGCTGCGGCAATGGTATTGATCCATCAGCCGTTTTGCGGCTTCGTTTAAGTCCCAAGTGGATACTCCCGCGACGGCAAGCTTCGATATTTTGTCGAGAACCGTCGCCGCTATCTCGCAAGACTTGCGCATAACCCGCAAGTCTCTTTCGGATTTAATAGGTATCATAGCGCGATGACTTTTTGCCGGATTATTTTAAAGAACAAATTTGCAACTGGCTCCCCAAGCCCTTTCGGACTTAGGCCCATTTGCGAATGACCCATGCCGCAAGCCCGATGAAAAATATTATCAACAGGGGCGTCCATAGGGCCCAAAGGTTTTTGATTTCGCTCGTATCGAGGATTTGGCGAGTCTGGCCGACACTGCGGCCGCGGATGCGCCCCTTCTTGAGGAAGCCGTCATAGTGGCGTTGTAATAGATAAGTTTCGACTTGCCTCATTGTGTCGAGAGACACGCCGACAGCGATGAGCGCACCTGTACCGCCAAAGAAGTTTGCGATTTTCGGAGGAATGCCGAGGTACGACATCAAAAGATTGGGAATTACCGCGATGATTACGAGGAACAGCGCGCCCGCAAAAGTCAGGCGGGTCATTACATAATCGAGGAAACGCGCAGTGGGCTCGCCTGGGCGGACACCTGGGATATATCCGCCGTTGCGTTTGAGTTCGTCGGATATTTGGAGGGGCTTAAACATTATTGAAACCCAGAAATAGCTGAACGCAAAAATCAGCGAGCCGTAAATTACATTGTACCAGCCTATGCTAAACTGCCCGAAAATTTGTTGGGGGAAAAGCAGGAGGGCGGAAGCGAAGATGATTGGCATAACGCCCGCATAGTTGACTTTAAGCGGCAGATAAGAGCTTTGGCCACCCATGATTTTTCTGCCGACAACCCTCTTTGCATACTGCACAGGGACTTTTCTGACCGCCTGCAAAATCATAATGATACCCGCAGTAACAATGCAGAGGAAGGCGAGCATCAATACAGCTTGCGGAACGCCCATGGAAGCGCTTTCGGCGCCGACTGCGCGGTTGAAAACAAGCTGGTACGCTTGCGCTACCGCTCCGGGCAAGGAGTCTATAATGCCGACGGTAATGATAATCGAGACGCCGTTTCCGATACCCCTCTGGGTAATCTGCTCGCCCAGCCACGTTAGAATCATACAGCCGGTTGTTAGCAATATTACGCTTACAATGAAAAATACCGGTATGTTCCCGGCGATTATAATATTGCCGAATTGCCCTTTATCGAAGCCTTGGAACATGGTCTCAGGGCTGTAAACGAGGGCGTATGTTATCATCGTACCCTGAATTAGGGCGATTGCGATTGTGAGATAACGGGTATATTGGGCGATTTTCTGTCTGCCCGAGTCGCCTTCCTGCATTAGTCTGGCGAGGCTCGGCATTACAGCGCCCATAAGTTGAAGGATAATCGAAGCACTGATGTAAGGCATTATTCCAAGCGCGAATACCGCACCGTTTACCATAGCACCACCAGTGAACATGTTATACAGCCCCGCCAAGCCGCCGCCGTCCGACGAGGACGACGCATAGTAAGCTTGGAGCGGTGCCGGGTCGATTCCCGGGAGGGGAATGCCTGCTCCCACTCGAGCGATAAAAATTAGTCCGAGCGTCAAAATTATTCTTTGACGCAGTTCCGGAATTTTAAAGCAATTTGTGAAAGCGCTAAACATGACTTCCCTGTATTATACCCTTGCGTTTTTAGTCTGCGGATTATTCCGCGGCCGAATTTAGGACTGCCTTGCCGCCTGCAGCTTCAATCTTTTCGACGGCACTCTTTGAGAATTTGTCGGCTTTTACGACAACCTTTTTTGTGAGCTTGCCGTTTCCGAGAATCTTAACGAGCGGATCCGAAGCGCGTACGAGCCCCGCAATTACGAGGGAGTCGCGCGTGACTTCTTCAAGCCCGAGATTTTCGAGAGCGCCTACATTTACGACAGAGTATTCCGTGGTAAATTTATAGTTGTTGAAGCCTCTCTGCGGGAGCTTGCGGTAAAGCGGCATCTGACCGCCTTCAAAACCGGGCCTGACGTGGCCGCCGGAACGCGCCTTCGCGCCCTTTTCGCCCCTGCCCGAGGTTTTGCCGTGTCCGCTGCCAACGCCGCAGCCGAGACGCTTGTGGGCGTGCTTTGCGCCCTTGGGATTTGAAAGATTGTGGAGTTTCATAATCAGAACTTATTTGCCCCTTAGGGAATTGATAGTTTCAGCCGTGCGGAGGCGATAGAGGGCATTGAGAGTCGCATTGACCATAGCCATATCGTTGTTCGAGCCAAGCGATTTGCTGAGAACGTCCTTGACGCCAACTGCTTCAAGCACCGCGCGGACACCGCCGCCGGCGATGACACCAGTACCAAGGCTTGCAGGGCGGAGCATTACAATGCCGCCATCAAATTCGCCAACCACTTCGTGCGGAATGGTCGTGTCTTTGAGGCTGATTGTCTTCATGCATTTGCGAGCTCTGTCGGACGCTTTTTTGATTGCATCCGGAACTTCCTTCGCCTTGCCATAGCCGAGTCCGATTTTTCCAGCGCCGTCGCCGAGAACGACAAGCGCCGAGAATGTAAAGCGGCGGCCGCCTTTTACGACTTTCGCGCAACGGTTGATGTGCACGACTTTTTCGATAAGCTCCGGCCCCGCGTCTTTTTCTGCTTCGGATTTTTTATTTTTAAATTCTCTGCTCATTATTTAAACGTGTTAGAAGTTTATACCCGCGGCGCGGACAGCGTCGGCAAAGCTCTTTACGCAGCCATGATAAGTGCGCGAGCCTCTGTCGAATACCACTGCGGAAACGCCTGCCGCCTTGAGTTTGTCTCCGAATTTCGCGCCGAGCGCCTGCGCTCCCGCGACATTGGGGAGAATTTTCTCGCCGTTGAGTTCCTTTGAAGTCGTGCAAAGGGCGACGACAGTCTTTCCGACAGTGTCGTCTATGCACTGCGCGTATATATGCTTGTTCGAGAAGCATACGGAGAGCCTGGGGCGCTCCGGAGTGCCGGAAACCTTGTTGCGGACGCGCCAGCGGCGTTTTTGTGCAAGTTGTTTTTTCTTCAAAACTTTCATATCTATAACCTTTCAGAGCCGCGCGACTACGCGGTTTTCTTGCCCTCCTTGCGGCGGACGTATTCTCCGTGGATTCTGACGCCTTTGCCCTTGTAGGGTTCAACGGGATAGAAGCGCTTTATGTTTGCCGAAACCTGGCCCACGAGCTGTTTGTCAGCTCCCGAAACGGTTAAGAGCGGGTTTTTGTCGTTAGTTTCGCCGATGACGATGGTTATGCCGTCCGGAACTTCGAGAATGCACGGATGCGCATATCCGAGAGCGAGAGTCAGCGTCTTTCCTTTGAGGTCGGCCTTAAAGCCGACGCCCTTGATTTCGAGAACCTTCGAAAAGCCCTCAGCGGCGCCTTTTACCATTCCTGCGATAATGCTTCTTGCCGTGCCGAACATTGCGTCTGAGAAACGCGAGTCGGTAGTCGGGCTTACGCGGATTTCATCGCCTTCAAGTACTATTTTTATGGCGTTTTTGTCAAAAGAGTGGGCGACTTTGCCCTTGGGGCCTTCGACGCTGACACAGTTGTCAGCAACGGACGCCTTAACGCCTGATGGAATTTTAACAGGGAGTTTACCTATTCTGCTCATGACGCCTCCTTACCAGACTTTGCAGATTAATTCTCCGCCGACTTTCTTAGCGCGGCATTCAGAATCTTTGAGAATGCCCTTGGAAGTCGTGAGGATTGAAATGCCCATGCCATTGAGAACTCTGGGGATTTCGCGATATTGGAAATAAGTGCGGCAGCCGGGAGTGCTGACGCGGCTGATGTTTGTCAAAGCGGGGACGCCGCCGACATATTTCAAAACGATGTTGATGGATTTCTCCGCCTTTTCGCCTGTCACTTCATAGGATGCGATGTAGCCTTCGTCCTTCAAAATCGAGGCAATGCCTTCGCGCAATTTGGAGTACTGAGCCTTGCAGGATTCTTTTCCGGCCTTGCTGGCGTTGCGGATAATGGTGAGAAAGTCTCCGATGCTATCGTGAGTAGCCATAATAATGTTCCTTTCGCCTTACCAGGAGGATTTGGTGACACCGGGAAGCTTGCCATCGAGGGCGAGTTCGCGGAAGGTGATGCGTGATAGGCCAAACTTGCGGATAAAACCGCGCGGGCGACCTGTTATAGAGCAGCGGTTGCGGATGCGGATTTTGGACGCGTTGCGCGGAATGCTGCAAAGTTTGCGCTGTGCGGCAAAGAATTCTTCGTCGGATACGCTGGGATCGGCGAGCACTTTTTTGAGTTCCGCCTTTTTGGCTGCGTATTTCTCAACTAATTTTTGACGCTTTAAATTGCGTTGTATCGATGATTTTTTAGCCATGGTAATTTATTTTTTCGTGTTGGCGGTCGTCGTCGGTTTGCGGAAGGGCATGCCGAGAAGTTTGAGCAGTTCCCTGCCCGAGTTGTCGTCGGAAGCGGTCGTCACGATAGTGATGTCCATACCGATGTTCTTGCGGCCCGGATCGACTGTCACTTCGGGGAAAATCGTGTGGTCTGCAATGCCATAGTTGTAGTTGCCTGCGCCGTCCAATTTAGTCGGCACGCCGCGGAAGTCGCGGATGGAGGGGAGAACCACGGATATAAATTTGTAGAGGAAGTCCCACATATTGGCGCCGCGGAGAGTGACCTTAACGCCGTTGGGCTGGCCTTCGCGAAGTTTGAAATTCGCGATGCTCTTGCTGGCCTTCGTGACGACGGGCTGCTGTCCCGTAATCTTGGCGACCTCCTTGACTACTTCCTGAACCCATTCCTTCGGCATTTCGCTGCGTATGCCGGAGCTTACGACGATTTTTTCGAGGTTGGGCACCAGATGGGGATTGTCGATTCCGAGATTCTTTTTAAGTTCGGGAACGACCTTTTCCTGATATATTTTTTTAAGTGCTGGAATGCTCATTGTTGTTATTTATTTAGTCTCCGCTTACGCCTTTGACTTTTTGGAGTCGTAGCGCCCGGCCGACATTACGTTTGAAATGTGAATAGATGCCTCGCGTTCGACGATGGCTCCGTCGGGATTTTTCTGGCTCTTGCGCTCATGGAACTTGCGGATATTTACGCCTTCCACGATGACGCGCCCCTTGGACGGCATAACCGCCAGGACCTTGCCACGCTTTCCTTTGGCCGAACCGGAAATTACGACCACCTCTTCGCCTTTTTTGACTGACTGCTTCATATTAGAGTACCTCCGGTGCGAGGGAAATTATTTTCATGAAATTTTTGGAGCGCAATTCGCGGGCGACAGGGCCGAAAATGCGCGTGCCCTTCGGATTGCCCGAGCCGTCGAGAATTACGACCGCGTTGGAGTCGAAGCGCAGATACGAGCCGTCGCTGCGGCGTATCGGAGCCTTTGTCCTGACGACAACCGCTTTCGCGACCGTGCCCTTTTTGACGGCGGCGTCGGGAGTCGACGACTTTACCGCGACAACGATTACATCGCCGACATGTGCGATTCTCGTGCGCTGGCCGAGGCGGCGTATCATGGAAACTTCTTTTGCGCCGGTGTTGTCGGCGACTACAAGCTTTGTTTGCATCTGTATCATGATCGAGACCTCCTTATTCAGCGTTTACTACGGGAGCCTTTTCGACGATGCGGATGACGCGGAATCTCTTGAGCTTGCTGAGGGGACGCGTTTCCATGACCTCTACTTTGTCTCCGAGGGCGCATTCGCCTTTTTCGTCGTGGCAATGAATTACCGTCTTGCGGCGGATTTCTTTGCCGTAAAGGGGATGCGGAACCTTGTAAAAATATGTGAGTTTTATGCTCTTTTCACCCGAGAGCGACGTTACGACGCCCACGATGGTTTTGCGTGACTGTCTTGATTTTTCGGACATTTTTTAGCCTTTACTTCTGTGTCTTGACGGTTTCAAAACGGGCGATGTCGCGGCGGAGCTGCCTTATGCGCGCTGTGTTTTCGACCTGTCCCGTGCCTTTGCGTATGTTGAGATTCAACAGTTCGTCGCGCATGTCGCGGAGTTTTTTCGCCTGTTCTTCGGGGGAAAGTTCTCTGATTTCTTTGGCTTTCATCTGTGTCAAATCTCCTTATAGAATTTCGACGCCTTCGCGTACGATAAACTTGCATTTGAAGGGAAGCTTTCCGTCGGCGAGCCTCATGGCTTCGCGTGCCATTGAAGCGGGAACGCCGGAGGCTTCGAATAGTATTGTGCCGGGCTTGATAACCGCGCACCAGAATTCGACAGCGCCTTTACCCTTACCCATACGGGTTTCAGCGGGCTTCTTAGTGACGCTCTTCTGGGGGAATACGCGCATCCATACTTTGCCGCGGCGCTTAAAGTGCCTGTTGATTGCAACGCGCGCTGCTTCGAGCTGCGCGGACGAGCATTTGCCGCGTTCGGTCGCCTGGATTGCGAAATCGCCGAAAGCGATGGTGTCGCCGCCCTTGGCCATGCCGCGGTTGCGGCCCTTGTGAACCTTGCGGTACTTTGTTTTTGCTGGAAGAATATTAGCCATGGTGTGATTTCGCTAAGATTAGATGTTGTCCTCCGATTTGAGGCAGAGCCAGCATTTTACGCCGATTTTGCCGTAAACGGTATTCGCTTCGGTGAAGCCGTAGTCGATGTTTTCGCGGAGGGTGTGCAAGGGTATGCGACCCTTTCTCTGCCATTCGGTGCGCGCGATTTCTGCGCCGCCGAGACGTCCAGAAACTTGCAGTTTCACGCCGTCGGCGCCTGCGGACATGCAGCTGGAAATGGCCTTTTTAATTGCGCGGCGGAACGACACGCGGCGCTCAAGCTGCAAAGCCACGCTCTCTGCCACGAGATACGCAACGAGGTCGGGCTTCTTGATTTCTTGAATGTCGACGAGCACGTCTTTGCCGAGGAATTTTGCCAAATCGGCCTTGAGTGTTTCGAGAGCGGATCCCTTCTGTCCGATTACCACGCCGGGGCGGGCTGTATAGATTTTAACGCGTATGCGCTGTCCGGCGCGTTCGATGAATATGCGCGGGACGCTTGCAGCCTTCAGCTTTTTGTTGAGGAATTCGCGTATGCGGTAGTCTTCGTTGACGGCTTCGGCGTAGTCGCCCTTGCCTGCGAACCAGCGCGATTCCCAATCGCGGCGAACCGCGAGACGAAAACCTTTAGGATTTACTTTCTGACCCATATTGTTGCCTATTTTAAATTATTTTTCGTCGCTGAGGATAATCAAGATATGGCTTGTTCTTTTCCTGATGGGGTGCGCGGAGCCGCGCGCCACAGGGCGGAAACGCCTAAATGCAACGCCTTGGTTGACAATCGCACTCTTGATTTTCAAGTTGGCGGCCGCAAGGCCGTTGTTGTTTTCGGCATTCGCAATCGCGCTTGCGAGAGTCTTGGCGACCAAACGCGCGCTTTTGCGTGGCACGAGCTTCAATATTTCCAAAGCTTCGGCGGCATTCAGCCCCTGAACTTCCCGTGCTATTTCGCGCACTTTTTTATCGGACATGCGCGCAAACTTTGTTAAAGACTTAACTTCCATAATTGTTTCCTATTGTAAATCGGGTTGTCTTTTAATGTAAACTTTGTCTCCGGACAAGACCGCCTCGTCTGAAAGGACTTTGGCCACCGAAACGTCTCTTTTCGCTTCGACCACCACGGCTTGGGTTATAAATGCGTCGCTTCTGTAAACGTAGCAGACGGAACCTATCGCCAAGCCGCTCATGGAGCCCGTATTTATTTTTATCAGAACGGCGTCGCCTTCGGTCTTAATTTCGCGGACTGTCGAAGGAATGTTCGAGTACCCCGCGAGCGACCAGTCGGGACCTGCGGCCGAAGCAGTTTGCAGCGCGGCAATAACAGCCGCGAAAACAAAAATGCCTCTGCCGAAGAACGCCATATTACATCGTAGCCTTCTTTGTGTGCGGTTGATGTCCCTTAAAGAGGCGTGTGGGCGAGAATTCGCCGAGCTTGTGGCCGACCATGTTTTCGGTGACATAGACAGCTACAAATTTTCTGCCATTGTGGACGTTGAAGTTCAAGCCGATGAAGTCGGGAGTGATTACCGAACGCCTCGACCAAGTCTGTATTGGCTTGCGGGAGTTCGTCTTCTGCGCTTCGTCGATTTTATCTTGGAGACTCGGATCTACAAACGGACCTTTTTTAATTGAACGTGACATTTATCTGCTCCTTCGAATTACTTCTTAAATTTTTTGCCGTTGCGGCGTATGAGGATCATCGAGTTGGACGGCTTGCTCTTGATGCGCGTCGGGTAGCCCTTCGCGAGCTGTCCCCAAGGCGAAACAGGATGTCCGCCACCGGAAGTGCGGCCTTCGCCACCGCCCATCGGGTGGTCGACAGGGTTCATCACTACACCTCTTACTCTCGGGCGTTTGCCCATCCAGCGGTTGCGGCCGGCCTTTCCGAGGCTCTGGTTGCGGTGTTCAGTGTTGCTTACTACCCCAATTACCGCGCGGCAGTTCGCGTTGATTATGCGGACTTCTCCGCTGGGCATTTTGACTGTCGCAAGCTCACCTTCAACGCCGACGAGCTGTGCGCCTACACCCGCGCCGCGGGCTATTTGCGCGCCCTTGCCGGGCTGCATTTCCACGGAGTGGATTCTCATCGCCGGGGGGATCAGTTTAAGCGGCAGGCAGAGTCCGACCGGAAATTCGCTCTGGCGCTTGCCGGTTGTGAGGATTGAGTCGCCTTTTTTGAGTCCGTCGGGGGCGATTATGTAGCGCTTTTCGCCGTTCTCGTATTGGACGAGAGCAATGTACGCCGTGCGGTACGGGTCATACTCGATCGCCATTACGGTCGCGGGGACGTCGATTATGTCGCGCTTAAAGTCGATTATGCGGTAAAGGCGCTTGTGCCCGCCGCCGCGGCGGCGCGAAGTGACGCGGCCGTAGCAGTTGCGCCCTTTTGCGCGGTGCTTGCTTTCGGTCAACGCGCGTTCAGGACGCTTGTTGTCGACTTCATTGCGGCTGAGTTCGAGAAATCTCTGCGCCGGAGTCAAAGGTCTTCTTTTTATAATAGCCATTTTAGGATTCTCCCTGCTTACGCGATCTGAATGGTGTCGCCCTTCTTGAGGGTGACAATCGCCTTTTTCATTTTGCCCTTTACGCCGGGGTTGTTCCTGCTCATGCGGGAAACCTTTACTTTGCCCTTGACGTTCATGGTGTTTACGCTTTCGACCTTGACGTTGAAGGTTTTTTCAACGGCCTTTCCTATCGCGACCGCGCTTGCGGATTCGGCTACGACGAAAGTGTATTTGTTGCCGACTTGCAGGTTCGCGGCCTTTTCGGTGACGCGGAAGCCTTTTAAAATATTTTCCGAGTTAATCATTTTTTACGCCTCCTTGTTTGCGCGGGCGAGAACGGTGTCAAGCCCCTTGCGGGATACGATTATGTTGTCGAACTGCACGAGTTCCATCGCGCTGAGCGAGGCTGTTTCGCAGAAGTTGACGCGGGCGATGTTGCGGCTGGCAAGAACAAACTTGTCGGCAAACACATCGTCAATCAGCAGCAATTTGCCTTTCGGCTGTATTTTGGAAAGGATTGCGTTGACCGCCTTAGTCTTTGATTCGGGAGCATCGAATTCTTCAATTACGGAAATTCCGTTTTCGACACATTTGTCGAATAGAGCCCTTCTGAATGCGAGCAGCTTCACCTTGCGGTTGATTTTCTTCGACCAGTCGCGCGGCTTGGGACCGAACACGACGGCGCCGCCGCGGTGTATCGGGCTTTTCATAGTGCCGTGACGGGAGCGACCGCCGCCCTTTTGCTTGAAAGGCTTGCGGCAAGTTCCGCTAACGTGGCCGTAGTCGAGAGTGGAAGCGTTGCCCTGGCGCGCGTTCGCCTGATACGCTACGAGCGTTTCTTTTAGCGCGAAGAGCCCTTTGTCGCCTTCAAACTGCGGAATGTTTTCAAATTCCTGTTCTGTAAAATTCGAACCGTCTTTTGTATAAACTTTGAGTTTCATGTGCGCGGCTCCTTATGCTTTCTTGGCTTTCTTGGCGGGACGGACGATTACGATATCGCCTTTTGCGCCGGGAATGCTGCCCTTGATTAAAAGAATATTTTTGTCTTCGAGAATCTTGACAATCGGGTGGTTTTGGGTCGTGCGGCGAACCTGACCCATGTGGCCAGGCATCTTGCGGCCCTTGTAAACGTGGCCGGGAGTCTGGCGGCAGCCAACGGAACCGGGACGACGGTGCATCATGTGGCCGTGCGTCTGGGGCTGTCCGTCGAAGTTGTAGCGCTTCATTACACCCTGGAAGCCGCGGCCCTTGGTCGTACCAATAATGTCGACCATCTGGCCTTCCGAGAATTTCGCAACGGTGATGACATCGCCGAGCTTAAATTCGGAAGCGTTTTCAACGCGAAATTCTGCAAGCTTGCGGAGGGGTTCGGCACCCGCTTTTTTGAGGTGCCCGAGCTCGGGTTTGGACATGCGCTGTGTCTTTTGCGCTCCGAAGCCGATCTGTACGGCTTCGTAGCCGTCGCTCTGGGCTGTTTTTATCTGCGTGACCGGGCATGGACCTGCCTCTATCACAGTCACGGGGACGAGAGTGTTTGCTCCGTCGTACACCTGGGTCATGCCCAGTTTTTTACCTATTATGATTTGGCTCATTTTGCTAAGCGGCAGGCGGAATCAATTCCGTTGGAGGCTGCTGTTCGCCGTCGAGTTGAACTTCAGACAACAGAGCGACCCATACCTGCTTTAGTTGTTTATGTTGATTAAAAAATTTGTAAAGAGTTGCGATAATGCCCTATCGGGACATCGAGTCAATATAAATTTTTGATATTTTTGAAAAAAAGACAAATTTCGCGCAAACTTTTTGGTTCTCTCCGGTTGAGCCGCTTTTTTGCGGTCGGCGATGCTTCAAAAAATTTGCGCCCTAAAATTTGCTTATGTCACTGCGGCGGCGGCTATTGCCGCTCCCGCGGTCGGATTTTTTTGCGGTCTTTTTTATTTCACGCTGCGCAACCCGTTGCGCTTTTTTAAAAATTCCTGCTTTAAAAAATAATATCCAAGTGGAAATTTTTTTAAGAAGTTTACCCTCTTTATTTATTTTGCAAGAATAAAAAGTTTTCGGAGAGGGAGTTTTTTCTCCCTAACCCCGAAAAATCGGACACTACACGTTAATTGTGATGTCGACGCCCGAAGGCAGATTGAGCTTTTTGAGCTCGTCCACCGTATTGACGGTGGGATCGACTATATCAATCAGACGCTTGTGCGTGCGCAGTTCAAATTGTTCCATGCTCTTTTTGTCAACATGCACGGAACGATTTACTGAGTATTTCTCAATTTTCGTCGGGAGCGGAACGGGCCCGGAAACGCGCGCGCCTGTGCGCTTCGCTGTTTCGACGATGTCGTTCGCGCTTTGGTCTATTGTGCGAAAATCGTAGCCCTTGAGCTTTATTCTAATTCTCTGAGTAGCCATTTTACTTTCGTTGTTTAAATGTTACGATCTTGCAACCTTGCGGGCTGCGCCTTCCTGTACCTGTTTGAGGACGTTGTTGGGAACCTGCTCGAAGTGGCTCGGCTCCATCGAATACGACGCGCGGCCGCTCGAGAGCGAGCGTATATCCGTCGCATACCCGAACATCGTTTCCAGCGGTATAAACGCCTTGATATGGCAAAGGTTGCCCTTCGTCTCCATGCCTTGGATTTGTCCGCGGCGGCGGTTGATATCGCCCATGATGTCGCCCTGATATTCGTCGGGGGTTGTCACTTCTACCTTCATTATCGGCTCCAAGAGTATCGGGCCTGCATTTTTCATAGCGTCTTTGAACGCAAATATGCCCGCCATCTTAAACGCCATTTCGGAAGAGTCAACTTCGTGGAATGAACCAAATACGAGCGTCACTTTTACGTCGACTACGGGATAGCCCGCGACAACGCCGTTGAGCATAGCTTCTTTTATTCCGTCTTCCGTCGGCTTTATGTATTCCTTGGGGATTACGCCGCCAACAATTGCGTTGACAAATTCGTAGTGCTTGCCCTTTTCGAGAGGCTCGATGTCAATTTCGGCGTGACCGTACTGACCGCGACCGCCGGACTGGCGGACGAACTTGCCAACGCCGTGCGCCTTCTTGGTAATGGTTTCGCGGTAGGCGATCTGCGGCTTGCCGGAATCGGCCTCGACCTTGAACTCGCGGAAGAGTCGGTCGCGGATAATTTCGAGGTGGAGTTCGCCCATGCCGGAAATGAGGGTCTGCCCCGTTTCGGAGTCGCTCTTAACGACGAATGTCGGGTCCTCCTCAGCCAAGCGCTGCAAAGCAATGGACAACTTTTCCTGGTCGGCTTTACTCTTGGGCTCAATACTCATCGAGATAACCGTATCTGGGAATGTCGGGGGCTCGAGGCGAACTTCGTGGTCGCGGTCGCACAGAGTGTCGCCCGTCACGATGTCCTTGGCGCCGATTATGGCGCATATCGAGCCGCTGTATGCTTCTTCAATATCGTCGCGCTTGTCGGCCTTGATGATAAGCAGGCGGGAGATGCGCTCGGATTTGCGTGAGCGCGGATTATACACAGTCATGCCCTTTTTGAGGCAGCCGGTGTATACGCGGACGAATATGAGTTTTCCTACAAACGGGTCGCTCCAAAGTTTGAAAGCCAAAGCTGTCGGCGGCGCGAAGTCGTCGGGGACTATTTCCAAAGACGGAGTGTCTTCGTCGCCTTCCGCGAAGGCCTTAATCGGGGGAACGTCAAGCGGAGAAGGCAGGTAGTCTACAACCGCATTCATCAGCATCTGTACGCCCTTGTTCTTGAAAGCCGAGCCGGGAATTACCGCGACAAATTTGCGCGAAAGAGTTGCCTTGCGGATTGCGCGCCTGAGTTCGTCGGGTTCAAAATTGGTTTCGCCTTCGAGGAAGCGCTCCATTATATCGTCGTCGAAATCCGCAACGCCTTCAATGAGGCTCGCCCTATACTGTTCAGCCTTTTCTTTGTATTCGGCGGGAATTTCAACAGTGTCGAATTTTACGCCCTGCGGGTCATTTTCGTCATAGACAAAAGCCTTCATCGTGACGAGGTCTATAAGGCCCTTCAGCTTGTCCTCGGAACCGATAGGCAAATATATCGGGTGGGGATTTCCATTGAGCTTTGTCTTGATGTCTTCAACTGCTCCATAGAAGTCGGCGCCCGTTCTATCCATCTTGTTGATGAACGCAATGCGCGGGACGCTGTATTTATTCATCTGGCGCCAGACGGTTTCCGACTGGGGCTGCACGCCCGCAACCGCGCAGAATACGGCGACCGCACCGTCGAGAACGCGGAGAGAACGCTCCACTTCTGCAGTAAAGTCTACGTGTCCGGGGGTGTCGATGAGGTTTATCTGGTGCTCGATACCCTTGTATGGGCCCTCTCTTGTCGTCCAGTTGCAGCTGATTGCGGAGGACGTGATGGTGATACCGCGTTCGCGTTCCTGTTCCATCCAGTCGGTGACAGCCGTTCCTTCGTGAACTTCGCCTATTTTGTGGACTACGCCGCTGTAAAATAGGATTCGCTCGGAGCAGGTCGTTTTGCCGGCGTCGATGTGCGCAGATATACCGATGTTTCTCGTATATTCGAGCGGCTTCGGCCTATTGGGTGAATTTTTTGGAGATAAAGTTGCCATTTATAAAAATCCGTTAGCGGTTATCACCAGCGAAGGTGCGCAAATGCCCTGTTGGACTGCGCCATCTTGTGAACGTCTTCGCGTTTTTTTACCACTGTGCCAGTGTTGTTGTAGGCGTCCACAAGTTCCGATGCGAGGGCTTCCGACATTGCAACGCCCTTGCGGTTGTTGGCGGCTTCAATGAGCCAGCGGAATGCGAGCGTCTGCTGACGGTCAAAGGAAACTTCGACGGGAACTTGGTAAGTTGCGCCGCCGACCCTGCGCGATTTTACCTCGAGCTTGGGACGGATATTTTCGAGAGCGCCCAAGAGAAGATCGATGGGGTCGCCCTTTTCAAGTTTTTCGCTGACGCGTTCGATAGCGCCATAAACAATGCGTTCGGCGACGGTCTTTTTGCCGTTTTTCATCACCATGTTTATGAGGTGGCTAACGAGCGGGCTCTTATAGCGGGAATCCGGAACGCGTTCTCTTTTTTCAGCTCTGTGTCTGCGTGACATATTTCTGCCTTGAATTTAAATGTTTATTTCTTTGCCGCCTTGGGACGTTTCACGCCATACTTGGAGCGGCTGCGGCGACGTTTTTCAACACCCATGCAGTCGAGCGCGCCGCGGACGATGTGGTAGCGGACGCCAGGAAGGTCCTTTACGCGGCCACCGCGCACGAGGACAACACTGTGCTCTTGGAGGGAGTGACCTTCGTCGGGAATGTATGCGATTACTTCGTATCCGGAAGTAAGGCGCACTTTCGCGACCTTGCGGATAGCGGAATTCGGCTTTTTAGGAGTGCGGGTCATTACCTGCACGCACACACCGCGGCGAAACGGATTCGACTTTAACGCCGGCGCTTTGGTCTTCGATACCACCAATGTGCGCGGCTTGCGAACTAACTGGTTAATTGTAGGCATATTTTGTGTCTTTTATAAAGAGAAAGATGAATGAAAGTATATATTCATCTGCTCTTGGCAAGTTTTATTTTTTAATTTTTTGGATTATTATTTTTTGTATCCCGAAATTTCCCTTTGCAAACGTCGTTTCATGAATGCGCCGCGCCGATTTTGCCGGCGCCTTGCGCTTTGTTAAAACGCTCGGTGACCTTCCTATTCGGAAAGGCGGTTCGCATTCCAAAACAAGGGCAACCTCCGGGAGGGATTCTGGAGCTCGGGCCGCCGTCTCATAGTTTTTTTTTCAAAACCACAATTCGGACCGCCGCCGTTTTTTGCCGGGAATTTTTTACAGCGCTCTCGCGCTTGCATTAAAAAAATCCGCCGGCCGCTCCGAAAGAAAGAAGTCGGTTAAGACTCCTGGATTGTGGGCTCGCCGCTTTCAACCGCCGCAGAGTCCTCAGCCAATGACGGGAACGTTTCCCCTTCGGCGATTACCTTCAGCTTGCGGTACGCCGCAAGCCCGGTCCCGGCGGGAATCAGATTGCCCATTATGACGTTTTCCTTGAAACCTGTGAGATCGTCGCGCTTGCCGAGCGTCGCCGCTTCGGTCAGGACTCTCGTGGTTTCCTGGAACGAGGCTGCGCTTATGAAACTTTCAGTTTCGAGGCTAGCCTTCGTTATGCCAAGCAGAATAGGTTCTCCCGTGGCAGGCTTTCCGCCGGCTTCGGATATCTTTCTGTTGGTTTCCATAAATTCGTATTTGTCGACTTGCTGCCCCCAGAAATAATCGGAGTCTCCAGGCTCTATCACGCGGATTTTGCGCAGCATTCTCGACAATATCACTTCTATGTGCTTGTCGTTAATCGTCACACCCTGCGAGCGGTAAACCTTTTGGATTTCCCTCAAGATGTACTCCTGCACGGCGCTCGGCCCCATTATCTCCAATATCTCGCTCGGATCGAATCCACCGTCGGTGATGGGCTGGCCCTTCTTGACTTCGTCTCCGTCCTGGACAGTTATCCGCTTGTTCGCGGGAATGAGGTGTTCTTCAACTCCCTCGTCGTTTTCGTCCGCGCCCTTGGGGATTATTTTCAAGAGCTTCTTCTTGCGGCGCGTTCCGGCCATTTTCACTATGCCGTCTATGCGCGCCATTTCCGCCGCTTCCTTCGGCCTGCGGGCTTCAAACAGTTCCGCAACGCGCGGCAGACCGCCGGTGATGTCCTGCGTCTTGGCGGCTGAACGGGGCGTTTTAGCTATCATCGTACCGGGCCTTATGTAGTCGCCATTTGCGACAACCACCTGCGCGCCCGTCGGAATTGCGTAGAGGGATATTACCTCCTTCGTCTTCCTGTCGAGCAACGCGACTGTCGGGTTGAGGTCTTCTTTATGGTCGGAAATTGTTATTGTGCTGCGGCCGGTGGACGGGTCAAATTCGCTGCGGAATGTCAAGCCGTCTATCATGTCGATAAATTTCACAACGCCTTCGCGGTCGGAAAGAATCGG
Organism: uncultured Opitutales bacterium; assembly: GCA_900545705.1. Classification (GTDB taxonomy): domain Bacteria; phylum Verrucomicrobiota; class Verrucomicrobiia; order Opitutales; family Intestinicryptomonadaceae; genus Merdousia. Next base: position 54,932 of record URAK01000005.1, on the reverse strand, counting down.
AATGTTGTGCGGGTCCCAGCGCGCAAGCTGCGTGCCCTTCTTGATTTTCTCGCCGTCGGCTGCCGTTATCCAAGAGCCCGCAACTATCGCGTAGTCTTCAAGCTCCTTGCCGTCGTCGTCAAGAATCAAGATGTGGCCAGTCTTATTGAGCACTACATAACCCTTGATTTCCTTGCCGCTTGTCGGGTCGAGATGCGAAAGCTCGACTGTGCGCAGGTCGCGGTACGCAACCACGCCGTCGTTGCGGACAGTTATTTCAGGAGCTTTTACGGACTGGGCAACACCGCCGATGTGGAAGGTTCTCATAGTAAGCTGGGTGCCGGGCTCGCCAATGGACTGCGCCGCAATAATGCCGACAGCCGTTCCGCGCTCGACAAGCTTCTGCGTCGAGGGGTCTATGCCGTACGCCTTTGCGGGAATCGAGTTGCGCTTCAAGTGCGTGAGCGGGCTCATCACCTTTACGCGCTCTATTCCAAGCGCATCAACTTTCTTTGCCATAGCCTCGGTAATAAGCTCGCCGCTATGGATTATAATTTCGCTCGGGTTGGTCGGATTGGGAACGTCGTCGCTCGAGCAGCGGCCAACTATGCGGTCGAAGAGTGACACTATTTCGTCATCGCCGTCGTATATAGCCTCTTTCCAGATGCCGTTTGTATTGTGGTCGTCCTCTTCGGTGATGATTACGTCCATCGCAACGTCGCACAACTTTCTGGTCATGTAGCCGGCGTCAGCCGTTTTCAGGGCGGTGTCGGCGAGCCCCTTGCGGGCACCGTGCGTGGAAATGAAATATTCGTGCACGCTCAATCCTTCGCGGAAGGACGACAAAATCGGGCGCTCAATAATTTCGCCGTTTGGCTTAGCCATCAAACCGCGGGCTCCGCAGAGCTGGCGAACCTGCGCCTTGTTGCCGCGCGCCCCGGAATCCATGAGGAAGTAAACGGGGTTTATGTGCTGCCTGCCGCAAGTTTTTACCGGAACTTGCGCGAGCTTCTCAAACGCCTTCTTTGCGATTGCGTCGGTCGCGACGTTCCATATGTCGATAACTTTATTAGAGCGTTCACCCTTTGTAATCGTACCGCGGTGGTATTCGGTTTCGACCTCCTTGATTTTCGCGCGAGCCTGGGCGATGATGCCCGCTTTTTCGGCGGGAATGTCCATGTCGCCAATACCGATGGATATGCCCGCGAGAGTCGCCGTGCGGAAGCCGAGTGCCTTGAGGCGGTCGAGAACGGGCGCGCTCTCGGAGCGGCCGCAAATCTTAAACGTGTTCAAGATGAGGTCGCCCAATTTGCCCTTGGGAACCGTGAAATTGACGAATCCCATCTTCTCGGGCCATATTGTGTTGAATATGACGCGGCCGACAGTCGTGCGGATTATCTTTTTGGTCGGATCACCGTAAATAGTCTGCTTTCCGTAGTCGGGGTTGACATAGTCAATCCAGTCGTGCCAATGCAGCATACCTTCGTCGTGGGCGCCCTGCACTTCGCGGAGAGTCGCAAGGAGGGGAACTCTTTCGCCCTTACCCTTTTTGAGGCTCGGCTCGTACGTGAGGTAATAGCAGCCCAAAACGATGTCCTGCGAAGGCGTCAAAATCGGCTTGCCGGACGAGGGCGAGAATATGTTGTTGCTCGCAAGCATCAACAGCTTGGCTTCCATTATCGCCTCCAAAGAGAGCGGAACGTGGACTGCCATCTGGTCGCCGTCGAAGTCAGCATTGTACGCCGCGCAAACTAGCGGGTGCAGGCGGATTGCGTCGCCCTCAATAAGAACAGGTTCAAAAGCCTGAATCGAGAGTCTGTGGAGGGTCGGAGCGCGGTTTAGCATTACCGGGTGGCCGCGGGTCACTTCTTCGAGAATATCCCATACTTCGGGGGATTTTTTCTCAATCATTTTGCGCGCGCTGCGCACGGTGTGGACAAAGCCAAGCTCTTTAAGGCGGCGGATAATGAAGGGCTCAAACAAAGTGAGCGCCATCTTTTTCGGCAACCCGCACTGGTGCAATTTGAGATCCGGGCCGATGACGATTACAGAGCGTCCGGAGTAGTCTACGCGCTTGCCGAGAAGATTCTGGCGGAAGCGCCCCTGCTTGCCTTTGAGCATGTCGGAAATGCTTTTGAGGGGGCGGTTGCCCGCGCCAGTGACGGGGCGACCGTGGCGGCCGTTGTCGAACAAAGCGTCGATAGCTTCCTGCAACATGCGCTTTTCGTTGTGGATGATGACGTCGGGCGTCTTCATCTGCATGAGCGAAAGTAGGCGGTTGTTGCGGTTTATAACGCGGCGGTAAAGGTCGTTGAGGTCGGAGGTGGCAAATCTGCCGCCTTCGAGGGGAACGAGCGGGCGCAGGTCCGGAGGAATGACAGGCAAAACTTCCAGAATCATCCATTCGGGGCGCGCGCCGCTTTCAATGAAGCCCTGGACGAGCTTCAAGCGCTTGGAAAGCTTTTTCTTAATCTGCTTTGAGCGCGTGGCCTGCATTTGCTCCGTAAGCTCGACTTCGAGCTTTTCGAGGTCGATTTTGCAAAGAAGATCCCTAATCGCCTCGGCGCCCATTTTTGCGACGAACTCGTCGCCGGCGTCTATCGCGCGCTGGTATTCCTCCTCCGTAAGGAATTGCATGTATGTAAAGGAGGTGTTCATCGGGTCGATGACAACGTAGCGCTCGTAGTATATTACGCTTTCGAGGGCCTTTGCAGTCATGTCGAGAATCAAGCCAAGGCGGCTCGGCATGCTTTTTAGGAACCAAATGTGCGAAACGGGAACTGCGAGCTCTATATGCCCCATTCTCTCGCGGCGCACGCGGCTTGTTGTGACTTCCACGCCGCAACGGTCGCAGACTTGGTCTTTAAACCTTATGCGCTTGTATTTTCCGCATGCGCATTCGTAGTCGCGTATAGGTCCGAAAATTCTCTGGCAGAAAAGGCCGCCCGGTTCGGGTTTGAAAGTGCGGTAGTTGATAGTCTCTGGATTTTTGACTTCGCCGTGCGACCACGAACGTATAGTGTCGGGCGAGGCGAGCCCTATCGAAACGCAATCGAAACCCGATTCCGAATCAAAACCCAAAATTTCGCGCGCCTGAGCCTGATTTGCCTGATTGGTATTGTTTTCTTCCATACGAAAAAAATTCCTATTTTAAAATTGGCTTTGGAAAGCGCGCGCTATTTGTTTAGCGCGTCGCTGTTCTCGGGTCTGATATTGAGGCACAGACCCTGCATTTCCTTCATCAACACATTGAAGGACTGCGGAGTTCCGGCCTGCAAGGAGCTGTCGCCCTTTACGAGCTGCTCGTATATCTTGGTTCTGCCCTGGACGTCGTCGGACTTCACTGTCAACAGTTCCTGCAACGTGTAAGCCGCGCCGTACGCTTCGAGAGCCCAAACTTCCATTTCCCCGAAACGCTGGCCGCCGTATTGGGCCTTGCCGCCGAGCGGCTGCTGGGTTATAAGGCTGTACGGGCCAACCGCGCGGGCGTGAATCTTGTCGGCGACGAGGTGGTTGAGCTTCATCATGTAGATGTAGCCGACAACGATGTCTTGGTCGAAATATTCGCCTGTGAGACCATCTATCAGGCGCACCTTGCCGCTTTCCGGAAGCCCTGAATCTTTGAGGTATTTGCGGATATCCTTTTCGCTTATGCCGTCGAAGATTGGGGTTGCAACCTTAATGCCAAGTTTTTTGCATGCCCAGCCGAGGTGCGTTTCAAGAACCTGCCCCACGTTCATTCGGGAGGGAACGCCCATGGGGTTTAGGCAGATCTCAACGGGAGTGCCGTCGGGCAGATATGGCATATCCTCCTCCGGAACGATGCGGGCGACAATGCCCTTGTTCCCGTGGCGGCCCGCCATTTTGTCGCCGACCTGAATCTTGCGCTTGGTTGCGATGTAAACTTTTACAGTCTTTATGACATTCTGCTCGGAACCTTCGCCATTTTCGATGGAGTCGACCTTGCGGGCCCTCTCCTTTTCGATTTCGTCGAACCTGCGCTGGTAGTTGTCGACAATCTCCATAATTTTTATGCGCACGGGAGACGGATCGATGTCGATATTCTTTGAGACGGCGGCTAGGCGGCGCAGGAGTGTTTTTGTGATTTTCCTGTTTGCCTGAATTATTACTTCGCCGGTTTCGGAATTGCGCACGTCGAGCGGGATTTTTTCTCCGAGGAGAACGTTGGAGAGCGCCTCGGTGAGGTCGTCGCGCAATTTGTCGGTTTGGGCGCGGTGCTCTTCGTTTATTTTTCTCGTGCGGCGGCGAATGTCGCTCGTGGAGATTTTTTCGTTGTCGCGGTCGCTCTTAGTGGTCGTTTTCACGTCCATTATTATGCCCTTGACGCCCGATGGGACGACGAGAGACGTATCCTTTACGTCCGCCGCCTTTTCGCCAAATATCGCGCGCAACAGCTTTTCTTCCGGAGCGAGTTCCGTTTCCGACTTTGGTGTGATTTTACCGACGAGAATGTCGCCCGGCTTGACCTCGGCGCCCACGCGGATTACGCCGTTGCGGTCGAGATTTTTGAGGGCTTCGTCGCCGACATTGGGAATGTCGCGTGTGATTTCTTCGGGCCCGAGCTTTGTGTCGCGGGCAGTGACTTCGTACTCTTCGATATGAATGGACGTAAAGACGTCATTTTTAATCAATTTTTCGGAGAGCAAAATAGCGTCTTCAAAGTTGTATCCGTTCCACGGCATGAAGGCGACAAGAACGTTTTTGCCGAGTGCGAGTTCACCGTCTTCAGTAGCCGCGCCGTCCGCCAAAACCGTGCCGACCTTTACAGCCTGGCCGCGCTTGACGACCGGCTTTTGGGTAAAGCATGTACAGGCGTTGGAGCGCATAAACTTGCGGAGTTCATATACATATACGCCCTTGTCGGGGTCGTTTTTGATTTTACCCTGGACTTTTTTCGGCATTTCGCCGTCGGAAGTGACGATTATGCGCTTTGCATCGACGCTCGCAACCTTGCCAGCAGATTCGGAAAGCACCACCGTGCGGGAGTCCGTCGCAACGCGCCCTTCAATGCCCGTTCCAACGAGCGGAGCTTCGGTTTTGAGGAGCGGCACGCCTTGGCGTTGCATGTTCGAGCCCATCAGCGCGCGGTTAGCGTCGTCGTGTTCGAGGAACGGAATGATGCCTGCCGCAACCGATACGAGCTGCTTGGGGCTGACGTCCATGTAGTCGACTTCAGAAGGATCGACTTCAAACACTTCGTCAAATTTTCTCGCAGTGACGCGGCCGACGAGCTTGCCGTCTTTAATTTCGGAATTGGCCTGCGCGATTGTAAGGCCTTCTTCGTCGTCGGCGGACAGATAATCTATCTTGTCGAGGACTTTTCCCTTTTCGACTTTTCTGTAAGGGGTTTCAATGAAGCCGAATTCGTTTATGCGCGCATAGCATGAAAGCGAATTGATAAGGCCGATATTCGGGCCTTCAGGAGTTTCAATCGGGCAGATTCTGCCGTAGTGCGAGGGGTGGACGTCGCGGACTTCAAATCCGGCGCGCTCGCGGCTCAAACCGCCCTGGCCGAGAGCCGAAAGACGGCGCTTGTGGGTAAGCTCGGAAAGCGGATTTATCTGGTCCATGAACTGCGACAGCTGGTTTCTCGCGAAGAAGTCGCGGATTACAGTCGTCATGACCTTCGTATTTACAAGGCGCGAAGGCGTTAGTGAGTCGCTGTTCTGGTCGGTCGCATTCATGCGCTCGCGTATGAGCTTCTCGGTTCTTGCAAGCCCCATGCGGCACTGGTTGGCGAGCAGTTCGCCGACTGTGCGGACGCGGCGGCTGCCGAGGTTGTCAATATCGTCGATAACGCCTTCGCCCTTCTTTAATTTGCACAGGTACTTTGTGCCGGCTACGATGTCTTCGCTCGTAAGAATGCGGGTTTCGAGGGGAGTAGACAGGCCGAGCTTTTGGTTTATCTTAAAGCGGCCGACTCTGCCGAGGTCGTAGCGCTTGGGGTCGCGCAGTGTGCGGCGCAAGAGAGCGCGCGCGTTTTCGGTCGTCACGGGTTCGCCCGGGCGCAACTGAGTATAGATGTATTTTAAGGCGCTTTCTTCGTTCTTGGTCTTGTCCTTTTTAATAGCGCGGACAATTGCGCCGTCGTCGACGGTAGTGTCGATTACCTTAAATTCGCGAATGTTTGCCGCCTTGAATTTTTGTACGGCAATGGTTGTTAGGGTCTCGTACTGTTTGAGCAGCACTACGCCCTTCGCGGGGTCTGTGACAGGCTCGGCGAGGACAAAGTGCGAGATGTTTTCCATCTTCAGAGCCTTCTCAACGGAGAGATCCTCAACTTTGTAGAAAAGATTTACAATCTCCTGGTCAGAGCTGTGCCCAAACGCCCTGAGCAAAGTAGTGATCAGGAACTTGCGGCGGCGGCGACGACGGTCGATATATACATAGAGAAGGTCGTTTTGGTCGAACTGGATTTCGACCCATGTACCGCGGTCGGGGATTAGGCGGAAGGAGTACAGCATTTTGTCGGAGCTGTGGAGTGTCTGCTCAAAGCAGATGCCGGGGCTGCGGTGCAGCTGGCTGACGACTACGCGCTCGGCGCCGTTTACAATGAAGCTGCCGCTTTTAGTCATCATATTTATGTCGCCCATGAAAATGCGCTCTTCCTGAGTGCGGTCCTCTTCGCGCAGGCGGAAAGTGACATGCAGCGCAACGGAGTATGTCGCGCCTTCTTTTATGCACTCGACTTCGCTCATCTTCGGCCCCACGAGATCGTAGGAGACATATTCGAGCTTATGCTTTCCGTCGTCGCTTTCTATCGGGAAAATTTCGCTTAATACCGCGTGCAAGCCAACCTGCCTGCGCTTTGACGGAGGAACGTCCATTTGAAGGAAGTCCACATATGAATTGAGTTGGTTCTCAATAAGATTCGGAAGCGGTATTACTTCCTTCAATTTTCCAAAGTTCTTTCGCTCTGACATATTTTTGAAGATGCTTTGTTGTTTTGATTCTTTGAAAATTTTGCGAAACGTTGGATTGCTACCGGTTGCCGAAAGTGTGAGAAATCGGCGCGCCCGATTTTATTGCGGCAAAGTTGCGCCGATAATAAAAGTAAACGAATTGCGGGAGGCAATCGCCAATCTTTTTTAAGATGACGCATACGCACAAGCCCGACCCATTCGCACACCCGCGGCGAAAATACCGCAGTTGCAAATAACGTTCTTTTTCGGCAATATTCACCCGATATTCTCAGGCGGCGTCCAAATATATTTTTAGAGAATCCGGCCTTTTGCGATAGGTTTTTCTCAAAATATTTGGGGTATTATCGTTTCGCAAAATTTTTAAAGAACTTAAATTTTATTCCGTTTTTACGCTTCGGAATTTTAAGCGGAAAAAGCGGACAGTCGCGGAATCCCTATTGCGGGATACCGCGAACTCTCCGCGAAAGACTTAATGTTGCAAATCCAAAGTCGGTTATTTGACTTCGACTTCGGCGCCGGCGTCCTTGAGCTTCTTGGCGATTTCTTCGGCTTCAGCCTTGGCAACGCCTTCCTTGATGGGCTTGGGAGCGCCTTCAACGAGGGCTTTCGCGTCCGCAAGGCCGAGGGAAGTGATTGCGCGGACTTCCTTAATGACCGCGATTTTCTTCGAAGCGTCAACAGCTTTGAGAATGACGTCGAATGTATCCTTTTCTTCAACGGGAGCCGCCGCCGCACCGCCTGCTACAACAGCAACAGGAGCCGCCGCGCTAACGCCCCATTTGTCTTCAAGCTCTTTTACGAGAGCCGCAATGTCCAAAACCGAAAGGCCGCTGAGCCATTCGATAACCTGATCTTTTGTAATGTCTGCCATGATGATTTTCTCCTTTGGACGCTTAGCATTCCGTTGGGAATATTTAAGGGGATAATCCCCCTAAGCATGTCCTTTTAGTTGTTTTTAATTGCCGCGCCTCCGCGACAGATAAGCGGACAGCGCGGGAAATGCGTTTTAAAAAGCGGGCGGCAATGCGCCCGCGGGCGGTTATTCCGCAGCTTTGCCTTCGAGCTTTTCCGCGTGAACAAATAGCACGCGAACCATCTGCTTCGCAGGAGTCGAAAGCAAGGACAGGAATTGAGCGCGCAATTCGGGAAGGCTCGGGAGACTTCCAAGGTGCTCAATTTCGGCCTTGGTCATGAGCTTTTCGCCGAGAATGCCGATCTTTATTGTCGCCTTTTCGCGATCCTTAAAGAAGTTTACAACGGCCTTTGCAACAGACGCCGGATCTTCGCCGCCGCTGATGATGCCAGTGGGTCCCTGCAAGACTTCCGAGAAGTCGGGGAGATTCAGTTCCTTGGCAGCGAGGGCAATGATTGAATTTTTGGCGATATGGTATTGCGCGCCGACTTCGGCGAGAGCTTTACGGAAATCGGCGGCATTTGCCACAGTCACTCCCGTGAAGTTTACGAAGAAAACATGTTCGGAAGCGCTGAGTGTCGCGCGAGCCTCGTCGAGAAGATATTTTTTTTCTGGTCTCATTGTATGTGTTCCCCTCCGTTATTCTGCGACTTCGCTGAGCGCTACTTTCACGCCCGGGCTCATTGTCGAGCTGATTGTTATGGAGTTTATGAACTTGCCCTTAATCATTTCGGGACGAGTTGCGGCTACGCTCGAAAGAACCGCTTTTGCGTTTTCAACCAGCTTTTCATTTGTAACGCTGCGCTTGCCGACAACCACCGCAAGATTCGCGGTTTTGTCCATCTTAAATTCGACGCGCCCGCCCTTGACTTCTTTAATGGCGGATTCGATGTCGTCTGTGACTGTGCCGCTCTTCGGATTGGGCATCAAGCCTCTGGGACCGAGTATGCGTGCGAGCTTGCGGACTTCCTTCATTGCGGAAGTTGTGGCAACTGCAACGTCAAAATCCATCCAGCCGCCTTCGATTTCCTTAATGAGGTCTTCGAGACCCGCTTTGTCGGCGCCTGCGGCGATAGCGGAGTCCGCGTGGTCGGTGAATACGACTACCCTGACTTTTTTTCCGCTTCCGTTGGGGAGGCGAACCGTGCCGCGAACCATCTGGTTGCTCTGCTTGGGGTCGACGTTGAGTTTAAACGAGAGCTCGACAGTTTCGTCGAAGCCCGCTTTCGGCATTGACTGCAAAGTCGCCACCGCGTCGGCGAGCGCCGCCGGCTTTTGCGCGAGCGACTCTGCCGCCTTCTTATATCTTTTGCTTCTTTTAACCATGACTATTTTTGTTTGTCTCCTGCTAATGCAGTGCGGTTGTTTTCAATTTGCCTTGCGGCGTTAAAATATTTTTAGCCGCGCCAAGCAGAACATGCGCAGCGCGGCGCTGGAATTTAGCCTACGACTTCAATGCCCATTGAGCGCGCCGTGCCTTCGATGATTTTGCATGCGGCTTCGAGCTTTGCAGCGTTGAGGTCCTTTTCCTTGATTTTTACAATTTCCTTAATTTGCGCTTTTGTGACCTTGCCGACTTTGTCGACATTGGGCTTTGCGCTGGCAGTCGCGATTCCGGCGGCCTTTTTGAGGAGAACTGCGGCCGGCGGGGACTTCAAAATAAAGGTAAAGGACTTGTCCTGATAGACTGATATGACTACGGGCAATACCATTCCCGCCTGATCCTTGGTGCGGGCATTGAACTCTTTGCAGAAGCCCATGATGTTCACGCCTGCGGCGCCGAGCGCGGGACCTACTGGAGGCGCGGGATTGGCTGCGCCGGCGGGAAGCTGCAATTTAATTTGTTTTACTACTTTCTTTGCCATTTTCTTTTCCTGTGGAATTTTTTCGCGCTGAGGCTGTGCGATTTAATTTGTGCGTAAAATTATTTTGAATCCTCTGCCCTTGTCACCTGCCAGAATTCGAGTTCCACCGGGGTGAATCTGCCAAATATCGAGACGCTCACTTTCAATTTTCCGCGTTCGGGGTCTATTTCGTCGATTCTTCCCGTGAGGCTCACGAAAGGCCCGTCGTTTATCTTGACCTCTTCGCCCACTTCGAAACTTACTTTCGGCTTTTCGGTGCCCTTGGACTGGTTAATTTGCTCAAAGATTCTTTCGATTTCGTCCTTTTTGAGGGCGACAGGGCGTTCTCCGCCCATAAAATTGATTATCCCGTTTATTCCGCGTACAAAGTACCACGGTTTTTCGAGAAAATTTTCATCGTCGTCGTAAAGTTTTACGCGAACGAAAATGTATCCGGGATACAGATTGCGGGTATTTACCCTTTTCTTGCCATTTTTAATTTCGGATACGGTTTCAGTCGGCAGGAGAATGTCGTCTTTGGAGATGTACTCGCCCATGTCTTCGATGTCTATCTGGCGCTTCAAAGACTCGACTGCCTTTTTTTCCATGTTGGAACGCGTCTGAACCGCGTACCATTTGCGATTGTCTTCGGACGGAGAATCCATAAAATTACTTTCCGCCCCTTACAAGCTGGGTCAGCAAATCGACCACATTGTAAATTGAAAAATCGGCCAGACTCACAAATATGCCAAGCAGTCCTATGGCGACAAACACGACCACCACCGAATTTAGCAGTTCGGGGCGTGTCGGCCACGAGGCTTTCTTCAGCTCGACGGCCATCTCATTATAGAATTGTCTGACTTTGCGGAATGGATTTGTCATTGTGGTATTTTCTTGCCGCCTCCGGCTCTTATCGGCTTTGCGACTTTTAAATCCGCGGCTTTTAGGCGCGGCATTATTTTAAAGCAAACAGGGGCTGAGGGACTCGAACCCCCAACACGCGGTTTTGGAGACCGCTGCTCTACCAATTGAACTAAACCCCTATTGTTAAAAAGCGTTGCGTTTTATCGAAAATCACACCTGCGTCAATAAAAAAATTTTACGAGGCACTATTTCGTTAGACGCCAAAGCCGGAAAGGCTCTTTCTGCCCTTCCGGCGAAGGTTTTAAGGTACGGAACTATGCGATGATTTCCGAGATGCGGCCCGCGCCAATCGTGCGGCCACCTTCACGGATAGCAAAACGCTGACCTTTTTCCATAGCAATCGGCTTTTGCAGCTCAATTTCAATGGAGAGGTTGTCGCCCGGCATAACCATTTCTACGCCTTCGGGAAGTTTGCAAACGCCGGTGACGTCGGCAGTGCCGAAGAAGAACTGGGGACGATAGTTCGTGAAGAAGGGAGTATGACGGCCACCTTCGTCCTTGGTGAGAACGTAAATTTCAGCCTTGGCCTTCGTGTGGGGAGTGATCGTTCCGGGTTTCGCGAGAACCTGTCCGCGCTGGATCTGGTTCTTTTCAATGCCGCGCAAGAGCAAGCCGACATTGTCACCCGCCTGGCCCTGGTCGAGGAGCTTGCGGAACATTTCAACGCCCGTGACGGTGGTCTTGCGGGTTTCGCCCATACCTACGATTTCAACTTCGTCGCCGACCTTTACTACGCCGCGTTCGATACGGCCAGTGGCAACAGTGCCGCGTCCGGTGATGGAGAAGACGTCTTCGATGCTCATCATGAAGGGCTTGTCTATCGGGCGTTCCGGTTCCGGAATTTCAGTATCGATAGCGTCCATGAGCTGGTCGATGGACTTCACGCCAAATTCGGTACCTTCGAGAGCGCCGAGAGCGGAGCCGTGTATAATCTTGATATCGTCGCCCGCATAGTTGTACTTGTTGAGCAGGTCGCGAACTTCCATTTCAACGAGCTCGAGGAGTTCTTTGTCGTCGACGAGGTCGCATTTGTTGAGGAATACGACGATCTGCGGAACGCCAACCTGACGAGCCAAAAGGATGTGCTCGCGGGTCTGGGGCATCGGGCCGTCAGCGGCCGATACTACGAGGATAGCTCCGTCCATCTGGGCGGCGCCGGTGATCATGTTCTTTACGAAGTCCGCGTGGCCAGGGCAGTCAACGTGCGCATAGTGGCGGGTGGGAGTTTCGTATTCTACGTGGGCGACTGCGATTGTAACCGTCTTGGTTGCGTCGCGAACAGTGCCGCCCTTAGCAATGTCCTGATAGGACTTAAATTGAGCCAGGCCCTTGTCCGACTGAACCTTCAGGATTGCGGTCGTGAGAGTAGTCTTGCCATGGTCGATATGGCCGATGGTGCCTACGTTTACGTGTGGTTTCGTTCTGACGAATGATTCTTTCGACATGGTTCTTTCGGTTTTCTTTTGATAGGTTTTGTTGATGACTAATTTCAGCGAGCCCCAGAGCGGATTTGAACCGCCGACCCCGTCCTTACCAAGGACGTGCTCTACCGGCTGAGCTACCGGGGCGTGCTCAAAAAAGCCGCCAGTTGTCTGGCGTTTTTTATTTGTAAGAGTTAGAATATGAATTTTGCATATTTGCGCGTCAACATTTTTTTTCTTTTTTTTTTAATTTTAAGCAAATTGCGGGTAAATGTTTTAATAAATTGATTATAAATAAGTTAATACAAATATCACAAATTTAGGCGCATTTTAGCCGCGCAAAAAACTTGCATATTCAAAAAAAATCCGCCTTTGCTTAGATACCATGCGCGCGTATTTTATCCCCGCAAAATTTACAAATTCCGTACGCGCGCATTCCCGCAATCCACGGTGGCAAACACAAACCCGCGAAAACTATGAAAGTATTCACGCACAAACTGCCGGTTTCAAAGCTCGTGTCCGATTTTCGCGACGTTGACAGGTTTATGGGGCTATGCCGCGCGTGTCCAAACTTTGGTAAAATATGGTCATGCCCGCCTTTCGATTGTCTTCCGCCAATTTTAGACTCTAAAACCGCGCAATGCCGGCTTTTCTTGTATGAAATAGACGTTCCCCAAAGCAAATCGAGCCCCGCTGCACCTTCGCAACAGGAAATAAGGCGCATTTACGCCGCCGCAAGGGCTGAAATAGACCCAAAACTCCTTGCGCTGGGCAAAAACCTCCCGTCGGACTCGCTCGTACTTCTTGGAGGCTCCTGCGCGAACTGCCCATTGCCGAAATGCGCGAGGCTCGATAAAAAGCCCTGCCCCCGCCCCGAATCTATGAGGCCGTCGCTCGAATCGCTTGGTTTTGACGTTGTCGCCATCGCAAAAAAAATATTTGGCGCTGATTTGGAATGGGCTACTGATTCAAAAACACCTCAAACATTGCGCATTGTCTGCGCGATTCTTGAACCATAGTTTGACATATTAAAATTTCTCGGCATAATTTTTTTATAACCTTTCAAAAAAAACTGATCAACACTATGAAGAAAATTAGCAGGATTACATTTATTGCGGCAGCAGCCATATCGGCTTTATTCGCGCTCGCCGCATGCACCGAAAAGAAGTTGGAACTCAGCAAAAGCGAGCTTGCCGACAAAATCAAAGGTGGCTGGGCCGGGCAAATAATTGGCTGCACGTACGGCGGGCCAACCGAATTTAGGTACAGACAAAAGATGATACCCGACGACGTAAAAATAAATTGGGACGAAAACCGCCCGATTACCACCGGGATTTTCGGAGGCCTGTACGACGACCTGTACCTCGACATCACCTTTATGGACGTCTTCGAGCGCTTTGGGTTTAATGCTCCAAGAATCGAGTTCCAGCGCGCCGTGGGAGACTCCACATACGAGCTTTGGGCGGCAAACAGGGCGCTGCGTTTCGCGTGGCTCGACGGCTTCCAGCGCGGAGAGCCGACCTCATGGAAAATCAACCCGATGTACAATGATATAGACTTTCAGATAGAGTCCGACTACGCCGGGCTTATGTCGCCCGCAATGCCGAACGTTGCCGTAAAATTCGCGGAGCCGGCGGGCCGCTCGATAAATTCCAACGACGGATTCTATTGCGGAGCATACGTTGCGGCAATGTACTCCATTGCATTCGTCTCAAACGATATGGAATTTGTAGTTGCCGAGGCACTGAAAGTAGTGCCGGCCGAGAGCCGCACCAGAAAAATGATGTCCGACATTATCGAATGGCACAAACAAAACCCGAAAGACTGGAAACAAGCATGGCAGAAGTTTGAGGATATGTACGTAAAAACCCACGACGCCAACTTCGGCAGCCGCGACATACACGCCCCCAATAATTGCGCCTACATACTTATCGGGCTGCTGTATGGCGACGGCGATTTTGAAAAAACAATAGACATTTCAATGCGCTGCGGGCTCGACTCCGACTGCAATCCTGCGAGTGCCGGCGGAATACTTGCCACGTCGCTCGGATATTCAAAAATACCCGAAAAGTTCAGGAAACCCCTCGAAAAAAGCCGCGACAAACTCTTTATGGGGACTTCGTATTCCCCCGAAAAGGTTTACTCCACAAGCCTCAAACAAGCCCTTGCCGTGTTGGAAGCAAACGGGGCGGATTTTGAAGGCGATAAAATAATGGTTTCCGCGCAACCGCTGGCGGAATTGCCGCTTGAAGAGGACGCGCCGTCGGCAAACGAGGTTTCGTCGAAAAATATCCCGGTAAAGCTCGCAGGCTCGACAGTCGTGGAATTCGAGGGCCGCGGCGCCGTACTATACCCAAGCGCGGAGTTTTCAAAGGCGTTTAAGGCTTTTGCAAACGCCCAAAAACAGAAGGGTTTTGCGGGCGAGATTGAAGTGGTTCTCGACGGCAAAAAAGTCCGCACGGCAAAATTCTTTACGGAGAAATATCGGAACGAGCGCGACTTCATATTCGCAGAGCGCGACATTGCAAACGGAAAGCACAAGCTTGAATTAAAGCTCGCGAACGCACCAAAAGGATTTCCGGAATTTTTCGGATACCTGAGAATTTACTCCGAGAAAAAATAGGCGCGCAGTGTAAAAAACGGGGGCAAAAGCCCCCGTTTTTTTTGCGCCCCGAGCGTCAAAAAAGGCAATTTCGGAATTCGCAGTTTTCCACGCCGAACGCGTCCACCGCCTCCTTCCACGGGGAATCCGCGCCGGAAGTTTTCAGGCGGCAGCCGTCGAACAAAATGTCTTTCGCGTACCGCAGCATAATCGCCGCGGGAATGCAGTCGCCGTTTTTCTTCCAATCCTCCAAGTTGCGGACCCGCACGGGATTCTTCGGTATCGCGCCCCCGCCCGACATCTCGAAGTCGCAATTCCTGAAAGTTATGCCGGATATGTTTTTTTCGAGATGGCCGGCGATTATGCTCGACCTGTCCCCGCCGAACGAACAGTCGGAAAACGCCACATTCCTTATGGACGCCTTCGCGCCGCTCCTGCCCCAATTAAAGCTGTCCGAAAGCATATTCAGCGGCCTCATCGCCCGTATCAGCGCGTCGGAAATGCGGACGTCCTCTATTTGGGCTCCGCCCCTGCCGTGGTAGGCGCCGATGAAAGAAATCCCCTGAAAGGTGTTTTTGACAATTATGTTGTCTATCGAGCATCGGCGTATGCGGCCGCTGCCAACCCCTATCCGGACGCCGTTGCACGTCGACTGGAGAACGCATCCGGAAATCGCCACGTCCTCGCACGGAGCGTTTGCGTTTTTCAGGCGGGAGGGATTCGCCCGCACGGTTATGCAGTCGTCCTCGGTGGAAATCGAGCATCCGCTCACAACCGCCCGCGAGCACGAGTCTATGTCTATGCCGTCGTTGTTGTACCCGCGCGGATCGTTTTTTATCGACAGTCCGGACGCGAAAACGTCCGAACACCCGTGGAAGAAGCAGGTCCAAAACGGGGCGTTTGAAAGCCGTACGTTCCGGACGGACACGCCGCGGCACTCGCAGAAGAACAGCATCTGCCCGGGGCGCCACCGCGGATACGCAAATTTCCGCAGAAATTTTACGGAAGCGTTTTCCGGCACCTGCATCCAGAAATCGAGGCCGCTTCCGTCTATTTCGCCGCCGCCGAAGACGGAAACGTTTTCGGCCTCGAGCGCCACAAGCAAATGCGCGCCGGAAACGCGTTCGGACTCTATCGCCGCGTTCTGCGGGCAGAAGTCGTCGCGGTTGTAGAGGTTTTTGTCCGCGGAGGCCTTCAGCTTCGCGCCCGGGAGGATTTCAAGGCCTATATTGTCGCGCAGATAAACCGTGCCCGATAGAAAAACCCCGCCCGAAAGCCTCACTATTCCGCCGCCGCTTTTCGCCGCGGCGTCTATCGCCGCCTGTATCGCGCGCGTGTCGTCGGACTTTCCGTCGGCCTTCGCTCCGTATCGCCTGGCGCAATAGACGCCGCACTCCGCACGCGCCGGAAGGGACGCGGCGGAGAGCAGAAGCCCCAAAAACTGTGCCCTTGTCATGCGCGCTACTTCTCAAATTCAAACGGGAAAGCGGGCAATTCGGAGGAGGAATAAAGCCATGCGTCGGGCTTGGCCCAAGGCCTCCATAGATATCTGACGCCTTCGGGCTTCCCCGCGCCTTCGGGGCTCTTTACAAAAACCTCGCCGCCGCGTATCTCCGGAGAGCCTTCCACCCATTTGCCGCCGATTTTAAGCTCAAACCCTCGCGGATCTCCTATTCCTGACAGCTTGCCGTCGAATTTTTTAAACTTCACAAGGGCTCCGCCTTCGGAAAATTCGGCGGATTTAAATATAGGCGCAATCGCCGCGACAGATTTTTTGCCATACACTTCCTTTTCGGCAATCTTTGCAAGGCGCACGCCCACGAGCGTTTTATCCCGCGGGTGGACGTCTTTTTTATCACCGAGATCTATGGTATTGGCGATTTCCGAAAATTTCAGTTTTTTCGAAGCTGAAATTTGCTTGTCTCTCACTTGCGCCCATAGTTTTCCGCCGCCAAACGATGGAAGTTCTGCGCACAAAAACCATAGCTTTTTGTCCCCCCACTTTTCGCGCCACGCGCCGACCATATTTTCATACAAATCTCCAAAAGCCTCGACAGCCTTTGGATTGCCGGCGCCATAGCCGCTCTCCTGCTCGCCCTGGTACCACACGACGCCGCGCGCCGCAATGCCCGCCATAGGCGCAACCTTCGCATTCCAGTGCCTTATCGGGACTTCGTGATTTCTATATGGAGTGTAGTCGAGAGGCACCGAAAGCTTATTCCAGTCGTAGGGCGGCTTCGGTTTTTTTTCAGCCTCAGCCTTTTTGCAGGCAGCCTCGTATTCGGCGAGATTCTTTTTGTAGGCTTCCTGCTTTTTCGCATAGCCGCCGCTCTCTACGTATTTTTTAGACGCCTTCAAGTAGTTACTGTAATAGTCATTCAGATACGGGACGCGGTCTATGTACTCCTCGGGAGTCCAACAAGCCATGAGAGTTCCGCCCATTGAAGTGTTTATAAGCCCCACCGGAACGCCCAAATCTTTCAACAGTTTTTCACCAAAATAGAATCCCACCGCCGGCTGAGTCCCGACATTTTCCGGAGAGGTAAGTTCCCATTTTCCTCCGGGGAAGTCGCTTTGCGGAGCCTCAGCCATCGCGCCGAGGCTCATTCTAAAATAGCGGAGATTCGGATAATTCGCACGCGGGATTGCGACATGGGCATCGTCGGAACCTTTGAGCGTGAATTGCATATTGCTCTGCCCGCCCAAAATCCAGAGTTCGCCGACAACAACATTTTTTATTTTTGCGGCTTCCTCTCCGTTTTCATAGACTTTTAAATCCCTCGGATTCGCCGAAGCCTTCATCGGGGAAAGCCATACCACCCACTTGCCGTCTGCGTCCGCCATTGCAGATTTTTTCTGATTTGCGAACTCGACCTCCACCGTTGCCCGCGGATCGGACGTTCCCCATATCTTCACTTTTTTACCCCGCTGCAAAAGCATATTGTCGGAGAAAATAGACGGCATTTTTATTGCCGCAGACAGGGGCGCCGCCGAGACTGCAACAAGCGCCACAAAAGCAAATTTTAGGGTTTGGAAGATATATCTGCGAATCGGAGTTTTCATTTTGGTTATTTTTTGGGCTTTTCAAATTTGAATGAGAAAACGGGTGTATTCTGAGAGTTGTAAAGCCAAACGTCCGGTTTTGCCCAATCGGCCCACAGATATCTTACCCCTTCGGGAACTGAGCTGCCGGAAGGAGCGGTGACGAACACATTTCCGCCGCGAATCTCCGGTTTTGCTTTCACCCATTTGCCGTCGATTTTGAGTTCAAAACCGCGCGGCTCGCCTTTGCCGACAAGCTTGTCCCCAAAAGAGTCTATCCTCACAAGCACGCCGTCTTTCCCATATTGGGCAGACACTGCGCGGGGCGTTTGAAATAGAGAGTTGTCGCCGTACACTTGGCGGAGCGCCGCTTCTTCAAGCCTATGCCCCACGAGAGTTTTGTCGCGCGGGTGGACGTCGTCCTTCCAGCCAGTGTCTATTATATTTGCACATGCCGCATGCCCGAGCTCTTCGGCTGCGGTTATCTGCTGGGCGCGCACGCGGGGCCAGGCGCTTGCGTCTCCTTTTGAGGGCATTTGCGCGGCGAGGAAAAATAGCTTGTCGTCGCCCCAGCGCTCGCGCCACGCTTTCACCATATTTATGTACATTTTGTCGAAGACAAACGACGGCGAAAACTTTGGATTCTCCCCCCAGCCGTCAGACTCGCCCTGATACCACAGGACTCCGCGCGCCGCATAACCCGCCACGGGAGCCACTTTCGCGTTCCAGTGCCAAATCGGGACTTCGTTGAACGGCACATGGGTAAACTTTAACGGCGTGCTAACCCTATATTCCCACGCTGACGGGCGCTTTACCCCCTTAGCGTCGGCCTCTTTGCATGCGGCTTCGTATTTTGCGCGGCGGACTTTCATTTCCGCGACGAGCTTTTCGTAGCCGCCGTTTTTCAAATAATCATCGCGTTTTTTATTGTACTCCTGCATCCATTTTTTGTTGAATGGGACATTGTCAATGTATTCCGCGGGAGTCCACGCACGCATTGAAGTTCCGCCCTTGCAGACGTTCACAAGCCCGACAGGCACTTTCAGATCCTTGTGGAGCTTTTCGCCAAAGTAAAATCCGACCGCGCTAAACGACCCTGAATCTTTCGGATTTGAATGAATCCATTTCCCGCCCGGGATAAAATATTGCTCTTTTTCCGTTATGCGGTTAGAGTCCATTTTAAAGTAGCGGATATTAGGATAATTCGAGCGCGCTATTGCCTTTTTAGCGTCGTCCGTCTGCGACAAAATCCACTCCATATTGCTCTGCCCGCCCAAAATCCAGACTTCTCCAACAAGAATGTCGGAAACTGTTTTTGCAGGCTTGCCATTCTCTGAAATATTCATTTTGCGGGGCGAATCGGAAGCCTCCATCGGAGGAAGATTCAGCGTCCACTTTCCGTCGGCGCTGGCCTTTGTGGAAGATTTTTTTCCGGCAAATTCCACATCTACCTGGGAATTTGCGTCGGCCGTTCCCCATATTTTTACGGGCATATTGCGCTGAAACACCATTCCGTCGGAAAATATCTCCGGAAGCTTTATCTCTGCGGTCAACGGGTACGACCACGCGACCGCCGCAATAAAATATAAAAGGCATCTAACTTTCATAATTCCTAAAAATTCTATTTATTTTCCTTTTCAAAACCGAACGCCGGCAACCCACCGTCGGTATACAGCCATGCGTCCGGCTTGGCCCAGCTCTTCCAAAGATAGCGCACGCCTTCAGGTATAGAGTGGGAATTAGGCGCGGACACAACCACTGTTGAGTCGGAGTCAATCTCCGATTTTGCGGGAATCCATTTGCCGTCTATTTTAAGCTCGAAGCCCTTAGGTTCGCCCTTCCCGACGAGTTTTCCCGAAAAAGCCCCGAATTTCACAACGGCATTGCCGGTATTGAAAGTCGCCCCGGCAAAAACTGGGGATCTGTCCTCCACACTCCTGTCGTCATAAACTCTGCGCATTGCAACCTTTTCAAGCCTTTCGGAAATTGGACCTTTGTCGGCGGGGTGGATGTCGGTTTTTTCGCCCGTGTCGGAAGCGCATACTATGTACGAATTATCGACGCTTCCGGCAGCCAAGACCTGCGCCGCGCGAACCTTGCCCCAATCTTTTCCGTATCCGTAAGACGCCAATTCCACCGATATCCACGGCATTGAATTGTCGCCCCATGCCGCGCGCCAAGCGTCTACAAGTATTCTAAACTGGCGAACGAACAGAGCCTCGGAATCGTTCTGGTTGGACTCACCTTGGTACCACAAAAAGCCGCGAGCAGTGTAGCCTGCCAATGGGGCAACTTTCCCGTTCCAATGCATTGCGGGAGCAGATAAATCCACTGTCGGAGTCTGCGGACGTGGGGCAATTTTGTCCTTCCACGGCATTGTCGGCGGGCGTTTATTTTCGGCTTTAGCCTTCGCGACCGCCTTCTTGTGCTGTTCCATTCTTTCCTTATGCGCCTTGGCGGCTTTCTCATATCCGCCGTTTTTCCATTCAGGCAATTTTTCAAAATATTCGGCTCTGCGGCTTTTCAAATATTTTGATTTATCCATGGCGTCGAACGGAATCCACGTCTCCATTCGCGTTCCGCCGCGCGCGGTGTACACAAGCCCCACTGGAACGCCCAAGTCTTTTGAGAGTTTTTGTGCAAATGCGTACCCCACCATGCTGAACGATTGCGCGTTTTTAGCGTCAGCTTTTTTCCATTGCGAGCCTGCCGTAGTGTCGCTCTGGGGAGTCTCTGATATGCTTGGAGCCGGATTTGAAAAATACCGTATATCGGGATTGCCTTCGGGTTTGAGATTTCGCCACGTGTAAGTCATTTCCATATTGCTCTGCCCGCCAAGAACCCACACTTCGCCGACAATCACGTCTTTTATGGTGCGCGAGAGCTTTCCGTTCTCGTAGAACTTCATATCCCTGCCCTCCTTCGATGCTTCGAGCGGATCCAGTAAGACGCTCCACTTGCCGTCATTGCCGGCTTTCGCCGACTTTTTTGCGCCTGCGAACTCTACTTCCACCGCCGCGTTTGCGTCGGCTGTTCCCCATATTTTTACGGGCTTTTGGCGCTGGATTAGCATGTCGTCCGAAAATATTCTCGGCAGGTTTATTTCAGCCGAGAGCATGGAAGCCGCAAGGGCTGCAAATATAAAATAGGAAATTTTTTTTATTTTCATAAGCTTATAGACCATATGTTAGCGTATTTCGTCAGTAAATCCGAATGCGGGGATTCCGGCATCGTTGTAAAGGCATACGTCAGGCTTTGCCCAGCCTTTCCAAAGGTACCTTACGCCTTTTATTGCCGAGCCGTCCGGAGTTTTAACCGTTAATTTCCCGCCCGAAAATTCAGCTTTGGCGTCGCGCCACTGCCCGTCTGCGCATTTTGCGATAAATCCGCGCGGCTCGCCCTTGCATTCAAGCTTTCCTCCACGCAAGTCGAAATTTAATTCCGCAGTATCCGCAGAATATTTTGCCGACTTGAAAATCGGCCCGTAGACGGAGGGCTTTTTCTGCCCGTAAACGTCGTTCAACGCGATATTCGCGAGGCGGTCGATAATAGGTTTTTTGTCGCGCGGATGGACATCGTCTTTATCTCCTGTGTCTATCGATACGGCAATTCCGCCGTTGGGATCTTCGAGGGAGGCGCGCATCTGGTCCCAGCGCATATATTCCCAGCCGTTGTCCTTATAAGACGGCAGCTGGACGCACAAAAAGTACATATCCGGCTTTTCCCAAGCTTTTCTCCACGCTTTCTTCATTCCCTCGAAAATCGACTTAAAACCGCTCCACATGTAGTCTGACTCGCCTTGATACCATAGGAAACCGCGCGCGGTAAAGCCTGCCATCGGGGCGATTTTGGCATTCCACAGGCGCGCGGGGTTGTTTACCCCGTACGGTTTTGAGATGTCTGGCTTGGCCTGCAAGTTTGCCGCCCACGGGCATATTGGTGCGCGTTTTCCCGCCGCTTTTGCCTTGGCGACTTCCGCCTCGTATTTGTCGCGCGCCTCGCGCCATTTAGCGAAGCTCTTCTTAAATTCGGACTCCTTCCATTTTTTTGAATCACGCTCAAACATCTTGCGGGCGGGCTCCATTAGCGGATCGGAATTAAAAAATTCGATGGGAGTCCACCCGACCATTCGGGTGCCGCCGCGCGAGCTTTCAACTATGCCGACAGGTATATCCCCAAGAGCCTTTGATATGCGCGAGCCGAAAAACAGCGCGATTGCGTTTGAATTACCAAGCTTGTCTTTTCCAGGCACGAACCATTGTGCCCACCCTTCGAAATCTGATAGCGGAGTTTCGCTTATTTTTCCGCTGTCTTGGGCGAAATACCTGAGATTTTTTGGCAAATTCTCCAATTCCTCTTTGGAGCCGATCATGGAGTTTGCGCCGAATTGCATATTGCTCTGCCCGCCGGTTATCCAAACTTCGCCGACCAACACTCCGCCGATTTTTTTCGACACCGCGCCATTTTCAAATACGAGCATTTCCCGCGGCTGGGCGGAAGTTTCCAGCGGAGGAAGAAACAGCGACCATTTTCCGTCTTTGTCCGCTTTAGCCAAAATATTCTTTCCCGCAAACTCCACGCGTACGTCTGCGTTTGGAGACGCCTTACCCCACACCTTTACCTGCTCGCCGCGTTGCAAGACCATATTGTCCGAAAAAATTTTCGGCATTTTTATTTCCGCAATAACGGCTTGCGCAAGCAATAGCGCAACAATCAATAGTGTTGATTTCTTCATAGTTTTTACAATCCGCCGCGGAACCCCCAATACAAACCTCTCCCCCCGCGGAAAAAGTTATACGTTCCGCCTTTGCGTAATTTATAAAACTACTACTTGGCCCGCGTTGTTGTCAAATAAACAATATATGTTTGAAAAACATTTCCTGCGAGCGATAATTTTTTTTGGAAAATATGATTATCGACGAAAACAAACTGAGAAAAGTTTCCGAAAAACTCGTTGGCAAAGGGAAAGGCACAATGCCTTCCCTTAAGTTCCACAAGGGCAAAAGCGCGCGCTCCGATACGCTCGAAGCCGTGCGCTTGGCAATCGGCATCTTTGTGGCTGCCGCAATGCTTTTTGGGTCGGCGGCTCTCGTTTGGACTCTCGCGACGGAAGCCGGAAAAGGCGTCGATACGCTTGAAAAAAAGGCAGCCCAACGCCCTGCCGACGCGCGCGATGTGCAGGTGATATATATACCCAAAGGCGGCAAATGAAACGTGCCGATGAGATTATGACTGAAAGCGGCCTCGCTCCAAGCCGCTCAAAAGCTCGCGCCCTCATAGAGGCGGGGCGCGTTAAATTTGCAGGGAAAGTAGTCGACAAACCGTCGCGGAAACTTCCGGAAGACGCTGTTCTCGAAATCTCGGCAGACGCGCCCGAATCGAGGTATGTTTCGCGCGCAGGATTGAAGTTAGAGGCGTTTTTGGACAGATTTGGGATAGACCTCCGCGGCGTTGACATACTCGACGCCGGCGCTTCGACCGGCGGCTTTACCGACTGCGCCCTGTCGCGCGGAGCCGCATCGAGCGTGTGCGTGGATATCGGCAGCGGCCAGCTCCACCCAAAGCTATTGTCAGACGTGTGCGTGGATATCGGCAGCGGCCAGCTCCACCCAAAGCTATTGTCAGACGCGCGCGTGGAAAATATGGAAAAGACAGACATACGCTCATTGTCGCCATCGTCTTTCGGAGGCAAGAAATTCAATTTTATATGCGCGGATTTGTCTTTCATATCGCTTGAAAAGGTATTTGGCAGCCTATGGGGTCTACTTTCCGACGGCGGAATCGCCGTGTGCCTTGTAAAACCCCAATTTGAGAGCGACCCAAAACTTGCGAGAATCCGCAAGGGAGTGTTGCGCCCTGAAGAAAGCGCTATCGCGTTTGAGAAAATAACAAACTATATTTCGGATAATTTTCGAGGCGCCCGGATAATAGGCAGCATGCCTTCCCCCATATTGGGTGGCGATGGAAATACGGAATATTTAATAGGAATCAGGAAGGAAAGCGGGACGTAGGCGCGCAAAGAATTTGGAGTTTGCAAAAGACACGCAAAGCGCGGCGGGGGAAAATCCCGCCGCGCCCAGTTTTTGCGGGTTGGCGCAGATGGCCCTACTTGCTAAGCGCGCCGCGTTTTAAGAACTTCTTTACGTATTTGAAATCCTCTTTCATAAGGTTGCTGCGGGTTTCAGCAATCTCGGACTCGGGGACAAGAATAATTTTGCTTGTCGTATCGCCGAGAGTTTCGCGGTATTTTTGTATGTCGGCTTCCGAGTTGGACGGTATTTCTATACCCTGCTTATTCCACGGATAGACAAAGAGGAGATTGTGTTTGCCTTGTTCCACGTAGAACGTATTTTCGCCGAAATGCTCGGCCCAGCCGCGCGTGCCCGCGTAAATTCCGGAACCGTAGCAGACATTGTTTTTAATTATCATTCCCTTGCGCTTGTTGTCGTAGGTCAGGAAGTTGTTGTCGCGGGGTTCCGGAGTTGAAAATTCGTTTTCGCCCATTTCCCATGCAAAATTTCCCTCAAAGTGGCAGTTTATGTATTCCGACCTTCCGTTCGAGCGGTTTGAGAGGAAGTGCTCGAACGCCTGGCGGCAACGGTAGAATTTATTGCCGGTAAAGGTAATGTCACTCGCGACAATTTCACCTTTTTCGACGATGCCTTGTATTGTGGAGCCGCAGTCGTAAGTGCGGCTTATTGTGCAGCCTGAGACGTGGTTTCTGTTGTTGGAAGACGGAGACCCGGAAATCCAGAATTCGATTCCGTTGCCGAGACGAACCCATGTTCTATATCCTACCTGCGTGCTGCCGCCGATTAGGTCAATTTTCACATTTTCAACCTTTCCGCCGAACGACCCTGTGAGGCCGTGGCGCCCGAAACCCTTAATTGCGATATTGCGCACGGTGCAATTTTTCAGGCCGCTGACTCCGTTGCCGTACGTCAGTATGCCAAGCTTGGCGCCGTCGGAAGATGGATTTTTGCCAAGCTTTACATACAGCCAGCGATAGCTTTCGGCATCTATATCCTTTGGCTTGTATATTTCACCAGTTGTGATGTCCCAATCTTTTTCAAGCATTTCGAGCTTTTTTACTTTATGCCCGTAAACCGTATCGCTTGCGGCGTCGTAGAGGGCTCCGAGGTTGTTGAGCTGGAAATTTCCCTTGGTGATTTCAAGATTGCGACCGTAGAAATTCTCGGTCTTGTTCATGTCTAGACGCCATACGCCGTTGCCCATATCTTCCCACGCATCGGGATTTTTAAGGAGTTTAAGGCCGCATATCTCCGGATATTTCGAGCCCTTTCCATACGAGTCAACCACGCAGTTGCTTAGCCCCGACAACGGCTCGTAAAATACGTCGCCCTTTTTAAGTAGAATGCGCGCATTCTCTTTTGGTATTTTCGCGAATGTCTTTAGCGGACTTTTCATAGAGCCGTCGTTAGAGTCGTCTCCTGCGCTCGACGACACATAGACAACCGTGGATATTTGCGATTCGTCCGCGCCGTATTCCTGGGCGAACATCGGAGTCAGCGCGAGCATCAAAGCCGCGCATGCGGTAGCCTTAATTAAGTTCATTTACTCTCCCTTTTATTATTGTTTTTTTTATTAAGAAATTTTCGCACATATTTGAAATCGCCGTTCAGGAGCTTGCCCCTCAGCGCCGAATCGTCCTTTTCGACAATGAAAATCTTGCTGGTTTTGTCGCCGGTAATTTGCCTGTATTTTTCTATGTCCGCTTCGGACTCCGCGTTTACAACAATATTGCCTGAACCGCGCAGCGCCGCAACAAGTGGTTTCCCGCGCAAAACATAAAAAGTGTTGTCGCCGAAATCGGTAGACCAGTTGGGGACTCCCGTATATGCGCCCGCGCCGTAGCATACATTTTCGCGGATTGTCATTGCGGCGACTCCCCTGTCGTATGTAAGGAAATTCAGGTCTTGCAGGTATGGGGAGTCAAATTCGTTTTCGCCCATTTCCCATGCGAAATTGCGTACGAACTTGCAATCGCGATATTCAATGGGGCCATTGTCGGAACTCGCGAGCCAATGCTCGAATGCCTGCCGGCAGCGGTAGTATTTGTTGCCGGTAAAGACTATGTCGAGAGCAAGAGCGTTTCCGTTTTCTGTGCGCCCCTGGATTGTGGAGCCGCAGTCGAAAGTGCGGCTTATTGTGCAGTTGGAGACGCGGTTGTGTATATTGCTGTTTGGCCCTCCCGAAATCCAAAACTCTATTCCGTTTCCGAGACGGACCCAATTCGGGAAGCCCACCAGAACGCTTCCGCCGATTAAGTCTATCTCGATATTTTCTATTTTTCCGCCGATACACCCAGTTAGCCCGTGGCGCCCGAAACCCTTAATTGCTATATTGCGAACAGTGCAGTTTTTTATTCCGCTAACGCCGTTGCCGTATGTCATAAGGGCGAGAGAATCCCCGTATTTGGAGGGATTTTCATCTAACTTCAAGTACAGGTATCTGAAAGTCTGGGCTGTCACCTTGTTGCTGCGGAATTCGGGGGAAGATATCATATCCCAATTATCTTTCAGGTCGGAATGTTTTTTAAGGACTCGCCCGTGAAGGGTGTCAGAAGACGCATCGTAGATGCCGCCTATATTGTTAAAAAGGTTTCCGCGGTTCGCTGCGGGAGGATTGCGCCCGCTAAAATTGGCGTCGGCGTTCATGTCGAGCCTCCATATGCCGCCGCCCATGTTTTCCCATGCCGACGGATTTTTTACGAAGCGCAATCCGCATATAACCGGCAGCCTCTTGCCGTTGTTCGGGTAAGAGTCCACTACGCAATTTTCAAGGCCGCTTAGCGGCTCATAAAAAACGTCCCCGCGTTTTAGGAAAATCCGGGCATTTTTTCTCGGAATTTTGGAAAATGTCTTAAAAGGCTTATTTTTAGAACCGTCGTTAGAGTCGTCTCCCGCGCTTGAGGACACATACGCTTCTGTTATAATTTTAGATTCGTCCGCCCCTATGGGCACGGACGCATAAGAATTAACACAAAAAAATAGAGCGGCAAACGCCGTGAGTATAAAAGCAATTCGCTTCATAAAAGTTTGTTAACACATCAAAGAAAGCCCTTCAATAAAAATATTAAAAACCAGTCCTTTAAAATTCGTTGAAAAAAAATTTTTTCCGGTCAGACTTAAAAATATGATATTGAAGCGCGAGAAAGAAATGATGTTTTTCGGATTGTCCGCCGAAGAACATTCCATGAGGGGTGTCGGCCTTTTCCTATTTATATATTTGGGGGCGACGCTCGTCGCGTCGGTGCTGACGCCGCCCGTATATTGGGCTGTCGAGTGGCTGCATTCCGTGAATCCTTCTGAAACTACAACGTGGCTTCTCGGCAAGAGGCTAGACATTTTCTACGATAGGATACGGTGGGTTCCAATAATAATAGGGTTTCCGTGGATGATGAAGGAGTGCGGATTATTTTCCCTGTCAAACCTCGGGCTTAGATTCGACCGCCATTCACTGCTTTCCTTCATTGGGTTCTTTGCATTTGGGATTGCACTTGCGGCGGGCATATTCGGATTGCAATGGGCGTTTGGCGTTTCTTCACCCGATCCGGAATTTGAAAAATCCGCAATAATTTCGGCTTTGTGCGGGGCATTGGCGGGCGCGCTTGTAGTGGCGTTTCTCGAAGAAATAATAATGAGGGGGCTGATAATGCGCTCTTTTTACACGGCGGCAGGCCCTATCACGGCGATAATTTTGAGTTCGCTTTTTTTCGCGTACAAGCATTTCAAAGTTCCGGCGTCGATATGGAGCCATTTGCCGGGAGGCGGGAGCGCGACTTGGGATATGGGATTTTTTGTGGCCTGGTACGACACTGTCGGCATCGCCTACAATTTTAGTTTCACGCAATTTGCCGGATTGTTTATGTTCGGGGCATTTTTGTGTA
The DNA here is from genome assembly GCA_900545705.1 of uncultured Opitutales bacterium. Taxonomy (GTDB): domain Bacteria; phylum Verrucomicrobiota; class Verrucomicrobiia; order Opitutales; family Intestinicryptomonadaceae; genus Merdousia. The sequence goes on along the minus strand of URAK01000005.1, from coordinate 27,353 downwards.
TTTTGTATATTAAGACTAAATCTCTCTGGCCGTGCATAGGCTTTCACGGGGGGCTTGTATTCTGCTTGATGATGTACCGCAAGGTATTCGATATTACACAAAACGGCCCGCGCGGGATTCTCGGCGGAGCTGGAATGACGGACGGATGGCTCGCGCTCGGGATTCTTACAATAATGTGCGCGGCAGCCCTATTTTGGGGCGGGGATAGAGCCGAAGGGAAATGACGCCCGAACTGCTGAGTCCCGCGCGCGACCTGCCGACCGCCATAGACGCAATTTTATCGGGGCCGATTCTGTTTACATTGGCGCGCCCGAGTTTGGTGCGCGCAAGAGCGCGGCAAACTCAGTGGAGGACATAAAAAAGCTCTGCGAATTTGCGCATTTATACGGCTGCAAAGTGTACGCCGCGCTCAACACCATACTTTACGACGCCGAGCTTCCGAGAGCCGCAAAAATTGCTGAGGAACTCTGGGACGCAGGGGTTGACGCGATAATCGCCCAAGATCTTGGGCTTTTAAGAGTGGCGTCAAGGCGCATAAAGTTCCACGCGAGCACCCAATGCCACGCCGACTCCGCCGACAAGGCGAGGTTTCTTGAAGCCGCCGGATTTGCGGCAGTCGTGCTTGCGAGGGAAACTCCGCTCGACGGCATATCGGCGGCGGCGGGAGCCATAGGAGTTCCGATAGAGTGCTTTGTCCACGGGGCGCTGTGCGTTTCATACAGCGGGCAGTGCTATTTAAGCTACAAGATAGGCGGGCGGAGCGGAAACCGCGGGGAGTGCGCCCAGCCTTGCAGAATGCTCTATGAATTTATAGATGCAAACGGGGCGGAGATAGCCCCGCCTCGCCATTATTTGAGCCTGCGCGACATGAACAGGATTTCCGCGCTGTCTGAAATGATAGACGCTGGCGCGCGCATATTGAAAATAGAAGGGCGGCTTAAAGATTCCGGGTATGTAAAAAACGCGACCGCCGCATACCGCGCCGCGCTCGATGAACATCTAAAAAAACGGGGGCTTCCCCGCGCCTCGTACGGCGAGAGCCGCGCGGGATTTTCCCCCGACCTGCAAAAGACCTTCAACCGCCGATTCTGTCTGTACCACCTGCGCGGGATAGAGAGAGGGTGTGGAAGTTTTTCGACCCCAAAGGCAATCGGCGAATTTTTGGGAGAGGCAGAAGCGGTTTTCCCTGGAGGATTTAAAATGAAAAACGCCGAGAAGATATTTTCAAACGGCGACGGCCTTTTTTTCGAAACAGGGCTTGGAGGAGGATTCGGCGCGGGCGTCAGCTCAGTCGAGGGTGACACTGTGAAAATCGGGCGTCCCGGAGAAAAGCTTTGCATTCCGCCGCGCGCGAAAATATGGCGCAACCGCGACGTAAAATTTGAGAGGGCTCTTGCGGGAAAAATTTCGCGCAAGATGCCAGTGCGAATATCCGTCTCCGACGCGGGCGAATTTTATTTGTTCTCAATTTTGACTTCCGACAACCGCGGCATTTCATTCTCTCTAAAAGAGCGCAAGTCGGACTTTGAGGAATCGAAAAATTTTTTGTCGGAAAAGAATAAATTTTTGCAGGCGCTTTCTAGACTCGGCGACACGCCGTTTGAGTGTCCGGAACCGAGAATAGAGTGCCAAACCCTTCCCCATATGCCTGTTTCAAAGATAGGCGAGTTGCGGCGCGGGCTTGCCGATGGGCTTAAAATGCGGATTCTCGAAGAATACGAAAAGCAAAGGCTCTCCTACGAGCGCCCGCTACCACGCAAGGTAAACTTTCCCAAGCCGCCGTTTGAGACCGACGCCCGCGCAAACATCGCCAACCGCGAGGCCGAAAAGATGTACGCCGACATGGGATTTAAAATATCCGCACGAGCCCCAGAAGCAGGCGGGGACATCTCAAAGATTCCGCTTATGCGCACGCGCCACTGCGTCTTGCGGGAACTTGGTATGTGCCGCAAGGAGGGCAAACTCGACCGTAGGTTTTCGGAGCCGTTTTTTCTGAAATCGCGCGACGGAAAATTTCCGCTCAGGTTCGACTGCGCAAACTGCCAGATGTTCGTTCTCAACCCCGATTCTTAAATTTTTCGCTCTTTCCACGAGCGGCAGACTGCTTTTGGCGAGAGCCGCAGCGCGATTTTTAACCTGCATTTTTACGGCGCTGCAAATTTTTATTTTTTAGAATTCAATTTCCAGTTTTGAAAGAGTTTTTTATTTTTTGAGGAAGATAGCGCCTTTTCTTTTTTAGAGATATATACAGATTCTTTCGACGCCCCGTATTGGGTATTGAAGAATTTTTTATAATAGGCGGCGCGCCCTTTGGCGTCGGACGGAATTTTGTCGGGAAATTCTGCGTATTTCATGCGGGCGAAAATTGCGCATAAAACGTCGTTTTTTTGCAAGTCCTCAAAATCTATCGCCGCCTTTGTGCCTCCAAATTCGCGGATAATTGCAGAATAGAGCTTGGGGTGCTTGTATTTTATTGATCTATCCCAGAGATCGCGGAAAGTTCCGTACTCTATTTGGAATAAGCCAATGGCGTCTCCGCGCGACTGCTGGAAGCGCGGTGCGAGGTCGCTTTCCACGAGGGCGGTTCCCAAAAGCAGCAGTTCAGCCTCCTCGGAATCGTAAAGCCCTTTCGGGGCGCTGTCGGCGCGGGTTATAAATCCGCAAGCCGAGCGAATAACTTTCAGGGCGTCTTCTACCCCCAACTTCCGCTCCGCCACCGCGTATTTTTTGCGCAGACGCTCTATATACGCTGTTTCCTCCGGCGTTTTCACATATCCGCGCGGCTTTCTACAATGGGCAACTATCAATAGCGCAACTGCGGCGAATACAAGCGCCGCGCCGAATTTATATTTGCGCGACAATCTTAAGAGAAATTTAAAAATACCCCACAATGCGCGCAATAAGATTGCAAGAATTGCCGGCAAAGCTGCGCACGCACGCGCAAAAAAAACGCCGGCGCGGCGGGATTTTCGCGCACGTTTACCCGTCCTTCGGGTGGCGCCCGTTTTCACCCGCGTTTCTCCATCGACCGCACGAGAGCAATCTCCCGCGCATATCCGGCCTCGTCGTTTGGTGTTTCAAGATAATACGGCAGGCTGCTTAGCAGCGGGTGGTTTACGATTTTTTCGATAGCCGCCAGCCCGATTGAGCCTTCCCCGAGTTTTGCGTGTCTGTCCTTCTTTGATGCGAACGGAGTCATGCTGTCGTTTAGGTGGACGGCTTTCAGCCTTTCAATGCCGATAGTTTTGTCAAATTCTTTGAGAACGTCGTCGAGATTTTCAACAATGTCGTACCCTGCCGAATAGACATGGCAAGTGTCAAGACACACGCCCGCGAACCCTCCGGATCTTTCGATAATTGCGGCGACTTCCTCGAAGGTCGAGCCTATCTCGCTACCCTTCCCGGACATAGTTTCAACAAGCACACACGCCGAGAAATTGCGTTCGCCTATGCGCGAGAGCATTTCCGCCGTGAGTTCTATTCCCTTTTCGACGCCCTGCCCGACATGGGAGCCAGGGTGGAAATTGTAGAGCGCGCCTTCGAACAATTCGAGTTTTTCAATATCCTCGCACATCGCTTCAAACGCGAATTTGCGCAGGGACTCGTCGGCAGAGCACGGGTTAAAAGTGTACGGGGCATGCACGAGCATCGGCCCGAACGAATTTTCTTCCGATATTTTTTTTAGCGCGAGCGCGTCGTCGCGGTCGAAAGCCTTTGCCGCGCCTCCGCGCGGGTTGCGGCTAAAAAACTGGAAGCAGTCTGCGCCCAACTCGAGAGCCTTTTCGCCCATTGCCGCATATCCCTTCGAGAACGATAAATGACATCCTATATGCATATTTACTCCGACTTTTGAAGCGCCATTATGTCTGGGAGCTCGCGCATTTTTCCGCGCAAATCCATTCCGTATCCGAAAGCAAAGCGCCCTTCTGTTTTAAAGCCGACAAAATCAGCGGAAGCATGTTTTTCGCCCGATACGCGCTTGTCGAGCAAGACGCAGATTTTAACCTCTTTTGCGCCGCGTTCAAGCAGCGCGCGGGAGACTTCCGCGACAGTCGCCCCGGTGTCGAGCACGTCGTCTATTATCAGGGCGCGCATCCCCGCAACGTCGGGAAGCGGCGTCAATATTTTCGGGCGTCCCTCAGGCGAGAGCGAGTCTCCGTACGAGGAAACTTTTAGCGAGAATATTTCCAAACCGCAGCCCGACAGACCGCGCAGCAAATCCGCCGCAAAAAACATCGCGCCTTCCGCAAGCCAAACGGCGCATATCGGAGCCGCCGACTCTCCCGCCCACTTTCGGATTTCGGCCGCGAGTTCCCCGACTCTCCTTGTTATTTCGGAGCGCCCTATCAATATTCCGTATTTCTCCCGCATATTTTTTTGATATTCGACTATTGCCCGAAACCTTCAAGCAAATTGCGCGCGCAAAGTTTTCTCTATGGCAGTCTTTGCGGCGGAGTAGTAGGGCGGCAACTTGCCCTTTATTTCCGCCAATATGAACTCAGGCGAATTGCCTTCGCCGAGCATTTTTACCGCCTCAAACATTGCGATTCTCCGCAATAGAACAAGAGAAGGCACGTTTAGCCGCAAGAATTCTATGCTGTCGCGCGCAAGTTCAATCTCCTCGGGATCGGTCAAGGACTCCGAAACACTCACTTTTCCGGAAAAAGAATATTCAAAGAATTTCTCGCAGCGCGGATCGTACGGCGATACGACGCGGTTGCAGCCGCGCGCATGCCCGCAGTGCAGTGTCACCCCAACAAGCTCGTCAAAAGTTTTGGGAATGAAATTGGGCTCGTTTTTTTTCGGATCGCGTATGCAGGAGGCCGCCATGTTGGAATAATCCATGCTGTTTTCCGAAAGCCCGCCCATTTGCGGCTCGATATGTTCTATGTGCGAATTGTTCTCGTCTATGCGCGACTCGCAATAGCAGCATAAATACTTTTGGCGCGCGATGAGGGAGTTTTTGACAATCCTCTTTATGCGCGCGTCTTTGAAACGGTAGTACTTGGAGTTCGGGTGCCTAAGCTTCCATGCCTTGAACGCCTCCGGCGCCTCGCTCTCGCGGGGTTTTTCAATGTGCCGCATTGTCTTTGCCGTTTGCCGATTCCATCGCGCGCGCCAGATATTCGCCGCGCAATATTTCCGGATCGTCCGGAATGACTTTGCGCAGCCGCCCGATTATTTTTAGCGCCTTTGCGGAGTCGCCCTTGTCGAGAGCCCCATACATTGCGTCTATTTCGCGTTTGAATGAGCTTTCCCTATCGGCGTGCAAAAAAGTGCCAAGAATGTCGGCAGGCGCGCGGCCGTACTGGGAGGTATGCTCTATGCGCGTCACTCCGTCCGCGCCGTCGGCGAGCCTGTACAGCGATTTCACAACCGAAAAGACGGAAGGCGAATGCGACGACACTATAAATTGCGTCTTCGGGAACATTTTTGGCAGCTCCTCGACGATTCTGGACTGCCAATCCGGATGCAGATGCAGGTCGACTTCGTCTATCATTATAATTGCGTCCGTCGCGAGCGGGTTTTTCATATTAGGGTTTGCGCCCGCCATGCGGATTGCTATGTCGGCGATTAGGGCTATGACGCTCTTTTCCCCCTGGGAAAGATACTCTGCCGGAATGTCGCGCGGCCGCACAAAAAGCCTGCCGCCCTCGACGTAAAAGCCTTCAAGCGACGGAGAAAATTCCTTCAGAGCCTTCTTTATCAAAGCGATGAACCCGTATTTTTTTTCGATTTCCTCCCTCGCTCGGTTGCCGCGTTTTAGCGGCATTCTGGAAGCCTCCGCGACGGCGATCTCGCGCTCGAGAAGCGTGGCGGTAAACCACGCGGAGAAGTCGTCAAAGTTCGTCCCAGCGGAAAATGCGTTTTTATAGACGCCCATTCTGTTTGCCCCCTCGGACGGAAGCGGCGCGGAAAAGCCTGTTGTGTTCCTGTCGGAGCCGTAGTATGCGAAAACTGGAAGCTCGTAGTCTGGATCGTCCACTTTTGAAAACACTCCGCGCAATTTTGCGGCGTATGCATCTGCTGCGGCAGAGTCTTCGCTTTCAACGCCGCGGCGGTCGCGGCCGAGAGTAAGGGTTATTGAATCGTCAGGGGACGCGATTGTCAGGGAAAGCATGCAATGGTCTTTGCCGTAAGTGATGTCGCGGTCCCTCAACGACGTGCAGTCGCCCGTGCGGCCGGACATTCGCCCGGATATCCTTGAAAGCATTATCGCTATCGCCTCCAATATTGTGGACTTCCCTCCTCCGTTGCGGCCGGCAAATACGGTAAACGACGGGTCGAAATCTATCGTATCGTCGACAATCCCGCGGAAGTTTTCTATCTTCAACCTTTTTATTTTCATCTTTGTCGCCTAAAAAAATAACACTGCAAAAATCCGCTTTCAACCAAAAAAGCCGCGCTTGAAAGACGCCCATTTTGTGTGCCTCTTTCAATATCGCAACCGCTTTGGGAATTGTACCGTTGGCAAGAAATATCGCCGGTTATTTTACCGCTAAAAAAGCGCGGGCAATATCCGCTTGGGAAGATTTGCTCAAACACGCGCGCATGCCCAATATCTATGAAAATTCCAATTCACGAATAGAAAATTTAGAAAAAAACATAAAAATTCTTCGTGCGAAAAATTCATGGCTCACAATATTTCTATAATAAAAAAGGCTAAGAAAATTCTGCCGTTGCCGCTGCCTCCTCCGTCTTCGAGCCGTGATAAATATCCGCTGCTCCACGTTAATTTATTTTACAAAAAACTCTTGATTGCCCGCCGGCCTCTCCATTGGAAGATAGCAAAACTATTTAACTTTCCGCTATCGGAAACAAAAAAACGCAATAAAAAAATACGGCCCCATAAAAGGCAAATTGCTTGCTTTCGGATTAAAGCGGGTGGATATTCCATTTATGTCAAAAAATGCTCGCGGCGGTTTTATGATTGGGATACTCGCGGCGTTGTCGCTCGCGCACGGGCTCAACGACGCAATGCAGTCTATTATCTCCGCCATTTACCCGCTGCTTAAAACAAGCCTCAACCTATCCTATGCAGAAATAGGAATTGTAGCACTTACCTATCAGATTTCTGCGTCTATAATGCAGCCGATTTTCGGATACGCTTTCGACAAGCGCCCGATAGGGTGGTTTCTTCCACTCGGAATGCTTTGCACTATGAGCGGGCTTATTCTGATTTCCGTGGCAAGCAGCGTGCATGCACTTATGGGCGCCGTCTTTGTTTCGGGAATAGGCTCGTCGATTATACACCCTGAGGCTTCAAGAATCACTTCCCTGGCCTCGGGCGGACGGCGGGGGCTGGCGCAGTCGATATTTCAGGTCGGGGGATCGTGCGGATTTTCGCTCGGGCCGCTGCTTGCCGCGCTTTTTGTAAGGCAGCAGGAGGGAGTCGCAAAGTTCGGGTTTCTCGCAGCACTTGCAATTGTCGCGCTCATACCCGCATGCAGATGGTACTCGGCGCAAATATCGGAGAAAAAGACCAAAACACTTCCGCCCGCCCAACCCGCAGGGCAACCTTCCGGAACCCTGCCGTCGAAAACTGTATGGTTTGTGATGTTCATACTGATGTTTCTGGTTTTCTCGAAGAATTTCTATACGGTGAGCATCTCAAACTACTACACGTTTTATCTGATGTCAAAGTTTGGTACGAGCGTCCAGACGGCGCAGGTTTTGCTCTTTGTATATCTATTTTCTGCGGCGCTGGGGACGCTCATCGGCGGGCCCGTTGGCGATAAAATCGGAAGAAGGCTCGTTATATGGTGGTCTATACTCGGCTCCGCGCCTTTCGCCTTGATGATGCCTTACGCAAATTTGACTTGGACTGTTGTACTTAGTATTGTAATAGGATTTATAATATCTTCGGCGTTTTCGGCGATACTCGTTTACGCGCAGGAATTGTTGCCAATGAAAGTCGGCCTCGTTTCGGGAATATTTTTTGGGTTTGCGTTTGGGATAGCCGGAATATCGTCCGCCGTCCTCGGAAAAATAGCCGACCATTCGAGCATAGAATTTGTGTACGAATTGTGCTCTTTCTTCCCGCTTTTGGGAATAGTGGCGTATTTCCTGCCGCGCGTTAGAACAATACGCGCTATGAAAGAGGAAAGCCCGCAACCCGCGCCAAACAGCGCCGCCACTCCCGGAAAATAACACTGTAAAACCGCAGGCGCGCGCATATTTGCCGCGGCGGGAGAGCGCATTAAATATGTCCTTCGGCTTTATCTATGCCTTTATTCGGAGCGGAGCGTCCGCAATTAGCCGGCATGCGCATTGTGCATTATTCATGGCATTCGCAAAAAACTGCTCTGATGCAAGCGGGATTTTTTAATGGGTTTATTGGCAAATTTTCCATAAAAAGGCAAAAGCCGCACAATTTTTAGCGGGCGAATTTTTTTGGGGAAAATATTTCAGCGCGCCGCCTTCCCGAGCACCCGAGAAGCAACCCACAAAACCGCGAGCGCAAGCCCCACTCCCGCAGCTATAAGCAAAGCCATAGCCGCCATTTCCATCGCACAAAAATAGGCAAATATTGCCGCCGCGAGCGCGCAAACCACCCACGACCTTCTCGCCCTTCCGGCCTCCGCAATCGACAGCGCGCATGCGGCAAGCATTGCCGGCGACCCCGCGAGAAAAACCATCGAGAGCGCCCACATCGACAGCATAAAACTCTTGTGTATTCCCCTTCCGCAAAAAAGGTTAACGTCTGACAACATAACAACCCACGCAACGGCAAATCCCAAGACTATTGCAACCGAGACCCTTGCGCTGATAAGGCGCATAAATGCCGACAATACATAGACCGCCAATGCGCATACAACAAACATTCCAAACGGTATGTAGGAAAAATATATAAATTTTCCGTAATTTTTATACGAATAAAAATTGCCCGAAACGAACAGAAAAAATAACGCAACGAATAACACCAGATAGCAAATTGCCAATAGGATAGTCCAGAAATGTTTCGCCATGCAAACCGCCTTTCTTATTGGGTTATAGCAGTCTCGAAAAAATTTTGCAAATTCTTTCGTAAATCCCCTTCTATATTTTTTCAAAAAATTTGACAGGCGCCTGCCGCGCAGGGATACTATATAAAAAACTGCAAACCCATGGAAAGATACGTTGTGATAATGGCTGGCGGCGCGGGAGAGAGATTCTGGCCGCTGAGCCGCAAGAGCAAACCCAAGCATCTTTGGAATGTCGTCGGGGGCGACGCCTGCCTGTTGTCTATGACTTACAGCAGGGCGCGCGAAGCCGTAGGCGGCGAAAATATTTTTGTCGTCACGAACCCCGAGCAAGTTGAGGCGATAACGCTTGCCTGCCCTGAAATAGCGCGCGATAAAATCCTCGTTGAGCCCGCCGGGCGCGACACCACCGCGGCGATTGGATTTTCTGCCGCCTACCTGAAAAGGATTTCTGGCGGGAAGGACTGCTCTTTCGCGGTACTGCCCTCGGACCACGTTGTAAAAGACGTACAGGCATTTTCGGAGACGCTTGGCGAAGCATTCCGCCTCGCCGAAAGCGGAGACAAGCTCGTCACGATAGGCATAATTCCCACATTCCCCGCCACGGGGTATGGATATATCCGCAAGGGCGAAAAATTTGGCGGCGGAGAATACTACAAAGTTTCCCGTTTTTTCGAGAAACCGAACCTTGAAAGGGCGACCGAGTATTTAAACAGCGGCGAGTTTTTTTGGAACGCCGGAATATTTGTATGGAAAACGTCTTCCATTTTGTCGGCGATAGATAAAAATGTGAAAGGCGCCGGAGATATACTTAGGCGCATTGAGTCCGCGCCCGATTTCAACAAAACTGCGAGCGAACTGTATCCGCAAATCGAAAAAATCAGCATAGATTTCTCCGTGATGGAGCGCGCCGACAACGCTTGGACAGTTCCCGCGAAATTCGACTGGGACGATGTTGGCTCATGGACTGCGGTCGAGCGGCATTGCCCGAAAGACGCGGACGGCAACACCGTAATTGGGGAACTCTACGCAAAGGATTCTAAAAACTGCCTCGTATTTGACGCTGCGGGGCGCGCCACTGCCCTGCTTGGAGTTGAAGATATTATAGTAGTGCATTCGCCCGACGCAACTTTGGTCTGCAAAAAGCAATGCGCCCAAAGCCTTAAAGAGCTTGTAAAAATTCTGCCCGACAAACTGCGCCGATAAATGCCTCTCCCGCGCACAAGGCGCGGCATTAGGCGCGTAAGTGCGCTTATACCCTTTCCCCGCAAAGGGAAAATGCGCTTCCACAATATGCAAAAAAAATCCTTATGGTGGAATTTTATGGCAAGCCATTTTTTTCGCTTTTTATCTGGAACAAGAAAGAGCCGGCTAAAATCGGCTTCAATTTCCGCAGGACGCAAAAAATATCAGCTTGCGCATATTTTTATTCGCAAGTACTCCCAGATGAACAAAGGGTTTGGTTTGCCTTTCATAAACAATAAAAAAGACTCCTAAAAAAGGAGTCTTTTTTTAAGCATAAGCTGATGTTATTTTCTCCTGCGGCGAATTGCAAATAGAAGCGCAAACGCCCCAATGAGCGCGGCAATCGCTGCGGGTTCGGGAACCTGCGTAAACGTCACTTGCAGAGTTCCTCCGTCCCACGCAAAGTCCGCAAGGGCATTTTTTAGATTCTCAGCAACAAAGTCATCGTTCGCATCGTCCAAAAATCCCTTTATTGAGTCCGCCAATATCAAGTCGAATGAATATCCGATTAAATCTGTCGCGTCCAATCCCTCGAAGTCGATGGCAATCTGCCCGTCTAATGCCTTCTCAAACTCTCCGTTTATAATTATCATTTCGGGAGTGCCGCCAAAAAACGCCTCGTGGTTTGCGTAAGATATTTTGCCGCCGTTCCAGACTGCCGAATCGAACTCTGCGCTCCCGTTTACAGCGCCAAACTTGCCGCCTTCCATAACGAGCTTCCCTGAGGAGCTCTCATTGTTGTAATACAACGTTCCATTTTTTACAGTTACTCCAACGACACCTGCCGTATTTCCGGAAAGCGAAAGGGTCTGCATCCCCGCGCCGTCCATTATAAACGCTACATTGTCTTTGTACGAACCCATACTCCTGCGAACTCCTCCCGTAAATGATGTATTTACGCCTTCTGCGTTTGTGAAAGTCAAATGCGAAGTCGCCGCATTGGAGTCGTCGCTTATTAGTTTTGTGAGTATTCTGCCGGTGCCGCTCAAACCGCCGACTGAAACGTACGAATCCTTAAACTTTCCACCTTCCTCATTCCTTCCTATTATAAGCGACGCATATTTTGAACCGTCGGCGGAATTGTTCATCTTCACAACTCCATGGATAACTGCCCAGTTTGAGGTATCGCCGTCCGGATTTGCCCCGGCGAGTTCAAGAGTAGCCCCAGCATAAGAGGCGTCGAGGTACACGGCCGTCTTATAGCCAGTTGAAGCGTCAACTGCCGCATTTTCGCCGATTGTAAGAGATTTAAAAAATCCATTCGTGTTGGTTCCGCCAAAAGTAAGCATGGAAGAGTTATTTTGGGTTGTGTCGCTCGTGGGAGCTATTGTGATTGATCCCTTTACAACAAAATCCATTCCAAACGTACCACCACGTATGTCGGGGCTACGCCATTCTCCGCCTCCTCCCTCTATTACATCTATGTTACCCACATAGATATTTCCGTTTACGGTAGGAGTCCCACTAGAAGCCGTGTATATGAAAAACCTCACAGACTTAGGCAATACGAGATTTTCTATTCTGAGGTCATTGACTTCCATAAACCCATTTATTTTATACTGGTCTGTACTGCCGTCGGTCGTAGCAGTAAAATTACCGATAGTGACATTGTCAAAACTTGATGGGGAATATCCCGTCGGGGACCAATTTCCCATGTCGGAGAAATCAAATCCTGAATTGTCGCAGACATCTCCTCCTGCCCATGTAAGATCGGTAGCGTTCAGCACGTATGCTGTAGAAAAAAATAATGAGGCAAATAATAATTTTTTCATGTTTATCAAACGTTTGAGGTTGCTTATTTTTTTGCTCAAAGGTTTGAGATAGTCAAGCTATAACCTCCAATAAATCTCAAAATTCCCAATAAAAGTCACAATATTCCAATAAAATTGAAATATTTTAAAATTTTTGCCTTAAAATCTTGCCCTCAAAAAAAAGAACTCCCAAAAAAGGAGCTCTTTTTTTAACATAATTTGCTGTTATTTTCTCCTGCGGCGAATTGCAAATAGAAGCGCAAACGCCCCAATGAGCGCGGCAATCGCTGCGGGTTCGGGAACCTGCGTAAACGTCACTTGCAGAGTTCCTCCGTCCCACGCAAAGTCCGCAAGGGCATTTTTTAGATTCTCAGCAACAAAGTCATCGTTCGCATCGTCCAAAAATCCCTTTATTGAGTCCGCCAATATCAAGTCGAATGAATATCCGATTAAATCTGTCGCGTCCAATCCCTCGAAGTCGATGGCAATCTGCCCGTCTAATGCCTTCTCAAACTCTCCGTTTATAATTATCATTTCGGGAGTGCCGCCAAAAAACGCCTCGTGGTTTGCGTAAGATATTTTGCCGCCGTTCCAGACTGCCGAATCGAACTCTGCGCTCCCGTTTACAGCGCCAAACTTGCCGCCTTCCATAACGAGCTTCCCTGAGGAATCCGAATTGCTATAATACAGCGTTCCGTTTTTTATAGTCACGCCGACTATACCTGCCGTATTTCCTGAAAGCGAAAGGTTCTGCGTCCCCGCGCCGTCCATTATGAGCGCCACATTGTCTTTGTAAGTGCTGTTTGCCCTGACAATAGTTCCATTAAAGGTCGTATTTACCCCTTCTGCATTCGAAAAAGTCAAATAGGAAGTCGCCGCATTGGAGGCGTCGCTTATTAGTTTTGTGCTTATTCTGCCTGTACCGCTCAAGCCGCCGATTGAAACGTGCGAATCTTTAAACTTTCCAATTTCCTCATTCCTTCCTATCAGTAGAGTTGCGTATTTAGAGCTAATACTGGAATTGTTCATCTTCACAACTCCGTGGACAACCGCCCAGTTTGAAGTGTCTCCAACTTGGTTTACCCCTGCGAGCTCCAAAACAGCGTTTGCGTAAGTGGCATCAAGGTACACAGCTGTCTTATATCCAGTGGAGGCATCAACTGCCGCATTTTCGCCGATTGAAAGAGATTTGAAGAATCCGCTCGTATTGGTTCCACCCAAAGTTAATTGTGAGGCATTTACTTGGGTGGTCGTGCTGTCGGCCTTTATATATATGCTTCCCTTTATAACCATATTCGCATCTTGTCCCCTTATATTGGGTGTGCGCCAATCTCCGCCCGCTCCCGTATCTATGTTTCCTATATACACATTTCCGTTTATAGTTGGATTATCCCCCGCAGTATATATAAAGAACCTAAGTGGATTTGGAATTACGAGATTTTTTATCGTAAGGTCGTTAACCTCAATTAAACCTTGAATGTTGTAAGATCCCCCACTGCCGACTGCAACGGTAAAGTCGTTAAAGTAAACATTGTCAAAGCTAGAGGGGGCGCCTACCGGATCCCAATTTGAAAAATCGGACCATTTTAGATTCCCAGTGTCAGTAGGCAATCCAGTCCAATTGTATTCAGCCGCGTTTAAAACGACAGATATAAAAAATAACGGTAGTAGAATTAGCTTTTTCATGGCAATCAAACGATTGAGTAAATTACTTATTGTTTTATTCGATTTCATTGTCAAACATTTATTTTACATATAAAACATCCATTTTCTATTTCTAAATTCTTATATAGATCTAACTTCGACCGAATAAAGAAGCCTTTTTATAGAGCTTTAAATTCCCATTTATTACGCGCTTTCTGTCTACGCCTTCTCGTATTCTCCTTATAAAAAAAGAAAAAAACTTTGTGAAAATTTTATTGGGAAACGCCCTCCCTTTATAGGTTGAAAAATTTTCCTTTATTTCTACATATAGTATGAAAAACGTTTGCGACTGATTATACCCGATGAACTTTCAACTAATTTTTGTATTATTGCTGCTGATTTTATGCATGGCCGCCTTCATAATTGGCAGGCCGCGCATGGACGCCGTCGCCGCATGCGCCTTCATTATCCTCGTCATCTCCGGAATAGTAGAGCCTTACGAAGCGCTCGCCGCATTTTCCGACAGCAGCATAATAATCATCGCCCTAATGTTTGTAATCAGCGCAGGCCTTGCAAAAACAGGAGTTTCGTCCGCAGTAGGAGACTGGATCTTAAAGCGCTCAAAAAAATCCGAAACATCGCTTGTAATTACTCTCATGGTATCTGTTGCAATCATGGGATCCGTTATGAGCACGACAGGAGTGGTTGCGATTTTCATACCCGTCACCCTAAGCATTTGCAGCCGCCGCGGAATGCCGCCCTCGCGACTAATGATGCCGCTTGCATTTGCAGGAATTACAAGCGGAATGACTACCCTGATAGCAACTTCCCCCAACCTCATTGCAAACGGCGCCCTTATAAAAGAGGGATACGACGGTTTCGGATTTTTCGACGTCACCCCAATCGGAATTTCAGTGCTTGCAGCCGGAATCATCTACATGCTGCTCACGCGCAAGTTCCTGCGCGGGGCAAACGACTCCCGAAAAGGCGAGCCGCGCCTGAAATTCTCGGACTTTATCCGCGCGTACGCCCTCGATTCGCAACAAAAAATATTTGAGGTTCCCCCCGATTCCCCAATAGTAGGAATGGAAATCTCAGAACTGAAACTGAGAGAAAATTGGGCGACAAGCATTCTGTGTATAGAGCGCAGAAGCCGACTTGAGAAATCGCTTGTAGCCCCGACTGCCGATACGCGGATTTTGGCGGGCGACATTTTGCTTTGCAACGCCTACGGGCAATCGCGCGATTTTGCCGGCGCCGAGGGAATGCTGCTGAATCCGCTTCCGATTTCGGGGGAATATTTCTCGGAGCACTCCGCGGAAATGGGAATGGCGGAAATCACCATTCTTCCTGAGTCGTCTTTAATTGGGAAAACTTTAAGAGAGGTAAAGTTTGGAAGTACGCACGGGCTCAATGCAATTGGCCTTAGGCGCAATAGTTCGGCAGTTGAAGGCGACATTCTTACACACCGTCTCAGAATGGGCGACATACTCCTCGTTTTCGGCGCATGGACCGCTATAAAACACCTAAAATCGCAAAACCGCGATTTCATAATTTTGAATTTGCCGGAGGAGTCGGATCTCGCCGTGACTTCGCCCGGTCGGGCTTGGGCTGCGATACTGAGCCTTCTTACGATGGTTGCGCTTATGGTGAGTGGGGCTGTCGAAAATGTTGTAGCGGCAGGAATTTGCTGCGCGATGATGGTTGCATTCAAGTGCATAAGCATGGACGAAGCATACAAGTCTATATATTGGCCCGCCCTAATTCTAATAATCTGCATGATGCCTTTTGCGACGGCTCTTGAAAAAACCGGCGGAGTGCAGCTGGCGGCCGACGCGATGATCGGGCTTCTCGGCGGGTACGGCGAAACTGCCGTGATGGCGGGGCTGTTTGCGCTGGCAATGTTTACGGTCATGTTTATAGCAAACACTGTCACTGCAATTTTGTATGCGCCCGTCGCGATTGCAGCAGCTCAAATCATGGGCATTGATCCGCACGGATTCGAGATGGCCGTCGCGGTAGCGTCGTCGACTGCGTTTATTTCGCCGCTTTCGTCTCCTGTAAATATGTTGGTGATGAACCCTGGGGGATATAAATTCGCGGACTTTTTTAAGTTCGGTGCACCGTTTTCCATAATAGTTATGGTTATATCAATTGCGGTTATAAAACTTTCGCAATATTGACGCGGTGTGCAATGCCAATTTTAGAGTACGCTGCAAAAGCTTTTAATTAAAGGCATTTTAAGGGTATCCACTGTCTTCCCCATTGCAAATTAAAATTCCGCCGCATTTCGTAAACTATACAAAAGGGAATGCCGCAACCTGCATAAAACAAAAAAAGCCGCATAAAATACTTCAAGATATGCCTGCGCACAAATACCCCGCGTTGCCGCAAGTTGCGGCACTCCGCCTACAAACGCATGCCCCACTAAACAGCCGTTTATGCGCACTCGGAAATCGCCTTTTTTACGCGCTCTATTATTTGGGTTGTGCTCATTCCAAACTGTGCGCGGAGAGTGGCGACATCGGTCCCGTGGGGGATAAACATATCAGGCCAGCCGATTATGCATACATCGCATTTTTTGCGCGCGGCAAGCAGAGCCTCCGCAACTGCGCTTCCAAAACCTCCCGCCGCAACATGGTCTTCGAGAGTAACTATCAATTTATTCTTGTCCGCCTGCGCAAGCAGTAACTCGCGGTCGAGCGGCTTGACAAAGCGCGCGTTCACAACCCCGACTTTTACTCCAAGCTCAGTCTCGATAGCCTCAGCGGCTTTCATCGCCTCTTTCACCATATTTCCGAGCGCCCATATTACCGCGGTAGAATCGGATTCCCTCAACACTTGGGCTTTGCCGATTTCGATTTTTTCGGGGAAATCCTTCATCGGGACGCCCTCTCCCTTGCCGCGCGGATAGCGTATAAAGCACGGTTTGCCGGATTCCACAGACGTATAGAGCATATCCGCAAGCTCGTCCTCGTTTGCCGGCTGCATTACAATAGCGTTGGGCAGAGGCCTCAAAAACGATATGTCAAAAAGTCCATGGTGGGTTGCCCCGTCATTCGGGCTCAATCCCGCGCGGTCGAGGCAGAAGGTCACCGGAAGTTTTTGGAGGCATACATCGTGCATGGCGCAGTCGAAGGCGCGCTGCATGAAAGTCGAGTATATAGCGGCTACGGGCTTAAAACCCTGGCAGGCCATTCCGGCGGCAAAAACTGCCGCGTGCTCCTCGGCTATGCCGACGTCAAAAAACTGCGAAGGCAATTCTTTCTTCAAATACGACAGCCCTGTTCCAGACGCCATCGCCGCCGTAATCCCGACAATCTTGGGATCCTTCTGGGCAAGCTTTAAGAGAGTTTTGCCCATCGCGTCCTGGTAGTTGGGTATAGATTTGTCGGCGTTTGAAGTTGACTCTCCCGTGACGATATCGTACGGGGTTGCGCCATGGAATTTTTCGGGGTTGCGCATTGCAACCTCCAAACCCTTGCCCTTTTTTGTGAGAATGTGCAAAAGAATGGGCTTTGTCGAGCGCTTGCAATAATTCAGGTATTTTTCGAGCAGCGGAATGTCGTGGCCGTCTATCGGGCCGAGGTACATAAAGCCGAAATATTCAAAAAATGACGACGGCAAAAGAAAACCTTTGGCGTCGCGCGCAACTTTTTCCGTGAACTTTACTGCCGGCTCTCCGAAGAGCGTTTTCAAGAAAGCGTTCATATCGGAATAGAGGCGGTTGTTGAGCGGATTCGTAATGACTTCGTTCAGGTATTTCGCAATTGCCCCGACATTTTTTGCTATCGACATCTCGTTGTCGTTTAGCACGACAATCATTTTCTTGGTAGTTGTGGCGATATTGTTGAACGCCTCAAAAGTCACACCGTTTGTAAGTGCCGCGTCTCCGAGAACCGCCACAATATTTTCGTCGGTGCCGTTTCTGTCGCGCGCGGCCGCAAAACCCAATGCCGCGGACGCCGCCGTTCCTGCGTGACCGGCGCCGAAGGCGTCGTGTTCGCTTTCAAACCTATTGCAGAACCCGCTTATACCGTCGGTCTGCCGCAGCCCCTCAAATTTCTCGTTGTTCCTGCCGGTAAGGAGCTTGTGCGTATAGCATTGGTGGGATACGTCGAAAAATATCTTGTCTTTTGGCGTTGAGAAGACTCTGTGTAGCGCGATTGTCAGTTCCACGACACCGAGATTTGGAGATACATGGCCGCCTTTTTTTGAAGTGACGTCGATAATTTGTTTTCTAATTTCGGCTGCGAGCTCTTGTAGTTGTTGCGGAGCAAGCGCTTTTACGTCTTCGGGGGATTTTATATTTGAGAGTATGGACATATTTCACATGTACTTGCCGCGATTCGGATATCACTCCGAGTCTACGGGGAATTCTTCGATAGTCCCGCCCGACAATTTGCCGATTTTCAGTTCCGCCGCATCGAGTTTTTTGCGGCAATCCGCCAGGCACTTTTTGGCGCGGGAGTATTTTTCCACCAGCTTATCGAGAGGGACTTTTGAGTTTTCAAGCTCCGACAGAATGGTTTCGAGCTCTTCGAGCGACTGTTCGAAAGTCTGTCCGTCAGCGTTGTTTAACTTTTCACCCATTTTCACCACTTTCTAGCCTTTTGAATAGAATTGCCAAGCTAAAAAAAGACTTTTAATCCAAAAATTATGAACGACTCAACTTTGAAATTGTCTCAATAAAATGATAAATGTCGCTTATTATCAATAAATGTACTCAAAACTCGCGATTTTAAGCTCGACTTTTTTCAAAAAATATACACTTTAAAAGACTAAGGGAGATAGACCGCGTAAAAATTTAAATTTTGCGAAGGTCGTGCAATTTTAATAATTATCGAGATAATAACTTCCAACTATGGCCATACGTAAAATCATCGGGAAACCATCAATTAAAGCATCATACGCCTACCTAATCGAAAAGAAGCGCGACGGGCACGAGTTCACGGAAGAAGAAGTTCGCAACATTGTCGATTCAATTCTCGACGACGAAATGCCTGACTCGCAAATGGCAGCCCTCATAATGGCAATCTACTTCAAAGATATGGCGGCGCAGGAAACTGCCGTTTTCGCTGATGAAATGATTCTTACCGGCGAAACCCTCGACCTCTCCCACATTACAAGGCCAAAAGTTGCAAAATACTCAACCGGAGGCGTCGGAGATAAAACTTCGCTAATCCTCGCCGCCGTGGGCGCCGCTTGCGGCGTCGTAGTCCCCGGCATGACGAGCCCAGACGAAGACTTTGTCCTGACTGTCGAAGACAAAATGTCTTCAATCCCGGGATTTAAAACAAAACTGTCCCTCGACGAATTCCAAAAGCAGCTCTCAACTATCGGCTGCGCAATCTGCGAACACGACAATTCCATCTCGCCCGTCGACGAAAAAATTTACAATATGCGCCACATGACGGCGACTATCCCAAGCCTCCCGCTTATTACCGCAAGCGTTTTGAGCAAGAAATTCGCAATTGGCGCGGACGGTTTGGTTGTGGACGTAAAATGGGGCAACGGCTCATACTTGCGCGACATCGAGCAGGCACGCCAGCTTGCCCGCACAATCACCCGCGTTGCCCGCGTAATGAAGCACAGATGCGTTGCCCTCATCACCGATATGAACCAACCTCTCGGCGATTCAGTCGGAATGGGGTTGGAAGTTCTCGAAGCGCTCGATTTCCTCCGCGGCGGGGGCAGCGACGACATTAAGGAACTCGTATTGAAACTCGGAATGGAAATTTTGAGACTCGCGGGAGTTGCAGGTTCCACATTGTCGGCGAAACAATCGGTGGAGCGCGTCATAGAAGACGGTTCGGCTCTTAAAAAATTCTTGGAGATGATAAAGGCTCAAGGCGGAAGCGCGCCGTGGCTCGAAGATCCCTCCAAGTATCCGATGCCAAAGCATGTCCGCAAGTTGCCGGCACCCAAGCGCGGATATGTCCACAACATAAACTCGGGCATGATTGCCCGCGCTGTGCAAATCTTGGCAACAACTAAAACGGGTAAAATAGACCCATATGTAGGCGTCACGGAAATAAAGAAAATAGGCACACAGGTAAAACAGGGCGAGCCCCTGCTTATGATCCACTACAACGACGAAACGAACCTCGATTCGGCGATAGACTATCTTAGAAATGCCTACAGGCTTGCGCCGCGCCGTCCAAACCCGTCGCCGGTTGTTGTGGAGCGCGTCGCATAGGAATAGGCGCACAATGCGGAATGCGGCAATATTTTGCCGCATTTTTTTTGCGCAATTCCAATAGCAAAGAGCGATACATTCGCACGATATACATTGCGGGCAAACTAAGGCTCCCGTCTTTTCATTACGGCGCAATTAAAGAAGGAGAAAATTCACCCATATAAAAGCAGGCATAGCGCAGATTTTCGCGCAGATTTATTGTTTTGGGATTGCTCAAAAAACTTTGTATTTTGCCCCAAATATCCCTTTCAACAACGCAAGGGCACATTCCATGACTATCGGGGATAAATTAAATATTCCAGATTCCCTCTGTTGAGGCTCTATTTTTTATCTTTGGCAGAAAGAAAATTCTCCATAAATAATAACAGAAATTTCTATAATTTTATCTTTTTTTTAAAGTCTATCAATCCGCGGCTCAAACTATTTTAAAGCTATAAGAGAATAAAAAAACCTCCCGAAATGAGAGGTTTTTTATAAAATTACCTAAAAGCCCTTAACGCCTTCTACGCAAAGCTAGTGCGCCCGCCACAGCCAGAGCGGCGATGAGCGAAGCCGCAAACGGCTCGGGAACCTGTGTTATTGTCACAGACAACGCTGTATCGCCAAAATTTAACTCATACATGAAATCTTCAAGCCCCGTCACGCTTATCGATGTGTCAGCCGGATCAAAGTTTGTCGATGAATATGTAATGAGATCCCGCGTTATGGAATCTTCGCTTTTTAATATTTCAGAAAGTTCGTATGCTACGTTTTCGGAAATCTCCAGCTGCAAATTCATGCCTTCGGCTCCTTCCGCCTTAGTAAGCGCGCCTGTCAAGGCAATTTTAGAATTAAAGTCCATGCCAACTGCAAGTTTTATCGTTCCGCCGCTCCATGAAAGGGAATCGGCGTTTAAAACATTGTCGGTAATTGTTCCGCCGTTGTCATACACCGACAGCACGCCGCCTTCGACAGAAATCGCACCCGCATTTTTTGCAACCATGCTTATTTCACCGTTTTTAACAGTGACAGACGATACCGAGCTTTCCGAGTTTGTTAAATATTGAACGCCTGTCGAGGAACCGTTCATCGTAAGATGAATCGATTTATTTGTCGAACCGCCCCAGTCCGGATTTGAAAGAAGCAGGCGCCCCGAGAATGTAGAGGAGTCCGTATTCACAAGTTCTATATATCCGCTTGCAACATTGCTGCCGTCTTTTGCAGTTATTACGCCGTCTCCCCTTATTCCGCCAAACCGCAAATAAGAATCATCGGATGTCGAAGTGACATTTATGGATGTATCGACCTGTATATATTTATTGACGGAAATAATTGGGTTTTCCACACTCCCGCCCTTTTCAATTTCAAGGAATCCGCCTGATGCAAGATGCAAAATATCAGCCTTTATAGTAGCGGCCTTAAAGTGTAGCGAGCTTCCCGACGACTTTATCGTCATAATGCCCGTCCCGGCTTCGTTAGTGGCGTCAAAACTGCCGCCTTGGCAAAATAGCTGGCTCCAATACGAGGTGCTGTCGATTGTTATGGAGTTTGCCTTTAAAGTTCCGCCGCTAAGACCTTTTTGTTTGGCAGCAGACCCAACGACATTCCACTCCACCGTGTTGACAGCAATTGTTCCGGATATTGCGAGATTGTTTGTGGATAAGCCTTCCGACTCTATCAATATATTTGAACTTTCAGACGGAATGCCGTTTGACCAATTATCGGGGTTATCCCATCTATAATCCGTTCCGCTCGCGCCGGTGAAAGTCGTATCATATGTCTGGGCAAATGCGCAGACAGGCGCAATTATTGTTGATAGCAACATTGGCAATGTCTTCATAAAATATATGTTTTATATTATTATTTATTTGTCAAGGAATAACAAAAGATTGCCGCAATCGCACAAAATATATATTTGCGGGCGTCAAGCTGCGTTCCACAACCGAGTTTAGAATGTCTCCGCACTTGCGCAACGCCGACATCGACAGGCGCGAGAAGATAAATATAGCCGCAATTTGGATTGAAATTTATGGGAAATTTTCAATAGGCAGAATATCTCTCTTTTGCTAAATTATAAATTTACGTTTATGCGGTCTCAGCTTTTTCTGCAGAACATTGCGCTATTGGGCTAGCGGCAAACTTTTTTTGAAAAAACGGCAGCGAACGCGCGCTCTTCTTAACAGTTTAGATAAAAAGGCGGGATTTTCACTTGCGAGCCCTTTCATTGAGAAATAAAAGGGGATTTCAATTTCGGCAGGCATTTATTGAAAAAGCCGAATAAATTTAAAGAAAGGCAAAAAATGGAACTAATGACGCGCCAAAAACGCAAAGAGGAAGTCCGCAGGATACTCGCGCTGGACACAGACGAACTCATAAAACAATCCAACGGGCAGCTCAAAGTTTTCGATACACTCGACGAAGTTTACGAATTTCTTGCCGAAGAAATGGTAAACGAATTCGAAAAGGCGGCAAAAGGCGATAAAATCGTATCTTTTATAATGCCGGTTGGCCCCACACAGCCTTACCGCATTATGGCTGAAAAAATAAACTACCGCAATCTCAGCCTAAAAAACGTACGGTTTTTCTTTATGGACGAATACGTCGACGACGAAAAGGACGAACTCATTCCAATGAGCAATCCGCTGAGCTTCCGCGGACAAATAGGGCCCCTTCTTTTCAACAGAATCCGCCCGGATCTAATGATGCCCGAATCCCAGATAATTTTCCCCACACCCGAAAATATAAAAGATCTGCCTAAAATGATCGAGGACGCCGGCGGCATAGAAGTGTGCTACGGCGGCATAGGCATTCACGGTCATGTAGCCTTCAACGAACCCGGGGAAGGCGTCGCGGAATCCAATCCGAGAATACTTGAAATCAACGAGTTTACCCGCACAATAGACTCTACAAGGCATTGCGGAGTAGGCGGCAATCTAGAAAACTTCCCGCGGCGCGCAATTACCATGGGAATGAAACAATGCTTGCAGGCGCGCAGAATGCTGCTTATGACGAGAAACGAATCTACGGAATTTTTGTGGGCAAACACGATATTGAGAATATCGGCGCTCGGACAGCCCGGCGACGACTATCCCGTGACACATGCACGTTACCACAAAAATCTGTTAATCGTCACCGACAAGGGGACAGCTCAAAAGCCAAAATTCAATATCTAATATAAGATGAAAGCCATAGAAGCCCACGCCCACCTACGCAGGAACGCCAAAGGATTCGATAAAATAGTCGAGTCTGGGATATTTGAGGAGATCTGGCTTATGGATCTCTCCGGAGTGCGTTTGAACGGAATCGAATTTGCCACCCGCGAAGAAATATTGCAGGCGACAAAAGATTTCAAAGGTGTAGTGAGGGCTTTTGGCTATCTAGACCTGGACGGCGCCGCCGAGCAGCCGGACATGTTGAAGGAGATGGGCTTTGTGGGGCTAAAACCCTACAAGCCGCATTTCCCATATTCCGACGAGCGGTACTTCCCGATATACGAGCGCGCGCAAGCGCTTAGAATGCCCGTATTATTCCACACGGGACTCGTTGCGAAGGGGCCGGCATGGGGCATAGAAAAGAGCAAGCATTCTTTCGGGCCCATAAATATGCAGCCGCAAAACTTGGCAGCAATTGCCGAAGCTTTCCCGGATCTTAAAATAATGCAAGGGCACTTGGGTTGGCCCTACATAGACCAGACCGAGCAAAATCTATACTACTATAAAAACATCACATGCGATGTCAGTGGGTTCCGAAGGTGCGTTGGCGACCTGCCCTCGTTCTTCGACAAGAAATGCAATGACGACTCCGATTCGCTGAGATTCTTTAACCAAAAGACGCTGTTCGCGACCGACCAGTTCTACGGCGCCGAAGCCGACAACGCGGCGGCTCTTAAAATATTTGAATTTTGGAAGCTGTATTTTGAGCTTGTAGGCTCAGTCTATTGGCGATGGGGGCAAAAGGAAGAAGCCGAGAAATTTTTCTATTTCAATGCAGCCGGAATTCGCGATTACTGCGGCTGGGAATAAACTAAAATAAAAGCGGGAGGATATTGATGGAGCAGACATTTGCCGAAAGAATGCCAAAAAGCAAACGCCGCAAAATTCAGGCGTGGTCTATTGTTGCGAATTGCTTTGGGAGCCTGTCGGAAGTTATGCTCGACAGTTCCGCGATTTTAATTTCCTACGTAGCTCTGCTCGGCGGCAATGAATCCCTGAATATGCTCATGGCAGGAGCTACGGGATTCATCGCGCTGCTCTTACAAATTCCGAGCGGGCTTCTCGTTGAGAAAATAGGGTTGAAAAAGAGCATGTATCTTTCCTGCGCAATTGGCTGCGCGGCTTGTCTTTTGATGGCGGGAGCGGCAGCAATGGGGAGCGCCGCAAAATATTTTGTTGTTGGAATGTGCTTTGTATATTGCATAGCGCGGCCAATATTCGGGGCAACTTGGTATCCGATAGTCGATTCTTTCGTTGCTCCTTCCGAGCGCGGCGGATACTTCGGTATTCTGAGATTTTTTTATACGGTTTTTGCCGGCGCATTTTTCTTTGTGACGGCGCGGGCGATGGGCGAGCATCCGCCGGTTTGGCTTCTTCAAATTTTGATAGCCGTATGCGCCGTTTTGCAATTCGCGCGGGCGCTATTCACATATTTTCTCGACCTTCCTCCGCTTGAAAAGAAAAGCGAGCGAATTCTCGACTCACTAAAAGCAGCGACTGCAAACAGCTGCCTCACATCGTTTTCAATATATATGATGGGAATTGCGATAGTGGCGTTTCTGGTACAGCCGCTGACTTTCGTATATCTAAAACAGACGCTCGACCACGGCGTAAGCACAGTCCAGACAGTCGCAACCTTTGGAATTGCCGGGAGTATTGCCGGATATCTGATTTTTGGGAAACTGCTGAAACTGTTGGGATCAAAACGAATGCTGTTGTCGATACACGCGGCTTTCATTATAATACCAGCGGCGCTGTTTTTCTGCGGGGAAAATACGCCGTTCCTGCTTGAAATTGTATGCGCAATAATTTTTCTAAACTGCGTTGCGCTGGCGTGCTTTTTCTGTTTCGCTTCCGCCGAAATGTATTCGGTGTCTGCGCCCGACAACAAAGTAATGTCGCTTTCATTTTTTAACACTTTCTTTTGCGGCGGCAGAATGTTCGGAGGTTTTATATCATCGGCATTGCTCGCAAGCGGAATGCTCTCCGCAGGGTGGGATAAGTTTGGATTGTCCTTCACCTCAATTCAGTCTGTATTTCTGATGGCGGCGGCAATGTCATGCCTATGGCTTGTATTTCTATTCATAGTGCCGGCCGTAAATCCAGACAGAAGCAACGACTATTATCAGCCACCAAACTTTCGCGCTTGATTTCACCGGCAGAGACTGCGCGCGAAATTGCCGCAGCACAGACTTTATTCTTGACCTCTTCGGGCCTCTTCCACAAAGGTCGAAAAAAAAATACCAGTCAATGCAAGATCAATGAAAAAAGGACGAAAGAAAGTTGTGACACTTTCCGATATCGCACAGAAGGCCAATCTGTCGAAAGGGGCGGTATCGTTTGCGTTAAAAAATTCGCCAATGGTTTCCGAAAAAACGCGCAAAATGGTTCAAGCGCTCGCGAAATCAATGGGGTACGAGAAAAACCAACTCGTTTCAACCCTAATGTCGAAAATTCGCGCAAGTAAAAGCGATTCATTTTACGAAACAATTGCCGTAATCAACGGGAACCTCGATGAACATGCGCTGAGAAGGCACCCTACACTGCCCCGCTATTACGAAGGCATACGCGAAGAATCCGAGCGGCTTGGGTATGCTATTAATGAATTTTGGATGCACGCCCCAGGCATTACCCCCGATAAACTCTCAAAAATATTCCACTCTCGCGGAATACGCGGCGGAATTGTTCTCGGTCACTCTTTTGGGAACGAATTTCCAAAAGGCTATGAAAAAATTTGGCACGACTTTTATTTTGTAAGCGCGGGAATTAGGACATACAACGCCTCTCTTGAAGTAGTGGCCTCCGACGACTTTTTAATTTCGTACAATTCGTATATAGAAGTATACAATATGGGATTCAAAAATATCGGGATTGTCGTTGAGGAAAGTACAGACGATCTTGTTGGAGGAACCTTAATCGGAGGCTATCTGAGGGCACAGATGAAACGCAATCCGCCGTATATATGTCCTCCTTTTATTGAGAATGAGGATTCGTCTTCTTTTAAAAAAAATCTCGGGAAGTGGATAGAAGCAAATAAGCCCGATGCCATTTTGTACTTGTTAGACAGCACGAGAGAAATTCTAAATGGGATAGAAAATCTGGGCAACACGCGCCTATTTCAGCTTGAAAAACGCGGCTATGTAAAAAACTGGGTGGGTATGGAACAGAATAATGATATTGTCGGGCGCGTTGCAGTAAGAAGACTTGCCGACATGTTGAATCGAGTTTCAGCCGTTGCTGGCGAAAATTCAAATATGATAACGCTTGTCCGTCCGACATGGATTAGCGGAGAATAAATCTCGAAAAATTTTTCGGTTACTTTTATTTCACTGAAAATGCCAATATAAAAATTCGGCATTTTGCGCCAATATGCAAAAAAGTCTAAATACAGTATTAAAAACTCAGCTAATTCAAAACAATCATTACTATAATTTAAACTTTTGTGGCAATACAAATTGGTATTTCAGCGAGCTAATGCGTTCGGATTTCTTCAAAGCAGATATTTGCAATTAGTTAAAAGAGAATAAACCACCACAATAAACCAACAAACTGGGAGCAAATTTATATACCAGCACCGCAGAAAACAATCTGCGAATGAATCTATATAACTGAATATTAAAAATAAACGAGTGAGCTTTGCCTCTGAATTTTGCGAACTCTATTTTTAGAAGAAAAGTCGCAAGGTATAGTATTTAAATATATTTACGCAGGAAACAAGTTTGAGCCATTCCATAGAAAATAGCCAAAATTGAGCGATTTTGAAGGTTAGAAAGAAAATAAAACAAAGAAGCAAAAACATCCTAAAAAAAATATAAGCCAGTAAAGGATGGGCTAAGTAGCAAAAAATATTTATAGGTAAACTGAATGGCAGTAGAAAGAATCTAACAATTTAAATAGAATAGAGATTTAGCAACTTTAAAGGACAGCATTGGCGAGAAGAACGTAAAAAAAAACTTATTTCAGATAAGGCCTCGTAAAGTTTTCGCATTGGCGTAAGGCATTGTAAGAACTTTACAATTAAATGAGGCAATAAAGATTTCTGAAAGCAAAATGTTTGTCTACCATCTTAGGGAGGTAAAATAGAGTTCATAATGGATTCCTCATTAAATTATAAGATACGCTCGCGATTTTTCTCGCCGCAAAAAGCCATTAAGTGAAGCAGTTGTACGTAAAAGCTATCCGCACAAGCATATAATTATAAGGTTAATGGTGGGAAAAAAGTTTGAGCAAGAGATAAACCGAAGCGGGGGGGGGAGCCCCCAGGAAAAGAAACATTATTCAATTCCAACAAGCAAAGATAAAAGTGTGAGCGCAGGCATGGTCTTCAAAAAAAACTCAATAGGCAAAAGTTTCGCCATTC
>URAK01000004.1 GCA_900545705.1 uncultured Opitutales bacterium | reverse complement strand
TATGAAAGACAAATCTAAAAAATCAACCTATTCCACAACCTTTGGTGTTGACCCCCCTTTACCTTGGCGGCGAGAGCCGAAGGCAAAATCATTACGCCCCCGAAGAACGCTGAAGCTTTCAAGAAATCTCTTCTTTTCATATTTTTCCTCCTATCGTCGGCGCGCAAGCATTTTATACATTAAAATGGAATGGACGCCGCGTTTTTTTCTAAACGTTTATTTATGCGCGTGGATGTCAAATAAAATTGTGCCCCTTCTTAAAATATATCGGATAAAGTCAATATAGTTCAATAAAGTCGAAATTTTATTTTCAACAAATAATTTGACTAAATTCTTATAAAAATTTACGCTTATTGGATAAATTCTGTAAAATTTTGAAACGCGGTACAGTTATTGGCTTATGCAACATAAATATTATAAATGGGAGGTTCTCGCGCTGCTGTGGGTTGCTTTTTTCTTAAATCAGGCGGACAGGCAGGTTTTCAATACGGTGCTGCCGCTGATTCAAGAGTCGATGAAACTTACGTCGGCAGAAGTTGGGTTGATAGCTACAATATTTAACTTGGTGCTTGCGCTTCTCGTGCCAATATCGGGTTATCTGGGCGACAGGTTCAGCAAGAAGGCGCTGATAGTATCGAGCATAATAATATGGAGCTCGGCTACAATGCTCACAGGGTTGAGCACGGGGGTTCTTATGTTCATAGTCTTCCGAAGCTTCGCCACCGGCCTCGGAGAGGCGATGTTCGGCCCTGCAAATTACTCTACAATCGCCGACTACCATAAGTCCACGCGGGCAATAGCCATGAGCATACACCAAACCTCGTACTATTTTGGCGTGATTGCAAGCGGGCTAATCGCGGGCTACATAGGGCAGATGTGGGGTTGGCGGAGCGCATTTTTCATTTTCGGCGCGGTTGGGCTGGTGCACGGCATAATAATGTATTTTAGGCTTCACGACAAAAAAAGCGAACCTGCTGAAGACTCTGGCGATGCAAACGCTGCAAGCCATTGCAATCACGCAGCTGAAAAGATTAATTTCTTGGACGCAATGCGCGTATTATTCCGCGTGCCAACGGCAGTTATTTTGACTTTTTGCTTTGCCGGGCTGATATTTGTCCTAACCGGATATCTGACGTGGACTCCGACGTTCTTGTACGAGAAATTTTCAATGAACCTCGCCGAAGCCGGATTCCATTCGGTTTTTTACACGCACCTTGCCGCGTTTTTCGGCATATTGCTCGCGGGGGAAATGTCCGACAAGCTAGCCGTAAAAAAGCCTTCATACAGAATACTGTTGCAGAGCGCGGGGCTGCTTTTGGCAGTTCCATTCATAGTCGCGATGGGAAGCGCGCAATCGCTTTTTGTCGTGTACATTGGATTAGCCGGATTCGGCTTTGCGAGAGCTTTTTTCGACGCGAATACGTATCCTGTTCTGTACGACGTTGTGCCGGAGAGATACCGATCTTCCGCAGCGGGAGTAATGCTTATGATAGGCTTTGCAGTGGGGTCTCTCGCACCGCTTATATTGGGCATGCTAAAGCCGCATCTGGGGCTGTCAGCAGGCATATCGATGCTCGCAGTGATATGGGCAGTATGTTCCGCTGTGCTTTTTGCAGGATATAAGATTTTCTACATGCGCGATTACCAGAAGGCGCGAAAAGCCGACGAGGAATACGCAAAAATATGCTCAAACTAAAAAACAAATTTATAGAAATGTCAGTTTTCCCGGAATTGGGCGGGCGAATATTGAGATTTTCGCTCTCCGGGGAAAATTGTCTATTTGAAAACCCCGCGCTTGCGGGAGTGGAGAATCTCCAGCCGACCGAAAACTGGGACGGCAAGTGGCTGAATTACGGAGGGGAAAAAATCTGGCCGGCTCCCCAAGGCTGGAACAACCCCGAACGCGAATGGGGCGGCCCTCCCGATCCTTACATAGACGGGGGAATCTATAAAGTCATAGATTCCGGCGAAGATTTTATAACACTCGAAAGCCCGACCGACCCCGTAAGGGGGATTAAAATCAGGCGCAACATAAAATTGCTAAAAGACGAGGCGCGAATAAAAATATCCGCCGAACTCTTCAACCTTTCCGAAGTTTCAAAAAGATGGTCTATCTGGCCCGTGGCGCAAATGGCGCAAACTTCGGAGGATTGCGAGGCGTCGGTGCCCGTCGGCGGATCCGTATGGAAGATAATGCACGGAGTTGTAAATAACCCTCAATACTCTTTGGACGGCGATATTTTAAGAATAAAATATATGCGGATAGTCGGCAAGGTGGGAGCATTGGCGCCGGCAGGTTGGGCGGCGTTCTCTGATCTGTCCGCCGGGCGGACTTTCGCGGCATCGTTTGATTTCAATCCGGCGGCAGACTACCCCGACTCCACTTCGGTGCAAGTCTGGACAAGCGGCGTTGGCTCGGTATACTCCCGCGGAAAGCTACGCACCTATCCGGAAAGCGAAGCCGAAAACCCGCCGTACACAGAACTTGAATTGCTGTCGCCGCTCTCGGAAATTCCCGCGGGGGGCTCCTGCAAATTTGAATATTGCCTCGGGGCGTGCAAAACCGCCAAGGGGGAATCGGTAAAAGGCGTATCGCAAATCTGCTCCACCACAGTTCCCCTACAAAAAACATCGGACGGCGGATTTAAGTTTGGCGCAGGATTTTTTAAAGAGGGAAAGATTTCAGTTATCGCCCTGCGAGGCGCGGATAGCGAAACGATTTTAGAATCAGACTGCACTCCGCTCTCTCCCATATTTGCAAAGGGCGAAATACCAAGCGGCACCGACGCAGTCGCAATAAAATTTTCCGACAATTATCAAAATTCGAAAACAGTAGACTCAATACGAACATGAACTCAAATAACTTAAAAGACAAAATAGCGCTCGTCACAGGCTCGTCGCAGGGCATAGGGCGCGGGATAGCCCTTGAACTCGGGAGGCGCGGCGCGGTCGTAATAGTAAATTACCGCGATGCCGACAACCTTGAAAAGGCAAAAAGCGTAGTTGGTGAAATCAAGGACGCCGGGGGCATAGCGGTCGCCATGGAATGCGATGTCACAGACTCCCGCGCGGTAGCTGCCCTCTTCAAAAATATAAAGGACAAGTTCGGGAGGCTCGACATACTCGCAAACAACGCGGGAACATCCCAGCCGAAGGACATTTTTGAGATAACCGACGAAGACTGGGATAGGCTGATAAAGACGAATCTTACGAGCGGCTTCTACTGCGCCCGCCAAGCGATGTTTATGATGCGCGACCAACGCTACGGGCGCATAGTATTCACAAGCTCTGTTGTAGGACACCGCGGCGCGCTGTTCGGGCATGTGCATTACGCCGCCACAAAGGCCGGGCAAATGGGCATGGTAAAAACGCTCGCCCGCACGGGTGCTCCCTACGGCATCACCGTAAACGCAGTCGCCCCCGGAATTGTCGACACCGAGCTGCTGCATAAAACACATGGAGACGAAGGGGTAAAAGAGCTTGCAAAAACCATTCCTCTTGGGCTTGGAAGCGTTTACGATATCGGCAACGCCGTCGCATTCCTATGCTCCGACGAGGCGCACTACATAACCGGCATAACACTCGACGTCAACGGAGGGACTTATTTTAGATAATATGCCGTATCAGATAACATGGCTCTCTCAGGGCGGGTTTCTATTTGAATACGAAAATTTGAGGATAGTCGCCGACCCGTATATGTCGGACGTGCTTTCCGCGAGGGGTTTTGGGAGAATGAGCCCTCCCCCGCTTTCGTATGAAGAATTGAAGCCCGACTGGGTTTTATTCACGCACGACCATATCGACCACTTTGACGAAACGAGCGTGTCTGGCATATGCAGCATTTATCCAAAATGCAAGTTTGCGGGGCCACAAAGCACGATGGAACATTTTTCGAGGCTTGGATTTCCCAACGAATTTGAGCTTTTGAAAAAGGGTGCGCCGTTCAAGTTTTCCGAAAGCGCATGCGTAATCCCTACCCCTGCCTTCCACAGCGACCAACATGCCGTCGGGCTGCTGTTCGATTTCGGAGGCAAACTTGCGTGGTTGAGCGGCGATACGCTGTTCGACCAATCTCTTGCAAAATCCGTAGAGGAACTTGCGGGAGGCAGAAGGATATCAGCCGCAATGATATGCATAAACGGCAGGCTCGGGAATATGAACGCGCAAGAAGCTGCGAAAGTAATATCATCTCTGCGCCCTGAATTGGCGATACCGATGCACTTTGGGTTATTTGCCGGCAACACGGCGGATCCCGAACCGTTTGTAAAAGCACTCGAAAAAGAAAACATAAAAACGCTCGTCGCAGAGGCGGGCAAACCGTATAAAATAAGTTAAAAAATGAAAGTAACGCAAATTAAGACATTTATATGCCATGCGTATAGGACAAATTGGGTGTTTGTAAAAGTTATTACAGACAGCGGGCTTTACGGCGTTGGAGAAGCAACTCTCGAATACCGCGAACCTACGGTTGTCCAGGCAATAAAAGAATTAGAACGCTACCTCGTGGGGAAAGATCCGCACAACATAGAGGCTTTCTGGCACGATACATACCGCGACGCATATTGGAGGGGCGGAGTGGTTTTGATGAGCGCGCTCGCCGGAGTGGAAATGGCTCTGTGGGACATAAAGGGGAAAGACCTCGGTGTTCCCGTATACCAGTTGCTTGGCGGCAAGGTGCGCGACAGCGTAAAATGCTACGCAAACGCTTGGTTTGCCGGCGCGAAGAAACCTGAAGAATTTGCGCAAAAGGCAAAGATTGCCGTAAAGAATGGTTTTAGCGGCTTAAAATGGGATCCGTTTGGGAAGGAATACCTTAATATAGACCCCAAGCATCTCAACGATGCGCTCGACTGCATAGCGGCAGTAAAGGACGCCGTCGGCGACCAGGTTCATCTGATAATAGAAGGCCACGGCAGATTCAACGTTCCCACTGCCGTCCGCATAGGCAACGCGCTCGAAAAATTCGGCATACTGTGGTTCGAGGAGCCAATTCCGCCAGACGACAAGAAAGGCATAGCCTGGGTGAGGTCGAAAATAGCGACTCCCGTATCAGGAGGCGAGCGCCTATACAGCCGTTTTGAGTACGCCGACTACCTCAGAATGGAATGCGCCGATTTCTGGCAGCCCGACGTATCGCATGCAGGCGGCATAATGGAAGTGCGCAAGATAGCCGCGATGGCGGAGTCGCACTACATACCCGTGTGTCCGCACAATCCGAGCGGCCCGGTCGCCAACGCCGCGACCCTCCAGCTTGCAGCGTGCATACCCAACTTCTACCTGCTCGAAACTATGGCAAACGACATTCCGTGGCGCGCGGACGTAAGCACCGAAAAGGTGAAATTCGAGAACAGCGAAATGTTTATACCCGATCTTCCCGGTCTTGGCATAGACATAAATGAAGAGGAGATTGCAAAACATCCATACGAATGCCGCAATCTCCGCCACTATGTTGGAACGCTAACCGATATTCGCCCGGAAGGCTCAACGGGATATTTTCAAAAATAACCATAATTCCTAAAAAAAAAGCGGGCGCTAAAGGCGCCCGTTTTTTTTAGCGCAAAATGTATAAGACGCGAAAAAAAATATGTGCAAAAAACGCTACTTCTAAAATCCTAAATAAGTAGGGCAAGACGCGCAGATTTATAGAGGGGGAAAAAACGGACAAAAACAAAAACTGCCGCGCTATTTTAAATAGCAAAGAAAATAAACCCGCCGAAGACACAATATGTGAAAATTGCTTTTAACCTGTAAAAATGGGCGGCACAGATAAAAATGCCTAACTACCCAATATGAAATGCACATATTTTCAAAAGTATAAAAAAGCTAAATAAAAATTTTAACATGCAATAAAAAGTATGAATCGCGATTTCATGGCGCGCCGATCTGGATTGCCGCGCCCGAAAAATATTAAAAAACTTTTTTATCAAGCGCGGCAAGAGAGCCGCGCAACGAGCAAATGCAAATATACAGCCGCAGTTTAATCGACTTCGCCGCGGATAATTTTAAGCAACTCGGGCGACAAAATTTTTCTGTTGTCGTCGTCGACAAGGCTGAAACGGTTCCCGTCGTTCGGCGTGCTCAGGTAGTTCCATACGCAATACTGAATGCCGTTTTCTTTAAGCATGGAAATTATATCTCTCATATAATTTTCGCGCGAGCGCAACGGCGCGTGCCTGATTGTGCCAAATTCCCCGCACCAAAGAATTTTGTCGGGATATTTCTTTGCGAAATCGAAAGCGGGCTGAAGCATTTTTCGCAAGGCTTCCTTGTCCATGCGCGCAAGCTTTTTATAAGAGCCCAAGTCGGCGCCGATGCACTCCCTGTATTCCCTATACGGGGCAATGTCGGACGGGTAATGCATAACCCTGTTGTAAAAGAGCGGCGGAGCTTGAAGCACTCCGCGCTGATGGGTAAATTCGTAGGGCTCGTAGAAATGGAACGTATAAACTATATTCGGATCGTCGAATAGTTTTATTCTGCCCACGGTGGAGGGAGAATTCCAGTGCGTGCCGCCGATGATTATAATTCTGTCGGGATTTAGCTTTCTGATTTCCGAGACGGCGCGCCCGGCAAGGGAATTCCAGTCGTCCGCCTTTACGTTCCTCACCTCGTTTAGAAGCTCGAACGCCACATAGTCATATCCTTCAAAACGCTTTTCAAACTCTCTCCACAGCGCAACAAACCTATCTTGCAATTCGGGGCTTTCAAGTAGAGTGACGTCCTCTTTTATGTCGCAATAGTTTCCGAGCGACTTGTGCAGGTTTAGTACAAGGTTTAAATCGTATTTTTTGCACCACGAAGCGAAGCGTTTTATTATTTCAAAAATCTCGTCGCGGTACTTATAGGGCGACTCCTCCACCACGATTTGGTCGAAGCCAAGCCTTATGTGGTCGAGCCCCATATCCGCGATGTTTTTAACGTCGTCTTCGGTTATGTACGAGCGGAAGTGCTCCATGTCACCCACAGTTATTTTCATTCTCCATTTGTCTGGAAGCACATTGAAGCGCTTGTAGTTGGTGAGCCAGCCTCCTATTCCCATTCCGCGTTCAAATCCCTTAAAAACGGCCCTCTCTGCGCCTGACGCAAAGCCCGCGCCAGCGAAAATTGCAAATGCCGCCAATATCCTAAAAAAAGCCTTTCTCGTAATTTTCATGCGCCAGAATCTAAATTTTTTTAGTGCGCTGGTCAATTTAGTACGCCACATTATTTACGCAACTGTTGCATTGTAATATCCTTTATTTACAAGCTTCAAATTAAAATATTGAGCATTTTACATAAAAATTTTAAAGGATTTGCATGTCACGGAATAGAACTGGAATTGTGTCTCTTAAAATGCTGGCGTCCATTGCGGGCGTATCGAAAAGCTCTGTATCAAGATGCCTTTCGGGAAAGCGCGGAGTTTCCGAACAGACATCGTTTAAAATTAGGGAAATTGCAAAAAAGTTTGGGTACGCAAAAAACATACCCCTTTCAAAAGCAATGTCACAAATAAGAAGCGGAGGTATGCGCGGGAGCGAAACGATAGCCTTTGTAAACGCAAAACCTGTCCGCGATTTAAAGGCTTACTCGGCGATATCAAGATACGTCTCGGCAGCGAGAAAATCCGCCGAGAAATACGGATACTGCGTATGCGATATCTGGCTGTACGAAAAAAATTTCACCGCTCAAAAATTTGAAAATCTTCTTTTTGCGCGCGGGATTCGCGGCGGCATAATATTCGGTCACTACTACAAAAACAGCATTCCAGACGGTTTTTCCAAAGCGGTAAAAAAACTAAAATTCGTATCAATGGGAGTTAATTCCAACGCCCCAGTGAAGGGCTCCGTATTCATGGACAGATTCCTGCTAGTAAAGGGTTTTGTAAAAAAGATTTTTAAGCTCGGATTTGAGAGAGTCGGATTCGTCATAGAAAAATTCGCCGACAAATACGAAGACGGAAAATTTTCAGGCGGTTTTTTATCGGCTCAGCTTGACTCGGGGAAAAGGAATATAATTCCGCCGCACTACTGGGGAAAATCGGACTTAAAAAACGCCGAAGAATTGTCAGCATACGTCCGCCAATACAGGCTCGACGCGCTATTCTGCTACTCCACCGACATTTCGGACATCATATCAAAAAATCCACCTCTCGGCGCAAATTCAGTAGCTTTCCCGCCCTCTTTTATATCGATGGAACGCGTCGCTTCCTTCTATATCTATGCTTCGAGCACTGACGCGACTATAGACGGAACCGGAATTTTAGCCCCCAATAACCTGTCGCGCAAAAGGGCGTCAATCCACTGCCTGTCGCACGATATATCAGTTATTTCGAGAATTTTTTTGTCGCCCTTTGTGGATATTGCGTACTTGCCGATGTTCACCGTAATTGGCGCGCTTTCCCCTGCGAGTGTTGCCGTCACGCGGCACGACGCATTTTCTGCATTCAAGTCCACTGAAAACGCCCCGTTCTGAAAATATTGCGGATACTTGTTTTTTACGTATCCTTCTATCGCCATGGATTTAAATTTATTCATCATAATATCACCTTCTCGAATTTTTAATTTTTTCGTACGCCTCGTTGAGGCGTTTGAGTTCCGACTCCATCGCCTCTATCGCGTATTCGCCAACGCCTTTTGAGCGCAATATGTCTGGGTGCAGCTCCTTGCACTTTGCCCTGTAAACCTTTTTGACTTCTTCAATCGGAGTGTCGAAAGGCACTCCGAGGGTAGCATACGCCTCCATAAGTTCCCCGTTGGGAACCTCCTGCCTTCGAGCGTACTCTTCGCCACCCAAGCCCGGAAATTTTGAAGCATTTACGCCAAGCTCTGCGGCGGCCTCGATTAGCGCCTCGCGCTCATACCCATTGAGGGTTCCGTCGCTGAGCGCAACTCTCAAAAGCATAATAAAAAAGCCCTCCCGAGCCTCGTAATTCGGAAATACTGCGCAAAATCTGCGCGCCACGCTTCCCAAAGTTTCATTGGAATTTTTAGAGCGCCTAAAATGGCCAACCGCCTTCGCTCGGGTGTCGGAGTCGAGCCGCAGCTCGACAAATATTTTTTCGATTTCCGATATTTCCGCCTCGCTCACCCTGCCGTCGGCTTTTGCGATTTTTGAAATGCCTTCGCATGCAAGCTCTATGAATTTCGAGCGCGCCGCGAGCGACAGCTCAGAAGAGTCTGCGACAGAATCGCACACGTGCCCAATCGCGACGCCAAGCGCAATACCGAATGGCCCGCCAAAACATGCGCCCAAAATGCCGCCAATTAGTTTGCCTTTAAGCTTCATATTGTTTCCTTTCCGAAACCTCTATTTTGCGGCGCGCGCAAATGCTTTCTATGACGAGCTTTACTTGGCGTGCCAACTTTGAGTCCGGAGTGTAGTCTGCCATAACAGCGTAGTTAACCCTGTTCTCATCAAGAAGCCTGTGGGCCTTTTTGCGCTTGTCGGGCGAGCCGTCGTGCACGGCTATCGAGTACCCGCCCTGGGTCTTGACGAGTTTCATTGCCGGGATATCAGTCGTACCGTCGCCAAAATATATCATTCTTCGGAAGGGGACGGGACGAGTATCCTCTGGCATATAGCCGTTTATTGAATCCTGTATATTGAATATCCCCTTGTTTATACGGAATAGAAATTGCATTTTTGTAGTGTAATTCACGGCGAGCGACGGCCAAAAAGCCGCTCCGTCCGCGCCGTACATAAAGCTCGACGCGTATATTTTGTCGAATTTCGACGCGATTGCGGTTCCCTCAATCATCTCCCGTATGCCGGAAGAAATTATATAGTGTTTTACCACCGCCCCATATTTTGCCCCAAAGGCATTTATATGCTCAAACCAGTCTTCAGAACCTTCGCAGACAAGCCCGTCGAAAAATTTTACGCTCCTGCCGAACTCCATAAAATCTTCGCGCCGTATTTTAACATCAGCCTCGCGCGCTTCCTTGCACATAAGGTACATGTACGCAAGAATATCGTCGGCGTCTTGTTCGCGGGCGAGAGCGCAAGTGCGCTCCCAAAAATCCTGCGGAGGGGTTTGAAGCTTGGGAAAGAATGCGTATTCCTGCATATTTGTCGGCGACAGCGTGCCGTCGAAATCATAGCATAGGGCTATTGTAAAACTGTCGGGACTTTTTTCCATTTCCGATTTATCAAATACATTTTTTCTCCATTTGCAAGACACAAGCGGCCACTTAACTTGCACTTGCCCGCTATTCAAAAATGAGTGAAAGCGACCTCCTTTTTTGCAGTTTTTTTATTGGTTCCTTTGCCTGCTTTACTGCCGCTTTTTTGCCGGAACGCGAATTGTTTTAATGCGGATTAAATTTGGTGATGCAATAAACATAAAATATTGCCATATAACGGCGCGCATAAGCGGGACGCCGCAGCTGGTCGGCAATCTGAGCGTTTTGCAAACGCAAGAAGGCAGGCATAATAATTTTCAAAGCCCTCCGCATTGCGAACTTCCGCGCGCGCGATTTTTTGAGGAAAAAAATATTTCAGCCAAAGATTTTATATTAATATCGTCCCGCCTGCCCAGACAGAGATGCAATTTATCTGCCACGTTTCCTCCACTCGTACATTTTATGATTTGCCCATGCGCAAGCTTTGGAATTCATACAACTTGCAAACTGCACAAGCAGGTTAAAATGCACGCAAAGCAAAAGTATATTACTGTATGCACTATATCAAGCCGTACCCCAAACGCGCGGAAATTATGTCAGCGTAAGAGCGGACCTTCGCGCCGATTTCATCGAATTGGCTTTCCTTAATGCGTTCGCCGGGGCCGGTAATCCATATAGATGCCATAGGATATCCGTGGGCATCGAATATCGGTGCACCAACGCAATTTACACCCTCTA
The DNA here is from genome assembly GCA_900545705.1 of uncultured Opitutales bacterium. Lineage (GTDB taxonomy): Bacteria > Verrucomicrobiota > Verrucomicrobiia > Opitutales > Intestinicryptomonadaceae > Merdousia. The sequence goes on along the minus strand of URAK01000004.1, from coordinate 160,123 downwards.
TTTCTTCGCCGTTATCCACCGAATAGCCTTTTTCCCTTACTTTTTCAAGTTCCGCCAAAAAGCTTTTTTTGTCGAGTATGGTTCTCGAATTAAATTTTTTAAATTTCATCGCCGATATGCGCCTGTCGAGTTCCTCTTTCGGAAGAAACGCAAGCATAGCCTTTCCGGGGGCAGAGGCGTTAAAACAAATGCGCATTCCGACTTCCCCAAGAAACTTAAACGGGTATCTGCCGGGAGCCTGCTCAAGCAAAACGCAATCCTCCTCAAGCATTGTGCCAAGCATCGCAGTCTCTGCCAAGTCGTCTCGCATTTTTCGCAGAACGTCCATTGCGCGCTCCACAATGTTCGACTCCCCAAAGGCCGCATACCCCAAAGCCGCCAGCTTGCGCGACATCCTTATTTTGCGGTGGTCTTTGTTTTTTAGGACATACCCGCAGTCTTCGAGCGTACATATTATCCTAAAAATGCTGTTCTTGGAATATCCGGTAATACGGGCTATTTCAGAAAGAGTAATACCGTCTTTATTTTTTGCGAGCACTTCAAATACTTCGAGCGCCCTTTTTAAGTTTGGTATATGATATCTCTGGTGGGTTGTTGCCACTGCGGGGTGTTGCATAATAATATTCTCTATTTTTTGTTATATATATCAAACTCAACAAATCAAATAGTCGTCATTTTAGTCAATAAAAAAAACGCGGCCTTCCACCGCGCCGCATTTTTATAGAATCTGCATGAACACTCTTAGCAAACCTATCGGAATTGCCGATTTCCATCACCCACAGCCAAAAAAATCCTTTCGCAAGGATTTTATAGAAAATTTATTAAAGAAAAACTTTTATAGTTTTAAATTTCAAAGAATAAAAACGGCAAAATTTTCGAAATTCCCCAAAATCCACAAAAAAAAGACCTATATAAGGTCCAAAATATTATTCCTTGCCACACTGCAAAATTTTATAACGCGGTAGCAGGCATCAAACGCCGCGGTATTGTAAGGCATTCGGAAATTTAGCGTATAAACACCGCGCGCAAAAGCGCCAAATTGCGGTGAGCAAAAGCCGCCTTCAGCAGCGCTGTACCCATAAAAAAATGTAATTGAAATGAGGGCCGCCGACGTTTTTACAACCCGGCAGCCCTCTGCAGAAAAACACGGTTAGAATCCGACGGACGGATTTGTGTACCTATTGTTGTCGTTGGAATGGAAAGCTCCGTACTCTGTGACGACCGCCCCTTCGGGGCCGGCGATCTGATAATGCCTTGCGCCTATTCTTCCCATCCATACCACATTGCCCTTTTTAGCATCGGCAACCGACACTTTGTTTACGGTAATAAATTTTTTCTGGCTTTCGGGAACTTTTACATCTGGATACTTCGATGCGTCTTCTCCGTTTTCTCCGAAGCAGTACGAGGTGCCCGCGCGCGCCTGCCAGCATTCATTTTTAGCCGGCAGCCCGTTGCCCGCCACATGGTAGTGCTCTATGAGCATCTGGTTGGGCAGCAAAAGGATTTCGTGACCGAAAACGCCGTGCTCATTTTCCTGCGCCCAGAAAATCCCGCCCATGCCGACCGCAGGGAAATCCCCGAGCGCGAAATCGGACACCCACATATTTTCGCGCAAATTGTCGCTTATCGGATAGCCGAGATTTTCCATCATTTCGATATAGGCTTTCTTTGCGGCAGCCTCGTCGAATTTACCGTCTTTATAGAACATTTCTTTTGTAAGTTTCATATTTTTCTTATCCTTATTGAAATTGCATTGCCCGGCTATTTTCGCCTGATTTTCCACAGAGCTATTAGCTCCCGACGGATCTGCGCACGACATAACCGCCATACCAGCGCACAGCGCCATAAACGCGCTTGCAATAACCTTTATTTTATGGAGTTTATTATTCATAAATATTACCTTTTTACAACTTGGAAATCCAAAGGCAGAGGTTTGGTGTCCCTGGGTTTGTATTCGGGGAGGGCTTCTGCCTTCTTAAATATTTTGGCAGCCTTTTGGGCGTCGTTGATTACAAGCCTGATTCCCACGTTGTAGACTTTCTGCCACGGGCGGTATTCGCGCCTTAGAGACGCGCGCGCAAACTTCATTCTGTCGCGCCACGATCCGCCGCGCACAACCTTGCGGTCTTCGACTTTCTTTCCCCCGAGAGTCTCGGTGTAGTCGTCCTGCGTCCATTCTGCGACATTGCCCTGCATATCATACAATCCGAATGCGTTTGGAGCGTACGAGCCGCTCTTTACCGCATGCAGATTCCCGTCGTCAACATGCCTGTCGGCGGGCATATTGTCTATAAACTTATCGGGGCGGACTCTCGGCTGGGGATCTATGCCGCCTACGGCAAATTTCTTCGCGTTGAAATCCATAAGGTTTTCATAATTTCCGAAGTCGTCGCCAACTTTTCCAAACCAAAAATCGTCTGCGCTTCCTGCGCGAGCCGCCCATTCCCACTGCTTTTCCGTGGGGAGCGAAACCTCAATGCCAGCCTTTTCCGAAAGCCATTTGCAGAAGTCCTGCGCCTCGTTCCAAGATACGCGCACTACGCTCTGCTCCGGAAGATTCGATGGATACCCGGGATTGACATGGTCTTTCCACAGCCTGTCCTGGAAGCCGGAATCGTGCGATTTGTCGAACAGGGAATATTGGGCGTTGCTTACCTCAAACTGCCCCATATAGAAGGGTTTTTCGACCTTTTCGACTTTTGCGGGACCTTCGTCGTAGAATCCGCTGTTTGATCCCATTACGAAAGTCCCCGCGGGAACGAGCGTAAAGCGCATCTGGACTCCGTCTTTCATGGGAACTAGGATTTCTTTCGGAAGTCCGGCAGCGGCAATTTTCCGACCGGCCTCTTCTTTGCCAAATGGGAAGCCCTCCGCTTTCGGGGCTGGCTGAGAATGTTTCGGAGCCTCGCCAGGCTTTACAAATTCCCTGACGCCGCCGTCGTAATTTATCACATTGGGATCGTCGTGGCGGTTGGCGTATTTTGCGAGGAAGAATTTCCTGCGCTCGTAGCCGTTGTACTTCACTTCGGGATATATTTCCTTCCAAGTTCCTATGCACGGCACGTTCAAATCCACCCATGTTATGAGAACGGACATCGACTCGGGATCGAGCTTTACTCCGTTATGCCCCTTTTTAAGCATCTGGATAAGTTCGCTCGTGTCGGCGTGGAATTCGAGCGGCGAAAGCAGGCGCTGGTTGCTTTCGGGCCCTGAGCGGCGCACAAATTTGCTGAGGTTTAGATAGGATTCCGGGAAGTTTTTCCATATCTTGGGATTTTTGCGCGACAAATTCGGAATGTCCGCGTTTGTATCCGGATTGTGGCAGCCCGCGCAATATTGGTCGAGAACGGGCTGGACGTCCCGTACGAAGGAGTATCCGCGCACCGGAGCTATAAACTGCTTTATTTCCGAGGGGCGTTTTCTCGCGGCCATTGCGGGAGCCGTCGATGGAGTCATTCCCTGCCCCTCATGGCAGCCAACGCAACTTTGCGTTTCGCCCGGCATGACTGTAAACCAGCTGCGCATGAGCGCAAGCGCCTTGCCCTCCGCGTCGAGCGGCTGAATGGCAATCGGCCTATTGGCGGGAACCTTGAACATCGCAGAGCCGTCGGGCTCGACAGGGACAGTGCCGTGTATGCGCTTTACGTCCCACGATGCTTCGTTGCCGATTATGTCGTGGCTTCCGATTTCGCGGTAGCAATAAAAATACTCAAAAATTCTAAGAGCCTTCACCGTTCCGCGCGGAACACCCTTCAAACCGGGCCCCTGGTATATGTCGTTTAGGAATACGTATCCGTAGTCTATGTCGGGGTTGGTCTTGTCCATAATCTCGTTAGGAAGCTTGCGCGGCTCGACGGGAACGGGTTCAAACAGGTAACCCTTGTTTGTACTTTCGATGAGCGTCATGTTGTCGAAGGCATCGACAAGGTAAATGCCCTGCGGATAATCTCCGTGCGCGAATACGGAAGCCATAATATACTTTTCCGAGAGCGGATACGGATGCAGAAGCAAAGGAGATTTTCCGTCGACAAGCCTGTCCTTTATTTCCGCCTTATACTCTCTTCCGTAAGACGGGTATTTGTGGACTCTGCCGCTATCCTCTATGGTTCCCTTAGAGACGTCGAAGAGGTGGAGTTCGCCCTTGCGCGCAGTGCCGTGGTGGCCGGAAACTATGCCGACAAACTTGTTTGGGTCTCCCGGAATTTGGCGGCAATAGAAAAGCGAGTTAGGCCAGTAGCTCGTCGATCCGTAGAATGACGACTGCGCGGTTCCGTCGGGATTCATGTGCATGAGTATGCGCGAAAAATAGTGCGAGTTGTCCGTATATTCCCAGCGGGTGTAGAGGACACGCCCGTTTTCGAGCATAGTCGGAGTCCAGTCGGCGTCCTGCTCGAAGGTGAGCTGGCGTATCGACTCGTCGATTTCTTTTTCGGAGCCGGCGTTGGGGTCCATGGAATAGAGGTTTGCAACCCAGTCTGTACCTTCGACGCACGGCACGCCCACGTGGGTGGCGGTGGAGCAGAATATTATTTTTCCGTCGGGAGTGTACGCGCCGTCATATGCGTCTATATCGTCGTAAAGGCGCGGAGAAACCTTGCGCGTTTTTTGCGTTGCTACGTCGAATTCGTCGAGCTGCCAGCAGACTTTGTCGTCCACTGTGGAATACAGTATTTTTGTGCCGTCGTACGAAACATCTATGTCGGCAACTGCGCTCTTGGGCGCGAGCGCGAGCTTTCCGGCGCCGGGCTTGGAGATGTCGTCGGTAATCCACAGTTCGTCCTTAAAATCTTGGGACTTTATCTTGCCCTTGTGCCATCCGGCACTTGTGAGCGACGTATTCCCCTGCCAATTTTGCGGAAGCCCCATGCCCCGCGTTCCCCACGGGCGGAATATGTACGCCCACTTCGGATGTTTTTTAAGGAGAGGATTGGCCAAAAGCGATTGGGCGGCAAATTTTTTAAATTCGGCGGCTTGGGCTTTCGCATTCGCGTCGTTTTTGAAAAGGCCATCTTTTATGGACGGGATTTTTTTCTCCCACTCGGCGAGTTTTGAGAAATCTCCGGCGTAGTCGGGGAAAGATTTTTTCATGTCCTCCATTGCCGCGCGCACGTTTGCAATATCGTACCCGAGCTCATTTTCCACGCGCCTTGTTTCAATCATATCCTCCAACAACTTTACGCGCTCGGCGTCCGCAGACGGATCGCCCATAATTTTTTCGAGGCGTTTTTCAAATTTTCCGGCTGAGAAGAGCGAGCGTTCGAGCGCCATGGAAAGAGAATCCTTTAAAATTGCGCGGTTGTCGGAAACCGACAGCAACGACGGCAAGAACTGGCGCTTGGCTCCCGCCCTAAAAATCTCGTCGGATACGTACGGATAGTCCTTGGCAATTTTTTTGGCTACATCAAGCGCAGGATCGTCTGAGAAGGACATATACAAAAGCACGGGCTTTTTCTCGACGGACACGAAGTATTTTAGGACGATTTTGTTTTCGCCCTTTTTCAGGCTCAGCTCTAATTTATTGAAGTCGGTCGTGCGGCTTTCGCCGTTGAGTGGGGTAGCCGAAGGGCGGTCGAAATATCCCCTGCTTTTTGAATTGTCGTACGCGTCAAGCGTCGCGACCGGCTTTGAATTGACAAAGAGCTCGCATTTTCCGCCGCTTGAAATTGTGAGGGGGACTTTCGCGTCGCGCGCGGCGTCTATTGTAAAGTACACGAAAAATATGCAATTTGAAAAATACCGCGGATTGCATATTTGCAAATCAAAACTCTGCCCGAATTTGAAGTCGAGTTTCTTCCAGACATATTCCCCGTCGAAGGCGGTTTTAAGATTTACGGGGTTTTGAGTGGGGTCGGTGAGTTTTATCTCGCGCTTGAACCAATTTTGGAATGCGAAGGAGGCGTAGACGTCGGATACCTTGAAGTCTTTGGCAAAGGCCGCCGCGTCTTTGGCTTTTATTTCCCTGCACTTTATTGCATTCTTTTCAAGCGCGTCAGCAAAGGAAGATCCCTTGTCGTACGATACGGACTCCGCGCGGGCGGCGGCCAATGCAATGCAAGCCGTCAGAATAATCAAAAGCTTTTTCATATTTTTCCCTCCTTAAAAAATCTTATTTATTCGATAAAGTTTTATACATGTCAAACGCCTCGGCAGGTTTTAAGCCGTCGTGCACAACGCCCTTTACTGCTTCCAACATTGCCGCGGGATTTTCCGCCTGGAAGATATTGCGCCCCATGTCGACACCCCGCGCGCCGCTTGATATCGCCTTGTATGCAAGTTCGAGAGCCTCGTTTTCGGGAAGTTTCTTGCCGCCCGCAATCACAATCGGAACGGGGCAGCCCGCCACAACCTTCTCAAATCCTTCTTCGCAATAGTAGGTTTTAACAAAGTTCGCGCCGTTTTCCGCGCAAACGCGCGTCGCAAGCCCCAGGTATCTGGCGTCCCGCACGAGATTTTTGCCGACGGCAGTGACTCCGAGTGTCGGTATTGAGTACCTAGAAGACAAATCAACGCACTTTGTGAGATTCTCTATCGTTTTGGCCTCAAACTCGCTGCCGATTGCGACCATCGGTGCAATTGCCGAAGCGTTGAGGCGCACGGCCTCCTCTATCGACATGACGCACTCGTTGTTGAGCTCTGTGAGAATGGTCGAACCCGCGCTAAAACGCAGCGCGAGCGGCACGCGCGACTCCGGAGGAATCACGCTTCTGAGCGCCCCGCGCGTGCACATTATGCAGTCGGCGGATTTTACGAGAGGAACGATCGATATGTCCATGCGCTCCAAGCCGCTCGTCGGCCCCATTATATATCCGTGGTCAAAGGCGAGCATGACTGTGTTGCCACTTTTGGGGTTAAAAATCGACGCCATTCGCGCTTTTATGCCCCAATCCGCATTTCCGAGCCCTTTTAAGAAGAACGCCCCTGTATTTTTGGACGCCACTTCCGCGTTAAAATTATTGGCTTCAATATTTCCTTCCATATCCGGCATAAGATCTTCCCTGTTTAATTTATTTTGAAAACGCGCGCGCAAACGCCGCAAAAATCATGGCGCACGACACTGCGCCCGGATCGAGCGTTCCGACGGACTTTTCTCCGAGATTGCGCGCCCTCCCAAATTTTGCCCTCAGCTGCTCGGTGCTTCTCGCGCCTGCCTCGGCCGCCGAAGCAGCCGCCTCAAAAAGCTCCGCTACGTCCTGCTTTCCGCCCATGGCGCGAACCGCCGGTATTAAGGCGTCGAAGCAAGTCTTGTCGCCGACGTCTCCCTTAACGACCTCACGCATAGACGCGAGAGCCGATTCAAACGCGGCGGCAACTCCCGCTGCAGGCACGGATTCCGCGCCGTCTTCAATCCCGTCCGACACGCCCATAAGCAGCGTTCCGTAAATTGTGCTTGTCGAGCCGTTGGAATTTGCCATGGCCGCCATTCCGGCATCGTAGAGCGCGTCTTTTAGGTTTGAGGCGGATTTCAGCGCGTCGGAAGCCGCGCATATTGCCCCTCGGATTGCAACACCGTGGTCTCCGTCGCCGCAAACCGAATCGAGAGAGCAAAGGTACTGCTCATTTGCCGATATATCCGAGGCGGCCCCGGCGAACATTTCCCTTAATTTTTGAAGCGTTAAGTCCATAGCGGCTACTCTCCTATGCAAGTCCAGTAAGGCGCATTTGAGCGCGCTTTTATCAAGCGAGCCGACTGTTCGTCGAGAACGCAAAGAATCATCTGAAATCCCGCCATTTCCTGCACCGTAAGAATTTCGTCTACAATCCCGCCAACGACTTTTGCGCCGATCTTTTCAGCGCACTTTTTCGCCGCGCGGAATACTATCGCAAGTTCCATCGGGGTTGTTGCCCCGACTCCGTTTATAATAATAAAGAGCGATTCCCCCTCTTTTAAAGACACTGCCTTTGAGAGAGCCCCGAACATGATTTCAGCGGTTTCGTCGGCAGTCAGGATTTTGCCCCTTCCGCCGCCGCCTTCGCCGTGCTGGCCCATGCCGATTTCCATTTCGTCGTCGCCGAGCTCGGTTATGGGCTGGCCGGTCTGCGGGTGAGTACAGCCGCTCATTGCAACGGCGAGTGTCGCGATTCTCCCGTTAAATTTTTCCGCAACCGCAAGGACTTCTTCAAGCCCCATGCCCGACTCCGCCGCCGCGCCCGCGACTTTTATAAGCGGAATGCAGCCCGCAAGCCCCCTGCGCTCCGACTTGGGCGCGTCGAGCCCCGCGGAAATATCGTCGGCTACGAGAATCGACTTCACGTTTATTTTTTCGCGCGCCGCCATTTTAAGCGCCATATTCGCGCTCATTACGTCGCCCGCATGGTTTAGCACCACAAGCAGAATTCCCGCGTAGTCCTTAAACATTTTGAGCGCCGCAAGGACTGAAACGGCGTTTGGAGCCGCGAAGATATCGCCCGCAACGCTCGCGTCGAGCATGCCCTCGCCCACAAAGCCGCTTAGAGCCGGTTCATGCCCTGATCCCCCCATAGTTATCACGGCTACTTTGTCTTTTGATTTGGGGTTTGCACGGACTACGATTCTTCCGTTTTCGATTTTAATTTTGTCGGGATAAGCACCCGCGAGACCTTCGAGAACCTCGTCTGTGATATTTTCGGGCGAATTTAAAAATTTTTTCATTTTCATAAGTTGTACAGGTATTGGATTTAGCCGTAAGAAATTTGTAATATAAAATATAGTTTTGCAAACGTTAAAGATAAGTCAACGATTTTTTTACAAAAACACCTTCGTTTTATATATCAAACATAAAGAAAAAAAAATATCCATTCCTTTATAAAAAAATTTTATTGTCGCTGCTCTATTTAAAAAAAGTTTGAAAATGCCGCGCCCAGGTCTGGCGCCGCAGAAAAGTAAATATACAAAAAAAAGCGCGCTCTCGCGGAAATGAAGTTTGCGAATTAATTTACTGCGAAAAAAACTTTATCAAGGAAGGTGGCGGCGACAGAAGCAGTCATATTAAAAATTGCTTTCGGAGAGTGCGCGAATTGCCGAAAGCGAACTTTCCGCACATTCATACCCCTCTCGGTAAAGATCGTCGAGACGCTTTGGCGAGCGTTCGAGACGGTTGACGCGCAGCGGATTTTTAGGGCGTATTACAACTATCTCCCCCGCCCTTTCGAGCTCTTCGATATGCGCCAGTTCCTTGTTGTACTGCGCATTTTTAGTCGAAAGAGCCTCGCGCAATTTAGGAAATTTTGGATAGATAAAGGAAGGAACGCGGGAAAATTTTTCATTTTTTCTGTACCCAAAATTCCGCGTCAATACAACCACCCTCTTGGAATAGCCGTCATCTTTTGCGCGCTCAACCGGAAGCGGATCTGAAATTCCGCCGTCGAGCATCGGGACGCCCTCGACTGAGACTGTCCTGCAAACAAACGGAAGGCTGCACGATGCCTTGCATTTTAAAAGCAAATCGTCGAAATCAGAGGGGGTATCGAAATAAACGGGCTTTCCGGTTATGCAGCTTGTTGCCACCATCACATAGCGGCCCGACTTCAAGTAAGCTCCCATATCGTACGGCATAAGCTTCTTTGGCAGCTCGTCGAATAGAAAATCGTAATCCATAATGCAGCCGCTTGTTATGAGATATTTAAGCCCAATATAATTCCGCTCGGAAAGCATTTCTATATCGCATTTTCTCGCCCTTCCCCTCTGGCGGGAAGCGTACGACAACCCATTTGACGCGCCCGCAGAAACACCTATCACATATGGGAAGAAAATCTTATTATCCAGAAAGCAGTCCGTGACGCCAGCTGTAAATACGCCCCTCATGCCGCCCCCTTCTAGAACTAAACCGATATTCATGTATTTTTGGAGTACCGTGGAATCGCAAAGTTGCAAACAAATTCATTTTTTATAAATATTCCAAAAAAACTTGACTAATCTACAGTTTTTGCCGTTTTACATCTGAAAAAAATGAAAAAGAAAATACAATACACTACAATTTCCGCCTTATTTGCATTTGCAATTTGCGCTACGGCGGAAGACCTAACTTTGAAAACCAATGATGGAATATTAGCCACCGAATTTGAGTGGTCCGACACTTCCGTTTGGAGCCCCGATGGAAGCTCTCTCGACAATGCCAACCTCGCAATAGACGGCACGGCAGAAGCTGCGGTAAATTCTACAATTACAGGCGGACTCAATTTGGGGGATATAAATATAACTGTCGGCAATGGAGGCAATTCTGCAAATGTTTTCAAGGCAACTATTGTCGACAAGGACGTAAACTTTAATAATATAAATATTTCAAATAACGGATATTCGCAGAATGTCACGCTCGTTTCAGAAGGGGCAAAATGGGTTGGAAATTCTGTCAATATAATATCCGACGGCATAAATGCGCAAAAAATTACCTTTGACCCTGGTGGAAATAATTTCACATTGAGCGGAGGCATAAATGTCACAAATAATAAAGCGATAGATTCCTTGACAATACAAGGGCAAACAAATATCTCCGGCGCCGTAACAATGAAAGCTGCAAACGGAGCGGAAGGCGCACATGTTGCGTTTAATATGTGGAATATGACAATCGGGGGCATCTCCGACGGCGGTGTTACGGCAAAACACTACATTTCCTTTAATTGGGGGGGAACCATCACTCTCAACAACGCGGCAGACTATTCGTGGAGCGGCGATATTGGCGTCAACGCCGGAGACGACAATATTAACATAAGCAAAAACGGCGTTGGCGCACAAAAATTTGTCGTAAAAAGTCTAACAAACCATTTTAACAAAATCGCGGTTAACCAAGGTCTTTTTGAAATCGATACCTCCGCAATTACCGGCCAGTTTGCAAACAATCTGACCCTTGCCGGAGGTTCGTTTAAAAATACAGGAGATGTAAACGTAAAAACGCTCGTACTCACGAACGGTGAAATTGTATTAGGTAACGACAGCGGTACTATAATCGTCACTGAAAATGCTGAAATCGGCGATTCAAAAATATATCTTAATTTTAAAGAGCTGACCCAATCGGGCGAATACACGATTTTGGAAGTCGGCGGAGATCTTATCAACTTTGATGCCGACAACGCACTGTCGAATTTTGAGCTCAGCAACCTTGAGGAAGGCGCTCTCGCCGAGCTTGCGTGGAATGACAATTCCCTCGTGCTTTCCTACACAGTTCCTGAACCTGCGGCTGTCGCTGCGCTTCTCGGAATTGCAGCCCTTGGTTTTGCATTAATCCGCAGACGCAAATAAATTAAAAAATTTTTACACGGCGCGATTGTGTTTGCAATCGCGCTTATTTTTTTGATATATTGCATAAGTATTTCACAATATAAACACTTTTTGATATGTTAAAAATACTCGACTGTACCCTTCGCGACGGGGGGCTTGTAAACGACAGCAATTTCTCGGACGAATTTGCCCGCGCTGTTTTGCAGGCATGCGAATCGGCGGGAATCGGAATCGTTGAAGTCGGATTCAGAAATTCACAAAAATTCTTTTCACCCGAAAAATTTGGCAAATGGAGGTTTTGCGAAGAAAAGAATTTGAGGGAAGTATTTTCAGGTTTTGATTGCAAAGTAGAGCTCTGCACGCTTGTTGACGCCGGCAAATGCGACATTTCAAAAATCCCGCCGAAAAGCGAAAGCATAATATCGCGAACAAGGTGCGCATTTTACGCGAAAGATATAGACTCCGCTTCCGAGACGCTCGAGGCGCTTTCAGACCTCGGGTACAAAACCTCAGCCTGCATGATGGCGTCTCCCGAACTCGAGAAGTCCGAGCGCCGCAAATGCTTAAACCGCCTTTGCGGGCTTAAAATCGACACAATATATTTGATGGACAGCTTCGGGACTCTCCTCCCGAACAAAACGCGGGAAATTTTTGCGGAGTACGCCGATGCATGCGCGCAAAGCGCAAAGACATTTGGAGCGCACTTCCACAACAATCTGCAATGCGCCTTTGCAAATTCGCTCGCGGCGATAGAAGCCGGGGCGGAAGTTGTGGACGCCACAATCGGCGGGCTTGGCAAGGGCGCGGGCAACTGCCCTACAGAACTTTTAGCGGGCGCAATTTTCGGCGCGGACGCCGCCCTGCCCCTCTCTGAGGCAAGCGCGAAATTTGCATTGCCAATAATGGAAAAATACAAATGCGGCTTTTTCCCACAATATATGCTTACTGCGCTTCTTGGCATACACCCGCGCCCAGCTATGGAATACTCCAAAATGCAAAACCCTCCCGCCCTGTCTGACTTTTATAAAAACATAAAGGAACAATTATGAAAAGAATAACCGTCGCAATAATATCGGCCTTTTTGCTAACGCTCGGGGCGCACGCGAAAGACCTAAAAGTGCTTACGATAGGAAACTCTTTCGCCGAAAGCGTTTACCGCTATCTTCCCGAAATTGCAAAGGCAGAGGGCGAAAAGCTTGTGCTTGAAGGCGCAAACCACGGCGGCTGCGAGCTGCATAGGCACTGGTCCTACGTTGAGAAGGAGGAAGCTTCGCCAGATGTGAAAATGTACCGCAACAACAAGATGACGCTCAAAGAAATTTTGAAAAGCCGCCAGTGGGATATAGTCACAATCCAGCAGGCGAGCCATTTGAGCTGGGTGGCGGATTCCTATTTTCCGTATGCGCAATATTTGTACGATTACGTCAAAAAATACGCTCCCCAAGCGGAGATAGTCATACAGCAAACGTGGTCTTACAGATGCGACGACGGCAGATTCGGGAAAGGCCAGTGGAAGATAACTCAAAAGCAAATGTACGAGAAGCTCTCTGAAGCATACGCGGCTGCCGCCAAGAAGCTCGGCATAAGGCAGATTCCATCGGGAGACGCCGTCGAAATAGCGCGCGAACGGCAACCCTATTCATACAAGCCAACCGACGCCAAGATTCGCAAGGCTCTCCTTCCGCCCGACCTGCCGTCATGCGCGGGCGCGATAGTCGGCAATTTTTATTGGAAGAAAAATCCAAAGAGCGGCGAACTTGAAATGAAAAACGATTCTATTCACCTTAGCAATCGCGGCCAGTATTTGCAGGCGTGCGTATGGTACGGATTTTTATTCGATAAAGACCCCAAAGATATAAAATTTACGCCCGACAACATTGGAAACAAGGACGCAGAATTGCTTAGAGGCGCCGCCTCCGACGCCCTAAAACAGATGAAGGCAAAGAGTAACTAACCGCTTTCGCAAAAATGCGGGCGCATTGGACGTATACAAAATTCAATGCCCCGCAAAAATTTTATTTAGGCTGCGAATCCCGTACAATCAATTTAGTTTTTGCCAGCTTAAAAGATTTTTAACATTAGCCCCGATAATGCGGGGCTTTTTTTGGGGATTAGATTATCATGCAATACGCGCAAGCTGCGAATATTAAAAAAATTTTTGTTTTCAGGACAGCGTCAGCGGGAAAAATCAGCGCATTATGCGCAGCTCAAACCTCAGTTCTTTGCCTGCTATAAAATGCAACATTTTAATGAGCCTCAACATTGACGCCAGCCACGCTGGATTCTCCGAGCGGTTATACGCCCAGTTTAATTTTTTTTTGCTTAATCCAGCCGGGAAAAAACTGAATAATGCCCTTACTATTTTTAAAATGCGCGCGTCGTAGCGCGAGCAGAGAGAACCGCAATTCGGGGCGCTTAAATCTTGGTTTTCTTTTGCCCATTCAATGCGCTCCGCGATTGGGTCGCCGGAGATAGCCTTTTGGGGGAAAGAGAATACTGCGCTTGTTATAAAGCGGTTGCCGCAATCGAGAAAAGCGCTGTGTCTGTACCTGAAACTTAACTCTCCCTTTGAATAAGTGCGTATTCCGTCTGCGTCCGCCGCCTCAACACTTTCGATATAGTCGGATACCGACAATCCCTCTTTGGGGCCAGAGCCCGCGTTCATCGCAACTGCGCCCCCTATCTGGCATGGTGCGCTCGCCAAATAGTAGAAGCAGTCGCGCCCCGATTCGTGCATTCTCCGCAAGAGTTTTATCATTGGCACTGACGCCGATACCCTGAATTTGTCTCCCCCCAGATATTCTATCGTTTCCGGAAGCTCGTTTTTCAATACGAACGACTCCACTTTTCGCGAAATAAAAAATATGTTGGACCCTCCACCGACGCACGCTACATTCCTTCCCGCCGCGCGCGCTGCAGAAAGCGCCTCCACCGCCTCTTCTGCGCTATGGATTGCCGCGTAGTTTTCCGCCACATATTTTGCGCGGAACAGGCTCAATCCCTTCCCGCTGTATCTTTCTATTTTAAGGGGCATTTTTTCTACGGCGCTTTTATTTTGCCTTCTGCGAAATCCGATACAACGCCGACAAGCAGGCGGTGCTCTGCAAAGTGGACCCGTCTTTCAAAATCTTCGAGCGTATCGCCAGGCAGAATTTCTACTGGCTCTTGGGCGATAATTTTGCCGCCGTCGAGATCGGACGAGACAAAATGAACAGTACAGCCTCCACGGGTTTCGCCAGCCTCAAAAGCCCTCCTTATAGAGTCTTTGCCTTTGTACATAGGCAGCAAGCTCGGGTGCAGATTTATCATTTTGCCTGAAAACGCGTTTACAATGGGATCCGGCAAGATCCGCATAAAGCCCGCCAATACTACGAGATCCGGCGAGTAGGAGCGCATACCCTCTAGGTATGCAATCTCACCCTCTGGCGAAAATCTCGCGCCTTTCCGCCCCGCGTCTATAAAGCGCGGCTCGACTGAAAATTCGCGTGCGGCCGCAAGCGCGGGCGCATTTTCTACGTCGGAAATCAGCGCGCAAACTTCTGCGGCTATTTTTCCGTCTTTCACGGCCTGCATAACGGCGCGCGCGTTGCTTCCTTTACCGCTTGCCAGAATCAATACTCTCATTTTTTTTAAAAGCTCCCAACCCTGCAGACACAAAAGACATTCCGCATTTTCCGAGCGACTCCTCTATTTTTAAAATCAGCCTTTGAGTGTCCGGAACATCGCTGTCTGAGAAATAAAAAGGCTCGGCGGAGCGCATTATGAGGACGTTTTTACGCACGGAGGTATCCTCATATTCGGCGTTGTCGATTTTCAGGGAAAAATTTTTTATAATTTTTTCACCGGAACTATCCGGCATAATTTCCGCAATTTTGGCAAGGCCTTCCGCGAACTCGTCAAGATTGTAGTTTGAGCGGTTTATCCTGTAACAGTTTAAAATTTCAACCTCCGCGTAGAAGTCTGAAATTTTTAATGAACCGCTTAAAAGGGCGAACGGGGAAACCCGCATTTTGACGTTTTTAATCTTTGCGAAAGGCTTGGCGTCTTCGGGGCGTCCGTCTGTTGATATTCTTTCGTATGCCGGCGGATTGAATAAAGTCAGGCGGTCGATGGTAAACTCTCCCGTGAAGACATTTACAAAGGCGTTCTCGTAAATTGGATAAAAACCGGTAGATGAAGCGAGAGTTTCCCGAAATGCGCGCACGCCGATAAACGCAAAAAAGAGCCAGAATGCCGCGACAACTACGCAAAACATCATTGCAAGCGAAACGAGGGAAGCGACTGTGCATCCCACCGGCTTTTCTCTGGCAAATTTTACGGCTTTCAGAAACGAACTCATAATTTTTATCAATAATGCCGACTTGTCGTTTTCGGGCAACTAAATTTTAAATGTTTTACTCAGTAAAATCCCTGGAATAATCAAGAATGGCTTCGCATAGAGATGCGCGCCTATCCCCGCCATGACGTTTTTTTTGATAATTGAACAGCTTTTAATAAAAAATTTCCCGTCCCGCAGGCTTTACAATAAAACATATAAAATGCGAAAGCCGCAATTTTTTAGATATAAAACACCGGAGCTAAAACTGTAAGTATAAAATATCGAAAAAAAAACTGGAAATTTCAATCGCCACTTGGCAAGATTGGAAAAAAATATTGGCTTTTTATTTTTTGGCTATGAAAAGCATATTTTCCCGAAGAAAAAAAAGCCGAATTTTTTAAGATTTTACGGCCTAAAATCCGCAGAATCCAATAATAAAAAGAGAGCACAAATATGAATATCGCATCGACAATATCGCTTTTGGGAGCAGCCCAGACGGTCGGCGCGGACGGCGTAATTCCGTCCGTATTCTGGATTGTCCCGATAGCATCAATAATAGCGCTTGCCTTCGCCTGGCATTTCTACTCAGGAATGAAAAAGGAGGAGGAAGGCACAGACATTATGCGGAAAATCGCCGGGCACGTCCGCAGCGGGGCGCTCGCGTATCTGCGCCAACAATACAAGGTAGTGGCGATTGTATTCGTCATCATAACCCTGTTTTTCGCCTTTTTGGCGTACGGCTTGAAAGTGCAGAACGACTGGGTGCCCTTCGCATTCATCACCGGCGGATTTTTCTCTGGATTGGCCGGATTCTTCGGAATGAAAACCGCGACCTACGCCTCCAACCGCTCGGCGTGGGCTGCTAACCACTCCCTCGACAAGGGCCTGCGCGTGGCGTTCCGCTCTGGCGCAGTGATGGGGCTGGTAGTTGTGGGGCTAGCGCTCCTCGACATTTCCGTATGGTTTGTTGTGCTCAACTTCTTTATAGAAGACGCAAGCCATGCGCATAAAATGGTAATTATTACAACAACGATGCTGACATTCGGCATGGGCGCGAGCTTGCAGGCGCTCTTTGCGCGCGTTGGCGGCGGCATATTCACAAAGGCGGCAGACGTCGGCGCCGACCTCGTGGGAAAAGTCGAAGCCGGAATACCGGAAGACGACCCGCGCAACCCCGCGACAATCGCCGACAACGTAGGCGACAACGTAGGAGATGTCGCCGGCATGGGCGCAGACCTATACGAATCCTACTGCGGCTCGATTCTCGCAACAGCCGCGCTTGGCGCCGCCGCTTATATGACGACTCCCGAAGTCCAGATGAAGGCGATTCTCGCCCCAATGCTCATAGGCGCAATTGGCGTAGTGCTCTCGATAGTGGGCATTTACTTTGTAAGGGTAAAGGCCGGAGCCTCCAGCAAAGAATTGTTGAACGCGCTCGGCAAGGGCGTAAACGCGAGCTCCGTGCTAATCGCGATAGCCTCTTTCTTGATTCTATACATGCTCGATATGCCAAGGTGGCTCGGCAACTGGGGCTCAATCATAGTCGGATTGGGAACCGGCATTTTCATCGGCAAAATCACCGAATACTTCACGTCGGAAGCCTATAAGCCGACACGCTTTATAGCCGAACAGGCTAAGACCGGCCCCGCGACCGTCATAATAGGCGGAATGGGAACGGGCATGATTTCCACATTCTATCCCGTAATCGCGATAGTAATAGGAACTGCGCTCGCGTACGGCTTCTCCTCGGGCGGCGACCTCACCGATATGAGCAGGGGGCTTTACGGCATAGGCATAGCTGCCGTCGGAATGCTTTCCACGCTCGGCATAACGCTCGCGACCGACGCCTACGGGCCGATAGCCGACAACGCCGGCGGCAACGCCGAGATGGCTGGGCTCGGAAAAGAAGTCCGCAAGCGCACGGATATGCTTGACTCGCTCGGCAATACAACCGCGGCCACCGGCAAGGGATTTGCCATCGGCTCTGCGGCGCTCACCGCCCTTGCCCTTTTGGCTTCGTACGTCGAAGAATTGCGCATAGGGCTCGTCCGCCTCAAAGACGCCCCGCAGGCGACAGACTTTGCGCGCGAAACAATACAGAAATTTACGGAAGTCTCAGGAAGCGTCGAAACTGCAACCCTGCTTGACTTTATGAATGTGTACCAAGTCAACCTCATGAATCCGAAGGTGCTGCTTGGAATGTTTGTTGGATCGATGATGTCTTTCCTCTTCTGCGGGCTCACAATGAACGCCGTCGGGCGCGCCGCCAATCAAATGGTGAATGAAGTCCGCCGCCAGTTCCGCGAAAATCTCGGAATAATGCAGGGCACTTCGGAACCCGACTACGCCAGGTGTGTTTCAATTTCGACGAAGGCCGCGCAAAAGGAAATGCTTTTCCCGTCGCTGCTCGCCGTTATAGCCCCGGTGCTCACGGGCATTATGCTCGGTGTATCGGGCGTTTTGGGGCTCCTCGGCGGAGCGCTCGCATCTGGATTTGTCCTCGCCGTATTTATGGCAAATAGCGGCGGCGCATGGGACAACGCCAAGAAATACATCGAACAGGGCAATTTTGGCGGCAAGGGTTCCGACGCACACAAGGCGGCGGTTATCGGCGATACTGTCGGCGATCCGTTCAAGGACACTTCCGGCCCCTCCCTCAACATTCTCATAAAGCTTATGAGCATGGTGGCGATAGTAATGGCTGGCTTTACTGTCTCCTACTCGCTGTTCTAATAAGCCGATTTAAGTTTAAAAAAGCGCGCGCCGTTGGCGCGCGTTTTTTTTGTCTCAATATTTTTGGCTATGCCGTTTTTAATGCGGAAAAGTATGGCCCTATTCAATTTTTATGAAAATGGCGGCATTCCATGAGCGCGAATAATAAGCAGCTGCCGGCAATTTTTTCTCTAAGCCGTTTTTGGACAATTATGGCAAAGAAAGAAAAAACTCTCCGAAAAAAAATCCGAAAAAAAATCCGCAATACCCATAAAAAATCACGCGCAAAAAAAAAGCCGCAAGACAAAAAATCCCGCGACTATATTGCAATTTCGGCTACGCCAATAATATTTTTAAGAAGAAAATATCAAATTTTTTTCATCTTGTAGCCAACCCCGCGTACAGTCTCTATGTAAGCCGCCTTATCGCCGAGCTTTTTGCGAAGATTTACGATTGACACGTCCACTGCCCTGTCTGTCACTGGGTATCCGTCGCCGTGCAGGGCGGTGATAATGGCATCGCGCGAAAAGACTCTTCCGGGCGAAGACATAAATAAATCGAGTATGGAAAATTCGTTTGCAGTCAGAGTTGCGGGCTTGCCGTCTATCAAAACTTCGTGGAATGTCCTGTCGAGTTTGATTCCGATATACTCCAACGAATCCGCCTTCGTATCCTCTTGATTGCGGTTGCGCAACTGCGCCCTGATTCTCGCGATTAATATCCTCGGGCTAAACGGTTTTGTTATGTAGTCGTTTGCGCCGAATTCAAGCCCGCTTACTACGTCCGACTCCTCGCTGCGCGCCGTTAAAATTATTACAGGTATTCGGGCAAAGCGCTCCGTCTGCCTGAGCTTCCTGCAAAAATCGAGGCCGTCCATTCCCGCGAGCATCAAGTCGAGCAAGATTAAGTCGCACGTCCAGCCGCCGAGCAGGAGATCCATCGCTTTTTCTCCGGAATCGACGCGGCGCGTTTCGTACCCGTTCTTTTTAAGGTTGAAGGCTATCAATTCGGCGATGGAGTCTTCGTCCTCAACAATTAGTATGTTTTCTTTTGTCATAGCGATATTGTAAATTTTGTTCCCTTGCCGAGATCGCTTTGGGCGTTTGCGCTGCCACCGTGCAGCATGGCGATATGCTTTACTATCGCCAAGCCGAGCCCCGTGCCGCCACTGTTTCTCGCGCGGCCTTTGTCCACGCGGTAAAACCTTTCAAATACTCTCGGCAAATCCTCCGGCGGTATGCCCTTTCCGTTGTCGGAAACCGTTATCAATGCGCCGCCGTCGTCCTTGGGCGCAGCTTCTATTTCTATCTTCACTCCGTCGCCAGCGTGGCTTATGGCGTTCGATATCAAATTCCCGACTGCCATCTGAAGCAGAGTATAGCTTCCGTTTACGCTTAAACCGTCGGGGCACTTTACGGTTATTTCATCGCCGCGCTTTTTGCCCTCCGTCTCGTAGATTGCGACGGCTTCGGATATGAGGGGCTTTAACTCGACCTTTTCAAACGTCTCGGTGCCGAACATCTGGTTGAATTCAATCCTCGAAAGAAGCAGCATATCGTTCACCAAAAGGTTCATTCTCTCCGACTCCCTCAATATGACCTCCAAAAAATGGACCGCCTGCTTGTCCCCGACCTCGCATGATTCAAGCACTGTTTCAGCCGCCATTTTTATAGAGGTTATCGGGGTTTTTAATTCGTGTGAAACGCTCGCCACAAATTCCTTGCGCAGGGACTCGTTTTTCTTCTGCATGGAGATATCGCGCATTACGATAAGCGCGCGCGGAGTTTTGGACTCGTACGGAAGGACGTTCCCTACAAACTGGTATGTTTTGTCGGAATCTATGCATATTTCGGTTTCGCATGCGCCCGACTCAAAAACTTTGTCTATTGCCGCCAATATCGCGCTATTTCTAAAAGCCGCCTCCGCCACCAGGGATTCAATGTCCTTGTCGATGTTAAACAGCTCCGCGCACGAGCGGTTAAATCTGCGCACGCGCCCGTCTTTGGAGCATATAAAAACGCTTTCGTCCATGTTCGCGAAAATTTCGTCGAGCTCGAGGTTGCGTTTTTTGAGCGAGCGTATCTTGTCTCTTATTACTTTTGCCATGTCGTCAAAAGTTTTGGCCAGCGTCTGAACCTCGGCTATGTCGTACGATGGAATTGCAATCTCGAAATTTTCCTTCGCCAGTTTTGAAGCAATGTCGGTAAGCTGGCGTATTGGCGCAGATATTTTTCGCGCCAGCATATACGACAGCGCAAACGCGAACACCAGCGCTATTGCCATAAACACGGCGATTTCTCCAAGTATGACGTTTTCGACGTCGTTGATGCTGGAAATCGGTATGGACTGCCTTACGCAATACTTATATTGTCCGTCAACTTTTTCTCCTGCGGGTATTGCGATATACATCATCTGTTTGTTGAGAGTGCCCGAATATCGGGTTATGAATTTGCGCTCCCCGAGGAATGCCGAGGAAATTTCCCTGCGGGCAGAGTGGTTGGACATGTTTGCCTCGTCGAAATCCGTATCGAGAAGAACCTCCCCTTTGGAGTCGACTATCGTTGTCCTTATGCCGGCATTTTTAGAGTACGACTGGCATATTCTATGAAGCTCCTTCTCCGGCATATTCTCCGACAGAAGCTTGGAGACGAAGTCTGCCGAGTCAGAAAGCGTCCTCTGGACATTTTTGATATACGCCTTGTCGATTATGGAGTACGACACAAACGCGCACGCCGATATTATTGCGATTCCAAGCACAACCGTGCCCGAAAACAGCTTGTAAAATAACCCTTTTGCGGACGATGTTATTATCATATTTTTTTTATAACTCGCACAAAAGTGGGATTTTAATTTGCGGAGGTCAACAAAGTTTTTCGCCCTAACAAACTTCTAACGGGGGCTTTGCAATGGGCTAACAAAAATCGGATATAAAGGCGGAGAAAACTATTCCAAACCAAACAGAGAGCTAATCGAAACAAAATATTTTTGTGTGAAGATTCGCGGCGTCGATTGGGAAAAATCGGCATAGAACCACAAACAATAATATGAAATATAAATTCACATTGGCACTAACCGCCGCGATTCTCGGGGTATCTTCCGCAGTCTCTCACGGCCAAGACAAGGCGACGCTTGACCTGTTGGTATCAAAGGGCGTCATTACCAGACAAGAGGCCGACTCGGTCTCCAAGAAGTCGGTGATGGTCACCCCGAAGGAAAAGACGACTAAATCCGTCAAGCTAATCGGCAGAGTCCAAACGCAATACGAAAACATAACCACCGACGAAACTGTTGGCGGGGTAAAAAACGAGCTCGGCACAAAGAGCGATTTTCTCATGCGCAGAATATTTCTCGGAATGAACGCAGATCTCGGTTCAGGCTGGTCCGCGACCGTAATCGCAGACTTTTGCAGGTCGGACGCAAACTATCTGGAATACGCGTACATCACCAAGAAGTATGACGGGGAGTTTCTAAGCGGGACCGCCGACATCGGCTATAAAAAAATAAAGTTCAATCTTGAGGAATACACGTCGGCATCGAAGCTTCTGAGCATCGAGCGCTCGCTTGCCTCCCGCTATTTTTCCGAAGGCAACAACGGAAGAAGGCTCGGCCTTGGAGGGCGCCACACGGGGCTTTACTGGGAGGGCGAAACGCCGGTTGACGGCCTTCAATACGGTCTGTCTATCACAAACTCCTACAACAACAATCCGGCCTCGATTCCCGACGGCGCGCAGGACGGCCTGCTCTACGCGGCAAACGTCTCCTATTCCGGAAAGATTGCGGACGCAGTGTCCTTTCAGGCTGGCGTAAACGCCGCATACACAAACGATACGAACGTCGCGGGAACGGCGGGCGAACGCGGAGGATATATAATAGGCCTCAACCCCTACGTAAAACTCTCCGCCTACGGATTCAGCCTTTGGAGCGAATTTTTGATGGCCAACATGGAGGACGCCAAGAACAATTACGCGCAGGACGCAACCCCCATGGGTGTAAATGTCGGCATAGAATATAAATTCGACATCGGAGAATTCGGCGCCATCGCCCCGACTGTAAGATACAGCTGGATAGACACAGACGGCAGAGGGATAAAAGTCAGCGACGGAGTCCGCAACGCCTACGGCGAGACGAGTTTCGACCGCGGTCAAAGCATTTACGCAGGCTTAAACTGGTACATAAACGGCAACGCCCTCAAATTCCAAATCGGCTACGAATACGCCAAGCTTGAGGGTTCCCCGACGGACTCTTCGGCCGTGCAAAGCGCGGTTGCAAACGCGGTGAGAGCCCAAATGCAGGTATTGTTTTAAAAGCAGAACATAAGGAAAAAAATGAAAAATATCGCACTGAAAATAGCGGCTACAATATTCGCCGCCCTAATGCTTGGCCCGGCGCAAAGCGCCCTCGCCGGGGAAAATATAATTATAGACGGCTCGACGACAGTCGGCCCGATAGCAAAAGCATTTGCCGAATTTTACAAGGAAAGCCACCCGGACGTAAACATAACAATCAGCGAATCCGGCAGCGGAAACGGCGTAAAGAGCCTTATAAACAAGGCATGCAACATCGCGAACCTCTCGCGCTTCATGAAGGACTCGGAGTTTAAAAGTTGCGTCGCAAACGGAGTTCTTCCCGTGGCGCACGTCGTGGCATTCGACGGTCTTGCCGTAATTGTGAACCCGAAAAATAAAATCCGCTCCCTCACAATGTCCGACATTGCCGCCATATACACGGGCAAAATCACCAACTGGAAACAGCTTGGCGGCGACGACGCAAAGATTGTCGTCGTATCGCGCGACACAAACAGCGGGACTTACGAGACGTTCAACGAGCTCGTCCTCAAAAAGGCGAAGATTGTCAAAGACGCCGAATATGTAGGCTCCAACGGACAAGCGAGAACCCGCGTGAACACGACAAAAGACGCCATCGCCTACGTCGGCCTCGGATTTGTCGACGACACCGTAAAGCCGCTTTCTGTCGAGGGCATACTGCCAAACGCCAAGAGCATCACAAGCGGCAAATACCCGATTGCAAGGCCGCTTTTTATGTTCACGAACGGATACCCGAAAATGGGGGGCGACATATTTAATTTCGTCACCCTTCATTTAAGCGGTGAGGGGCGCGAGATAATATCGGACCTCGGATACATACCCGTTTGCGAATAATAAAGTTTGCGCAAAAAAAGAAAGGCCCGCTTAGGCGGGCTTTTTTTGGCCTGTGTACCGCCACAACGGACTGGAATCGGCTCCTGAGCCGGGAAAGCGGGCAAGAATTCATAAAAACGGAGAGTGAATTGCGGCGCAAAACTAACAAAATTCTAACTCCCAAACGATATTCATCTAACAATGTTTTATTAATATGCGGGCGAATTTTAAATCGAAAACAAGCCGGGAGGAATATCTCCCTCGGCAAATAGAAAATATAAGATGAGTCCGAAAAAAAACTCCCTTATTCTCGACAGGCGCAACAGCGCGCTGAAAGCGTTTCTGGACAAATTTGGGCGAAGCCTGCTCTTTTGCATAACCGCTATCCCGACAATAGCAGTAGTCTTCATAATATTTTTTATAACGGTTGAGGCGCTCCCGTTCTTCTCGGACCTCGGCAGAACATTCGAATTTTTCACAAGCACAGATTGGAGCCCGTCGCAGGCCGACCCGCACTTCGGGGCACTCGCAATATTCTTCGGGACTGCGATGGTGACAATAGGCTCGTGCGCGGTCGCAATTCCGCTCGGCATCACAACTGCAATATGCCTAAACGAAATTGTAAGCGCAAACGTATCCAAGATTTTTAAGCCAATAGTAGAGCTGCTTGCGGCAATCCCGTCGGTGGCATACGGATTTTTTGCGATTGTAGTGTTCGCCCCTGTACTTCAAAACCACGGCGGAGCCCTAATTGCAGCCGCAATAGCTGTTATCGGAATCCCCATGGCGATTATCGCGGCATTCCCGGTTGGAGAGCTTTTGCACGAAAAAATATTCAGAGGGAAAAGTCCGAAATTCGCGCCATTTGCGATATCGATTGCCCTTTTTGCAGGCGCCGTTTGCATGGCGGCGAAAAGCGCGCTCGGGATTGAGGTTTCGAGCGGCACAAATGCCCTGAATGCCTCGATAGTCCTTGCGATAATGGCACTCCCCACAATTATAAGCATATCCCAAGACGCGCTCGCGGCCGTTGGAAGGGATATGCGCGAAGGCTCTCTCGCGCTCGGAGCCACGCGCTTCGAGACTATTTTTAAAGTTGTGCTGCCGTGCGCAAAAAGCGGAATAGCGGTGGCTGTGATACTCGGGCTTATGAGAGTAGTCGGGGAAACGATGGTTGTTTGGATGGCGAGCGGGAACGCGCTAAAAATCCCAGAACCATTTTACAATTTTCTCGAGCCGGTCAGAACCCTCACCGCCACAATCGCGGGTGAGATGGGCGAAGCCGACCAAAGCACAGGGTCGCAGCGCTACCATGTGCTGTTTGCGATGAGCCTCTGCCTGCTCGTGGGCGGGCTTATGCTGAATGCTTGCAGCCAATGGATAGGCTCCGGCCTGCATGTGAGACGGAAATGAAAACTGCATACAGAAAAATATTGGACAAATCGTTCACGTACGTCGCGTACGCCTCCCTAGCGGTGATTGCGCTTGCGATATTGACGTTTCTTGCGCCGATAGTATACCGCGGCGTCGGGGCGGTCATTTTCAACGCTACTGTGGAGCATGAAAAATTTCTCATCGAGAATCTCGGAAGGTCCCCGACAAAATCCGACGAGGAGCGCATAAAGCTCTCGAACGAAGCACGGGCGCCGCTCTACGAAATGATGGGCAAATACGAAAGCCCCTCGGATACAGCGTTCGATGCAAAAATAAACACCGCGTTTGACGCGGCTTTTGAGAGCATGAAAAAACACTCGCAGGAACTGCTTTCAAGCCTTGAACTCAAAGGCGCCGAACGGGGAAAGCGCATAGCTCAAATATCCGAAAAGATATGGGCGGACTATATCGGAGAAGTCGACAAGGCCTCCTCCGACGCAAAGAAAGACGGAACCTCCTTTGCGCTTATAAAGGTTTTGAAGGGGCAAGACGAGAGGCTCGCCGACGCAGTACGCCGCGAAGTAGCCTATTTAAATTCGATAAAAAAGCTGAATTTCATGCAAAAAAGCCTGATAAGAAGAAATGCCAGCGCCGGGATAAAAAAGCACATAGACGCAGTCGTTTCGGAACTTGAAGAACAGAACGCGGCGTACAAAACCTTCAAAGAAGGCATAGTAAAGCTACTGGGGCAGCCGGACATAAAGTCAAAGGACGCCGTTAATCTGCTAAGGCAAAAATACGGCCAGACGCGAATGGATATGGCAAGATCCGCGCTGGAAGACAGTGTCCTTACAATAAGCGTAAAGGCTAAAGACAGCGGCGGCGCGGAATACATCAAGCGCGTAAAGACTGCGGAATTTTTCAAAGGGACGAAAGTCGGGGAAATGGCCGAATACATAGAAGAAAATTTCGACGCGATGCTGCAGCCGCACATGACCGCATACTGGGGATTTTTCTTCGACGAGCCTTTCGACTCCAACATATTCGGCGGTATATGGCCGATGATATTGGGCACTTTTTACCTGACGCTTGGTTCAATGATAATAGCCGCGCCGCTTGGCATAGCCGCCTCCATATATTTTTCGGAATACTCTAAGGGAGGGAAGTCGGTGGAACTTTTAAGAATATGCGTTGGGACGCTCGCTGGCGTTCCGTCGATAGTATTCGGGCTGTTCGGATTGGCATTTTTGATAAACACCGTAAAAATTTCCGAAGGCAAAAGCGTGTTGGCGGGCTGCATAACATTGGCGCTTTTGATACTCCCTACAATCATAAGAAGCTGCGAGGAGTCTCTAAAAGCTGTGCCAAATTCTTACAGGGAAGCCGCTCTCAGCCTTGGCGCCAACAAATGGAAAGCAATACGGACAGTGATTCTTCCGGCAGCCCTGCCATCTATGCTCACCGGAATAATAATTTCCATGGGCAGAGCAGCCGGAGAAACCGCCCCAATAATATTTACCGCCGCGACAAGCACAGGTGCTGCCCTCGCGATTTCAGAAATTTTCACGCAGCCCACCCCCGCCCTTCCGTGGAACATCTATAATATTTGTTCCGAACACGAAATGGCGGAAAGAGTGTCGCACGTGCAATACGGAATGGTATTAACCCTTATAGGCATAGTCCTTTTGCTAAACGCAATCGCAATAGTAATAAGGGCGAGACTCCAAAACAGAGCAAAACACTAATATGACAACTCTAGCATATCCTGAGACGGCAATCTCCGAAGCGAAGAAATCCAATACTGTGGAGGAAGACATAGTTGTGGCAAAAGATTTCTCGGTTTACTACGGGAATTTTCACGCCGTAAAAAGCGTAAGCATGGGCTTTGCGCGCAAAAAAGTGACTGCGATAATCGGACCGAGCGGCTGCGGCAAGAGCACTTTCTTGCGCTGTTTAAACAGAATGAACGACCTTGTGGACGGGTGCCGCACAGAGGGGCTGCTCGCGCTCGACGGCATAGACATATACAGGAAGAACCTCGATATAGTGGAGCTTAGGCGCAGGGTAGGCATGGTGTTTCAGCGCCCCAATCCATTTCCGAAAAGCATATACGACAATGTCGCCTATGGAGTGAGGGTAAAGGGAAGATGCCCCAAAAACGAACTGGACGAAATTGTGGAATCGTCTTTAAGAAAGGCGGCACTGTGGGACGAAGTGAAAGACCGGCTCCAGCAGAACGCCATGGGAATGTCAGGCGGGCAGCAGCAGCGCCTATGCATTGCAAGAGCCCTTGCAATAAAACCGGAAGTTCTGCTTATGGACGAGCCGTGCAGCGCGCTCGACCCGAAATCTACATCGAGGATAGAAGACTTGATAGGAGAACTTTCGGGCGAATACACGATAGCGATAGTCACCCACAATATGCAGCAAGCATCGCGAGTGTCCGACTACACCGCATTCTTCTACGAGGGCAATCTTATAGAATTTGGGGCTACGAAAGACATATTTACACACCCCAAACAAAAATCTACAAACGACTACATAACCGGGAGATTTGGCTAATATGAACCTGCATTTGAGAAAAGATCTGGAAAACTTGAAATCGCGCATTTTGCGCGTGGCGGTCGCCGTCGAAGAAAACGTAGCAAGAAGCGTTAACGCGATAGGGGAGCTGTCGGAAGACGGCGCGAACAAGGTCGTGGGAGAAGATGCGCGAATAGACAAAATGGAGGTTGATACAGAGGAGGAGTGCCTAAAAATTCTCGCCCTGCACCAGCCTGTTGCAAGCGACCTTAGATTTGTAGTCACAGTTTTAAAAATAAACAACGAGCTCGAACATATAGGCGACATGGCCTGCAACATAGTAAAACGCATACGCTTTATAAAGGAACGCCCGATAGGGCAAATACCGTTCAATCTCGACAAGGTATCGCGGCAGACAATAAAGATGCTAAAAGATAGCCTCGACGCCTTCATACGGGAGGACGAATTTCTCGCGTTGCAGGTGTGCGAAGACGACAAGATAATAGACGACGAAAATCGGGATTGCTATCTAAACGTAGGCAAGGCGATAAGCGAAGACATAACCTCAGCCATGACCGAGATAAATTATCTGCTAATCTCAAAAGCCTTTGAGCGGATAGCAGATCTGTGCACAAATATCGCCGAAGACGTCATCTATATGAAATACAGCATTATCGTCCGGCACAATATGAAAGACAGCCAAAATATACGCAGATATTTTGAGACGCAAAATATAGATAAATTGGAGGAGCTTGGGGAAATGGGCGTGCCTGAAGAATAATGCGCCATCTTGCAAAATACTACGAAAAAATCCTCCGATATAACGCCCCTTCCCGGGGCGTTTTTTTATCTTTCAGGGGGCGGAAAGCTATATTTCATGCGGCAAATTTTGAAGAATTTGCATTTTTTCCCCCAAAAAAAATTTGAGCGCAAAATACATAGTGGAAAGCCGGAGAATTAAAGGAAGTCCTTAAAAAGCCACAATAATATTTGATGTTGACTCCTTCCAACGAGCCCGCGAAAAATATATTTTCGCCAAATAAAAAAATGACTTCTAATTCTGTAGTATCACATTATTTTAACATGCCTCTCAGAGAGGTCAAATACAGCTGGAAAGAAGAAGCCATTTATTTCTTTGAAAGGCAAGGATACAAGATTGCCTACAAGGGCGATACGGAATATGTATTTAGGGCCGGTTCAAAACTCGGCAATATCATATCTTTCAATCCGGCGAAAGTAGAAAGAGAAGCGGTAATTAGGGAGGAAAATAATACGCTTTATTGCGAGCTAAGAGTATCCTTAGATTTTAGAATAGACGCCCAATTGGAAATAGAATACGCGCTCTGGGAATTGGCATCTTTTAAAGTTTTCCTAAGCAAGTCAGGAAATATCCCGCAGAAACCAAACGCTTCAAAATTTATATTGCTGTCGCTTTTGGGGTTTGCAAAGCAAATCCTTAGATACGCGTTTGCATTTATTATTCTTGGAGCTGTGCTGATATTAGTTCGCATTTATATAATGCCAAAAATCAACAGCGCAATAGTAGGAGGCCCAAGAATAAATCTTAATGAAAATCTAAGCTCCACGCAGCGCGCCCCTGAAGGCATGGCTGATATCTATCTCTTTCCATTCTACGGCTTTCCCGAGTCCTTGGCAGGGGCGATTGCCGTTAAATTGTCTGAAGATTTGAAAATAAATGTGCGCGCAACCCCATCTCTGCCAATCCCGGAAAACGCATTCGACGCAACCCGCAAACAGTACGACGCAACCGCCTTTTACAAGCCAGAGATAGATATTGCCTGCACTTTGCAGGATATCGGCAGCCAGACGGCTTTCATAGGGCTCGTGCGCGGTAGCATATTTATACAAGACGCCCCGGCCAGATTTGTTTTTGCATGCCAATACGATCCTAAGTTTTGCTTAATTGGCGACCATGAAATGCTTTCGGGCGCAGACGAAAGTTTATATTATACCCGCCTGTACAAGATGATAAAGCGGCAAATTGGCAAAGCCTATTATAAAAAGCAGCCAAATTCCGGAAGCGATAGCCTCATGAAATCTCCCATTATGAGCGCTGCCGATTTGGACGCGCTCCCTCTTGAATATTAAGTTTTTTATTGTTTAAAAATTTTCCATAAAAAATCTCGCCTTGTAATCCGCATATTGCGCAATTCTATTTTGCCATATAAATACATAAGTCCGCACTACAAAGCGTACAGATATTTTCATCATAGAACTTCTCAAAAATCTATTCGCAAACAAAAGCGGAGCTATCTAATGTCCCTGCCCTATCAGTTAATAATTGCGCACTATATGACAGGCGGCAGAACAGAAGTGCTAACCATCGTTTGAGAAAAAAGGAGAGATAGATTAAAGAGTGCTGATGGAACACTTGGCTCGCTTTTTCAAAGGGCATTAGAATGTAGAGAGTTGCGAAAAATAACGGCATTACGGAAAGCTCCCACCGCAAAAAAAAGCTAACCCAACGCCTGGCTTACGACTTAAAAAACTTTGAAAATTACAGATTGATAGCTCTTATTTAAAGCGGCAACTTTCGTTATATTCTACTAGCTTTGATGTTTACTCAAATAATGTGGGGTACAATAGCCGTTTTCGTTCCGCCTTAGCTTTAAGAGTTTCGTAGTCGGCGTCAATGGTTTCAGGCGTAGAAGGCGCAGCGGATTCGGAAGGCGAGCTTGTTTCTTCCGTGGGTACGGCTTCGCGGTAATCGGGATTTTTGTACTCGCGCACATCTGAGGAATCCTGCGCTTCATTTTTTCCAAAATTTTCTAAAATTTCCCCTTGACTTTCAGAAATTTTTTCCGATTTTTGAATTAAAGGCGAGAGTTCGGTTCCATACTGCTCCCGATTGGTGGGAGCTGAGTCTTGGAGGAACTTTCGCCTCTTTTGTTTGTACAATAGAGCCGCTTGCCGCCCTTTTTAGTTCAATCTCAAGTATCTTTTAAATTTCTAAGAACAACGCAAAACTCCGCACAGATAAAGGCTTTCCGAGTGGGAAGCTTTTTGTTTTATTCGGGAAAGTTTTTTGTGTCAAATTTACTCGTGAAATGTTTTTTTACCCATCAACAAACGATATTTCAAATGGGCGCGCGAATTACCTTACGAAATAATATTCACAATAGGCAAGGTTGGTAAATGGTGGGTAATTTTCAACACAAGATTAACACTTTTTAACGCGCCTTGCGTTAATCGCGTTAATTTTTTGCGGAAACAAAAAGCCCGCAATGTCTTTATTGTCGCGGGTTGCAAAATTTGCAAAATCGTCAAAATTTGTAAATAAAAATAAATAAATATATTTATTTTTATTTATGAAAGTTTACAAAGGTATGCGCCGCAACCCCGCATAAATAAAGGCTTTCCGAGTGGAAAGCCTTTGTTTTAAAGTGGAGCCAGCTGTCGGGGTCGAACCGACGACCTGATGATTACAAATCAACTGCTCTACCAACTGAGCTAAGCTGGCGATTTAAAAATTATTTTTTGGATAAAATCTTTATTCGCGCGCCTTGGCAAGCTTTTTCTATTCTTCTTTCGCATTATATCAAAAAATTTTCTAAAATTTCACCCTCAACACACCCTAACCCAACAATCTATTAGGGATTTCCCATAGTTTTCTATTTTTATCCTCTCCCCACTCCTATTTTACCTATCCCCTCAAAAAAAAAGCTTTGCCGCAATACTGCGGCAAAGCCGATATTAAATCATTTTATTATTTTTAACCAAAAAGGCGTTCCCAGAACGAAGGCTGCGGGACTTCTTTCGATTCCCACCCCTTACGTTCAGGCTCCTTGATGTACTCTGCAAGTTCGGGGCGGTTCGTGGCGCGCATGTTTTCGGAATCCCATTCTATCTTGCCTCCGAAACGCTGGGCCAAAACGCCCAAAAGCGCAACTTCCGTAAGCTGCGAGGCATACTTAAAGCTCGCCCCGGCTTCCGGCCCGTCTCCCTTTATGGCGTCTATCCACTCGCAATACAGGCTGCCTTCGCGAACTCTCGGGATTACCCTGTTCTTTGCCTTGCCGCTGCGCTTGAACTCCGCAAAGAACTTGCTATTCGTAAAGCGCGGCGTATTCGGGCGCGCACCGTGTTCGAGCGTATGGTTGTCGCCTATCATGTACATACCGCTCGTCATTGTATTTTTGCCTTCGTCCAAGTCCTTCGGGCGGGTCAGCGGGTGCTTGTTGCCGTCGTACCAATACATCGTTACGGCTTCGCGCTTGTCCGTCTTCGGGAATGTCCACTTGACTGTCGATGAGTTGGGTATAAACACTTTTTGGTCGAATGAGCAGTCGGATTCGAGCAACTCGACAGTGCAGTCGCCTTTGAGGTCGAGCGCCCATACGGGAGCGTCGCCTGTATGGCAGAACCAGTCGCCAAGCATGCCGGTTCCGTAATCCCAGAACCCGCGCCAGCTAAGGGGCGTGTAGATATTGTTGTAATCGGCATACTTGCCCTGGTTTAGCCACATATCCCAATTCAGCGTCGCGGGAACTTTTTCCTTATTGAGCGGGAAACCTTCCTTCGGCTTGCGGAAATACGGGGTGGATTTCGGATTGCCGTTCCACCAGCTTGGACCGCCGCACATTACGTGCACTTCCCTAACAGCTCCGGCGATTCCGGTGTCGTACCATTCTTTGAGGAGACGTATGCCTTCGGTAGCGTGGCCTTGGTTCATCATCTGAGTCTGAACCTTGTAGTACTTGCGGGCGCGCTCGAGCTCGCGGCACTGCCATATATTGTGCACGAGAGGCTTCTGGACGCATACGTGCTTGCCGCACTGCATCGCGTCGAGCGTAATTTTAAAGTGCGAATGGTCGGGAGTGGACACGCAGACGGCGTCGATATCCTTGCCCATTTTATCGAGCATTTCGCGGTAGTCTTGGAAAAATCTCGATTTCGGGTTTTCCTTTTTGTGCCAGCCGCTCATTCTGGTGTCAACGTCGCAGAAAGCGACCGCGTTTTCGCTCTTCATGCCGTTTATAGCCATTCCGCCGACGCCCCCTACGCCTACAAACGCGACGTTAAGCTTGCTGTTGGGAGATTTTGTCGAGGCTATCGAGAATCTCGGCAGTACGAACGCCGCCGCTCCAGCGGTTCCGACATTCTTTATGAATTTTCTTCTATCCATTTTTTTCCTTTTTTTATGTACAATATGCGCATACCCAAAAAGAGAGAAATCCCCCCTCCCCTCAGGCACTAAAAAAATATACCAACGACAGCCCCCTCGGCTACCGCCTTTTTAATATAGAAAATGCCGCAAAAAATAAAGGTCAAGCCTATTTGAAAACAAAATCAATTTCTTTTTAAAGCGCCGGAAATTGCCGCTACTCGCTCAACAAGCGTCGGGTGAGAATAGTGGAATGCGCTATACAGCGGGTGGGGGGTAAGATTGCCGAGATTCTCCTTGTGGAGTTTTTCAAGCGCCGCGCACAGCGGCTCACCAGATCCGCACAAGCTTGCGGCAAACCTATCGGCCTCGTATTCGTTCTTGCGCGAAAACGCATTTAAAAGCGGCGTCAGCCAAAATGTGAAAAGCCCCGAAAACATTGAGTACATGAGCAATACTGGTCCAAATCCGGAAGCCTCGCAAAAGCCGAACCCCAGATAAAACCATTCGCTCTTGGAAAGCCACCCCATTATTGCGAAAGTAAGGAATGTCATCGCAAACGACATTGCCATCATTTTTAGTATGTGCCCCTTCTTATAGTGGCCAATCTCGTGAGCAAGCACAGCCTCTATCTCCGCAGGCGAAAGCTGCTCTATTAGAGTGTCGTACAGCATAATCCGCCTAAACCTCCCAAAGCCCGTAAAGAAAGCGTTTGAGTGCGAGCTTCTGCGGCTGCCGTCTATCACCTGTATTGCGCTCGCCTTAAACCCTCCCTTGTCTGCAAGCTCAATGAGCTTCGTTTTTAGTTCGCCTTCGGGCAAATCCTGAACTTTGTTAAATATCGGGAGTATCAACCGCGGGTACACTATTATCATTAAAACCTGAAACAGCGCAACCGCCACAAAGCCCCATATCCACCATGTATTCGGCAGCTCCTGCGAAAACCATAGTATCAACGCCAATATGGGTGCCCCCAAAATTATTCCTATTATCGCGCCCTTTATTTTGTCGCTAATCCACAATCCGAAAGTGCTTTTGTTAAAGCCGTACTCCTGTTCTATCACAAACTGCGAGTATAGCTCAAACGGCATCTCGGGAAGCGATAGGACTATCGCCATAAAAATCAGCGTCAGCGCCTGCCCCCATATCGACACTCCAAACACGTCCATTCCGAAATCGAACATCGAGGGCAGTATCCATAGAGCAAGCACCACAGCGAGAAACACCGCCATGCAAGCGTCCTCAACTATCGAAAATTTTGTTTTGTCGATAGTGTATGCGACCGCTTTTTTATACGCCGCCAAATCTGTAAATTTTCTAAACGGCGCGGGAACCTCGCCGGAATGGGCGCGCACGCAGCGCATATTTAGCACATCGAGCCACGTTGACGCCGCAAACTTGACGGCAATCAGCGCCAGAAGGACTATCACCGGCAGGGTCATTTATTTATCAGCTTTTTCATTATTTCGAGAACCATCGCCGGATTAGCCTTGCCCTTCGAGGCTTTCATAACGGGGCCTATCAGCGCGTTTATCGCCTTGTCGTTGCCGGCTTTAAACTGCTCGACTGCCTTGGAATTTTTGGAAATCGCGTCCAGGCAGAACGATTCGAGCTCTGAACTATCGCTGTTTTGTTTCAAGCCTTTTTCAGAAACTATGTCCGACGGCGACTTTCCGCTTGCAAACATTTCCGCAAAGACCTCTTTGCCTATTTGCTTTGATATCTCGCCGCCATCGATTATCTGGGCGAGCTTCGCGAGGTTTTCGGGGGTCACTTTCGAGTCGAACAGACCGAGCTCGTGCTCGCGGGCTTCTTGCGCGTGCGCTTCCCCAAATTCCGCTTCGCCCGACGCGCTTTGCCGCGCCTGTCTCTCGGCCAATAGCTCGCGCCTCAAATCGTTTACGATGAGGTTTGCTATCGCCTTCGGGTTCTTCGGGTACGCCTTCACAGCGCGCTCGAAATATTCGCATATTTCCGGAACGTGGCACATTACGGACGTCGCCGAATACGGCAATCCGAATTCCGACATATACCTGCGCTGGCGGTCAAAGGGAACCTCGGGCAATTCCGCGCGCACAGATTCGAGATACTCGCGCGAAATTTTTACGGGCATCAAGTCGGGATCGGGGAAGTAGCGGTAGTCGTGCGCGTCCTCCTTTGAGCGCATCGGCTGGGTGACCTTCAATTCGGCGTCCCACCGGCGCGTCTCCTGCACGAGAGGTATGCCCTTTTTCAGGCACGATATTTGGCGCTTTATTTCGTACTCCACGCACTCGCGCGCATTTGAGGGGGAGTTCATATTTTTCATCTCGATTTTCATTCCGAGCTTGTCGGAACCCTTCGGGCGAACGGAAATATTTACGTCGCACCTCATCTGCCCCTTTTCCATATCGCAGTCGGAGATTCCGGCAAACGATATTGTGTTTTTCAGGGAATTTAAGTAGGCAAAAACTTCGTCTCCTGAATGCAAATCAGGCTCGGAGACAATTTCCATAAGGGGAGTCCCCGCCCTGTTGTAGTCGACTAGCGAGTCTTTCGCATAGTGTGTGAGCTTTCCGACGTCCTCCTCCAAATGTATGCGGGTGAGCTTTACAACCCTGTGCTCGCCCATTTCAGATGCGTTTGCGCCAGGAAGCTCTATCTCGACGCCTCCGCCGAGGCACAAAGGCTCATCGTATTGCGAGAGCTGGTAATTTTTGGGGCTGTCGGGATAAAAGTAGTTTTTTCTGTCCCACTTTGTTATCTCGGGGATTTTGCAGCCAAGCATCAATCCCACCATTATGGTCTTTTTGACAGCGTCGCGGTTTATAACCGGCAGCACTCCCGGAAGTGCCCACACTACGGGGTCGGTAAGCGTGTTCGGAGGTTCGCCGAAACTGTATCCGACAGACGCGAACATTTTGCTTTTTGTCTTAATCTGGACGTGTACTTCGAGTCCTATTACGGCTTCGTATTCCATAAAATTCCTTTTAGAGTGTTGGACGGCGCGATGCCCATTCGTGGGCCGCCTCGTACGAGGCGGCGAAAGAAAGCAGGTTGCTCTCGTCAAATGCCTTTCCTATCATTTGCAGCCCGACAGGAAGCCCCGCAGCCGAGAATCCGCACGGCACTGATATGCCGGGGAGCCCCGCGAGGTTTACGTTAATCGTGCAAATGTCGCTCAGATACATCGAGAGGGGATCGGAGGTTTTTTCGCCTATTTTAAAAGCAGTTGTCGGAGAGGTCGGCGTCATGATAACGTCGACTTTTTCAAATGCGGCCTCAAAGTCGCGGCGGATGAGGGTTCTGACTTTTTGGGCGCGCAGATAGTAGGCGTCGTAGTAGCCGGAGCTTAGGACGTAGCTGCCGAGAATTATGCGGCGCTTCACCTCCTCGCCAAAGCCCTCCGCGCGGCTTTTGTAATATATGTCGATAGCGTCGGTCGTATTCGGGCTGCGGCGCGTGTAGCGCACTCCGTCGTAGCGCGCGAGGTTTGAAGACGCCTCGGCAGTGGCAATTATATAATATACAGGTATCGCCAAGTCAGTGTGCGGAAGGGATATATCCACAATTTCCGCCCCCTGGGAGGCGCAATCGGCTATCGCCTTTTCAACAATCGCCTTAACTTCAGGATCTATGCCCGCCCCAAAATATTCTTTCGGAATGCCGATTTTTGCGCCCTTGAAAGCCTCCAAAGAAATATTAGACGCATAATCGGGGATTTCGCACTCTACGCTCGTGGAATCTTTCGGGTCGTGACCCGCGACAGCTTCGAGCAAAATAGCAGCGTCCTTCACACAGCGCGCGAAGGGCCCGATCTGGTCGAGCGACGAGGCAAACGCCGCCAAACCGTACCTGCTCACGAGCCCGTAAGTGGGCTTCATACCCACAACGCCGCAAAGCGACGCCGGCTGGCGGATTGAGCCGCCCGTGTCGCTTCCCAAGCTCGCAACGCACTCGCCCGCCGCAACGGCAGCCGCCGAGCCGCCCGAGCTTCCTCCTGGAATTCTCGACAAGTCCCACGGATTGTGGGTAGGCTGGAACGCGCTGTTTTCGCAGGAGGAGCCCATTGCAAATTCGTCCATATTTAGCCTTCCCCAGAAAATTCCGCCTCTGGATTTCAACTTTTCGAGGGAGGACGCCGTATATGGAGACACGTAATTTTCGAGTATTTTGCTGGCGCATGTCAGCTTTTGCCCGCGCACGGCAAGAACGTCTTTTAGGCCAATCGGGATGCCTTCGAGTGCGCCGCGCTTTTTACCTTCCGCGCGGAGAGAATCCGAGATAGATGCTTCAGCGAGCAATTCGTCCTCGTTTGCGGATAAAAACGCTCCGACTTTTCCGTCGACGGAATTTTTCCGTTCGATGAGAGCCTTTGCCAATTCAACCGCCGATATTTCCTTTGAATCCAGCATGGATTCGAGTTCGGATATCGTTTTGTAAAAAATTTCCATCGTAAAAAAAAGCTTGGGTTATTCAAATTTTTTAG
The DNA here is from genome assembly GCA_900545705.1 of uncultured Opitutales bacterium. Classification (GTDB taxonomy): domain Bacteria; phylum Verrucomicrobiota; class Verrucomicrobiia; order Opitutales; family Intestinicryptomonadaceae; genus Merdousia. Next base: position 123,274 of record URAK01000004.1, on the reverse strand, counting down.
GCGTCGTCGACCACTTTGGGGACGCATATCTGGTTGTCGCGTGCGGCCGGCGCATTCATTAGCGCCTCTTGAACTGGCATTGCCGGCGTCGGGACATCGTCGCGCATTACATTGTACATTGCGTGCGCGTGTGCGCTCGGCTCAACGCCCGAAACGTCTATTTCCGAAAGTTTCTGAAAGTATTCGAGAATTTGCCCGAGCTGGCGTGAATACGTTTCCTTCTCCGCCGGCGTTAACTCTATTCTCGCAAGTTTTGCGACATAGTCGATGTCGATATTAGGGTTTTCCATTCCGCAAAAATCGCAAAATACATCCGCCTTGACAAGGAATTTTTTATCCGGTGAGCGCCTTTTGGGATATCTTTGCGCGCGACGCATGCAAATAATAAAAACCCATAATAGTTCATATAAAAAACTGCGTGATTTTATCTTCGGCATAAAAAGCCGAGGCGGGCGGCGGAACTGTAGCGGCAGCCCGGATTTTTTATATTTTTAGCTCGAGGCGGGCGAATTGGGGAAAATATTGCTTCGCAAAAAGACTACTGTATATTAGAAATAGATAAACCGCCAACAACTTTCTAATTTCTGCAAAAATGCGGATTTAACCTAAAAAAATGTGGGAGAAATCGGGATAATTTTGCGTCTATTTACAAAAAATTCGAGCCTTTCAAGTTTTTGTATCCATAAAGAACCTATCGATAAAAAATCTCCCGCAAAGTTTTTTAATACGCAATACGATTGTCATTTATATACTGTAAAAAACAGCTTTCGCAATCATTTTAGAGCCGTAAAACGCCCGGACGCCCTGGCAACGGCAAAATTTTCCCAATCGCGAGGCGGAAAAATTCCGCGAAAAATTTTTCATTGCAATAGACAGTATATCCCGCACCTCGCCCAAGAACTTTTTTATCAAACCTCATAGGAAGAAATAACCCATCGCAAAAAACTCGATTGAAAACGATAGTTAAAAATGGGGTTGACAAGTTTCGGGAAATTGATTCCATAGTTGGACTTTAACAATTTTTTAAAGAGAACACACGCAATGAATCCCACATATAAACCCTCCAAACTAAAACGCGCACGCCGCTGCGGCTGGCGCGCCAGAATGCAAACCCGCGGCGGCCGCTCTGTAATCGCCGCCCGCAGACAAAAGGGACGCAAGCGCCTCGTAACCAAATAGGCGAAACTCGGCCGTGCGCTTCGGCAAAATCAACAGGCTGCGCTTGGCAAAAGACTTTGAGCTTGTCAAAGCTGACTCTACGAAGGCGGATTGTTCCGCCTTCGTCTTTTATCTGCGCCCCACTCCCGAAAAAGAGTTTTCAAGGCTCGGAGTTGTAACGAGCAGAAAAGTCGGTTGCGCCGTGGAACGCAACCGCGCGCGCCGTGTAATGCGCGAAATTTTTAGAAAAAATGCCCCAAACTTTAGTAAGGCGTGCGACATAATAATATTCATGCGCAGGGGCTGGAGCAAATTCGACTTCAAAACGCTCGACGAAAAATTTGCAAACGCCGCAAGCGCGGCAATAAGAAAAATCGACCGTGCCGAAAAAGGGGGAAAGTAAAAACCGGCGAAAAGTCGGCATAGCGGCGGCGGCAGCCTGCCTTTGCGTGAGATTTTACCAAATCGCAATTTCCCCCGTACTGCATGCAATTCCCGGCAGCGGCTGCCGATTCTACCCCACATGCTCGCAATACGCAATCGACGCCATAAAAAAGCACGGCGTTGTCAAAGGCTGCATAATGGGTTCTTTTAGGATTCTAAGATGCAATCCCCTGTGTGAGGGCGGAATAGACCCCGTTCCCGACAAATTTACTTTTCGCGGGCTTTTTAGAAGAAATACCGACCCGGAAAATTCCGATAGCGGCACTTGCGCAGGCGGTACCGAACGCCAAAAAAAATTGGGCGAAACGCTTAAAAAAGATTGATTGCAGCAAATCCTTTATTAAAAAGAACCGAATATAAATTTATACAAAGCGCCGCGCGTTTTGGCGCGGCTAACCGAAAAAATGGATAAGAAAAACACCATAATTGGAGTAATCCTCCTATTAGCGGCGATGTACTTTATGTACGACTCGTCGACAAAGGAGGCAGCCGCCGAAAAATACGCGCGGGCAGCGCGCGCGGAACAGACGGCGAAGCTCTCCGCACCGCAAGAGAAGTCAACGCCGGCAATCCAGGCGCAAAAGCAGTCGCCGTTCGCCCCCGACGAAAATATCCCCGAGAAAATCGTCTCCCTCGAGAACGATAAAATGCGGATAAACTTTACGAACAAGGGCGCGGCCATAAAAAACGTCGAATTGCGCGAATATCCGAAATCGCAGGGCTCAAAAGAACCGTTTGTATTTAACGACATAGACGCGCGCGTGCCCGCGATGGGCCTTTCGATATTCGACAGCGCCCAGAGCGAAATTCCCCTTCCGATACAAAATTCCTTTGCGCTCGTAGATTCCACAAAAGATTCCGTCACTTACAGCCTGCGCATAGAAAACAAATTCGAGATAACCCGCAAGTACCAGCTTGTCAACAATCCCGAAATAGACGCAGCCCCCTACACTCTCGCTACGGCAACTTCAATAAAAAACATATCCTCGCAGCCGCAGTCGGTCGGGGAATTGTTCGTGTGCCTCGGCGCCGTGCCGCCGACGGAAAGCGACGTTTACGGAACAAATCTTGCGGTAGCCCTCTACGACGGCGACAAGAGCCATTTTCTAAAATCTTCGTCTTTTGTCGACTCCTCCGGATTCCTCGGCATAGGCAGGTCGCAGGCGAAATATTTTGAGAAATTGTCGCACTACCCGATTATCTGGGGAGCAGTCAAAAACCAATTTTTCGCGGCCCTGTTCACCCCTGAAAAAATATCCTCCAACGGCGGATACGCAGTGCCCCTTTCCATAAACCTGAAAGACCCGAACAAATACATGCGCAACGCAGTCGCGGGCTTTATGGGCTTTGAGGTAGAAACTCTCCAGCCCGGGCAAGTATGGAATCTCGGCGGCTCATACTATGTGGGTCCGAAAGAGCTTGACAGGCTCTACTCCCTCGGCGGCGGCCAGGACGCCATTATGGACTACGGCTGGTTCGGCTTCGTAAGCCGACCGCTTTCGCGCCTGATGAACTGGATTTATTCGTGGGTATCTATAGTGTCTCCGAATTGGGGCTGGGGTTGGGCGATAATCATACTGACAGTCTTGGTCAGGGCAGTTTTGTGGCCGCTAACCTCCGTACAGATTAAGTCCTCGCAGAGAATGTCGAAGTTGCAGGAGCCGATAAAAGCCCTTCGCGAAAAGTACAAGGACGACCCTAAAAAAGTCCAGCAGGAGACTATGAAGCTTTATTCGGAGTACGGCATAAACCCGCTCGCAGGCTGCCTCCCGATTTTCATACAGTTGCCGATATTTATAGGCTTGTACTACATGCTCCAGACCTCGTGCGAAATACGCTTTGCCCACTTCCTCTGGATAAAAGACCTCGCCCGCCCCGATACGATTGAGGCGCTTCCGTCGATTTTCGGAATTCCCCTTCACCTGCTCCCGATTATAAATGCGGTAATCACTTGCCTGCAAATGCACCTTATGCCTTCGATGGCAGATAAGATGCAGTCGTGGATGTTCAAGCTTATGCCTTTTATAATGCTTGTGATATTCTACACATTCCCGTCGGGGTTAGTATTGTACTGGACGGTTCAGAGCTTGCTCGGAATTTTGCAGGTATTGGTGGTGCGCATGGGCGCTAAAAAAGTAGTTTTGAAAAAGAGAGAGAAACCGGGCTTTATGCAAAGAATGCAGGAAGCGATGGAGCAGGCGCAGGCGGCTCAGCAGGCGCGCGGCACCGAGTTTGAAAAGCTCCCGCTCAAAGAAAGGCTTAGAATCGCGCGCGAAGACGCCGCAAAAGCCCGCAAGAAGCTTAAAGACGAAAGGCTAAAAGGCACGATGTACGAGCCTCGCAAGAAGAATCCCGGCGGGCGCTCTACCCGCCCCAAGAGATAGTCGGAATTTCCATAAACAATAGAAATGTGATACAAAATTCGTAACCAAAAAGGAGAAATTACAAGATGTCCGGTCACAGTAAATGGGCTACAACAAAGAGGCATAAGGCCGCAATCGACGCCAAGAAAGGCAAGATATTCAGCGCCCTTAGCAAAGATCTAACACTCGCGGCCAAAGACGGCGGCGGAGATCCGTCCACAAACGCGCGCCTGCGCATGGTAATCCAGAAGGCGAAAGCCGCCAACATGCCAGCCGACAATGTCGAGAGGGCGATTAAGAAGGGAACCGGAGAACTCCCCGGAGTGGTATATGAACAGCTCCTGTACGAAGGATACGGGCCGGGCGGCATAGGCATAATAGTCGAAGTGACCACCGACAACAAGAACCGCGCCGCAAGCGACGTGCGCTCTACATTCACTAAAAACGGCGGAAATCTCGCCGCACCCGGCGCACTCCAGTTCAACTTCACCAAACAGGGACAGTTTATCATAAGCGCCGAAAAGGCAACCGAAGACGCCCTTATGGATTGCGTGCTCGATGCCGGCGCGGAAGACATCAAGAATAACGGCGACTATTTTGAAGTGCTTTGCCCCGTAGCAAACTTTGCGCAAGTGGGTGTCGCACTTGAAAAAGCCGGCATTGAAACAGAAGATTCTGAGCTGGCGTGGATTCCCAACAACCTCGTCACAATTACCGATCCCGAAGTCGCGAAGAAAGTCGTAAAATTGACCGAAGCTCTCGACGACCTCGAAGACGTCCAGAACGTCTATTCAAATGACGACCTTGATGGGTCGCTCGCTGACGAATAGCGCTCTACCCTTCCCGCGCGGAGAATTAAAAATCTCCGCGCGCTCCCCCAAAAGCGAAAGCTGCGTGGACTTGGAGTTGCTTGCATTTTTGTAGCCATGTGCGGTGAATTTTAAAGGAGTCACGTACATTGGGCTTAAATATGCGCTCTCTAAAATTTAGGAAAATTGTCGTGGAACCAGCTTGAAGGCGTAGTTTTGCTAAAAAATACTTTTTTTTGGGAATACGCAAAAAGCGCTTCCAAACACCCTAAAAAAATTCCGCGCAAAATTAACAAGCATGCGTCGGCGATGGTTCTTTGCGAATATGCAAAGTCCAGATGCGCCGATAATACTTGCGGGCAAAGCTTTTGGGTAAGTTCTTTGAAATGTCGAAAAGTAGGCTTGGGATTTCCGAAAGAGCAGAAGAGTTATACAAATGCAAAATTTTGACGCCTCCCCGACTCTTCAATTCCGAGTACTACAATACAAGAGCTCACAAGGCGCGAATCCAATTCCGGGTGCCACAATACTTAAAATGCCGCACAACGCGGGGATTAAGTACCGGGTACTACAATATTGGAAATGCTGAATAACGCTGGGATTTAGAGTGCCGGATGCCATAATAGAATAGCCCACAAGGCGCGGATACAATGCCTGTGCTATAATAGAAATGGCATATAAGGCTTCGCTCCGATTCCATGCTTCGGCTACCATGCGGACCAATTACCGACTTGCGCCAGCAAGTGCGCACGTTAGAGAAGCGAAGACTCTTTAATTCGACATAAAAAATTTCAATTCAAAATCAATAATGCGGCGCGGACAAAAATCCGCCTACAAAACGCAACATCATAAAAATGAAAAAGAATCTGTTTGAAAAAGTCTGGCAAAAACACGCCGTAAAGGAACTCCCCGACGGCTCAACCCTGCTGTTTGTGGATACTCACCTTCTCCACGAGGTGACAAGCCCCCAAGCTTTCGGAATGTTGCGTTCGCTGAAACTCGGCGTAAAATACCCCCAGCGCACTTTCGCCACAGTCGACCACATAATCCCCACAGACGACCGCACTGAGCCTTATGCCGACGCGAGAGCCTACGAAATGCTCCAACACATCAGAAAGAATTGCGCCGATTTTGGCATAAAATTTTTCGACACTACAGCCGGCACCCAGGGTGTAATACATATTGTAATGCCTGAGCAAGGGATAATCCACCCCGGAATGACAGTAGTTTGCGGAGACTCGCATACGGCAACCCACGGGGCGTTCGGGGCAATCGCATTCGGCATAGGCACAAGCCAAGTCCGCAATGTGCTCGCAACCCAGGCTCTCTCATTTAAAAAGCTCAAAGTGCGCCGCGTAAACGTCAACGGCGAACTTGCCAAGGGGGTCTATCCCAAGGATGTAGCCCTCCACATAATCCGTAAGTTGGGCGTAAACGGCGGGCTGGGCTACGCCTACGAATTCGGCGGAAAAGTTTTTGACGATATGCCGATGGAAGGCCGCATGACTGTATGCAATATGGCAATCGAAGGCGGCGCGCGCATAGGCTACATCAACCCGGACGAAAAAACATTTGCCTACTTAAAAGGCCGCCCGTACGCCCCCAAGGGCGAGAAATTCGACGAAGCGGTAGAGTATTGGAAAAGCATAGCCTCCGACGAAGGCTGCGAATACGACGATGTCGTAAATTTCGACGCCGCCGATATAAAGCCGACAGTCACCTGGGGCATAAATCCATCGCAAGCCGTATTCATAGACGAAAATATCCCCTCTCCCGACAGTTTCACAGACGAAACCCAGCGCAAAGAGGCGGCAGATGCCCTTGCTTATATGAAGCTCGAACCCGGAAAACCGATAGCCGGAACCCCCGTAGATGTGGTCTTTATAGGCTCGTGCACAAACGGAAGGCTCTCGGACTTCGAGGAGGCCGCTGAATATCTGAAAGGCAAGAAAGTTGCGAAAGGCGTAAAAGCGCTCGCGGTTCCCGGCTCGCAGATAATCGACAAAATTGCGAGGGAAAAGGGGCTCGACAAAATTTTCCGCGATGCCGGATTTGAGTGGAGACAAGCAGGCTGCTCAATGTGCCTTGCGATGAACTCCGACAAGCTCGTCGGCGACCAGCTCTGCGCTTCGACCTCCAACCGCAACTTCAAGGGTAGACAGGGCAGCCCCACTGGCCGCACCGTTTTGATGAGTCCGCGCATGGCAGCAGCAGCCGCCGTTGCAGGAAAAATATCAGACTGCCGCTAAGCCCCATATATTGCGCCTTTCTCGCAAAGCTTTTGGGGGCTTTTGCCAGGTTGGCGCGGTTTATGATAGTAAAAAATTTTTCAAAACCGATCCCGTTTTTGGGGGTCGGTTTTTTATTTTTGAGCACACCAAAAGGCGGCGTTTATTTGCTTTTTTAGAATTTGCCCGCCAAACAAATTTTTCTAATTTGGCAAAAAAAGTTTGCAGACTCGCATAATTTATTTGCCCGCGTGCCCTCGGCGCTTCGCGCCACCTACGTTTCTTTTTCTGGGTAAAACAACACAATAGTGCGAATAAAAAAAATACCCCTTCTAAGAATAGAAAAAGCAAATAACAACCATACCTTGCGCGCCAACAAACTGCCAGTTAGGAAACCCGCCAAGAAAGAATACAAAGCAAGATGAAAACAGCCTTAGTTTAACGTATAAAAAAAATTATAAAAACGTATATGTAGGAAACCAGAAAATTACTTTAAAAGTTTTTCGAGGCAGAGTAATGGGAATTTGCGCGCAAAAAAATTTTATTTAGGGGCAACACCCCGCTCTTTTGCAATATTAGGCATTCACAACTTCGACGTGATGGAGCCTAAATTTTCCCAAAATATTTTTATTAGCGCATTCGGATAAGGTATAAACATAAATCCGATTTCCGCTGCGATTGTCTAATATTAAAATTCGACTCCCGAGAAATTTTTTGCCAAGCCGCACAACGGCGTCCGCATAGGCTATTTTCTTTGAACCCACAAGGAAAACGCCGCAAACAAAGCAGTCTTCCTTAAACTCGACATACCCGAAAGGCGACGAGCCACCCAAGCCTCCGAACAATATGTCTGATTTAAAATGCACGCCGGCAATTATCTTGTTTTTTCCGCAAGAGCGCTTTTCGGCCGCAATCACTACCATAAAAAGAAATGAAAACATCAGAATCGGGAAGAAGATAAAAAGCCACCCCCAAGACAAAAAAATTTCAGCTTCCGCCGCTCTAATCCCCCAATATTTTTCCTGAAATAAAACTGCTGTCTCCATTATTAGCCAGGATAAAAGCGCAAAAAATAAAAGAAATAAAACCGTTCTGCCCCACGATTCGTAAATTCCCTTATGCAATGCAAATAAAGATGAGAACACCGGAAACAATAAAAAAATAAATATAGCAAATATCGGAGATTCAATCATTTTAAATTTATAAAAACGTGCCTTTGATGTTTCTTAGCATAACCGACGATTTTCGCTCGGCAAGAAAAAAGCGCGGAAATATTTTACTTTCCGCGCCCAATTAAAAAACTGTCAACATTATTTGCGTCTGCGGCGCGCAGCAACTCCCAATGCAATCGCGCCCAAAATTGCGGCAATTGCGGCTGGCTCCGGAATCGGATTTAGGGATATTGTCAACATTCCGTTCTCAAAATTGTAAGAGAATGTGCCGTAATCGTCTTCAAATACGAAATTTGTATTCGCAATATCGCTCGTTCCGCCGACTGATATTAAGTCGTAAGTATATTTTTTATCTTCCGAGCCTTCGATAAGATTGCTCATGACAATTTCGTCAAAGTTTAAATCGAACACGAGCTCGCCCGAACCAGTAGTTGAAAAATTCCCGCTAATTGAAACAGTGTCGGCATATTCTCCGTCCAAATCAAGGGCAATTTTGCCGCCCGACCACGTCAGGGAATCCATCATCAGAACATCGCCTCCCGAACCGTTTTCGATAGAGGATATTGTGCCTCCTGAAAGAGCGACATCTCCCGCCGAGCCTGCAATTTCCAGACGTCCGCTCTGCATGTTTGCGCCCGCAAGGTTAAACCCGGAATTCACAAATTTTTGGACTCCGCTTGAAGCGGATGTGACAAATATGCCGCCGCCATCGGTGACCGAAGAAACTCCGCTAAACTCGTAGCTACCGGAGCCCGTGAGCGTCATATAAAGCTTTTTATCTCCCGAATTGAATGTTCCGGCGCCGTTTATCCCGCCAAAACTTACGTATGTATTTGCGGATCCCGAGGTTAAAGACGATCCTTGGGCAATTTTAAATTCATTTAAAACTTTTATTATCGGTTTTTCGGCCGATCCGCCGCCGTTCCAACCAATTGATATGTTTATATAGCTTCCACCAGCCCAAGCATTCGCCGCGGCAAGTTCTATATTATCTGCGTAAACAGCGGCATTTACAATGAATTGCGCCCCCAAATTATCAACCTTTGAGGAATTATGTATCAGCAGTTTTCCCGTCCCGTCCGATTTTGAGACATTCAACCTGCTTCCTATGCAAAACTGAGGCCAACCCTTTGAGCCAAAATCGGCAGTAAAGTTTTCTGCATTTAGGGTTCCGCCTGTGTATAAACTCTGACCTCCTGCGATAAACGCCCAAGTAACATCGCCTACATAAACATCTCCGCCAAGATCCAAGTTATTTTTATTTAAGCCATTTTCAGCTGTGGTACTTATATAGACCGAATCTCCAGAAGAAGGAACGCCGTTAGGAGACCAATTAGACGAGGTCGTCCATTTAAAGTCTCCGGTTGAAGTTCCGGACCATATGTAGTCGTAGGAGTCCTGAGAGTAGGCAGAATAGGCAACTGCAAAAAGGGAAAGTTGCGCAATTAAAGGCTTAATATTCATATAATTTTTTCTACAACTGGGGATTTTTAAGTCAATAATTATATATTACAATTTTCCTTATCCCATTCCCACGCCCGCAAAAGTTTACATTTTTAATTTATCCTCTTTTGAGTTTGTTTTATCCCCCCACACTCTCCACTGACTCTAATTGCCTAAAATTTTTTTCGTTCATTTTTCCGCATTTCCAACCCCGCCATTACATTAAGATCTTATATTTTTAAAAGCTATTTAAACTACCCGCATTTTTAATCCATTTTTTGCGGACTTTCCCATTCTCTGCCCCTTCTTTCTCAAAATCCGTCAAAAAAAAGCTGTTTTTTTTCTAAAATTCCAAACTAAACGCACCTTACAAAAATACCGCAAGTTTCAAAAAAAGCAAAAAATATAGTTGACAGTGGTGGAAAGTGGGCAAAAATGGAGGAAAATGGCAAAAAAATAAAAGCATGCCCGAACTTCTCCAAGAACCAAATTTCTACGCCGGCGAGTTTTCCAAACAACTCGACGAAAAAAGGCGCGTCACCATACCCGCCAAGTGGAGATTCAAAGGAGACGAGGCTGAGAATTCATACCTTGCGATACCAACAACTTACGGTTCGATTTCAGTCATGCCGCCACAAATGATTGCCGATTTGCATTCTAAAATTTCAAAAATAAGCATGGCCAACCCCGCCAAGCGCAAAGCTCTTTCAAAATTCCTAAGCAAAAGCTGCACATTCGGTTGCGACAAACAAGGTCGAATCATGCTCGGAGAGACTATTCTCTCGCACGTGGGAATAAACAAAGACGTATGCCTTGTCGGAATGGGGGCGACTTTTGAAATTTGGGATCCGAAAGCGCGCGAAAAATGGCTCGGTGAAAGCTCCGAGCAGGACGAAATCGCGTTGCTTGAAGAACTCGGCCTATAAAAACTTATGAATATTCCAAGCCAAGAGAAAAACCACATTCAGAACTTTGTTCACATCGGCAAATTTTTCCCAATCGCTTGGACCGCCGCAAATAAAGCAAAAAGGAAAATTTCAATACATATAGATGCTTACCGAATATGACAGCTGCCTAAAAAACGTTGAACATCGCGGGCACTACCCCGTGATGTTGAAGGAAGCTGTCGCCATTTTGTCGCCAAAAGACGGAATGGATTATCTGGATTGCACTTTCGGGGGCGGAGGACATTCGCGGGCAATACTTGAAAGCGCAAACTGCCGGGTGACCGCAGTTGACCGCGATCCAGCCGCAGCAGAGCGCGCCGCAGAGCTAAAAAAAATATTTCCGGAACGCTTCAATTTTATCCGCGCGAATTTCTCGGAAATTTGCAAACTACAAACCGATAAAGGATACGCCGGAATACTATTCGATTTCGGCGTATCCTCCTTCCAACTTGACGAGGCTTCGCGCGGATTCTCCTTTATGAGGGATGGCCCCCTCGATATGCGCATGGATTCCTCCGAAGGCCAAACGGCGCTCGACTTGATAAATTCGCTCTCGGAAATAGAGCTCGCTAAAATCTTCCGCGAATACGCCGAAATACCAAATTTTTCAAAACTTGCGCGCGCAGTGAAAGCCGCCGCCGATGCGGGGAAAATTTCCACAACGCGCGACCTCGCCGAAACTGTCGAAAAGATTTCTCCTTCTACCCCGCGCGGGAAAATACACCCGGCAACTCTCGTATTTCAGGCACTTAGGATTGCTGTAAACGACGAATTGGGAGAAATCGAGCGCGCCCTGCCAGAAGCATTCGAATTGCTCTGCAAAGGCGGAGTGCTCGCCGCAATAAGCTTTCATTCGCTCGAAGACAGGATTGTCAAAAAATTTTTCAAAAAAATGGCGGGGCGGCCTGAAGACAGGCACGACCATTCATCTGTTCAAGACAGGATAAAGCTTGCCACAATTCTCACCCGCAAACCCGTCCTCCCCTCGGAGAGCGAAACCGCCGAAAATCCAAGAAGCCGCAGCGCAAAACTGCGCGCTATAAAAAAGGACTAACCCCATGAGCGACACCTCGACTGAAAAGAAAATAATAATCGCCCTATTCACTGCACTCGTATTTACGGGTGGCGCAGGCGCGTTTTGCATTTCCATCGAGCGCCAGAACAAGGTGGAAATCGCCAATGAGATACGCCTTAACGAGCAGGATATTTCTCGATTGCGGCGCGAAAATGAGGAGCTGTCCGTAAAAATTGCCAGGCAGGAAAGCCCCGCGCATTTGTCCGCGCGCGCGGGCAATATCCTCGTGCAGCCCTCGAACAGCGGGGTTGTTTGGGCGTATGAGAATTTCCGCGGAGGAAGAGTCGAACTTAAAGGCAGCGGAGTGCTTTCTTTTAAGACACCAGAGGAAACTTCTAAGCAATGAAGAGAAGTAAGCATACGTCGGCGTCGGCAATTTTCATAGTCCCGTGGAGATTCTTCCTGGTGGCGGGGGTAATTGCATTCATTTTTTGCGCCGTAGCAGCAAGACTCTACTATTTGCATGTTATAAGGGGACCTGAAAGCCTCCAAGTCGCAGAGAAAGCCCGCGATCGTTTTGATATAATAAAAGCCCGCCGGGGAAATATTACGGACTCGCGCGGAAATATTGTCGCGACAAGCCGCCCACTCATAGACCTTGGAGTAGACCAGATTGATTTCAAGCCCACGCCGGAAAACATAAAAAAGCTGAAAATGGTGGCTGCACTTCTTTCGATGGACGAAAAAATTCTCATCGAAAAATGTTCCCCCAAAAATTCAGCCCCGAAGCGCTGGGAGAAAATAGCGGACTCCGTTACAGAGCCTGTATATGACAGAATACTATCATTTAAAATAAAGGGCATTTACGGCAACCGCAAATATGTGCGCACATATCCTCTCGGGAAACTTGCCTCACACGTCGTAGGTTTTGTCAACCGCGAATTTACCCCCGTGACAGGCATAGAAAACCAATTTGACTTTTATCTGCGCGGGCAAGACGGCTGGATAGAAACCGAACGCGACGGAAGAAGACGCGAGCGGCCCGAATTCCGGGAAAGAAAAGTAAAGCAGACCGACGGGCTGAATGTGCAGTTGACAATAGACACCATAATTCAGGAAATGGCTCAAAAGCAGCTTGCTAAGTTAGCCGGCGAATACAATCCGGACTTCGCAACCATAATAGTCAGCGATCCATCTACAGGATACATAATCGCCATGGCAAGCTACCCCGATTTCGACCCGAATGACTTTAACAAATCAGGTCAGGACGCCATGCGTAACCGCGCCATTTCCGACCAATACGAACCTGGCTCGACATTTAAAATAGTACCCGTCTCCGGCGCGCTCAACGAGGGGATAGTCGGGCCCGAAGACAAGTTCGACTGCAACGCCCCGAGCGCAGTATATAAAGGCAAATCATTAAAGCTCCCCAAAGAGGCGCATGCAATGGGCGTTTTAACCGTGCGCGACATTGTAAAGAAAAGCAGCAATAAAGGTTCGGCGCAGTTGGGAATGCTTCTCGGGGAAAAAAATTTGTACGATTACGCAAGCGCGTTCGGCTATGGTAAAAAAACGGGCATAGGGCTTATCGGGGAAATTTCCGGAACCCTCCACAAGGTTTCCGAATGGGACGGGCTTACGATTACACGCCTTCCGATGGGCCACGCAGTTGCGGCTACTCCCCTCCAAGTACACTGCGCAATGAGCGTAATAGCAAATCAGGGCATATACATGCAGCCGCAACTTGTAAGAAGGATTTACGACGCCTCTGGGAATACCAAAATTGTTTATGCCCCGAAAGCAGTAAGGCGCGTGATATCCTCAAAAATAGCGGCTCTAATGGGAGAAATGCTCACAGATGTTGTAAGCGATACCGGAACCGCAAGACGGGCGCAAATAAAGGGATTTAAAGTGGCCGGCAAAACCGGCACGTCGCAAAAAATAGTAAACGGAGCGTACAGCAATAAAAAGCATGTCGCATCATTCACGGGATTTTTCCCAGCGCAGCGGCCGAGGCTCGTGATAACTGTCGTGGTGGACTCCCCTAAATTAAACGGAATAGGCTACGGCGGGGTTGTCGCTGCGCCGGCGTTTAAGGAGCTTGGCGAGCAGGCGGCAAAATATCTCGGAATACAAAGCGACGAAGATTTTGAAAAAAAGGTAGCTTGGAAGAGCATGTAAATTTATGATAGGATTTTCTAATTTAGACAGTTTGATTTGCCTCTGCGGGGCGCGCAACAGATTCGGCGCGCTCGCCTTTACGGGCGACGAGGGCGGAAGGCCGGCCTACACGGCCGACGACCTTGCCAAAGCAGTAAACGCCATAAAAATCAGCGGCGACAAATCCGCGGAAATAAAGAGCCTCATAGCCGACAGCCGCAGGGTCGCACCTGCGTCAGCTTTTTTTGCCGTAAGCGGATTCACAACCGACGGCAACATATACGTCGAAGAGGCGGCGCACAGGGGCGCGGTCGCGGTCGTTTCGGAGAAGCCCTGCCCCAAGTATTTTCCGGCCGTATGGATACAAGTTGCCGACATACACGAAGCCCTTCCGGCCGCCGCAAAAAGTTTTTATTCAAATCCGGACGAATCTCTAAAAACTTTCGGTGTCACAGGCACGAACGGGAAAACGAGCGTCACGTGGATGCTGCAATCCATCTTGAACGCATCGTCCGAAAAATGCGGAATCATCGGCACGATACACTACGACCTCGGCGGCAGGTGCCTGCCCGCAAGCCGCACAACCCCCGACGCCCTCGAGCTTCACGCAATGCTAAACCAGATGCGCAACTGCTCATGCAAGGCGGTCGCGATGGAAATAAGTTCGCACTCCATATCCCAAAAGCGAGCAAAGGGCATTCACCTCGACTGCGCATGCTTTTTAAACCTCACCCAGGACCACATGGACTACCACAAAACCATGGAATCCTATTTCGAGACAAAAGCCTCGATGTTTACCGGCGGACTTGGATCTCTTCCCAAAAATGCCGTAATAAATTTTGACGACCCATACGGCAGAAAGATTGCCGAACGGCTCGACCCCTCTGTGCGCCTCGTATCATTCGGCATTGAATCGGCCGACGCAGATATCCGCGCGGAGAATCTAAAGCTTATGCCCGGTGTTTCCGAATTTACCGTCGTGTGGCCGGGCGGGAGAGCCGAGGCTTCGCTGAAAATGCCAGGGCACTACAATGTATCAAACGCGCTTGCGGCTCTGGCCATGATTTATGCTGCCCATATGGACGTCCAAAAAGCCGTTGAAACACTTAAAAGTTTCCGCGGCGTCCCCGGCAGAATGCAGAAGGTCAACAGCCCTGCGGACTTCGATATATTTGTCGACTACGCCCATACGGACGATGCCCTAAAAAATGGCCTATCAATGCTCAGGAAAGTCGTAAAGAACAGGCTTCTTGTAGTTTTCGGCTGCGGCGGAAAACGTGACAGATCAAAGAGAGAAAAGATGACGAGGGTCGTTCAAGAATACGCCGACATTGCGTGGGCAACCTCCGACAATCCTAGGGGCGAACCGCTCTCGCAGATTTTCGACGACATGAAAAAGGGAGTGGTAGATCCGTCGCGCATAGCGTTTGTCGAAGACAGGCGCCGCGCAATAAACCTCGCAATAGACTGTGCCGCAAAAGGCGACTGCATTTTAATCGCCGGCAAAGGGCACGAAACTTTCCAAGAACTCGGAGACACAATAATTCCGTTTGACGACAA
Organism: uncultured Opitutales bacterium; assembly: GCA_900545705.1. GTDB lineage: Bacteria > Verrucomicrobiota > Verrucomicrobiia > Opitutales > Intestinicryptomonadaceae > Merdousia. Next base: position 107,975 of record URAK01000004.1, on the reverse strand, counting down.
ACGCGTATCGGAAGAACTCCTCAACCTTAAAGGACTCATATAAATTATGCCGTTTTACAAGTTTGACGACTTAAAGCTATGGACGGGCGGAGAGTGGAAAATGCCCTCCGATTCCGCAAAGAAAACCGATATACGCGGTTTCTCGACCGACAGCAGGAATATGGAAAAAGATTTTGCTTTTGTCGCGCTAAAAGGAGCGCGCGATGGATGCGATTTTGCCCAAGATGCCGTCGACAACGGCGCAAGCGCTGTAATCGCCGACAGGCCGCTTGATATATCCGTGCCGGTGCTCGTCGTGAGCGACCCCCTAAGCGCCTTGCAGACAATAGCCAAGTTCCACAGGCTGCGTTTTGAAAATCCAGTAGTAGGGATAACGGGTTCGTGCGGGAAGACCTCTACAAAGGAGATGCTCGCACGCCTTGTCGCGTGGAAAAATCCGCTCGTCACGCAGAAAAATTACAACAATGAAATCGGCGTTCCCCTGACTGTCACAAAGATAGACCTCAGGCAGAACCAGTGCGCAATAATAGAAGCTGGCGTCGGCGGCCCCGGCCAAATGAAAGAGCTCGCCGAGATAATATCGCCCGACATAGCGATAATCACAAATGTCGGGCTTGCGCATCTTGAAAAATTTGGCGAGATATCAAACGTTGCGAAAGAAAAGGCAATTCTCCCAGCCCATGTTTCAAACGGCGGTTGGTGCCTGATGCACTCAAACCTTTTAAGCTGGAAATCCTTCGAGGAACTTAAATGCCGAAAGGCTGTCGTAGTTAAATCGGACGCCCCCGATGTAAAGGCGGATCTCGTATTCAGGTATTCGCTTTCTGAGTGCGGGGAAAATATCGGCATAGACATGTGCATTGAAGGAGGAAACGAATACTTCTTTGAAGTCGGGAAAATGACCCAGGGCATGGTCGAAAATTCCCTGCTTGCGATAGCGGCGGCTCTTATGCTCGGAACAAAGGAGGAGCAAATAGCGGCGGTAGCCGAAACTTTCGCGCCCCTGCCGATGCGCGGAATGACGGTAAAAGCCGGAAATTCGTCGTACTACGCCGACTGCTACAATGCGTCGCCCACGTCCATGAAAGACGCCCTCGCCCATTTTATAAAAATTTCCGACAATTCAATGCCGCGCCTCTTCGTGCTCGGCTCGATGGCTGAGCTTGGTCTCGCGACCCACAGGCACCACAAGGAAATTGGCTACAACCTTCCCTACCGCGAAGGCGACAAGGCGATTCTCGTCGGGGAAAACGCCCAGATATACAAGCTTGGAATGACTGAAAACCAGTGGCCGGAAAGCGCGATAGAGGTGTTTGGAAACGCCGAGTCTGCGAAAAGCAGCGTAGCGGCGTTCGAGGGATCGGTATTTATAAAAGGCAGCCGCGTTTGCGAGCTTGAAAAGCTGCTTCCAGATGAAGTTGCCGCACTGTTGAGCGAAAACAAGCAAGACGCGCAGAGTGAGGCGGATAAAATCCAGGCCCAGCAAGACTCCGACGCCCCAGGGGAAATAGAGGAAAGCGAAGAAGAACCCCCGGAAGAAGACTCCTGCGAAAAATTCGGCGAAGATGGAGAAGAAGAGGACGAAGTCGGCGACGAAGATGAAGACAGCGGCGAAGACAACGAAGATTCAAACGAAGAGGACGTTGAGGACGACGAAGACGAAAGGGAGACAATCTAATGTTTTTCGACCTTGCAGACTATGAATCGTATTTCGGACCATTGCGCCTGTTTAAATACCTGTCATTTCGATGCGCATGCGCAATGGCGGTCGCGTTTGCGATAGGTTTTTTTTCGGCTCCGCGCATAATAGAAATACTACACAAGATAAAGTTCGGGCAGAGTTTTAGGACAAAGGAGGAAGTCGGTAAACTCGCCGAGCTTCACGAATCGAAAAAGGGCACGCCGACTATGGGTGGAATTATAATTTTCGCCTCCGTATTCGTGTCCACTATTCTTTTCGCGCGCTTAAACGCCCTCGTTGTGACAGCGCTGTTCGTGTACGTCTGCCTGACTGCGCTCGGATTCGCCGACGACTATCTTAAAATCGTCAAAAAAAATCCCAAAGGCGTTTCGGGAAAGCTGAAACTCGCCGTGCAGGGGGCAACTACCTTGGCAGCCGTGGCAATATTGTGCGCATCAGCCGACTATTCCCAAATTATGCGCGAACTATGGATACCTTTTATGAAGTATCCAATAGTAGCCTGCATGCCGCTGTGGTTCATGGTTATTTTTCTGTTCTTCGTGCTTGCAGGATCCAGCAACGCAATAAATCTTACAGACGGCATCGACGGGCTGGCGATAGGCTGCACCATATCCGCAACGCTCGCGTACGGCGTTTTCACATACGTCGCCGGCAACTCCATCGCGGCGGAATACCTTTTTTTGCGCTATATTCCGGGCTCTGGAGAAATGACCGTCGTTTGCTGCGCGCTCCTTGGGGCGTCAATGGCGTTTCTTTGGTACAACGCCCACCCCGCTGAAGTCTTTATGGGAGATACGGGATCGCTCGCCCTCGGCGGGCTTATCGGTATAATCGCCTTTATGTCGCTTCAGCCGTTTACACTTGTTATAGTAGGAGGAGTATTTGTCATGGAGGCCATGAGCGTCATTATGCAAGTGGCGTCGTACAAAACGACAAAGAAGAGAATTTTTTTGATGTCGCCCATACACCACCATTTTGAGATTTTGGGGTGGAAGGAGACGAAAGTCGTTATACGCTTTTGGATTTTGTCGCTAATCTTCGCCTTGGCGGGGCTGGCAACCCTCAAACTCAGATAATGGAAGATTCCTTTAAATTCGCAAAAATATCCGAACTGTGCGGCGGCAAAAGCGCCGCTGTTTTCGGCGCAGGCGCGAGCGGCAAAGCCGCGAAAGCCCTGCTGGGAAAAGCCGGAATCAAGGCCGTCGTGTACGATAAAAATGGGGGCGAATCCTGCGAAAAAATCTTCGACGAAAACTCTGCCAAAAAGCACAGGCTTGCAGTTTACTCTCCGGCGTTTCGCCCCGACCACGAATGGGTACGGCTCGCCGAAAAAGCCGGCGCGCGCGCAATATGCGAGCCCGACCTTTCCGCACTCGCGTGGCGCGGGAAAATTTACGCCGTCACTGGGACCAACGGCAAGACTACACTTACTTCATTTCTCGAAAGAGCCCTAAATACGGCTGGAATAAAGGCGATATCCGCCGGAAATATTGGAAAGCCTCTTTCGGCTTTTTGCGCCGAAATGGACGATACGTCAACAACGGCAGCCGTTTGCGAGCTGAGTTCGTTCCAGACGTCGCGGCTCGAATTTTTGCGCCCCGACGCCCTGCTCTGGACAAATTTCGCACCCGACCACCTCGACTGGCACACGGATATGCGCGAATATTTCTCGGCAAAATTCAATCTCGTAAAAAATCTAAAAACAAAATTTCTTTTTGCGGGATCAGACGTATTTGAGGCCGCAAAAGAGTACGGATTTAAAATTCCTGATTTTGCAAAAATCCCTTCGCAAATAGACGCGCGCGAATGCCCCAAACCTTTCGATACGTCTGTGCAATCGCTAAATTACTCTATGGCATACGAATTTTTGAAGGAGCTTGGAATAGGCTGGGCCGCGGAAAAGGCCGCAGAAGGATTCAGCCTGCCAAAGTACAGGTTCGGAGAGCCGTGCGAAAAATTCGGAATAAAATTTTACAACGACTCAAAAGCGACCAACGTCCACGCGGCAGTCGCCGCCTTGCGCGAACTCGCGGGGGCTAAAAACCTCGTCTGGATAGGCGGCGGGAAGGACAAGCTGTGCGATGTTTCGGAGCTTGCTTCGGAAGTCATGAAAGTCTCCTCGGGAGCGGTTTTGATAGGCCAAACCGCCGAAAAATTGGCGAATGTTTTTAACGCTACGGGCTTCAACGCCAAAATATGCCAATCTATGAAAGAGGCGGTGGAATGCGCAGCAAAAATGGCGGGCGAAGGCGGAAATGTACTATTCAGCCCGGGATTTTCGAGCTTCGGCATGTTCGCAGGGTACGCGGATAGAGGGAAATCTTTCCAAAATGAAGTTTTGTGTTTGAAGAATTTAAAATAATATTAAAGATAGAAGGCAAAATTAAGGGGAAACATATGAAAAAATCAGTGGCAATTACGGCAGTATTAGCGCTGCATATAGGCGTAATAAGCATGCTTCTCGTGCAGGCGGGTTGCAGCTCCGAACCGGAGGCTCCCGCGGCGAAAGCCCAGACGACTGTCGAGGAGGTCACAACAATAGCTCCCGCCGAGCAGAAAGAGGCAGAGGTGTCCGTCAGGGAAGCTGAGCTCGCCCCCGAAGGAAGCCCCGCGCTCCGCGTAGCCCCGACCCGCCCGGCTTGGAATATGGAAAAAACTGAAGATGCTGGCGAAGTTCTCGTAAAAGAAGAACCTGCCACCCCGGCGGAGAAAAAATCCCCCGAAAAGCCCTCCGTAGAAAAGTCTGAACCCAAACCTGCCCCAGCCACAGAAAATATTTATGTCGTAAGAAAAGGCGACAACCTCTCGACAATCGCGAAAAAACACCGCGTAAGGCTGTCGGAGCTCATGGAGATAAATTCACTCAACCGTTCCTCGGTAATTAAGGTGGGGCAAGAAATAAAAATCCCCGCCTCCGGCGAAGTTTCCTCTATGCCTGAACAGAAGCCGGCCGAACACGAAAATGCCCAAGTCTCCTCCGAAGCCGAAACGTATGTCGTAAAAAGCGGCGACTCCCTTTCCAGAATCGCTAAAAGGCACTCGACAACCGTGCGCCAACTGATGTCGATAAACAATCTGAAAAACCACAATATAAGAATCGGGCAAAAGCTTATAGTCCCCAAAGCCTCCGCAAAAAAACAGGCAACTTCAACCCAACAATCCCAAAATAGCGCTGCGGTAAACGGCGAAATTACGTACGAAATTAAAAGCGGCGACACTCTCGGCGTCATAGCCAGAAAATACGGCACCAGCGTTTCTGCAATATGCAAGCGCAACGGAATATCAGATCCCCGCAAAATCCGCGCAGGACAAAAAATAATCATCGCCTCAACCGCCGCCCCCAAAAACGCAGCGCCTGCAAAGGCGAGCGCCACCATTGAAAAACCGGCAACTGCGCAGGCGGCACAACCTTCCGCCCAACCCGCGCAGCCTTCACAGACTACACAGCCTGCCCCGCAAACACCGGCGCAATCTTCGGCTAACGAAATAGTCGTGACGTCGGATTCCCAGGGCTCATCTTCAAACGCCGCGGCCGCTCCTGCGCAGCCTTCCGCGCAGCCTTCACAGACTACACAGCCCGTCCCGCAAGATGAGGCGGCGCCTGCCGTCGAATCCGAAACTATACCCGTGATAGAAATATAACGGCCCTAAATGAACGCCCCGGACACACAAAGTTCATATCGGGGCGCTTGGTTGGGCATACTTTTTCCGGTCGCCTTTCTAAGCGTCCTCGGTTTGCTCATTTTAATGAGCGCGGGCACGAACCGCGCGGATCCGTATTTCATAGTCTCTAAACAGTCTGTATGGCTCTGCATTGCCCTTTGCGCTGGTGTAGTAGCCACGTTTGTGGATATCGATATCCTTAAACGTCTTTCAATTCCGATAGCGGTAATAACAGTAATTCTTCTAATAATTGTTCTTATACCGCATGTGGGCAAAGAAGTCAACGGCTCGCGAAGATGGCTTGAAATCGGCCCTATAGTTGCGCAGCCAAGCGACCTTGCAAAATTCGCGCTGATAATTTTTCTCTCATCTTACCTGTACGACAACCAACGCAAAATAAAGAACTTTTTTAGCGGACTTTTTAAGCCCCTTATAATAGTGGGGCTTTTCTGCGTTCCAATAATACTCGAGCCAGACTACGGAACATGTTTTCTATGCGGGCTTGTAGGGCTAATTTTGATATTTTTGGCGGGAGCAAAATTTTCGCAAATAATTGCAGTATTCGCACCGCTTGGAATTATATTTTGCATACTTATATATCTTAACCCGGTAAGAATGGGTAGAATAATGAGCTTTCTCGATGTCGAGGGGACAAAGGCTGAAGGTTCATACCAGCTCTACCAGGCAATAGTCGCATTCGGATCGGGCGGCATATTCGGAAGCGGCATTGGCAGGGGAAGGCAGCAGCTATCGTTTCTGCCCGAAGCTCACACTGACTTTGTGTTCGCGATTGTCGGAGAGGAGCTTGGAATTTTTATAACGCTTTCGGTTGTGCTTGCATTTGCCATATTGTTTTTTGTAACGATTGCTTCGCTTAGAAAAGCCCCTAATTTATTTGAATTCTCCCTCGCTACGGGGGCTGTTATGATGATAATTCTTCAGGCGCTCTTTAATATGTGCGTTGTGACGGGGCTTATGCCCACAAAGGGCATTTCATTGCCTTTTATAAGCTACGGAGGCTCCAATCTCGTGGCGATGTTCGCATTCACGGGGCTGATTTTAAACTGCCTTAGGCGGTGGAGCAAACCGACTCAAATTAAAATAGGAGAACTATGAGCAAATTTATAATTCTTTGTGGCGGAACCGGCGGACATCTCGCGCCGGGTCTTGCCGTGGGGCAGGCGCTAATCGATGCGGGGAACGAAGCAAGTTTTGTAATTAGCCAAAAAGAGGTCGATTCAAGGCTCGTAAGAAAATACTCCAATCTCCACATCATAAAAGCGCCGGGAGTGGCGTTTTCGCTTAATCCCGCGAGATTTTGCAAGTTTCTTTCGGAGCTTGCAAAGTCCGTGCGTTTCGGCAGAAAAGTCATATCCGAAGGCAAGTACGACGCCGTTATAAGCTTTGGTGGATTCAACTCCCTCGGATTTTCGATTGCCGCCCGCACTCTCGGGATTCCGCTGATACTTCACGAAGCAAACCGCCGCGCCGGCAAGGCAACAAGGCTGCTTGGCAGATTTGCAGAGCGCATATACGTTCCATACGGAGTGAGGATTCCGCGGCGCAAGGGCGGTCAGGTAAAATATTCAGGCTACCCGGTGAGAAGCGAAATAAAAAAACTTCCGAAGGGAGAATGCAGAAGAAAGTTTGGTTTCACGGACGGAGGTAAACTGCTTCTCGTTCTCGGCGGAAGCCAGGGGGCGCTCGCGCTAAACGAATGGGCTTTCCACAATTTCGACAGGCTCGCGGAAAAGGGCATAAATGTTTTGTGCGTGTGCGGACAGGGCAAAAAAATATTTTCAGACAGAACCGTATCTACAAAAGAATTTGGCGATAAAAAAATATCGTTTCTAGAATTTTGCGACGATATGGCGTCCGCGATGTCGGCAGCCGATGTTGCCGTCGCGCGCGCAGGCGCGGGCACAATCGCGGAGCTCGCGCGGTGCAGACTTCCATCTGTGATAGTCCCCTACCCATTCGCCGCCGACAACCACCAGCGCGAAAACGCCAGATGCTTCGAGAAGCAGGGCGGATGCGCCGTCATAGAGCAGGACGATTTAAACAGGCTTTTTGACGAAGTTATATGGCTCATGGAAAACGAGGGTCTAAGGCGCACAATGGAGGAAAATCTCGCGAGGGTCGACGCGCTGAACGACACATCTAAAATAATAGACGACCTAAAAGAGATTGCCCGCAAAACGGAGGTCGGCTAATATGCCTTCCCGATATTACATGGGCGGAATATGCGGAATGGGAATGGCTCCCCTTGCCGCGTTTCTCGCAGACGAAGGGAACAGGATAGAGGGTTTTGACGACGTTCCAAACGCCGAGCTTGCGCAAAGGCTCGAAAAGCTCGGAGTAAAATTTACGCCGCCTACGGGCAAGTACGACAAAGTCGTCATAAGCTCTGCGCTAAACAGGCGCCGGGGGGAATTCGCCGACTTTTGCAATCCCCGCAACATAGTCCGCCGCGGGGAATGCTGGGCGGAGCTGTGTTCTGCGCGCATACTGACGGCAGTCGCAGGCAGCCACGGTAAAAGCACGGTGAGCGCCCTTTTGGCGCATGCGGCAAACAGGCTTTCGCTCGACTGCGGTTACCTCGTTGGCGCAATTCCGAACGGCTTTGGAATGCACAGATACTGCCCAGCCGGCAAGCCGATAATTTCAGAAATAGACGAAAGCGACGCAACAATCGAGCTTTTTAGCCCGGAGGTAACAGTCGCGCTAAATGCGGATCTCGACCATACCGATACATATCCGGACAACTCCAAACTCGAAGATATGTTTGTGCGGCTATTTTCTCGTACCCGAAGGCTGGTCGTATATCCGTTGGGCGACCCCATATTGGAAAGCGCCGCGGCGAAAGTACAAACTCCGTCACTTCCCGTAAAGCTTTCCGGCGACTATTTTGAACGAAACCTCGAAATGGCACTCGCCGCTTTGCGCGCGACATTTCCGAACGGCTCCTTCACAAAGGCGGCATTCGACGGTTTTGGAGGGCTGCAACGTCGAAATGAGACTATTTTTGACAACGGGAAATTGAGCGTTGTGTCAGACTACGCGCACCACCCAAATGAGGTAAAATCGTTTCTGGAGCGTTTTCTTCCGCAATCAGGCGCCGAAACAATCGTCTATTTTCAGCCCCATAGGTATACCCGCACGCGGAGGTTTGGAAAAGATTTTGCAAAAACGCTCGCGTGGGCGGACGCTCGCGGGGCAAAAGTATTTGTGCTTCCGGTCTATGCCGCAAGCGAAATCCGCGATCCGCTCGGTGAAAGCCCACAGATAATAAAAAACGCTCCAGACGGCGCACGCATAGAGCTTGCCGAGCCGGAAGATTTTTTCAAGGTCGTGCAAAACGCGCTCGAAAAAAAATCGGAGCTGCGCATTGCGCTTGTCGGAGCCGGAGATTTCCACTTTGAAGCAAAAAAATTTTTCGATAAAATAAAATGAATCCAAAAATTGCAGTATTTAGCGGCGGCATATCCCCCGAGCGGGATGTGTCAATCATCAGCGGCGAAAACGTGGCAAAAGCCCTTTCTAAAAGCTTTGAAGTTCTACCTGTAAGGCTTGATAAAAACGAGCTTCCTGGCGGAATAAACCCGGACGAGTACATAGTCTTTCCCGCAATGCACGGAGACTACGGCGAAGACGGAACGCTGCAAGCGCAGCTCGAATTGGCGGGCTATGAATATGCCGGATGCGGAAGTCTGTCGAGCCGTGTTTGCATGGTAAAACCAGCGGCAAAGGCGCTGCTTAAATTTGCGGATGTGCCTGTCGCGCGCTCGTTGGAATTCGATTCAAAAGCAAAGCCCTCAGCGGAAACCCTCGCCGAACTTTTCCCCAGCGGCTGCGTAATAAAGCCGGCCGACAAGGGAAGCAGCGTAGGGCTAAGCGTCGCGCTCGACCGCCTATCAGCCCGCAATGCGCTCGATTCCGTAAAAGACGGTCTTTGGATGGCAGAAGAATACATTAAAGGCCGGGAATTTTCAGTGGGCGTAATATACGGAAAAGCAGCCGGAGTTGTAGAGATAATCCCAGATGGCGGCGTGTACGACTACAAACGCAAATATACCGCCGGGGCGACCCGATATGTATTTCCCGCTGAGATTCCGCAACATTGCGCCGACGCAATGCGCTTGGCCGCGGAAAAGTCTTTCAACGCCTGTGGCTGCCGCGACTTTGCCCGCGTAGACTTCATAGTTCGGGATACTGACGCCCCGTCGTTCGTAGTATTGGAAATAAACACCCTCCCAGGAATGACTCCCACAAGCCTTCTTCCCAAAAGCGCTTCGTGCATTGGATACGGATTTGAAGCACTCTGCGAAAAACTACTCGAGGGCGCAATAAAAAGATTCCATAACCGTTAAATGCCCAGAAAAAAAGCCCAGAAGCCGTCCACGTGGCGGGATTTAAATTCTTCCGACGGGCGCAAGCGCCGGAAGATACCGCTGTCCCTGCGCGCGAAACTCCGCGTGGCATGGATTTGGCTGCGCGCCGCATTGGCGCTCGCAGCGATTCTGGCGCTCGGATACGGCGCGTATTACGCATATCAGAATATATTTTTTGAGGAAATATTTGGTGTAAAGAGCGGAGAAATAAAACGCATAGAGTTCAAAACCGACGGAAATATCACGGCAAAATGGCTGAATGAATACTTAAAAATCCCTGCAAGGCAAAGGTTGAACAACATAAATATTTTCGCGATCAAGGCAAAGCTTGAATCGCTATCGCAGGTGGAGTCCGCCGCGGTGGAGAGATCATATCCCGACGCGCTGAAAATAACGCTGACTGAGTTGAAGCCTTTTTTGAAGTTTTTTACGGAAATATCTGGAAAGCCGCGTTTATTTATAATGACTCCCGACGGCAGATTTTTTGAACCGGCATGCATACAACCAGAAATGATAGACACAATGCCTAAAATTGAGGGAATCAAGCCGGGTTTCGACGGCAGTCTGCCGAAAAAATACGATTCCGCCTGGAAAGTCGCAAAATTCCTCGCGCTGGCGTATTCCGAAATCCCCGCCGAGGCGCAAAGATGGAAGCTCGTTGACGTGTCAAACCTAGAAAGCAGAACACTGCCGCTACTAAAAGTAGTCACCGATTCCGGCATAGAGATAATTTTTGCGCCGCACGAATATAAAAAACAATTTGAAAGGCTCGAATATATCTTGCGTTATCAGAAAGAAAATCCTTTAACTGTCATAAAGCGCATAGACCTATCGATGAAAGGCTGGGCGCCCGTTAGAATCGAGACAACAAAATGAGCGACAGCAAAACAATAGCGGCCCTGGAAATTGGCACGGGCAAAATGCAGGTTTTCATAGGGGAAATTGTCGACAATAAAATGCTCAATCTTGTCGGAGTCGGTCAGGCGGCCACCGACGGCGTAAAAAAAGCCGATATAATAGACGTAAAGAAAGCCGCCGAACAGGCGCAGGCGGCCATAGTAATGGCGGAGCGCTCATGTTCGGTGCCTATAAAATCTGTGTGTCTCGGCATAAGCGGCACGCATATTCAGGGTTTCAGAAACATAGGCTCCGCAAACGTGGCGGGTTCCGACGGGATTGTCCGCAAAAGCGATGTTGATAGGGCAAAAGACGATGCAAGAAGCAAGACGCTGCCAGAGGGAAGAAGTTATATACACAGAATTTGCTGCGGATTCTACCTCGACGACGAAAGGTTCACGACGGATCCGATAGGCGAAAAAGCCTCGAGGATAGTAGCCGAATACTGGATGATACACGGAGACAGCGAGAAAATCAGAGCCGCAATGCACGTGGTGCAAAGTTTTGGGCTCGAGGTTGAATACCTCGTATTTTCCGGGCTTGCATCGGCTATAACTGTCACTTCGCCTGCTCAAAAGGAAAACGGCGTGCTCGTAGTGGACATCGGCTGCGGAACGAGCGACTACGCATTCTATAAAAACGGTCTTCCCGTCCAAGCGGGCGTCATACCTGTCGGAGGCGACCACATTACAAACGACCTTTCATTCGGGATAAGGTTAAGCAGAAAAAATTCCGAAAGAATAAAGACGCGCTTTGGCAAGGCAATAATAACAAAGGACGAGTGCGACATAAAGTTTTGGAGCCAGGGCGACAAACAAATTGGCGACAGAAAAATACCGCTTGAAGCCATAAATAAAGTCATAAGATCCCGACTTGAAGAGCTTTTCCTGCTGCTTCGCCAGGACATGATAGAACATTTTTCCGACGGTTCTGTTAAAGAGGTTGTGCTGACCGGAGGGACATCGAAATTAAACGGAATATGCGAGCTTGCGGAAGCCGTTTTGGAACGTCCATGCTCCCTCGGGAAATTCGCGCCAAACGTCGCTGAAAACCTGCGCCACCAAGAGTTCGCAACGGCGCTCGGACTCCTCGAATATGCAAGAATGAAGGAAATGAGAGGCGGGCGGGAAAAAAGTTCGTCAATAACCGAGAAAATCGCGAAAATATTTAAAATCTGATGCCAGACGAATTGAGACAAAAAATTAGGATACGCGTTGTCGGGGTCGGAAACGCAGGAGTCAAAATCGTTGGGCTTCTCGCGTCCACGGGATGTGAATTCGCCGATCTCGCCGCCATTGACACCGACGAGCTGTCTCTCGCAGACTGTCTTATCGAAAACGCCGTGTGCATAGGTAAATCGGTGACAGCCGGCGCGGGTTCCGGCTCGGACGCGGCAGTCGCAAAGGAAGCTGCAATAGCGGACCTCGGACTTTTAAAGGCTGTTGCGTCGGGTGCGGAGGTTTTTATATTTGTAGCAGGGCTTGGCGGCGGAACGGGAAGCGTTGTGACGCCTATTTTATGCAAGCTTGCCGCAGAGAGCGGCGCAAAGCTTGTCGTATCGTTCTCTCTAATGCCGCTATCGGTCGAAGGCAGCGATAAATCTTCCCTCGCAGAGAGGTCGGTAAGGTATATGCGCACTGTATGCGACGCGGCGGCAACCCTCCCGAACGACATAATTCTCGCCCGCTCTAACCTTCCGATAAAAGCGGCTTTTGAAACCGCAAACACCCATGTCGCCTCGGCTGTGAAGGAGATTTGCGCAATGCTTGCAAAACGCGGCATCGTGAATATCGACCTTCCATCTTTCAAAAAAGTTTTCTTTAAAAAGGGCGAGCATACGTTTTTCGGCATAGGCAGCGGAAGCGGCGCCAACGCCTCTGAAAAAGCACTATCCGAACTTGCAGCATCTCCGCTAATAGAATTTGGCAATTCGGCGTCTTGCGCGGAAAGCCTTATGGTTTCACTTGTATGCGGCGAAGATTTTGAGATGAATAAAATGCAGGCTCTGCTCGAGAACGTGGCTGGAACTTTTGGCGTAAGCGAGCGGATATGCTTTGGGGCGATAATAGACAAGTCGATGAACGGAGGCGTAAAAATATGCGCGATGGGCCTATATGACGCTTCAAGAGCCCTCCCTAAAAAGTCCGAAGCGCCCGTGAAACAAATTTCCGTTGCTTTAAATTCAGCTTCGGCTCCGGCGCCTGCGGGCGAAGATCGGCGCTCAAAAATTAATCCGCTTGAGGAAGGCTCATGCCAGGCTCATGGATCCTCGGACGAAAATCGGCCCGGCGCGCCCATTCCCGCCGAGCCCCTCCCGGAAGACAATCATGCAGATGTGCAATACGCCCACGCCAAGCCTGCTCAACCCGCGGAAATTCACCATGAAAACAAACCGAAGAAATCCCGCGGATTTTTCGGTTTTGGACGCCGCAAGCCAGAGCCAAAGGAGCGCGAACCGAAGATTGAACAGTCCGAATTTAAGTTTATGGAAATGTCGGAACAGCGCGGATTTTTTGAGGATACTCCCGTAAATATCCGCAAAGGCGAGGATCTCGACGTCCCAACTTTTATGCGAAGAAACATAAAAATAAACCTTTGATTCAGTAAAATACTGTTGCACTTTTGGCACCAGATTAAAAACAACGCGGGCATACCGCATAAAACAAGTGCGCGACTTCACTAATTTACGCAGATTTTATCAAAGATAAAGCGCACCGTGGGAACATTAAAGGCAGTAGAAAAAAATTATTTCAAGCCAATCCGAAAAAAAGCGTCCGAAAAATTTCGGACGCTTTTAAATTTTTTCGGCGTACGGCAATTTTCGCCGAGCCCGCTTTGTCGGAAATTTCGCTTATGCTAAAAAGTTTTTATCTCAAAATCTGCGAGCATATCCGCCGTCGTCTTGTCGGCTTCTTCAATGCTTTCGCCGCGCGCGAGAAGCACTGCCATTCTCCTGTGCCCTCCCGTCACGCAAGGCTTTGAAAAAATACGCATGTCGGTGTTTGGCCTGTTTAAAACTTTGTCGAGCCCGCAGTATTCGAGCATCTGGGTGTCGCCCTCTACGACGACAGCCCTGCTCGCCGACGGCCCGTATAGCTCAATGTTTGCAATCGGTATCCCAAGTATCGCCCGCGCATGCAGTGCAAATTCCGACAGGTTTTGGGAAATCATCGTCACCATGCCAGTGTCGTGCGGGCGCGGGGAAACTTCCGAAAACAGCACTTCGTCGCCCTTTATGAACATTTCAACCCCGAAAATTCCATAACCGCCAAGCGCGTCGGTAATTTTCTTCGCGTACTCCTTGGCCTTTTCGAGAGCCTCCTCAGACATCGGGTGGGGCTGCCAGCTCCTGCGGTAATCGCCCGAAATCTGCTCGTGCCCTATCGGCGCGCAGAATGAAGTTCCGCCGGAATGACGCACTGTCAGAAGCGTTATCTCATAGTCAAAGTCGACAAACCCCTCTACAATAACTTCCCCGCCACCCGCACGGCCGCCCGTCTGCGAGCATTCCCAAGCGGCGTCTATCTGGCTTTCGTCTTTTATCGTGCTTTGTCCATGGCCGGACGAGCTCATTATCGGCTTCACGACGCACGGTATGCCGATTTTCTTAACGGCTTCTATAAATTCCCCTTTATCTTTCGCAAAAGCGTACGGGGAAGTTTTCATTCCGAGGGTTTCGGCAGCAAGGGTTCTGATTCCCTTGCGGTTCATAGTGAAGTTAACCGCACGCGCCGTGGGTATCACGTTAAACCCGCGCGACTCAAGTTCCACCAGCTTGTTTGTGGCAATCGCTTCAACTTCCGGTATTATGTATGCGGGATTTTCCTCCAAAATTATTTTTTCGAGAGCGTCCGCGTCGAGCATAGATATCACATGCGACCTGTCAGCAATCTGCATGGCGGGCGCATTCGCATATTTGTCCACAGCTATTACTTCGAGTCCGAGTCGCTTTAATTCTATCGCGACTTCGCGGCCGAGCTCTCCGCTCCCGAGCAGCATCGCCTTTGTAGAATTTTTCTTAAATACCGTTCCTATGTTTGTCATAATTTTTATTTGGTTGAAGTTGGGGGTTGTTGGCAAGATTCAGTTTTCATTCCGAAATATTTTAGCATTTGAAGGCATTTAGACGCCAAAGAGCCGCTCCCTGCACCGCCGTCTGAAAGATTGCATACGCCCGTCATAAAAAAGCGCCTTCTAAAAGTTTTTATCGCATTGCGCTGGAAAGCGCCCATTGCAAACGCCTCAAAATCGGCCGCAAGAGAGTCTTCCAATACGAGATTTATGTCCGGATAGCGGTAAAACAGCTCCCTAAACGTCTTAAATCTCGGCAATATTCCAAAGGCGCGCTTGGGCAGAACTATTATTTCGTCGGCGCAAGCCTCCTCTCCGGACAAGGCCGCAGCGCATTTTTTCCCGCAAAGAACGCCTATTTTTGAATCTGGGCGGGAATTTCTGAGCGCCTTCAAAACGGGGGCAATGGAAGCGGCGTCTTCAAAAGAGTTCGGGAGGGTGAGGTATATTGAGTTTTTGCGAGGGAGCTCTTTAAGCCCCATGCGTTCCATAGTATAGCCCAAAATGCTCTTGCCACCGCGCAGATGCAAAGACGTGCGCTGGTTGGGATGTATCCTCCATCGCCTATGCAGCCAAAGCCAATCGCAGCGGGCAGTCTGGCTTTGCTTTAATTTTTCTTCGAGCCACACATTTCCAGAGTAAGTGACTTCTTCAATGCTCGAGGCCTCCAACATTTCGCCGCAGACCTCGGAGCGCCAAAACCCTGTGCGCTTGGCGTAAAAAACTGCGCAGCGCGCGCCTGTCTTTTCGGTTAAAATCCCGGCGAGTTCCGACGTGTAGCACAATCTGTCGAAAAACAGCGACTCGCACCCTGCTCCTCCAGCGTTTTGGTCGAAAAGCACCGCCACGCAACCGTTGTTTTTAAGGATTTTTACGGCGTCGAGAATGCCGTCGCGGCGCGAGAGCATTTCTATTCCGAATCTCTGCCTGCTTTTTTTTATCCATTCCTCCATTCCGGCAGAATTAAACGGCCTGTAAAAGACTCCTGTTTTCGGGATTTTTACGTTTTTTACAAGCAACGGAAACATTGTTATTGTTTCCATCATTGCAAAGTGCGGAATCATCAAAACAAGCGGCAATGGATTATCCGAAAGCTTTTGCAGCTCGCTTCTTACAGTGTCGCTTATTTTTACGCGATTTGCGAGCCTTTGTACTGGCATGTGGGGGCTTGCCACTACAAAAAGTGCCATTTCTACCATTCTCGCGCAGGATTCGTACACAATTTTCGTTCTATCCCTGCGCGACATTTTTGGGAAACAGTGGTAGACATTCGAGAACGCTACCCTCGTGCGCGGATTGGGGAAATAACATATCAACCAACCGACCGTTTTGCACAATCCCTCCATTACGCACTCTGGAGCGTTTGCAAACAGCCACCCCAATATCGAAAGAAAATATTTCATAAAAAATTTTCGCAACTTTATCCAAATATCCCAAAAATGCAAAAAAAATCGACCTTTGGGCGCCTTTGCCTATCGCTAAGGATTGCGCGGCGCAAAAGACCGATTGAAGCGCGGTTAATTTTCATAACCGTTTTATAGCTTAATTAAACTATTTTCTACATGGGGCGCGGAAATGTTATTAAAAAACTACGCAAAGACCGGCCAACGGAAAGATTTTGAGTCCATATTTTATAGGGCTTTAAGACGCGCGGCAAAAAAATCTGAAAAAAATTTCCAGACAGCAAAATTTCCGCGGGGAGCGCGGCGGGCGAGTCCGCACTTCATAAGTGAGAACTCGTGCAGTTTTGGACAGCAAAATTTCCGCGGGGAGCGCGGCGGGCGGCTCCGCATCCCCGACGCAATTTTAAGACCTCTTCATAGCCGCCGCGAGCGACGCTACAAAATTTTCCGCCGCTTTCAGCGCGGCGCTTTCGCCGTTGTCCAAGAACTCCTCAAAAGTAAGGTCAACAAGCTTGCTCCCTACGACAACCGCGTCTGCGGATTCGGCCGCCAAATGCGCCATATTCGGATTCGATATGCCAAATCCCGCCGCGACCGGAAGCACAGAAGCCTTGCGCACGTCAGCAAGCCTTTTCGAGAAGGATTCCGGAAGGGCGTTTCTCGCGCCAGTCACTCCCGCAACTGTCACATAGTATAGGAAGTCTGTGCCGCTTTCGGAAATCGCCCGTACCCTATCCAATCCGGAAGTAGGCGCGGCGAGCGGAATCAGCCCTATGCCGTACTCTTTTAAAACCCCAGATATCTCGCCGGACTCTTCGAGCGGAACGTCCACGACAAGCCACGCGTTTATCCCGTTTTTTTTCGAGAGTTCCGCCGTTTTTTCAAGCCCCAGCTTGAAAATCGGATTGTAGTATGAGAATAGGACAAACGGATTTTCAACGCCGTCTTTGCGCAGGCGCCCTGCCATATCCAAAACCTTTTGGAGAGTTGTACCTGCTGCCAGCGCCCTCTGGCTTGCCGCCTGAATTGTTGCTCCGTCCGCCATCGGGTCGGAGAACGGAACACCCAGCTCTATAATGTCGGCGCCTCCTTTGCAGGCCGCCTTCACCAATTTTTCGGTAAACGATATTTCGGGATCTCCGCAGCTGATGAATGTCACGAGCGTCGCGCGGCCGCTTTCCGAATTATTTTTTAAAACTTCTTTGATGCTTTTCATTTTTACGCCCTGTTTAAGAATTTCATTACCGAATCCATATCCTTGTCTCCGCGCCCGGAAAGCGACACTATTATTATGTCGTCTTTAGACATTTTCTTTGCGTTTTGCATTGCAAGCGCAACCGCGTGTGACGATTCGAGCGCAGGTATAATGCCCTCCAACCTCGACAATTTCATAAAGGCGTCCACCGCCTGCGAGTCGTCTATCGGTACGTATTTCGCCCTGCCCGTGTCCCTCAAATACGCGTGTTCGGGGCCGACCCCGGGATAGTCGAGCCCTGCGGAAACTGAGTATGTGTCGAGTATCTGTCCGTTTTCGTCCTGCAAGAGATAGGTTTTGTTGCCGTGGAGGATTCCTACGCTCCCGCCGTTCAGGCTCGCCGAATGGCGCCCGGTTTCGATTCCGTCGCCCGCGGCCTCCGCCCCGTATAGCTCCACGCTTTCGTCGTCCATAAATCCCGAAAATATGCCTATCGCGTTGCTGCCGCCGCCCACGCATGCCACGACTTGCGTCGGAAGCCTGCCGCACTTCTCGAGTATCTGAGCGCGCGATTCTCTCCCGATTATCGACTGGAAAGTTTTTACCATCTCGGGATACGGGTGCGGGCCGGCTGCCGTTCCTATAACATAAAAAGTGTCTTCGACAGTCGCCACCCAGTTGCGCAGCGCCTCGTTCATGGCGTCCTTTAGTGTCGCCGTTCCGTGCTTGAGCTCAACCGAAATCAAATTGGCCCCCAGCATTTTCATTCTCGCTGCGTTCTGCGCCTGCCTGCGGACATCCTCCGCGCCCATGAATACGTCGCATTGCATTCCGAATAGTGCGGCTATCGTTGCTGTTGCGACTCCGTGCATTCCGGCCCCGGTCTCGGCAATGAGCCTGCGCTTGCCCATTCTGCGCGCAAGAAGAATCTGGCCAACAGTATTGTTTACCTTGTGCGCGCCGGTGTGGTTAAGATCTTCGCGCTTTAAGTATATGCGTGCCCCCCCGCAATATTCGCTCAGCCTCCGCGCAAAGTAAAGCGGTGTCGGCCTGCCGACATAGTCCCGCATTATCGCGTTATATTCGCTCCAAAAAGATGGGTCGTTTATAGCCTCTTTATATACCCTCTCCAATTCTTTTAGGGCAGGCATTAGTGTTTCGGCGACATACTGCCCGCCGTAAATTCCATATCTTCCCTTGCCTTGCGTTTTCATATTCATATTACGTTTCTTATTTTTTCGATTAAAATTTGCACTTTTTTCAAATCTTTTTTTCCAGGGGAAATCTCAACTGCGCTATTTGAATCGACCGCCCACGGCTGAACGGCTCGGATTGCAGCCTCCGCATTTTCCGGAGAAATTCCCCCGGCGAGAATGAGCCGCCTTTTTAATGCCAGTTTTTTTGCCAGATCCCAGTCTGAAAGTTCGCCGGTACCTCCAACCGCAACCTTTGAGCGCGAGTCAGCAATGAGCGCCGCGCACGGGAAAGCCTCCGCCTCGGCAAGCGCGGCTTCGGAGTCAAGCCACACGGCTCGCCAAATCTCGCAGCCCGTCTTTGCTATTTCTTCAGCGAATTCCGCCGCCTGCCCCCCATGGAGCTGGATTGCAGCTAACCCGCATTCAGCAACGGCAGTTTTTATAAAATCCGGGCTTTCCGATACGAAAACCCCGACCCTATTTGCCTTCCCCGACATTGCGTCCGCTATTTTTTTAGCTTTGCCGATATCGACGAAGCGCGGGCTGCGACTGTAAAAAATCAGTCCGACGTAATCCGCCCCTAGCTCCTCTATCCGGCGCGCTTCGAGCGGGTCGCAAACTCCGCATATTTTTATTTTGGGCGACATTTTATTTTTTTCCGAGAAGTTGTAAAAGCCTGTCCGCGGGAGAAGAAGCGCGCATCAATTCCGAGCCTATCAGCGCGGCGTCGGCGCCGTATTCGCCGGCTTTTAGAAGGGT
The DNA here is from genome assembly GCA_900545705.1 of uncultured Opitutales bacterium. Lineage (GTDB taxonomy): Bacteria > Verrucomicrobiota > Verrucomicrobiia > Opitutales > Intestinicryptomonadaceae > Merdousia. The sequence continues at coordinate 88,698 of URAK01000004.1, read as the reverse complement.
CTCGCGAGAGCCTATTGCGCTTTCAGAGACTTTTACGCATTCCTGCGGAACAAGTTTTATCAAAGTTCCGACCCTTTCAAAATCCGTCTCAAAGTTTTTTAGATTGCGGCAGTTTACGCCTATGATTTTTGCGCCCGCAGAAGCGAGCATTGAAATCTCGCCTTCGGTGTGAGCCTCGCACAGGGCGTCGAGCCCGAGCGATTCCGCAAAACCGAACAGCTCCTCAAACTCCGCGCGCGATAGCATAGCCGCGATCAGCAGAACCGCCGAGGCTCCCCAGACCTTCGCCTGGCATATCTGGTATTTGTCGAAAATGAAGTCCTTTCGGAGAATCGGTATCGAAACGGAATCTGCGGCTATTTTAAGATTTTCCGCCGACCCCATAAAAAAATTTTTCTCCGTGAGTACGGAAAGAGCCGCCGCCCCCGCTCCCGCGAGCGACTTTGCAAGCTCTCCCGGCCGAAAGTCCGCGCGGATTAGCCCAGCCGACGGCGACGCTTTTTTAAGCTCCGCAATCACCGCCGGCGTTCCGTCTGAGCTCCTTTTTAAAGCCGCGGCGAACGGGGCGCGCGCGGGGGAATCCATCGCCATTGAATACAGCTCGCCAAAGCCTATAGTTCTCTTTTCGCATTCAAGCTCCTCCGATTTGAGGGCGCAAATTTTGTCGAGTATTGAGTCGGTCTTCATACGTTTTGCCTCGAAAATTCCACAAGCGTTTTAAGTTTTTTCAAAGCCGCTCCCGAATCGAGAGAGTCGCGCGCCATCTCAAGCGCCGCGCCGAAATCGTCGGTTTTTCCACCTACAACTATTGCAGCAGCGGAGTTTAAAAGGCATATATCGCGCGCGCCGTTGCGCAATTTTCCCGAAAGCACGTCCAATAGTATCTGCGCGTTTACTTTCGCGTCGCCGCCTTTCAAGTCCGAAAAATTTGCGCCATCCGGGAAATACTTTCGCGGATTAAATTCGCTCGTCTTTATGGAGCAGTCCCGCAATTCGCTCACCCGGGTTGGCGTGCATACGGATATTTCGTCCATGCCGTCTGCCGCGTGGACTACAAACGCGCGGCGCACCCCCATTCTGTTCAAACATTCGGCGACAAACTCCGTGTACCCGGCCTCGAAAACCCCAACTACCTGCCCGGTTGCCCCAGCGGGATTCACAAGCGGCCCGAGAAGATTGAATATCGTCCTAAATCCGAGAGCCTTTCTGACGGGTGCCGCAAAGCGCATTGCAGGGTGCATCTTTGGCGCGAACAAAAACGCGATTCCCTCCTCTTGCAGGCAGTGCTCCATCACCGACGCATGTACGTCGAGATTGAATCCAAGCTCGCCAAGAACGTCTCCTGAGCCGCATTTGCTCGTTGCGGCCCTGTTCCCATGCTTCGCGACGGGGACTCCGGCACCGGCCGCTATAAAGGCGGAAGTCGTCGATATGTTGAACGTATTCATTCCGTCTCCCCCCGTCCCGCACGTGTCTATCGGCGCAGCGGAGCCTGCGTTTATAAACGTCGCCCGCGCCCTCATTGCGGACGCCGCCCCAACTACCTCGTCAACCGTCTCGCCCTTCATTTTAAGGGCAGTCAGGAAAGCCGCCATAATTGCCCCGTCAACCTCTCCGGACATTATCTCTCCGAACACTTCCGCACTCTCCGCACCGCTCAAGTTCTTTTTGGAGGCAACTTTTGAAAGGGCGCGCTTTGTTTTTTCGCCGTTCATAGCGCCTTGGCCTCCAAAAGGAAGTTTTCCAGCATTCTTTTGCCGCCGAAAGTCATTATCGACTCCGGATGGAATTGAACGCCCTCGACAAGGAAATCTGTATGCCTTATTCCCATAACTTCCCCATCTTCCGCGCGCGCCGTCACCCTAAGGCATTTCGGCAGGGTGTTCTCCGCCACAGCGAGAGAATGATACCTTACAACTTCTATCGGATTTGGCATTCCGCGGAAAACTCCGGTTGAATCGTGGGTCACCATGCTCGTCTTTCCGTGCATCGTCCTGCGCGCAAGCACAATGTCCGCGCCAAACGCGTAGCCTATCGACTGCATTCCAAGGCACACTCCGAATATCGGAACTTTCCCCGCGTATTTTTTTATGAAGTCAACGCACACACCTGCGTTTTTCGGGGAGCTCGGTCCGGGCGATATCACTACCGCCTTCGGGGACATCGCGAACAGCTCCTCCGAAGTGGCAGCGTCGTTGCGCACAATCTTCATGTCCGCTCCGAGCGTCTCGAAGTAGTGCACGAGATTGTATGTAAATGAATCGTAATTGTCTATTAGAAGCACCATAATATTACCTTCCCGCTTCGGTGATGTCCAAATTATCTATTCCGTCCGCCATTTCCAGCGCGCGCGAAACCGCGCGCGACTTCATGCGAGTTTCCTCGTATTCGGATTCAGGATCCGAATCGAATACGATGCCGGCTCCCGCCTGAACTGAAACTTTGCCCCCGCGCATTTGGAGAGTGCGAATGGTTATTGCCAAGTCCATATTGCCCCCGTAGCCCAAGTACCCGACAGCGCCCCCATAAGGGCCGCGGCGCTCGGGCTCGAGCTCGTTGATTATTTCCATCGCGCGTATTTTCGGAGCGCCCGACAGCGTTCCTGCGGGGAAAGCCGCAGCGAGCGCGTCAAAAGCGTCGGCCCCCTCGCGCGGTATCCCGGATATGTCGGACACCAAGTGCATTACATGCGAATACCTCTCTATCTTCATAAAATCCCCAACCTGCACGCTTCCAGAGCGGCAGAAGCGCGACAAATCGTTTCTTCCCAAGTCCACGAGCATCAAATGCTCCGCGCGCTCTTTTTGGTTCGAGAGCAATTCGTCCGCAAGCCGCATGTCCTCGTTCTCGTCCGAACCCCTGCGGCGCGTGCCCGCTATTGGGCGCACTTCCGCCTTGCCGTCCCCAAAGCGGAGCAAAGTCTCCGGCGAGGAACCGACAAGGCAGCCGTCGGGCATTTTTAGGCAGAACATATACGGAGAGGGGTTTATGAGCCTCAGTGCCCTGTATGCCGAAAGCGGCTCAATGTCTGCAACGGCCGAAAACTTTTGCGATGGCACTATTTGAATGGCTTCCCCATACTTTATATAGTCTTTGGCTTTTTCGACCATCTCTATGAAATCCTCGCGCGGCATATTTGACGAAAGCCTTATGCGCTTTGCGGAGGCTTCGCGCGCAGGCTTTGCATGGCGTGCGGATTTGAATATTTTTGAGAGCTTTTCAACCCTTGCAACTGCGTCGTCGTATGCGGCCTCGGGCGTGGCGAACTTGTCCGTGTGTGCGCATGCGACTATTTTTGCGGTGTGGCGAAGGTTGTCGAATACGATGATGTCGTCGTACAGGGCGAAGCGGGCGTCGTCCCAGATTCTCTCTCCTTTTGGTTCGGGGAGTTTTTCAAATAGGCCAACACATTCGTAGCCGAAGTATCCGACAGCCCCCCCGAAGAATCTCGGCAACCCCTTGACGTCGGCGGGGCGGCGGCCAGCGATGTATTCGCGCAGCGGCGCGAGCGGTCCCATTCCCACCTCCGACTCGGACTTTATTTCCTCCGAATCCGAGAATTTTAAAACCGATCTCTTTCCGTTCAGCGTAAAAACGGCGCTCGGGTTGTAGCCTATGAACGAGTATCTGCCCCAGTTGTCGACGTTTTCAGCGCTTTCGAGAAGAAAGCACTCGGCTAAGCCGTCCAGCTTTGCAAAAGTTGAGACGGGCGTTTCCATGTCGGCGAGCAATTCCGCATAAACGGGGATTACATTCGCGTTTTGCGCGAGCTCGGTGAATTCTGTTTTTGTAGGTGTCATTTTGAAGGCCAAAAAAAAAGCGGCCAGACAAAAGGCCGCCAAAAGTTTAAAACCGTTTTAAACTCTACGCGACCTTCGGACTGTGCCACCAATTTCTCATTTAAAATTTATTAGGGCGCAGTTTTTGCCCGTTGAAAAAATTGTCAAGCGTTTTTTTTATTTTTTTAGGACAATATTATTGACAAATACCGCATACTACTGCATAGTAAAATAATAATAACGGCAAAACTTTCTTGAAGCAACAATCTATGCCCTCGCAAAATACGCCGCCCCCGCCGCCATTCAGCCAGCCTAAAAGCTGCATTCCGCACGCGAATGTGCCCGATACGCATCTTGTGCTCGCCATTCTTACGACACTTTTTTGCTGCCTGCCATTCGGTCTCATCTCTCTCGTATATTCCATACAGGCTTTTATGTCGCAAAATTCGGGCAAGATGCAGCTGGCGGAATACAATTCGTCAAAAGCGCTTTATTGGGGCAGAATCGCCTTGTGGTGCGGCGCGGCAATGTACATCATATACTTCTTATTTTTTGCGCTTCCAATCATGATATCCGGTTTATATAATTACATAAACCTATAAATTATGGAAAATTCAAACAACACCCCTCCCCCATATGTTGGCGAGCCAATGCCCGTCATAGAAAATCATCTCGTGCTTGCCGTTCTTACGACGCTTTTTTGCTGCCTGCCTTTTGGAATCGTGTCGATTGTATATTCGGTGCAGGTAAATTCCGCCTTGAACGCCCGCAACTACGAATTGGCAAAAATAAACTCCCAAAAGGCTAAATACTGGGGAAGTCTAGCCCTTTGGCTAGGGCTCGCCCTAAACCTAATATGGTTCATATTCGGGATTGGCGGCGCATTGTTGTAGGCGAAGTCCCATTAATAAAATGAACTCTTCCTCCTTTGACAGTGGGGCTTTATCAAAAAAAGCCTCAAAAGTAAGGTCGCTATGCTTTGCAACCTTCTTTTTTCTCGGGAATTATTTTGCGCTTTACGGAATAGTGCTTGCCGACAAGGCCCTGAGGGAATCAGCCGTCGGCTCGGATAAAAACTCCGAGAAGCTTTTATTATCCGCAAAACGCTGGGGACTTTGGGGGTTAATTCCATCAACCATTATAAACGCAGCACTGATATGCGCCTGCTTTTGGCTTCTCTGGAAGCTTGGCCTTAAAGATTTGTACGAAGCCGTCTCGAAGATTAAATAAAAATGCTTAAATTGCCCGACAGGCTTTTTTACATATTTTTGGGCATTGGCGGAATAGCTGTGCTTGTTTTGCTTTCTTTCTTCGATCCGTCAAGCTCTGCCATTTTCCCGCCCTGCCCGACAAACGCCCTTACAAATCTCCATTGCCCCGGCTGCGGAACTCTGCGCGCAATGCACGCGCTGCTCCACGGCGACTTGAAGGAGGCATTGTCGCAAAATATCCTCGCCGTAATTTTTATCCCGATATTGCCTGCAATATACTTCTTTCCAAAATATTTTAGAAAGCCAATCGTGCCGGCGGCAATGCTTGTAATATTCATTCTTTACGCAATCCTGCGCAACACCGAAACATTTTCATTCCTCGCACCGCACTAAAATCTACTCCACATAAAGCGAGAGAATCCGCGCGTCAAATAGTCTTAGGGCAAAATTTTTAGTTTTGCGCCGAATATGAAAATTTTTCTTTTTTTTGGGGAGAGGGGAAAAAACAGCTCCGCCACTCTTCGCACTGCGTGAACTATAAAAACTCCGGGAATTGCCGTAAACAAAAGCAATAAAAATGGCGCCAGACAGAAATCCGCCACCTTCGTTGTCTGCAACGCCTTTTTCATGCTCATAAGGGCGCACGGGCGTAAGAAAGTTGCACGACGCCTTGCCGCGCGGCACCTCGAAATCTCCGCAAAAAAAGCGGCAAAAAAATTCAGCCACACGCCGCCCCGCAAAAAATACCTTCGAGGCAAAATAAAAAAACTCCGCAAAAAACAAAAATGCAGCCCAAATTTAGTCGCGCTATATGATTGTAAAAAAATTCCCGATTTGCCCTCAAATCCGCCCGCAATTCTGCAAAAAAAGCGCAGGATAAAACCCGCACCCATAAAAAGGATAACCCACTTTTAGCGCGATTTCCTTTATCTCGAGAACTTCGCGCCATAAAGTAAAGCCTTCGCCACTACAGCTTAGACTCTCTTTTCCTTGACCTTGGAGGCTTCGCGGCCCACGCGGTCGCGCAGATAGTAGAGACGCGCGCGCATCGGAACCGATTCGCGTTCGACTTCAACTTTTTCGACATTCGGCGAGTTCACCGGAAATACGCGCTCTACGCCTTCGCCGTAAGATATGCGGCGAACTGTAAACGTTTCGTGTATTCCGCTTCCCTTTCTGGCGATGACAATGCCCGCGAAAACCTGGATTCGCTCTTTGTCGCCTTCGCGCACTTTCGTATGCACGCGCACGCCGTCGCCGACTTTAAACGCGGCCTTTTCGGCTTTTATTTGCCCTTGGGTGATTTCTTTCAACAACTCTTGGTTCATTGCCTTATTCCTTTGCTTTAAATATGTCTTGCCTGCGATTCTTCGTTTTCTCCACCTGCCGTTCGACGCGCCAACGCTCTATTGCCGCATGGTTGCCCGACATTAAAACCTCGGGAACTTTCATTCCCCTGAATTCCGCCGGTCTGGTATATTGTGGAAAAGCGAGAAGATTGCCGTTAAATGAGTCGAAGGTCAAGGAATTTTCTTCGCCAAGCACACCTTTTACGTATCTTGCCACTGTATCGGCCAAAACTGCCGCCGGCAGAGTGCCGTTGGTAAGGACGTAATCGCCTATTGAAATTTCCCTGTCTATGACGCAATCGCGTATGCGTTGGTCTATGCCTTCGTAGTGTCCACTGAGTATTATCAAGTGCCCCGCCCGCGACAATTCCGACGCGATTTTCGGCGACAGCTTTTCGCCGTCGGGGCACATGTAAATGCGCGTGCACCCGGGGGTTTGCAAGGCCTCTATCGCCGCAAAAATCGGCTCGGGCTTCATCACCATGCCGGGGCCGCCGCCAAACGGCCGGTCGTCGGTCACTTTGTGGACACCCTCCGCCCAGTCGCGGATATTGTGGACTTTAAGGTCTAATATTCCCGCCGCCTGCGCCCGCGCTAACATGCTTTCACCCAAAAAGCCCGAAAGCATATTTGGGAAAAGTGTCAGAAAATCTATTTTTAGCGACGCCGGCATTGATGGAAAAACGTATCAATACAAAGACCCGCCGCAGCGGCGGCGGGTCGTAGGTGGATTTAAAATATATTAAGCGTTTACCGATTCGGCCTTAGCCTTCTTTATGAGCGCCTTTACGGTGTCTGTGGGCTTAGCCCCGACGCTTACCCAGTAGTCGGCCCGCTCAATGTTTATTTTCGACAATACCTCCTGGCCTCTGGGGCTGGGATTGTATGTGCCGATAGTTTCGACAAACTTGCCGTCGCGGCGCGACGCGCTTTCGGCGACGACTATGCGGTAAATCGGTTTATGGGCCGCGCCGTTGCGTTGTAGTCTGATTTTAAGTGCCATATTGTTTTATTGTTATTTTTTATTTTAGTTTTTTAACACTGGCAAATTGCGAATTTTTTTAAGCCGCTTTTTCGCCGAGAGAACTTGACGGGAACCAAGGATAACCACCTGTATCTGAATCTACCCGTTTTAGGCGAAAATAAAATCCGAAGTTTGCTTAATGTTTATTTGTATTAGGCAACTCTCTTTCGGCGCATTTTGCAAGAAAATTTTTCATAAAAACGAGTTGCAGTTTTTGCCCGAAAGCCGGGCGCTTGCATTAAAAAAATTCAAAAAGCCTCCGCATTTTGTACCTATTAAAAAAAAAAGTCTCGCGATCCGGCCTGTACACGCCTGTCCGCCCGCGTACGGATACTGCTGCAGAATAGAACCGCCTTAACTGGAAAACCTCTGCACACCCGCAAGCCCGCGTACGGATACCTTATCGCAAATGCAAAGGTATATTATCGCCAGCAGCCTCTGTACGCACAATTACACGGGTAAGGCATGGCATACTAAACAATCCGCGCAGGTCTCTACACGCTCTGTGCGCGGATACACCTTGGACAAAAAGGACGATTAGCAGGGAGACCCCATGTACACACGCCCACAAGCGCACGGATACACTTAAAACTCTCAAAATATGTTCCAAATTTTAAAACCTCTCTCCCTACTCGCATGCGTATGGATATCCCGTTTTTATGCTCATCAAAGAACTACTGCTACTTCACCTCCCCTACTCGTACGCGTATGGATATCCCGCGTGGAAACTATTGAAATGGGCAGTACAGCATTTCTCCCCACGCACGCGCGTGTATGGATCTTATTTAAGTGCATCGTTAAGCCTGTTCTCAGCGCGTTTTTCCCCGCGCACGCGCGTGTATGGATATCGCGTTTTTCTCGGTTTGCGGCCACCAGCAGAAGTTTCTCCTCGCGCACGTGCATGTATAGATATGGCTTAAACGGTGGCGTTTCCACACCATTATATACATCTCTCAGCGCACCCGAAACGCACGGATAGTCTGCCCTTCCCACTCTGTAAATCCAAACTCTACCAAATGCTCCTCGCGCACGCGCGCGTACAGATTTAGCGTAAACAAACTACTGTTCATACCATAGCAAAAAATGTGTGCGTGCCGCACGCAGATTTAGCGGGCATCAAGCCGCTGAATTCCGTCCACTGTTTCCGCTGGGTACGCAGGTTTTCGCGCTTCTTGAGATTAAAAAAAATCCATCGGCAGAGACAATTCTTTTACAAATTGCACCAAGCGGAAAATTTTTCACATTCCCGCGCAACAGTTTTCGTAAATAAGCTTTTTGAAAATTGCGACGAAGAAAACGGCTATTTATAAAAATCGAAAATGCGGTCGCAGACATAGTCTTGCTGCTCGCGCGAAATTTCCGAAAATATCGGCAGGCGCAACATCGTCTTAGCGAGGGTTTCCGCAACGGGAAGAGGCCGGCGTTCGCAGCCGAGACGCTCCGCCATCGGGCATAGATGCAAAGGCGCATAGTGCTGGACAACCCCAACTCCGCTTTCCTTCATAAATTTTTCAAGACGTTTTTCCGTATCGGGGGAATCCGTAAGGACAAAAAATATGTGCGCGTTGTGCGCGCAATACCCGGGCACTTTCGCAAGCCTCAAATCTCCGCGAGCCTCAAGCTCGGAAAGCCTGCCGTAATAGTAGTTCCACGCCTCCACACGCGCGGCGGTGATTTTTTCGGCGGCATTGAGCTGGGCGGCGAGAAATGCGGCGAGTATTTCAGACGGTATGTAGCTGTCGCCGTAATCGACCCATGTATATTTGTCTATCTTGCCCTCAACAAACTTTATTCTGTTTGTGCCCTTTTCGCGTATAAAGCAGGCTCTGTCGCGATATTTCATATCGTTTACGAGCAGCGCGCCGCCCTCGCCGCAAACGACGTTTTTCGTCCCGTGAAAACTTATCGAGCCGAAGTCGCCAATTGTGCCAAGCATCTTGCCTTTGTAGGACGCGCAGAACCCTTGTGCGGCGTCCTCGACGACCTTTATCGAGCGCTTTTGGGCAAGCGCATTTATTTCGTCCATATCGCAACCAACCCCGGCGTAGTGGACGGGGACAATTGCGCGCGTCTTAGGCGTAATAAGCTCCTCTATTTTTGAGGCGTCGATATTAAGAGTGTCGGCTGTGATGTCGCAGAATACCGGCTTTGCTCCGCGCAGAACAAACGCGTTTATGCTCGACACAAAAGTGTAGGTCGGGACTATCACTTCGTCGCCGTCCTCAATGTCGCAAAGCAGCGCCGCCATATCGAGCGACGCCGTGCAGGAGTTTGTTAGCAAAGCGTCTTTCGCCCCGGTCAGCCGCCTTATTTTTTCCTCGCAAATTTTCATGAATTTGCCGTCGCCCTGTAAGTGCCCGGAATCTATCGCTTCCTTTATATTCGCCATTTCCGAGCCTTCTAAAAATATTTTATTAAAAGGGATTTTCATAGTGCAAAATTTTGCGGAATATCACACAAGTCAGCGCCGTATTCAAAGAAAAAATTTCGCGCATCTGTATATTTTTGAAAAAAATCCGAAAAAAAACGCAACTATTAAGATTGACATTAAAAATAATTTTGCATATTCTTGATTCGCAACAGAAAGGACGATATGTTAAGCGAGGCAACAAACAGGTTTTACGGTGCATGGTGGGGAGCGTTTTTGGGGGATGCTGCCGCAATGCCGACACACGGGTTTTCGAGCTCCAAATTATTGAAGGCTGACTACGGCGAAGTAAAGTCGTTTGCCGCGCCAAAGCCGACGCACCCCGAAAGCGTATTGCACGCGATTCCCGCGCCGATTCTTCCGCCTGAATACGATTATATAGGCCCCAAACGCCGCCATCTCTGGCGCGAGCGCGACGCCCACCCGCATTGCGGAATGGACGCCGGCGAAAACACCCTGCCTATGTATCTTGCACTGCACTTGGCAGTATCGATGTGCGAAAAAGGCGGATTCGACGCCGACGACTGGATGGAACGGTACAGGCTCGTGATGGTCACCCCCGACGGGCACCGCGACACTTTCATACCGAGCATACACCGCAAATATTTTGAGAATCTCGCAAGCGGAAAAGATCCCGAGACAAACGGCTGCCCGGAAGCGCATATGAGCGACATCGCCACATTCATACCGCTTATGCTTTTTATAATGCGCAATCCTGAAAAAACGCAGATGGGGCTTTTCCATGCGCTTAAAAAATTTTCGAGCGGGGAGTCCGCGTATTCCGCCGCGTTTTTTGTAGCTGAATTGCTTTCGTACATAATAAAAGGCGCGACCATAGAAAGTGCAATGTACGATAAGATGACGCCCGACCGCCACTTTTCACTCGCTTTCCCATACCGCAGATGGATAAAAAACCGCGACGACGAACAGGCGATAAATTCCACCGGCATATTCGCCTCGATAGACGAAGGGCTGCCGCTTAGCCTGTATATCAGCTTAAAATACGGCAGCGATTTCAAGTGCGCGATATTTTCAAACGCAAACATCGGTGGAGAATCTACTGGCAGAGGCGTTATAATAGGCATGTTGGCAGGCGCACAGACGGGCTTTGACAACCTTCCGCAGGATTTGATTTCAAGCCTTAAATACGCGGGGGAAATACAGGCCGTAGGAGAGATGCTCTACAACCTTGTAAACGGATTTTAATAAGCCGATACAAGCCCTCCCGCAACTCTCTCCGCGTTTTTTGAATGTCGGGTGCGAAAGCAGGGGTTTTCTTAAAAAAAATCGGTATTGCTTGCGCGCGCACTATTGCGCGGCTTGGATAGATTCTTGCAAAACAATGCATCAGGCAAATTAGGTCTGAAATTAAAGAACTATGCGCTTGAAGAAGCCGGAAGAAAACTGTCTTATCCAAGTTAGATTGGCTTTTAATAACGCAAAAAACGCTTGACGAAGCGGGTTTAAGCCCTACCCTTTTCAGTATTATGGCAGACAAAAACGAAAAAAACGAATTTAACGTAGCCGGCAAATTCTATGTCGACTCCCAGTGCATTGGCTGCGCCTTGTGCGCGTCTACGGCCGAAGGCTTTTTTGAAATCAGCGACGCGGGTTGCGCGTTTGTTGCTAAACAGCCTTCGAATGCGGACGAAACCGCCCTTTGCACGGAGGCTATGGAATCCTGCCCCGTTCAGGCGATAGGCGACGACGGCGAATAAGTTTTTTCGCGCAGAATTTTAACGGCTTCCAATGGAAGCCGTTTTTTTTTGCATTCAAATATTGCCGCAAATATCGAACGGATTTTTTTGGCAATAAGAAGCAAGGAGACAGTCACCGCACAAAAACCTGCGCACATAAAATAATCCTTTTTCGCGCCACTTGTCCCAGCCTTCTAAAATTATAAAAAGCGGCGCATTTTCCCGACCCTATCGCCGCGATAATATTCTCAAATGTTCTACTTGCGCGCAAAAATCCTTTCTTGCGGATAAAGTCGCGCTAATTCTAACTTGCCGCATAAGTATTTTGGCAGCGCGAAAAAAATTATTTTAGTATGTATTTTTCTACAATCTCTGAGGCGTTTTCGACTATTTTCGCGCACGGGCGCGTGGCGTAATAGTTCGCATCGCGTGCGTCGGGCGCAGGGGATATTGGAGAGCCTTCTTTGATTTTTAAAAGCTCGCGGCAAATTATGGAGCCGTTGCGCTGTTTAAAAATTTCAGCGAGTTTTTGCACCCTTTCGTAGGTTTTTTCCTTTTCCGCCGCTGAAGGGTCGGAAGTGCAATTTTTAAGCCCGTCGAGCATAGCGCAGGCGCTAAACGCCCCGCACACCTCCCTCATTCTGCCAACGCCTCCCCCAAGCGGCGCGGACACTTTCAAGGCAGTGTCGAAATCCATTCCAAGTTTCGTTGCATGCGCCGCAAAAACCGCCTGTGCGCAGTTATATCCGCGCATAAACAAGTATTCGGAGCACGCCCCTTTGTTTTCGGAATTTGCATTTTCGTCCATATCTATTCTCCAGATTTTTTGCCAAAAGCCTCTTTTATCTCCATGGACGCGCGCATTGAGCAGAATTTGGGGCCGCACATAGAGCAATGGTGGGGTTGGGAATTGTCGCGCGCAAAATCGGCGTCGTTTTTCGAGCGGAAAGCCCTCGCCTTCTCAGGGTCGAGCGATAAGTTTATTTGATCCTCCCACCTAAACTCGGCGCGGGCAAGGCTCATTGCGTTGTCCCTGTATTGCGCGGCAGGGTGACCTTTGGCTATGTCGATTGCATGCGCGGCAAGCTTGAAGACAACAACGCCCTCCCGAACATCCTCTCTTTCAGGAAGTCCGAGATGCTCTTTCGGAGTCACATAGCACAGCATGGCAGTTCCGCCGAGTCCTATCGCCGACGCGCCGAGAGCTGCAGTGATATGGTCGTACCCCGCCCCGATGTCAGAAACGAGCGGCCCGAGAGTGTAAAAAGGAGCCTCCGCGCACCAGTCGAGCTGGCTTTTCATATTTTCGTCAATAAGCTGGAACGGCACATGCCCGGGGCCTTCGCACATCACCTGCACATCGTTTTCCCAGGCGATTTTTGCGAGTTCTCCCTGAACTTTTAGCTCTCCAAGCTGCGCGGAATCGTTCGCGTCGGCAATGGCGCCAGGGCGGAGTCCGTCTCCGATTGAAAATGAGACGTCGTAGGCGGCCATTATTTCGCATATCTCGCGCCAATGCTCGTACAAAAAATTCTCTTTATTGTGCGAGATAATCCACTTGGCCATTATCGAGCCTCCGCGTGAAGCTATGCCGGCCATTCTGTCAGCAGCCGCAGGCAGAAACTTTTTGAGAACGCCCGCATGTATGGTAAAGTAGTCAACCCCCTGCTCCGCCTGTTCGATGAGCACGTCGCGGTATATTTCCCAAGTAAGGTCTTCTGCGACCCCCCCAACCCGTTCGAGAGCCTCATACAGCGGGACGGTGCCAAGGGGAGTGGGGCAGTTGCGTATCAGCCATTCGCGAGTGTCGAATATGTCGGCGCCCGTCGACAAATCCATCATAGTGTCCGAGCCCCATTTTATCGCCCACAGCATTTTTTCCACTTCCTGCTCTATGGAAGACGCCATCGAGCTGTTGCCGATATTTGTGTTTATCTTGACGAGAAAATTGCGCCCGATTGCCATAGGCTCGAGCTCCGCATGGTTTATGTTGGCGGGTATTATCGCTCTCCCGCGCGCGACTTCGTCCCTTACAAATTCCGGCGTTATGCAAAAATCTTTTTTAAACCAAGTTCCCGGGTGCTGAATGCGAAGCGACGAGCGCGGGGCGTCCGCTGAAAGGGAATTTTCGAGCCCGTTTAAGGCGGCGATATTTTCGCGGATTGCAACGTACTCCATTTCGGGCGTGACGATGCCCTTTTTTGCATAGTGCATTTGGGTCGGCCGGCAGCCCGCCTTTGCCTTGCGGATAGGTCTTCCTCCGAAGGGATTTTTATCCGAATTGCCCAAAGCCCCGACAACCGCCGTGTCGGCGCGCCGTTCAAGCCACTTTTCGCGGATTTTGGGAAGGCCCTTTGAGGGGTCGAAGTGGAAATTTTCGTCTGCCCACGCACCGGCCGTATCGTAAATCCGCACAGGGGGATTCGGCCTGCAAGAGCCTCCGCAGCGCGTCGGGGTCAGCGCGATTTCCGCAAGCCCGACTTTAATTCCGTTTTTTTCCGCGTAGATTCTTCTGCGCGAAGGGTTGTCTAAAAAAAGTTTTCTCGTATCCATTATCGTTTCGCCGTTTGGCGTTTAAAAAATATCGGCCGGGTTTGCCTTGCGCAATTTGCGCGTGGCGAGCAAACCGGCTATGAGGCACATCGAAAGCGATAGACCAAAGACAATCGCAAGGCTCGATGGGGCCATGTAGGTCTGCATTCCCGCAACACTCCGCGTTAGCACGTATAAAATTTCCGCAAGCGCAGTTCCGGGGACAAATCCCATAATCGAAAGTATGAAAGACTCCTGCACTATTATCCATACAAAGAAGGAATCCCCAAACCCGATTGCTTTAAGAGTCGCATATTCCGACAAGTGGTCCGTGACGTCTGTGTAGAGTATTTGATATACAATTACAGCCCCGACAAAAATTGCGACCGCCATGGACGCCCCAATGACAAATCCAATCGGGGTGCGCTCCGCCCAATAGTTTTTTTCGTTCTGTATAAATTTCTCCTTCGTCATAACGCGCACGTCGGAAGGGAGTATTTTTTCAAGGTTTTCCGCGACTTTCTGGGGATTTGCGCCATCGCGAAGCTTCAGCACGCCGACGCTGTAAACGCCTTCCGGTTCATTCCATATATCGGAGAAAGTCCGCAGGCTCATCAGCACATTTCCGTCGGCCGCAAAAGTCGCGCCTATTTTTACGAGGCCTCGGATCATTGCCCGCTTCCCCGCGACCTCCGTCCTTACAGCACCCTCTCTCTCAAATTTTTCGGCAACCTTGCCGTACTGCGAGCGCGAGAGTCGGTCGAACAAGACCGCGCCGTCGCGTTTTAAATAATCTTGCGATTTTTTTATGTCGTCGGACAAAAATACGTCTTTTGAAGGGTCGAAAGCTATGACAAAAATATCGCGCTCGCGGCCGTCGTCCACATTTTTAAACGACATGCACCCGAGTTTTATGCCGGTAGCCGACGCGACATCTTCGTCTGCGAGCGCCTGAAACATCCGTATCTGCGCGAACCCCTTTCCGACGCCAAAGTATTCGTAGTTCGCCCCCACGATTACGACTTCCCCGTCTAGGAGCTCGAGGGGGCCTACGACCTGCTTGTACAGGGCGTTTCTAAGCCCCATCTGAAACAGCATCATTGCCACTGCAAACGTTATTCCCAAAAGCGCCACAAAAAAGCGCTTTTTGTCGCCCGACAGCTGCTCCCACGCGATTGGAATGCCTAGCGGGAACAGCCTTTCTAAAAAACTTTTGCGATTTTTATGCACTTTTTGACGCGCCGATTATTTCTTCACAATTATGCGGATATTGACCTGCGAGCCTATCAGGTTTCGGAATTTTTCCGGGGCGTCTATTTTAATTTTAACGACTACAACCCTAAGGTTTGAATAATCGCTCGGATCGCTGCTAAAAAGCCTGTTCGACTTAACATACGCTGAAATTTGAACAACTTTTCCTGAAAACTTTTGCTCTCCGAGAGCGTCGGAAGATATTTCCGCGCTGTCCCCTACCGCCACTTTCGATATGTCCGAAATATATACCTCGGCTTCAGCATACATGGTCTTTGTATCGGCAATTTCACAAATGCCCTCCATTCCGACGGCTTCGCCCTCCACTACATTGCACTCGACAACCTCGCCGGAAATCGGGGCGGCAACTTCGTATTCGGCGTACGCCGCCTTCGCTTCAGCAAGGGCCGCCTCGGCCTCGGCGACGGCAAGCTCCTGGGTCTTTTTAACATGCGGAAGCATCGACTTGGCCTGGGCTATTTTTCTTGCGAGGGACTCCTGCTCGTATTCAATCTGCTCGCGCTCGCGGCGCGGCGGATCCTTTTCGTCGAGAACCCTGCGGTTTTGGTCGAACGACCCTTCGAGATCCGCTATAAAATTCTCCTGCTGCAAAGTTTTCATATCCGAATTCGCCTTTGCGGCGGCGAGTGATTTTTCAGCGCGCTCGAATGCGGCCTTCGCTTTGGCGGCGCCCCGCAGAACTGCAACTATCTGCCCTTTTTCAACAAATCCGCCCTTGCGTATATTAAGCGTTTCGACAATAGCCTGTGCGCCTCCGAGCGACGGGGCTGCGAGCTTAGAAATTCTAGCCCCCGGCACAATTCTGCCGACGCATGCCACGGCGTCCGCCGAGTCCGAATCGGAGATTTCCGCAACCGCTAAAAACGGCGCCAAAGAAAGCAAACTCACACAAAAAAGTTTTTTCATATTCGGACAACTTACCGCACGCATTCATTATTACAACACTAAAAAGCTCCGCGCAGAATTTGCTTGCCCGATTTTTAAAAAAAATAAAAAATCCGGTCCACTATGAGAAAACTTGCGCATATTGGAATCCCGACGGACAAGAAACCCGAAAAAGCCGCGTACCTTGAAGGTGCAAAACTTTTCGTCACCGATCCGGCGGACACAAAAAACAACATAGAATTTCTATACTTTGAGGAAGGCAGCCCAATGCCCGAGCTTCTAAAAAAGGCCACCCACATAGCATATATTGTGGACGATATCGAAGCTGAACTCAAAGGGGCTGAAATATTGGTTCCTCCGTTTGAGCCGTTTCCGAACTTAAAAGCCGCCTTTATAATAGAAGACGGCGGAGTGCCAATCGAACTTATGCAAAAATTTTAATTTTTTGCGCGCATATTCCGATTAATCTGCATTATTCTGCGGCTTGGATATTAAAACGCGCAAAAAAAACGCCGAATTACATTTCGGCGTTTTTTTGTTTTTAAGGCTTAATTTTTGGCGGGATTTTTCTTTTATCTTCCTGTAAAACAGAGCCCGCAGATTATGAGTACAGAGCGCAAAAACAGAAAAGTTTTTTTGGAGAGCCCCGCAGTTAATTTTTCGACACTCCCATTATTTTCTTTATATACTCCGCCTCCTTTTGGTCGTAAGGCGAGCCGTCGGCTTTAAGCACGTCGTGGAACCACTTTCCCTTTGGGTATTTGCCTTCCAGCATGCTCCACGGCCGGTCTGTATGCGTCCGCCCGTTTACAAACCCCCAGTTGTATGCCGCAACCTTATGATCTTTCATAACGCCGAGGCACGGGTCGAAAGTGCTGTACGGGCGCGCCATATATTCGGTGCAAAACATTGGGCGGTTCAACTTCCCAAGCTTCTTTATAAGCGCAACAAGAGAGCCTTTTCCACCATAGCAATGAAAGCTTATAATATCCGATTCTTTAAGCTGAATCGGATTCATAACTTTGCCAACCGGAGAATTGTCGGAAGTATACACTCCCGCCGTAATCGGCTGCGACGGATTGGCTGACCGCGCCCACTCGAACGACAATTTTAAGAGCCTTTCGGTTCTCTCAAACATCTTCAAATCGCCTTTCAAAGCGCCGTTCTGGTCTACCGAAATACCGATATTGCCCGGTTCGTTGAAGACGTCCCAGCCGATTACCCTCTGGTCGTCGGCATACCTCGAAACCGTCTGCTTCACGTATTTTTCCAAAGAGTCCCACGCCGAGTCGTCCGCGAGAACTTTGAACGGCGGGGATTTCAGCCAATTTGAGTTGTGCGTGCCTTTCGGCTCCGGCTGTTTGCCGTATTTTGAAACCGGATTCCAACAACTGTCGAAAAATACAAACAGGGTTTTTATGCCGTGCGAGTCGGCTATTTGCAGATATTTATCCACATTTTCAAAGAACTTCTGCCCTTCGTGCCTCCACACGACGTCGCTTAAAAACACGCGCATTGTGTTGAAGCCAAGCTTTTGCGCCATTGCAAGCTCGGCGTCTATCAGCTTCGGATTGAAGGTCGAAGAGCTCCACATTTCTATTTGGTTTGAAGCGTCGGACGGAACGAAATTGCAGCCGGCCATAAAGGGCTTGCTTTCATACCATGCGTTTGCTTCGGCCTCGGTCCATTTTTCGCGCGCACCGACGCATAAAGCGGTCAGCGCGGCGAAAAATATGCATAAAAAGCGCAACATGATTAATTCTTATTGGGCGTCTGCAAAGACATATTCAATATTTGTCCGTCTTTCTCAAGCGTCTTGGAAAGCTTTGCGTAGTCGACGTCCTGGACGGCGCATTTATCGTCGATAGCCTGCACTGCGGCCGTCGCGGCGCTCTGCCCGAGTATCATAAACACAGGCTCCATGCGTATCGAGCCATACGCGATGTGCGTGGCAGAGCACGCTACCGGCACAAACAGGTTGTCAACCTGCCCCTTTTTGGGGATTATCGCGCCGTATGCAATTTTATACGGACCTTTCAGGCCGACCTGCACGTCGCCCTCGTTTTGCACGTATCCCTCCTTGGTGACGTAGCGCGAAGTGTTGTGGGAATCGAGCGTGTAGGAGCCCATTCCGACGGGGCGCGGAGTCGTGCGGGAGTTTTGGCAGTCGTGCTGGGTCATGATATATTCACCGTCCATGCGGCGCCCTTCGCGGACATACAGCGCAAACGGCCAGTGACCGGTGGACTCAAACTCGTCTTTGGAAAGCCCGAACTTGGCTATCGCCTTGCGGGTGCTTTCGGGCACGCGGGGGTCGTTTTGGAAGAAGTACATCAAGCCCTTTTGGTAGTTGAGATGGGCGTCAAAAATCTCCTTGCGCCTTTCGTATGAGGCCTCAGGCCATTCGTAGTTGCCGCCGATAAAGTCGGTGCTGAATGCGGCGCGGTTGTTTATGTCCGTCTTGCCGTTGGGCATTCTCGATATTATGAGCGGCCAGGCTTTGGGTTCCGCCTCAAAGTAGCGCGCGCCAAGCTCGTAATCTTCGGGATTGTAGCCTTCGGGCTTTTCGATTTTAACCATATTTTCAGGAACATCCGTCAGGCACATTCTGAAGCAGTACGCCTGTACTTTTTTATCGGCAACGCCGTCCGCCAACGGGGGTTCAGGGCTTATATATTTGAGCAGCCCGCTGGATTTGTCGCCCTTTATCTTGTATGGGTCCACGCGCGATAGGAAGCGGTGGCCGTTATGTTCGTTTGTAGCGCGGAAACCGTTGTAGTCCTCGCCGAACTGCGCGTTGCTTTCGCGGCCGACAAAATATTTTACCCCTGCCGCCGCCATGAGGTCGCCTTCAAAGGTGCAGTCTATAAACATTTTGCCGGGATACCTGTTGCCTTCAAGCGTGGAAATCGCGACAATCCTGCTTCCGTTCTTCTCTACGCCCGACTCCCTGTCAAGCCATTCGCCTCTTACAAGCTTTATGTTTTTGTGTTCTTTTATCCAATTTTCAAATACCCTTTCAGCGACGGAAGGCTCGAATATCCACATAACTTTGTGTTCGTCGTCGATTGCCTTTGTGCCCTGGCCTCTGGCCTTAAAGTTTTCGCGCTTCTGCCATTTCCAAGTTTCGGGCTTCTGGTATTCCTTCCATATTCTATGGTAAAATTCGCGTGACAACCCTCCGATTGTGGCAGTTTTGCCGGAGTCCGTCATTCCGAGCCCCGAGCTCGACATCGCCCCAAGCCTTCCCTCAGGCGCAATCAATACGACCTTTTTACCGGACTTCGCCGCCTGGACCGCGGAAGTCACTCCCGCCGAAGTTCCGCCGTAAACGACTACGTCGTACGGCTCGTCCGGAATGAGCGTAGAGCAACCGCATATCACTGCCGACAGAGCGGATAATGCAAAAATCAACAACTTATTTTTCATACAGCAATATATTTGTAATTAACTCCGCGCCGCGGATAATCCGCAGCGCATATTAGGCAAAACATAATGTCATTTTTTCATGTGGCTTCAATAAAAATTTTATTCGTTTTTATTCTCGAAATTTTCCCAAATTTTCCAAATAATTTAAGAATGAAACTTTTGTATTTTACTACGTTAATATCCGCTTTCGCAGCCCTTTGCGCGCATGCCGAAATAAAAACCCCCGCCATTTTTTCGGACGGCATGATGCTGCAGCAAAACTACGCGAGATTATGGGGGACATCAGAACCGAACGCAAAAGTAGAAATCGAAATATGCGGGAACAAATCCTCGGTAGTAGCCGACGGAAAAGGCAAATGGATGATTCCTATTGGAACGCCGAATGGCTCTTTCGAGCCTCATGAAGTCAAAATATATGAAAATTCCAAATTAGCAAAAACCTTTTCCAACGTGCTGTTTGGGGAAATATGGATTGCGGGAGGCCAATCCAACATGGACTTTTCTCTCAAAGGAGTCGATGGCGCGGAAGAATATATAGAATCGGCATCTGGCTCAAACGTAAGATACTTTTTAGAGGGAGGTTCAAGCAACAAAATGTTTAGCGCCGAAGGAATTGGCAAAAATCCAGAAACCGAATTTCCGGAAGGCAGCTCGTGGATAATTCCAAGCCCAAAGAACGCTGGAAGGCTGCAAGGAATACCCTACATATTTGCAGCGGAACTCTCTAAAAAAATAAAAATGCCCGTCGGGATAATTTACACCGGAACCTCCGGCACAAGAATGGCGGCATGGGTGAGCAGGCAAACCTACAATACTTCGCCCTTCTTTGAAAAGGAGAGAAAGGGATTTGCCGAGCGCTCAAAAAAATACGACTACAAAAAAGAAAAGGCGAAATTCGACGAGGAAGTGCGCACATACGACGAGCGCGTAAAAAAGGCGAAGGCAGAAGGCAAAGCCCCCCCGCCAGCTTGGACTGTTGCGCCGTTCCTCGCGCCGTGGCCCGACTCGCCCGACAAATGGTCAACCCCTTCCATGCTCTTTAACCTGAGAATAAACCCTCTGCGCGGATATTCCGCGAGGGGAACCATATGGTACCAGGGGGAATCGGACTCCTACGACGGCTTTTCGGAAAAATTCGAGGGCCTCATAAACGAGTGGAGAAGCGTTTTCATAGCTCCCCATATGCCGTTTTTATTCGTCCAGCTGCCCTCGTACAAAGGCTGGAAATGGGAGCTGTCGCGCGCCGAGCAGGAAAGCATTGCAAAGAAACGTTCAAACGTATTTATGATTTGCTCCATAGATACGGGGGAGGAAAACGACGTCCACCCGCACGACAAGGTTGAGATAGGCAAACGGCTCGCAAAAGCCGCCTTCGCAAAAAGCGGAAAAATCTTTCCGTCGCTGCGCGGAGTTGACTACCGCGGGGATTCCGCAACAGTCAAATTTAAATACAAAAAAGGCCTCGAATGCCGCGGAGAATGCAGGGGCTTTGAAATTCTATCTGGCGGAAAATGGATTGCTGCGGACGGAAAATTTGAGGGAAGAAAAGTAATGCTAAAATCTCCCGACGGCTCAAATATAGACGGCGTAAGGTACCTGTGGAAACCGTGGGCAAAGCCGGACGTCTGCCTGTTCGACTCTGACGGCAACCCCGTCCCGCCATTCTCCACCGAGCGCGGCGAAAAAAAGTAAATTGGCGGCAAATGCGCGCTGCGGCATAAATTCTTTCCGAAAAAAAATCTTTGGGAAGCTCAAACCGCATAAAATATGCCGCCTGCACATTGCGAGTGCGGCTGCCATAAAAATCCGCCGCCCGCACATTGCAAAAATCAAAAAGTTATCATAAAAAAAAGCTGCGGCCTCTCTGTGTAGTTGGGCGCTTTACCAGAATCGCGCGGCTTAGCGATTTAGAGGGATAGAGAAACCTCGCGCTCTGCTAAAGCCGCGCGACCTCGCGCCTAAAAAGCGCGGGGCATTCGGCGCTCTTTAGCGAAAACATGCGGCTGACCACTTTATTGGGACCTCGAAGCCTCACGCTTTTGCTGAATCGCGGAACCCGTCCACTTTGGCAAAATTGCAAAACATCGCGCTTTACCGAAACCACGCAATCGGCGCATTTTAGTGGAATTGCGCATTCGGCGCGCTTTACCGAAGCCGCGCGTATGCCTGCTTTATCGGAATTGCGAAAACCCCGCACCTAAAAAACTATAGTCGGCACCTCCTGCGTATGCAAACGCGCCCCACTCCGCCCCGCGGACTGCGGATTTTTGACAATCAGAAAAAATAATTTAGTCAGCACGAAAAAGAAAGAAATTCAATCTCAAAACGGCGAAGGCAAGGCTACGCCGATTCCGAGAAGCAAACCGAATAACGCCATATTAGCGGAAGTCATCGCAAGCGCCTTCCCGTATTCTCCGGCGGTTCTCGCCGAGAGCATTTTAAGCCATGCCGCGGCATGCAACGGCAAATACGCCTGCGGAAGCAGCGCGCCCCACAGGTTGCCCGCAAATAAAGAGCATATCATGCACGCGGCAACGCCGAATAAAAGATACATACCCCCCCCCGCTTTCGGGCCAAAGATTACCACAGTTGTCATCTTCCCATTTTTGAAATCCTGGATTCTGTCGCGGTAATTATTCAGTATAAGCAGAGTATCCACCACAAGCCCGCAAGCCAAAGACGCCGCAAAAACCTTTGCGCCCACTGAATGCGCCATTACATAATACGTAAAACACACCGGTACAAAGCCGAAAAATACGACAACCGCAACGTCCCCAAGCCCCCTCTCCGAAAGCGGGAAAGGCCCCCCGGTGTACAAATACGCAAACAGCACGCACGCTGCGCCGACTGCTATAAGCTCGATTCCGCCGTAAAATAGAAGTCCGCAACCGCACGCGCAAGCGCAAGCCGCGCAAACCGCAATCCCGCGCACCATCGACGACGGGGATATCCAGCCTTGCGCGCACGCGCGCCTCGGCCCTATGCGCTCAGCCCCGTCGGAGCCTTTTTTAAAATCTATGAGGTCGTTTATAAAATTCGCGCAAATTTGCATCAAAAACGCGAATCCAAAACATAGCGCCGACGCTCCCGCCGAAAAAGCTCCGTCTGCATATGCCAGGCATGATCCAACTGTCACCGGCACCGCCGCTGCCGCGAGCGTCTTTGGCCGCGCCGCCAATATCCATGCAAGGGGCTTTCCGGGCTTTCTTTCTAATTTATTCATAGCCCCACCCTCCAATTTTTTTTAAGGGTTGCCTCACCGCCGCAAACGAGCCGCTCTTCGCCGCCTGCAAGCTCCACCCTAAGCCTGCCCCGCGCGTCCACCCCGCGCGCCGTCCCGCAAAAAGCTTCGTTGCCGACACACACCTCGACACTCCTGCCAAGCAGCCAGTCAACCTCCGCAAAAGACTCGCCAACTTTCCCCAGATATTCGGGCGCTTTCAACACGCCCCCTATTGCGGCAACCGCGATGTCCGCAAGCTCCGGGCGCGTAATCGACAGGCTGAAAAGATCTCCCGCCGAACCGCGAATTTCCTCGGGCAGCTCCCCGTCCGAAAGTTTGGAGAAGTCAGCGTTTATGCCAATTCCAAAAACAGCGAACGCCGAATTTCCCGATAATTCGAGTTCTGCGAGCATTCCGGCAATTTTGCGCCCCTCGCGGGAATAAATATCGTTAGGCCATTTTAGAAACAATTCTGCCCCGCAGAGTTTTTTCAGTTCGGAACAGACGCCAAGCCCCGCCCTCACGGTAAACGACTCCATTTCCTCGGCAGTCCTGCCTATTTCGGCGCATACCGACAATGCGACGGACGCCCCCCTTTTTGAAAACCACTTTCTCTCGAGTCTACCACGGCCGGAAATCTGGTTTAGCGCAATAACGGCAAACGGCGCGCTCCGCCCAGACTTTAAGATCCTCACTCCCTCGGAATTTGTGCTTCCGAGCGACTCCTCGACGATTGCGGCACATTCAATGCCGCGCGCGCTCAGGCGCTTCCTTAAAATGCCCGCAACTTTTTCTGCGTCCGGAAAAATTTCTTGCATGTGCGGGAATAAACACCCTGCGCAAACGGCTGTCAACATATCAATGCCAAAATGCCGGCGCTATTTTTCAGACTTTTTTAGAATTGCGGAAAATCCCTCGCCGCAAACATATTCCGAGCCTTTTTTCAGGCTTATTTTTCCGTCCGACAACTCGAAAATTTTATCGAGTTTAGGCCATCGGTACTCTCCAAAGACCGAATCGAGAACATATATTTTTTCCACCTCGAAGCCCTCTGGCAATTCAACCTCCCCATCTGGGGTAGTCATGCAAAAGAACAGGCGCTTAGTTTCGGGGTGCACTGCCCACACGCAATTTTTATCCATGTGGGCTGTCGGAGATGAATATTCGTTTTCGTCGGCGTCCCATTTGCGCTCCGAAAGCGGCGTATTGTTCAAATTCTCCCATGTGGCGAGCGCGCGCGTTATTTTTAGGCGCGGAGGAATGTCTCTTATGCTCTTTGCTGTCGGACACGGGTTCCCAAACCATGCGCTCCATGATCCGACAGACGCGGCGAGCCCTATATTGCGAATTTCGCGGGCAAAGTCGTACGCCGAAAGATCGCTTGAAGTCGCGATTGTGGAAGCGTCGAGTATTCCGCCCTCAAAATTGCGGTTGTCTGCCGCAAAGTCCTCCGACGGCGATTCCGACATCGCAAGGTCGGGCATGGCTCCTTCAAATTCCGGTTTATTGAATCCTCCGTCCAGAATGCGCTTTACGCAATCGCGGTAGACAAGCCACGGATCCATTATGAATTTTACGTCGGGATTGAGCTTGCGAAGCTCGTTTCTGAGGGCGCAGCGGTAGCGCATTGTCCCCTCGGAATAGGTCGGGTAGTCGAGCTTTTCGCCTTTTGGAGCCGAAACGCTGTCGGAGCCCGTCCAAAATTCGAGGCTTACCTGGCGCGGACGCTTCCATTGCGGAGATTTTCCATAAAAATCCCCCGTTGGGTCGGGTACGTCCCATGAGCAGCCGCCGAGCCTGAACTTCGGGTTTTTAGCCATTATGTTTTTTGCGCGCTCGAATATTCTACGGACTGTCCTGTCTATCACCGACTTCTTCTGGAAGTTCAGTTGAAGGCTGAAAGACGAATAATGTTGGTTGTTGTCGCCTGTGATGTCCGCCGTCCACCAATCCCAGAACCAGCCGCTTGCCATATTTTCCGGGAACGGCTTTGAGGCGTCTTTCATCGCGCAAATCGACTCCCACTCCTCTATTTGTTTTTTTGAATATTTTTTCTTTGTGTCTATCGTGCGGCTGTAAGTCATATACTCGGGCGTCTCCAACACAAACAGCAAGCCGTCGGACTCCTTAAAATTTTCCATTCCGGGAATGTACAATACATACCGGTATCCCATATTTTTGGCAAATATCAAAGATTCCCGCGCGGAAGTTCCAGCCCACGAGCCGTAGTAGTTTCTGTAATCGTCGAGAGTGTATCGCGCACCGCCACCCTGAGCGGCCGCAACTGCTTCGAGCGACAAAAACGCCGACAAGATTAAAACGCAAAGTCCATTTTTAATACGCATATGCATAATAGATTTTATATAAAATTTCAGTCAGGCAAAGTCAAGGCGGATAAATATATTGCAATCATCGCCTTTTGGCATATTTTATAAAAAATATGAAACGTATTTTTGCCTTTGCACTATTTGCCGCATTTGCATTAGAATTGCTATCTTACGAAATTTATTCCGACTTTCCCGGAGGAAATATAAAAGTTGTGGAAAAAACCGGCAATAAAGCCACCATCACCCAAGACTACCGCGATTCCGACTGGTGGTTTTACTGGAACTTTGGGGTGCGGGGCGCGGAAGGCAAAACAATAATTTTTAACTTTGTAAATTCCGGAGACATCATAGGCTTCCGCGGCCCCGCCGCGAGCTTCGATGGCGGCCATACATGGAAGTGGCTCGGCTCAGACGGCGTAAAGCGGAGAAAAAGCGCATCGTCCTTTGAATTTTCCTTCCCCAAAGACGCAAAAGACGTGCGCTTTGCCTTCTGCATTCCGTATATGCCAGCTGACTTCGACGCCTTCATAAAAAAAGCCCCAGCTATAAAAAAACATTTTCTTGGCAAGACGAAAAAAGGCAGAGAGAATTATTATTACACCCTCGGCAATCCCGACGGAAAGTTAAAAATCTTTCTGACTTCGCGCCACCACGCTTGCGAATCCACAGGCACATACGCAATGCAAGGAATACTCGAAGAATTTTTAAAAAATTCAACTCCATCTTGCGCCCTGCTAAAAGACACCGAAATAATAGCAGTCCCATTTATGGACCTCGACGGCGTTCTCGACGGCGACCAAGGCAAATATAGAAAACCTCACGACCATAACCGAGACTACTCAGACTCTCCCATTTATCCCTCGGTAGCCGCTTTTCAAAAGCTTTACAACAAAAAGGCCGGGGAATCCCAAAAGACAGTTCTCATAGACCTCCACGCGCCTTTTATATATAAGGGGGTCGAAGGCGACAAAGACAACCGCACGTATGTCGTCGAGCCCCAGTTTAAAGACAACCTATCCAACCTGCGAAAATTCAGCGGCATATTGGAGAAAAAAACTCTGGCCTCCGGTAAAAGCTCGCTCAAACACCTGCAGAAATGGGACTACAAATTCGGGGCTTCAAACAACAATGCCGGCGACAAGAAAGACAGGACTGTCACGACATGGTCGTCAAAGCATCCAAAGTCCGTATTTTCGGCATCGATAGAAATTCCATACACCGACAATCAGGGCGTCGAAGTCACTCCCGAAAATCTGCGCGGGCTCGGAGCCGACATCGCGGGAGCGCTTGCCGAATATTTTGGGCAGTAATTCGCAAATTTTTTCAATATGGGAAAACCACTGGCAAATTTATTAAGCAACGGTAGAATTGAAAAATTTTTTATCCAACCTCCATGAGGATTGTAGAATAAAAAATCTCAGCCAGGCCCCCACTAAGCTTCGGGATACGCTTGAAAGGTGGCATATTTTAATTTAAAATACAATAACTATAAAATATAAACTGCAATGTTTAAGAAAATAGCACTAATACCTGTTCTAAGCCTATGCTGCATGGTTTCAGCATTTGAAATCAGCACCGATTTTCCCGGGGGAAACATAGAGGTTTTGGAGAAAAGCAATAGCGGCGCAAAAATCGCGCAGCAAATGCGCGATACGCCCGAATGGTGGTTCTATTGGAATTTTGAAGTAAGCGGCGCCGCCGGCAAGACACTCGAATTCAAATTTGCAAACGGCGACCCAATAGGCTCGTTCGGACCCGCCGCAAGCTACGACGGCGGCAAAACTTGGGAATGGCTCGGCGCCGGCTGCGTCAAGCGCGGCAAGGATACGTCCTCCTTTAAAGTGTCGATACCGCAAGACGCACACTCAGCCCGTTTCGCATTCTGCATACCATATATGCCCGCGGACTTCGACGCGCTCGCAAAGGAGATTCCGTCTCTAAAAAAACACCCGCTATGCAAGACCCGCAAAGGCAGGCAAAATTACTACTACACTCTCGGCAATCCCGACGGAAAACTAAAAATCTTTCTAACTTCCCGCCACCACGCTTGCGAATCCACAGGCACATACGTTATGGAGGGCATTTTAAGGGAATTTGCAAAAAAGGGAAGCGGAGAATCCAGCCTGCTTAAAGACGCGGAGATTATAGCAGTCCCGTTTATGGACCTCGACGGCGTCGTCGACGGCGACCAAGGCAAATCGCGGAAACCGCACGACCATAACCGCGACTACTCTGAATCGCCAATCTATCCATCGGTAGCCGCTTTCAAATCTTTGTATAATAAGACTTCGGAATCCGCAGAAACAGTCGTAGCTCTCGACCTTCATTCGCCTTGGATGTTCAGGGGCGGCAAGAGCGATACAAACAACCGCGCGTATTTTGTCGAACCCTTGGCGCCAAGCTTGAAAATCTGCGCAGATTCAGCGGTCTGTTGGAGTCTGAAACCATGAAAGGCGAAGGCCGCATTGTCCATAAGAGCGGTTGGGACGTAAAATACGGAACACTTTGGAACAAGGGAAACGCAATCAAGAGCAGGACTTTTTCCGTGTGGACAGGCAAACACCCGAAGGCAGAGTTTACGTCGTCGTTTGAAACTCCCTACTCCGAAAACGAGGGGACAAAAATCACGCGCGAAAACCTCTTGGGTCTTGGCGCGGACTTTGCAAAAGCGCTCGAAAAATATTTTAGGCAATAGCGAAGTTTCCGCCGTGTCCGACATGTGCAAAGTGGGCAAGATCAAATCGAA
Source organism: uncultured Opitutales bacterium (assembly GCA_900545705.1). Taxonomy (GTDB): domain Bacteria; phylum Verrucomicrobiota; class Verrucomicrobiia; order Opitutales; family Intestinicryptomonadaceae; genus Merdousia. The sequence continues at coordinate 60,796 of URAK01000004.1, read as the reverse complement.
AAATATTTTAGGCAATAGCGCCGTTTCCGCCCCTGCCCTGCGGATAGCTTTTCCTTTCAGCGCAGGCTTCTCAAGGCCGTTTAAAACGCTCGTGTTTCATTAAAGCAGAAAAGCCGCGCGCCTTTTGCCGAACTTTCATCAATATTAGAGCGCGCGAGTTTTAACGGCTTGCAAAAGCGGCCGCGCAAACCGCGCGAGCTCTCGCGCAATCCAACGTAAATTGCAATATTTTAGGAATAAAAATGCATTAAAAAATCCGCAAGAAATCCGGCTTTCGGCGCGGGGCTTTGCGGACTATTTTATAAAAAATCACCGGGCCTCCTATCCCAAAACCGGCAATTTTCAGGCGGCACAAGGGCGCACAAAATAAAAAAAATAAACTTTGACTATGCGCCCTTTTGAGTGTTTGATAAACTACAAACTAAACGCATATGATAAAAAAATTACACTTATTGATACTTGTCGCTGCAATGGCGGTCTCCTCCGCATTCGCCGCGCAAAACTTTAAATTCGCAAACTTTGGAGGCTCTTTTGAGACTGCAAAAAAAGCCGGATACGAAGGGGTCCAGCTCGACCACTACAAACGCGGCACTCAGGACGACAAAAACGGATACTCCCGCAAGGAAATCGACGACATGAAGAGCAAAATGAAGGAGCTCGACATGCAGGTCTGCTCTATATGCGTCCCCTGCTACCACAAATTCCTGTTTGAGGAAGACAAGAACTGCGTCGAATACATGAAAAATATCATCGACAACGCTGCGGAGCTCGGCGCTGAAAACATCTTGATACCCTTCTTCGGGAAATCGAGCCTCTATGAGAAGGAAAAGCAGGAATTCCGCAAGGAGCGCCTCGAACCGCTCGTTAAGCGTTTAAAAGAAATTGCGCAATACGCGGCGAAAAAGAATATAGTGCTCGCGCTTGAAAACACAATCAAGGCGGAAGACAACATCAAGCTGCTGGATATGATAGGCGAACCGAACGTCAAAGTGTACTTCGACACGCTCAATATAGTGTGGACCGGAGACCAGCCAGACGTCGCCATAAAAAAGCTCGGCAAAGACCGCATAGCCCAAATCCACCTAAAAGCAAACGCCGAGTTCTTCGACGAAGCCAAGCAGCCGGAGGATTTCAACAAGTGCTTCCAAGCGATTGTCGATAGCGGATACAAAGGCTGGCTCGTTCTCGAGCAGGGCGTAAAGAGGAAAGTGCATACATTGGACGAACTTCTCTCCCACAACCTGAAATTCTTTAAAAATTCCGTGCTTTGCAAATAGAGCATTAGCGCATTTGCAAGGCGGCGCGGCCGTGAAATTGTCCGCGCCTTCTGCAAAAAAAAACCGCCTGAAACGGCGGTTTTTTTCGTGCTTCATGTTTGCAGGCATTTCGCACTTTATATTTGTGGGTAAATTAACAGTTAACTATTTTACAAGAAGGCATTGCTTGACGCAAAATTCTTTTGGGAGAAAATCGCCTAAAAACAACATTTATGAAAATAGATCCCTCTACGCTAAAAATAACTGACATGCGTTTTGCCGACATAGACGGCGCGCCCAAACGCTGCACACTCATAAAAATATACACAAACCAGGGAATCGTCGGGTACGGCGAAGTCCGCGATGCGTCGAGCAGGACGTACGCAGCAATGCTCAAAAGCCGCATACTTGGGGAAAACCCCTGCAACGTAGAAAAGATTTTTAATAGAATAAAGCAGTTTGGCGGAGACTCGCGCCAGGCAGGCGGAGTCTGCGGCATAGAAGTCGCCCTGTGGGACATCGCCGGCAAGGCGTGGGGAGTGCCGGTATGGCAGCTTCTCGGCGGCAAATACCGCGACAAAATCCGCATATATTGCGACACCGACAGCGAAGGCGGCGGCCGCGATATGGGCAAGGCCCTTAAAGACCGCATGGCGCAGGGCTATACTTTCCTAAAAATGGACTTGGGAATAGAGCTTCTGACGGATATCGATGGGGCGCTTTGCGCGCCGCTCGGATTCCTAGAAAAAATGCGCGAATATAAAAAGACCGTATTTTCAACCCCCCACGGCTCGATAGACCCGCGCGCGATGAGAGGAGAAGCATACGACCTATTCAACACGGCGCACCCGTTTACGGGAATACACATCACTGAAAAGGGCCTCGACTATCTCGAAAAATATATGGCCGACGTGCGCGCTGAAATCGGATATGAAATACCGCTTGCAATAGACCACCTCGGGCATATTCCCGTGGAAGACTGCATCAAACTTGCCAAGCGGCTCGAAAAATACAATATCTCTTGGATGGAAGACCCCGTGCCGTGGCAGTACACAGACCAATACGTCCGCATGGCAAACGCCACGACAACCCCCCTCGCAACTGGCGAAGACATATATCTGAAAGAGGGATTCAGGCCGCTGCTCGAATCAGGAGCTCTCGCAGTAATCCACCCTGACATATTGACGGCGGGCGGCATTCTCGAAACTAAGAAAATCGGAGATCTTGCGGAAGAACACCACACGGCTATGGCCATACATATGGCGGAAAGCCCGATAGCGTGCATGGCGGCAGTCCATGTAGCGGCGGCAACGCGCAATTTTACGGCGCTGGAAGTCCACTCGGTCGACGTGCCTTGGTGGGACAGCCTCGTAAACGGCCTTCCCAAGCCGCTCATAAACAAGGGCTATATCGACGTTCCAAACGCTCCCGGCCTCGGCATAGAATCTCTCAACGAAGACCTCATCAAAGAAAAGCTGCACGAGGACTTCCCCGAAGCCTGGGCGGATACCTCCCAGTGGGACAAAGAATGGGCAAACGACCGCCGCTGGTCATAATTCAAGCGGTTTTTAATATGCCGCCGCGCCGCATTCAGGCGCGGCGTATCGGCTCTAAAAATTTTCCGGACAAGCGAATAAATTATGAAGAAAAACTCCCTATTTCAGTATAAATGGTTCCTTGTGGGGCTGCTGTGGGTCGCTTATTTTCTAAACCAGGGTGACCGACAGATTTTCAACACAGTAATTCCCCTTATCAAGGCGGACCTCGGTTTGACCGACTACGATATAGGCGATGTTGTCATGATTTTCACAGCTGTCTATGGAATTTTGGTTCCGATATCCGGATTTCTCGGAGATTTAATATCCAGGAAATGGATAGTAATATGGTCTTTGCTAATATTTAGCGGCGGCACGCTCTGCACCGGCCTTAGCGGAGGAATAGTGCTTCTGATAGTTTTCAGGAGCGTTGCGACCGGCGGCGGCGAAGCGTTCTACTTCCCTGCGGCAACTTCCCTTTTAAGCCAACTGCACTCCCACACGCGCGCGACGGCGCTTTCAATACATCAGACTTCGCTTTACGTCGGAATAATAGCTAGCGGATTTATATCCGGGTATATCGGGGAACATTACGGATGGCGGGCGGCTTTCTACGTATTTGGCTCGATAGGCGTTGTATGGGCTGTCTTGTGCATATTTGCAATGCAGAATACCCCTATGCCGGCGCCTTCGGAAAGCAGCGATAAGAAAATCGAAAAGACGAGCTTTTCAAAAATGCTCGGCGCGATTCTAAAAAAGCAGACTTTTTATTGCCTCGCGCTCGCCTTTGCCTGCCAGTGCTTTGTAAACGTGGGCTACAACACATGGATGCCCTCGTACCTGCACGAAAAATACGAAATGTCGCTTTCAATGGCGGGCTTAAACTCGATGCTCTGGCACTTCGCGTTCGCATTCTTCGGAGTTATGATAGGCGGAAAACTGTCCGACGCATTCTCAGAAAAATTCAAGCAATCGAGAATGTGGGCGGAATTTCTGGGGCTGTTTCTCGCGGTTCCGTTCATATTCCTATGCGGTTATACGGACAACTTCTGGATATGTTGCGCGGCGATGGCGGGGTTCGGCTTCTTCCGCGGCGTCTACGACTCCAACCTATTTGCCGCGCTGTTTGACGTAATAGAGCCCCGCTATCGGGCGACTGCCTCAGGGCTTTACCTGTCGTTCGCATTCGTAATGGGTTCTGTCGCACCAAAGCTGATGGCCTACATTAAGGAAATCGCAGGTTTCAGCGCCGGAATAATGTCGCTCTCGGCGGCATTCCTGCTGGGCTCTGCGTTTGTCGCGGTTTCTATGCTCTTTTTCTTCAATAAAAATTATTGCGAGGAATCTGAATAACTTTAAGCAAAACAAAAATGATAAAAGAACTGTTTAATTTAAAAGGCAAGACGGCCCTTGTCACAGGCGGCGGGCAAGGCATTGGAAGGGCGATAACGCTCGCTTTGGCCGAATACGGGGCGGACGTAGTCATAAATTATAGAAGCCACTCCAAGCTCGCCGAACAAACTGCGGCAGACGCTGAAAAATTTGGCGTGAAAGCGCACCTATGGCAATTCGATCTCGTCCGCGCCGACGTCGGAAAGGCATGGGGGGATTTTTCCGAAGCAAACGGAGTCCCTGCCGACATACTTGTTGCAAACGCGTCAATGCAGGTTCGCGCTCCGTACGATCAAGTGACAGACGAAGATTTTGAAGCCCAAATAAACGTCAACTTGCGCTCGACCCTGCGACTGATTAAGGAGGTAGTCCCGCACATGTCCAAGAACCACTGGGGAAGAATTCTGAATATCGGCTCAGTCCAGCAGGCGAGGCCGCACAAAGATATGTGCGTATATGCGGCATCAAAAGCGGGATTGGTAAACCTCGTAAAAAATCTCGCGCCGCGCCTTGCGCCGATGGGAATTACGATAAACAATCTTGCCCCGGGCGCTATCGCCACCGCCCGCAACGTCGACGCCCTCGCGGACGCCGACTATAAGAAGGCCGTGGAAAGCAATATTCCCCTCGGATATGTTGGCACCGCAGAAGATTGCGCGGCAACCGCGCTTTTGCTTTGCTCCGACGCCGGAAGATACATAACAGGCGCAGATTTCTTTGTAGACGGCGGATTAAGCCTTCGTTTCTAACTTTTTAACAAACCTCAAACACCAACATTTAACACACAAAAAAATGAGCGTAGACCAATATAAAAAAGAAGTCGGAATGATGAATCTCGAAAAGCTAATCGAGACGCGGGAATACAAGCCAACATGCGATTTCCCGATACCCGCAAAAGAGCTTTTAGCGAGATTTGAAAAGCTTTACACGGGAGCGGTAAACGATGTGATGAGGGAATTTTGCCTGTTGAACCAAGCCTTGCCTTGGTACATAAAACCCCTGCGCGAATACAGGACTGTCGCCGGATTCGCGTTCACAGTCAAGAGCGCGCCAAACGTAATGATCCGCGGCGAAATGGAGTTCAGGACGCAAATGCTTGACGAACTCGGCGAAGACCACTTTGTATTGTGGGACACGAGCCGCGACGAAGAAGCGACTCTTTGGGGAGGTGTAATGACCGCAACCGCAAAGGGCAAAAAAGTAAAAGCAGCCTGCATCGACGGCGGCATACGCGACACCCACCAGATTCTTGAAGCCGATTTCCCTATATTCTACAAATACAGAATATCCAACGGGAGCCTCGGCCGCTGCCTCATAACGCACTACCAAGTTCCGATTTTAATAGGCAAGGCTCTCATACGCCCCGGAGATGTGATTCTCGGAGACATTGACGGAGTTCTCGTTGTCCCCCGCGATGTTGCCTACGACGTGCTAATCCGCGCCGAAGAAATTAAGAGCAACGAGAAAAAAATCTTCGGGTGGGTAAAAGAAGGGCAATCCATACAGCAAATCACAGAAAAGGGCGGATACTTCTAATTGCCCTGCAACCCTGCATTTCGGCGGGGAATCGCGGAAATGGTTTTTATTAAAATCCATTTTCTCTCCCCGCCGAAAGTGTTGGAAAATTCCTTCAATTAACTGCAATTTCACAAGACAAAAATTTGCCCTGAAAGGCATAGTTTAAATAAGCTTTCAGAAAATTCCGCACGCAAAAACAGTTATAAAATCTGTTTTTTTAGTTGTAAATTCGTCTGTTGGAATTGAGGCGCGGAAATATTTTGAGGAAAATCGAAATTTTATCTCCGAAAGGCCGGCGGGCTTATAGCGCGCTAAAAATTTTATGGTTTTTCATGGGCGAAACGCCGTTGCGCGCAATAGCTGATTTTGCAGGTGAGAATAAAAAGTTTTCAGCACTTTCATACTGAAATAGTGCGGTTAACTTTTTGGCTTTGTCTTATATGACTTTCATTCCAGACTGGTTTTTGGTTAAATTCCAATGCGTTATGCCTGTAAAAAAATTCGATAAAACGGTTTTGCATATTTTATTGCTACACTAAAGAGTGCCGCCAGCGGGAAGAAGTAAATTATCTGAAAATTCCCGCGCAAATTGCAAAAACCTTACAGTTGAATCCATCGTATTTTTGTCTATTTCAGCACAAGATTTTTTGTGCGGACAATTTTGCAATAACGTTTTTGCTTCAACTGCTAATTTATCGGCAAGGCTAAAATTTTTTAGGGAAAATTTGGTACTGCATTAAAAAAGTTTGCCAACAATGACTAGAATAAAATAAAAAAAAGCAATTTTTCACACTGGGAAATTTAAATTTGCTGTCCTTTTTTTAGAGGCATTCAAGGCAGCCCTTTGCCAGTCTTGAACCAACGCTTTTTAAATTTGCAATAACTTGATTTTAAACGAATTAAAAAATATTAAAAATACGAGCGGATTTAGTTGACCTACCGGTCAATTTATAAGAGTGTCATACGGATTTAATAGATGGAGTTTCGATGCGGAACTTTACCGGCAATCCTCGGAACAAAAGGGGCAATGAAAAAGCATATCCTCATTTTTTCGATAATTGTAGCGTCAGTGAAAATTGCTTTCGCCGACGCAGCGGAGCTGCCCTACCCCCTGCCCCTGGAAAGCTATCCGGAGTCCGCATCGCTCTGGGCAACGCTCTGCGAAAGAGTGAAAATAGCCCCCTTCAACCTGTACGCCACGGCAGTTTTCTTGTGCGCGGTAATCCATACCTTTTCGCATAGATATTTTGTGGATATCGCCCACTTCATAAAAAACGAATCGAAGGGCTCGGGCGTATTTTATCTGAGCGACGCAAGCGACGAAACGCGCGACTTGTTTTCAAAAATCTTCCATCTGCTCGGCGAAGTCGAAGTCATATTCGCGATGTGGCTGATACCGTTGCTCGCGGGCTTCTGGTACGTTTACGGCTGGGACAACATGTCGGCGTACATCGACGCAATGACATACGACGAACACAAGTTCGGAGAGCCACTATTTGTAATGACGATTATGCTAATATCGGCGAGTAAGCCGATAGTGGACTCTGCCGCGTGGGCGATAAAAAAAGTCGCCGGAATCGGCGGCGGAACAGTGGGAGCTTGGTGGGTTTCCACAATCTGCATAGGTTCGGTGCTTGGATCGTTCATAACGGAACCTGCCGCAATTACGATTTCGGCATCGCTGTTGATATCAAAGTTCTTTGAATTTTCGCCCTCAAACAAGTTAAAATACGCAACTTTAGGGCTGCTGTTTCTGTCTGTATCTATTGGCGGAACCCTCACGCACTTCGCGGCTCCACCAGTGCTTATGGTGGCAAGAACTTGGGGGTGGGACACTATGTATATGATATCTACATTCGGCTTAAAAGCCGTCGCCGCCATTTGCGCTTCGACCGCCCTATACTACCTGATTTTCCGGAAAGAATTCGCGCTGCTCGAACAAAGGAGGAAGTCGGACACTTCAATAAGGGTATGCGAAATGCCGTCGCCCGCATGGCTTAGAGCGATTCATATGATATTCCTCGCATTTTCCATATTCTCAATGCACAGCCCCGTACTGCTCATTTTTTCTCTTATGACTTTTATTGCTTTTTGCGACGTCACGTCTATCTACCAAAAAAAGCTTCAATTCAAATCTCCGATACTCGTGGGGATATTTCTCTCGGCACTTGTAGTTCACGGAAGCCTGCAAGGCTGGTGGATAGAGCCCGTTTTGATGAGTTTAGGCAACAGAGAGCTGTTTATCGGGGGCATGGCGCTTTCGGCGTTCAACGACAATGCGGCAATTACCTATCTTGCATCTTTGGTGCCGGGCTTTACTGAAGCCATGAAATATATGATAGTCGCCGGGGCGGTGACGGGAGGCGGCCTAACAGTGATAGCGAACGCGCCGAATCTCGCGGGGCTATCCATTATGAAATCGCATTTTAAAGAGGGTGTTTCACCAAAATATCTATTTTATGGAACAATAGCCCCAACAACATTAGCCGCGCTGATATTTTACTTCAGCGCGTAAAACTTAAAATTTTCAGCAATCGCGCAAAAAAACATACCGGCGCACGGCGCCAAGAAAATAAAATGACCCAACAAGAAGACAGACAGGAATGGAACTCCTTTAAACGCGGCGCATGGACCGGCGGCACAGACGTGTCGGACTTCATACGCCTGAACTATGTACCCTACGAAGGCGACGATTCGTTTCTCGAACCCGCGACGGAAAGAACAAAAAAAATATGGGCAGAAGTGCTCGAGCTAATGAAGCAGGAGCGCAAAAACAACGGCCTGCTTTCGGCGGACGTTTCGACGCCGTCGGAAGTCGACTCCCACGGGGCCGGATACATAGATAAGGAAAACGAGATTATCGTTGGGCTACAAACCGACGCCCCCTTGCGCCGCGCAATAATGCCCTGCGGTGGATACAGAATGGTGCATTCGTCCTGCGAAGCCTACGGGCTGAAAGAAGACGAAACCGTAAAAAAGATTTTTACAAAATACCGCAAGACCCACAACGCGGGAGTCTACGACGCCTATACGCCGGAAATCCTCGCCGCGCGCAAGAGCGCGATAATAACGGGCCTGCCCGACGCCTACGGGCGCGGAAGAATAATAGGCGACTACCGCCGCCTTGCGCTCTACGGAGCCGACTATCTAATCGCCGACAAGAAGGCGCAAAAAGCCTCCAGCGACAATCTCGATATGACCGAGACAGTAATCCGCGAGCGCGAAGAACTTTCCGAGCAAATATACGCCCTCGAAGCGCTCAAGAGAATGACGCTCTCTTACGGCATAGATGTCTCGCGGCCGGCGGCGAATTTTAAAGAGGCTGTCCAGTGGACGTATTTTGCGTACCTTGCGGCAATCAAAGACCAAAACGGAGCGGCGATGTCGCTCGGGCGCGTGACGACCTTCCTTGATATCTACGCGCAGCGCGATCTTGAAAACGGCCTGATTACCGAGTCCCAAGCGCAGGAAATCATGGACGATTTCATAATAAAGCTCAGAATGGTCAGATTCCTCCGCACGCCCGAATACAACGACTTGTTTAGCGGCGACCCTGTCTGGGTGACCGAATCTATCGGCGGAATGTGCGCGGACGGCCGCACGATGGTCACCAAAAACTCGTTCAGGCTTCTTCATACGCTTTCCAACCTCGGCCCCGCGCCCGAGCCAAATATCACAGTGCTCTGGTCTGAAAAGCTTCCGAGGGGTTTTAAAGAATTCTGCGCAAAGACCTCGATAGCTTCGTCCTCCATACAATACGAGAACGACGACCTAATGCGCCCGCTGTTTGGCGACGACTACGGCATTGCATGCTGCGTATCCCCCCTCATAATAGGAAAGGAAATGCAATTTTTCGGGGCGCGCGCGAATCTTGCGAAAGCGTTGCTGTACGCGATAAACGGCGGAGTGGACGAGCGCACGGGGGCGCTTGTCGCGAAGGGGTTTGAGCCGATTTCCGACGAAGTCCTTAACTTCGACAAGGTAATGGAAAAGTTCGACAAAATGATGGATTGGCTGAGCCGCACATACGTAAACGCCCTCAACATAATCCACTACATGCACGACAAATATTATTACGAGAAAGCCCAAATGGCCTTCATGGACAAGGATGTAGTGCGGAAGCTCGGCTGCGGCATAGCAGGGTTCTCGGTAGTCACAGACTCTCTCTCGGCGATAAAATACGCAAAAGTAAAGCCTATCCGAAATGAAAAAGGCATAGCTGTCGATTTCGATATAGAAGGCGATTTCCCGAAATACGGCAACAATGACGACCGCGTAGATTCAATAGCAGTGGATCTCGTAAAGCGCTTTATGGAGAAAATCCGCCGTCTGCCGACTTACAGGCAGGCGATACACACGCAGTCGATTCTGACGATTACTTCAAACGTTGTTTACGGGAAAAAGACCGGCAATACGCCGGACGGAAGAATGGCGGGAATTCCCTTTGCACCGGGAGCGAATCCGTTCCACGGGCGCGACACGAACGGGGCGCTCGCCTCCCTATGCTCCGTTGCAAAGCTGCCGTTTAAGGACGCGAAGGACGGCATATCGAACACATTTACGATTTTGCCTGACTCCCTCGGCAAGTCGGAATCCGAAAAAATCGGCAACCTCTGCGGCCTCATCGACGGATACATGGCAAAGAGCGGCCAGCATCTCAATGTAAACGTGCTGATGCGCGAAGTTCTCGAAGATGCCATGGACCACCCCGACAAATATCCGCAGCTTACAATCCGCGTTTCAGGATATGCCGTAAACTTCATAAAACTTACGCGCCCGCAGCAGCTTGACGTCATATCCAGAACATTCCACTCAAAGCTCTAAATGGTGCGGCGCCTGTGGGCGCCCGCGCCACTTGCGCGAATGGCAAAGGCGGCGGTACATTCTTTCGAGACAGCCGGCACGCTCGACGGGCCGGGAATACGATTTGTGCTGTTTTTGAAAGGCTGTCCGCTAAGATGCCTTTTTTGCCACAATCCTGATACATGGGCGGATACAAAAGCAAAAACGCTTTCGGCGGAAGAAATATTTTCGGAGATAAAAAAATATATTCCATTTTTTAACGCCTCCGGAGGCGGCGTCACCGTATCGGGCGGGGAGCCGCTCCTTCAAGCCGATTTTTTAACGGAATTTTTAGAGATTTTGAGGAAAAATTCCGTGCATTCGGCAATAGACACATGCGGATATGTAGACATTGACGCCAAGATAAAAAGGGTCGCGGATCTCGCCGACATGTTTCTTTTAGATGTAAAGCACGCGGACGAAAGCGGGCATATTATGCTTACAGGGCGCCCACCTGAAAAACCCAGAAGATTTCTCGAATTTTTATGCGAAAAAAATAAAAGGCTGTGGATTAGGTGCGTCTTAATAAACGGCATTACGGCAGAGCCTGAGTATGCAAAAATGCTCGGGAATTATCTGAAACCGTATGGCGATAAAATAGAGCGCATAGAGCTACTTCCCTACCACAGGCTCGGCGTCGGCAAATGGAAGAAGCTTGGGCTTGATTACAAGTTGGAGGGAGTCGAGCCGACTTCCCGTGAAACTGTTGAAAACTTTAAAAAAGTTTTAAGGGAATTTGTGCCTGTCAAAGAGATAGTCTGATTAGCAAATTTTTTTACTCGCTGCCCTTTTAAGGCTCCGCATTTCGCGCGCGCCTTGCAGTATGAGGCAAAGGCAGAAAAAAAATCTGCTTTATGCGCATTTTATTATTGGCGCAAAAATTATACGCCGATTTTTTTCAGCGCACTTCGCCTAAAAAAACGCCGCCAAGCATGCAGGCGACACGCTCATACACATGCCGCTGCTCATACATGTGTAGCCACGCTGCACATACAGATGCCGCGGCTCATACATATGCCGCCCGCCCATACAGATATCGCACGCAAAGTCAGACCGCGATTTTTCTGCGGCGCGTTTTAAAATAAAATTCGGTTGCGGATTGTTTGGTATATTGCAACTTGCGGCACAAGGCTCGCAGCCCTATGCCGCTAATGCAAGCGCGCTAAGCGATAGAATGCGAAAAATTACATTAAAGGATACTCGGCTGCAATTGCCGCAATTTCAGAATCGTTCAACGCGCGGTTGTAAACGGCAAGCCCCCCTATTTTCCCCTTGAAGAAATTGCCCATTCCGCTCTTTAAAAGAACGGCTCCTATCGTGAAATCCGAGCCGTTGTCGCCTATGCCGTCCGGGAAATAGTAGGGATTTTTGGACTGGACAACCCCGTCGGGATACCCTGGAAAACCTTTTGTATGGTCTATAAGCTCCTTGGGGCGCGCTTTAAATTTGCCGTCAAAATAAGAGCGAATATATTTGCCATCGTAAGTAAACGCAACGCATGCCCATTTCCCGTGCGGGACCTTTTGTGGGCTCGCCGAATAGTCTATCGAAAACGGAAAAGGCGGCGTAGGCTTGCCCGTCTTTGAGATGTGGCCGCACACTTGATCCCCTCCGTTATAGTACGGAAGCGAAACAAAAAGTCCGTACTGGCGCTTCCCGCCGTCTTGGTATTCATTCCACATTCCCCCAACAAATCCTATGCCCTCTCCCGACCAGTTGACCCAGGCGACCACCGTGACTTCGTTCGTCTTGACATTCAGCGCGCCTGTTTTTGAGTACGGAAGAGTCAAATAACTTTTGCCGTCAAACTCGGCGCACTTACCGGAAATAGGCCCGCCGTCGGATATTTTGACATTTCCCTTTCTCTCCATATCAAAGCCGCCGACCCTTGATTTAAAAGTGCCGGAAAAATCCCAGAATGCCACAAGCCCTTCAGTTTTTTCGGCAGCTCCTCCCTTTGGATTAAAATACGAGCACTCACCAACAAACGGAAGGCATACAAACAGAGAAAGAAAAAAACGCTTCATTTCACAATTAAGCAACTTCTGAAGGCGCATGGCAACTTTTTTTGGGCTGCAACGTCTAAAAATAAAAAAATTCTCTATGAATAGTTGACTTTCAAACGAATTTTACCATTAACAAAACAATCAAAAAATTTATGAGATTCCGCGCAGCCAAAAAAAAGCCGCGGAGGCCCAATACGGGAAATGAAAAATTCAGACGCGACAATTTCGCAACCGCAGACGGATAAGCTCAAATCGGGCGATTCCATAAACATTAAAGCCGTGTTTTTCGAGGCGCTAAGAAATTACGTCGAAAAAAACAACAGCGCATGGCACACCCCCGGACACAACGGAGGGGCTTTTTTTTTACGCACACCAGTAGGGCGCGAGTTTAGGGATTTTGTAGGCGACAATATCTGCAAGTCAGATCTATCCATATCGGTAGAGGAACTTGGCACGCTTTTGAACCACAGCGGAAAAATGGGCGAAGCCGAAAAAAACGCGGCGCGCGTTTTTGATGCCGACAAAACATACTTCGTGCTTGGCGGAACATCGGCGGCAAACCAAATAATATTCGGCGCATGTGCAAGCCGCGGAGACGACGTCATAATAGACAGAAATTGCCACAAATCAATCTACCATGCGCTTATTTCCTCAGGCGCGAATCCACTGTATATATCGCCACTCAGAAATAAAATGGGAATGGCAGGGCCCATTCCGCCCGAATCCATAGCGCAAGCGCTTGGCGCAAGGGCCTCCGCAGGCGAGCTTCCGAGGATTTTAACAATTACAAATTCAAATTACGACGGCGTGTGCACAAGCGTTTTGCCCTTCGAACAAAATCCGCCTGCGGCGAATCTGCATTTTGACGAAGCGTGGTTTGCGCACGCAAAATTTTCGCCGATATACGACGGATTTTTCGCGCTCAGCGGCCAAAAGGCGTCCGTGCCGGTATTCGTATCGCAGTCCACGCACAAGATGCTTTCGGCTCTATCGCAAGGGTCGATGCTCCACACAAGAGACGGGCTCTGCACAAAAATTCCATACGGCGCGATAGAGGAAACCTACGCAATGCATACCTCAACGTCACCGCAATACGCGATAATTGCTTCGCTCGACGCTGCTGCGGCAATAATGGGAAAGCACGGGCAGCAACTCGCATTTCAGACATTGTCGCTCGCCGCAGATTTGCGCAAAACTATCGCTGGAAGAAAGTCGTACGCAGAGTCGAGGGGAGACTGGTATTTTGGAGTATGGCAACCCGAATTTGTAAAAATAGGCAATAAAAATATATCTTTCCAAGATGTTCCCGCGGAATACCTCGCCCATAACCAATCGGCCTGGGCTATAACTCCCGACGGAGAAAACTGGCACGGGTTTAAAGGGGCTTCTGGCGCAATGCTCGACCCGTTAAAAATTACCATAACAACCCCGGGATTCGACGTCACAAGAGCCAGCCCGAACAAATTTGGAATCCCGGCAAAAATACTTGCACGTTTCTTGGCTTCGCGCGGGATAATATGCGAGAAGTCCGACTTTTATTCGATTCTATTTCTGCATACATTCGGAATAGAAGAAGCCCAGCACACGAGGCTATTGGCCGCCCTCGACGAGTTCAAGAGGATGTACGACGCCGACGCCCCCCTTAAAATTGCCATTCCCGAGCTCGTCGACCGCTATCCCGAAGCGTACGCCAATGAAAGGCTGAGGGAGCATTGTTGCAAAATGCATAATTTAATGACGGAATCGCGCATACTGGAAAAGATGTACCGCTCGTTTTTGTCGTTGCCAAAGATGCGCATGTCCCCGTCGGATGCGTTTAAGAGGGTTGTGCACTCGCAAACGGAAATGCTGCCCGTACGGAGCGTTGCGGGGAAGACGTCCGCGGCGGCAGTAATACCGTATCCTCCGGGAATACCGCTTATCTTCGGTGGAGAAATTTGGGATAAGAACGACGAACCTGTGCGCGCTTACCTTTCGATATTGGAGGATATCGAAAACGCCTTCCCCGGATACGAAACGGAAATAATGGGAATAGAGCGCAGGGTAGAATCTGGCAGGACTTCATTCTACACTCTATGCCTTAAAGACTGACAAGCGCAGGCTTGCCACAACGAATTTTGGACAACCTTATTTAAACAAGCTGTTAAATATTGAAAAAGTCGTTTTTTCCGCCGCTGCAGGATTTCCCAATTCGCGGACACTGTAATCGGTGCCTTTGTAGTCGTACTTGTACAAATCAGCCGATACGGTCAAATATCCGTATCCTATGAACGGATACAAAAATCCGCTCGTTTCGGAATACATATTTTGGAATGAGTACGGCGAACCTTCAAGCTTGTAGCCCTCCTTTTCGGCGGCGGCGTACAATCTGTCTATTGCAGTCTGCTCAGACGGGCTAGTTCCTATAAAGAAAAATCTAAACCCCTCATCTTGGCCTTTGAGGCGTGTTTTTACGGGAATTCCTGCCTGAGAGTGCCCGTTCCAATTTGTAGTAGGTGTATCATCGTAGCTTAGGCAACCCGCGAGAGGCAACGACGCTATTAATATTGCAAGTGAGGATATTATTGCCGAGTGTTTCATAATCAGTTAAAGACAATTTTAGACAGTCTAAGTTCCTATAACAAGAATTTTATTTGTGCGGCAAAAAACATGCCAACCTTTCCCGCAAAAGAATAGAATTGAGAAAGTGCAAAGTTTTTACCAAGTTTAAAAACCTTTATTTGTCGGAGGAAATTAGCCCAAACAGGGTAAAGGCAAAGCCCTTCATTGCCTAAAAAATTCTTAAATACCGATAAAAAAAGCGCCCTAAAAGGGCGCCGATTTAAAAAAAGGATTTTTATGGTTTTATCGGGAAAGCAGATTTTAATCAGCTAACACAGCGAACTAATAAACCTCAGGGCGCAGGCTTTATTGCCCCGGCTCGTAGTCTTTATTAAAGAAGAAGAATTTTGCAATCATAAGCAGTGCCACTGCAGAGAGACAGCATACCGCAAGGCTTGCAATGGCGTACTGCGGGTTTAACATATCGCGTATCCAGCCCAAAAGCGTCGGCGATACCGAGCCTATTATGAACCCAAAACACAGCATTATGCCCATTCCGGTAGCTCTGTATCTGGGCTGCACCACGTCGAACAGCGACGCAAACAGGCTTGAATCGTACACGCCCCTCGAAAAACCGAAGAAGAAGAGCGCCACATAGCACAAAGTGTCGTTCCCAATAAATGCCATTAGCACAGCAAACGGGGCTGTCAGAAGAAATCCCACGGAGGTCGTTTCAAACCTTATAACTTTTCTGCCGCGGGCGGCGAGCCTGTCGGTTATTCGACAGCCTATCATAATGCCTATAATCGCCCCAATATAAGACCAAATTACGGCGTTGAAAGCCGCCGAAGCGGGTTCAAGCCCGTGAACCTCCTGCAAGAAGTCCGGCATCCATGTCTTGTATCCTATATCTATGCAAACATTCATGCCGAACACCAGCCCAAGTATAATTGCCGAAGGTTTCCTGACCATTACGAGCAGCGCGTCTTTGAGGGTAGACTTTTCGTCGGGATTTCGCTTTTGCATAAGCTCGCGCGAATAGCGCATTAGGAATGCCAATACACCTGCCCAAATTATGCCCAAACCGCCGACCGAGAAAAATGCCATTCTCCACCCTTCGACGCCGTTAACGCTCGGGAGGTTGCCAATGTATCCCGCAAAAAAGCTGCATGCGATAATCCCCAAATATTGCGCTGTCTGCAAAATTGAAAACGCTGTTGAGCGGTTTTTTTCAAAATGCTGGCCGAGCAGCGAAGAGGCCGGCGGATAGTAGCACCCCTGCCCCAACCCGTTTAACACGCCGTATGTAAAAATCATAAGCCCAATGCTCGCGACAAATCCAGACAGGAAAATGCCTGTGCAAAAAGTGAGCACCCCGAATACTATCATCCATTTTCTGCGTAGAAAATCGCTTGCCAAGCCCGCGAACAATACGGTTATACCGTAAGTAAACGCGAACGCCGTCATCACCGCCCCCATCTTTGCCGAACTGCCCTCGCCAAAATATTCTTTTATTTGCGGGAGTATCGACGGGTATATCTGCCTCGACCCCTGGTGAATAAAGTATGCCACCCACAATAAAACCAGCAGCATCCATTTGTACATTTCTTCGTGACTTTCCAATCTTCTTAATTTCATAGTATAATATAGTTATAGTTAAAAGTAGGCAATTCGGCATACAAAAGGGGCGCAAACCAAAGTGCGTTTGCGCCCCGCAAGGTACGGGCTATTTGCCCGCAAAGAATTTTAACAGGCGCGCGGCATGCGCAGCGCAATCGTCTATTATCGGATCCATGAACTTGTCGATAGGCAAGAATTTCCCGTCGAGCTTGTCCAATTCCCTGCGGGTAGACTTCAAGAAGGTATCCATAAATTCAGTGGCAATATTTATTTTTGATATGCCGTTTTTTATAACCTTCTGAAGATCCTCCGGGGGCGTTCCGGTTCCGCCGTGCAACACGAGAGGGACCCCGGGGAGAGCCTCGGCGATTTCTGCGCAGCGTTCGGCCTCGATTTTCGGCTTGGCCTTATAGAACCCGTGAACAGTCCCAATGGAGACAGCAAGGGCGTCGACGCCGGTTGCCTTATGGAAGGCGACAGCCTCCTCAACAGTGGTGATTGCGTTTTCGTCGCCCATTGCAACGTGCCCGATTTCGCCTTCGCAGCTCGCTCCCAAAGTATGGGCGTAGTCGGCGGCATACTTTGTAAGCTCCGCGTTTTTTTCGAACGGAAGTGTTGAGCCGTCAAACATTACCGAAGTCGTGCCCGCGGCGAGAGCCGCCCTCACTATTTCAGGCGAGCCGCCGTGGTCGAGGTGCACTACGATCGGCTGGCTGCACCTGTGCGCCATTCTCAATAGTGCGCCCGCCAAATCAGAACCTTTTTCCGTAAGAAAAAGCCTTTGGAATATCTGGATTATCGCGGGGAGTTTTTCCCCTTCTGCGGCGCGGATTACCCCCATCGCCGCCTCCACGTTTGCAACGTTAAACGCCCCTACTGCGCGCTTTTGGCGGCGCGCTTCGGGGAGTATTTCTTTAAGTGTCACAAGAGGCATTCTGTATTCCTCCTTACAGGCACTCTGCGGCGATTTCCGTAAGAGTCGAAACCTTTAACTTCGTGTTTTTCGAGAGTTGGGTTTTCGTGTACGGGGACGCAACAGCCAAAGGCACGTCTTTGTCGGCGCGAGCCTCTACATACTTGGCCATCTTTTTGACTATTTCCGGGCGCAGCTGGGCAAATACAACCGCCCCCTCGCCGCAAGTGTAGGACTCTTCATTGTTAGTTCCGAACATAAACGGGGTCTTTTCAGTCGTCAAATCCGTCGTAAAGCCCTCGCCGCTTTCAGCTTTAACCTGCGCGAGCAAGGCTCTCGGGAATTTCAGATTGCCGTTGTAGTTTTTAAGGAAGTCGCTTTCGAGATAGCAGAGCTTGCCGGCCTTCTTTGAGAACTTCAGTTTCAGCGAAACTATAAATTCGCTTACGTGCATTACTTTGGCACCGAGCTTTATACCCCATGCCTTGAAGTCGTTTACGAGCGCGTCGTATGCCGCCGGGGAAGACACTACCACCGTCTTTACTCCCGTCTTATTCACGGCTTCCGCGAACGCCTCGGCCGCCAATTTCGCAGCCTCCGCAAAACCGAGCACATAGAGGGCTTTGCCTGTGCTGCCGCCCTTTGCAACGCGGTATTTTACGCCCGCTTTCTTGGCTATCTTGTCGAATGCCTTCGACTCGGAGGCGAGAGCCGCCGTGTCGGAGTCAACATAGTACAGGACGTCCCCTGTGCCCGAAATTTTCGGAGCCGGATTTTCCGCCACGAGCTTTTTTGCGATGGCGTTTACGTCTTCCGGAACAAGGTCGTTTTCCACTATGTCGCGGCGCGCCGCCAACACTATGCCGGTTTCGTCAAAATGGTTGACGCAATGGAAGCGGCATGCTGCCGACAGATCGGCGGAATATATCGTTTCGATGAAGTCGGCGTTCGAGAGCTTCGACTTGTCGAGGGTTATGCCGTATACCATAGCAGTGCGTATTCTGGGCGTGTCGGCCTCGCGGAATGTCACGTTGGACACTCCCGACAAGTGGCGGCACATAAAGCAGAAGCGGCACTTTTTGATGTCTTCCTGAAAATTGTCTATATTCATTGCAAATCTCCTTTACAGACCCATTTTACCGGGGTTCATAATATTGTTGGGGTCAAGCACTTTTTTGAGGTCCTGCAAAATGTAGAAGCTGTTTTTGTACAGATCCTTCATATAGCGGCCGAGCTTTAATCCGACACCGTGGTGTTCGTTTATCACTCCGCCGTTTGCGATTGCCTCGCGAATGGCGATATCCCATACCCTGTTGTAGAGGGCGGCTGCTTCGTCGGCGTCTTCCGGGACGTCTTTGCCTTCAAATATGAAGCGTGCGTAAAGCATGCAGCCCCATTCGTACCAGTGCGAGAAGTGCCCTATAAACCTCGCCTGCGGGAAGTTTTTGTTTACGGCTTTTTTCATCGCCCAATATACGTCCTCGATGTGTGAGAAATCGGCGACTGTGTCGAGAGTTCCGAAAGCCTGCGGTATATGGAACATATAGCCGGGGTAGAAGAACTTATATTTGTTGTTCCACCAGAGATCGCCGCCCTTGCTGCCGAGATCGCGCCCGTTGTATTTTTTCTCCATTATTTCGCGGGCGTATTCCATCTCGAGGTCGACAATCTTTTCCCTGCCGTCAAAGCCGAATACCAAGTACGCGCCGGAATCGATGTCTATTCCGAACACTTTCTGGACGTGTGTGCGGGTTTCGGTTTCGTCGTAGAGCCTTACCGCGCACGGGCGCAGCCTGCTGCGCATCAAGTCGGCGCCGGCGCTCATGGCCGTGTGGAAGTCCTTGAACAAGTACGCGCGGAATTTGCGGGCTTCGGGAATCGGATGTATTTTGAGGGTCACCTTTGTGATCACGCCAAGCGTGCCTTCGCTTCCAAGGAACATCATTGTCATGTCGGGACCGGAGGCGTGGCGCGGAATCGGCAACGTATTGATTATCTCGCCGGTGGGGGTGACGACTTCGAGGCTCATTACCATGTCCTCAATTTTGCCCCATTTTGTAGAAAGCACACCCGTTCCGCGGTGGGCGAGGAATCCGCCTATCGTAGCGCAAGCTATGGACGCTGGCAAATGCATTGTCGAATACCCGCTCTTATTGACCGTCCATTCGAGGTGGCGGGCGATGATGCCCGTTTCAGCCGTCACAGTGAGGGATTTTTCGTCTATTTTAAGGACTTTATTCATGCGCTTAGTGTCGAGGACAATTCCCCCGAACGCCGGGAGCGCCCCGCCCTGCGAACCTGAACCGCCGCCCCATGTGACGACGGGAATTTTGTATTGGTTTGCGATTTTTATAACCCGCGCGACCTCTTCGGCACTTCCGGGGTGCACGACAAAATCCGGCTTCTTGGTTTCCTTGCCGCGGTCGTGCCACATTTCGGGAATCCAATAATAGTCGATAGAATGACCGAATTTATCGGAATCCCCCGTGTTTACGTATTCGGATCCCACGGCGTCTGCCAATTCCGTGCGGATCATTTCAAACATGTAGTTGCCTTTTGGGACAAACATTTTATTTCTCCTTAGTGTTTGGTTTTGGAAATTACTTCATTTTATAGACGGGCGCGAGTGCGTCGTGCACCGCCTTGTATTTTTTGAAAAGCTCGGCGTACCGCGGTACGACCTGCGGGTCGGGCTTGACAAACCTGTCGATTTTCAGGCATTTTTCGACGGCCTCCGCAGGTGTCTTAAAAGCGCCCGCGCCGACGCCCGCTATGAGCGCCGTTCCGTACGAGGCGTCGCCGGGAATCGGGACGGCTACGGATTTGTCGAAAACATTTGCTATTATAGAGCTCCACAACTTGCTTTTTGCTCCGCCGCCTATTAGGAATATGCGCTTTACATCAAGGCCTATTTCCTCTATCGCGCCGTAGCAGTCTTTTAGTGAGAACGCAACGCCCTCCAAGAGAGCCCTCATAAAATCCCCCTTCGTGGAGGAGATGGAAATGCCGGTAAAGCTCGCGCGCAAGTCGGCGTCCCAATATGGGGAGCGCTCCCCTTGCAGGTACGGATGGAACATCACCCCGCGCGCTCCCACAGGAGACTTCTCCGCGAGTTCGTCCATCAGCGCAAACGCCCTCTTGCCCTCGGCTGCTGCCACCGCTTTTTCCTCGGAGCAAAACGCGTCTCTAAACCACCTTTGGCAAAGCGCCGCCGCGTTGGTCGCCGATACGGTGTACCACATTCCCTCTATTACATGCGAATATGTGAGTGTTGTTTTAAAGGGGTGCGGAGCGGATGTCATTACATTCACGTTACCGGCAGTGGCGAGCTTTAAGATGCAGTCGTCGGGCTGTATCGCCCCGGCGCCGTAGTCCTCGGCGGCGGAATCGCTCGTGCCGCATACGACGGGCGTTCCCTCGGGAATTCCCATGTCGCGCGCGGCTGAAGCGGATACTTTGCCGACTATGTCCGTAGGCTTCACAAGCTCCGGAAGAGCGCCCATTTTCAGCCCGGAAATCCCTACCAACTTTTCGCTCCACGACATCGATTTCATATCGAAAAATAGCGTGCCCTGAGCCTCGATATAGTCAGTGACGGACACTCCCGTAACCAAATACCTGACATAGTCCTTCACAAAAAGGACATGCTCTGTTCTTTCGAGAACATCGGGCTCGTTATTCTTCAGCCACATCATTTGCGGGAGCGTCCAAGTTGGAGTCGGCATTTGATAGGCCGTGGAAAAAATCTCGTCGCACATTCCGCGCTTGAGCTCTTCGCACTCCTTGACGCTGCGCTGGTCGGTCCACATTATGGTCTTACGGACAGGGCGCATATTTGCGTCGAGCAGCACCGCGTTGTGGGTCGAACCGTCGAAGGATATGGCGGCCACTTTCGACAAGTCCGCGCCTTTCTTTTCTACCTCGGCTATCGCCCTGCACATCGCGGCGTACCAGTCCGACGGGTTCTGTTCCGACCACCCGCTGTGCGGGTACTCGGTTGGATACTCGACTGACGCGTCGGCTACCACCCCGCCAGATTCGGAGACGGCAGTCACTTTGCAGCCGCCCGTCCCGAAATCTATTCCTAAAAACAAGTCTTGCATTATTTGCCCACAACCCATTTATGCGCGGGGTCCATCGAGGATATCAAACCTCTGTTGGTCTGCCCGCACATTGTCCAGAGATAATACATATCGTACCCAGGGGCCCCGCAAAGCGGGTGGTAGCCTTCGGCGATGGCGACGGTGTCGTAATTTTTAACAGTGTAGGTCTCGTCGATGCGGCCGTCAGGCGTGTATATTTTCTGGATTCCGAAACCCTGCGGGGGATTGAAAAGATAGAAGTATGTTTCCTCCATATCTATTTCCTCCGGCGGATTGTCGATGTCGTGGCGATGCGGCGGATAGCCGGACCAGTTGCCGGAGGGAATCATGCCCTCCCCAATATAGAAATGCTCGGAATCAAACTTTTCGTCGAGCATTACAGTGGCGCGGCGCGTGAAGTTGTCCCTTCCAAGCTCGAAGGAGCGCGTCATCTCGGGAGTGATGAGAGTCGGGCGCGCGGTATCGCGCGAAGCGGGAGCTATGTTGACCGCAATCTCAACGTCGGTCAAAGCCGTTATTTCATAAGAAATCCCGCGCGGCAGATAGACCGTGTGCGGAGCGCCGTCAAACGGGTTTTTGCGCCCGCCGACTTCCGGAAAATCGAATCCGTCGCCCTTCATAGCGCACTTTCCGCCGAGGAGGACAAATGCCACTTCCGTGTCCGCTGTTGAGCTCTTGTAAACCTCGCCCTTCGCCAGCTTTAACACCGCGAACGACGTCAATTTCATATTGTACTGCCCGCGCTCGAAGACGGGATTGTACCCGTCTTTCGGCGATAGCTTGATTAGGAATTTGTCGCTTGACATAATTCTAAACTTTTAGGGGTTATTTCAGGACTATCGGCTCGATGTCCATTATGCGGCAGTAGTCGAGAAGCTCCTTGGTGATGTCGCCGTACGCCATGGAGAAATGGTGTTCAAAGCCCTGGTTGATGACGGTATCGCGAACGCGTTCGCAGCCGGCGTCGAACTTGACCTTGAGCGGATTTCCGCGGACAAACAAGTCGGTGTCGATGCCTTCGCCGGGGGCAATGAGCATTCTGAAGCCGTCGCCGTCGCGCTTTTCGCCAAGGCGCGCGAGCGTGACTCTGCCGGGCTTGAGCGGGAATTCGTTGACGACACCCTTTGTGACGACAGTGGAACTGTTGCGCAGTGAGTTTTTAAAGCCCTTCTTGCAGAGTTTGCAGGGAGCCGCGCCGCAGTGCCATACAACCCCGTATTCTTTGTCGGGCTCGCACATGATGAGGTCGCAGAAGAACGGAAGCTCTCCGGTGAGCTCGTATTGCAAGCGCATGAGGACCGCGCCGTACACGTCGCCTTCGCAGGCGGTGATTACGCCGTGGTTGGTGAGATGTCCGATGGTCGAGCACGCGGTTATGCCGTAGAGGTCGGAATTTATAACTTCCGGCCAGCAGCGGAAGGCGAACGTATCCACGCCGAACTTCTTTCTCATGCCGCAAACCGCCGCGTAGAGGGCCGCGGACTTTTTGAGGTCGCCCTCAGAAGCTTCCGCGCCGGTCGCGTCGGCCTTGACAATTTTAAGGGCTTCGTCGAGGTCTTCCTTGGAGATGGTCTTGGCGTCATTCATGACTTCGAGCATCATGATGTATTTGAGTTCCGGTCCGAGCTTGGAGCGGAGCATCATTTCGTCGCAGCTGGAAGTGTAGAAGCCGGGAACGCGACCGCCGATGAGACCTATGCGCATCTTGCTGACGGCGTCCATGGCTCGGACGACGCGCACTGTCTTGTCAAAGTCCTGCAAAGTTTTTTCGTCGCCGATATTGCCGTGTACATGGAAGTACGGAATGTGGAAGCGATAGAGGAAGTGCGAATTCATGTTCGCCGCGCAGAAGGAATTCGCCTGAAGGCGGCCGCCCGCAGGGTCTGGTTCTTTTATCGACCACAGCACGACGGGCACTTTGAGGCGCTTTGCAAAAAGCGACACGATTGTGCCGAGCGCGAATGTCGTGAAAAGGGCGACAAGCATATCGGGGCGGTCTTTTTCAAAACGTTCGAGAATTTTGAGCGACTGCTCTTCGGTCTCGATCATGTCTTCGCCGCCGACTATCTCGACGTTGGGAATCTTGCTGAGCATTTCAATGGCGTCGCGGCGCTGCTTTTGCATTGCCTCGTTCGTCCAATTTACTTTTGTCAGCGGTAGAAAACCTATTCTTATTTTTTTGCTCATATTATGTTCCTTTTTTTGTTTTTATAAAAAATTATCTTTTCGAGAGGAATTCGTCAACTTGCGCGCGCGACGGAGCCGTCATGCGCCCGCCAAGCCCTGCGCATTTGAGAGCCGCGCACGCCGCGCCGAAGCGCTGGCATTCCATGAGGTCCTGCGTCTCCAAATATCTTACGGCAAAGCCCGTGTGGAACAAGTCGCCCGCGCCCGTCGTGTCGACAACCTTCACTCCTTCAAATGCCGGGCACTTTATTATTTTGCCGTTGTCGTACATCATCGAGCCATGGGCGCCCATTGTGCAGCCCGTCACCTTTGCCCCGTATTCGGCAAGCTTCGGGAGGGCTTTCTCAAGATCCTCCTCTTTCGTCCAAGCGCGGGCGAATGCTTCGGAGGTTATGAGGATATCCGCGTACGGAAGGAGCTCGGCGATGCCGTCCCTTACCGTGCCGGCGTCGAAGTTTACGAGCACTCCCAGCTCCTTTGCGCGCTTTACAGCGGCGAGGGCGCCTTTTGGGTTGTGCCCGTCGATATGTAAAATTTTAGCGCCGTCCAAAAGCGACAAATCAACCTCGTCGGATTCAAGCTCGGGCGTATTGCCGCGGGTCCAAGCGACACTGCGCGCGCCCGTGGGCTCGTCAATCCAGCAGTATGCAAGCGGGGATTCGCAGCCCTTGCGGACTTTTATGCCCTTTGTGCAGACTTTCTCGGCCTCGAAGTCCTCAATCATTTTCTTGCCGTCGGAGTCGTCGCCTATCGCGCTTACGAAGGCGGCCTTCAATCCGAGTTTTGAAGCGGCGACAGTCGAATTGCCGGCAGGGCCGCCGCCTTGAATGATGCGCTTTATTATCTTGACCTTATTATCGAGGGGAATGTAGGGCAGAATGCAGAGATAGTCGTTGCTGCAAAATCCCAATCCTACGAAATCAAAAGAATTTTCCATATGTATTTTTTTTAGCTGTGAATCTCGATTAACTGGGGCAATTTAAGCACTAAAATACCCTTAAAGCAAGTATCTTGATAGGAAATATTGCTGAACAGTTTAATTCCTTTCCCATAAACAGTCTAAGAGCTTTTTTATGCATATTTTCTGTTGACACTATCTATAATTCTTATCATTTTTTAAGCAAATGGCTACCTTTGAAACAAAACCTTCCGTATATGTCTCCATAAGAGAACTCGCACAAAGGCTTGGATTATCAAAAGGAACGGTGTCGCTCGCACTCAACGATTCGCCGAGAGTAAAGGCTTCCACTTTAAAAAAAGTAAAAGCGGCGGCAAAGGCCGCAGGATACCAGCGCAATACAATGGTCTCCACAATGATGTCGTCGATGAGGAAATCGACCATTGGAGGTTTTAGGGAAGTCATTGCGCTGCTAAACGGCAATAAAGACAAAGACGCATTTAAAAACCACCCGACACTCCCTCAGTACAAGCTCGGAATAGATGAAGAAGCCGCGGAGCTCGGTTTTAAAATCGACGAATTTTGGCTTCTCGACCCGCAGCTTACGCGCAAGAAGCTCTCCGCAATTCTACATGCGCGCGGCATACGCGGCTGCATAATAATGGGGCACACCGAAGAGGGAGTTTTTGAGCCATACTCAAAAATATGGGACGACTTTAAAATTGTTTCGGTGGGAATAAGCGTGCACAACCCCGCGTACGAGCTCGTCTCCTCAAACCAATTCGAGGTGGCGAGAGCGACGGTCGAAAATTTATATAAAATGGGATTCCGCCGCCCCGCGTTTGTCGTAGACGAGCGCATAGACGACATGGTCGACGGCAGGTTTTACGGCGGATTTTTCCGGGCCCAATTCGCAATGCCTCCGTCTTCGCGGATTGAGCCGTTTACCGAAAATCTCGAAAGCCCCACATACTTTGATAATCTAAAAAAATACATAGACGACGTCCAGCCAGATGTCATAATATACATGCTTGGTAAAACAGGCGACTTTCTCTACAACCACGTAAGGCGAAAGAACGGCAAGCGCTATCCAATAGTGCAGCTCGAGCGCCGAAACGACTGCACAATCCCTAAAAATGTCTGGAGCGGAATGGAGCAAAACAACCACATAGCCGGGCACTTGTCCGTAAGGCGGCTCGCGACCCTATTAAACATATCGTCTCCGCATAACCAAAATTCTACTACCCTTATTCCGCCGACATGGGTAGCCTCGCAATACCTAAAAAAAGAGGCGGAAAAAATCAGAAATTCTACAAAGGATAAATAACGCCGATTAACACATAAAACGGCACATATTTATCCCTATTTTCTATATAGCGTTTTTTATTGAAAGTTCCGCGGAAATAATTGCGCATATTGCGCGCTCCACTGTTGACATCAAAAAAATTTAAAATTTTTGTTCTGCGCGTTCTCTCAATTCAATATGCAAATACAGCGCGCATTGAAGCCTTGCGTTTACAAATGCCAACAAGAAACCGCAAGCGTATGCAGAGTTTATTGCAAATACAGCGCAATACGGGCACACACCATGCTTCGCCCCCTCACCCCGTTTGAGCCCTGCGCGGAAATATTATGATAAAAAACGCGCCACACGCCGGAAAAGTTTTTTTGAAAAAAAATAGAGAACTTTACGAAGAAAATTGCTACCTGCTTTTCGGAAAAAAGTATGCGAAAGATTAAAGTTCCCAAATAGAGAGGAAAATAAAAAATAAGGCTCAATTTTTATGGCGTGCAACGCAAATTTATGTTGCCGCAGCAACAGAAGAAACCTACAAATATTTTTCAGGTTTTGAAGCGAAAATTTTTATAAATAATAACTGCGCGGATTTATATAAAAATGAAAAAAGTGCTAAAAATTATACTGCTAACAGTTGCGTGCTCCATAAGCGCACTCGCTGCCGACAAGGAAATAATTCCGGATCTTGAATGGCGGGAAATATCCGACATAGGGTTCGACGGACAAGCTTGGAGCGGCGAAAAATACCCATTCCCTTACGCGAGAATACCGCTAAAATTCAAGTCGCAAGTGACAAAAAATGTATGGAACAATTCCCTTACGCCCACAGGGCTTAGCGTGACGTTTGAGACAAATTCAAACCAAATATGGATAGATTGCGAATTTCGCGAAGACAATCCGACAAAATTCTGGTTCGCCAATAGCGGCTTCGACCTATACGCCTCCGACGGCGGAAAATTCAGGTGGCTGGCAACAACTCCGATTTCAAAAATAAAAAGCGGGGAAAAAATATACAGGCTTAGCGCCCTGAACGGAAAGGAAAATACATACCGCGTATATCTTCCGCTTAGAAACATTATAAAGAGCGCAAAAATAGGATTAAAGAAAGGGGCGACATTTAAGCGGATAGTTTCCACGCAAAAACCGATAGTTTTTTACGGCACTTCCATAGTTCACGGTGCGTGGGCATTCCACCCCGGCATATCCCACCCTTCTCTAATCGGCAGGCGGCTTAACAAGCCGATAATTAACCTCGGATTTTCGGGGTCTGCGCAAATGGAAATCGGCATGGCGGAAATGCTCGCAACAATCGATGCCGATTTGTATTTCATAGACGCAACCCAAAATATGAACAAAAAGCTAATAGAAGAGCGGTGCGAAAAATTTTTGAGGCGCCTGAGGGAGCTGCGCCCCGACACTCCGATTGTAGTAGCCGAGGAGGCGACAAGCGCAACCGCATGGTATTGGCAAAAGACAGGCGGCAAACCATATGTAGCCGATAAATGCCAAGCCCAGCGCGCAATAGTCCGTAAACTTCAAGAAAGCGGATTTAGGGATTTATATTATATAGACGGTGAATGGCTATTCGGCGAGCACGGCGAAGCCTCCCCTGACAACTGCCACCCTGGCGACATAGGCATGATGAATATGGCCGACAAATTCACTCCGGCAATAGAAAATATTTTGAAAAAACAATAGAACCATGCATTGTTTTTCAAAAAAGAATTCCGATTCCTTCTTTTTAGAGAAATAATACATTTCAAAAAAAGAAAAAATATTCTATGGCGCGTTTTCCGCAGGCGCAAAATATTTTTCTCTGCGGGATAATCGCCAGAATTTTCTCTGTGGCGGTTCGAAGTTTTCAGGCGCGCCGCAAAACAATTAAATGCATTATTTAAAGCGGTGTAGCGCAAAAAAATCATACGATAAAATTTAGCCGCAAATTTGAAAAAGAGGCAAAAATGGAGCACAAGACAAACGCATTGAGAATGCTCGATCAAAAGAAAATCCCGCACGAAGTTATCGACTGCGGAATAACCGAGGCCGTAAGCGGCACGGAAATGGCGGGCATAATAGGCGAAAATCCGGATTGCGTGTTCAAAACGCTCGTGACCGCAGGAAAATCCGGCGAACATTTTGTATTTATGATTCCCGTGGACAGGGAGCTTGACCTTAAAAAAGCAGCGGCAGCCGTGGGAGAAAAATCTGTCGCTATGATAAAGTCCAAAGAGCTTTTGCCCACAACCGGATACGTGCACGGCGGGTGCTCTCCGATAGGAATGAAGAAATCGTTCCGCACGACAATAGACTCCTCCGCAAAAAATTTTGAAAAAATCCTTTTTAGCGCTGGGAGAATCGGATTGCAGATAAAAGCGCCGGCAAGCGTAGTTGAAAAGTTCGCGAGGGTAAAATACGCTGACCTCACAGTCAGCTCTCCCGCCGACGCACGCTGAAATTTAAACGATTTTCTTTTGGCAGGTTAAATTCCAGTTAAAAAAATTTTCCCGGAAAGGAATGCGATAAAGCGAATCTGCCGCCACTGCCTTTTTTTTGGGGAAGCGGACATATCGCAATTTTATTCCGCACCGCCGCGGCACCCGCATAAAAAATTGAATGCCGCACAATTTATGCCGCAAATATTTCGGCTAAAAAAAGCCCCCCAATATTCGCTCCGCTAACAGCGAATCCAAACATGCAGGATTTGCCGCGGATGCGCATATTTTTTTAATCTGGCGAAATTAAAAAATCGCCGTCTGTTAGGTATCCACTTATTTGCTTAAACGGCGCGAACCTTGCGCAAATAGCTTCTCTGAGATTTCTTTCGATTTCCCCTTGTTTGCTTAAAAAACGCAAATTTTGCGCCAAATAAAGGCGCGGTATGGAAGTTGCAATTTTTCAGATATTAGTCCTGCAAGCGCACAGGCAACCCTGCCGCGCGCATCTCGCGCTTTGCCTGCTCTATGGTATATGTTCCAAAGTGAAAAATTGAGGCGGCCAAAACAGCGCTCGCGCCGCCGAGTTTAACGGCGTCAACCAGATGTTTTAAATTTCCTGCGCCTCCAGACGCAATGACAGGAATTTTTACGGCATCGCTCACAGCCCTCGTCAGGGCAATATCGTAGCCGTCTTTCGTGCCGTCGCAATCCATGGAAGTCAAAAGTATTTCGCCCGCTCCCCTGCGCTCCACTTCTTTCGCCCATTCCACGGCGTCGAGCTCGGTTCTATTTCTTCCGCCGTGCGTATAGACATTCCACCTCCCCTCGCCTTCGCGCTTCGCGTCTATTGCGACAACTATGCACTGGTTCCCAAATTTTGCAGAAGCCTCCGAAACGAGATCCGGATTCGTTATTGCGGAAGTGTTCAGCGAAACCTTGTCCGCTCCTGCGTTCAACATTAGCCTAATGTCTTCAAGCGTCCTGAGCCCTCCGCCCACCGTAAGGGGCATAAAGCATTCGCCGGCTGTGCGCTCCACGACGTCGCGCATTATCGCGCGGTTGTCGCTCGAAGCCGTTATGTCCAAAAACACCAGTTCGTCGGCGCCCTGGTTTTCGTACGCCTTTGCCTGCTCCACGGGATCCCCCGCGTCCACAAGGTTCACGAAGTTTACGCCCTTTACGACCCGCCCGTCGCGCACGTCGAGGCACGGTATTATTCTTACGCTTAACATTTCTAAATTGTAAATCTCAGATTTAGTTCGAGTTTTTCGTTCGGAAGGATTTGAAAGACTTCTCCGCCATCGCTGCGAGTCTCGTCATTTTTGTACACCGAAAATTCTATCGGAAATTGTGAATCGGGAGGGAAAACATATCTCCACTTCCCTATTTCAAGATATTCCATCGGGACGCCTTTGTCGGGGGATAGCCCGCCGCCAGCGCCGCGCAGATACGGCTTGTTGCCTATGCCGATTAGCGAATTTACTATTATACAAGTATCGGTCTTAGATGTTTTGCGGGCCTTTTCCGAAGACTCCGGAAGCGCAAATAGCGTAGGGAAGTCCGGCTTTTTATTATCGGATTCGCCCAAGCCCAAAGGCGAATCCGCAGATTCAAAAAAATCCGCGCCCTTTTCATTCTCCTTTAAGCCGAATGCGCTATCTGAAGAATCCGCGCCGGAAGAACCGGGCTGCCCGTCTTCAGCCAAACTGTTTGCCGCACTATCCGCATTTGAATCTTCAACTGCCGGACCATGTTGGTCAGCCGACGCATTAAGCTGCTCAACAGCCGCATTGGGCTGCTCCACCGACGCGCCTGACTGATTAACTGGTGCGCTGGGCTGCTCCACTCCAGCATTAAGCTGCTCAACAGCCGCATTGGGTTGGTCAACTACTGCGCTGGGCTGCTCCACCGACGTGCCTGACTGCTCAACTGACGCTGGTTCCCGCGCGCTCTCTGCTTCAATGGGTTTTTCAGCAATCGGCACAGCGCCGTCCTCATGCCCCGCCACTGCGTTTGCGGATATTTCGGAAGCTCTTAAATCATCTCCGTCCGCCATATCCGATGAAACTATTTCCGACGCGATTCTCTCAAATTCAGATTTTACCGATTCCACCGTAGGCGAATCCAAATCTGCGGATTCTGGCTTTTTAGAAGCGCCGTCTTGCGCCTGCGAAACTTCCGCTATACCAGCTTCATTTGCTGAATCCACAGGTTCTGATTTCACTTCGCGAGGTTCGCCCGCCAATTCTCCGCCGTCGGGCGAAGGGACATCTTTCGGCTTTGGGAAAAATTTTTCCACTGATATTTTAGAATTTTCCGCGGAAGCGAGCGCCCTTCCGAGCATTCCATCGGGGCGGTTCTGGGATGGGGAAAATTCCTCTCCGCCAAAAATATCGTCGTCTTCGGAATCCGCAGGCTCGTCGTGCTCGTCGATATTTGACGAATACGAAGCAAGGCCGTCTTCGAGCGACTCAATCCGCTGCTTCAATCCGTAAACTTCGTCTGAAAGCGATTCGGAGGAGGCAGGGAGCAAATCCTTTAATATTGTAATATCCGAGCAAAGCTCCGCCACAATCTTGTCCGACTCTTTTTGCGAGACCCTGCAAGCCTCCGTTTGCCCGGCGATTGAGTCGAGAGACTCCGACACTTGCGCGAGCTTCTCCTTTACGGCGTCCCGTATATCCGTTGCAAGTTTTGCGACTTCCGCGCGCGACGCCCATTCCACCGGTTTTTCCGCCGCCGATTCGAGGGAGGCTATGCGCTCGGGATACGTTTCAATCCGCTCCTCGATGTCTGCAATCATCATGCGGAGAGCGGCAAGTTCGTCGAATATTATCGTGAGGTCGTCGCGGATTTTAGCGTCTGCGGCTGCCTTTTCCTCGCGCTCGGCGCCTTTTAAGCCGGCGTAGTACGGAGCCAAGCAAAGAAGCAGTCCGCCGAGGACCATCAGGCAGCAAAAAAATACGGATGTCGCCGACAGTGGCTCCCCCGTGTACATGTTTGGAAGCGCGACGGCAAATACCGCCGCAAACATAAGGACGTCCGCCGCATATACAGGCCAGACGGGGATTTTGTTCGGCGAATTTTTCATATACTATCCTTTATTTTTTGCGCAAATCCAAGTACCCGACTTTCCTGCGGACTTTCGACATCGTGCGGTTCACCCTTCTCTGGGCGCATTCAGTGCCGGCTCTAAGAACGTCCTCGACATACGACTTATCGGCGCATATTTCAGCGTAGCGATTGCGCACGGGTTCCAATCCGGCGATTACGGCGTCGGCAACCGCTTTTTTGAAGTCTCCGTAGCCTTTCCCCGCGAATTCAGCCTCTATCGATTCCACGGTGCGCCCGAGCATTGCGCCCATAATCTGCATAAGGTTCGATATTCCCGGCTTTTCTTTGGCATAGCGCACGCTGCTCTCGGAATCCGTGACTGCCGACATTATCTTTTTGCGCAACACGTCGGGAGAGTCGGTTATATACAAAGTTCCGTTCTGGTTTGGGTCGGACTTCGACATTTTAGAGTCGGGCGATTGCAGCGACATTACGCGGGCTCCCGCCTTCGGGATAAATGGTTCCGGCAAAGTGAATGTTTCGGAAAATGTGTTGTTAAACTTCTGGGCGAGGTCGCGGGTAAGCTCTATGTGTTGTTTTTGGTCTTCGCCAACGGGGACGAGGTCGGCATTGTATATGAGAATATCGCTTGCCATCAGCACAGGGTAGAAAAGCAATCCTGTATTTAGCGCGTCTTGATGTTTGCGGGCTTTATCCTTGTATTGTGTCATGCGTTCGAGCGCGCCTATCGGGCATATGCAGCCCAGTATCCACGCCAAATCCGCATGCCCATAAACACCGCTTTGCAAGAACAGGCTGCATTTTTGCGGATCTAGCCCGCACGCCATGTATTGGGCGGCGCAGTCGACGACATTCTTGCGCAAATCCGCAGGGACGTACGGGATAGTCATCGCATGCATGTCGGCTATGCCAAAGTAGCATTCGTATTCTTCGGTCATTTCGACCCAGTTTTTTACGGCTCCGAGATAATTGCCCAAGTGCAGCCTTCCGGTAGGCTGCGCGGCCGTAAGCACCACTTTTTTATTTTGAGGTTCCTCGTTCATTTATGGAAAACCATTTTTACGCTGCGGCAAGCCGCATTCAACATAAAATTTCAAAAAACTCAAAAATATATAACCGCATTGATGAAATACCCAACCGTAAGAAAAGTCACATGAATGTTAAATTTAATGCCAGCCGATAGATGACATATCAATTCCACCCCATATATAAAATCTTAAATATATTCAATATCATAAAGTTAACAAACATAAAGAAAATCGGAACCCCCTAAGCCTATTTAACGTTAAAAATCGATACTTTTGAAAATACAAGCTATATAAATCGGGAAAGCTTTGCATATATTTCGGTATCTTTGCATAAAAACGCCAACTAGTTTTGCGCATTGTTAAAAAAAATAAAAAAGCTCCGCCAAACGGAGCCTTTTTATAAGAGCACTATTTTCCTAAGACAAAAAACTACTTTTTTCTACGCCGCACGACAAATGCCAACGCCAATACGCCTAACAGCACTGCCGCCGCCTCAGGTTCCGGAACGGCATTTAGGACAAGTTTTCCAACTCCCAATTCATCGCTCCATTCGTAAACCCAATCTCCAACCAACAGATTCCCGGATTCGTCGTAAGCGGTAAGCTTTATATAACTATCCACTGACGGAACATAAAGTTTGTCGTCTTCTGAGGTAAGAGTGGAATCCTCCAATAAAAATGCGTCGGCGTTATAGCCGTAAAATACGATTTCAGCATTGCTTATTGATTTTGTTCCGTTTTTGGTCGTAAGCTTTTTTATTTTAAGCGAAGAGCCTTCGGCTATTGCGAGTTCTAATACCCCATTTGAATTAAACTCGAACGTCGAGAATGAATTGTCGGCAGAAACATTCATTCTTAATACGCTTCCCGTATTTTCGTCGAAGGAAATGCGGGGTAAATTGCGCAATACATCTTGGCCGTAGAGGTTGAGGGTGGTATTTCCGTTTCCAACCCTCAAGAGGCTTGACTTTACCCCGTCAGTATACAAATTCCAAACTCCGCCATTGGAGCTTTGCAAAGACAATGCCGATTCCAACAGGCCGCCGTCGCGGACATCGAGATTTTTTACGCAAAAATACGAGGTATTGCCGCTATCAGCCATAACCGAAACTAACCCGCCGTTAATATTTAAGTTGTCAATATGCGATACTTTACCCCACCGGGATATATACGACCCTCCAAAAGTAAACGACCCCATTTTACCCACATTCACAGTTCCGTTAAAGCTAACAATCGATACCCAATTATCGACAGATGGAGGGTTTGAGCCCATTATATACAAAGACCCTGACTCGGTTTCTGACCCTATATTTATTGTTCCGCTGCCTGTGAGAATCTTACTTTGTCCGCCATCGTAACCCCAATTAACCTGCGCTAGATCCCCAACTATATTCCACGTACCAGTCGCTCCTATATCTAATTTCCACCACCAACTTGCGGGAATAGTTTCGTTGGTTGACGTAGTAAATTCATCGTTTAAAGGAGTTGATGGAAGCGCCGCTTGCAACAGTGCCGGCATCAAAAGCAATGCGGACATCGCCGTGCTTACCTTAAAAAAAAGTTTATATATCTTCATAATTACACTTTAAGGATTTAATATAATAAAAAAAAGTGCAAGACATAAATTTCAAAACTAATTGCAGTACAATTCATAATACGATAACAACCCACTTCATAGGCATTGATTTTTCTAGAAACCGCGCAAAATAAAAAACCTTGTTAAAAAGCTTTGCCAAATTTTGTAAGCAAGCGGCAAAAAGCTTTGTGAGAATCGCGCAAATATTTGGGGTTAAAAATCCGCAATGAATCCGGATATCCGTAATAAAAAATTTGAAATCTGAAAAAATGCGCCGATTATCGAAAGAATGGAAAAAAAATTGGGAGCGCTTTTTGATTGGGACGGAGTTGTAGTCGACTCCGGCGCCGCGCACGAGGCAAGCTGGAAGGAGCTCGCGCGCCGCGAGAGCCTCTTTCTGCCAGACGGATTTTTTAAATCCACATTCGGCAAGCGCAATTTGGAAATCATAGTAGACATTTTGAAATGGACGCCGGACATCAAAGAGGCGCAAAGGCTATCCGACGAAAAAGAGACTATTTATAGGGACGGAATTGCGCGAAACGGCCTCCCCACAATAAAGGGCGCAGTCGATTTCATACGCACATTAAACAAAGAAGGCATACCATGCGCGGTGGGCTCGTCTACTCCGCGCGAGAATCTCGAGCAGGCGCTCGACACTCTCGGAATGAGAAAAGACTTTGCCGCTTTCGTCACTTCCGAAGACGTCGAACACGGCAAGCCCGCGCCCGACGTATACAAAAAGGCCGCCCAGAAGCTCGGGTTGGAGGCTTGCGATTGCGCAGTTTTTGAAGATTCCCTCGCGGGGATAGTCGCCGCGGCGCGCGCAGGGGCGGTGAAAGTCGCACTGGCCACAACAAATCCAAAATCTTTCTGGCTTGACCGCAAACTGTCCGAAGAGCGCCCGAATGCAATTATCGGCGATTTTTCCGAATTCTCGGCATGCGCTTTCCGCGCGCTTTTCATAAGCTGACGGCTATGGAGGAAAAACTTTTTAAACTTTCGAGCAAATACAAGCCCTCGGGTGACCAGCCGAAGGCGATAGAAGACTTGTGCGGAGCCCTAAAAAAAGGCTCAAAATATTCGACTCTCGTGGGCGTCACTGGTTCCGGCAAAACTTTCACAATGGCAAACGTCATAGCGGAAATGAACCGCCCCGCCCTTATAATATCGCACAATAAGACACTTTCCGCACAGCTTTACGCAGAGTTTAAAGAGTTTTTTCCTGAGAACGCCGTTGAATACTTTGTAAGCTACTACGACTACTACCAGCCGGAAGCCTACATTCCACAAACCGACACTTATATAGAAAAAGACTCGTCCATAAACGACGAGATTGAAAAACTCCGCATATCCGCCGCCAGCGCCCTTGTTTCGCGCCGCGACGTAATCGTTGTTGCGACAGTTTCGTGCATATACGGCCTTGGCTCTCCCGAAGACTTCCGCAAGATGATGATTCCATTGCGCCCGGGAATCGCTATGAAGAGGGGCGAGCTTGTCGAAAAGTTAACCGACATACACTACGAGCGCAACAACACCGCGTTTGAGAGGGGGCTTTTCCGAGTCAGGGGCGACGTTGTCGATGTATTTCCAGCGTACCTTGACAGCGCGCTGAGAATAGAATTTTTCGGCGACGAAATAGACTGCCTAAAAAAAATAGATCCCGTCACCGGCTCGCCCCTCGGAAAGCTCGACAGGTTCGACCTCTATCCCGCCACAGGCTTCGTCACCCCCAAAGACAGCATAAGCGCGGCAATACCCAACATACGCGCCGAGCTTGACGCGCGCGTTGCGGAGCTCGAATCGCAAAACAAGCTGGTCGAGGCGCAGCGCATAAAGATGCGGACTGAGCAGGATTTGGACATGCTCGCCGAAACGGGCTTTTGCACAGGCATAGAAAACTATTCGAGGCATCTTGCCGGTAGGCCAGCGGGCTCGCGGCCGTGGTGCCTTCTCGACTTTTTCCCGAAAGACACAATACTGTTTCTCGACGAAAGCCATGTGACATACCCGCAGATAAGAGGGATGTACAACGGCGACAGGGCGCGCAAGGAAAGGCTCATAGAGTACGGATTCAGGCTTCCGAGCGCGCTTGACAACCGCCCGCTGCGCCCGTCGGAATTCGATTCGCTGACTGGCCAGACGATTTTCGTGTCGGCGACTCCCGCGCCGTTTGAGCTTTCCGTAAGCGACACAGTCGCCGAACAGATTATACGCCCGACCGGCCTGCTCGACCCTGAGATGATAATACGCCCGATAGCCGGACAGGTAGAGGACTGCGCCGCCGAGATAAAGGCCGCCGCCGAAAAGGGCGAGAGAGTCTTTGTGACGACGCTAACCAAAAGAATGAGCGAGGAAATATCGGAATTTCTCCGCGAAAGCGGCGTGCGCATAGAGTATCTGCATTCGGACATAGACGCGATAGAGCGCGTTGAGATATTGAGGCGGTTGAGGTCGGGTGATTTCGACGCGCTCGTCGGGGTAAACCTGCTGCGCGAGGGGCTGGATATTCCGGAAGTTTCCCTCGTATGCATACTCGACGCGGACAAGGAAGGTTTTTTGCGCTCTGCGACAAGCCTTATCCAAACCGCAGGGCGCGCGGCGAGGCATGAGAACGGGCGGGTAATCCTATACGCCGACAACATGACGGGTTCGCTGAAATCGGCAGTTGAAACTTGCCGCCGCAGAAGGCAAATACAGAGCGATTACAACATTCTGCATAAAATCACCCCGCACACTGTCACCAAGCCGATTCAGCCGTCGCTTGTAAAGCGCTCGGAGGCGAAAATCGACGTATCTAAAAAGTCAAAGGGTGAAATAGAAAAAATAATAAGCCGCCTGAACGAAGAAATGCTCGACGCCGCCGACAGGCTTGAATTTGAGCGCGCCGCCCTTCTCCGCGACCAGATAAAATTTTTGCGCTCCAAAAAGTAGCCTCGACTTGGATATATATATATTGTTTTCGCGGAAATTTGTATTTTTTGCGCGCCGAGGTGAAGATTGCGCACAGTAAAAGATAGATATCGGGCATAGTGAAATGGGAAGCCCCCCGCATTCGGCGCTGCGGGAAACGGCGGGCGCCTTTTTTATAAAAGCGCGCGATGCACCGCTGTTTTACGCGGCGACATCGGGCTACAGGCGGGAAAAGAAACGGCAATATTTTATGCGCGGTTTTGCGCTTGCAATGGGCGCAGAATTCTAAAAAAATACTCTCCATATGAAGAAGTTTCTTATACTACTTTTTGCGGTTGCCGCGGCGCTTTTATCGGGCGCGGAAAAATTTGACCTCCAGAAGAAAATGGAAGACGCAAAAAAGGGCGACGCAAAAGCCATGAATGAAATAGGCGAATACTACGCCGACGGCGGCGGAGGGGAATTCGCCCCCAACTACGAGTTGGCGATAATGTGGTGGGAGGCCGCGGCCAAAAACGGCGATGTCAGGGCCCTCACAAACCTCGGAGCGGCGCTGTTCGGCGGAAACGGCGTTTTGGCGGACGTTCCGCGCGCAATAAAAATCTGGAACGAAGCAGCCAAGCGCGGCGACCCCGACGCCCAGTTTTTTCTCGGGACGGCATACTGCAACGGCAAGGGAGTTTTGAGAGACTATCAAACGGCGGCATTCTGGTGGGAGCGCTCCGCAAAGCAAGGCAACCACCGCGCACAAAACAATCTGGCATTCGCATACGCGCGCGGCGAAGGCGTTGAACGCGACTTAAAAAAGGCTTTTGAATTGTGGAAATCTTCAGCCGAGAAAGGCAATCTCGTAGCCCAGACATATCTTGGGCTTTGCTACTTCACCGGCGACGGAACAAAAATCGACCAAAGCAAGGCAGTCGCGATATGGACGAGCGCCGCGGAGCACGGAAGCGTCGAATCGCTGCGCTATCTGGGCATAGCCTACGCATCGGGAAGCGGCATAAACAAGGATAAAAACGCAGCCTTCCAATGCTTCTCAAGAGCGGCACAGCTCGGCGACGAAGAGTCGCGCAAGGCGGCGGACAAGCTTAGGCTCGACCTCTCAATGGAAAATTCTGAAAAAAACACCAAGTCAAACGGCTCAAAATAAACGTAAAGCAAAACTAAACAATGAAAAAAATATTAAACACTGCAAAAATATTATCGGCTCTGGCAATTTTTATATGCGCCTCAAACGCAGCCGAAGTCGCAAACTGGAACTTCGACTGGAAGTTTTTTTACGGGAAAAATCCGAACGCCCAAAATAGGGATTTTGACGACTCCTCTTGGAGGATTCTCGACCTTCCGCACGACTACCAGATAGAGCAGCCGTGGGTGGTTCCGTCGGCGGAGGAGATAAAAAAGAATGGCGGCGACCTCAAAGGGCGCGGATTCAAGCCCCACGGCGAAGGCTGGTACAGAAAGACCTTTAACGCCTCCCCCGAATGGAAAGGCAAGAGGGTTATTCTTGACTTTGAAGGCGTAATGAGCGTCTCCGATGTTTACATAAACGGCGAAAAAGTAGCCTCCAACGAATACGGATACATAGGCTTTGAGGCCGACATCTCAAAGTATCTCGACTACGATAAGCCAAATGTTGTGGCAGTTTATTCGCGCGTAATGGGGGCGTCGCGCTGGTACACGGGCGGCGGAATTTTCAGAAACGTAAATATCGTCGTAAAAAATCCTGTGGCCGTAGCGCGCCACGGAGTATATATAACGACTCCTGAAATAAACCGCGACTCCGCCTCGGCAAATGTATCTGTAGAAGTTGAAAACACTCTCGCAGCTCCGAGCCAAGTATCTGTAAAGGCAAAAATCTTTTCCCCCGACGGGAAGGAAATCTCAGAGGCTTCAAAGAAGATTGAAGTACCCGCAAATTCGTCCGCGAAGGCCGACTTCAAATTCGATATAAAAAATCCGTCGCTCTGGTCGCCCGAAACCCCCGCCCTGTATTCCGCCGAAGTCGATGTGGATTCCGGCAACGGCGCAGTCGATTTGCAAAAGGAAACTTTTGGCATCAGAAAAATTGAGTTCAACCCTGAAAATGGCTTTGTGCTAAACGGCAAGAAAGTCCTGCTTAAAGGGGTAAACTTGCATCACGACTTGGGCGCGCTTGGCGCCGCCGTTTACGATTCTGCGTTGGAGCGCAGAATAAAGTTATTAAAGTCAATGGGAGTAAACCATATCCGAACCGCGCACAATCCTTACTCAAAATCACTGCTCGATTTGGCCGACAAATACGGGATTCTGATAACGGACGAAGCTTTCGACAAATGGAGCAAATGGTTTGTCGCCGGCCGAAAGAACAGCACCGACGAAGTTTGGCCCTACGTTTTGGAAGAATTTATAAAGCGCGACAGAAACCACCCGAGCGTCGTGATTTGGAGCCTCGGCAACGAGCTAAATATTCAAACCCGCAATGACAAATACGGCGACTACGGCGTTACAATGTACAAAAAAATGCGCGACCTATGCAAGAAGTACGACGCAACCCGCCCTTACACCGTTGCGCAATTCCCCGCCCGAGCCAAGGGAATTATGCAGCGCGACCCGAACTGGAAGAATTCGGAACCGGCAGAGCTCGCGTTTGCGACCGACATATCCGCGCAAAACTACACATGGTCTTTTTTTGAGAAGGACGCAAAGAAGTACCCCAATATGATTTTCTACCAGAGCGAAGCCGGGACTTGGGATATCGGCGGCAATTACTTTGGAATGAATCTCGACAAGGTTGTAGGGCTCGCGTACTGGGGGGCCATAGCATATTTTGGGGAATCCTTCGGTTGGCCGTCAAAGGGCTGGGGCGACAAAGCCTTTATAGATATGGCGCTCAACCCGCTGCCTCAATGCTATTGGGTCAAGGCGAATTTTATGGAAGACAAGCCCTCTGTGCATCTCGGGGTAATCGAATCAAAAGATGCTAAGGACAGATTTGTATTCCATAACGGAGTGAATGTAGGGCTTACGCCGGAAACCGAAAACTGGAACCGCGAAAAAGGCTCGAAAGTGCCGGTCGCGATTTACACAAACGCGGACGAAGTCGAATTGTTTCTAAACGGAAAATCTCTCGGAGTAAAAAAGAACGATAGAAAAAATCCGCATGCCAGAAATAGGATAGTATGGCTGAGTGTAGCCTACGAACCCGGAGAACTTAAAGCGGTTGCAAGAACCGGCGGAAAAGTTGTCGGCGAATACAAGATGGAAACCGCAGGAGAACCCGCCGAAATAGTGGTAACCGCCGAGAATCCGAACTGGAAAGCCGACGGAATGGACTTGCAGCACTTGTCGATAAAAGCCGTTGACAAAAACGGCCGAGTACACCCGCTCGCCAACAACAATCTTACGTTTAAAGTCGAGGGCCCCGCGAAGTTGATTGGGCTCGACAACGGAGATATGAATAGCAACGAACTGCATACTGGCAATACGCGCTCCCTGTATTGCGGAAAGGCTTTGGCTATATTGAGAGCCGGACGCACCCCCGGAGAAGTTGCACTTACGATAGAGGCAGATGGGCTTCCGACGAAAACGGTAAAGCTAAAACTAAATCCTAAAAAATAACTGCATTTGGCAAAGGGACGCTAAGCGTTTAACGAGCTTTCTTGCTTACGCAGAATAAAAATTTTTTACACTCACAATGGCTCCATGCTGCAAGCATGGGGCTTTTTTATTGTTTACGGCACGGCCATTGCATACGCTTTGCGATAAAATCAGAAACAGTACATTGCCATAAAAAAAAGCTGTCGGCTCAAAACACCGCAATCGCAGCCAACAAGTCAAAAAAGAAGCCTTTGGGACAAGCTAAAACCATACGGTAGTATTGCGCAAAAACGGCAAAAACTTAAAAATTCTCTTTTGCTTGCATTTTGCGCCGCGATTGAATTTTATTTTAGGCCATGAATTTCAATCTTCCAAAAGAACCGCTCATGACAGTCGAAGGGCTTCCATACAAAAGGGTGTCCAAAGGCAAAGTGCGCGAAAATTTCGACCTCGGCGACGAACTTCTGATTGTCGCCACCGACCGCCTTTCGGCGTTCGACGTCATAATGCCAAACGGCGTTCCCGGAAAGGGAATACTGCTTACGATGATAAGCCTTTGGTGGTTTGAGCAGGCGGCTAAAATTATGCCGACGCACTTGGTGGAAAACCATGACGAGCGCGTACGCGAAGTTTTGAAGGACTTCCCGCAGCTTATAAGGCGCTCGATGATTGTAAAAAAATTAAATCCAATGCCGATAGAAGCGATAGTGCGCGGATACCTCGCAGGAAGCGGCTGGAAAGAATACTCAAAAACCGGCAAGCTTTTCGAGTTTGAGCTTCCGGCGGGAATGAAGGAAAGCCAGAAGCTTCCCGAGCCGTTGTTTACCCCTACGACAAAAGCCGCCGAAGGCCACGACATGCCTATCACAAACGCCGAATGCCAAAAACTCTTAGGAGATGAAATATTCGGGAAAATTAAGGACGCAAGCCTTGCGCTCTACGACATGGGCCTAAAAAAGGCGCAAAGCTGCGGCATAATCCTCGCCGACACAAAATTTGAATTTGGTACGGACGCCGAAGGGAAAGTATACTTAATAGACGAAGTTCTAACGCCCGACTCTTCGCGCTACTGGCCGGCAGATAAATACGAAGTTGGCCGTGCCCAGCCCTCCTACGACAAGCAATACGTAAGGGATTGGCTCGAAACTCTCGATTGGAACAAGCAGGCTCCCGGACCCGTGCTTCCTCCGGAGGTGGTCCAGAACACAATAAAGTGCTATTCGGAAGCCCTCTCGAAGTTGATGGGAAAGTAAAAAAAAACCGCCGCGCAAACGGCGGTTTTTTTTGCATTTTTTTAATTACTATCGGACGATTTTTCGAGAAATTTGGGGCAAAACTTTCTACCTAGAAGAAAATAAAATTTCCTGCGGGGCATTTACGCTTCGTTCCACTGAACTTACCGCGCGGCAATGATAGAAAATTTTGACACAACACTATTCTTACATACAGGCAAACAGCGTAGCCGTTACAAAGAAATTATTGGTTTGGAAGCTGCTATCTTCCCCATCGGCAGGGCGATTAAAATTGCAATCCCGCAAAAATTAGGGCGCGTGAGAGTTGGCATAATTGCAGTGTTTGACAAAGAAACGCCATAATTGGGAAATGGCAACGTCTTGCTTTTCTCAATTGCGCATATTATGCGAGCTAAGCGCGAACTGTGCGCTGTCAAACGAAGCGCAAAATCCAATGCCGCCCGCCGCAAACTCTACCGTTCGTCGCGCAGTGTTCGATACGCAAGATACGACACAAAGAAGGACACGAGCGTGCAAATCAGCACCCATTCAAAGAATTTGAGATACCCCACGGCCTCTTGAATGCTCCCGCTAAAAAACCCCGGGAACATTATGCCCAGAGCCATAAACGATGTGAATATCGCATATGTTGAAGTTCTGTTTCCGCCGGCCGACGCCCACATCAAATACACCATATAGCCCGCGAAACCGAAGCCGTACCCGAACTGCTCCACGCATATTAAAGAAGCAATTTCAATATGCGATTGCGGCAGGACAATGGCCATATACACATAAATCACGTTCGGCAAATTCATGGCAAGCGCCATCGGCAGCATCGCCCTTTTTAAGCCCGTTTTGGATATGAAAATTCCCCCCACAATCCCGCCGCCAAGGAGCGCAATCGGCGCGGCTGTACCGTAAATTATGCCTATCGTTTCAAGCGATAACCCAAGCCCTCCGGCATCTGCGCCGTGGTATAAAAACGGCTGGACAATTTTCAGCAGCTGCGCCTCCGCAAACCTGTAAAAGAGTACAAACGCCAATATTGATAAAATATGCCTCTTAGAAAAAAACTCCGCGAACGCCGAGCGCATATTGCGCATGATTTCCCCCGCCGAGGAATCCGCGCGCGGTGCATCGGTTTGTGGGCGCGGGAGAAGTTTTGAGAAATAAGCCGCTGCAATGGAGCAGACTGCCGCGCATGTGAGGAATGCTACTGCCCAGCCGCCCGATGGCGAATCGAAAAATTTTCCAAAATAGCCTGCAATTACAAGCATTGCGCCTTGCCCAAAGAGCACGGCAATCCTGTAAAAAGCGTTGCGTATGCCCACAAAGAAAGATTGCGATTTGTCGTCGAGCGCAAGCATATAAAATCCGTCTGCGGCGATATC
The DNA here is from genome assembly GCA_900545705.1 of uncultured Opitutales bacterium. Classification (GTDB taxonomy): domain Bacteria; phylum Verrucomicrobiota; class Verrucomicrobiia; order Opitutales; family Intestinicryptomonadaceae; genus Merdousia. The sequence goes on along the minus strand of URAK01000004.1, from coordinate 17,457 downwards.
GAAAGTGGCGGATGCAAACCCGAGAGTCCAGAACATCAATGCGCTAGCGGCAATCCAGCGCGGGAAGAATCCCGCAAGCGCAAGCCCCGCAAAGCAGACTGCAAAGATAGCCGTGCAGAAAAAAATCCATTTTCTCTTAGTCGAAACGGAATCCACAAAAGGCCCCCACAGCCCCTTCAAAAACCACGGCAGGTACAAACCGCTCGTTAGCATTGCCGCCTTTGCGTTTCCGACACCCATAGACATGTAATATCCGACGGAGAGAGATGCGACTATGGCGTTTGGCAAGCCCTCTATAAAGTAGAGCGGCGGCACCCATGCCCAATTTGAGGATTTTTTCTGCATAAGCAAGCCGGACGCCGCCCGGGTGCGAAGACGGACAAAATAAAAAAGCCGCCACGACCCACGGCGGAAATATAAAAACGGGAACCCCCGGAATTGCCGTCTTGCCGAGTTGGTTACGCTGCCTCCCAAGTAAGAGGTGGGTGCTTCCGCCGCGGCTTCTGTCTTCCGCAATCTTGGCGGCCTGACATCCGTCGCAACCGGGTCGAGCTCCCGTATTATTATCATTAAGGCGGGGAACCGGTAGGGCAGTCTCGAACATTCCAGAGGTTCTGCCTTATTTTTTCCCATAAATGCGATTTTTTTTCAACCATAAAATTTTGTTTTTGCAATCCTCGCGCTGCAGGCTAGAAAAAGCGCATTATGAAAAAATTTAAGCAGACTCTGGAAAGATTTGACGGTTGGATTGCCCTCATATTATGGCTGCCCGCATTGTTTATAGGCCGCCTCATATTCTATTTGGCCGTTGACATGGTTTGCGACACGCAACGCTTTTTCGAGTTCAATTCCAACGACATCAATCTCCTTGCGGAAGGAGTTTTTTACGTATCGACAATATACGCCGTATATTTTGCATGCACTTTCGCTTACGCGCTGCTAATAAGATGCCTGTCTGCGCGCACGACGCGTTTTGGAAGATTTGCCTATTCTGTTCCGCTCATGCTCTTTTTTGCGGCGGAAGCGGTAGTATGCCTATCGGCGATTTTCACGACTCTTAACGGCGCACAAATTCTCGGCTGGGGGATTGGCTTTATTGCCGTCACTTGCGCGCTAATGTTTGCGCTGCTGTCTGGAATGTGGCTTTTTAGGGTTTACGTCAATCCAGCAAATTCCGCTTTAACTGTTATTCTCGGTTATATATGTTCGGTCGGTACAATTTTATCGTATATTGCGGCGGCTTACATTGAGGGGCTTTGGGCGCATATCTATCTCATTTCAGTCTCCATTGTAGGCGCGGCGTTCGCCCTCGACATCACATTTAAAGGGATTGCCTATAAAATAATAGAGAAAATTATAGAGAAAATTCAAAAAAAGATATTTTCAAAACTCTCCAAAAATTCCGAGTAGTTTGGCGACTATTGCGCGCATTTCAAACACTGCTTCCGGACTATAAAAATCCCGAAAATTCTTTTGCCTTCCGTTTTCAATATACGCTAAACACCTCATAAAGCCGCATGGCAAAAAACTTGCTGCTTGCGGAACCTACATCTGCCGAAAGCCCCTCATATCAATATCGTAAAAAAATCCATTGCAGCTTTTAGTCACACACCAATTAAACGCGCAACGAGACTGCCACTAAAAAAAAGATTGCGGCTTTCGGGCAAATTCAGCCAAAAAAGCCCTACAAAACTACCTTGCGAAATAGAGCTTGTGCAGCTGCCAGCCGACTCTCCACAATCCGCCTTTTGAAACGGCAAAATCCCATATTTTTTTTAGTAGCGCCGCATCTCCCGCCTTTGACCACTCTGGGTGGAGCCAAAATGCTTTTGCGTTTGCGGCGGCGGAAGCGTATTTCTCGCATTTAGGCAAATCGGAAGGCTCGGAAATTATAAATTTCAGTTCGTCCGCCCTCGCAAGCGAAGTGGCGAGAGGCTCGCAAAAAAACTTTGGGCTTGCAGTCACCCACGAAAACTTTGCGGCAGAGTCTTCCATTATCGGCAGAGTCGCGGAAGTTTCAAGGTGGGGGGCTATCGAGCGCGCGGAAAGTTCGCGGAGTATCGGGCGCAAATCGTAAAGGCATGGTTCCCCGCCTGTAATCACCGCAATCTCCGCCTTTGATTCGGCAGCAGCGGCGGCCAAATCTTCGGCAGTCAGATTTTCCGAAGGCTGTCCTTCCCACGCGCTTCGGCTATCGCACCATTGGCAATGCACATTGCACCCGAAAAGCCTTATAAAATACGCGCGACGCCCCGCATGAAGCCCTTCGCCCTGCAAAGATAAAAACCTCTCGGCAACAGCAAAACCGCCCATATCGAAACTCCGACTCAGCGCGAAAATTTCGCGGTATTTTTCTTGTCCTCGCTAATCTCGACGCTTACGACAAACGCCCTCGATTGTGTATTTTGCCTGACAAGCCCGTCAAAGACGCCAAACAGCTCCCGCGCAAGCCCCTCGCAAGAACATTCATCGCAAAAAAACACCTTCCACGCTTCGGGCGCCGCCGATACAAGCCTTTCGGCAAGCGGGTCTTTTTTGGAGAAAGCGCACGCGTGGTCGAGATTTTCCTCTATCCATTTTTTTAAAAATTTTAACTTCCCAAAATCGACGACGAATCCGTTTTCATCCGTGCGCTCACAGCCGAATGTCACGCGTATATCCCAGTTGTGCCCGTGCACAAACGAGCAATGGCCGTCGTGCAAATGCTGGCGGTGGGCAAAAGGTATGTCAAAGTATGTCTTTGTGCAGGTAAGCATTTTATTTTGATATCTCGGAAAAAAATTCTTCGTAATAAAGCACGCCCTTTTTTATTGTGGACAGGCTGAAACCCTCGTTAGGCGCATGCAGATTGTCGGAAGGCGAGAATAGCCCAACCATTATGCAGTCGAGCCCAGTGCACTGCTTTATTGTCGAAATAAGCGGTATGCTCGCGCCCTCCCGCAAATAAAGCGGCGCCTCCCCGAAACATTTTTCGGCGCATTTGTCAACCGCGGCAAAAGCCTTTGAAAGCCTAATCTGGCGCGGGCTCGACGCACCTGAAACCTCCTCTTTTGGATCTACAAAATACGCGTTCCCGGACGAGTCGTTGTCTATAAACGAAAGTTTTATTCCCTTCGGGCACCTGTCGAGCATTGCGTTTTTCACCGATGCCAAAGCCCGTTCGGTGTCCTGCCCAGGGACAGTTCTGCAAGAAATCTTGCAAAAACATTCCGACGGAATTATCGACTTTGCCCCCTCGCCCTGATAGCCGCCTCCGACCCCGGAAAATTCGAGGGTTGGCAAAACGCGCATAGCCTCCGCAACCGTGTAGCCCTTCTGTTCCATTAGCTTGTCCACGCCAAGCTGCGATTTTAGCGCATCCTCGGTAAACGGATATTTTGCGATTTGCGATTTTTCCCAGTCTGAAAGTTTTGGCAAATCTTCATAGAATTCTGGAACGTTTACAAATCCGTCCGGAGTGTGCAAAGAAGCGCAAACTTCAAACATTGCGCGCAGCGGGTTGTAAACGGCTCCACCGAACATTCCAGAATGCACGTCGGTGTCGGGCCCCTTGAATACGGCCTCGAATCCGCCCATGCCGCGCAGGCCGATAGTCACAGCCGTCTGGGTTTCGGATACGCTCGAAGTGTCGCTTAGCACTATGTAGTCGTATCCGCTAAACAGTTCGGGGCTCTCGCGCACCAAGCGCGAAATGCCGCCGCTGCCGATTTCTTCCTCGCCTTCGATTGCGATTCCAAAATCTATATCCGCGTCGGGCTTCGACGAGAGAAAATTCACTAGCCCCGCCAAGAGGCATGTAAACGGACCTTTGTTGTCGGCCGTTCCGCGGCCCCATATTTTTCCGTCCATTACGGTCGGCTCGAACGGGGGCGTTTCCCATTTTTCGAGCGGCTCTGCGGGCTGGACGTCGTAGTGCCCGTAGCACAGCACGCGCGCCTTTGGATTTTTTGAGGCGCAATTTTTACGCGCGAAAACTACCGGATTCCCTCCGGTTTCCAGCAGGCGCGAATCGAATCCCAATCCGCGCAGGGTTGAGTCGAGAAACTCGGCGCATGCACGGGTTTCCGATTTCTTTGAGGAGTCTGCCGATACGCTTTTAAAGCGCACGAGCTCCGATATAAAGCCTAACGCATCAAATTTCATTTTATAAAATAGTGGTAAACTACCGCAAAAACGGCAAACTGCGCCAAACAGAACGCCGCCCATATCCGCGCGGATTTTTTCCAATCCATGCCAAACGCCAAACGGTTTATAAAGAGCGGAAGAACGGCAAACGCGGCAATCAAGATTTTTTCGTAAAGGGGCGAGATTGGCAGCCCCGACGGAGCTATCCATATCGCCGAGGCGCAAAAGAGCGAAACCGCGAAAGACTCGCAAAAGCCGAAGCGCTCAAAAGGCGCAACCATTGACGCAAACCACATTGCAAAACCGCCCGCAAAAACCGCCGCAAGCGCGACAGCCATGTGCGCGCCAAATTTCAATTCGTCATAGTACGGCAAAAAATCGGTCGCCTGAATATCCATCGCATTTCTACAAACGAGCCCGACGTCGCGGGGCGACGGCGGGCCTGTTGCGGCTTCAAGAATGGAGCCGTTTAACGGCCTTCAAACATATTCATATTCTTGGCAATCGCGTTGAAAATCTGCTGGCTTTTCATGAGATTGCCGCTGCCGTAGTCTATCACGACTTCGACCTCGTTGTTCTGTAGTTGCTTCAGCCACACGACGATTTTTATGTCGAGCTCAGCGCGGGCGTATATCAGCCAAGAGTTGTCTCCGGGTATCTGCCCCACCCTGAAATATTTCAGGTCGCGCTCGAGGGCAATGTTTGTGGATTTAAACGCCGAATTTATATTGCCGGCCAATTTACCGGAAAACGATCCAGATATTTCGTCGTAGGAAGCCAACGGGAAGGCGCGGGAATCTACAACTACATTGGTAGTGCACGCACCGACAAATAACGCTGCCGCAGAAATTGCCATTAGAAATATTTTTTTCATAATGAAGGAATATCTTATAATTATTTGAATTATGCAATCAAAAAAGGCGCATTTACATTGTAGAAGCTTCAAGGACTACCAAGCAAATTGCGGACAGAGCTCCCAACAAAAATCGGATATTTTAATATATGCGCGCATTTGCCGCGTCCCATGCGGATTCCCTTTATCCATTCATAGGTATCCGCATTGCAGCAGAAAATTAAAGAACTGTCGATTTTGCCCGCAATAAAATTAAAAACTTTAAGCCAAGATTGCGCTCGCAAAATAAAAAAACCCGGGCGATAAAATCGCTCGGGCGGATTGCCGCACTTTTATTGCACGCATCTGCAAATCCGACATTTTGGCCGCAATAATCGGCCGCAATTTATATCGGGGCGCGCGGCGGAAGCAGAGAGCTATTCGGCGTCTCTTTTCCAAACAATTTTAGCTTCGGCTTTCAAGGCGCTTTCGCGCTGCTTGCGTTTACGGGAGGCCAAAAGCCTCTGCCTTTGTGCATTGGGCTTTTTGCCTGCGCTTTTTTTGCCGGGTTTGCGCTTCGCGCATGAAGACCACTGGATAAGTCCGCTCATTTTTGAATCTTTCTTATTATTGTTAAAAATATAAAATTGTTTAAGCGAAGTAAGCTACCTTTTTTTTTCTCGCGTTCCAGCTTTTTTTTCATTTTTTTACAAAAACCGCAACTTTTAGGAATTATCGGAGTTTAACAAAATAAAAACCGGTATGGCGGTCGCGGCAAAAATCGAGATTATGAACAGCGGTCGGAAAGAGACGGAACGCGCTTTTCCCGATCCGGACGCAATTTTAATGACGGAAGTTGCGGGAGGGTCGGAGCACGCATTGAGAATGATAATTGAAAAGTGGAAAAATCCGCTCGCAAATTACTTTTACCGCTCTGTGCGCAATGTTCACACGGCGGAAGACATGGCCCAGCAGACTTTTGTAAACTTATACAAGGCAAGATGCTCCTATGCCCCTACCGCAAAATTCTCAACATACCTTTTCCACATTGCAAGGCATGTTCTAATAAACGAATTTAGGAAATCCGCCCGCCGCCCGTGCGAACCGACCGACCCATCGGAAATTAAGGCCGCCGCGCCGAACGGAAGAAGCGACTTGGAAACCTCAGAACTTGAAGAAATCTTTTACACAACACTCGAACAACTCCCTGAAAACCAGAGGACTGCAATATTGCTCTACAAACAGCAGGAACTGACTTACGAGGAAATCGCGGAATCGATGGAAGCAAGCGTATCCGCCGTAAAAACATGGATATTCAGGGCAAGAACAGCGTTGAAGGAGGCGTTGAAAAATGTCTGACGATATAAAAAACAACCGCCACTTTGGCAAAAATAATCCGGGAACACCTGCCCCCATAGATTTAAAAAACGTGGACGAAGTTTTTGAGAGTCTCATAACCGCAAGCCCCATACGTTGCGGCGACAATTTTGCGGACAGGGTTCTTTCTGCCGTCCAAAAACCTTCCGAGAATGACGAACTCGTCGACAGCCTTTTAAAATCGCAGCCCATTCGACTCGGAAAATCTTTCGACAAACGCTGCCTAAACCTTTGCCTAAATGTAGGCAAACCCCTACTCGACAGATTCTCACTCGCATTTTCTTCGGCCGCCGCATGCGCCCTAATTGCGGTCGCGTCTTTCCCCGGCATTTTGAAGGAAAAAAGCCTGGACTACACAGAATTGAACGAAGACTACGCAAAACTTTCACAAATGTCGCAAGAGATATCAGATTTATCCGTATTTCTCGTCCAAGAAGTCTTTTTCGACGCGCTTCAAGCCCCAAGGCGCTAACTCGTGGCAGTTCAGCAAAACTTAAATAAAAATATCAAAAACCTTTCCATGCGCGCTTCAAGCCCCAAGGCCTGACGGTTTTGCAGACAAACCACAAAACATAAAAAAAAGACGTCCGCCGCAAGTTTTTTCGGCGGCGCGTTTTTTATTTTTGCTGAATTAGTTTGCTATCGTCAAATATGCCTGCGGCAGATATTTTATTTTTCGATGCAGATATTTTACGGAAGCAAGTTAATCTAAAAAAAATATTTTGAAGTGGGAATCTTAGTCCCCATAAAAAATACCGCGCGCCTAAGCCTCAAAAAAACCGCAAATTCCGCGCAAAAAAACGCCGGACTTCATGCCCGGCGTCGCTGCAAATAAGCTCCTCTACGGCTCATTCGCATGCCTCGAAAAATTTATTAACCAATCCGGCTGAACCCGCCGCGAATAAGCCCCATTACGGCTTATTCGCATAAACAAATTCGTAATAAGATTTATTTTTCAGTTTAGAAGCCGCAGCCTCGTCGAGAAAAATTTTTACATTGGGATGGAGTTGCAGGGCGCTTGCGGGAACCGACGCTGTTATCGGGCCTTCCGCCATGTTTGCGACGGCTTCCGCCTTGCCCTCTCCGAACGCCAACAAAACTATCTCGCGGGAATCCAATATTGTGCCGATTCCCATTGTTATAGCATGCATAGGCACTTTTGAGATGTCTCCGCCAAAAAAGCGAGAATTGTCAGAGCGCGTTTTTTCAGTGAGCGTCTTGACGCGCGTACGGGAACCAAGCGACGACGAAGGCTCGTTAAAACCGATGTGTCCATCAGCTCCTAAGCCAAGAATCTGCAAGTCTATGCCCCCGCAAAGGCGAATTTTATTTTCGTACTGCACGCAATATGCCCTGACATTCGGGGCGCACCCGTTCGGGATATGGGTATTGGATTTGTCTATATCGACTTTTGAGAATAGATTTTCATCCATGAAATAGCGGTAGGAATTTGAGTCTGTCGGCGGCATTCCCACGTATTCGTCGAGATTGAACGTGGAGACTTTTTTAAAAGAAAGCTCTCCTTTTTTACACATTTCTACAAGGTTGCGGTACAGCTCTAAAACAGAACCGCCAGTCGCGAGCCCGAGGACGCTCGCCCTCTTGTCGCGAAGCTGTTTTTTTACGACTTCTGCAGCTCTTGCCGACGCCTCTTTAGAATCTTTGGATATTATAATCTCCATAATTATTTAGCAAATAAAGTTGATGAGTTTGTTTCCTTTGGGAGGAAGCGGCCCTTGAAGGCGTCGCGCCAGCCTCGCGGAGTTTTTATTTTTGCCCGCAACAATACGGCGAAAGCAAAGTTCGGGGCGGCGTTGCCCTGTCCGCCGACAATCTCTCCGCCGCGGCGCACGTTGTCGGACATCCAAGATGGTATCCTTATGTGGTACGGATTGCGCTCAACCTCCTTGGTATGGCATGAAGTCGCCTCCATCTGAAATCCCAGAATGTCCTCCGGAATTTCAACCATCAGGTTCGGAGATTTCATAGCCCCCCAATATTCGGTTTCAAACACCATTCCGCCGTACGAATCCCCGAGGATTGCAAGGGCGTCCGACAACAGTAGCGACACCCCGCAATGGGTCTTGTTCCAATCGTTTTTGTGCGGGAAAAATATTGCCGCCGGATTTTCCGATGAAATTATTTTGGCAATTTCTTCGGCGGCTTTGCGCCACGCAAGCGTGCCCCGCGACTTGGGGTTTATGTTGTCGAAGCCCTCGCCGTCTGCACATATTTTCAAATCCCAAGAGAGCCTCTTGCAGCATTCGGCAAGCTCGGCGCGCCTTCCGGGCCTGCGTGCCTTGTTTGAGCCGAGCGTCACGGCAACGTCTGTGACTTTAAACCCGCACTCTCTCATCATGCGCATTGCCAAACCGCCGGACATCGACTCGTCGTCGGGGTGCGGCGCAAATATCAAAACCTTCTTTTGCGATTTAAGGTATCTGGGCGCGCAAGTTTGCGCAAAGACAGTAGAATCCGCCTTGAATGTTTCCCCGAAGGCCTTTCCCGCTTCGCACGGCGCTCCGAGCGGGATTTCCGCCGCCCGAGACATCAGTTTTTTTAGTTCTTCCGCGTATTCCAGATAATTTTTCATCTATGCGCGACTATTAAATATGCGTCAAAATGATTCAATCCATTTTATGCGCAGCCGGCTAAAATCTGGTATATATTTCATTAAAATCCAAATATCGGTCAAAATAATAAAACTATTTGCCGATGCGCCGCGCCATCAGGACCGCCTGTCCCACATATACTGGGTTATGCCCATCTTTTCGAGAGATGATTTTAAGTCTTCGTCTTTGTCGCTTATAACCAAAAGCTTGTCGCCCGCGTCGAGCTTGGTGCCGCCCTTTGGAATGAAAAACGACGTTCCGCGCCTGACCATCATCACAAGAGTGTGCTCAGGCAGCTTAAAGCTCGCCAGTGTGTCCCCTCCTGCAAGTATCTCCGGAGTCACTTCTATCTCAACCATCGCCGACTTTATCTCCTCGGGCAATTCAACGCCAAAAGCGGTTGCGTCCTCAGGCGTCTTATCGTCCACACCCAGAAGCCGAGCCATCGTAGTGACTGTCATTCCCTGCACCACAAGCGAAAGTATCGTTATAAAAAACACTATATTAAACATCGTATGCGCCTGCGACACCTCGTAAGTTAAAAGGTAGGTAGCAAACACTATCGGCACCGCGCCGCGCAAGCCAACCCACGAAACGTAGTTTACCGCGCTCCGCGAGAATTTGCGAAAAGGCGCAAGGCAGAGCGCAACGCTCATCGGGCGCCCGAAAAGTATCATGAACACCCCGACCGCTAGCCCCATTCCCGCAACAGGCAAAAGCTCGCTCGGGTTTACCAGCAGGCCGAGGGTAAGGAACATAACAATCTGCCACAGCCAGCTGAAATCGTCGAAGAAGCGCGTAATGCTGCGCCTGTGGATCATTCGGCTGTTCCCGACCACAAGCCCCGACAGATATACTGCAAGATATCCGTTACCCATGAGGGCGTCGGTGATTGAATAGACAAACAGCACGCACGCAAACATAAACACGGAATACAGAGACTGGTTTGAAAGGTTTATGTTGTTTACCACCCATACAATTATTTTAGCGGCAAGCACCCCGATAGTTGCGCCAACCACTATTTGTATGCCAAAATCTGCAAGCCCCGAATAGGAGAATTCGCCGACATTTATATACGATATTGTCGCCATTGCCAGCAAAAATGCCATTGGGTCGTTGCTTCCGCTTTCAAGCTCCAGCAGCGGGCGCAAATTCTCCTTCAATGCAAGCCCCTTGGAGCGCAAGAGTGCGAATACCGACGCTGAGTCTGTCGAAGACATCACCGACGCCAAAAGCAGAGACTGCGGGAAAGTAAAGCTCAAGTCGAAGAAAGACGCCACCGCCCATATGAATGCGCCAGTGAAAACCGCCGTAAAAACTACCCCGAAAGTTGCCAGAACCACCCCAGGGAACAGAACAGGCCTTATGTCCGAAAACTTGGTGTCAACGCCGCCCGAAAACAGTATGATTGAAAGCGACATTATCCCGATAAACTGCGCCGTGGAATAGTTCTGAAACGAAATTCCCAATCCGTCGACGCCCATAAACATTCCCGCCGCGAGGAATACGAGCAATGACGGCACTCCGAAGCGGAATCCCGCCTTTACAATCATTATGCTAAATATCAGCATAACCGACCCTATCAAGAGGATATTTTCCGTTGTGAGCTCCACGACCATAGTAGAAAACTGTTGCCTTTGTTTTGGGAAAAATATTTTATTTTTATATCGTTAAAAAAAGAGTAATTCAAAAATAGAAAATGTACATAATTTTTATGAAAAAACTGTTGACTCTAAAAATGGCGGCAATCGCGTGCGCGGTGTTTATGGCGATCGGATTTGCGTATGCTGCGAACGTCGAGGAAATTGACGCTCCGAGTGCTGCGATGAACAAGAGCATTCCCGCCATAGTAATATTGCCGGATTCCTACGAAAAATCCGCCGACGCGCGCTATCCCGTGCTTTATTTGCTGCACGGATTCGGCGGAAACCACCAGATGTGGATAAGAATAAAGCCCGACCTTCAAAGGATAGCCAGCCTTTACAATATGATAATAGTGTGCCCCGACGGCGCGACATCATGGTATTGGGACAGCCCCAAAAATCCGGAAATACGCTATCAAACATATGTAGCCGACGAGCTCGTAAAACTTATAGACTCAAAATACCGCACGATTCCCTCGCGCGAGGGCCGCGCGATAACGGGGCTAAGCATGGGCGGACACGGAGGCTTGTGGCTTGGCATCAACCGCCCCGACGTTTTCGGCGCATGCGGTTCGATGAGCGGCGGAGTCGATATACGCCCGTTCCCGCACAACTGGAATATGGCCAAAAACCTCGGCCCATACGCCGAAAACAAGGATATTTGGGATACGCATACAGTAATGAACATAATCAACAAAATAAGCGCCACTCCCATTAAGATAATAATAGACTGCGGTACGGCAGACATATTCCACGACGTAAACGCAAAATTGCACGAGAAGCTTTTATATTACAATATCCCGCACGACTACATATCGCGCCCGGGAGCCCACAATGCGCAATATTGGAATAATTCCATAGACTACCAAGCGCTGTTCTTCGCCAAATTCTTTGCTCAGGCGCACGGAAAATAGCGCGGGGCAAAAAAAGGCCCAGCGGCGCTTTGGGAATCCGCGAGGAGTTCTGAGCCTTCCGGGGATATGCATCTCTTAAAAAAATAGCGCGGGGAACAAGCGAAATATACATAAGCGCTCATGCGCTTCGCTATGGTTCCCCGCGCCTTTCTTAGATACGCAACTTTTTTTTAATTAGCGCAGTACAAAAAACCGCAACTATCTTAAGCATAGCTCGAGAGATATAAGGGAATCCCCCAGTGCTTTTGAAGTTGCGCGCGGATTGCGGAGATTTATTTTTGCCCGCGCTTATAAAAAATTGCGCGGCATTAACAGAAGAATACACAGCGGCACTTTTTGGCTCTACGAAGATTTATTGACTTTCCGCCCGCATACGGATTTTTTTCAGCGCATAATCTAATCAAAACCCGAGCATTTTAAACCGCTGGTTTTTTATTGAAAAATATTTCTGATTTTTTCCGCGCCAGAGCAATGGGCGGAAATTTGCTGAAAAGCATTATGGCAAATTCGTTTTTGGGATTTTTACCATTAGATTACGTCCTTATTCTGCTCTCGTAAAATATGCAGTCTGCATAGTTCTTGCAGCATAAATTTTACCTTTTACCACCCGCAAAAAGAATTTTATTGTGTATCCCGACAAAACACATAATGCGCGCAACTTTTACCCCGCACTATCGGCGGCATACAAAAGTTCTCCCTACGATTAGAGCGCGCCAGAATTTTTTCTTATATCAGAGTGCAAGCTCTTGAAAAATCCAGCCTTTTTGGAATTAACCCTTCACAAGTTTATCTGCGCTCACGTGCATAATTGCCAAAAATGCCAAGCCCCACGCGCTGCCATCTCGCATTATCCTTATGCATACGCTCCACTCATAAAAAGCGTTAATTACAGGAGAAATCGAGCGCTTGACGCTTAAATCTCCCATAAACTAACCCTATGCAACTATGCAACGCCAATGCGCAAAACATAGATTTTGCGCATTGGCAATCAAAATTACAACGCCGACCAGACAAGTGCCGACGCCCCTAAAATTGCGGCGTCGCTCGCGGGAAGCTCTGAAGGCATAAGCTTTACTTTGTTCCTGAAAACCGGCATCAGATTCTTCTCCATCGACTCCCTTGTCGGGACGAGCAGCAAGTCTCCGCTCTTTACAGGGCCCCCAAACAGGAAAATTGAAGATGGACGCGAAAAATGTATGAAATCCGCCAAGCACCTGCCCAAGATATTGCCCGTTATTTGATATGTTTCGGCGGCGGCGATGTCGCCCGCCCTCGCCGCGTCTTCGATTACTTTTGCGTCAAGCTCGCTCCACGGGACGTTTGCCGCCGTCGACTGCCCGTTGTATTTTGCAACCATCTCGAGGTAAGTGCGCTTTATTCCGGTGGCTGACGCGTAAGTTTCGAGGCACCCTCTCTTCCCGCAGCCGCACACTCTTCCGTTTACGACAGCGCACACGTGCCCGAGTTCTCCGGCAAAGCCGTCCGCGCCTAAAAGCAATTTTCCGTCTATAATTATGCCGGAGCCAAGCCCCGTGCCGAGAGTTATAACAATAAAGTGGTCGAGATTCCGCCCGCCGCCGTAAATTTTTTCGCCAAGAGCCGCGGCGTTGGCGTCATTGCTTAGGTAGATATGCTCGTATCCTATTGCCATGCGCAATGTTTCGACAATCGGCGCGCACCTTCCGAATGGGAGGTTCGGGGCGTAGTCGATAGTCCCTTTATAATAATTCCCGTTGGGCGCGCCTATGCCGACGCCGAGGCACTCGCCGTCCGTATCGGCAGTCAGGAACGATATTGCACGTTCAAGCCCCTCCATGTACGAGGCAAAGTTATCGTAATCCGTTGTTTTAAATTCGTGGCGTTTGAGGACTGTTCCCTTGTCGTCGACGGCGCCAAGTTTTGTGTTCGTGCCGCCTATGTCTATTCCGATTGCGTATTTCATAAAAGCTTTACCAGTTCTAAAACCGTCAAGATTGCATGTTTTTGGGAAAATCACAAATTAAAAGTTGAACTTTTTTATAAAAAAAGGAAACTAAACCACATGGACGTCGAGATATTAAGCAGGCTTCAATTCGCGCTGACAGCGTGTTTTCATTTTTTGTTCCCGCCGATTTCAATAGGATTTTCCCTGTACATAGTAGCCGTTGAGGCAATGTGGCTTAAGACAGGAAATATAAAATACTTAAATGCCGCAAAATTTTTCCTAAAACTTTTTGGAATGATATTCGCCGTAGGTGTCGTCACAGGAATTGTGATGGTGTTCCAATTCGGAACTAACTGGCCGATATACTCAACTTTCGTTGGAGACGTATTTGGAAGCCCGCTCGCAATCGAGGCGGTATTCGCCTTCTTTATGGAATCGACATTTCTTGCGATATCCCTATGGGGCTGGAACAGAGTCGGCAAAAAGGCGCATTTCTTCTCGACAGTTATGGTTTGCGTAGGCAGCCATTTGAGCGCGATATGGATTCTTATAGCAAATTCCTTCATGCAGACGCCCGAAGGATTCGCCCTCCAATACACAGATCCCGCGACACTCGCGGTGTCGATACTGCCGCAAGGCAGCGTTCCCACAGGCGAACAAATATCCAGTACCAAGGCGGTAATCACAAGTTTTTGGGAGCTCTGCACCAACCCATCGTGCATAGACCGCATTACGCACACGATAGCCGCATGCTGGCTGTGCGGCGCATTCCTTGGGCTCGGGATATGCGCGTACTACATCGTGCGCAAACGCACAGATTTTGCAAAATCCTGCGCAAAAATAGCATTGTCGTTCGCGGCAGTATCGGCAGGGGCAATGTTTCTCACGGGGCACTCAAGCGCGCAGGGGCTCGCCGTAAACCAGCCCGAAAAACTCGCCGCTTTCGAGGGCCATTTCCGCACGGAGGAAAACGCGCCTCTGTGGCTCACCGGAATTGTCGATACCCAAAATAGAGAAGTTCGCGGGATAAAACTAGGCGGGCTTCTGAGCTACCTTGCATTCGGCTCCACCAAAGCGAGAGTTTACGGATTGGAAGATCTGCCGACAGACGAATTTCTGCTAAAAATTTATCCAGGAGCGTCTAAATCGGAACTGGAAAAAATAAGGCCCGAATATTGGGCGCCGGTGGGATTCAGCTTCCATGCGTTCAGGACAATGGTATTTCTCGGGGCGGCAATGTGCGCGCTGATAGCTTGGGGGTTTTATTTGTGGCTCTCGGGAGGGCTGTTTTCCGACTCTAAATTTACGAAGGCTTTTTACCTGTGCTGTATTCCGTCTGCGATACTCCCCATAGCCGCGAGCCAAGTCGGTTGGGCCGCCGCGGAAGTCGGCCGCCAACCGTGGATTGTATGGCATATACTAAAAACCTCGGACGCCGCCACCACCTCCGCCTCGGCGGGCGAGATAATTTTCTCGATAGCGGCATTTACGATATTGTTTACGATAATCTCGGCGGTCTTTCTCTACGCATTTTTCAAGAAAGTCAAAAACGGCGCCGATGACGCCGGCAACACGTATTAGGCTTCAGTATGGACATCTCATTTTTAGAAACTGTTTGGTTTGTGCTCGTCGGGGTGCTGCTCGGAATGTTTACGATAACCGGCGGATTCGACTTTGGCGCGGGAATTTCCCTTGGGGTTTCAACCGAAGCCAACCGCAGGGATTTTACTATTAGGTCTATTGCCCCGTTTTGGGACGCCAACCAAGTTTGGCTCATAACTGCGGGCGGCGCCTTGTTTGCGGCATTTCCGCGGGCATATTCGCAGATGCTCTCGCTGATGTACACGCCGGTGATTATCCTTCTTTTGCTGCTCGTGCTCAGGGTTGTCGGCATTGAATTTTACCACCTCGAAAACAACCAGAAATGGAGAAAGTTTTGGGGGGGAATCGTATTTATTTCGAGCCTTCTTTCGGCGATGCTTGCCGGAGTTGCGCTCGGGGCGGTTTTCGACGGAAGGCTATTCGTTCCATACGACGGATTTTGGGACGGCTTTCTGCGCCTCTTTACACCTCTAAGCATTTGCGCAGGCGTCTTGTACGCGGCGTTCTTCGCGGCATACGGATCCATATTCCTCGCGGTGCGCGCGGGGGACGACGATTATGCTTCAAGCTTAAAAAAGCTCTCAAAAATACTCCAAGCGGTTTTAATGTGCGTATTTATCATCTATGCGGTCGTTTTGCTTATGAAACTGCGCCAAACCCCGCAATGTTTGCCGCACGCGGCTTTTGGAATTTTGATTTCATACGTCTGCCTGTCGGCCTCGGCGCGATTTGCAAGGCGCTCAAAGTTTAAGTCTGCATTTGCGCTCGACGCCCTGTTTGCGCTGCTTGCAATAGCAACCCACTGCATGGTTTCTTACCCGTTTATAATCCCTGCGGAAACCGTGAATGCGGGGCTCGATATATCCGCGGCGGCCTCAAGCCCCACAACCCTTTCAATAATGCTCGTAGTAGCGGGGGTGGGAGTCCCGCTGGCGCTCGCCTACAATATCTATGCGTGGAGGGTGTTCCGCTCGGATAAAATCGGGAACGAAAGCCGGTAATAAATGTCATTTTACCATGCCCTGTCCGCATTTATTTGCAAAAAAAATGCGCCGCGCGGAAGACCCGGGCGGCGCACCAAAACTGCAAACTACAAAACTTACTGTCGATTATGACGACATAGTCGGCCAATCGTTCAAATAAAAATAAAAATTTTTATAAAAATTTGGGAAAAATCTCCGACAACGAAAAGGGAATGCGCATAGGGATATTGGGAGGGAGTTTCGATCCCGTCCACAATGCGCACATATCCCTTGCAGAAAGCGCGGTCAAACAGCTTGGGCTCGACTTGATGATTTTCATGCCAGCGCGCTGCGCTGCCCTGAAAGACGGCCCGCCCGCCGCGACCTGCCAACAGCGCGTGGAAATGCTAAAAATAGCCCTCCAATCCGTAAAATTTCCGTACGAAATAAGCGATATTGAAATAAAGAGGGACGGCATAAGCTATTCGATAGACACTGTCCGCGAACTTTTAAAAATATATCCCGACGCCGAAATATATTGGATTATAGGCTCCGACCACCTGCAAAAACTTTCAAAGTGGCGCAATATCGAAGAATTTTGCAAACTTGCAAAATTTGCCTGCGCCCGCCGCGGCGGCTGTTCCGGAGATTTTTCCGACGCCCCCGAGTGCGCCCGGATAGAGCCAATAGACTTCGACCCCATCGACATATCGTCAACCTCATTGCGCCGTAAGCTGAAAAACGGCGATACCCGCAATCTTGACATAAATCCAAACGTCCTCGACTACATTTTAAAAAATAAACTATATATCTGAGTATGGAAAAGACAAAGAAAACGACCTCCAAAACGCCCGCGAAAAAAACAGCGGCAAAAAAAACTCCTTCTGCGGTCAAGTCAGCTGCTACGAAAAAGACGGTAGCGAAGAAGGCGACAGCCCCTAAAAAAGCCGCCGCAACCCCTAAAATGCCCAAAGCTAAGAAGCCCGCCGCGAGAACTTCGGCTAAAAAGATAGACCCGACACTTGAAATACTTAAAAAATGCTGGACAGCTCTCGACGACAAAAAAGCGGAAGATATTAAGATTTTGGACGTGCGCGGGAAATCGCCAATCACCAACTATTTTATTATCGCGACCGCCACGAGCGACCCCCATATGCGCGCGCTCGCCTCGGAGCTCGATAAAACCCTGAAAGATTTGGGAGTAAAGGAAATCAGGCGCGAATACAACGACGGCAGCGGCTGGATAGTTGTTGATGGATTTGACTTCATGGCGCACATATTCCTTCCAGAGCAGAGAGGATTGTACGGAATAGAGTCGCTCTGGAAAGACGCCGATACAATCTCTCCTGATTCCCTATAAATTTGTAGGCGCGAATTAATCAGGCGCGCGCGGGGCCGCCGATAGTTTTTTGCGAAAGCGGCCTTCTGGGTAATCTTCACAGGCGGATGAGGCGTCCCCCCCCCCC
>URAK01000003.1 GCA_900545705.1 uncultured Opitutales bacterium | reverse complement strand
TAAAAAAGTGGTATGACGGGAAAGGCGTAAAGGTGTCGCTTTCGATAACCTGCAACGAGACAGGTATAAAATACGCAACTCCAAAATGGGTGTTTGACGCCGGAGCGAAGGGGAATTTGGTAAAGACCAGATACGGCAAGGAAATAATAGAGCCTGTGAATGAGGACCCCATATTTTTAGAGAAGCTTGAAAAACTGCACAAGGCGATAGCCGAGCGGTACGACGGCAAGTCTTATATAGTAGATATGACGCTTGCGAGCATAGGGAACTGGGGAGAGGGCCACTATTCGTCTTCAAGCAAAATTAGAGTTCCGCTAAAAACGATAAAAAAACACATTGATTTATATAAAAAGTGCTATGGGAAAAGCCGGCTTACAATAGGCGACGACTGGCTGAGCTACAATTTAAAAGGCGAAGATTTAATGTCGGCAAGAGAGTATGTGAAAAAGAATAAAATTGGCTATCGGGACGATTCCATACTCGTAGAATGGTACTATTTTGCCCCTGTGAATAAAGGCAAGGATTCGTTAGCGCACCCAGAATTCTTTGACGACACATACGGCGATTGCCCCGCAACCCTTGAATTAGCGCATTACAGCCACCAAAAAGAAAGAGGCACTTGGAAGGGTCGCAACGGCGAGGAAGAGGGAGCTGCGGCGCTTAGGCGCGTAGTGAGTCGGACACACTGCACGTATCTCGGGTACCATGGATACGCAGAAGATTACGCGAAAGACAATCCCGACTTTTTGAAGGAGATGGCGAACAAAGTCGGGTACTGGTTTTTTATAAATTCCGCCGACTTTGACGCCGGCAGCGGGAAGTTGACCCTTGAATGGGAAAATAAGGGTGCTGCGCACGCATTCAGCCGCTACGAGCTTTTTGTAAAAATTGCGGGGCAAGACGGGAAGTTTGAAAAAATTTATCCTATAAAAGAGTGCGACAACCGCAAGTGGGAGCCTAACAAACCCGCCAAAGAGACCTATAAAATACCCTCAGCCGATTTGCCCTCGGGAAAATATTCGCTTTCAGTGATGCTTAAAAAAATGACTCCCGCCAATGAGGCGCGCCCGATTGAGCTCGCGTTCAAAAGCGAACTGAGGGATTCGGACGGATTCTACAAAATCTTGGAATTTAGAAAATAATATTAAGTAAAATATGAAAAAAAGCATACTATTATTCATGGGGATAACGCTTGTTGCGGGCTTGTATGCGCGCCCTCAAAAAAGCGGACATTGGGTTGAGGTTCCCGATTACCCCTATGCGCTAACAGCTCCGCAGAACAAAGACATAAAAGAAGTGTCAGAGGAACTTAAAAAACAATGGGCTGATCCCGTCTTGCAGGAGGAGATAGAACTCGGCATAAAGACAAACAGAATGGGATCTTTTTACGTCGGATTTTTTGATTCCAAAGGGAGGCCGGTAAAAGTTGACAATGTTTCCATATCGTTAAAGAAGCACGAATTTCTATTCGGTATGCAGGCGTTTTTAACGGAAGGGTTTCACCATGTAGAAAAAGACGCTAAACTTGCGCAGGAAAAGAACCGCAAATTTGAAGAGCTGTTCGCCAACCTCTTTAATTTTGCTACGCTGCCGTTCTATTGGGCTACCTCCGAACCCGAACCGGGCTTTTACCGTTTTTCGCGCAATGAAAACAAGCCCGACATATATCGCCGCCCGCCGCCCGATGTCGTTTTGGAAATGTGCAAGCGCCACGACATAACCCCGAAGGGGCACTGCCTCTCATGGCATTTGGCAACCTCAAACGCCTCGCGCCCAAAGTGGGTTCCCGAGAGCAAGCACGAATACGAAAAATACATGTGCCGCTATATAGATAAAGTCGCCGAGAGGTACGACGGCAAAATCGACTATTGGGACGTCACGAATGAGAATACCGACAAACGCCATACAATATGGAGCGTAAAGACTCCCGACCCGCACGGTTTTATGCCCGACGATTACGGCTTTAAGGCTTTTAAGGAGGCCGAAAGAGTATTCCGCGTCTCCAACCGCTTCATTTCAAATTACACGACTCCCGTGTGGCAGAGGGTGGCGGCTTTCCGCGAGTATTCGGCGGACTACCTTGCAATTTCCGACTTGATTAACCGCGGCGCCAAGCTCGATGTAATCGGGCTACAGCTGCACTTCTTTGCCAAGGAGGACTACCAAAACGCTTTAAAAGGCATAGAATGGGGGCCGGAATACCAGAGGGTTGTTCTCGATACGCTGTCGAGATTCAATAGGCCTATCCATATAACGGAAATAACTTTCCCGTGCTTTGGCGACGGCGAAGTCGGCGAGGCAAACCAGGCGTTCTTTGTCGAGAATTTTTATAAGCTGTGGTTTAGCCACAAAAATGTCGAGGCTATAACTTATTGGCATTTTGTCGATGGAACAGCAGGCGGCGAAGACAGGTTTATGAGCGGCTTCCTGCGCAAGGATATGAGCAAAAAACCTTCGTATATAGTACTCGAAAATCTATTGAAAAAATGGAGGACCGATTTGAATTTTGATTCGGTTGACGACAAGTTGCATTTCCGAGCCTTTTACGGAAAATATCTCATAACATACGAGTACAACGGCAAGAAATACGAAAAAACAGTCAATCTTTCGGCGAAGGACTCGAATCGATACAAAAAAATATTCGTGGAATAATACCTTTTGCAGAAAAAACCGCAGCGGCGTTTCCCGCGCGGATGCTAAAAAAAACGGACTCAATAGTGAGTCCGTTTTTTATTGCGTCGATTTTTAGCGTTTTTTTTTTCGCGTTTAATCCACAAGTTTAATGCACTAGAAAAATGCGCACTTTTTAATCTTCTTGAGGAAAATTTAAATCTTTTAGATTGTGCGAAAAAATTGCCGCTTACAAGAACGTCGCAAGCGGCCGCGCGGACGAACTCCCCAAAAATCAAGGAAGCTCGTCCGCTTGGGGCAGGGAACTACGCCTGGCCGATGTCTTTCAGCAGTTTCTGGAACCAATCAAATTTGGTGTTGAAGGGTTTGCCGCCCTTGATTCTTTCAAATTCGATTGCCCTCAGAACATTTCCGGCGTCTTCGTCGTGGCCGATGACTCCGCCTTCGCGTTTCAGGGCGCATTCAACGGCGAGGTCCGTGCAGCTCTTTATCAGGCGCAGGTCATCAACATTTGCCGCGGCGGCTCTCGCAAAGTAGCCGCTCTTTTGCACGAGCACCTTTTCAGCGCCGAGCATTTCGGCAAACTGCTTTCCGAACCATTTGCCGGGGTTGACGGCGTCGAGCTTGACATGTCCAAAAGCGTCGCGGGGGACGCTCTCGCCCTTGGCTTCCATCTCGGCTACTATGGTTTTAACTCCTGCGCCTTCGGATATGAATATGTTGACGCAGTCGTTTTCGTCCATGATTTTCTTTAGTCTCGCGGCTTCCTTTTGAATGTCCAACTCCATTTCGGGAATGTAGATGGCGTGCACATCTCTGCGCGCTTTTGTGAGCCCAAGCCCGTCGGCAAACTCGCCCTGCGAAAGCAGTTTGCGGTACTCGGCGGCGGTCGCCGCAGTCAGCCAGCCGCAGTTGCGCCCCATAACCTCGTGGATTATGAGCATGCGGGGGTTCGCGCCGTTCTCGGACACGACATTGCGGAAGAACTTTGCGCCCTCTTCGGCCGCGGTCCAAGCGCCGAGGCTTTGGCGTATCGGATAGACGTCGTTGTCTATGGTCTTGGGAAGGCCGATTACGGTGAGCTCGTAGTTGTTTTCCTTCAAAAATTTTGCAAGATCCGCCGCGGCGGTGTTCGTGTCGTCTCCGCCTATCGTATGCAGAATGTCAACTTTATCCTTTACGAGTTGGTCGGCCGCGACTTTCTGCGGGTCTTCGCCTTCTTTTACAAGCCCGCGCTTTACGCAGTCCTTTACGTTGGTCAGCTTCACGCGCGAGTTCCCTATCGGGGAGCCGCCGTATCTGTGCAAAATGTGGGCTTGCGCTCGCATCTTGTCGTCGACTTTTATGCTCTGCCCGAGAAGCAGTCCCTTGTATCCGCCGAGATAGCATATTATCTCTATTGACGGATCTATTTCAGTGTAGCGCTCTATAAGACCGCCAATCGCGCTTGAAAGACACGGGGCGAGTCCGCCCGCCGTTAGTATTCCGACTTTCTTAGGTTTCATTTGTATCCTTTTATAAATTTAAGCCGCAAACTTTATTTTCGCATTTACTTTTGGGCAAGTAAATTTTACTCGCCTGCCGAGTTTTATGCAGCTTCGTTTTTTTGTCTTGCGCGCGGGGGCGGACGGGCAAAAAATCAAACGCATGCATGGGGATTCGCAAAACAGTTTCGAGGAGCTTTCGCCCGGGGGAAGAGCTTTTCTTGTAGGGTTCGAGTATCCGGAAGACGGGCGGGGGGAGTCTATAGTCGCGCTAGTGGACGAGCTTGCGGAGCTCGCTTCGAACCTCGGGCTGGAATGTGTGGG
Source organism: uncultured Opitutales bacterium (assembly GCA_900545705.1). GTDB lineage: Bacteria > Verrucomicrobiota > Verrucomicrobiia > Opitutales > Intestinicryptomonadaceae > Merdousia. The sequence goes on along the minus strand of URAK01000003.1, from coordinate 193,387 downwards.
AAGGGCGATTGCAAAGGTTAGAAATTACAATCCCGCACTTGTGGCGGGCGAGGGGAAGTGCGGCGAAATCATTGCGCTCGCACGCGCTGCCGGGGCATCGACAATAATCTTTGACGATGAGCTTACGCCTGTCCAGCAACGCAACTGGGAGGAGAAATCCTCAATGGAAATAGTGACGAGGCAGGAGGTAATCCTCGATATTTTTGCTGCGAGGGCGCGCACGAAAGAGGCGCGCTTGCAAGTAGAGCTCGCAAAGCTTGAGTATTCACTGCCGCGCCTGAGGCGCGCGTGGAGCCACTTGGACAGGCAGCGCGGCGGCGGCGTCACACAGCGCGGCGGCGGCGAAAGCCAGCTTGAGCTCGACCGCCGCCAGATCCGCGCAAGAATCGCCCGCCTCAAAGAAATGCTCGCCCGCGTGCGCACTGTGCGCGCAACCCAGCGCAAGCGCAGGCAGCGCATCCCGTTCCCATGCGCTGCAATAGTGGGATATACTAATGCGGGGAAGTCTTCGCTAATTAACCGACTTACCAATTCGTCGCTTCTTTCAGAAGACAAGCTCTTCGCAACGCTCGACCCAACCACTCGCCGATTGGACTTGCCCAACGGTTCGGCCGTGTTGCTCACCGACACTGTGGGGTTTGTGAGAAAGCTTCCGCATAGGTTTGTCGAGGCGTTCAAGGCCACTCTCGAAGAATCTGTCTTGTCTGATTTTTTAATACATGTGGTGGACGTCTCAAACCCGGACGCCTTGGAGCATACCCGCACCACCCTTAGCGTGCTTAAAGAGCTTGGCGCCGATGAGAAGCGGATACTGACAGTATTCAATAAAATCGACACCGCTCCCGACGGCGCATGGCGCTACGCGCTCTCGCTCGATTTCCCCGATGCCGTCGAAGTGTCGGCGCGCACAGGGCGCGGAATTGGAGCGCTGGTCGGGCGGATTGAGGGGGCAGTTGGGGAAACCTCCGCGTTTATGAGGCTTTTTATCCCCCATTCTCAATACGCCCAGCTCGCGCTGCTGCACTCGCTGACGTCTGTGGCGTCGCAAAAATACGCGGACGGCGGCGTGGAGGTTGAGGCGCGGGTTCCCGCGAAGTACTCGGAGAGGTTCAGGGAATGGGAGTTGCGCAAAAAATCTTGACTTTTTACAATATGTAAGCAAAAATTGACCTGTTATGGACAGAAAAACATTCATAAAGAGCATAGCCGTCATCGGAGCTTCCCCCGCTTTCGCGGCGGGCGTTCCGTCGAAGGATGCCGCCGGAAAAAATAAAACGAAATCGGAAAGTTTTGGCGGCGGATTTGTCCCCTCCGCGCGCATATTCAAAACGGGCAGGGCAAAACTCACCCTTCGCCCTCCGGAAAAATATGCCGGCAAGCTGTCATCGCTTTCGGTTTCAATACTCTACGGCGACGCAGCGTGGGACGGAAAGTCGGACTCTTTCCCGTGGGCGAGGGATTTCCCCGCAAAATATCGCGAAGAAAACGGGGCGTTTGCCATTGACGCCGACTTTAAAAAAGAGTGCCGCTATACTTTCGTCGTTAAGGATAAAAAGCGCGGCGGGAACGAAAGCTTCGTCGCTTCCGTCCCCGTCTACGCGCTTGGGGAGGACATCTACGCGCTTAGGCCGTTCAAAGGTGACAGCCACATACACTCCACAAATTCGGACGGGAAAAACTCGCCGGAGGAAGTCGCCTTGCGCTGCTACGAAGTCGGGCTCGACTACCAGGCAATATCCGACCACAGCGTCTATTCCACTTCCGAGGACATGAAGCGCAAATTCTCGCGCTTTCCGACGTCTATGTCGTTTTTCAACGCCGAAGAATGCCATTATTCGCACGCGCACATTCAAAATTTCGGAGGCTCGCAGAGCCTGACGGAATACGTCAAAAAGAACCGCGGGGAATTCGACGCCCTCGTAGCCGAGATTGAGAAAACACTTCCGGCGGACGTTTCTGCGGTTGTGCGCCGCAATGTCGCCGTGGCGGAGGCGGAGTTCGACTTCATCCGCAGGCTCGGGGGAATCGCAGTCTTCAACCATCCCTTCTGGGAGGCGGCGCCGAAAAAGGGGAAATATACGCATATGGAAAGCCGGATGCTCGACCTGATTGCCGGCCGCCAAAAATTTGACGCATACGAGCTCGTGAACTCGACATCCGCCGACATCGCGCTCGCGCGGGCCCTGTGCCACTATCCCAGGCATTGCGCCGGCAAGCCGGTAATCGGCTGCACCGACGCCCACTCCGTCGATTTGCAGGGCACGGGATATACGATCGTGTTCGCCAAATCTTGCGATTTTCCCGACATCAAAGGCGCCGTGCTCGGCGGGAAGTCCCTGGCGGTGGACGCCTACTCTTCGCACGGCTCCAAGCTCCAGCGGCTCGCGTTCGGCGACGAGAGGCTCGTCAGGTTTTCGTATTTTCTGTTCGACGAATATTTCCCGCTCCACGACGAGCTCGTCGCCCGCGAGGGAAAGCTGATAAAGGGCGCGCTCGAAAGCGGCTCGAAAGATTATTCGGAAATCGCCGAGGCGGCGAAGGCCGTTGAGGGATTGTACGAATCAATGCTCGGGTAGCGAGGCGGAGTTTCCGCCTGCCCGAAGTTGCGGCGCGGTTCGGAATCGGCCGCTGAGCTTTTAGCCTCGCCGCCCGTTAAAATGCGCGGCGGCGCGCGGAATCGGCAGCGGGCTTGCCGCGCGGCAAGCGGAAAATGCGAAATGAATGGCGCGCTATGGCGGCGCTCGGAAATATGGAAACTTATTCCCGCGCGGGCGATTCGTCGCATTCGGAAACTTCCAGCGCGCCCTTTCCGCAGGCGATGATAAACGGCTCGCGGGATACTATTTCGCCGGCGCGACCCCCTTTGAAATCCTCCAACGGCCTTGCGCGCCAAATGGTGTATCTCTTACCTTCTATGTCGGCAAAAGCTCCGGGGAAGGGCTTGCTTACGCCCCTTATGAGATTGAAAACCTCGCGCGCGGATTTTGAAAAGTCTATTCTTCCGTCCTCGGGAGTCCTCTTGCCAAAATAAGACGCTTTCGATTCGTCCTGCGGAGTCTTGTTTGGGTTTCCCGCAAGGAGAGACGGGAGGGCTTTTTCAAGAACCCTGACTGCCGCTGCGGCGACTCTCGGCTGTATATCTCCCACGTATTCGTCCGGGCCGAAATCGACTTTCTCCTGCTCGACTATCTCGCCGGTGTCGAATTTTTTTTCAATGGTGTGCAACGTCACCCCGCAGTGGTCTTCGCCGTTTATAATCGACCAATTAAGCGGGGCGCGGCCCCTGTAGGACGGAAGGTACGATCCGTGCATATTGTACGCTCCCAGTTTCGCGAGCGAAAATATCTCCTCGGGGATAAAATTCCTATAGTACAGGGACAAAATTAAGTCCGGCTTCATGTATTTGACTTTTCGGAACCATTTTTCGGTCCTCAAAGTAGTGGGCTTGAAAACGCGGATAAAATTCTCCTTTGCGAGGCTCTCCGGGGTTTTAAACCAATGCGCTTCGTGCGGATCGGTGTCGTGGGTGAATACGCCAATCACGTCGCAGCCCTTGTCGAGCAGAAGTTTAAGGCATTTGTACCCGACGTCGCTGAAGCCGAAAAATAAAATGCGCGGCCTATTTTCCATCGAACCCGACAGTGTCTTTGATTATGTACTTTGGCCTCGCTTGGACAACTTGGTATATCCTGCCAACGTATTCTCCGATGAGCCCAATCCCGACAATGGCAACGCTTACGAGGAAAAATAGAATCGCAAAAAGCGTAAAAACCCCCTCCGCTTCCGAGCCGAGAAAGAAGCGTCGGAAGAGCAGTATCATCACGAGAGCGAGCGACCCAAGGCTTGCGAGAAATCCGCCTATTGTAAATACCTGCAACGGCACAAGCGTAAAGCCAGTAATGAGGTCAAAGTTCAGTCGAATGAGTCTGTAAAGGTTGTATTTTGACTCTCCTGAAAGCCTCTCCGAATGCTCAACTTCGACTTCCGTCGGGTTAGACGCCAGCGTATATGCGAGCGCCGGTATAAACAAGGAGCGTTCGTTTGTATGGATTATCCCTTCGACCACATTTTTTTTGTATGCGCGCAGCATGCAGCCTTGGTCTTTCATGCGGATATTTGTCATTTTGTCGCGCGCAAAGTTCACAAGCTTTGAGGCGTATTTTCTGAAAAAAGAGTCTTCGCGGGTCTTTCTGTAAGCCCCTACAACATCGTAGCCTTCGTCGATTTTCTTTATTAGCTTGCCGATTTCCTCTGGCGGATTTTGTAGGTCGGCGTCGAGGGTCACGACTATGTCGCCCTTTGCCCGCTCAAATCCGGCTATGATTGCCGTATGCTGGCCGAAGTTCCCGTTGAAGTCTATGATTCTTACCACGTCCGGGCGCTCTTTTTGGTAGTCGCGCAGCAATGTGCCGGAGGCGTCGCGGCTGCCGTCGTTTATAAAAATGACCTCCCATGGCCTGCCGATTTCGTCCATCGATTTGCATAGCCTCTTGAACAGGGGGGCGAGGTTTCCCTCTTCGTTGTATACAGGAATTATTACGGATATTTCCATATAAACTTGTTTTTATGGGGTTATTTTTAAAATCCGAATCGCGGCATCTTTTTGAGCTGGGTCTTTTCGCCGACCATGGTGTTTTCTTCAAGATAGCCTTTGAATGCCATGCAAGATAGGACTATCGAGCGCTTCATCAAAATGCAGCCTGGCTGCAATACTGCGTTGCAGCCCGCTTCGGCGTCGTCCGCAAGCATTGCGCCGAGCTTGCGCATGTTCGAGTTTACTCTGCCTTCCGGTAGGGTTACCATTACGTTGCCTTTGTCGAGCCTTAGGTTTGCGCATATTACACCGGCGCCGAGGTGGGCCCTATTGCCGAGGACGGAGTCGCCCACATAGTTGTAGTGTGGGGTCTGAACCTTGTCGAGAAGGAGGCTGTTTTTGTATTCGCATGAATTACCGACGACACAGCCCTCTCCAATTATGACGCTGCCGCGAATGAAGCAGCCTATGCGCATTTCCACGTTTGCGCCTATCCATGCGGGGCCGTTTATTTCGGCGTATGCGGGCAATTTCACCGACGGGTGAATGTAGACGTCACCGCGGATAGTCACTCCGTCGGGAATGTCGCTTTTTGAGTCGAGAGAAGAAAAGTCTACGCTCGCAAGCGCCTTTTTTATATTGCCCACCCATTCCCACGGCGACATTTCAGGCGTGAAAAATTCAGCGAATCTTTCAAGCGATGTTGGCAGATCAAACAGTTCTCCCGCTTTCATTATCTAATTTTTACCGCTATTGTTTTTTGTTTAATAAATATAGCGGGAGTATGCACCCGTTTAGTGTCGGCTACAACAAAATTTTTTTGGGCCATGCAACTTAGTTTCTGCGGCCGCAATTTGCGGACAGCCAAAATGGACGCGGTTTGATTGCGCGCAAAATTTTTTTTTGCCGTTTAAATTTGCGTTGATTTGCGCGCGCCCAACAGTAATTTTCTTAACTTTATGGGTCTTATTTCTCTAAATAAAGTTTCTCTGAGATACGGTTTGCGGACTCTTCTCGACGAGGCCGATCTGAGCGTCGAGAGGGGCGACAGAATGTCTCTGATAGGCCGCAACGGCTGCGGCAAGACAACTCTTCTAAAAATGATTGCTGGTATAGTCCGTCCCGATTCCGGAACCGTTGAGCGCGTTAAAAACCTCACAACGGCTTATCTTCCGCAAGACGTGCCATCCGACCTTACTGGAAGCGTTTTCGATGTGCTTGCCTCAGGGCTCGGATTGGCGGGAAAGGCCGCCGCGGCTCACAGAAAAATCGAGGCCGGAAATGCCGCGGACGCAGAGCGCGTAGAATTTGAAGAACTTTCGCGCGGGGTTGCGGAGTCTGAAATATGGGCTGCCGAGGTTAAAATTTTGGAAACATCAGACAGGCTCGAGCTCGACCCCCTCCAAGATACCCGTTCGGCTTCGGCGGGTCTGAAGCGCCGCGCACTTCTTGGCGCGGGGATAATTTCCGATCCTGATGTCCTGCTTCTCGACGAGCCGACAAACCATCTGGATATTGACTCCGTCGTATGGCTCGAAAAATTTTTGAAAGGCTGCGGCAAGACGATGGTTTTTGTGTCCCACGACAGAACTTTTTTGAGAAACTTGTCAACGCGCGTGACCGAGGTTGACAGGGGCAAGCTGATAGCTTTCGACTGCGGTTTCGACAAATTCCTTTTAAACAGGGACGAACTTCTGGCCGCGCGCGAGCGCAACGAGGCGGAGTTCGACAAGAAACTCGCAAAAGAGGAGGCGTGGCTAAGGCGCGGCATAAAGGCCCGCCGCACGAGAAACGAAGGCAGGGTGAGGGAGCTTATGCGCCTGCGCGATTTGCGGCGCGCGCGCGTCGAGCGGCAGGGGCTTGTGGAGCTAAAAACGCAGGATTTTGCGGAGAGCGGACAGAAAGTTCTCGACCTAAAAAATATAAACCTGTCATACGGCGGAAAGCAGATAATAAAAGATTTTTCGGCGACGATATTCCGCGGCGACAAAATAGGGATAATTGGCCGCAACGGCTGTGGCAAAACGACTCTGCTTAATATAATGCTTGGCAAAATAAAGCCCGACAGCGGCGAAGTCGCGGAGGGAACGGGGCTAAAAATTGCCTACTTCGACCAGTTGAGAGGGGAGCTCGACCCGAAGTCCACCCCGTTTGAGTTTATCGGCGGCGGCGGTGAATACGTGACGGTAAACGGCCAGCGCAAGTACGTGGTGGGCTATTTGCAGAGCTTTTTGTTCGACTCTTCGCGCGTTATGACGCAAATCGGTTCGCTATCGGGGGGCGAAAAAAACCGCCTTATGCTCGCCAAAGTCTTTTCCACACCCGCAAACCTAATAGTCCTTGACGAGCCCACGAACGATCTCGATATGGAAACGATAGAAATTCTCGAAAACGCCCTTGTGTCGTTTTCCGGAACAATATTGATAGTTTCCCACGACAGGGAGTTCTTGAACAATATCGTAAACGGCGTATTTTGCTTCGGCGACGACGGCAACATTATAGAACTCGTCGGAGGATACGACGAATGGGAGAAATACCGCGCCGAAAATAGCGCTCCCGCAAAGGCGGCTGCTAAAAAGGCGGAATCTTTGCCCCAGCAGCCAAAGCGGCGTTCAAAGCTCACAAACAAGGAGCGCGAGGAGCTTGAAAAAATCCCGGAGATGATTGAGAAGCTCGAAGCGGAGTCGGCCGAGCTTGCCGAAAAACTTTCAGATTCTGAATTCGTGGTTGCCAATGTTGACAAGCTTGAGGAAATTAATGCGCGAATAGAATGGATAAAATCCGAAGACGCGCGCTTGATGTCCCGCTGGGAGGAACTCGAAGAACTCCGCGCGAGCCTTGAAGGCTGATAGTTAAAAAAGTTTGACGCTCTTTGGAGTGTTTTATATTTGTACATTTATGAAATCCGCATTTGGCCCACTTTTAAAGCGCCGCGACGCCATAAAGCGCGCTTGCGCTGCGGTCGCCCTTTCGGCGTTGCCGTGCGCTATTGCCGAAGATAAAAATTTTTCCGAAAAACCAAAAAGCGCGAAAACGCGGGAGTTTGACGTGGTAGTGTGCGGCGGCGGCCCTGCGGGATGGGCTGCGGCGGTTTCGGCTGCAAGAGCGGGCGCAAAGACGGCAATAATAGAACAACAGGGATGCCTCGGCGGCATATGGACTTGCGGGCTAGTCTGCCTAATTATCGATTGGCAGAATAAAACCGGCCTTATGAAAGAGCTCATAGGCGCGCTCGCTAAAACCGGCGCGCAGAATGTCCCGCATTTGTACGACCCCGAGGCGATGAAGGTTTTGCTCGAAAGATTCTGCGCGGAATCGGGTGTAAATATCAGGCTATATACGCGCGTATGCGCCGTCAACGCAGAGAGCGGGCGCATAAAGTCCGTCGAAACCGAGAGCGTTTCGGGCAGGGAGTTGTGGAAGGGGAAGGTTTTTATAGACGCCACAGGCAATGGAGATGTCGGAGCCTATGCTGGCGGGAATTTTTCTATCGGAAACGAAAACGGTAAGTGCCAGCCTGCAACTCTATTCGCGATTGTTTCCGGGCTTGAAACGGCCCGTTTGCGCGAAGCGGGCCTAATAGATTCGCCAAAGTGGCGCGCCAATTTTATGGCCCATATCAAAGCCGCCGGAACGTCTGCGAGCTATTCGGGGGCTTCGCTTTTTCAAATACGGGACTGCTGGACCGTCTTTATGGTAAACCATGAGTTTGGAATACGCTGCGACGACGCCGACGCCTATACTTCGCATACAATAGCAGCGCGCGCGGAAATAAATAAAATTGTCGATGCGCTGAGGGCGCGCGGAGGCCTTTGGAAGAATATTAGGCTTGCTCTTACTGCCTCGCACATCGGCATACGCGAGGGTCGCCGCCTACGCGGAAAATACGAGATAACCGCCGACGATGTAATAAAGGGCGCGCGTTTTGAGGACGCCGTATGCAGGGTAGAGTATTGGACGGACATTCACGGCCTCGACAGTTCTGCGCATGCGTTTTCCGATGGCGGAGTAAAATCGAAACCGTACGATATTCCGATGCGCGCGCTTGAAAGCGCGGATTTTGAAAATTTGTTTATGGCAGGGCGCTGCATAAGCGGGGGATTCATACCCCACGCAAGCTATCGAGTAACAGGCAATGCGGTTGCGATGGGGGAGGCCGTCGGAAAAAAGGCGGCGCTTGTTGCAAATGCGCGGGCGCAATAACTAAATTGGCGCGCCGAGTTTTTTATCTTTTTTGCGCCAACAATGTATTATTAGCCCGAATTCAACGTTTTTGTTTTATAAAAAATATTGCCGAGCAGCGGTTATGCGGCGTGCCGCGGCAGTTTGCCGCACACGCTACCTTATAAAATTTGTAAATATGCGCGGTTCGCGCTTAGGCGGACAGAAGCCCGACTTTTCGGCTTCGTTGAAAGAAATCATAAGGGTTGCGATATTATCGGCTAGAACCCTCATCGTCTGCAAACCTTCGGCGTCTTGCAAAGCTTCCTCGCGGGTGTTGCCGTGTATCTGGTTCCAATACTGTGAGGATGCGAGCGGCATATTGTTCATCAAAAAGTATTTGTTTAATCTGTCAAACGCGGCGCTCGCGCCCCCTCTGCGGCAGGAGACTACGCATGCGCCTATTTTCCCGTCCATGAGCCTTCCGCCGGCAAAAAACAAACGGTCGAGAAGGCAGCAAATTTGGCCGGTGGCCGACCCATAGTAGACCGGAGACCCGACAACCAGCGCTCCGTAAGAGTCGAGAGATTCTATTATTTCGTTTACGGCGTCGTTGAATGCGCACCTGCCTGTGCGGGCGCACGAGTAGCACGCTATGCAGCCTGCGACAGGTTTTTTGCCGATTTGCTTTATGTCGGATTCTATTCCGCGTTTTTTGAGAGTGGATGCGATTTCTTCGAGGGCAAGTGCCGTGCACCCCTTTTCATTGGGACTTCCGTTTATTAGCAGGACTTTTTTCATGCCTTAAAATTATGCCTTTTTACAATGGTTTTTAAAGCTTATTTTGAGTTTAAGAATCATTGTTCTTTACAATGCGGGCAATGGGTGGTTGAGTATTCCGCTTAAATGCTTAAACAACCGACAGTGGCGAAAGAAATTTCAGATTTTCAGTCAGCGCTTGATTTTGTCTGCGACCTGCGCAATGCGGGGTCGAAATTCTCGCTGGATAGGATTGCAAAGTTCGCGGAGGCGTTTGGAAATCCGCATCTGAAATATCCGGTCATACACGTTGCGGGCACGAACGGCAAAGGTTCGGTTTGCGCGATGCTCGAGCGTATTCTGCGCGCGCACGGCTTGAAGACGGGCATGTTTACGTCGCCGCATCTGGTGAATTTGGGGGAGAGGGTCCAGATAAACCGCGAGGAGCTTTCGCGCGCGGAAATTTTAAGGCGGATACAGGCGCTGCGCAAGGTCGCGGACGGCATTTTCAACCCTTCGGAAAGGGCGTCGTACCCCTCGTTTTTTGAGTATATGACAGTCCTTGCGTTTGCTGCGTTTGCCGACGCGAAAGTCGACGCCGCCGTGGTAGAAGTAGGGCTTGGGGGAAGGCTGGATTCAACCAATATAGTGCATCCCGATATATGTGCAATAACTTCAATCGGCCTCGACCACACGTCTATTCTCGGCGACACATACGCTCAAATAGCTGCGGAAAAGGCTGGAATAATAAAAGAATCGGTTCCTGTCGTATGCGGCTTTGTGCCTGACGAAGCGTTTGATGTAATAAAGGCCGCAGCCGATAAAAAAGGCGCCCCATTTTACGACGTGCGCGATTATTTTTCTGGAGATGCGGCTCTGCCGGAAACATCGCTTTACGGCAAATTTCAGCGTAGGAATGCGGCTGTTGCGCTTCTTTGCGCCGAAATATTGAAGGAGCGGGCGGCTTGCGGGAAGTCTGCGGGCGCATTTGAAAGGCTCGATTTAAATGTCGCAAAAAATGCCCTAAAAGACGTTTCATGGGCGGCGCGCTGGCAAAAGATAAAACTTTCCAACGGGGCGACGCTGATTTTGGATTCGTCGCACAACGAAGAAGGAGCGAGAACGCTTGAAAGCAATCTGCGCGGCCTCGACGGAGAAAAGCCTACAATAGCGGTAGGGGTTCTCGGGGAGGAGCGCGCTGTACCGCTGTTTAAGGTGATTTCAAAATATGCGGGCAAAATACTGCTTTTAGTCCCGCATGAGCCGCGCGCTCTGAATTTCGAGGCTTTAAAAAAGTGCATAGGTAAGTGCGATGTCCCGATTCTCGAATGCGAAGTGGGGGAAGTCTTTAAGCCCGGCTGGAATTGCGCATGCGCGGGCGCTGGCGAAACCATTGTGTCGACGGGCTCGATTTATTTGGCGGGCGAGGTTCTCGCCGCTTTGCAAGGGGTGTCGCCCGACGGATTGTCGGACAGAATCTAATTGCAGCGTTGCGAAAAAAGCGCGGGCTGGGAGTGCGTTCATTGCGGATTCACATAAGTTAGACGCAGTGAAGCCGGCGCCCGCATGTTTGGAATATGCGAGGAGCTTTTTCCAATTTTTTTGCATAAAAAATTTGCAAAGTTTTTTCTTTCCGCGGTTGATAAAATGTGCGGAGTTTTATTTTTAGTTCCATATAAATTTCTTGTAAAAAATGGGAATTTTTTGCATTTTTTATCGTATGAAACGCGCATTGATTTTTTTTGCATTGAACTGTCTATTATTGCCTATATTTGCCGGTGAAATATTAATTCAGGAAGCATTTGATTCGCCGGAATCGGTTGAAAAATATTCGTCAGGCGTTAAGATGAGTTTTGATAAAGGCGAAAAGGGCGAAGGGGGAGCCTTAAAAATGGAGACCTCTGAAAACGTGCACTTTGGCGGACTTTCCCTGCCTGTTGATGCCCGTAAGTTGCGCGGGAGCGTGTTGGAGTTGTCTGGGGAAATGAAGGGCGAGAAAATTGCGCCTGGCCCAAAATACTATAACGGCGCAAAATTTATGCTGGTAATAGACTCGCCTTCGGGGAATATCTATGGCGGTAGCCAGATGCCGACCGGAAACTTCGGGTGGAAAAAAGTTAAACTATTTATAAGAGTTCCTTACGACGCGACAGCCGGACGCTTGAACCTCGGTTTTGAAGAGTCAAGAGGCGCTATATGGATAAAAAATATAAAGTTGGAAAAGACAATCACTCCTGTAGACTTGCGCGCGTCTGCGAATGTCGGGTTTGTATGCGGCTCAAAAGACGGCGGAGATAGCGGGTGGTTCGGCGCTGAGCCGGGCGAGGACGCGTCTAAATTTAATTACAAGCAATCATCATTATTCGGAAATGTGCCGTATTCCATAATATACCCGGATTCCAACAAAGGGAAGTCGGCGCTGCTTTTGAAGCCAGCGGACAGTAAAAAGGCTGGGGCAGTGTCTGCAAAAATCAGATTTGCCGCACCGCAAAATGCAAAGTATCTTTATGTATTAAACGCCCTTGAAACCTCCGCGAGCGGGCAGGTCGGGGAAATAACTATTTTGGGAGAAAACGGGAAATCCCATGCCTTCAAACTTCAGGGAGGCGTTGATGTGGCGCCGTGGCAAAATGTAAAAAAGGATCTTAAAAACGCCGCAGTAGGAGCGGCATGGCTCGCCGACAAAGGCTGGAGGCGCTCGAACGGGCTTTATTCGACCAGATTGGAAATTCCGAAAGACTTTGGCAAAATAGAATACATAGATTTTGGAAAGGCAAGTGTAGGGTGGATAGTTGTCGCTGCAAGTTTGTCGGACGAAAAATTTCCGTTTCCTTCCGAAAATCGCTTCGTTTCGTCCGAAAGCAAACAGTGGCGGGCAATGCCGCATTTAGAGGATTATGCGGTAAAGGAGGGGTCGGCTCTCGATTGCTCTGGTTTATGGCCGGTGAAAGAAGTAAAATCGCGCGTGGTCGCATCAAAAGACGGACATTTGGAGCTTGAAGACAATCCGGGAGCCCCGGTGGCTTTTCAGACTGTGGCCGACCAGGGAACTACGTACAATATCCACACCGCGACGAAGGAAAGCACCGAAAAATATGTAAAACAGCTGCGCGTGCAAGGGTACAATATGGTCCGCTTCCACTATTTCGATTTCGCGTTGATGGGTGGGGCTAAAGAACCTTTGCAGTTCAACGAAGACCTCTTAAACCGCATAGACTATTACATATATTGCTTAAAGAAAAATGGAATATATTTAAATCTCGATGCAATGTGCAGCCGCTACGGATTTGAGCTCGGAAACACATGGGCGCCCGACAACTCAGACAGGGACTACAACTACGACCTTTTCTTTAAGCCTGCCGCGCGTAAAAATTGGTACGAAGGCGTAAAGAAACTTTTGACGCATGTGAATCCTTATACCAACACAAAGCTTGCCGACGATCCTGTCCTTGCGATTGTAAACGGCAAAAACGAACAGGAGTTCGGCATGTTGAGAGAGCCCAAAAACCCCGAGCGCATGAAGCCGTACTGGATAGAGTTCTTGAAAAACAGGTATGGCGGGGATATCGCAAAATATAACGCCGCATGGGGGGAGTCGGTCGCCGACTGGGAAAAAATAAAAGTCTTCAATAGAGCCCTGGCTTTAGGGATAGACGCACGCGCGAGGGATATTGCCGCTTTTAAGCTGGAGCGCGAAAACGAAATGTGGAAGTGGTTTGAAAAAAGCCTCAGGGAAATCGGATACAAGGGGCTTTGTGTCAACTTTGACATGATAAAATCCCTAAGATACGCATCTGTCAGAAAAAATATGCCGATAGTGACGATGCACTCCTACCATGCCCATCCATCGCCAACTGTCGGCGGAGTTTCAAGGATATCCCAATCATCGTCGCTATCTGACGCAAACAGCGTTTTTAGGGGCGTGGCCGGGACTGCTCTGTGGAAGAAACCTCTCCTGATAACCGAGTATGGGCATGTTTTTTGGAACAAGTACCGCTACGAACAGGCTTTCTCGATGGCGGCATACGCCGCGCTGCAAGGCCATTGCGCTCTTACGGTGCACGCGCAGTCGGTGACATTTAAAGAACGAATTATAGAACCGTTTGGGCGCGGTCCCGACCCCATAAATAAGGCATGCGAATTTTTGGCTACACATATGCTTTTGAGGCGGGACGTTTCGGAGTCAAAGCCCTCTGTGCGCATAGATTTTTCCACGCGCGACGCCCTCGAAAAAATGAATATAAACGGAGGGCTGACAAGCGGTCAGTCTAAATTGTCGCTCATCGCAAAACTATCGCTGTTGCCGGATTCCGACGCACCGGTCGGCGAGGACGAGATTGCCATAAAGTCAACGAAAGGGGCGGCGATAATAACGTATCCTGGATATTCCGTAGTGGCAGACTACAAAGACAATTTTGATACCGATTCTATCGTAGAGCAGTTTAAAAAGCGCGGGCTTATCCCTGAGTCTAACCGCACCAACGCAAAAGACGGAATCTTTGAAAGCGCGACGGGCGAACTTTTCTTGGATTCGTATAAAAATTACATGACTGTCGACACGCCGAGACTTCAAGGGTTATGCGCCGAAGCGAAGAGCAAATGCGAGCTCTCCGATTTTGCCGTAACGAGAATGGGCGCGCGCGGGTGTGTTGCGATGGTCAGTGTCGACGGGCTGCCTCTTTCGGAATCGAAGCGCGCGGTTTTGGTCTATGCCACAAACGCTTTGAATAGCGGAATGGTTTTTGAGGACGATACCATGCGCGGTCTCATTTCTAACGGAAAGACTCCAATTCTATACCAAACCGCAAAACTGTCGTTCAGGCTAAAAAACAAGAATGCCGACAAGTTCAAGCTGTATGTTCTCGGTATGGACGGCGAGAGGGTACAAGAGCTTAACACGCGGGTTGACGGAGAAATCCTTAGGGCGTCAATTGACACTTCCAAAATAAAAATCCCGGCGGTATTTTTCGAGCTTGCCTGCGAATGACGGCAGGCTCCGAACCAGCTCGCAATTTTTGGCTTAGAACTTGCTCGCGAATGGCGGCAGGCTTGAATGGGATTGCGAATGGCGATAGGCTTGAATAGGGTTGCGAATGGCGGCAGGCTTAGTGCTTGCCTGCAACTTGGACATTTTCTTTAATGTGCCGCCTTTCAAGTCAAAGGCGGCTACCGATAATTGCAGATTCAGGCGAAAAAAATATTCAGCTGCGTCTTTGTGTGCTTTTGTGGAAGGGCTATTAAATACAGGAAAAATTTCTGAAAAATTGCGCTGTTGAAAACGGCGCTTTTTTATTTTATTTTACGATATACAAATATCAATTTTAATTGCGCTGTGGGGCATGGATGCGCTTTACAAATTGGCATTGCCCGAAACGAGCGGAGTTTTTTAGGCTTGCGCGAGAGGGTAGGGAAGAAAAATTTTACCCAGTTCTTAGTAAAGATTATGTTGCGGATATTAGTGGAGTTTTAGCAATATAAGAGCCGCGCGCATAAACTTTTGCCCGGTTAAAACAGCGGTCGGCAAAGCGATTTTTTATTGATGGGAGATGTGTGCAAAAAAGGCTTTATTCCCCATTCTTAATGGCGCGCTTTTTTGAAAAAAAATAAAAACATCGAAATCTTTTTTATAAAAAAGAGTATGGTTGCGGCATTTTAAAAAATACTCTGAAAAAGCGCAGCACCGAGCGTTTTTTTATGCTAAAATGCCTGGCAACTATGCGAATTAATAAAATATATGCGCCTGATAAAATTTTGAGCCCACGTATGTAGAAATTATTTTCCTGTGCTAATTAAATGAACCGAGCCGAATAAGGATCTGGGCAAAAAGACTTTTACCTGAATATAAAATTTGCGGCGCACATTTGCAAAAAACGCCGCCGCAAATTCTAAAAAATATACTTTACGCGCCGAGATTCTAAACTGCCTTCGCTTGCAAAGCAATTGCAGTACGTGCGCGCGCCCGATTCTAAGCGCGGCCGCTGCTGGCCGAATTACGAGCCGGGGTGGGTCGCTGGAATTGCAGCAAGCTCAGGTGGAATCTTGTCGGCTTCGTACGTCGGAAAAGAAAATTCGAGAAGGCTCCTGCACGGCACTTCAAATTTTGCCTTGCCGTCGCTCCTGTCCACAAGCACAGCCACCCCTGCGGGTATTCCCCCGTGAGCCTTTACAATGTCTATGCACTCCTGGACGCGCCCTCCGCGCGTTATGACGTCTTCAACTATTAAAATCTTTTCTCCTTCGGAAATTTTGAAGTTTCTGCGTAGAACGAGAGCTCCGTTTTCCTTTTCGGCAAATATGAAGCGCTTTTTTAGCTGGCGGGCAACTTCCTGCCCGAGGACAAGCCCGCCGAGCGCAGGCGCTATCACCGTGTCGCATTCTATGTCGCCAAGCTTTTTTACGAGCATTTCAACAAGCTCCGTCACTCTGTCAAGGTGCTCGCACACGCGTGCGCATTGGAAAAAGTGCCCGCTGTGCAAACCGCTTCTAAGTATGAAGTGCCCCTCCAACAAGGCGCCTGTTTCCCTGAAAATATTGAGTATTTTTTCGTTTTCGGAATTCATTTTATTGTTTCTTGAAAATATCTGTTTGTTCAAATACGGCCTTTACGCCGTCGGCGCATTCCGCGCGCATTACTGCAAAACCGTTTTCCGCATATTTCTTCCATACACCCCAGAGCAAAACCCTGTCTGTCTCTGGAATTGAAAGCGAATCTATCTCCGCGGGGTCGAACAGCCCGAACGAGCCTTCGGAAATATTTTGGGGAAGTTCGCTTATGCGTTTTTTTACGTCGAACAGAAACATCAGCCAGTGGGTTCCGCCCTCGTAGGATTTTTCGCTTATCATAGAAAACATTCTGAGGTCGGATTCGGCAAGCTCCATTCCGATTTCCTCGTGAGTTTCCCTAATTGCGCACTCGTAAGGCGACTCCCCCTCGGACATTTCAAGCTTGCCGCCTATCGGACTCCACATTCCCATGTTTGGCGACTTGTTCCTGCGTATTAGCAAAAGTTTCCCGCCGGTGTTGCGCACGAACACCAATACGCTTATTTTAAACGGCAGCGGACGCTCTGGCATACTCCGGATTAGTCGAATATTACGGTTTTATTTTTGTAGGTGAGAATGCGGCCCTCGATGTGCCACCTTACGGCCTCTGCGAGCGCCTCGCGTTCGAGTTCCCTGCCTTTGCGCATCAAATCCTCCACATTGTCGCGGTGGCTCACTGTCGTTACTACCTGCGCGATAATCGGACCTTCGTCAAGGTCTTTTGTCGCATAGTGGGCAGTGGCTCCAATGATTTTTACGCCGCGCTCGTATGCCTTATGGTAGGGCTTTGCGCCGGCGAATGCTGGAAGAAAGCTGTGGTGGATATTTATTATAGGCGCGGGGCAGGCGTCGATGAAGCCTTCGCTTAAAATCTGCATGTAGCGCGCCATCACGACGAGCTCTGCGCCGCTTTCGCGGATTATTTTAAGCTGTTCGGCCTCCGTTTGCGGCTTTGTTTCCTTTGATATCGGAGTGTAGTAAAATTTCAGCCCAAACATCTCGGACATCTCGCGCAGATCTTCATGGTTGGAGATTACGCATGCGATTTCGCAGTTGAGTTCTCCCGAGCGGCAGCGCAGCACGATGTCGCTAAAACAATGCTCAAACTTGGAGACCATCAGCGCGATTTTCGGCTTTCTGGACGATCTCATTACGGTCGTACGCATATCCAAGTCTTTATGGGCCAGTTTCTCGAAAAGGCGTATTTCCTCGCCAATGTCGCCTACCGGAATCCATTCCACGCGCTGGAAAAATATGCCTTCCTGCCTGTCCCTGTGCTGGTCGGCGTGAAGAATGTTTCCTCCGCGCGCGTATATCCAACCGGAAACCCTCGCGACTATTCCGGCTCTGTCCGGGCCGTGCAACAACGCTATGATTCTTTCTTCCTGCATTAAAATCTCCGTTTCTTATTCCGCCCTGCGCGCGCAAAAAAGCGCGTTGCGCCGGGCGGTAGGTTGTTAGAAGTCGAATTTGGATTCGCCGAGTCTGCGCTCAATTTCGGCGACGACCGCTTTTTCGGCGTACTCACCGTGCGCCTCAAACGTCACTGAGAATCTGACGAATGCGCCGGCGTCGTCCCACGGCACCGTGCTAATGAGGTGTTCGGTTATCATCCATTGCGAGAAATCTTCACCGCTTTTGAATTCTTTGCGGGTGCCGTCCTTTAAAATTGCCGCCTTCGGGGCCGCCATATAAAGGAAGAATCCCGCCTTGGGCTTTCTCGGGGAGAAGCCGGATTTTTTGAGGACGTCGACGAGCAAATCCATTCTGCGGGAGTATTTTTGGGCTATTGCGCGCGTAATTTGGGGATTTTCCAGCCCCTTGGCAGCTGCGAGCTGTATGCCGAGGAATTGTCCGGAGTCGGTATTGTCCTTAACGTCTCCGTACGCTTTTACTATTAGCGGATTCCCGCACACCCAGCCGATTCTCCAACCGGTCATGTTGTGGCTTTTCGAGAGCGAATGGAGTTCCACTGCCACGTCTTTGGCGCCTTCGACTTGGAGTATCGAGAGGGCGGGAGTGTCGAATGTCAAGGAGGCGTACGCGGCGTCGGATACAACTATCAGATTATTTGCCTTTGCGAATTTTACGAGCTTTTCAAAAAATTCGGGCGTTGCGTTCGCGCCAGTGGGATTGTTCGGATAGTTTACAACTATGACTTTCGCGCGCTTTAATATGTCGGCGGGGATTTCGTCGAGGTTGGGCAGAAAATTGTTTTCAGGCTTTAGCTGCAAATTGTAAACTTCGCCGCCGAGATATTTTGCGTGAGTCCCGAATACCGGGTAGCCGGGAACTGTCATGATTACGACGTCTCCGGGGTTTATAAAGCAATTCGGCAAAATGCTGAGGGCTGCTTTCGAGCCTATCGAGTGCAGAATTTCCGTTTCGGGGTCGAGCTCTACTCCAAATACGGCCTTCATGTATCCAGCAGCAGCTTTTTTGAAATCGGGGCCGCCGTTGTCTGCGTATCCGCGGTTTGCCGGATTCTTCGCAGCCGCGTACAGCGCCTCTACCACTTCGGGAAACGCCATGTCGTCGGGCTCGCCCACTCCCATGTCTATGAGTTCAACATCGGGCTTGGCGGCTTTGGCCGCGCGCTTGGCCCTCTTAATCTTTTCAAACTTGTATATTGCCGTGCTTTTCCCGTAGTTGACTCCGCCGATTCTTTCGGCGAATAGGTTTTGTATGTATGAATCGCTCATTTGCGTTTGTTATTATTGTTTTTTTTAATGGGTTGATTTTTTCAAAAAATATAACAAGTATAAAAAAAATAAGAGTGTAGGAGTAAAATCAATGAAAATAATATCTTCTCCGGCAGAAATGACGGCTTTTTCCAAGTCGGCCCGTTCAAATGGCGGGAAAATCGCGCTCGTGCCCACTATGGGCGCGCTGCATGAGGGGCATTTAAGCCTCGTACGCAAGGCAAAAGAGCTTGCCGACACGGTGGTGGTTTCCATTTTCGTGAACCCGACCCAGTTTGGGCCAAACGAAGATTTCGACAAATACCCGCGCCAACTTGAAGAAGACGCAGCCAAATGCGAGGCGGCTGGCGCAGACATAGTATTTGCCCCGTCCGTGTCGGACATTTATCTGCCGGACGCCTCAACATACGTAAACGAGGAAGATATCAGCAGATACTTGTGCGGGAAAACCCGCCCGAAGCATTTCAGGGGAGTGACTACAATAGTCACAATACTCTTTAATATAGTGCGCCCGGACATAGCCGTGTTCGGGGAAAAAGACGCCCAGCAAGTCTCGATTATAAAGCGCATGGTGCGCGACCTCTTTATGGGAGTGGAAATTGTAACGGGGGAAATCGTCCGCGACGAAAACGGTTTGGCTCTGAGCTCGCGGAACAAGTATCTCGACAAAATGGAGCGACTCGGCGCATCGCGGTTGCACGAGGCTCTTGAAGACGGCCGCAGGCTTTGCATAGAAGGATGCTCGAATGTAGACCGCATAAAGGCGCACGTCATCAACAAGGTCACAAACGCAAAAACCCGCGTGATTTATGTGGAAATAGTGGACGCTGAAACCTCCCTCCCGATGTTGGAGGCGGTTCCGGGAAAGTCGAGAATTTCTGCCGCGATTTGGTACGGGCAGACGAGGCTTATCGATAACATTAGAATTTGAGCGCAAAGCCACACGGGAAAGTTCTGTATTTAAAATTTACTATGAAATTCGACGCAGTAGTTGTAGGAAGCGGCATTGCAGGATTGAGTTTCGCGTTGAAGTCGTCGAAGCTCGGGCACAAGGTCGCGATAATAACAAAAAAGGAGAGATCGGACACTAACACGAACCACGCGCAGGGAGGAATCGCAAGCGTGACAAGTTGCGCTGACGATTTCGATTCGCATGTAAAAGACACTCTCATAGCCGGAGACGGCCTATGCAACGAGGCCGCAGTGCGCGCGATAGTCAGCGCCGGCCCCCGGCAAATAAAGGATTTGATCGAGGAGGGCGTAGAGTTTACGAGCTTGGAGGACGGTTCTCCGTCGCTCGGAAGAGAGGGCGGACATTCGCAGCGCAGAATACTGCATGTCAAGGATTATACGGGGCGCGCCATAGAGGAGGCTCTCTTGAAGGCCGTCGCCGCCGACCCGAACATTGAAATACTCGAGCACCATTTCGCGATAGACTTAATAACGAAAGCCAAGGCTAAGACTCTCCTTGAAAATCAGGACGACAGCATAATCGGCATATACGTATACGACACCAAAAACAATGTGGTGAAAACTATGAAGACGCCGGTTGTAATGCTCGCGACGGGCGGCACTGGCTGCGTTTACTTGTACACTACAAATCCGGAGATTGCAACGGGCGACGGCATCGCCATGGCTTACCGCGCCGGCGCGGAAGTTGCAAATCTCGAATTTATACAGTTCCACCCGACAGCCATGTATTCCCGCGACGGCGAGAGATTTTTAATATCCGAAGCGGTGAGGGGTGAGGGCGCGATACTGCGCAACGCCAAGGGCGAGGCATTTATGGAGCGCTACGATCCGCGAAAAGACCTCGCGCCCCGCGATATAGTCGCGCGTGCAATCGACAGCGAAATGAAGCGCCTTGGATCCGCCCACGTTTGGCTGGACATTACAAAGCGTTCCGCGAAAGAGTTGAAGGAGAGATTCCCGCAAATTTACGAGCACTGCATGGAGAAGGGCATCGACATCTCCAAGGATTACATGCCGGTAGTTCCCGCCGCCCACTACATGTGCGGCGGAGTGCGGACGGGGCTTGACGGCTCTACAACCATAAAGGGGCTTTATGCTTGCGGGGAAGTTGCCTGCACCGGATTGCACGGGGCTAACAGGCTCGCGAGCAACTCTCTATTGGAAGCTGTCGTAATAGCCGACAATGCTGCCGCAGCTGTGGATAAATATTTGAAAGATGTTCGCCCTGTGGACGAAGGTGAAGTTCCTCTTTGGAAGGATGGTGACATGCGCAATCCCGACGAAAGGGTCGTGCTGCACCACAATCTTGAGGAATTAAAACGCACAATGTGGGACTATGTCGGCATAGTGCGCACCACGAAGCGACTCGAGCGAGCTCTCAATAGGGTGGAAAATTTGCACCGCGAAATCGACGAGTATTACTGGAATTTCAAAATTGAGCCGAATTTAATAGAGCTTAGAAACGAAGTCCAAGTGGCTTTGCTGATAATCCGTTCGGCGCTGTCGCGGCATGAGAGCAGGGGATTGCACTACACTCTAGATTATCCCCTAAAACTCTCCGAAGCCCGCGATACCATTCTTAAAAAGGAATCTTTTTAATGGACATCTCAAAATTTATCCGCGGTGTTCCCGACTTTCCTAAGAAGGGAATACTGTTTTACGACATTACGCCGCTGATGTTAAACAGCGAGGCTTATAGCCAGGCGATAGACGAGATGGCGGAGAAAATATCGGCGACAAATCCGACGAAAATTCTCGCGGCCGAATCGAGGGGATTTTTCTTTGGTCCGATGATCGCATTGAGGCTTAAACTGCCGTTTGTGCCCGTGCGCAAAAAGAACAAACTTCCCTGCAAGACAATCTGTGTGGAGTACGCGCTTGAATACGGCACGGATTCCCTTTGCATACATGACGATGCTGTATCGAGCTCAGACAGGGTTGCGGTCGTTGACGACATACTTGCCACAGGTGGAACTGCGGAGGCAATGTGCAAAATGTGCGAGATAGCCGGGGCGAATGTCGCTTGCTGCGCATTTTTCATGGAGCTCTCGTTTTTGCATGGCCGAGACAGGCTCGGCGGAAAAACGGTTGTGTCAATATTTGAAAAATAGAATCATGAAAAAAGGGGCGTTTAGTCTTGCGCTGGCTGCTTTCGGGCTGTTGGCGGTTGCGTTTCTAACTTCTTGCGGCGGCAGAAGCGTAGAGTTCTATCCGTTGAAAAGCGGCGGAAGCACGGTATTTGGACCTCCGAAAAATCCTTCCGAAGTCCAGATTTTCATAACTAAAAAGCCGGATTTCCCCTACGAAGAACTTGGCGTAATAATCTACGAAGCATCTCCGTCGCTGTCTGATGAGCCCGCAGCTTACGACATATTGCGGCAAAAGGCGGCGGAAATGGGCGCTGACGGCATTATTATAATGAACAGCCAGACATCTCTCGAGCAGCGTCCCGGCGCAATAGTGCTCGACTATTCGTATGTGCCGATTCAGACGGATACGACAGTTACGCGCATAAAATACCGCGCGATGGCAATCAAGAGGAAGTAGATATGAAATACGTTCTTCCCGTGCTCTTATTGACGGCGTCGAACGTTTTTATGACGTTCGCTTGGTATGGGCACTTAAGGTTTAAATCGTCACCGCTGTGGATAGTAATAATTGCAAGTTGGGGCATAGCTTTCTTTGAATACTGCCTGCAAGTTCCTGCAAACAGGATTGGGTATGGGACATTCACGGCGGCGGAGTTAAAAACAATCCAGGAAATTATAACGCTTACAGTGTTTTCAATATTTTCTGTATTGTACCTGCACGAGGAATTTAAATGGAATTATCTCGTGGGGTTTGCACTAATGATTCTCGCAGCATTTTTCATATTCAAAAAGTGGTAGCCGGGTGGCTTGCAGTTTGCAGATTGCTAATTTTTTGGGAGTTTTTACTTCAAATGCGCGCGTTTTTTTAGCGCGCGTAGATATTTTGTGATTTGTTGGCACTCAAAAGTTGGGAGATTTATGGCGCGCCCGTTTTTTTATGCGCGAATAAACTCTAAATCCACCCCAAAGGCGGATTTTTTATAAAAAAAGCGCCCCCAAAAAATTTTGAGTGCAACAATTTTTAGGCCGACGCGCTGCTTTTTAAACGCGTCAAAAAAAACAAAAAAATGTCAAGAAAGCGCGATTGTGCAGGATTGCCCGAGCCTCGCCCTTATGAAATCTGCGAGCTTTTTGATTTCCGAGTCATCGAGGTTGTTTACGACTGCGAAGCATGCGCTTCCTGAGCCGCTCATCATGGCCGGCACTCTGAATTCCCCGCCTATTTCATCGAGTGTTATTTGAAGGGCGGGGAATTTTTTAAAGGCTTCTATCTGCATGTTGTTTATAAGCGGAAGCCCCGATATGCTCGGGTTTTCAAGCCACTCTGAAAGCGCGGACTCCGCGGAGGTTTCATCAATGTAGTCTTCCGGATTTGCCCGCATTTGGGCGTACGCCCAGCCAGTGTTTATAGAGAAGTCGGGTTTAAAGATTAAGAGTTTTAGGCGCGAAATGCATTCACGGGCGGCTCCCCTAAGGGGATAGACTTTTTCGCCCCTACCGCGCATTACAACCGGCGTCTGTGTCATGAAAAGAGGGCAGTCGGAGCCCATTTGCGCCGCGATTGATTCAAGATCTTTTATTTGCAGAGGGGTTCCGCATAGTTCGTTTACAGCAAGCAATGCGCTCGCTCCGTTGGAGCTTCCGCCGCCAAGCCCTGCGCCGGCAGGCACGCGCTTTTCGAGCCTGAAATTAAAATAAGTTTTCAATCCGGTTTTTTGCCTAAAAAGTTCGGCGGCTTTAATCACTAGATTTGACGAGTCTGTCGGAACGCCTTCCATATTGCATTCGAGCGAATCGCAAGTTTTTCCATCGGCAGTTTCAGCTGTCAATATGTCGCCGAATTTTGTTGGGGCTACAAGGCTAAGAAGTTCGTGGAAGCCGTCCGGTCGCGGGCCGAGTATGGCGAGCATTAAGTTTACTTTGCAGGGGGAAAATTTTTCTACTGTGGGCATTATTTGATTTTGGATTGAAAATTTTAAACCATTATGGCAAAAAAAAAAAATATGTCAAAACGCGATTGCAAATTAATACTTGCGCTGGATTTGCCCGACAGGGAATCGGCGCTAAAAATCCTCGACGGGCTTAGGGGAAAACTCGAATGGGTAAAAATTGGCTTGCAGATGTACTTGAAGTACGGCGCCGATTTTGTCCGCGAAGTCTCGGGCATGGGATTTAAAATTTTTCTGGACTTAAAACTTTTCGACATACCCAATACAGTGGCGTCTGCCGTTGAAAGCGTGTCGGCTCTTCCGGTTTCTATGCTTACAATCCACGCGAGCGGAGGAAGAGAAATGATGCGCAGGGCGGTTGAGTCCGCGGCAGAGCGCAATCCGGAACTTTTGATACTTGGGGTGACGGTCCTCACATCGTTCGACGCGGACAGCCTCGCGGAAACCGGCGTAGAGCTCGAGCCTGAATGGCAGGTCGAGAAGCTCGCAAAGCTCGCGGTGGACAGCGGCTTGAAAGGGTTAGTGTGTTCTCCGCTTGAAATAGAGGGCTTGCGCTCGATTTTGCCGGAGGACACCGTGCTTGTGACGCCCGGGATACGCCCCTCCGGCTCGTCGGCAGACGAGCAAAAGCGCATTATGACTCCTGCCGACGCGGCAAGAACAGGCTCCGACTTCATCGTTGTGGGCCGCCCGATTTTAAAGGCAGAAAATCCGGCTTTCGCCGTTTCTAAAATTCTTGAAGAGATTGCAAATGCGTGAGTTTGCGGTGATTTTGGCCGGCGGAAGCGGCTCGCGAATGAGGGGAAGCGTATCCGACAAGGTCCTTGTGCCGTTGCTCGGCAAGCCTGTAATTATGCATTCTTTCGGGGCGTTTGTCGAGAGCGGGCGCGTCGGAAAGGTAGTGTTTGCATGCAGGGATTCGTCCCAGCAGGCGGCGATAGAATCCGCCATAGAAAAATACTTTCCCGGCTGCGGTGTCGAGACGATTTTCTGCCGCGGCGGGGCAGAGCGCGGCGACAGCGTTTTTAACGGTCTTACAGCTTTGGGCGGCGGAGACGAGATAGTGTTTATCCACGACGGCGCCCGCCCGCTTGTAGGCGCGGAAAACATAGTGCGCCTATCGGACGCTGCGCGCGCCGACGGCGCCGCCGTGCTTGCAGCAAGGGTGACGGACACCATAAAAAAAGTGCCTAACGATACTTTTAGCCTGCGTGCGCGAATGCTAGAAGACCTCGACAGGCCCTCTCTATGGGCGATGCAAACCCCGCAGGTTTTCCATATCGGTCAAATCAGGGCCGCATATGAAAAAGTTTTGGGGCTCGGCATGAAGGTGACGGACGACACTGCCGCGGCAAACGCTTTTGGCATTGGGGTGACAATAGTTGAAAATATATATCCGAATCCGAAAATAACGGTTCCGGAAGACATAGCGCGCGTGGAGTTCATGCTCGGGCGCGCGGAAAAATAAAACAGTGGAGTGAAATATGGCTGGACAATTTAGAATAGGGCACGGGTACGACGTGCACAAACTTGTGGAGGGGCGCAGGTGCGTAATAGGGGGAGTCGAGATAGAGAGCAAACTGGGGCTGCTCGGACATTCGGACGCAGACGTGCTAAGCCATGCCATTGCCGACGCCATTCTCGGCGCAGCCGCGCTGCCCGACATAGGCTTTTACTTCCCGCCCTCAGACGACTCTTGCAAAGATATCAATTCGCAGGAGATTGTAAAGCGGGCTGTTGCGGAGGTCGGAAAGCTCGGGTACAGGGTTTCCAATGTGGACGCATCAATAATAGCGGAGACTCCAAAAATTTTGCCGCATGTAAAGGCAATGAAAAAAGTTTTGGCGGAGTCTCTTGGCGTTTCTCCCGACGATGTTGGAATTAAGGCGACTACCAACGAAAAAATGGGCTGGGAAGGCCGCAGGGAAGGCATTGGCGCGCATGCAGTTTGCCTTCTTGAGAAAATTGTTTGATTCACTTAAAAATCCCTGAAAATTTTATTTTTTGGGGAAATAACTATAGTGGCGCTGTTTGGCGTTTGCGCGGCTTAATTTGCAAAAATGCCGCGCGAATTTTTTTATTTAAATTTTAGCCAAAATTGAGATTTCTGAGCAAAGAGCAAATTTGGGTTGTAGGCGGCGTATGAATGGGTGGGTTCGCGCGGAGTTGCATCCAGAAGTTGCGCTGCCAAGCAGTAGTAAAATTCAAGATTTTTGGCTCTAAACAAACTTTAAAATAAGCCGGCGGAGATTTCCACAGAATTGGAACCCTTATTAAAAATTTTGTATAAAAACAGGCGTTTTGCTCTGTGCATTACATCTTCAATGAAAGGCGCAATCTCTAAAAATATAAACACATTGGGATTGCACGCATTCAATACGGAAAAACAAGAGCAAATCTAAGCCCAAAAAACCGCAAAAGGAAAATTTGAGGAAAAGTTTTTTTCTTAAAATTTTCATGCCTACGGAAATTTTATTATGGATAGTGTCAAACGCCGATATTGGGCTAATATTCGGTATACCTCCGGAAGATATTTGGCGCGAACTTTTAATTAGAGCGCGCCCGGCATTCGCGTGCCTACAGAAGCCTAAATCGGGCGCCTCCTTAAATTTACGCCCCAGACGCAGAACTTTCCGCTCTTTGCCCAGAAATCCTTCTAAACTCAAAGTTCAATGCGCGCAAAAAATTTTGAGAGAAGCTTATTTCATGGTATTTTTTAGGTAATTAATGTTGTTGGAAAATGCTTGGCGGCAAAGTGTCCATGCGGGGGCTAGTTTCTGTTTGTCGACAAACTGCCATTTGTCGCAAAAGGATATTTTTTTCAAAGCTGAAATTTAATTGGCCGGTGCCGAATAGGAAAATATTGTTGGCTATACGCAAAAATATTCCCTTTTAATTTGAGTACATTGAGGAGTTTCCCGATTTGCGAAAATTTCCGATTTTAACAATAACAATAAAAATAAAAAAACCGTTACCGGGAAGCGCGGCTCGATAATTTTAACTGTCTAACAAATTTCTTGCTTTTGCGGTTTGACAAGCAGCCTTTTTGCGGAGAAACTTTTTTTGTTCTCAAACGGGAATGGAAAAGTCCATTTCGATTTTCGGGCTACGGGAGGAATTTTACGATGCCTGTTATTGTCGGGTGGTGCCTGTTTGGCGTATGGCATGTTTAAAAATAGGATAATTATGGAAAATAGGAGAAGCTTTATAAAAAAGATGGGAATAGTCGGGGGAGCAGCAGTCGCCTTTCCGTATATTTCAAATTCTTTAAACGCGCAAGAGCGCCAGAAATTTGACGAAACCCCGGTAAGGCTCGGCTTTGTTGGAACAGGGCTTATGGGCGGCGGAAATATGAAGTCGTTTAAATCTCTAAAACAAAAGCTCGTTGCATACTGCGATGTTGACAGTGGCGACTACGGCTTCGGAAACGCAAAAAAATTCGCCGATCCCGACGCCGCCTCTTTTGTGGACTACCGCGAGATGTTCGATAAAATGAAGGGGAAGATGGACGCCGTCGTAATAAGTACCCCTGACCACAACCATTTTGCAGTGGCAATGTGCGCAATAAAACACGGCTACGATATCTATCTTGAAAAACCTCTATGCTACTCAATATGGCAATGCCGCGAACTTGCCAAGGCAGCGAAGGCTGCGGGCGTCAAAACCCAGATGGGAAATTTTGTGCATTCGGGCGACGGTATCCGCACTGCGAAAGAGTGGATTGACGCAGGTCTTATCGGGACTGTAAAGGAAGTAATAATGTGGACTTGCCGTCCGCTTGTCGGCGTAAATGAACGCCCCGGGAGCTATAAGAGCTGGCCTAAACCGGATCCAATTCCGCCGAATTTTGATTGGGACAAATGGCAAAACATTGCCACCCCAACAACAACTTTTACAAAGAGAGTCGTTCCCTTAAATTGGAGGCGCTTCTGGAAATTTGGAACAGGCTCTTTGGGCGACATTGGCTGCCATATACTCGACGTTCCTATTGAATGTCTTGGGCTTGGATCGCCGAGTCGCGTTGAGTCCAGACAAAGGGGAGGCACGGAAATATCTGTTCCGCTTCAAGACAACGTAAACTACTACTTTGATACATCTGCTTCTGGAAAGCCTGTTACGTTGAGGTGGTTCAGCGGATTCGTTCAGCCTAAGAATGGAAAGTATGAAAAAGACTACGATAAGTCATTCCTTCCTCCGCTTCCCGACGAATATTTGAAGACGGGAAGGGGATACGAACAGTTGCCTTACGACGGACAGTTTATTGTAGGCACAGAAGGTGTTTTATTCTCGCCAAAAATGCACCTTATGGGGGCGCCGGTTATACTTCCCAAAAGCAAGGCGGCAGACGCTAAGGCTATCGCTAAAAAACTGCCGCGCGTACGCCATAACGACCATAGGCTGAATTTCCTCGACGCGGTTCGTGGCAATGTTGAATCTTCCTGCTCGAATTTTGACGTCGCGGCGGTTCTCACCGAGTCGGTTCTGCTTGGAAATATGTCATTGCGCACAAACTCCAAGATTGTATGGGACGCCGAAAAATTGGCGTGTGCGGACAACCCGGCTGCAAACGCCCTTGTCAAGCCCGCAATGCGCGAAGGTTGGTTCTAATTTGAGAGGGAGGCAATATGAAAAAATTTTTATCTTATATTGCAATAGCGTTGTCGGCGATTCTCGTCGGCTGCGCCGGGGCAGACGTTTCTTCCGCTTCAGCGAAAAAGCCGAGGAAAATTGCGCTGCACGGATACGTTTATAGCGACATATCTCTTGCTGATACCGTTAAGAAGGCTGCAGAAATGAAAGTCGACGGCGTAGTAATGACAAAGCGCCAGTTTATCGGCGGGAAATATCCCAAAGTAAAAACCGACGAAAAAATGACGCCCGAGCAGCGCGAATACGTCAAAAAAATGTTTGCCGACAACAATCTCGAAATTGCAGGGTTCGGGGTATACCGAATAAACACAAAGGATATCGACGCGCACCTCGAATTTTGCAAGGATATGGGAATACCCGTATTCACCGAGGAGCACAAGCCCGAGGAGCAAAAGTTGTGGAACGATGCCGCGGCAAAGTACGGGGTAAAAATCGCCTTGCACCACCACGGCAAAAAAACAAACGAGCTCTGGAATCCGAAGACTATTGCAAAGGCTGTCGCGCCCTACGAGCATATCGGAGTATGCGCGGACAACGGCCATTGGGCCCGCGCTGGTGTAGATGCCTGCGAAGGGTACGGGATTATCGGGAAAAAGCTTGTTATGCTTCACTTTAAGGACGTGATTCTCCCCAAAGGAACCGATACATATCTCGGTGGCGGGTCGCTCGACGTCCAGAAAATGCTCGATACCCTCGATAAAATTGGATTTGACGGTTATTTTGTTCTCGAATACGAGGGCGGTGACAAGAAGAATCTGGATTCTATAATGCGCAAGAGCATAGAATACTTGCGGTCGCATTAAATTTTTTACTCTTTTTAATTCAAGCGCGAAAGTCCGACTGCGGGTTTCGCGTTTTTTTTATTTAACTTCAAAATCGGGACTGCTCGAAACTGAAAATTGCGTCTGTAAAAAATTTGTCTATTTCCCTAAAAGACGCTATTTGAATGGGGGGTAAAAATGCGCGTTGGTTTAATACCTATCAAAAATATTGCTTTTGCGATGTTTTAGCTGAGTTTTTTTTAGATATTTTTTTCATAGGTAAGAAATTCTTAGCTGGGTTTTATTGTGTATTTAAGGTTTTTTTAGCGGCTTTCACTTGTGGTGTTTCGCATTTTAAAACACGCCGATTTGCGCGTGGCTGATGGTGCGGATTCGTTCGTGATTTGCGTGTAGAAAATACTTGTTTTGCCTTGACAAAAATCCCTCTTAAATTAATCTTAAATTGAAATGTTTTTTATCTGATAATAATAAATAAGAGGAATTTATATGTTTACAGGGATAGTTGAAGGAGTAGGTAAAGTAGTGTCTTTCGAGGAAAAAAAAGCCGCATGGCTTTTGAAACTGCAGGCTCCGGAATTTATAGCCGAAACGCTGTCGGACGGCGATTCTCTCGCATGCAACGGCTGCTGCCTGACGCTCGTCGGGCGCGACGCAAACGAGCTGTCGTTTGAACTTTTGGAGGAAACTATAAGGCTTACTTCTTTTGAGGGGGTAAAAGCGGGAACTAAGATAAACCTCGAAAGGCCCTTAGCTGCAAACGCAAGGCTGGGCGGGCATTTTGTAAGCGGGCACATCGATGTGCGGAGCAAAGTTGAGGTCTTTGAGCAGAAGGGAAAAAACTTTTATTTGAAAGTGGCGGTTCCAAAAGAATTTTCCAAATATGTAGTCTATAAGGGAAGTGTTGCAATAGATGGAATTTCGCTTACAGTCGCCGAAGCCAATGCGGATTCTCTGGCGGTTTGGCTCATTCCGCATACTCTCGAAGTGACAAATCTCTCTGACTGCGAAGCTGGCAAATACGTCAATCTGGAATTTGACCTGCTTGCCAAGTACGTCGAGAAAATCGCTACAGGCAACCGCGACAAATCGCCTTATCAACCGTAAAAGAAATATTCTGTGAAGTTTCCTACAAAGCTGTTGCGCGGTAAACTGACATTCGGCAAGCTCATTGCGGTCCTTGTAATATGGCTTGTATGGGTAGGTGCATCGCACTTTGCAGGCAATGCCGACTTTGGAACGGCTCCGTTGGAGCTCGACACAATACCCGCTGCGCACACTGAATCCGGAATAACCGGAGGCAAAATTAGGATATGCTCTTGGAATGTCCACAATTACAGCGTCGCAAACCGATATGTCAACGGCAAGTGGCGCCAGCATCCAAAGCCTGAATCGGAAAAGGCGGCTCTTAGAAAGACTCTTATTCAGATAAATGCTGATGTGGTTCTAATTCAGGAAATGGGCGATGAAGTGTTTCTTGCCGAGCTTCGCGACGCGCTCGCCCGCGAAGGGTTGGCGTATCCGTATTGCGCAACTACGTCCCACGATGCCTACACACGCGTTGCAATAATGTCGCGTTTGCGCCCGAAAAATTTCTACGATTGTTCCGATGTATCATTTGCCTTTAAAGGGGAAAAAGTTTTTTCGCCCCGCGGGGCGCTGGGCGCCAAGTTTACTTCCAGTGGCAGGACTTGGTTCGCCTTTGCAATACATCTAAAAAGCAAGTCGGGTGCAAGAAAGGCCGACGAAGAATTTTATCCGTTCAGATTTGCGGAGGTTAGGGCCATAGACGCCCGCGTGGCTCCGGCTGTCGGCGGTTCGCCAGTGATTATTGCGGGAGATTTCAACAACGAGCCGTCCTCCGCGCTCTTGCGCAATTTTAAAAAGCTCGAGCTTTCAATGCTCGGCGGTGGCGACTTCGCATCGAAGGCAGCTTACACATACTATTGGAAGAAAAAGGACATACCTTATGTGTACGACTACTTTCTCGTGAATCAACAAATGCGTAGCTGTGCCGGTGCGCCTAAGATAATAAATTGCCAGTCGGCGCGGGAGGCGAGCGACCATCTGCCAATTGTAGTCGATCTGGATTTTACCGCTTCAAACTAAATATTATGCTGCAAAATTGCGTTTCTCGCTGTCAGTATGGCGATGATTACTGTGCCGTATCTTTGCAGTGTGCAATGAGGTCTCAATCTTTGTAATGCAGATAATCCAAAGCGCCGCTGCGCATATCCCTACAAATTGTGTATAGACAAGGTAAAAATATGCGGTTTTTGCAGAGGATAAGTTGAATGAGTTTAGGTATATGTAGTTTATGTTGTTTGCCAGAATTAGCGCGAGATACAAAATGCTCAAAAATTGTAGCGCAAAAAAGAAAATTTTGTCGCCTAACGAAACCCTTTTGCCTAATTTATCTGAGGCCGCATAATAAATTTTTCGCAGTGTTTTGAAAGGTCTGAAAATGAACCATCGGTACGAGTTTTCTGAACTAAACGATAGCCGAAAACTGGGCGATAATGCGTAAGCGCTTAGAAATGCGATTTTTGCCCATTTTAGACTTTGCAGAAATGAAGCCGCAAGCATTGCAAGAAGCATAATATTTGCAAAATTGCGCGTATCGACTGAGGTTGAGACTTCAATATCGAAAAAGATTTCATTATTTTCCTCAACCCCGCTTATATATTCGCAGAGAAAATTGTAATTTTGAAGCGTGTAAAATATTAAAACACACATTACGGCAATTGTTGACACCAATAACGCTCTCAACAGCATTGCATTTTTTGCAAGCCCGGATCGTACACGGCTTTGCCTGTCCCACTGCGAGGATTCCAAAATTATTTTTTCCGATAAATCGCCAAAGGTATCCCAATTTTTTGCGTTTTTCTTTTTTGATACGGGGGTGGAATCCGTTATTATGCCAAGCTTGCGCATTGAGGCAATTTTTCGCGCGCTGGCTGGTCCTATTATATTTCCGTCTTTTTTATAGTACCACATTGTTATTTGCCTATGCAAAACTTTGAGAAAATTCTGTCGAGGACCTCCTCGCAATCGGTCTTGCCGACAATCTCGCCGAGCGCGTCGAGCGCATCTGATAGGTCGGAGGCAGTTAACTCGGCCGGGGCGGACTCGATTATTTTATCCCTGGCGGATTTGAGGGACTGCTTCGCGCGCGACAAAGCCTCTGCATGGCGCGCCCCAACTGTCACATCGTCCGCGGCGGGCCTTATGAATTTGCCTCTTATTACCTCCAAAATTTTTTCCCTTAGCGCTTCAATCCCGTCAAAGTTTTTGCAGGATACTTTCACGGTTTCAACGCCGCTTAGCATTTTAGCAAAATCTTCCGGACGGGCTTCGGGCAAATCGCATTTGTTAAGCACTGCTATGACTGAGCTTTCTCCCGCGCTTTCAAGGGTTCGGCGCGAGGATTCGCGAACGCCGCCGGCGGAGTCGAGAACAAGCAGGCAAATGTCAGAATCGCCGATTTTTTCGTAAGCGCGGCGGATTCCTTCCTCCTCTATATCTTCAGCGCCTCTCCTAAGCCCCGCAGTATCTGTGAGGTTTAATACAAACTCGCCAAGCATCATGCGGTCGTCAATAAAGTCTCTCGTCGTCCCGGCAGTGGGGCTTACTATGGCGCGCTCTCTGCCGAGCAGCGCGTTCATAAGCGACGACTTCCCGGCGTTTGGCGCCCCCGCTATCACTACTTTGATTCCGTCGTGCAGGAGGGAATCGTACTTTGAAGTTTCGGCGAGCCTCGACATCTCTCCGTAAACCTTGTCTGCAGTTTCGCAAAGGCGCCGGGAATCTTCCGAAGGCAAGTCTTCGTCGGGAAAATCTATGTAAGCTTCAATGAGCGCCTTTATGTCGAGCACTTTGGAGGATATTTCCGAAATGCGCCTGCCGATATCTCCGCCGAATTGTTTGCGCGCCGCCGACAATGCGGCGTCGGAGCGCGCGCCTATTATGCGGGCGACCGCCTCGGCTTGCGAAAGGTCGAACTTGTCGTTTAGAAAAGCCCTTCTTGTAAACTCTCCCGGCTGGGCGAGCCTTGCTCCGCGGGCAGAAAGGTCGTCGAGAATTTTTCTGAGTATGAACGGATTGCCGTGCGGAAATATTTCAAGCATATCCTCGCCAGTGTAGGAGGAAGGAGCTTCGTATGCGCAAAATGCGGCGTCGTCGACGGTGTTCCCGGATCTATCGCGGTATATGCCGTACGACATTTTTCGCGGGATTGGCGGGCGCCCAAGCAAAAAAACTTCGCGCGCGAGTTTTAGGCAGTCGGGTCCGCTGAGCCTTACGGCCGCGATTGCGGACTCTCCCGTAGGGGTTGATATTGCGGCTATTGTATCATTCATTTTTTTGCGAATTTTTTTAACGCGGCAAACGATAAAATTGCGGTTGCGCAAAAGGCGATTCCTGCGATGGTCGCCGAATCTATGTGCGCTTTTAGCTTGGTTAAGCCCGTTTTTGCGTCGGGATCTATTTTTTGTTCAAGCTGCCACGGAGTCATTTTTGAGTAGAAGCTTGTGCAACATGCAACATAGACGCAGGCGGAGACTATTAGCGAAAAGACAATAATTAAAAATTTTGAGCGTTTTGATAATTTAGTCATTTTCTTGCGTCTATGGCGGTTTTTAGCTTAGCCATATCGAGTTTTGCCGGGGGAAATATTGAATTTTTAGAGAACCAGCCCGCGTTCATTTCAAGGCAATATAAAATGTCGCCGCGCGACGACCTCACAGCGTCAAGGTTATTGGGATACAGCTTTTTTACTTCTACGAGCGTTCCGTCGGCGGTAAATAGCGCCAAGTCGAGCGGGATTTTTGTGTTTTTCATCCAAAAAGAGACGCGCTGGGGGGTATCGTAAACAAATATCATTCCTCCGTTTTCCGCCAGGCTTTCCCTGAACATTAGCCCTTTTGCCTTTTCGGCATCAGATAGGGCTATCTCCGCCTTAAATGGCTTTCCGCCGACGGCCATTTCAAATTCGGTGTCGAAGGCGGCAGGTTCTGGAGGGGTGTCGCGGCAGCCGCATAGAATCGAAGCAAATATCGCCCCGCACAGGGCCAATTTGCGAATGTTAAAAAAGTCGATAATTTGCATATTTTTAATTTGTATAAACAAAATAGATGCGCAACAATAATTTCAATGAATCGAAAAAAGAGGGAAATTCTATTGCGGGGCAGTTCCGAATGCGACGCCAATATTTTATATTTTTCCGGAATCCAAATCCCGGACCCGTTTTTCGCATTCACGCTCGGCGGGAAAAGATGCGCTTTGCTCAGCCCGTTGGAGGCGGGAAGGGCGTTGCGCGGCTCCAAATTCGACGAAATATTCGATATTTCCGAAGTTTGCGCGCGCAAAAAAATGCAGTACTCGGAATTTTCCGCACTCTGCTCGGTATTAAAATCGAAAAAAATTTCCGCCCTTAGCGTTCCTGAGAATTTTCCCTCCAAATTTTATAGAGATCTATTGGAAGCGGGTTTTGACATAGAAATAGCAGAATCGCCATTTTTTTGCGACCGCGCCATAAAAAGCGAATATGAACTTGGCGAAATAACGCGAGCCAATTCAGCCGCATCGGCGGGGTTTGAAATCGCAGAGGAAATTTTGAGGCTTTCAAAAATAAACCGCGGGCGGCTGTTTTTCGAGTCAAAACCGCTGACTTGCGAATTCTTGCGCTCCGAGATAGAGCGTGCGGCGCTATCGCTCGGAGCCGATTCCATGCACACGATTGTCGCCGCGGGCAACGACGCGTGCGACCCGCACTGCGAGGGGTCGGGGGTAGTCAGGGCAAATTCGCTAATCGTCATGGATATTTTTCCGCGATTGAAAAAATCTGGATATTATGGCGATATGACGCGTACTTTCCTTAAAGGCGAGCCTTCCGCCAAGCAGGCGCACCTTGTTGAGACTGTACTGGACGCCCAGGCAATCGCGCTCTCGTGCATATCGGAAGGGGCCGACGGGGCGCAAATACATTCGCATGTGAAAGACTTTTTTGCGGAAAACGGATATGAAACAAAGGCCTCGAAAGACGGCTGGTGCGGCTTCTTCCATTCGACCGGCCATGGTGTGGGCCTAGACGTTCATGAGGCTCCATCGCTGGGTGCCCGCAAATGTATTTTGCGCGCAGGCAATGTAGTGACAGTTGAGCCGGGTCTCTATTATAGGGGTATCGGCGGTTGCAGAATAGAAGATACAGTTGCCGTGACAAAGACGGGGGCTCGCATGCTTTCAAGATACCACTACGAGTGGATAATTCCCTAAAATTTTACCTTTCCCAAAACGGGAAATTGCAGTGTAAATGAGCTCTGCTTTGTTGCTTTGCGCATACGGGCAATATTGGGGCTTCTGGTTTTGTTGAGTGCGCGTGCAGCCGCTTTTGCGCCGGCATGTCCAAATTTCGACGTGGTGTCCAACACTTTTGCGGTCTTGCGGAGATTAAAACTTTATAGAGGCACGCCAATCAATTGCTTAAATTTATCTTTCGGAGTTTAAGGTTTTTTAGGGGAAATGCCGGAATGTTTCAAATACAAAAAAGCCCGGAAATTTTCCGGGCAATGTTTTTGTCGCAAAAAATTTTTACGCTTATGGTTATTTTAGGGAGTATGGAATTGCGCGCACCCTGTGGGAAATTGAGTTTACAAAGATATTTGCGGCAGCCGGCGTATATTTGGCGCCCATAGATAAGCTCGACGCCGTTTTTAGCTGCGAAACAAGCGCGGCTATGTCGCCCTCGGTCATAAATCCCAAAAATTCGCCGCTCCTCGAAATTACGATGTCTCCGGAGGCCGGCGCAAAAGTCCCGAAGATTGACTGCAAAAGTCCGACATCAAGCCGCGCGTACGACTGGTTTTTAAAATCTGCCCTAAACGGAACTTGCCCGTAATACAAATCTTTAGAGTTTACAACAATGCATTCAGGGAAGCGGAAGAAATTTGATGCTGGAATGAGCGGCTCTATTTTTTCCTTTTCTATAAACTCAGCGGGGACTTGAATCGCCAAAAGCCTTGGATCGTTCGCGAGAGAGTATACTGCCAACGGCTCGAACCTGTAAGAATTTCCCGATACCGAAACCGACATTTTCTCCGGCGGAAAATATTTATTTTGAACCGGGGCAAGAGAGGTTGAGTCGGCGGAAAATGCGAGCCAATATTTGCCGTCTATTTTAATCGGCACGCTGCGCAATTCAGTTTTTGTCACTGATTCGCCAAGAAGGCCTTTGCGCGTATGCGTAAATGTTATATTTACGAGCGACGACTTGATTTGGGAAAATATTTCCGAAGGCGTTTGCGGGCGGAGGTCTTTTACCTGTTTTGTAATCTCCTTTTGCGAGTTTGCCATCTGCTTTTGGGTGGAAGCAAGCTCGTTTACACCGGCTGCAAGCTTGTCGGCGTGGACAAGTATTTTTGTCTTTTCCGTCTTTTCGATATCTACAAGCGCCTGGGCTCTTTTCAAATTTTCCTCGTAGATTTGCGTTTTTGTGGACGCAACTTCAAGCTGTGTTGCAAGAGCTCTTTTTTCGGCTTCTATCGCCTTGTTTTCGAGCTTTAGCGATTCGCTTTCCTTGCGCAGGCGCTCGAGGTTTTCCTTGTTTTGTTTCAGCTCGGCTTGGACGCTTTCAAGTTTCATTCGCGCAGCAACGTCGGTTTCGCGCATATCTCCGAGCTTCTTTTGCAAATCAATCCTCTCTTGGGCGGATTTTTCGAGTTTTTCGCTCGCGCTGAGGATTTCCATTTGCAGGGCTGCGTTTCTCGTCTCGCTCGCCGAGACGCGTTTTTCAAGTTCTTTGCTCTTTTGGAGAATGGTAAGCTTTTCACGCTCGACCGACTCTTTTGTAAGGCGCATTTCTTCAAGCTGCTTTTCGCGGGCGGCAATTATTTTTTGCTGCTTGTCCGACTGTTCCAGGCTCTCTTTCGCGGCTTGCGAGAGCTTTTCGACGTCCGACTTTAAGGCTTCCCGCTTTTCCCGCTCGCTGTCGAGCGACATTTTTAATAGGTCCACCATTTGCGCGTCTGCGAAACTCTTGACGACAATCGCCTCTTCTTTCTGTTTATCCTCCTGGGTTGCCGAAGGCATATCTTCAAAGTTTACAAGGCTAATCAGGCTCAGGACAAGAAAATCGCAAATAACTATAAGTATGGATTTGCTCATATATTATTCCTCAAAATTAATCCCCATTTACCTCCATATTCGCAAAATTTTCCTAAAAGTTCAAGAATTTTCGGATTGCGCAAAAGCTATTATTTCCTCCAGATTGCGCATTTTTTATCGGGCAATTTAAAAAATAGGGCTTGAAGTCGGGTAAAATAATTTGCGATAATACAAATCGTTTTGCGACCGGCGGGCTTCTGCGCCGGGGGCTACACTAAATTCTTACAATTAGCAATACCATACAAATGGCCGCCAAAAAAAAGAGCATATCCGACGAACCGGTAAAAAAGACTTTATACACAAAGTCTCTTACTGACGCGCAGATGGAGAAGCTCGACAAATGGCTGGACAGGCATTTGTGGGCGCCGTATAAGGTCGATTACTCTCGCTTTGCATACAAAGGGCCTGACGTGAATGTTGTTGCTTACAACTCCGGAAAGCTCGTTGTGCAGGGGAAGGGGACGGAAAGCTTTGTGCAATTTGTGCTCGAACCCGAGATAACTGGCGTGGTTGAGATGGGCTACGAGTTCCTCTCGCACCCCGAGTGGTTCGAGCCCCATGCTGGGATTGACGAAAGCGGGAAGGGAGATCTCTTTGGGCCTCTCGTTTCGGCGTGCGTAGTGGCGGATTCCGACGCCGTAAAGCTCTGGATTGACAAGGGCTTGAAAGAGTCGAAAAAAGTGACGAGCGACAACGCCGTATTGCAGATGGCGCGCATGATAAAACAGACAAAAGGGGTAGTTGCAAAGGTTTCGTACGCGGGAATGGAAAAGTACAACGCCCTTTATATAAAATTCGGGCGGAATCTGAATAAGCTGCTGGCGTGGATGCATGCGCAGTCCATTAAAAGCGCGCTTGAAGTGCGGCATGTGGGGTGGGGTATGCTCGACCAGTTTACTAAGCAGCCGCTCGTCCAAAAACAGCTTTCAATCCCGGGTTTTGAGCTAAAAATGGAAACGAAGGCAGAATCCGACCCGGTCGTTGCGGCGGCTTCGATTATCGCCCGCGCCACTTATATATATAGCTTGAAAAAACTTTCCGACGAATTCGGCGCCAAATTGTTAAAAGGTTCCGGCAGTGAGGCCAGGGCCCAGGCAGTGGAAATTGTCAGAAAATTTGGCGCTGACGCGCTTAAAAAATTTGCAAAACTTCACTTTAAGACGGCCGCGGAGGCGGTCGCGGAAGCTAAAAAATAACGGTAATAAATATGATAAACTCCGAAATAAAAATCATTGCGGCGATAGCGTCTGCCGCCTTTGCGCTTTCCGCATTCGGCGAGTCGCATGTATCGAAAATAAAATCCCTCGACGGCGAGTATTGGTGGGGCGGCGCCAATTTCTTTGGACAATATATGCCGTACACGGACTTTGCCGAAAAAGACATAGGCAAATCCAATTTTTCGAATCAGGCAGACCCTCTATTCGTATCGTCAAAGGGCAGGTACATATGGAGCGACAAACCCTTTAAATTCTCTGTAAAGGAGGGCGAAATTACAATAACTTCCGATTACGAGGAGGTAAAGCCCGTACGCGCCGGCAAGACACTAAAAGAAGCTTTCTTGGCGGCAGCAAAAAAACATTTTCCGCCGTCGGGGACAATCCCGCCCGAGATTTTCTTCTCAGAACCCCAATACAATACGTGGATTGAACTCCAGCGCGACCAAAACCAAAAGGGCATAGAAAAATACGCCGACGACATCATAAAGAACAAATTCCCAATAGGGGTATTTATGATAGACGGCGGCTGGCAAAAATACCAGGGCAATTACGAATTCCGCCCGGAGGCGTTTACCGACCCGAAGGCCATGTTCGACAAGATAAACGGCATGGGCTTTAAGACATTGCTTTGGGTAGGGCCCTTCGTAGCGCCCGATTCGGCTGAATACCGCGACCTTAAAAGCAAAGGGCTTTTGATTATGCGCAAATCGCGCAAGAGCCCTGGAATTCTCCATTGGTGGAGCGGATACAGCGCCGCTTACGACCTCACCAAACCCGAAGCGGCGGAATCTCTTAAAGGTACGCTCAGGGATATGCAGAAAAAATACGGCATGCACGGCTTTAAATTTGATGCCGGCGACACTAAATTTGTAGTCGGCGATTTTAAATTCAACAAGCCCGGTCAAATTCCCGTGGACTACACCCACGAATGGTCAAAATTTGCCCTCGACTTCCCCTACAATGAATTCAGGGCTAATGCGAGAATGGGAGGACAGCCGGTCGTGTTGCGCTTGCAGGACAAGCACCACACTTGGAAAGATCTGCGCCAGATAATCCCCGACATGCTCGCGGCCGGAATAATGGGATACCCGTACACTTGCCCGGATATGATAGGCGGCGGCGACTATGTATCTTTCCAACCGGGGGCGGAATTGGACGAAAAACTGATAGTCCGTTCGTGTCAGGCCCATGCGCTGATGCCGATGATGCAGTTCTCAGTTGCTCCGTGGCGCGTGCTCTCTAAAAAGAATATGGAAATTTGCAGAAAATTTGCCCAACTTCACGAAAAATTCGGGCCGTACATTTTGGAGCTTGCGCGCAACGCCTCAAAAACCGGAGAGCCGATAGTCCGCTATATGGAGTACGAATTTCCGAACCAGGGCTTTGAAAACTGCAAAGACCAATTTATGCTCGGTCCCAAGTATCTTGTGGCTCCAATAATAACCGAAGCCGACGAGCGCGAAGTAATGATTCCTGCGGGCGAGTGGAAGGACGATCTCGGCAACGTGGTAAAAGGGCCGGCGACGATAAAAGTATCAGCCCCAATAGAAAGACTCCCGTACTTCGAAAAAATTAAATAATCCAAAATTGTCTATGATTATGAAGATGAAATCTCTTTTACTTTTGGGAGCCGCAGCCCTTGCAGGTGTGGCATATGCCGAAACTTATACTTCCGTAATAACGCCGTTGGAGGGCGAAAAATGGTGGGGGGCCGGAACATTTTTCGGCTCGCATATGCCATACGATAACTTTGCCGAAAAGGATTTGTCGAAAAGCAATTATTCTAACCAGTCGGCGCCGCTATTCGTGTCGTCGAAAGGCAGGTATATCTGGAGCGACAAGCCCTTTAAATTCTCGGTAAAAAACGGCGTAATATCTATCACGAGCGACTACGAAAAAATAAACCCCGTAGCTGCCGGAAAAACTTTGAAAGACGCCTATCTTGCGGCGTCGAAAATACATTTCGAGCCTTCCGGCGCGATTCCTCAAGAGGTTTTCTTTTCAATGCCGCAATACAACACATGGATTGAGCTGATGTACAACCAGAACCAGGCCGACATCGAAAAATACGCGGAAAATGTCATCAAAAACGGCTTCCCCGTCGGGGTGTTCATGGTTGACGACAACTGGCAAAATTATTACGGCAACTTTGATTTCAGAGTGGACAAGTTCCCAAATCCCAAGGCAATGATGGACAAGCTCCATGCGGAGGGATTTAAAGTTATGTTCTGGATTTGCCCATTTGTTTCTCCCGCTTCCCCCGAATTTAGGGAATTGAACAAAGCCGGTCTGCTCCTCAAAGAAAAGGGCAAAAAGAGTCCCGCAATGGTAGAGTGGTGGAACGGCATAAGCGCTTGCTACGACCTCACAAATCCCAAAGCCCGCGAACATCTAAAAAACAAACTTGTCAAAATGCAGAAGCTTTATGGTGTCGACGGCTTTAAATTCGACGCCGGCGACAAAGGCGCTGTATCCGGAGATATCGATTTCTATGAAGGCGCGACCCCTTCCGATTATTGCGAAGCTTGGGCGAAAATGGGGCTCGATTTCCCCTATAACGAATATCGCGCCTGCTGGAAAATGGGGCTTCAACCCCTTGTCCAGAGGCTGCAAGACAAGCCGTATTCATGGGACGGCATAAAGCAGTTGATACCGGACATGCTCGCAGCGGGGCTCTTGGGGCATCCGTACACGTGCCCCGACATGATAGGCGGCGGCGAATTTAGGTCGTTCCTAAATCCCGATATGACTCCGATCGACGCTTCAAAAATAGACCAGAAGCTTATTGTGCGCTCGTGCCAAGTACATGCGCTGATGCCGATGATGCAATTTTCAGTGGCGCCTTGGAGAATACTCGACAAGAAGCACCTCGAAATTTGCGCGAAGTTCGCTAACCTTCACAAGCAGTTCGGACCATACATATTGGAACTTGCGCACAACGCCGCCAAGACTGGCGAGCCGATTGTAAGGCATATGGAGTATGAATTCCCGAACCAGGGCTTTGAAAATTGCAAAGACCAGTTTATGCTCGGACCAAAATATCTCGTGGCGCCGGTATTGACTAAGGAGGATTCGCGTGAAGTAATGCTTCCTGCGGGCGAGTGGAAAGACGACCTTGGCAAAGTATGGAAGGGCGGACAAAAAATAAAGATAGATGTTCCGATAGACAGGCTTCCGTACTTTGAAAAGATAAAATAAAAAATGCCGCCGAGTTCTAAAATATCGCGGCTCGCCGATTTCGACAAAGAATATATAGGCGGCCGCAGTTATGTGCTCGGCATAGACGAGGCCGGCCGCGGGGCTCTTGCGGGTCCCGTATGCGCTGGTGCAGTCGCGGTAAGGGTCGACGCGTACATGTCGGGTGCTTTAATTTCCCAGCTTTCAGCGCTTAACGATTCCAAACAGCTAACTCGGGAGGTCAGGGAAGATCTGTACGAAGAGCTTAAAAAATTAAAGCTTGCGGGCTATTTGGATTTTGAGGCGGGGTTTGCAAGTGTTGAGGAAATAGAGTCGCAAAATATACTTGTTGCGACGCAAATGGCAATGGCGCGTGCCGCAAGGGCGCTAAATGAAAGGCTCGTATTGAATCTTCGCGCTGCCGGGGCGGCAGCCACGCTTTTTGGAGAGTCCGGGCTGGACGCGTCAAAAGCGCAAGTTCTGATAGACGGAAGGGAAATGAAAAAATTCCCATATTCGCACATGGCTGTTGTCAAAGGCGACGCGCAAAGCCTTGCGATAGCTGCAGCATCGATAGTTGCGAAAGTCACCCGCGACAGACTTATGGAGGAACTGTCGGAAAAGTATCCGAGATTCGGCTTTGAAAAGCATAAAGGATACGGAACGGCGGCACATTTGCAGTCGCTTATGCTTTTTGGCCCAACAAAGGAACACAGAAAGAGTTTTCTAAAAAAATTGCGCCCTGAACGCGGAGAGAGCGAAGCTCGGCAGGGCAGCCTTTTTTAAATGTAAGGATTTTGAAATATCTTAACCTCTAATACTGTTAAATTGGTAAGCTAGTTTGTAGGGAGGTTATGGATTGTTAAAAAATATTATTTCCAATATTATTATTTAATATTTGCGCCGCAGCCCCAGTAGCCGGCATGCGTAAAGGTTTTTTTAGAGCGTACTTTTTTTCTTCATTTTGCATGGAATCCAGCAAATCTTAACCATTATTGCTTGCTGACTACCTCTTTTTATTCAGCTTTTCTTTTTCATTTCAAAATTGGACAGGAAGTCTCATTGTTTACAAAAAACTTATTTTATAGATAAGTTAATGTTGAATTAAAAAACACATAAAATTTTTATCGTTACTTAAAGTCTTCTTGGCAGCATATTATATTTTGTAACGCACAATGTCCCTATTTTAACGTTTATAATTGCGACAATTTTTGCGGCTAAAATAAGATAAGAGGAAATCGGGAATGAGCGCTTATATAAACCGATATTGTGCTAAAAAACAATGGCAGCAGAGAGAATAAAAAGAGTTTATTTGGAAGCGCAAAATTCGCAATTCACAAAAAAAACGGAGCTTGGGTTAGCTCCGTTTCTTTTGGTGGAAAAATATTAGTCGATTTCCTGAACCCAAACATTGCGGTATTTTACCGGATTTATATGGTTTTGAAGCCTTATGGAAAACGGTTCGTCTTTCATTCCGGCTATGCTGCGGTATGCTGAACCGTTGGCAGTCGCTTCGCGCAGCTCTACATCTCCGTGGATTTTCATTCCATTGTGGATAACCGTAATGCGCGGGAATTTTACCATTTTTCCGTTTTCAAATACGGGGGAGTGGTATTCTATATCGTAGGTCTGCCACTTTTCAGGGGGCAAGGAAGCGTTAATTTGCGGCGGCAAATATTTATAGAGGGCTCCGCATTCATTCCACAATCCTTCCGCTCCGAAAGAGTCGAGCACTTGTACTTCAAATCCGCCCACAAAAACGCCGGAGTTTCCGCGGCCTTGGCCGAGCGGCTTGGAGCGTTCGTCCGGCGTCATGAACTCGACATGTAGCCGGATATTTTTAAATTTTTTCTTAGTTGCAATATCTACCCACTTTGAGACTGTGTCAGAAACTTTTACTGAGCCGTCCCCAACAATTTCCCATCTGATTGGCTGCCCGTTAGTGGCGACCCATTCGTCGAAAGATTTTCCGTCGATAAGTTTAATTGCGCCTTTTGGCGGGCGTTTGCCGAGTGTCGGAGATTTTCTGTTTATTTTGGA
This sequence comes from uncultured Opitutales bacterium, assembly GCA_900545705.1. Lineage (GTDB taxonomy): Bacteria > Verrucomicrobiota > Verrucomicrobiia > Opitutales > Intestinicryptomonadaceae > Merdousia. The sequence continues at coordinate 149,654 of URAK01000003.1, read as the reverse complement.
CAATTTCATGGGGGCGAATTTTTTGCCTTCCTTAGTGGAGTAAATCGCGACGCCTGTAATTTCGTTCTTTGATATTGTGCCTTTAAAAGCGTTCCAACCGCCCTGGTCGAATTCTATTTTATCTAAATTCGCGCTTGCATTAAATTTTACATAAGGCTGTGCGCGCCGCCAGAGGTCTGGATAGATTACGACCTTATATTCGTTCCCTTCGCGGTAAACCTGGGCGGCAATGAGGGGGTTATCCTTAAAATATCCTTCTTTTGCATCGACTTTGCCTACATATTCGCCTTCGAGGGAATTTGCAGCGAAAATTGGCGTAGCTAGAAAGGAAATTGCTGCGATATAATGTAGTATTTTCATAGTAACTTTTTTTTACGGAATGAATAAGTCCGCGAGACGAGATTTTCAATCTTTTTTTTGTTGTTTTAAATAATGAATTTTAATTGGTAAGGTTTTTATTAATTTGTAAAAGGCCAAATAGCTTTACCAAATGATTTGAAGTTAGAAATTTTCCTTTGTACTTTTTATAACTGTTAAAAATAACATTATTGAAAAAGGTCAGGATTTTCAGATTCGTATTTTCTTAAAATTTCCCTATCAGTTTTTGTGCCGTGTTGCCTTATTCCGTTTGCCCATCTTATTATCTCTTCTCTAAAATGTTTTTTTATATTTTCAATGTCTCTGGCTTCCCAAATTACCTCGGAAAACATATATGCAATTCCGGCGTCTAATTTTATTGAGTTTTTTATAAGCAACATAGCTTCTGTAAAATCCGTATGGGTTTTCAAGGCCTTCAAGCGCTGCATGCCAAAACCTTCTGTTATTGCGGAAAAAATATTGCTGATTCTATTCGGATTATCAAGTGCCCTTATCATATAATTCGACAGCACCATTAATCTTGCGAGTTCCAGTGGATTGTCGTAATCCGACAATTTTTTTGTGATTTCTCTCTTGCATTCATCTGATACGGCGGGAGCTTCACTTTTATATAATGAATTTATAAAAAGCAGAGAATTTAAGATTTTCTCATTGTTTTGCTTGTCGGATATATCGGCTTCTTCGGAAAGCGATTTTTTAGATTTTTCTTCAAGCGGATTATTTAGGTAATCTTCCATTTCAGTCTCGTAGCTTTCCGCAATAGAATCTTGAAAAGGTTTTTTAGATATCCCAAGTTCATATAGAATTGAAGTACCGTTTATATATAATGGGGCTAATAGTATTTTTTTATTTGCGTCGTAATTCATATAAAAAACTTTTCCATTAGTGGACATAAATACTGTAAGGATAAAGTCGATTGAATCAGTACGGCCGCCGTGTGCAGAATATGACTCTGAAACATAAAATAGTTTCGGCGGGGTGTTTTTTATGAATTTGGGACTGTTTATTCTAAGCAGTTCTCCATAAAAGGAATATTTTGGCAGTTTTCTTTTAAATTGAATGGAGTCTTTAGCGAGTTCTTCGGAAAGGCTTATATATCCTTTACTTATATAAAATTGTGTCGTGGGGTTGAAATTGGGGATTTCTCCGAAAAATTTTACGTCGTCTTCTATTGTAAATTTTGAGTTAGACTCCAATTTTGCAATCATTTCTGAAAACAATTTTATTGCGTGTTCCCTTGCCTCTTGGGTGATAGTGGCAAACGAACTTGCGCATAAGGCAAATTGGGCCGCCATAAGTAAAATAAAATATTTCATTTTTTAGCTAATATAAAGTTTATACAATTCATAAAAAACTACACAGAAGTATAATAATTTTTTATGCGGTAGATTTGCGGCTGTAAAGATCAAAATATCTATTTCCCATTGATATATGGATAAACGAATATTTATCTTTTACAGCTATATATTGCCGAATTTCCAAATTTACAGTAGAGAAATAATAATTATCCCAGCAATTCAGAAAAAATTGCATGCCATAAATATTTTAATTCAGTTCATCGATAATTAGGCGTCACAAAAAAAGCTTCTCCATTTTGGAGAAGCTTCAAAATTTATTATGTGTTGCGCGATTATTTCGAGCGTTTGCGCTGTGCCGCAAAGATTATTGCTACTACCCCAAATATGAAGGCATAATGCGACGCTTCAGGAATCATAGCGCCAATCAGGATATTTCCAGTCCCGTCGTATACGGCGCTCCATTCGTTGCCTTCGGAGTCAAGAACTGTAAAGCTGCTGCCGTCTTCCAATGCGGATAGGACAATCGTAGTGTCGGTGAATACGTCACCTATGGAAAATTCAAAGGTTTCTCCCTCTTCAAAAACTCCGTCGGCAAATACTACCGACAGTTTTCCAAACGATGTCCCGTCGGCAAGCGCTACGGTGGAGGCCGTATCCACAGTTAGTTTTTCCACATCAAAAGAGTTTGCAAACTCGACCGTACTGTCTGTTATGCTTACCTCGTCGAACCCTCTTATGCTTAACGGCGTTTCTCCGGCGTACGATTCTACATTGAAATTGGCAATCTTGGCTGTTGAATCCGGATTATTTTGATTTCCCGCCGATATCCAACCCATAACTTTTGCGTTGTCTTTGATTGTAAAATTAATATTCCCGCCTATCGAACATGCTCCGCCGCAATTTATCGAGGAGTCTCCAGTTAGTGACGGATATGCTCTCCCGTCGATAACGCTATTGCCCTCTATCGTAATATTGAGGTTTCCGCCAATGCCGTTTTTTGTCCACGAGGAATTGCCGGGGGCGGGATAGGCTTCAAAGTAATTTTTAACTTCGGAGTTTTTTATCGATATATTGCAGTCGCCGCCTATGTATATGTCGCCATTGTGGTATATCTCATCTACGGCGCTGTCTTCTACTATCAATGTCACGCTACCTTTTATTCTGGAAATTGCGGCGCCTCCGGATATGCCTATCTCTTTTATATGGCTCCCGTTTCTAACAATGGTCTCAATTTCGCCTATTTCTCCGATAGTCCACTGCGAATTTGGCCCGGAAGATAGATTACCTCCATATGTTCTTCCGAGAACTTCAGAGTTGTCAAAAATATTTGTCACTTTCCCGCTGACGCCACCTATACCTGAGGGCTTACCGCTTGAATCGTTCGTCCAATTTGCGCCAATAAAATTTCCGGTTATTGTGACGTCTGTCAGCTCATTTGTTATATTGCCGTAAACATCTCCGCTCGGGCTCCCAGCGCTTACCGTATTTACATTGCCGCCGTAATACGTATTGTAAGTGCCGCCGTTGAGTACGTTTGTTATATCTCCGGACTTGGAAGATCCGTCGGTTGTTCCGCCGTAATAGTCTTCAGCAATCGCCGCCGAACATATAATTAATGCAGCGGCAGTTAATCGAATTTTCATTGATTTATTTGACATAGTGAAATTTTTTAAATGCGCAAAACGTAAGTTTAATGTTTTTATAGTCAAATAAATTTTGCGAATAATCCTTTGGCAAGAAAGTGACTTGTGCGCTTCTTGCATATCTTAAATTAAGGAGGAATTTTTAAGAGGCTGCCGCAAAGGCTCGCCTATAATCTAAAAATGTATGGAATGCGCCGCGCATATTCGTTAGCTTGGAGCTCCACTCCGTGCGTCTCAGCCGAGCCTTGATTTAAAATCCTCGTAGCCGAATTTTTTTATTATTCTGCAATCTCCGACTTTGTCTTTTACGGCAAGTGCCGGCAACGGCATTCCGTTAAAAGTGTTATTTTTTACAAAGCTGTATATTGCCATATCCTGAAATTTCACCCTGTCGCCGATTTTTAAAGGCGCATTGAAAGAGTATTTCCCTATAACATCTCCGGCAAGGCATGTTGCGCCCGCGAGTGTGTAATCAAATTTTTTTTCTCCGGGTTTGCCTGCGCCGGCAAGCGGAGGAGTGTAGGGCATCTCTATTACGTCTGGCATATGGCATGCCGCCGACGCGTCGAGCAGGGCAATTTTGCCGTCGTTTTCCACTATGTCCAAAACCTCAGAAATCAGCTCGCCTGCGTTTAGAGCCACCGCTTCACCGGGCTCAAGATACACTTCCAGCCCGTATTTGTCCGCCATTTTATTTATGCACCTTTTTAGGCGGGCAATATCGTAATCGGCCCTTGTTATGTGATGCCCGCCTCCGAAGTTTATCCATTTTATGCGCTTTAAATGTTTCCCGAATTTTTCCTCGACAGCGCACAGCGTGGCTTCCAAGGCGTCGGAATTCTGTTCGCATAGGGTGTGGAAGTGCAGGCCTTCTATCCAGTCGGGCAGCGTTTCCGGAAAATTTGCGGCCGTTATTCCGAGCCTTGATCCTTTAGAGCATGGGTCGTATATCGCGTGTCCGGTCTGCGTCGAGAATTGGGGGTTTATCCTTAGCCCGAGGCTCGCCCCATGCGCGGACGCTTCGCGGTGAAAGCGCTCCGCCTGCGTCATGGAGTTAAATACTATGTGCGAGCATATTTTTGCAAGTTCTGGAATATCCCTCAGCGCGTAGGCGGCGCAAAAAACGTGCGTTTGGGCGCGCATTTCCTCGGCTCCAAGCCGGGCCTCGTACAGGCCGCTTGCGCATACGCCGTCTATATAGCGCGATATTAAAGGATACAGCGCGTATAGCGAAAACGCCTTTTGGGCGAGGAGTATCTTGCAGTGCGTATCTTCTCTCAGAGCGCGCAAAATCTCCAAGTTGGAGATTATTGCGCCCTCATCTATCAGGTAGCACGGCGTTGGCAGTTCCGACTCTTTCATTAGTCAACAAGCACAGGCGCAAAGTTTTCCTTCCACGGAAGCCCCCATTTGTTGAGCGCCTCCATAAATGGATCCGGGTCGAACTGCTCAATGTTGTAGACGCCAGCCTTATTCCATTTCCCGGAGAGAATCATCGACGCGCCTATCATTGCTGGAACGCCTGTCGTGTAAGCTACGGCCTGCGACCCGACCTCCTTGTAGCATTCTTGGTGGTCGCATATATTGTACAAGTAGTAGGTTTTTCGCTTGCCGTCTTTTTTGCCGACAAATATGCAGCCAATATTTGTTTTGCCGACTGTTCGCGGCCCGAGCGATGCAGGGTCGGGCAAGACCGCCTTTAAAAATTGCAGCGGGACTATTTCTTTGCCCTCAAAATTTATCGGTTTTATAGATGTCATTCCGACGTCTTCGAGGCACTTTAAGTGCGTTAGATAGCTTTGCGAAAACGTCATAAAAAATCTGATTCTCTCGATGCCCTTTATGTTTTTTGCAAGAGATTCAAGCTCCTCGTGGTGCAAAAGGTACATATCGCGCCTGCCTACGCCCTCAAAATCGTACTCGCGCTTAATTTCCATGGGGGCGGTTTCAATCCATTTGCCTTTTTCCCAATAGCTGCCGTTGGCCGACACTTCCCTTATGTTTATTTCGGGATTAAAGTTTGTGGCGAATGGATAGCCGTGGTCGCCGCCGTTGCAGTCGAGAATGTCTATTTGGTTTATTTCGTCAAATTGGTGCTTTTGGGCGTAGGCGCTAAAAACTCCCGTGACTCCGGGATCAAAGCCGCTGCCGAGAAGCGCCGTTATGCCGGCGTCCCGGAACTTTTGGTCGTAGGCCCACTGCCATTTGTATTCGAATTTTGCAGTGTCTTCGGGCTCGTAGTTTGCGGTGTCCATGTAGTTGGTCTTGGTTGCAAGGCATGCGTCCATTATCGCAAGGTCCTGATAGGGGAGGGCGAGATTCATGACGATGTCCGGCTTTTGCTCTTCTATGAGCTTTATCAATTCCTCGACATTGTCCGCGTTTACGCAGGCGGTGGAAATTTCCGTCTTGGTTGTCGGGGCGAGTTTTTCGGCGAGGGCGTCGCATTTCGACTTCGTGCGGCTTGCTATGCATATTTTGCCGAAAACTTCGCTGTTTTGGCAGCATTTGTGTATCGCTACGGAGGCAACCGCCCCGCAGCCTATTATCAGGGCTTTTTTCATCTTTTTATTTGTGGAGGTTAAGTAGTAATTCTCTCGTAATTTTTACGGCAGCGGCTATGGATATGCCGCTTTGGTCGTAGTGCGGGGCAAGCTCGACGACGTCGCAGGCGACGACATTCAGGCTATTACATACGCACGCGCATGCTTCCCGCAGCTGTTCAAAGCTTACACCGCCGGCTTCTGGGGTTCCCGTTCCGGGGAAAACCGATGGATCCAACACGTCCAAATCTATAGAAAAGTAAACGGGAGCGCGGCCTATTTTTTCGGCGAGATTTTCGATGCCTGAAAATCCGAATCGCGTTGTGCAGACATGCTTTGCTCCCCACTCAAATTCCGCGCGGTCGCCTGAACGTATGCCAAACTGGAAAATGCGCCCGTCGCCAATTATCTCGTGGCAGCGGCGCATAACGCAAGCATGCGAAAGCTTTACGCCAAGATAGTCGCTGCGCAAGTCGGCGTGGGCGTCGAAGTGCACTATTCTAAGGTCGGGATATTTTTTTGCGCACGCTCGCACGGCTCCGAGGCTCACGAGGTGCTCTCCGCCCATCATAAAGGGCAGCTTGCCGTCGGACAGTATCTTTTCCGCGCGCTCTTGTATAAGTTTAAGCGCGGACTCCGAGTCGCCGAAGGGCAAGTCCAAATCGCCGGTGTCGATTATTAGGCAGTCGGCCATGTCCCTATTTTGGTATGGGCTGAAAGTCTCCATGCCGTAGGATTCCGCGCGCATGTATTTTGGCGCAAATCGAGCGCCGGGGCGGAACGAGGTTGTGGAGTCGCTTCCGGCGCCGAACATTGCTATTTTGGCGTCGGCGTAGGGGGCATCGCAGGCTATAAAAGTTTCGGAATTTTTATTCAACATCTTCAAGTGCCTCCGTCACATAGGCGGGCAGGGCAAAAGCTCCTGCATGCAGCTGTGGGGTATAGTATTTTGTTTTTATTTTTAGCTTTTTCCACTCTTTGAGTTTGGCGTCCTCAATCGGATCCATTCCTTTCGAGGCGAAGCCGAAAAGCCAATGCCCCGACGGGTATGTCGGGATATGCGCTTGGTAGACTTTGCATACGGGAAAAGTTTTGAATATTTTTTTGTGGGCAGCTTTCATTGCGGCGCGGTCGGCAGCATAAAACGGGCTTTCATGCTGGTTTACCATTATGCCGTTCTTTTTCAGAGCGCTAAAACAGCTACCGTAAAATTCCTTTGTGAAAACTCCCTCGCCGGGCCCAAATGGATCGGTCGAGTCGACAATTATAATGTCGTACTGCCTTTCGCATTTGCGCACATACTTTACGCCGTCCTCAAAAAATAGGCTCACTCTCGGATCTTCGAACCCGCAGGCGGTTTTCGGAAGGTATTTTTTGCAGGCTTCAACTACGCGCTCGTCGATTTCCACGATGTCGATTTCGTCTATGCCATCGTATTTGCAAAGTTCGCGCGCGACGCCCCCGTCGCCGGCGCCTATAACAAGAATGCTTTTGGCGTCAGGATTCACTGCCATGGGGACGTGCGTTATCATTTCGTGGTAGATAAACTCGTCTTTCTCGGTCAGCATCATGTAGCCGTCAAGGGTTAGAAATCTTCCAAATTCCGGGGAGTCGAATATGTCGATACGTTGGAATTTCGAAGTTTCAGAATGTAGCATCTTGTCCACTTTTATAGATAGGCGGACATTGCCGGTATGGTATTCGGTAAACCAGAGATCCATATCAACCTTTCAAAACTTTCAGTGTTTTTGTTTCTATATCGGAAGCGCCTGTCATAGAGCCTCCCTTAGATTTTGCGTATTCTATGTAGTCAACAATCTGCTCTGTGACCCTCTCGCCAGGGGCTAGAATAGGTATGCCCGGCGGATAGCACATTGCAAATTCCGCCGATATTTTGCCGATTGCGTCGCGCAATGGCAGTCGCTGCGTGTCCGAATAAAATGCCTCACGCGGCGATACTTCAACTTCCGGCGGAATGTATTCGCGCGATGGCAGCCCGTATTTCGGGCGCTTGTAATTTCTGCGTATATCCGCGAGCGCGCTGATTAGGCGTTCGATATCCCGCTGCCTGTCGCCTACGGAAATATAGGCGAGAATATTGGATATGTCTCCAAACTCCGTCTGGATATCGTATTCGTCGCGCAGAATGTCGTACACCTCCATTCCGGAGATGCCTGTTCCGAGGGTGTGGACGGACAATTTAGTTTCGTCGAAGTCGAAGATGTCGGCGCCATTTATAAGCTCTTTGGAGAAGGCGTAATAATCGCCGATTTTGTTTATTTCTCCGCGCGCATACCTTGCGTATTCAATGACCCTCTTAAAAGTTTCCTCTCCTCTTAGCGCGAGATTCCTGCGCGACAAGTCGAGGCTCGACATCAGCAGGTAAGACGGGCTTGTAGTTTGCGTTAAATTTATTATCTGGCGCATTCTGCCCTCGTCAATCTCGCCGGCGCAAAGCAGTATAGAACTTTGCGTGAGGCTTCCGCCCGACTTGTGCATGCTCGCCGCCGACAAGTCTGCGCCGCATTCCATTGCCGATGGCGGGCATAGGCTCGAAAAATAAAAATGCGTGCCGTGAGCCTCGTCTGCGAGCGCCAACATTCCACGCTCGTGCGCAAGCGAAACAATCGACCGCAAGTCAGAGCACACCCCGTAGTAAGTCGGATTGTTGACGAGAACCGCTTTCGCGTCGGGATTTTCGTCCATGGCTTTTAGGGCGGACTTTACCGACATACCAAGCGGGATTCCCAAATTTGCGTCAATGCCTGGGTCGACATACACGGGAATGGCGCCGCTTACAATAAGCGCGTTTATGGCGCTGCGGTGGACATTTCTTGGCATGATTATCTTTTCGCCTTCTTTGCATGCGTATAGAATCATGGCTTGGACGGCGGACGTCGTGCCGTTGACCATAAAGAAAGCGTTTTTTGCGCCGAAAGCGTCGGCGGCAAGCTTTTGAGCTCTGCCTATCACCGATACGGGGTGGCAGAGGTTATCGAGCGGCTTCATCGAGTTTACGTCGACGTCTAGACAGTCCTTTCCGAGAAATTCAGCAAGCTCTGGATTCCCCCTTCCTCTTTTGTGTCCGGGGACGTCAAAGGGGACAAGCCGGCTGTCTTTCATTTCAAGAAGTGCTTCGTAAAGCGGGGCGCGGGTTTGGTCTAATTCGGACATATTAATATATATTCCTACCGCTGTAAATTTCGGTCATTTCTCGTTTCAGGCTTTGGGTTATGCGCTCGCGCTCTGCTTTGCCGAGTTTTTTTGCGTCGGTGCCGAAAAGGTAGTTTTGAAGCTTAATGTCTTTTATGAGCATTTTTGTATGAAAGATATTTGCTTCAAAAACATTTACATCAATGGCATTGTAGCGAAGGAGCGTGTTTTTATTGATGTAGTCCTGAATGGAGTATATTTTGTGGTCTAGAAAAATTTTCTTGCCCTTAACATCGCGCGTAAAGCCTCTTACGCGGTAATCCATGGTAATTATATCGGAGTCGAAACTTCCGATCAAATAGTCGAGGGTTGAGAGCGGGGTGATTTCGCCGCAAGTAGCCACATCGATATCCACTCTAAATGTTGCCAAACTTCTATCTGGGTGGTACTCTGGGTAAGTGTGTACGGTGACGTGGCTTTTGTCGAGATGGGCGAGTATTTCGCTGCCGCAATGCGGGATTAGGGATTTTTCCGCTATTAAAAATGTAACCGAAGCGCCTTGGGGATCGTAATCTTGCTTTGAAACGCTTATAACTTTGGCGCCGATTTTCTCGGTGAGGTGCATCATTATGTTTGTGATGCGCTCAGAGTTATATTCTTCGTCGATATAGTCTATATAGCTCAGCTGCTCTTTTGAAGTCTTTGCGTAGCAGACATCGTAAATGTTAAAGCTCAATGACTTAGTTAGATTGTTGAAGCCATGCAGTTTAAGTTTGTTTTTCATTTATGTAGCTAATGGTAATGCATAAAAATCCGAGTTTTTGTTTCCGACCTTCTCCGCAAAGCTGAATGCCGTGCGGGCGTCCACTGTAAAAAAATAATCAAAGTTTTAGATAAGTCAGAGTGTTACCTTGTCAATGTTTTTCTGACTGAGACGGCAAATATGTAGATGTTTAGTGCCTAGTGTATGAAGCCTATTTATTAATGATATTTTTCTAGCCAAACGCAACAAAGATGCAGAGAAAAATTTTTCTTATAATCCACTTATTTTGTTAAATATATAAAAAATATTTAGTCAATAAATTGCCATTTTGAGTTTTTGCGTACAAAATATATTTATTATGATTGTCATTTTTGTTTCATAATATAAAAAGATATAATAAAATGTTTTAGAGCTTAATAATATAATAACTTTTGTAAATTTAATTTATATGGGCATTGTTATAATTATTGTTTTGATTTAAATGGAAAAACTATGGTAATTGTAATCGTCGGAATAAGACAATGCTGTGAGCGAATTGAGTATATTGCAACATCGGGTAATAAAGTGTAAAAATATGATTCAAAGACTTGCAAAATAACTGTAATATATAAATAATTAAGTAAATATCTTAATGCACATTTACTAAATATAACCTAAGAAAGAAGAATACTTAGAATTTATGAAATATTTTTATAAGTCTGTATTTGTAATATTGTTTGTTTTAAAATTTTCCCTATTAGCAGTGGAAGACCCGCCTAATGTCACTACATATTATGTAGAAAGTTTAAATATTCTAATGAAAAATTCAAATTTGAGTAGCACAGAAATAAAGGAACTTAATAATTTAATTCTAAATGGGAAGTCCTTAAAAGGGAGCGAAAGATATTCTGATATAGAAAAAAAACTATTGGATAAATATATTAACTCAATTGAAAAATTTGAGAAGCATCTAATGTTATCTAAATCTGAAATCCTAAAAATATTAAATGCTATTGTCGATAGAAATGGTCTAAATAAAAATTATGTAATTAAGAAAAATTTACCATTAAAGCTAAACTTAAATTTATCAAAAGATGAAGCTGTAAAAATTGCGGAGATTATTATGGTGAAGGTATATGGAGAAGGAGTTCTATTGCAACGCCCTTGGGTGATAAGTGAATCTAATGGGGCATATATAATACAAGGACATAATTCGGGTTTAAGCAATGAAAGAGGTGGTTTAATTAAAGTGATAATAGATAAACAAAATGCTGAAATTTTAGATATATCACATGGAAGATAGTGTGTTTATAAATAATATAGTGCTTGCGAAGCGTTCTAACCGAATGTGCAGAAAGATAATATATTAAATATCGGCAACAATCCTATAACAGTGGTTGATCTTGCTTTACATATAAAATCTTCTGGAAATTTTTATCCTAATCTTTCTATATTATTAATAAAGTATAATAGAGGCGATGTAGCTGAAGGCATTGCAGTATGAAAGACTTCCCAGTGGGTTAATGATGCCTGTAAGACTGATATTATCTGAAAATATAAGTAGATGTGGGGTAAAACGTAAAATTATAAATGAAAATTCTAACTGACCTAAAAGAAAATAGATCCGGTAGGACATCGCTAGAACTATTTTGATAGAATAAGGGGCTGATGAAGGAGGCTGCCATCTATTTTTAATGTAGAAGCTGGGGATATTATAAAATTTTTTCTTGTAGTGGATTTTTTACGATGTTATCGTTATTTAATTTCTTATTATCTTTTAATGTTATACATATTATGAGTAAATATTTGGCAATCTTATTGTTCTCCTTGCCGTGCCTTTCCATGGCTGCACAACCTATCTTTTATGCGCCTCTCGACGATTCAGCAGAAGTCATTGCGCCCGACGGTTCAAAGCTCAAAAGTGGTATTATATATGGGAAATCCGGATATTTTCAAGGTGTCTCGGGAAAGGCGCTCGAAGTAAAACGGCATGCGTACGACCAAGCCACTGCGTTGAATTTTGCGGGGCTCCCGGAAAAGGATTGGAACGAGGCGACAGTTTCTTTTTGGTTTAAACCGTATTGGAAAGAAACAGACCCTGAAGGATTCCCAATTTTTACGGCTAACGGCAAAAATTTCCGCTTTTATTTCGTCAAGAGTGCGCGAGGCCATATCGAGCTGAGCGTATGCGCGCCGCAACAGCTTCAAATACTCTGCAAAAATGTCCTGAAAAAAAACGAATGGGCGCATATAGCATTCTCGTGGGACACAAAAAAGGGAGAGGCCATTTTATATATAAATGGGAAAATGGTCGGCAAGAAAGTCGACTCTTCGCGCTCGCAGAAGCTCGACAAGCAATCGCTGAATATATGGCTTGGTAATTCGGGCGGAGACCGCTTTAAGGCAAAAGTCGGCAACGGCCTCTACGATGAAATTAAGATATTCGACAAGGCTCTTCCGCAAGAAGAAATTTTTGCGCTATCCACTTCGGGTTCGGACTCGGAGCTAGCGAAAATAAATCCGGATATCATTCCGTATGCGAACGGGTCGGCCGAGTTCATAATATCAGATAAGCATGCAAAGTATCAAGGCCCCAAGAAGCTGCTCGAGCTCGATTTGGGCGCCGACAAGATCTCCATTGTATCCATGGGGGCGTCAGGTAAAATATCTTTTGTCTACGGCGGAAGCTCTAAAAATTCGGCGATAGAGTCGGCCTGCATTCTTAATTTATCGCAGCCGCATAAAATCCTTATAAAGCAAAACGGGAAAGATATCGAATTTTACATAGACGATTCGCTACAAGGCTCTGTCAAGGACGCATCTTTTACAAAAATTATTGCGGCAAAGGCTGCGAAGGATTTTTCGGCATATCCGAATACGGGCTTCCCGTCAAAAGACGACTTAAACAAACTCTCCGACACTTCCACAAACGCGGCTGAAAATAATTTGTGGACTCTGTCAGACGCGGCGCGGCGTTCTGACGGCGCAAGGTCGGGTGTATGCTTGAACGGCTATTGGCGCGTTATACCGGCTAATGAGTACTCTTATGCTCCATCAGGCAAATGGTGGTACATGCGTGTGCCCGGAAGTTTTAGGTCTCCCCTGTACAACATCTATCCGCTTGCCGGCGACAAGCTCGGGAATGGCACACAATACTGGAATGGCAAGTCTCTTATCGAAAACAGGTCCGGCTGGTACCAGCGGGTCTTTGAGGTTCCCGCCGAATTGAAAGGAGAGCGCGTCTATCTTAATTTTGAAAACCTTAATGGCGATTACGGCAGGGTATATCTGAACGGGAAACTGATAGACTCGTTCAGGCAGGATTTCAAATGCTTCCCGGTAATCCCAAATTCAAGGAGAATAGACGTCACAGACTTGCTCTCAAAGGACGGAAAAAATATTGTCACTGTGTATATTGATAGGGCGTACGTTGCTCTGTGGCGCGGAGTCCCAAGTATCGGTGACCATGCGGAGATTGCAATCGGAGATGTCTGGCTTGAAAAGGCTCCGTCGCGTATGTTTATATCGTCGGCCATTGCATTGCCGTCGTTCAGAAATTCCAACGTTTCGCTCCTTGCGAGGATTCAGAATCCCGGCGCTCAAAAAGGCGAGGGAAGGGTGGAATTCTCTTTTGTGGATGGAAGCGGGAAGACAAAGACTTTTTCTAAAGAATTTGAAATTACCGGCGAACGCGAGCAGGTTGTGAGGTTTGTCGAAAAATGGAAGAATCCAGTCCTTTGGGACGCCGAAAATCCTAATCTCTACAAAATGAGCGCTGCGCTGCTTGCAGATTCGAAGATAGCCGACACTTTCCCGTCGAAGGATTTTGGATTCCGCGAGGCATGGGTTGAGGGCGGCGAATTTAGGCTGAATGGCAATAAAATGCGCATGCGCATGTGGACGTCTCCGGCACTTGAAAGGCTCCGCCAATATTTTGGGCATCCCAACTCCATGGGGCAGTACGTCGCCCACATCAAGGGAATGAATTACGATACCGTCCGTTTTGATCCGTACAGAAAGACTTCGCAAGTCGCATGGCCAGAATACTTGCGCGAATGCGACCGCGCGGGCTTGTACAACCTCTTTCAAATGCCTCCATATGAAGACGAGGAAATCGGCGAATATTCAAGGCAGGTCGAGAGATTCTTGGAGCATTATGGCAACCACCCTTCAATATTGATGTGGTATACGGATTTCAATACTTGTTCCTATCCTTGGAACCAGGATCCCGCAAAGCTGACGGACTATTCATACGATCCGCCGTCGAAGCGCGAGCCGCGCCGCCGCGCGCGGGTTGCCGAAGACACCATGCGCGCAATCGACCCGTCGCGCGAGCTCTTCCAGCATGCTGGCGGGGCTTCCGGCAAGATTTTCACGTCTATGAACTACCAGTCTTTCGGAACTCCGCTTCAAGAGCAGGAGGATTGGCCGCAGCAGTGGTCCAAGAAGCACGAGCGCCCGTTGATGGTAGTGGAGTCCGCCTTCCCGTATCCAGGGCAGTGGCGGCATTTTGACGACGACTCAGTCGGAAGCCTGGGGGCGGAGCATGCCGCAAGGTATTTTGGTGATTCCGTATACGCTGCCGAGACTAATCCAATTCCGCACACGCAAGAGTGGCAGTATTCTCCGTACGCAAATCCTAACGAGAATATCCGCCGCCTATCCGCGCTGATGTATACGCGCGTTGTGAAGGCGTGGAGGGGATACGACATGTCGGCGCTAGGCGACTTCCCCGGCGGGCGCGACATGTGCCATACGGCCGTCACGTACGACAACCACAATGTTGTTTTCGACACCCTTGTCGACGCCAATGTAAAGGCGCCCGGCCTGCGCCCGGACAATCCATTGGGTTGGAGCGAAACCCAGCGCCATTTGCTTACGGACTACACAAAGAGGGCGAATCTAAACGACGTTGTCGCCGACTGTTTTGCCCCCGTTCTTGTTTTCATAGGCGGAGATCCCAAGAATTTTACATCGAAAGACCATGCTTTTTATGCGGGTGAAAAATTTGTAAAAAGCGCGGTGACTGTAAACGATAGGACAACTCCCCAGACGCTTTCGTTCAAGTGGCGTCTTACGCTCGAAGGCGGCTTTGAGCCCGCCGCATCCGGGGAGTTTAAAAAGACGGTTGAAGCGGGGGGACTTGAAAAATTCCCGATAGAAATCACGGCTCCTAATGTATTTAAGCGCACCAATGCGAAGCTCGAGCTCGCAGTGCTAAACAGCGACGGATCCCTCTTGAAGGAGGATTCCTTCAAACTGCAATTTTTCCCGAAAAGAGTGCAGCCCAATTTTAAGGACGCGTCTGTCGCATTGTACGATCCGAAGGGAAATACGGCGGAGCTGCTTGAAAAGGCGGGGCTTGCCTATAAAAAAATAAAGAAATTCGAGGAGCTTGGCGATGCAAGATTGCTTATAGTCGGGCAAAATGCGATAGGCAAAAAGCCTTCAGAGTTGCTCGCAAAAGTCGAGGAGTCCAAACTTATAGACAAGGGGTTGAAGGTGCTGGTGTTCGAGCAAAAAGCCACGGCAAATGTCGCAAATTTTGTATTTGAATCTCCGAGCTACCGCAACGCTTTTATACGCTCGCCGAAAAGTCCGTATCTTGCGGGGCTTTGTGACGAGGATTTCTCGGATTGGCGTGGAGATTCTGACACCGTAGAGGCGTTTGTCGTTTCCGAGGAAAATTCTCCGCACTACCCACGTTCCAAGTGGAAGTGCGGCAATGGCGGCATAGTGAGCGGGAACGTCATTCGCAAGCCGTCTTACGGCAATTTTACGGCGATTGTCGACTGCGGGTTTAACCTTATGCATTCATCGCTGCTCGAAATGCGCCGCGGGCACGGAATAGTTTTATTCTGCCAGCTTGACGTTACTTCAAGATACGGGGAAGATCCGGCCGCCACAATGCTGACAGACAATATTCTAAAGGAAATGACAAACCGCTATCTGCCGGTAGGCCCGCAGCGCGTCGCGTATGCCGGAGGAGATGAAGGCGCAAAAATTCTCGATAGAATGGGAATGCAGTACCAGCGGCTGACGCCGAAAAACAGATGGGAAATTGGATCGGCGCAAGTTGTGATTCTTGGAGCGGGCGCCGAAAAGGCGCTTCTCGAATCCGTCGGCAAAATTGCCGGCAGGACAAACTCGATTGCGGTTGTCGCTTTGCCAGGGGCGGATTTAAGCGTATTTGGCGGAGGCTTGAAGATAGGCAAAAAAAATATCTTCCGCGCGCTCGCCCCCAAGAACGACCCGCTATTCGACGGCATTGCAGACGCGGATTTATATTTTAGAAACGCCCGCGAACTTCCCGTTATTGAAAACGCGCCAGAATGGATGCGCTCGACTAAGCCGGCTCTCTTTGGCGCAATAGACAGAACAACGGGAATGAACGCGATTTTTGCAGTTGCGCCGGACGACGTAAAGGGCGCGTGGAATTCGGAGAAAATAGCGAGGGTTTGGAACAATATATTTAACAATATGAATATAGGCCTTGGGAAAAACCTAAAAATATTTTCGTCCGAAAAATACCGTCACAATAAACTCGGCAAGAAGGACTCCGCAAATGAATGGTCTCCGTACATAGACGACTTGGATTTCTATGACGGCGACGCGTTCCATAATTGGTAAGCAACCCAAGCAATATAGCGCGCGGAATATTTGATATTCCGCGCTTTTTTTATGTCTTTAGCGGCGTTAACGTTGCACTGCGCATAAAGCAATTTTTTGCGATTCACCAAAGAAAATATTGGCGGCATCTATTAAGAGCAGTTCGCAAAATTCTAATTCCTCCGCAAAGTATTTGGAGTTTTCTTTAAAATGCGCGAAGGTATTTTGTTTGGGAAGTTAGTACCCTTCCTGAAGCGAAGAATATTTTTTGAGCGTATTTTGGAGCGAGAAATAGAGCATTGGTATTCGCAAAAAAATATCTTATGATACGATATTTTTTGTCGAACGCGCGCAGCGGCCGCAAGAGTGCAGGGCACTAAAAAGAATGGCGATTTTATGTGTAGAAAGGAATTTTTATAGTATGAGCGCCAAAAATTCCGCATTGGATTTTGTCTGCCCCATGCGGTCGATTAGGGTCTCGGCGGCGTCCTCAACTTTTGAACCTGCCATTGCGCGGCGGAGGAACGACGACGCTTCAAGCTCTTTTGCAGACAGCAGTAGTTCTTCTCGCCGGGTTCCCGATGCGGAGAGGTTTATGGCGGGCCATATTCTCAGTTCCGCCACTTTTCTGTCGAGCACCATTTCCATGTTGCCGGTGCCCTTAAATTCTTGAAAAATCAGATCGTCCATTCTCGAGCCCGTTTCGACGAGGGCGGTGGCGATAATTGTTAGGCTGCCGGCCTCCTCGGTATTTCTCGCCGACGAGAAAATTTGCCGCGGGCGTTCAAGGGCGCGTATGTCAAGGCCGCCAGTCATTGTCCTGCCGCCGTTTGCCTTTGCAGAGTTGTGCGCGCGGGAGAGGCGGGTTATGGAGTCCATCAAAAGCACGACATCTTTGCCGACCTCCACGAGATGTTTTGCGCGCTCGAGGGCGAGATCCGCAATCCTTATGTGCGTGTCTATGTTTTCGTCGTTCGATGAGGCAAAAATCTCCGCTTGTGGCAGATCCATTTTAAAGTCGGTGACTTCCTCCGGGCGTTCGTCCACGAGCAAAATCATGAGATGGCATTCGGGGTGGTTTGCGGAAATGCCGTATGCTATGTCTTTAAGAAGAGTGGTTTTGCCAGTGCGAGGCGGGGCGACAATCAGCCCGCGCGTTCCTTTGCCTATGGGGCAGAAAATATCCATAATGCGCGCGCTCATGCGCTCCTCTTTTGTTTCGAGTTTAAGCTTTTCTTCCGGAGCGATAGTAGTCAGATTTCTAAATTGCTGAACCTTTCTTCGCTCGGCGCATGGCAGTCCGTCTATTGTTTCAATAAAGCGCACTTTGGGGTTTGGGTGGCCGTCTGCCTGGTGGGCTTTTGCGACAATAAATTGGCCTTTTTTTACGTTGAAGCGCTGGACGAGCTCCTTGGGAACGTAAGGGTCGGTGTTGCGCATTTTGCCGGAGCGTTTGGGGTCGAGCAATACGCCGTTGTTGTTTGTTGTCGGTGCGAAAATTCCCGACACTTCCATAATTTCAAGATTTTTATTTTCCATATATGCGCTCAGGACGCTGTTAATTGGGTTTTGGATTGCAAATGGGCGCGGTAAAATTCACACAGCTTAAAATTTTTTAAAAGCCCGCTCGGGGCGGTTGCCGCAGATTCAAGAGATTTTACCGGCATCCGCCACAATGTTCATTCAGACATAAAGAACTTCGGCGGATTTTGTTTCTTTATCAGACCAGAGATTGCAAGTTAAGGCAATCTTTTTTTAAAAAAAAAGAATTTTAGAAAAATTTTTGACTGGCTAAAATTTTTATCGGCGGCGTAGTGGCAAACAAAAGTGGAAAATGCGCAAAATTTATTAGCGCAGTGCGTGGTATACTTTGCAGCAGCGAATTTAATTTACTGCAAGTGGCGCTTACAAATAGCCAAGTGCAAAGATTGAATTGGATTTCCCCGGGAATTCGTAGGCAATCAGCAAATTTCGCGCTGCGGAGAAATACCGCTATGTTGTTGTAAACCCTGCGTCAGCAACTTAAAATTGGACAAAAAATGGGCGCAACAAAAGTTCAGCGGCACGCTACTGAGAGAGCGATTGAAGAGAAAGCTTTTTTATTTTTGCCAAGCGCGCGAAATCGACTACTTTCATCACATTTTGCAATGACGATTCCTTGTCGCCCAAGACAATTAGTTCCGGTGTAGTAGATTTTGAGAGTTCTTTAATTTTAGCTTCGAGCGCAGACTCAGATATTTCCTCGGAATTCCAAAAAAATTTTCCGTCTTTTGTCACGGAAACTGTTTCCGGCTTGTTTTTTGAGACGCTTTCCGAAGATTTCATAGAGGGTGGGGTAATGTCGACCGCATATATCTCCTTAAACTGCATCGTAAGCAGAAAGAAGAAAATGAGGCTCGTTAGCACGTCGACGAGCGGCACGATGTTTATTTCTGCGCGCCGGCGCCTTTTCCTGTGCAATATGTTCATTTGCCTGATTCCCTGCGGATATCGATTAGTCTCTCAACGCAAATATTTATTTGGGCGCAGAGCTTGTCGATTTTTCTATTTAAATAAGAGTTTCCAACGATGGCGGGAATGGCGATGCATAGCCCGAGAATTGTAGTGGAGAGCGCGAGCGCAACCCCGCGCGAAATGGCTTCCGGCGTGGGCGAAGCCTCGCCCGAAGCAAATACCGTGACAAGCCCCGCGACAGTCCCGAGCAGGCCGAGAAGGGGCGCTGCGGATATTACTATATCCAGGGCGAACATGCCTCTTTCGAGGCGCGTCATTTCAAGTTGGGCAAAGGCTTTCAGCGCCTCGGGATCGGGGTTTGAATTTCTGTTGAAAAACAGTATTCTGCCGACAGTCGTGGAGAGGTCGCCTTCGTGGTCTGATATTTTCCCCGATAGAAGCGCCGAGGCAATTTGCCTGGGTACGATTTTAGATTCCCGCAAAGCAACGAGCCGTTCAAAGATTATATAAATACCGACGAACGAACAAAGCAGAAGCGGATAGATAAAAATCCCTGCGCCTTCGAGGATAAATTTCATGTTTTATTTGTAGTATGGGAGATTTGCCGCAGTTTTTGCGATTTCATCTTCGGCATCGATAAGACCCGCGATTGGATCCCATGTTCCCGATATCAAAGCCGCGCGCGCGTTTTCAGGCATTGAGCATTTGCAGGAGAAATCTCCGCAAGAAAGAGTCATGTTTTCGAGATTTATCTCGACTGGAAGCTCTGGGTCGGCCTCGATAAGTTCGCCAATTTTTGCGATGTCTTCGGCGGATGCGCAAACGCACGGAATGCCAAGCGTGGTCGAATTTCCGAAAAATATTTCCGCGAAGCTCTGTGCGATTATGCCTCTGAATCCGTAGTGCCACAGCGATTGCGGCGCATGCTCGCGCGACGATCCGCAGCCGAAATTTGCCCCGGAAAGCAGAATTTTCGCGTTTTGCTTGCGCGGGTCGGTCAAGGGGTGTTTTTTGTCGGTGCCGTCGGCGTTTTTGCGTTCGTCGTAGAAGGCGTATTTTCCGAGCCCCTCAAAGGTCACGCAAACCATGAAGCGCGCGGGTATTATTCTGTCGGTATCGATGTCGTTGCCCGGAACGAACACCGCCTTACCTTTTACGTTGTTAATTTTTTCGAGTGCCATTATTTTGATTAGAAGGATTTTTTTTCGCACTACAATCTAAAAAAAC
Source organism: uncultured Opitutales bacterium (assembly GCA_900545705.1). Taxonomy (GTDB): domain Bacteria; phylum Verrucomicrobiota; class Verrucomicrobiia; order Opitutales; family Intestinicryptomonadaceae; genus Merdousia. The sequence goes on along the minus strand of URAK01000003.1, from coordinate 129,607 downwards.
AGTCTAAAAACAAAAATGGCCGTTAAAAAAAATAAATTGTGGAAATTTTCTTAATATTGGGCATATATTTAGCCGATAAATTTAAATACAAGTAAAAAAAATATGAAAAAAATAATAGCAATAACGGTATTGGGAGCGGCGCTATGCGGCTGCCAGTCGGCGCCGGAAGCGTCTCCCGAACAACTAGCAATTCAGGCCGTATATTCGGTTGACTCCCGGGTGGCGTCAAATTCAAAGTCTCCGGCGGAAGTGGTGGACAAGCTTCAATCTATTCGACTGAACGGCTGCCCTGCTGACTTTGTCGACGCATACCGCGACTATATCAAAGGTTGGGAGGCGCTCGTGGATGTGGCCAAGAAGATGTACGCGCAGAATATGCAAAAGGCATCTTCCGATATTGCTACGTTCGTATCTGATTACCAGTCGAATCCTGTCGAGGCTACGGTAAACTTGAAAAAGCAGTGGCCGGCATTTGCCTCCGACATCGACTCTGCGACGACAAAACTCTCGAAGAGCTTCACCGCATTGACAGCTCTTGGGGCAAAGTACAACGCAGTCTATAAAAAAGATTCCTCTATCTTTTAATAAGTGTAAATAATTGGCAAAATCTCCGCACCGTCTTGGTCGGAGATTTTTTTCTTTGAATTTTTTAACAATCGGTGGCAGAAATTTGTCTTTACTGACAATATGGACGACGAAAGAAAATCGCTATACAGTTGGAAAAATATCTCGGTGCTCGTCCCAAAAAATCCGAGGGCTTTGCTTTCGATTTTCAAATCGTTAAAGCACCGATATTTTGCATTATATTTTGGAGGAATGCTCTTTTCGCTCATAGGGGCGTGGATTCAGCAAGTGGCGATGGGGTGGCTCGTGTACAATGTGACAAATTCGGTGTTTATTTTGTCGCTTTCGGTATTTTTGTCACAAATACCGGCGCTAATTTTTACTCCTTTTGCGGGGGTGGTTGCGGACAGATTCAACAGGCGCAATATACTGATAGTCACCCAGCTTTGCATGATGTCGCTAAGCTTCATTCTCGCTGCGATGACGCTTGCGGGGTTTATAAATATAGGCGTCATACTTTTGATTTGCTTCGTTTCTGGAGTAGTTTTCAGCTTTGACGCACCTGCAAGGCAGTCTCTGTATTCAAAGCTCGTCCCGCCGGAAGACCTCGGGAACGCAATAGCCCTAAATTCGACTGCCATAAACGGGACGAGGTTCATTGGCCCTGCGATAGGGGGCTCTCTCATTGCGTCTGTCGGGGAAGGATATTGTTTCCTTATAAACGGGTTCTGCTATTTTGCGATACTGTTTTCGCTCTACATGATAAAGCTTTCGTCAGGGCGTTCGCATTCAGCTTCCGGGGCGCTTCACGAGATTGTGGAAGGGTTTGCGTATATCCGCGACATGCGGCCGATAAGGCTCGTTATAATAATATTGATGACGTTTAGCTTTTTTGGCTTGCCGTTTGCGATGCTTATGCCGGCATTCGCCAAAGGCGATCTTGGTGGCGGAAGCCAAACACTTGGGAATCTAATGAGTTTCGTAGGCTGCGGGGCGCTCGCGGCGGCGCTTTATTTGGCGGCGCGCAAAAGCGTTCTCGGGCTTGGGCGAGTTATAGTTGTGGCAGGCGTTTTATTCGGAGTGTCACTTGTGGCGATTTCATTCGTAAAAAATCCGGTTGCGGCATATTTTGTCTGCATACCGATAGGTTTTGGAATGGTCGCGGTTGCGGCGTCTTGCAATACGATGCTTCAGTCTCTCGTGGAGGATTCCAAGAGAGGGAGGGTGATGAGCGTATTTACGATGGCATTTTTCGGGGTGCCGCCGATTGGAAGCATATTGCAGGGGTGGATTTCATCGTATGTAGGGCTGCCGGTAGTGACGGCTTGTTGCGGGGTTGTATGCGTTGTTTCTTTTGCGGTATTTGAATCGCGGCGCAAGAAAATAAGCATGCAGGCGCGGCAAATATACGCGCAAAAGGGCTTGATAATGCCTGAGATGGCGCGCGCCTTGCAGTCTTCAGCGAGAAAGCCGCGTTAGAGCCATTTTTATTGCCGCGTTAAATTTTTGTTGCGGGATGGCGTTGCTAATTTTTTTAAATATATAAACTACCTTTTTTTTTTCGCGCGGCGGTACTAATTTTTTATTGTTTTTAGTCTGCAACTTTTACCGCAAATTTGGGATTCTCTGCTTGTGGCTTAAATTCCTTGAATTCTGTTTATGTTTGCCTTGACTAAAACGACTTCCGAATGCTATATTTTAAACAATTTAAGCGGAGGCATATTCGCCCGCCGCGATTCGAGGGGAGAAACATGAATTTTATCGTAAACTTTGTAGTGTCCGCGACGAGAATGTGCATTGGCGCGGCGCTTTTGCTGTTGGCGGCCGGGATCCCAGCGTACTTTTGCGAGTGCGGGCGCGAGACAGTCGCAGCCGCGGGAATAGGGACACCGCAGCCGCTTGCGATATCGAAGATATATCTCGACGCCGCAAAATTGTCGACGGCGGCTTTGATCGCAAAGGAGTCCGGCGAGTACGATAAGATTTCAGGAGCCGTGGAGAAATTATACTCGACCAACCCTCAGTGGATTCCGGCTGGAGGAAATGAGCCGTTTTTTGAGGCGTTTTATTCGAGCCTTGCGGAGTCGCCAAGAGCGATGGCGCCGGTTCCGCTGTATTCAGTTCTCGCGACTGCCGACGGGCGCAAAAAAATGCTTGATTTTCTATCGCAGACGGACGGCGGGCTTGTTAAGAAATTTATATCTATGCGGGATTTGAATTCTGTGATGTTTCCGCCGGTATATTCATCGGCAGGCGCCCCGCTGGAAGCCGCCTTGCTAATAAATGCGCTATTGGCTCAGACGGGGGATTTCGACCGTAGGTTTTTGAGGGAAATAACGTTGCTTATGGACGGGCTTGACAAATCGCCCGAGCAAAAGGAGGCTTTTGAAAAATATTGCCTTGCGACATTGGCATTTGCCAAACGCTACGACTGGACAATTATACGAAGCATATTTTCCCATTTTTCTTCGGTGGACGAGGCGTACGATTTCGCCAAGGTTTACGAATCCGTTCCTGACAGAAAAAATAAAAATCTGCTTCTTGCCGGAATGTTTGTGAGCGGAGATCCTGCGATGTGCTCGCGCTACCTCGAAGGCGCGGACGCGCAAAAGTGGGAAAATTTCCGCTATGCTTTCGTAAAAGGCGAGGGCGCGTTGGACTTTCTGCTGAAGTCGGATTCCCCGATACATGAGGACTGGGCGTTTGGGCGGTTGATTTCCCCGATTTGTTCGCCGCTGAAAGCCGAATTTGCGCCTTACGCGGCAAAATTTCCCGGGGCGGCTGTTTTTATAAAAGTGGCGTTGTCGATTGTGGGCGGATATTTTTTTATACGAGGTTTTTTCCGGTTATTCAAGCTGCGTCGGGATACGCCGAAGTGGTATTCGCCGCTTGCGCTTGCGCGCGGGTTGCTGGAGGCTCTGGTGGTTGCTCTGACCTTTTTTGTTTTTTTGGAGCCCGAGGCCTTCATGATAAAAATACAGGAAAATGGGCCTGCGCCCGAGTTAAGGTTTGCATTTGAAAAAGTAATCAACACTATTGAGGAGGAAACTATGAATTTTGAAACCGATACGGCAACATTGGCGGCGGTGGCGCTGTTTTTTGTATTGCAGCTGATGGTATACGTCTTCTGCTTGATACGGCTGTCCATAATAAAACGCGTGAAGGCGCCTGCCAAGCTAAAACTAAAACTGTTGGAAAACGAGGAAAACCTCTTTGACCTCGGCCTTTACATAGGGCTAGCGGGAACAGTGTTTTCGCTGATACTGCTTACGGTTGGTATTGTGACGGCGAGTCTCATGGCAGCGTATGCGTCGACGCTTTTCGGCATATTGTTTACGGCCCTGATTAAGATTGTGCATGTGCGCAGGTACAAACGCACGCTCTTGATAGCGGCCGCTGCTGAAGAATAATTTTATGATACATAATACAGCAATCGTTCCAAATACGGTAAAGGTTGGCCACAATGTGGAAATAGGCCCATATGCGGTGGTTGAGGACGGAGTGGAAATAGGCGACGATTCAATAATCGAGGCCCATGCTCATTTAAAGCGAGGCGCGCGGATTGGCAAAAAATGCACGATATGCGCGTTTACTACAATATCCGGCGACCCCCAAGATTTGCATTTTGACAAATCTATTGAAACATTTGTAGAAATAGGAGACGGAACAACCGTACGTGAGGGTGCAACCGTCCATAGGGCGACAGTTCCCGGGGGGACTACCCGTGTGGGGAAGAACTGCTTGCTAATGGCAAATTCGCACATAGGGCACGATTGCGTAGTTGGCGACCGCTGTATTCTCGCGCCGTTTTGCGCGCTTGGAGGCTTTGTGAGGATGGGCTGTGACGCATTTGTAAGCGGCGGAGTGATGCTGCACCAGAAAATCCGCGTGGGTGACGGGGTTATGTTGAGCGGTGTGTCAGCGTTTTCCGAAGACGTGCCGCCTTACGTAAATGCGCACAAGCGCAATACGGTGGCGGGAATAAATTTGATTGGAATGAGAAGAAGAAAAGTGCCGGCAGAGGCTATAGCCGAAGTAAAAAGGCTCTATATGGCTATTTACGATGGAACTTCTGCGCATACAAATGCTTTAAGGCTTTTGGAGGAAAAGGCGTATTCGACTTCGGAGGGTGAAAATTTTTTGAGATTTTTTGCCGAGCCTGGAAGGCATTTTATACATCTGGACAGAGACAAACAAAGATAGCAAATATGTTAAAAAAGCTCGCTGTTACGATAGGAGACCCATCTGGAGTAGGGCCGGACGTAATAAAAAAGTGGGCGGAAACTGCGCCCGCTTCGCTTTTAAAAAAAGTCGAAGTTTTGGGGAACAAGAAATTTCTCGACACTCTGCCTGCCGAACTTGGCAAGAGGCCTGTCGGAGACGTATGTTTTGAGGCGCGGGCGGGGGAGCCGTCGGCAGAGGGCTGCAAGATAGCTGAACTTGCCCTCGAGGCCGCCGCGCGCGGATGCGTAAGCGGCGAATATTTTGGCGTGACAACTGCGCCCATATCAAAGTTTGAAATGCGTAAAATCGGGTTTAACTATCCCGGACACACGGAGTTTTTTGCCGAGCGCTGGGGCGGGATTCCCGTGATGTGCTTTGCTGGACGGGAGATACTTGTATCGCTTGTGACCTGGCACGACGCGCTTGCAGGCGTGCCCAAATTGCTTGATTTCGGCAGGATTTCGAGGGCGGTAGAATCTGCGGCGGAACTTGCTAAAAAATTGCGCGGGCTGGAAAACCCGAAAATTGCTGCATGCGGATTCAATCCGCATGCGGGCGAGGGAGGGCTTATGGGGCGCGAAGAAATCGACATTATCGACCCTATTCTCGACAAATTGCGCGCGCGCTATCCGAACCTTTCCAAAACGCTTCCGCCCGATACCGTGTTTTCGCGGGTGAGAAGGGGCGAGTTTGACGCCGCGGTTGCCATGTACCACGACCAGGCGCTTGGTCCGCTAAAAACGCTTGAGTTTGACAAGGCTGTAAACATTACAATGAATCTTCCGTTTGTAAGGACAAGCCCCGACCACGGGACAGGATACTCAATCGCTGGGCGCGGAATGGCGGATTGCGGAAGTTTTGCAAATGCGGTGGAATTGGCATTTAAATTGTCGTAGAAAAGGCGTTTTTTTGCTTTTTTAGCCAATGCCGCGTTTTGATAAAAGTATAGAGGTGGCGCATTTTTTTATGAATTTTGGGGTGGGGGAGAAATCCTCGCGGTTTCTGGAATAGCGGCTGCAAGCAAATGTATAATTTTGTGAAATTGCCGAGGCAAATTGCTTGACGGGAGCGGGAATTATTCCAATATATACAGTCTTTTACAAAAGAACCTTTGCGTTCGGCTGCGACGCTTGGCTAACGCGGTAAATTTATTTATTATGAATACAAAAATTGAAAACATCGGCGACACGAGAAAAAAGATAATAATAACCTTCTCTCCGGAACAGGTTGAGGAAGAAAACGCTAAGGTAATAGCGGATTTTGTGCGCAACGTCAAAATACCGGGTTTCAGACCCGGAAAAGCCCCCCAAAGCATGGTGGAAAAGCTATATTCCGCATCGATAAAGGAGCAGCTCGAACATTCGCTTACGGGCAAGGCAGTCGAAGAGCTAAACGCAATAAAGGACTTCGATATATATGCCATAGCGGATATGAAGCACGAGGAGAAAAACGGCGGATTCGAGTTTGAGTTTGTTGCGGACATATATCCGGAAGTGAAATTGCCCGAAACACTCGAAACGAAAGTAGAGCTCGATTCCACCGACGCCACCGACGCGGAAATAGAAAACGCTTTGGAATATTACCGCAACCAGCGCGCCAAGTACGACGAGGTAGACAGGGAAATACAAAAGGGCGATTTTGTAAGGTTGTCGTACAAAGGAAGCGTCGACGGCACCCCCATATCCGAAATCGAAAAGAATCTGCCGATATTTGGCGAGCAGAAATCGACGTGGGAAGAAGCCGGCAACGAAAGCGCTCCCGGAGTGCAGGGGGTAGTGCAGGGAATAATAGGAATGAAGAAGGGCGAAAAGAAAACGCTGTCTCACGAATTCCCGAAAGAATTTCCAAATGAGAATCTCGCTGGGAAAAAGGCCGATTACGAAGTCGAGATATTTGAGATTAGGGAAAAGAAACTGCCCGAGCTCGACGCCGATTTCTTTAAGGCTTTTGAAGTCGATTCCCTCGACGCCCTTAAAAATAAAATACGCGACAGCATCGTAAACGAAAAGAAGAGCAACAACGAAATACTAAAGAGGCAGTTTGCTGTCGAACAGCTAATGGGCAAGACGGATTTCCCGCTTCCCGAGACGGCGCTGGAAGACGAAAGGCAGTCGATACTTGAAGAAATGATGATGCGTTTCATGTCGTCCGGCGCTTCGCGCGAAGACCTCGAAAAGAACAAGGAAACGATTTATGAAAACGCCGGCAAAGAGGCAGAGGGCCGCGCAAAAATGCGCATATTCCTCAACCGCGTCGCCAAGGCTAACGACTTGAAGATAGACAACGAGGACATGAGCCGCATGTTGTGGCAGGAAGCAATGCGCTCGCACACGAAGCCGGAAGAGTTGATAAAGCAGCTTCGCAAGGATCCCGCCCGCGCAAACCGCTTGCGTTCCGACGCCTTGTTGCAAAAGGCTATAAACTTTATAGCTGAAAAGACTCAGGTCGAAATAAAGCCTGCTGAGGCTGCAAAGTAAGCTTTGTAAAAAAGCTTTGAAATTCCGCGCGGCTCATCGCCTAAACGGCGGCGGGGCGCGCGGTTTTTTTGCGCCGCGAAAGTCCAAACGAGGTATTGGAACTTTTGCGATTGGGGGAAATTTTATATTGCGCGAGCATTGTGATAACTACGCAAAAAATTGGCGTTCCCGTTGGCGGGTTGGATTGTGGCGGTTTTGCCGCCTTTTGAAGCAGACGAAAGGCGCAAAAAACGGCAATATTTTTATTGAGTTTCGGGCGCGAATTTTATTGTTTTATAAAAAGTCAGCGAAGCCGATATTTTATAGAGCGAAAATATCGCGCGCAGCGGGGCATTGTACAGAAGCCTTTAGAGCGCGCGGTTTTTTATGGTAAACAGAATTATCGACCGCCGGAAGGATAGCCGACCGGCGATAAGGAAAATATACTATGGGAGAATATTACATACCGACAGTTTTTGAACGCGACGGCAGAAGCGAGAGGTCGTGGGACGTTTACTCGCGCCTGCTGAAAGACAGGATAGTTTTTATAGGGACACCGATTACCGACGGAGTTGCAAACGCTGTCATAGCGCAGCTTCTATTTTTACAGATGGAGGACGCCAAGAAAGATGTCCACATATATATAAACAGCCCCGGCGGTTCGCTTACGGCTGGCATGGCAATCTACGACACAATGAATTTTCTGCATTGCGATGTAGTGACATACTGCGTTGGGCAGGCGGCGAGCATGGCAACAATATTGCTTGCGGCAGGAACAAAGGGCAAGAGGTATTCGCTTCCGAACTCGAGGGTTATGATACACCAGCCCTATGGCGGAGCCACTGGGCAAGCGAGGGACGTTTCGATAGCGGCAAACGAAATTCTGAGGTGGAGAGCTAAAATAAACGAGATACTTTCAAAGACTACGGGAAAGCCCGTTGCCCAAATAGAGAAGGACTCGGACAGGGATTTCTATATGACTGCCGAAGAGGCCTTGAAATACGGGATAGTCGACAAGGTCATAGAGAGCAAGCGCGACGTTTAAGAAAATGGCCAAAGACACTCAAACATGCAGCTTTTGCGGGCGTCCCGCGCGTGAAGTCGGGACGCTCGTAGCCGGAATAAACGGTTCTTTTATATGCCCGATGTGCGTCGAAACACTCCACAATGCGTTTGAATTGCGCGATATGGAGGATAGGGCGAAGCGCATGGACGCTATGCTTGACTTCGATATAAAGACACCTTCTCAACTGAAGAAGGGGCTCGACGAATATGTAGTCGGGCAGGAAGAGGCAAAGAAGATATTGAGTGTTGCCGTGTACAACCATTACAAGCGCCTAAGGGCGGAGATGCTGAACGTTGGGGACGAAGAATATCCGGACGTAGAAATAGAAAAAAGCAATGTTCTTCTCATAGGACCCACGGGCAGCGGCAAGACGTATTTGGCGCGGACGCTCGCCAAAATGCTAAACGTTCCGTTTGCGATAGGAGACGCTACGACAGTCACCGAGGCTGGATATGTCGGTGAGGACGTTGAAAACCTTGTTTTAAACCTTGTGCGCGCTGCAGACTACAATATAGAGCGCGCCCAGTGCGGGATTGTCTACATAGACGAGATAGACAAAATATGCCGCAAAAACGAGAATGTTTCCATAACCCGCGACGTCGGCGGAGAGGGCGTGCAGCAAGCCCTCCTAAAAATTCTTGAAGGCACTGTTTGCAACATACCCCCGAAGGGCGGGCGCAAGCACCCCGACCAGCAATATTTGCGCGTGGATACCCGCAATATACTTTTCATATGCGGAGGGGCTTTTGTGGGGCTTGATAAAATAATAGCCCGCAGAACGGAGTCAAAAGTTTTGGGATTTAATTCGGATATTGCGGAAGACGCAAAGAGCGAGGCGCAGATACTGAAGAAAGTGCAGCCGGAGGATTTGGTGAAGTTTGGCTTTATACCGGAATTTATAGGGCGTTTGCCGGTAGTCTGCTCGCTCGCAGGGCTTACGGAGTCCGATTTGGTCCACATATTGACCAAGACAAAAAATTCTCTTGTAAAGCAATATTCAAAACTGCTTTCCTTAGATGGCGCCAAGTTAAGATTTACCGATGGGGCCGTAAAGGCGATAGCGCGCAAGGCGATGGATTTTGGCACGGGGGCGAGGGCGTTGCGCTCGATTATGGAAAGCGTGATGCTAAACATAATGTACGAGCTTCCCGACAAAAAGAAAAGCGGGGAAGTTGTGATAGACGAAAGCATGATAGATTCGGCTTCGCGCGCAGAGTGAGCGAGCCGATGGCTGGCGTAAATTGTGGCGAAATTGGAAGGAAAAGCCAGGGAGTCGCCGTCTAATATTGTACGGTAGAGTCTATAAGAAACAGTAAGCGCGGAGGAAAACCGCGCTTTTTATTTGCGCTGCTTGGCGATGGCAGGGAGAAAGAGTGTTGCATTTTGACTGGAATAGCGGCTGAGGCTAAATTTGCGATGTAGAAATTGCAGATGCAATAATTCTTTTAGCTTAGGCACAGTTATAAATGTTTGTTGCAAGTTTGTGGCCGCTTGCCGGCAAAGTTTTTTGCCTTTTGGCGTTTGAATAAACTTGCCTCAAATTGTATTTTGTCAATATTGGGAAAATATGACGAAGCGCCCAGAAAAGACATTATACCGCCCAAACTTATATTTATTGGGTTTTATGGGCACCGGCAAATCGTCAGTGGGGCGAAAGGTAGCCGCGCGGCTAAAATTAAAGTTTTTAGATTCCGACGCGGAAATAGAAAAATCTGCCGGCATGCAGATAAACGATATTTTTGCAAAATACGGCGAGGAAAAATTCAGGCAGATGGAGCGCGATTTTATGGAAAGCGGGCATCCGGAAAGCGGGTGCGTGATCTCTTGCGGGGGCGGGCTTTGCTGCCGCGAGGGAATGCCGGAGCTCGTGCGAGGAAAGGGAATTTGCGTGGTATTATTTTCAACGCCTGAGGATATTTACGATAGGGTCTCAAAAAGCGACACGCGGCCGCTCATGCGCGTTGAAAATCCGCTCTCTAGGATACGAGAGCTGTTGAAGGCGCGCACGCCATACTATATGAAAAGCGGCATTGCGATAGCGGCTGACAAAAATATAAAAGACACGGTCGAACATGTCGAGCGCATATACCGGACTCAGTCCCGCAGATTCCGCAGGGAAAACAAAACATTGCTTAGAAGTTAAAATAGCGGTTTGGGGCAACAGAAATTTTACCGTTTTTATTGAGCGCAAAAAAAGCGCGCAAAATCTAAGCTTGTTTTTTACGCAGCATCAAAAAGGCGCGCTAAAAGAAAATGCGGACTGTATTTTATAGGAAATGCAAGGGCAAATAGAATCTCTTATTCTACTGTCACTGCCTTTGCAAGATTCCGCGGCTTGTCGACGTCGCAGCCCCTTTGTACGGCGATGTAATAGGCGAGGAGCTGTATCGGAATGGTCGCAATAATAGCTTTTACGCAGTCGTGGGCGTCGGGAATGGAAATGATGTCGTCGGCGATGCCTTCAAATGCTTCGGGGCGGTTGGTTATCGCTATTATAGGCCCTTTGCGCGCCTTTATCTCCTGCGCATTTGAGACGACTTTCGGGAGTATTTCGTCGGAGGTCGCAAGAACTACCGTCGGGCATTCGGGAGACACGAGGGCTATAGGCCCGTGTTTCATCTCGGCGGCGGGGTAGCCTTCGGCGTGAATGTAAGAGATTTCCTTGAGTTTGAGGGCTCCTTCAAGAGCCACCGGAAATTCGCTCAGCCTGCCTACAAACAGAAAATCCGAAAAATGCGCGTATTTTTTTGCGATTTTCTCGATAGAAGGAGCGAGTTTTAAAACTTTTGCCGCGAGCGACGGAAGGGATTTTATAGCGTCAACAATCAGCCTTCCGTCGTAGAACGATAGGTCTCTCATTCTGCCAATGTAGAGCGCGATTAGCAAACAGATTGCGATTTGCGACGTAAAGGCCTTTGTCGAGGCGACCCCCACTTCCTTCCCCGCATATTGGTATAGTCCGCCGTCCGACTCGCGCGAAATTGTCGATCCCACAGAATTTGTGATTGCGAGTGTTTTGAAGCCTTTTCGTTTGGATTCTCTCAGCGCTTGCAGGGTGTCGATAGTCTCGCCGCTTTGGCTGATTACAAACACGAGCGTGTTTTTATCGAGGGGCGCGTTGCGGTATCTAAATTCGCTTGCGTACTCGACTTCAACCGGGATTCTCGCGTATTTTTCAATAAGATATTCGGCTACGAGGCATGCGTGCCATGCAGTTCCGCATGCGCAAAATAGAATGCGGTCGATTTGCCTCATATCGGCGGGGGTCATATTGAGGCCATTGAGGACGGCTGTCGAGCCGTCGTCGGAAATTCGCCCGCGTATTGCGTTCTCAAGAACTGCGGGCTGTTCCATAATCTCCTTCTGCATGTAGTGTTTGCAGTTGCCAAGATCTGCGGACTCGAGGTTCCAGTCGATTTCGCTTACAGTATAATTTATGGGCTTGTTGCAGATAGTGACAATGTCGCAGCTGTCGGCTGTCACGAGCGCAATTTGGTTGTCTTCAAGATATATGACGTTTGAAGCCCTGCCTGCGAATCCGAGGACGTCGCTCGAAACGAGCCTTTCGTTTTTCCCGACACCTATTAGGAGCGGAGATCCCTTTCTTGCGGCAACTATCTCACCGTCGTTAAAGCGGCATAAAACCGCAATTCCGTATGTGCCCTCGACGTGCAGAAGGGCTTTGCGGACAGCCTCCATAAACCTGTTTTCGGTATTTTCGTCAGTTCTTTGCGAGTAGTGGTATGCAATTAGGTTTACGAGAACCTCGGAGTCTGTTTGGCTTGAAAAGGTGTAGCCTTTTGTCAAAAGGAAATTTTTGATGTTCTCGAAATTTTCGATTATGCCGTTATGGACGAGGGCGAAATTCCCGTCAGATGAAACATGCGGGTGTGCGTTTGCGTCTGTTACGCCGCCATGGGTGGCCCAGCGGGTGTGGGAAATTCCCGTATTTGCGGAAAAATTCATCTTGCGGACTTCTTCTGCGAGAGTGCCGACACGCCCCTTTTTTTTGCATACGCGCAAAATTCCGTTTTTGAGCAAAGCGATTCCTGCGGAATCGTATCCGCGGTATTCGAGTTTCAAGAGCCCTTCCAAAAGGATTGGAACGGCATTTTTACTTCCCACGTATCCAGTTATTCCGCACATAAAATTATATTATAATGGCTTTTTTTTGAAATATAAAGGTTTATCGGAATTTTTTATGCGTTTCTCAACAAAAAAAATTACTGTGAAAAGGCGCTGAAAAATTGCAAAAAACAAATTGCCAATGCAGCGCATTGGAAAAATTGACCACAAGAAATTTTTTATATTTTAACGCGGCAAAAAAAATTGCAAAACATAGAATTATCTATGAACGGGTGTCAAAAAAACTTGAAATGCCGATAAAATAAAAGATACTTTTGATTTTGGAGGGGCGTGTTGATATTGCGGCCCGAAAATTTAAACGAAAAATTTATAAGATATGGGAATAAAGTTTTTTGCGGTTGTCATTGCGGCCTTTGCCTCGACATATACATTGTACGGACAGACGGCAGCAGTTGCCGATTTGCAGCAGGATATGGCGCTTTTGAAGCGCGAGGTCGGGCAGTTGAGGCTCGAAGTCGAACAGCTCAGACGCGAGAACGAAGAGCTTTTGCGCAAAATCAAACAGTCTTCGAGCGACGACAACGAGAATGTAAGGCAACAGTTGTCGTTCGCAAAGAGCGAGATTTCCGCCCAAAATGAAACTTTAAAGAGAGAAATAATATCGCTCGTAAAAAAAGATTTGGAATCGATGGCAGCGCAGACCAATGCCAATATGCAGAAACTCGCTGCAGCGATAGGCACAAGACCGCAGTCTGACCTTCCCACAACATTTTCAGACGACTATCCAAAGACGGGCGTCACTTACACCGTGCAGGCGGGAGACTCCATAAGCAAAATCGCAAGGAAGATGAATTCCAGGATAAAATGGATTCAAGACGCCAATAAAATCGCCGACCCGTCGCGCGGATTAAGAATAGGCGACGAAATATTCGTACCGCAAAAATAAAAAAATATGGCAATCCAACGCAAATCACTGGGAAGAGGGCTTGGCTCAATAATTTCTGCCGGAGCCAAAAAGGCAGCCGATTCCGGCGCGAAGAAGATAGGCGCCCAGCCGGTGCCGTCGCCGTCGCCGTTAAAAGTGCAAATCTCGGCACACGGACTGTTTAGCGAAATCCCGATAGACAAGGTTGCGCCGAGCCCGTACCAAGCGCGCAAGGAATTTTCTGAAGAGGAGATTCGCAACCTTGCCGACTCCATATCTTCGGAGGGGCTATTGCAACCGATTCTCGTCCGCCAGATTCCCGGAGGAACGTACGAGCTTCTTGCGGGCGAACGCCGCCTGCGCGCGTGCAGGTTGCTTGGAATGAAAAAGATTGTCGCGTGCGTGCAAAATGCGAGCGACTCGTCTGCGGCGGCAAAGGGGCTGATTGAAAACATACAGCGGGCCGACCTCAACCCAATGGAGGAGGCGAGGGGGATAGCGTATCTTATAGCGACCTTCCGTCTGACGCAAGACGCAGTTTCGCAAAGGCTCGGCAAGCCGCGCTCGAGCATTGCAAATTCCCTAAGGCTGCTAAGGCTGCCTGAAAGCGTGCAGGGATATATTTCAAGCGGAATGATATCCCCAGGACACGCCAAAGTAATACTTTCCGTAGAGGATAAAACCCAGCAAGAGATACTCGCCCGCCGAATTATAGAAAACGGCTTAAACGTGCGCGGCGCGGAAGACGCCGTAAGAAGGCTCAAAGATGGCGAGGCAAGGGCGGACTCATCGACTCCGGCGGCAAAAGTCGCGCAATCTGCGGTGGTGCGTGATATACAAAACAAAATCTCGACCCGCCTAAACGCGAGCGTTGAAGTCCGCCACGGCGCCAAAAAGGGGAAAATAATAATAGAATATCTCGGCAACGACGATTTGCAGAGGATTCTCGAAATTATTGGGGTAAAAATCTAATTTGACGATAAATCCGAAAATATTTCTCTTTGTGGCCGTCGGCGCAATGTTTTTCGCCGATGCGCATGCGTTGTTGAACAACGACTTTACAAGGGCAAACTCGACTTTCTCCAAGCGCCGTTTTGAGGAGTCGAAAATGAGTTCAATGCAGGGGAAAAAAGCGCGCGAGTCCGGCAAGATGCTCGAGCGTAAATTATACGAGAATACCGGAGACGTATCATATCTGAGAGAAGAGAAGCCCCATTTTGAGGAAGGCTTGCCCGGCGCAGAAATGTCCAAGCAGAGGGCTTTTGACAATAAGAAGGACTTTGTGACACCCGAATACCACGGCAAAACAAAAAGCGATTTGTGGAGCGGGGCGGACGTCCCGCTTGCAATGGAAAATACCGACAGAAATCTATCAAAAAAATACCTCGGCAAAATCGACGTGAATAAGCGGGATAGCAAGTATCAGGAATACCTGCGCGACCAATACTCCGAGTTGATGGAAATGTCCATGCGCGAGATAAACAAGTTTTATTTTCGCGAGTCCCACTCGGCGGATCCGGGTATCCCGATAACGACCGCCGGCGGCGCATTGCGCGATAACGAGGAGTCTTTTTGGGACTTTTTATCCCCAAATAAGAAAATAGGCAGGGGAAGAGTTTTTGTGCGGAAACTAAAATTTGATTCATCGGGGAATATTGTGGATTCTGATGCCCCAGATTCACCGCCAACAATTTCCAAACCGGCGGCTTCTCCTTCAAGCCCGACAGCCGCGCCAAGAACGACGTCTTCGGCGCCTAATAAAAATGTTCCTCCCCAGCGTTATCGCGGCGAATTGAGATCTATGGAGAAAGTCGACGACAATATTGGCAGACAATTCGACATTCTCAATGTCCCGGAAGAGATGCGTTCAGGGAGCCCAACGATACGCGTTGAAGTCAAAGATTCCGATTTTTAGCGTAATGTGGAGATTCCGTTTTTTTTATAGGCGGGCTGCTTGAATTTTTCTCGCTTAATATTTCTCATTAGGCTTTTCTGCCTGATGACTTATGGCGCGCCACAAGCGGAGCGTTGCGCTTTCACACGTTTGAAATCTCAATTTTTACAGGCGGATTGATTGCGCGTCGCATGAGGAATACAAACTCCTTATTGAAGTATTCCCATTAGGTTATTTTGCCTAATTATTAGTGGCATAGACTACCTGCATTCACATTCAGTCTTTTTCATTTATTTTTTTATAAGGCGGATTGCTTGCGTGCAATATACGAATTTGTAGCATGCTTCATTCATGCTATTATATCCCAAATTTTCTAATGGAGGATTCCGGGGCAAAGAGCGGAAAGTTCTGCGTCCGGGAGCGTCAATTTAAGGAGGCGTCCGATTTTGGCTTCTGTAGGCACGCGAATGCCGGGCGTTCTCTAATTAAAAGTTCGCGCCAAATATCTTCCGGAGGTATATCGAATATTAGCCCAATATCGGCGTTTGACACTATCCATTCGCCTTCCGATATTTCGGCTTTTAGCTGATTCGGTCCCCATCCGGAATATCCGGCAAAAGCCGCAACTTTTGCGTCGGGGTTATTTGAAATTTCTTCGATTGCATTTTTGGGGGAAGTCCCGAATGCGAAAGTGCCGCCGCATTCACATTTTCCCTCGCATGAGCATACGGCGAGGGTTATGGTGCCGCTTTCGACTGGACCGCCGTCCATAACTTCAACGTCTTCGAGCGGAGTGGATTCAAACTCCTCGGAAATGTCTCCGAGCTTTTTTCCGCGCGGCTTGTTGATTGCAATGCCAAATGCGCCGTCTTCGTTGTCTTCGAGAAGCAGTATTACAGCCTCCTCAAAAAAGTCTCCGGTGTGGGACGGAGACGATATTAAAAAACTCCATGAAATGTCGTTGTAAAAGTTTCTCATTTTAGAGCTTTTCTATTTCCACGTTTGAGTCTTTAAAAAATCTGAAACAGAGTTCGTCGTTGTTATAGTCGTGCAGGTATTTTATTTTTGCAATGCCAGAGGCGGCAAGAAGCTTTGCGCAATTAACGCATGGGAAGTGCGTAATGTATGCGGTGCAGCCGCTAAGAGAAACGCCCCTTCGCGCAGCGTCGGAAATTGCGTTTTGTTCGGCGTGCACAGTTGCCTGCTCGTGCCCGTCGCGTACGCACGAGGAGTGCGGGGCGCCTGGGAGGAATCCGTTGTATCCAGCGGCGACGATTCTGTTTTTATGCTGCCCACCGCTTACGATTACGCAGCCAACGTGAAGGCGGTCGCATGCCGAGCGCGATGCCATAAGTATTGCGGCGCATATAAAATATTCGTCCCAGGTGGGTCTTCGCCCCCACGAGCGCACGGCATTTTCCACAGCTTTAATCAATTCAGAATTTTCCATAGGAAATTTTTTAGACAATTACGCAGGAAAACAGAACTGCAAAAAAGTGCATAAAGCTTCCCAACAAAACAAAAATATGCCAGACAGCATGCGAGAATTTTTTTGTCTTTCTCAAATAGAAGAACACACCGCCTGTATAGAAGAGCCCTCCCAAAACGAGGAAAACGAGCGCAGACGTTGGCAGTACCTCAAAAAGCTTTCCGGAGACAAAAACAATGAGCCAACCCATTGCGAGGTATAGCCCGACAGACCACCATTTTGTTCCGGAGCCCCCCGCGTAGATTTTTAGAAAAGTGCCCAATATAGCAAGTGTCCAGATTATGCCAAAGATTGTCCATGCTACTGCCGAGCGCATTGCCACGAGCAAAAACGGGGTATAGCTGCCAGCAATTAAATAGTAGATTGCTATATGGTCGAATTTTTTTAAGATTTTCTTTGCGACTTCACCTTTTGCCGCATGGTAAACTGTCGAGGCAGTGTACATCAAAATGAGAGAAGCCCCGAAAATTGAGCTGGAAACTATTCCCCACGCATTTCCGTACACTGACGCCAATGTCACGAGCACTGAAAGCATTGCAACGCTTGCGATAATCCCTATTCCATGGGTCGCGGCGTTCCACATTTCCTCCGCCGGAGAGTATGCTACAGTTTGCGTTGTCATAGTTTTTATTACGTATTTTTTTTTAACTTAGGCAAACATTTTGTTTGCCATATTTTTTTCGGAAATTTCTCCATTATTTGGCGCAGCTTCTGGGAAGGCTTTTAGGAGTCTTTCAAACAATATGCTGTATCCGTCGTCGGATTCCTCGGCGATGTTTGCGAGTTTTTTAAAAATGTCCATTACTTCGCGCTCGCGCGAAAAGCGGCTTTGGGAATGTCCGCATTCGCTCTCGCCGTCTTTGGGGCATATTTTTACGGAATTTTTTGCGGATTTTTCGGCGCAGCTTTTTTCATTTGAAAAAATTACGCACTCATCTTCTCCGTTTATGAGAAAATTTTCGCTTACGTTGAATATTCGGGCGAGTTTGGATATTGTCTTGTAATTTCGTGGCAGGCGGCCGCGCCGCCAGGTACTTGCAGCGCTAATCGAGCAGCTTGTGGCTATGGCAATGTCTTTCAGTTTTACATTTCTTGCTCCCATCAGCAGCCTCATGCGGGTAGCAAAATTTGTATCTTTATATGGCTTAGAATGTTTCATTTATAAAGTAGAATTTTTCTATTTTATATTGACAAATAATAATTATTATGTTCCATTATTTATATTAAATAATGAATTTTATTTATAATATATCGCAAAGGACATTGAATGAAAGGATAAAATATTAAAAAGATTATGAAAAACTCACACACAAAAAAAAGAAGTCACCGCCGCGCGCGGAGGGAGGTCAGAAGAAAATGAAAAATAGCGACGAGTTATCCGAGGGGTTTGAACATTTTGCCTCTCTCTTTCCCAAAGGACAGGAATGGTTCAGCCCAAAGGAGACCGGATATATCATAGGTAGGTCGGATCAATTTGTACGAAACAGCTTTTACAGCGGTAAAATTTTCGGGCATCTGTCAAACGGTCTTGCAAAACCAGGGCATGAGAAAAAGACCTATATGAGAGTTCACCGCGATGCAATAGTTCTGTTTTTGCTTGAGTCGGCAAATTATACCCCCGAGTCATTTATGCAAATGCTGGAATCCGTAATATTAAACCGTTCGGACTACCAGTTGTTCAGGCTGGAAAAATTGATAAAAGACAGGCTATATTCGGGAGTTGGCAGGGCAAAGGCGCGCAGTAAAAATATTTGACACTCCAGACGTGAAGGCGCGCGCATTGACGCGCGCCAAAATGATAAAAAATTTTTTGTCTAATAAGCTGCAATCGTTTTATTTATTTGATGTGCGAATGAATTGTTGAGTCGGAGAATTTAAATAATGAGCATTGCGTCTCCATAAGAGTAAAAGTTGTACTTGTCGGCTATTGCTTCGCGGTAAAGCTCCTTTAAAATATCCACCCCGTCTAGAGAATTTGGTTTTATGAAGGCTGCTACGAGGCACATTAGCGAGGAGCGCGGAAGGTGAAAATTAGTTATTAAGGCGTCCGCCGATATAATTTTTTGGGGCGGATAAACAAAAATGTCTGCGGATCCAACAAAGTCATTTGGGCACAATCCAGACGGTATCCCGTTTTTGCGGCAGAAGTCTTCCATGGCGCGCAACGATGTAGTTCCCACGGCGAGGCGCGGGCGGCTGCTATCAGCCATGGCAGAAAGGGTCTTTGCGGGTATCTCGTATATTTCCGAATGAATTTTAAAATCCTCGATTTTTTCAGTCTTCATGGGCTTGAAGGTGCCAAGCCCCACATGAAGTATTAAGGAATAAAATTTGTGGCCTTGCGATTGGAGCGTGGCGTCCAATTCGGGGGTAAAATGCAGGCCGGCGGTAGGGGCCGCTGCTGCGACGCGTTTCGCGGGGTCTGCGTAAACGGTCTCGTAGTATGTATTGTCGAAATCTCTGTCGTAGCCGGGCGACTTTTGGTCGCGCTCAATGTACGGGGGAAGGGGGACTACTCCGATTTTTTCGCTCAAATCTACAACCCCGCCACGGCCGAAAGTGTCAAAGCGGACGGCTGCGTTGCCGTCTGAATCCTTCGATAATACCGTCGCCTCAAATATTCCATCTATCCCGAACGTTGCTCCAGGTTGCAGTCGTTTACCGGGTTTAAGCATGCAGAGCCATTCGTCAGAGCCGTTTAGCGGGCTTAGCAAAAGGCACTCTACTTCTCCGCCGGTGGGTTTTTTTGCAAAAATTCTCGCCTTTAAAACTGCTGCTGTATTTCTGAAAAAATTGTAGGGTTTCCCGAGTATATTTGGCAGATCCGCAAATTTAGCATGGGAAATTTTTTCGGAATTTCTATCGTAAACGAGCAGTTTGCATGCGTCGCGGCGTTGGGAAGGATAGCGGGCTATCCTTTCTTCGGGTAGGTTGTAGTCCAAGTCGGAGGTATCCATTATTTACTGGGAATAAAACCTGCATTTTTGCCGAAAGCGCCTTTTTTGCGAGAAGATTTTTTTGCGATTAGCTATTTTTTAAATCCACGCTTGGTCAAATATTCTACTGATTCCGGAATTTTATCTATTTGAGAGCGGTCGTTTGCGGCGTCAAACATTACAACACAAAGACCGTCAAACCCAGAGCGTTCAAGCTCCGAGATAAAAGATTCGAGCGGGAGAGTGCCGCGCCCGTAAGTTTCGCATTCGCGGGATTCCGATAAATCCTGAATATTGATGCCGACAAGCTTGCCTTCAAGTTTTTTTAGGCAGCTTACGATATCAAAGCCAGAGCGGCCCCAGTGCCCGCAATCCGGGAAAGCGCCAAGATTTTTTTTGCCGCGGAGGGCATCTATCATTTTTTCAGGGGTTGAATATGGAGGAGGATTGTTTTTCTTATTTGGGTGGTTGTAGAGCCCGGCAGCAATCCCGTATTTTTT
The DNA here is from genome assembly GCA_900545705.1 of uncultured Opitutales bacterium. Lineage (GTDB taxonomy): Bacteria > Verrucomicrobiota > Verrucomicrobiia > Opitutales > Intestinicryptomonadaceae > Merdousia. The sequence goes on along the minus strand of URAK01000003.1, from coordinate 109,467 downwards.
AGAAAGTTTGTCGTATATTTCAAGCGCGCTTTTCGGTGCCTCAACTGTCATATATTTTACTCCGAAAAATTTTGCGAACTCAAAGAGTTTTTTAATTTCCGATTCCTCTGAAAGCGATATATGCCCGATAGAGATTATTTGTACGCCTGCGTTGTCAAAAATCTTTTTGGCTTCGTCGCGTGAGGCTTTGGGCATTTTATAATGAAAAATGACGTTTTTATTAGGGCCGTTCCCGCCAATTTTTATATTTTGAAACATCGAGGCTTTTTTGACGCCTATTTTTTTGAAGTCTGCCAACATTTCAGTTATCGAGGTTTTTTGCCATGGATATGAACTTACCGCAATATCCGCGCCGAGAGCTTGAATGGAAAATAGAGCGAGAAAGAAAATATAAAAAACTTTCATATATAAAACTTCATTTATTTTATAAAAATTTTCAAGAAAAACCTGCCAAGCTTTACGTTATGTAAAAAAAGCTCTTACCTGTGCATTAAAAATAAACTTCAAATATTTTGGCGAGTTTGAGGAATCTCCGGAAGATAAACTCGCGGCAATTGCTAAAAAACGCTAATATTTTGGTGAAGGCTATTATTTTATAAAACTTAAAGATTTTTTCCCGATAATAGGTTAACAAAAAGAAAAAACCTCCCAACGGTGTAAATAAATAATTTAAACTGAAAAATTCCTTGAAAAAAAAGCTTTGCAATGTTTCGGGAGATTTTAGAGAGTTTTATGATTTTATACCCAAGAAACGCATATAAATTAACCCCGAGGCAGTATCAAAAAGCTATGAAAATGAAAATTCTCATGATTTCCCCCGAATGCGCACCATTCTCCAAAGCCGGAGGGTTGGGTGATATGGTGTCTTCAATATCCAAGCAGTTCGCGGCTTCCGGGTGCGACGTTAAGGTTTTTACGCCGCTTTACTCTACTGTGAAACGGCCTGCCGACATAGAAAAGCAGATGGACAATCTGTCCGTCCACATGGGGCTCGGGCTTGAATACAAGGCGTCTGTTTGGACGGCGGCTTTGGGAGACGCCAAAATGCTCTTTTTGGAGTTCAACATGTACTTTGACAGGCCCGGCATATACAATTACAACGGTGTCGATTTTTCCGACAACGGCGGGAGGTTTGCCTTTATGTGCCGCGCAGCCCTCGATTGGTGCCTGCAAAACGACTGGATACCTGACGTCATACATTGCCACGACTGGACCACAGGGTTCGTCCCAGTGTTGCTGAATACTTCTCTATACAATTCTCCGCTCGGGGGTTCGGCGAGCGTTTTTACGATACACAATTTGCAGCATCAGGGAGTGTTCGACAAAGGGGTACTTGAATACGCGGGCATACCTTCTTCGGAATTCAGGGCGGATTCATGCGAATCGTACGGATCGCTGAATTTGATGAAAGGGGGGCTTTACAACTGCACAAAAATCACGACAGTAAGCCCGACCTATGCAAATGAAATCAGGACCCCCGAGTACGGTTGCGGGCTTGACGGGGTGCTGCGTTTTAGGGGGGCGGATTTGATCGGGATAATAAATGGAGTTGACACCGACGCATGGAATCCGCAAACCGACGAATTTATAGCCGCCAACTATTCGCTGTCGGATATGAAGGGAAAATCCGCCTGCAAAAAAGCGCTCCAAAAGAGACTGGGCTTGGACGTTTCCGCCAAAAAACCCGTATTTGGGGTGGTGTCGAGGCTTTACTCGCAAAAGGGTCTGGATTTGCTCGCGAGGATTGCAGGGGAACTTGTGGGGCACATGGACATACAAATAGCAATCCTTGGCACTGGCGAGCATTGGCTTGAAAACGCATTTTCGGATTTGACGGCAAAATTCCCCGGAAAAATATCGGCGTACATAGGCTTTGACAACGAGTTGGCGCACCAGATAGAGGCAGGCTCCGACTTTTTCATAATGCCGAGCAGGTTTGAGCCGTGCGGGCTAAACCAGATGTATTCAATGATGTACGGAACGCTTCCGATAGTGCGCGCTACCGGAGGATTGGAAGACACTGTCGACCAATATTCCGAATCGACCGGCAGCGGAGACGGCTTTAAGTTTTCGGACGCGACCTGCGAAGCTCTGTATAACACGATAGGCTGGGCGTGTTCCACTTGGTACGACCGTCCTGCCGATATCCAGAAATTGCGCCGCAACGGAATGAGCAAGAATTTTTCTTGGAATAAATCCGCCGAGAAATACGCGCTCGTTTACAAGTGGGCGGTAGGCGCGCGCTCTGCAAGATTTTAAGGCAAAATGGCAATAGAGCATACAGCGCGCAGGATATATAGGCAGAGCGAACTTCCGCTTTGGCTATCTAGGGCTGCATGCGATTGGCAGGGGCAATTCCGCCTGGAAGAGCTTGAATACGGGCGCAAACTTTATAAAAATTGCGTAATCCGCGATATTGAGCTGCACGAGTCCGAAGCGCTTGCGCGCGCGAAACTCGAAGACGGCACCGAGCCGTTTTGCGTTCTGGATTTTGAGGGCGAAAAATATGTGCGCCGCGAAGGCTGGGATCTGGACCAGGCGGCTTTGTGCGTCGCCGCGCTCTATGAGATAGACGAGCTTATAGGCGACTTGTCCGCCACACCGGACGTATTTTCAGAGCCTTCGCCCGGAGCGGAGTCCTCAAAAGAAAGTAATGAAAGCAATTCTGCCGCGGAGGAAGCGGAAGCCCAAAAGGAGGAGTCGCAAAATAAAGCCCCGGAGCGCAAGCCGATGGAGCTTGAGCTGTCTTTCCACTCCAAGCGCAAGGGTCTTGTATTTTCGACGAAATGGCTTGACGAAAAAGGGTTGAGGCGTTTCGCGTACGGCGACAGATGCGTAAAGATAGCGGATCTACTGGAATGCGAGCGCGAGAAGCTGCTGTCGCTTGCGGGGCTTTCGCGCAAGGCAGGGTTTAAGTACGACGGCGAGAGCCATATTTTGCCGGAGCTTTCCAAGATACCGCCGTTTTTAAACAATGTTTTGCCAAAGTGGTCGGAACTGTTTAAAGTAGTTTGCGACAAGCGGGTGGAATTGCTAAAAGGGGGAGAGCGCAAGTTGACGCTAACCCCAGAGGTCGTGGAGGTCGGCGGCGACGGGGCGGACTTCGACATAAAATGGCTGCCGAGCGTAGGAGGGCGTTCGATAGACGCGTCCGAGCTCCCCAAATTGATGGGCGGGGCGGGCTCGCTAAGGATAATACCCGATTACGGAATTTTAAGGGTTTCGGGCGACGACACAGCTCTTGTACGGGACGTAGAGCGCTCGCGCGAATTCGGTTTTGAGCAGGGGAAGATACCGCGCTACATGCTGCTTTCGGCTTCGGATTTTGGCGGGCGTTTAAAGCTGACTCCCGAACTTGCGCAATGGAGAAAATCGCTTGAAAATCCCGTTGATATGAAGGCTAAGCTTCCAGATTTTCTGCGCAAGTACCAGTGCGCCGGGGTCGCGTGGGCGGTAAATCTTTTCGAGCATTCGTGCAATGCAATGATTGCCGACGAGATGGGGCTTGGGAAAACCATTCAAACTCTCGCGCTTGTCGACTACTATTTGTCGCGCGTCAAGTCTGGGGGAGAGGCTAAATTTCTAGTCGTGTGTCCGGCAAGCGTCATACCTGTTTGGATTGCTGAGGCGCAAAAATTTTTCCCGAAAATAAAAACCGGGATAGTTGGAGCAAAGACCGATTTTTCAAAGGCGGACTTGTGGATATGCAGCTATACGCAGCTGCGCCGCAACCGCTCTGAAATTGAAAAAATCCGCTTTGAACTCGCTGTGCTGGACGAGGCCCAATTTATAAAAAATCCGGATTCCAAGACTACTATGGCGTGCATGTATATTTCCGCGCGCCGCAAAATAGCCCTTACCGGGACTCCTATAGAGAATAAATTGATGGACATCTGGACGGCGTTTAGGTGGCTGATGCCGGGGTTGCTCGGCTCGCGCGCGAATTTTGAGCGGCTTGCGCACGGGGACGCTGCGATAGTGGAAACAGTGCGCAGACAGATTTCACCATTCGTGCTCAGGCGAATGAAATCCGAAGTTGCGTCCGAGCTTCCGGAAAAAGTGCGCGTGGAGCTCTATTGCCCGATGTCCGAGCAGCAAAAGTCTGAATACGCAAAACTGCTCGATCTTGCGCGCGGAGAATTAAAAGCGTCGGTTGGCGACGCGAAGGGCAGGCTTACGATACTGTCGCTGATAACCCGGCTGAGGCAGGCCGCTTGCGACGCGGCTTTGCTGCCGTGGATTGGAGGGGCGGGGGCTCCGGAGTATGGAGGAAAGCTTTCCGTGCTGCTCGACAAGGTTGAAGAGCTGTGCAATGCGGGGAAAAAGGTTTTGGTGTTCAGCCAGTTTACAAAATTTTTGGATTTGGCTAAATCGGCGCTAAAAACGCGCATAAGCGAGGCCGACATATATATGCTTACCGGCTCTACCCGCGACCGCGCGCTTCCGGTGAACGCCTTTCAGACTGCAAGGCGCGGGTCGGTTATGCTTGTTAGCCTAAGGGCAGGCGGGACGGGCATAACTCTTTCCGAGGCCGACTACATATTTCTCGCCGACCCGTGGTGGAATCCCGCAGTCGAGGAGCAGGCGATAGACCGCGCGCATAGAATAGGGCGCCGCGGAGACGTGTTTGTATATAGAATGATAGCAAGGGACACTGTTGAGGATAGGGTTTTGCGTTTGCAATCCCGCAAGCGCAAGCTTTTCGACGATTTGATTGGCGGACTGCGCGACGTCTCCAACCGGGAAAAATTTATACAGACAATAGCGGAGATACTCGAATGAAGATAGTGTCGTGGAATGTGAACGGGCTAAGAGCGGTAATGTCCAAAAATTTTTACGAGTTTGTGGATGCTGCAAAGCCCGACATACTTTGCCTTCAAGAGACGAAATTGCCGGCGGAGCTTGCTGATTCCATGGAGATTCCGTTTAATTACAAAATATTTTCGTGTGCCGAAAAGAAAGGGTATTCTGGAACGGCGATATTTTCGAACGTGCGCCCGAATGCGATGTACGAAAAAACTTTCGACGGGCATCCGCGCGAGGGCAGGATATGCGTCGCGGAATTTGGAGATTTTACGCTAATAAACACATACGTCCCAAATTCACAGGACGGATTGCGGCGCCTTGAATACCGAACGAAAGTCTGGGACGAGGATTTTAAAAAATACTTAAAATCGGTCGATAGCGCCGTAGTGTGCGGAGACTTGAACGTTGCGCGCACGCCGCTTGATGTATTTGACGTCAAGGGGGCGCGCGGCAGTGCGGGGTTTACGGACGAAGAGAGGGCCGGAATGGAGTCGCTTTTGTCAGAGTGCGGCTTGCGCGACGTCTGGAGGGAGCAAAACCCCGGAAAAATCGGCTATACTTGGTGGAGCTATTTTAGGCGCGCCCGCGAGCGCAACAGAGGGTGGAGGATTGACTATTTCCTTGTTTCGGAAAATTTGGTTGAAAGAGTAGAAGGCGCGGGGATATTGGACGATGTGCAAGGCTCGGACCATTGCCCAGTTTACCTGTCTATAAAATAATTTTTTTGCATTGATATTTGTGGGATTCGCCGTACAGAAAACATTTTGCAGTGCGTTTTAAATTAGGTGTTTTTTTTTATTTTGTTGGCGGAGCAATTTTTGGACATGGGCGGATAAAAAATCTTAAAGAGTCTAAAAAAAAGTACAAAATTGTAGGATTTGAAGTTTTTTATAGAATAAGTTTGAAGAAAAAATAAATATATAAAGTTTAATCGGCATCTATGAAGAATGTACTCTCCACATGGGCAAAAAATATATCACCTTCACCTACGCTAGCAGTAGACGCGAAGGCCAAGAAATTGAAGTCCGAAGGCAAGGACGTATGCGGCTTTGGAGCCGGCGAGCCCGACTTTGACACACCGGAATTCATAAAAGAGGCCTGCATAAAGGCGATAGAAGCCGGCAAGACAAAATACTTGCCTTCCGCAGGATTGCCCGCCTTGCGCGAAGCGCTTGCAACGCACTATGCGAAGCGCAGGGGGATAAGCTACAACGCTTCAAATTTCATAGTTAGCCCGGGAGGCAAATTCAGCTGCTACCTAGCGATAATGTCTGTTGTTTCGCCTGGCGACGAAGTCATAATACCGGCGCCGTACTGGGTGAGCTATCCTGAAATGGTAAAGCTTGCCGGCGGTACCCCCGTGTATGTAAAAGCGACAGACGCTGCCGACTTCAAGGTGACAGTTCAGCAGCTCGAAAGCGTAATCACCCCAAAGACCAAACTTTTGATACTAACAAGCCCCTCAAATCCGACGGGAGCCGTATATTCCGCGCAGGAATTGAAGGAAATAATGGATTTTGCAATCGCGCGCGACATACTCGTAATGTCCGACGAAATATATTCGACTCTCGTGTACGATGGAGTAGAGGCAATAAGCCCTGCAAGCCTGTCGGAGGAGGCGAAGGAGCATACTATTGTCGTTTCCGGATTCAGCAAGGCATTTTCGATGACCGGTTGGAGGCTCGGTACATTGTGCGCTCCCGACGCGATAGCGAAAGCGGTTGCAAATTTGCAGAGCCAGACAAGCTCCAACGCGACATCGTTTGCTCAGTACGGCGCGCTTGCCGCAATGGAAAACGAAGCTCTTGCTGACGCCGCCGTAGCGGAGATGAAAAAGAGTTTTGACCGCCGCAGGCTGATGCTTTTAGAGGGCTTAAATGCGATAGACGGCGTATTTTGCCGCAGGGCGCAAGGGGCATTTTATCTGTTCCCGAACATTTCGTCGTTTGGAATGTCGTCGGTTGATTTTTGCGCAAAGCTATTGGAGGAAAAACTTGTCGCTGTCGTTCCCGGTTCGGCGTTTGGCTCCGACGAAAACGTGCGTTTTAGCTACGCCGTTTCGGACGAGACAATACAAAAAGGGATTGAACGAATGGCACAGTTCTGCTCGGAAATTAGATGAAATTTGACGAGGCGATGCTCATGTTGCGTGCGGGATTTAAAAGTTCCGCCGCAGCCGACGCCGCGGAATTCGCCGCGGAGTTTGCCAAAACCCTCCCGAAAGACGCCACAATAACTCTTTCGGGAGATCTGGGCACCGGCAAGACAAATTTTGTAAAGGGCATTGCAAAAGGATTGGGGGTTGCGGAAAAAGTAAAGAGCCCCTCATATAATGTTTATTCGATATATACCCTTCCGGACGGCAGAAAATTTTTGCATATGGACGCTTACAGGCTCTCATCTCCAATGGCTTTGGAAGAGCTTTGTCTTGATGAGGTCGCGCCGTCTCCGAGGGTTCTTTGCGTGGAGTGGCCCGAGGCTGTCGAGGCCGCGCTTCCGCCTGCCGACATAAGGCTGAAGCTGACTATTTGCCCCGACGGGCTTCATTGCGTATCGCTTTGCGATTAGCAAAAGGCGCGCATACCTTTGGGAATTTGTTTCGCAATACTTCGATGGTATTGGGGGATTGAAATAGGGCGCGCAATTTTATATTTTCTGCAGAGTGAAGTTGGGCGTAAGCGGAGGAAATTACATGGGTATAAATTTTCCGCGTGCGCGGCATTTTGCATGTTTAAAAATGTAATTCAAGAGAAACAAAAACAATACGAAGCCGCCAATAACAACGACAAATACAATTATCATCAACAAAATGTTCAATATGTTCATTAAGATTGTCGGTTCTTCTGTCATCTTATTTTATTTCGACAATTAGGATATTGCATAGGATTTTGCAGCACAATAAAAATCGGAAAGAGATTGCAGGATGTTGAAATACAATCCGCGATAAAATCCTATAAATTGCATAAAATGATTTCATAAAATATTTTAAAATTTTGCTGAAAAATGCGATAAATCCCTAACGTACAAAGCGCGAGTTGATGCAAATAAAGAAAAAGTTAAAATGTTGCAGTGGTGCGCGATTTTTTATTGTCCATAATATAGGCCTAAAACGAAAGTTTGATTTCTTAGGCAATGTAAGTATTTCAGCAAACCTGTGGTGGAGAGCCAATAGAAGCTCTTTCAAAAATTCCATTTTATCAAAATTTCCGAAGCAATAAAAAAAAGTCCCATTCCGAATGCAAAAGTCGCAGAAACGTAGATTGCGGCCTTGACAATTTTTTTTGATTTAATCATTTCAGCAATTTCCCAGGCGAGCGCCGAAAATGTTGAAAGCGTTGCGCAAAAACCGATATCTACAAGCGGATATGCGGATTCGGGGAGAATCCCGGAGCTTTGAAGCCCCACTGCCACTCCAGTCAAAAACGACGCGAGCATATTTGCAGTAAATGTTCCGGCGGGGAATTTTGTGCGTCCGTTTAGTTCCCTCGATAAAAATTCCCTAAAAAGCGCGCCGCCTGCTCCGCCAAGAGCCACCGACAATATATAAAACAATGGACTCATTCGCACTGTCTCCTAAGCTTTTTTATCTGTGCCCAAATTTTTATTTTGGCCGTTTTGCGTTTCTGCCATATACATTTTTTTGTATTCTTCTTTTAGCATATCGTCTTTAAGCGCATTTCCGCGGCTTGGAAAAAGTTTCGATACAGCGGCCTCAGCCAAATATACAGCCCACACGCAAAAAAAGAGATTTGCGGCTCCAAAAAGGGCAAATTTTAAGAAATCGCCGTCTTTTAAAAATCCCACAGATACTTTTGAAAAAGTAGCGAATATGCTAAGTCCGCCGCAAAAGCCTGTGGCTATAAAATTTTCAAATTCCGTGTTTTTGGGCGATCTAAAAGAAATAGCGGCGGAAAGTGTGAATGCGCCTATAATATTGCACATCAGCACAGAGAGAAAATTATCCGAAATAACCCAGTCTGTGACCGACCTTGCAAGCGCCCCAAATGCGCCGCCGCAAGCCACTGCAAGCGAGTGCACTTCGAGTCTTGCCTGCGCGAAATTTTTTCCGAAAAAAGACATAAGTATTATCCTTGACAACTCTTGCGCATAAAAGTTGACTAAAAACTTCGCGCAATTCCAATTTTGGCAAGAGCGCGCCGAACCTCTATGACACTATTCTTTCTCGGAATTATATTGCTCGCCGTAGGGTACATGACCTACGGACGTTTTATAGAAAAAATGATTGCGCCCGACGACAGGCAGACGCCCGCCGTCGCAAAATACGACGGCGTGGACTACGTGTGTCTTCCGCATTGGAAGAATATGCTAATTCAGCTCTTAAACATAGCGGGAGTCGGCCCCGTAATAGGCGTAATACTCGGGATAAAGTTTGGGACTATCGTTTTTGTGGTAATTCCAATAGGCAATGTAATCGCCGGCGCTACACACGATTTTCTCTCGGGAATGATGTCCATGCGCCATGGGGGGGCAAACCTTCCGGCTCTTGTAAGAATGAATCTCGGAAATAAATTTTACGGAATATTTTCCGTATTCATGATGCTTTTGCTGCTTCTGGTGGTTGCGGTTTTTGTGAATATCCCGGCGCAGATAATAGACTCTATGATGCCGGAGATACCGATATTCTGGTTCGCAGTGATTGCGATATTTCTTTACTACATATGCTCCACGATTTTTCCTATAGATAAAATAATAGGCAAAATATACCCGCTTTTTGGCGCGCTGTTGCTCGTAGGAACTCTTGCGGTATGCGTTGCTGTAATTGTGTACGCCGCAAAAGATCCGTCTATTTTAACAGAAACTGCCGCATTTAAAGAGAGAATGTGGACGGCAGAGAATGGACATCCAGTGATACCGCTCTTGTTCGTTACGATTGCCTGCGGCATAATTTCCGGGTTCCATGCGACTCAATCGCCGATTATAGCGCGCACGATGAAATCCGAACGCCAGGGTAGGTCGGCTTTTTATGGAATGATGATAGTTGAAGGGGTGATTGCAATGATATGGGCTGCTGCGGGCCTTGCGATTTACAATCTCTTCCCGGAAAAAATGTCAGAAAACGCAACTTGGGTGCTTTCAGACATCGCAAAATATTTTCTGGGTGAATGGGTTGGCTCGCTCACGCTTTTGGGCGTCATAATCCTCGCCGTATCCTCCGGAGACACCGCAATGAGGAGCCTGCGAATGAGCCTCGCGGAAATGCTGGATTTCCCCCAGAAAAAACTGTCAAAAAGAATAGTGCTGTGCGCGCCTCTTATAGTGATGGTTTCTCTATTATTGGCGTGGTCGAATGCGAGCGCCAGCACATTCGCGCAGCTCTGGAATTATTTTGCTTGGGGCAATCAAGTGCTTGCCGCCGCCACTCTCAGCGCATCCGCCGTTTGGCTTTATAAACAGGGTAAAAACGGGGGGGTTGCGCTCGTTCCGGCAATGTTTATGACATTTATTGTAATATCGTACATATTGTGGATTTCTCCCGAGCACGGTGGGCCGGTTGGCTTTGGCCTCGATTTAAACGTATCCTATGCGATAGCCGCAATACTGACATTGATATTGGCATCGCTTGTCAGAAGGCGGGGTACATCGAACCGCATAAAATTGGACAGGGAAAAGTGATAATAAAAAGCGCGGCTTAAAGCCGCGCTTTTTGCTTTCTTGTAGCCAATATCGGGATATTGGCTTGTGATTGTTTATCGTTGGCTAAGAATTCTCGGGATCTGCCGATGAGAGCTTCCTGTACAAAGTGCGCCTGCTAATGCCAAGTATTTCCGCGGCCTTGCTTTTGTTGCCTCCGGCGGCTTCGAGAGCCTGCTTTATAAGGGCTTCTTCGCTTTCTTTTTTTGTAGGCATTGGAAGCTGCGGAAAATTACCATGCGTGGAGGCGGGGCGCTGGGGAAGTTCGGCGTTTTTAAAACGTGCTTCGAGCCTGTCCGCTGTTATTTCACGGACGGGGCTCATCACGACTGTTTTCTCGCAAAAATTGCGCAATTCCCTGATATTGCCCGGCCACGGATATTTTTTTAAGACAGATACGGCGTCGGCTGAAAACACGACAGGCTCCATGGAATTCTCGTCGGCAAAATATTTTGAGTAGGCGTCAAGAAGGCTTGGAATGTCGCTGGGGTGCTCGCGCAGCGGCGGAATGTTTATCTCGACGACATTGAGCCTATAATAGAGGTCGGCCCTGAATTCACCTTTTTCGGCGAGCGTTTTAAGATCTTTATTTGTCGCGCAGATTATCCGCACGTCAACTTTTATGCTTTGGTTGCCGCCAATGCGCTCGAGCGTCCTCGTTTCGAGGAAGCGGAGGAGTTTTACTTGTGTTGTGGCGTCAATTTCGCCAATTTCATCAAGAAAAATTGTGCCGCCGTCTGCTGCTTCAAACCTGCCTATCCGTCGGTTCACTGCGCCGGTAAAAGCGCCTTTTTCGTAGCCGAACAGCTCGCTTTCAAGGAGGTTCGATGGTATTGCGGCGCAGTGCACAGGTATAAACGGCTTTTCAGCGCGCGGCGAAGATGTGTGGATAAGGTTTGCGATTAGCTCCTTGCCTGTGCCCGTTTCACCAGTGAGGGTGACTGTCGCCTTTGAGTGGGCAACCTGTGTTGCGAGATCGACTACTTCCCGCATTTTGGGGCTGTTGGCTATTATGTCGCCAAGCTCGAAGTGCGCGCCCGCGACTACCGCCGATGGAATGTGCTTTTTTGCATGCTGTGCTTCAGCGCGGTTGTTTTCGAGAATCTTTTTTTCTTCCGCGCGCTTTTCTTCTCGTTTGTCGAGTGCGTCTTTTAAAATTCTTTCAAGTCTGTCGACATCTACCGGCTTTGAGAGGAAATCGGCCGCTCCGCGCTTCATAGCCTCCACTGCCGTCTCGACATTTCCGTAGGCGGTTAGCATTATGCAGGCGGGCTTGTTGGGCAGGGAAGCAGCTTTGTCAATTACGCTTAGCCCTGATTTGCCCGACATTCTGAAGTCTGTGATTACGGCGTCAAATTCTTCGGCGTCGAGGAGCTTTATGGCTTCGTCCGCGTTGGCCGCCGCGAGGACATCGTAATTGTCGGCCAGCGCCGCCACAAGGCCGTCGCGCGTGTGTTTTTCGTCGTCTACTATAAGAACGCTTTGCATCTGAAAAAATCTCTTACTCTTCCGAAATAAATACTAATGAATTGTCCTCTACAAGGTCAAAAAGTTCCGCGACATCCGCGTTTGATAGAAGAACGCAGCCGTGGCTGTTCGGCGAGCCGAGCCTGTCTTCCTGGTTTGTGCCGTGGATATAGACAAAACGGTTGTAGGTGTCGACTTTCCCGCCGCTGTTTACGCCGTCTTGGAGGCCTCTTAGGCGCATTATGCGCGTTGTGATTAGGTTTTTTTTGCGTTCTTGCTCCGGCTGCTCGTCGACAAGCCCATGCGGGACTCTGCCTTTAAAAACAGTTCCGAGCCTCTCGCCAGCTCCTATTTTACCGTCGATTTTATGGAGGCCGGTCGGTGTGCCGAGCGAACCTTCAATGCAGCTGGGGGGATTGCGCGAGGTGGAAATTTGGTAGATTTTCTCCAAAATCCCGCCTTTATAGAGAAAAAGTTTTTGGAGAGGTATTGAAACGTAAATTAAATGTTGCGTGGGGCATACTTTTAATTCATTACAAACGTCTATAATTTTTTTCGATAAATCATCCATGAACAAGAAATACAGAATAGGCATAGTCGGCGCGACCGGAGCGGTCGGTCAAGAACTCATAGAACTTCTCTTTGCGAGAGACTTTCCGATGTCCTCACTAACACTTTTGGCATCGGCGAGGAGCGCGGGCAAGAAAATTTCTCACAATGGGCAAACATTTACGGTGGAAGAGGCAAAACCGGAGAGCTTTGAAAACCTCGACATCGCAATTTTCTCCGCCGGTGCAGGCGTTTCTAAGATTCTAGTCCCCGAGGCTGCAAAGCGCGGCTGCATAGCAATTGACAATAGTTCCGCGTTCCGCATGGATCCGGAAGTGCCTCTCGTTGTGCCGGAAGTTAACCCCGAAGCACTCGCTTCGCACAAAAACATTATTGCCAACCCGAATTGCACAACGGCGATTTCCCTAATGGCTCTTTGCCCCCTCCACAGGGAGTTCGGCTTAAAGCGGTTCTTTGCGGCTACCTACCAGGCAGTCTCCGGCACGGGGGTTGCTGCAATGCAGGAGCTTGAAAACCAGGTTCGCGCTTTTGCAAAGGGCGAAGAAATGCCGGTTTCCGTGTATCCCTATCAGATAGCCTTCAACGTTATCCCCCATGTGGACGTATTCCTCGAAAACGGCTACACGAAGGAAGAAATGAAGATGCTCAACGAGACTCGCAAGATAATGGGCATACCGAATGTTTTGTGTTCCACAACCTGCGTGCGCGTGCCTGTAATGAGGGCGCATAGCGTGGCGATAAACGCCGAATTTGAAAAGCCCGTATCCGTAGAAAGAGCGCGCGAAGTAATCGCAGCATTCCCCGGAGCGGAGCTTGACGACGACGTTTCGCAGAAGAAATACCCAATGCCTTTGATGTATCAGCGCAAGGTAAAGTGCGGCGTTGGCAGAATAAGGAAGGATTTGGCTTTTGAAAACGGTCTATCTTTCTGGGTTGCGGGCGACCAGCTCTGGAAGGGCGCGGCGCTGAATGCCGTTCAAATTGCCGAGTGCCTTGTAAAATAAGGCATTTTTGCAGATAGAATCTGCGCGCTAATAAAAAAGCCAAAACATTGAGCGCAAAAATCGCAAAGATTCTGCAAGCGCGCCAAATAAAAAAGCTCCGAAAAGGAGCTTTTTTTGTTTTTGCTGTTTGCCAATTGTTTATTTTGTCGAAAGCAGCTCTTCAATTGCTTCTGCGACCTTTTCCCTATGGGCGCGGATAAACTTGGGATCGTAAGAAAACTCTTTCATTGAGCGCGTAATGGTTTCGGGGATCTCAAGCAACTTGCCGTAACGCGCGCGGCTTTGGGCGTCGAGCTTGCCGGCATTTTTTTCGATAAGTTTTTTTAGAATGCTTAGGTATTCGTAGTCTTCTATGCCTTCGCGCAGCATTTCTAGCCTAATGGTCTCGACTATCTCGTCTCCGTCGTCAGCAAGCTCTCCTTTTGCCATGGATTGCGGCGGATAAAAAAGCCTGCCGTCGCCGTTGCCCCATGGGCTTCTCGCGTTTTTTGGTAGACCGTATCCAGAGGCCCAGCTCATTGGATCGAAATACGGATTTTGAATGGTGCCGGAATAGGCAGTATTGCTGCTCATATAAGTGCTGTCCCATACTAAGATGCCGTTTACCTTGTATTTAAAGCTCTGCCATAACCAAACGCGCAAGTCTACTCCCGGGTGGTCGAGAAATATGCCTGCATAGGGAGCTTGAGGCTGCATGCAGATATACCACCATATCTCTTTGCCTTTTTCTATCTGCTTGATGCAGGCTTCGGGCGAGTGCTGGCATGTCACGGGGCACCATATATCCACAGAATTTTCGAGATATTCTGCGGGCTGCTCGGTGAGCATAGTTTTTATATGTGGCGCATATTTTTTTATTTTATCGAGTTCTTTTTTTACAAACGGATAGTCTTTTTCCGAGGGCTCGTCAAAAGTGTATGTGTAAAAGATGCCAGTCCACTCGTTTTTGCGTATGTGGCTGTCAATCTGTCCGAGGTAGTCGGCAAGTACAGCCTCGTAGCGCGGGTCTGATTCTTTTATACCCCATATTTGTGCGGGTGATCTTGAATGGAAGGAGCCTCCGCCTATGCCTGCTACACTTAGGTTTATTGCGTTTACATGGTATTTGGAAATTAGCATGCGCGTTTTTTCGTCAAATTCTTTCCAGTCAAAAACGACTTTCGGGGTTTTTGAGTTGTCGCCATGCGGGTATTGAAGATCAAATTTTGGCGCAATTGAGTTGTACGGGGATATATGCGCTTTTAAGAGTTTTGTTTTTATCTGTCTATCCAGCATTCCGGCGGCGGATTTAGGATTTTTATAAAAAGGCAGAACCTCGCGCTCGAAAGCTCCAAAGGCTGAGCGTATAGTCGGGGTTTGAGGGAGGACAAATCCATAAATTTTTGCCGACACCGGGATTTCTTTAAAAAAATCCCCAAAAGAAACTTTGATAGTACCGACGTAATTCCCGGGGGGAGTATTTTCAGGTATGTTGAATCTAAGCCAAATCGGTTGAGTTTCCCCTTTTTCAATTTTTAATTCCCCTGTTTTTATCGGGAAGAGCGGATCCGGCCAGTCGTTTCTTTCGCCAAGATTGTCTGTCGGCTGTGATACAGTGACGTATCCTACGCAAAAGGTCTCTATATTTGAGGCGGAGATTGATGTGCCGCTTTCTGCATTTTTTAAGTCGGATACCTTTATTTTTAAATTTCCTGTTTTTCCCGCCCTGAAAACAATTTGTGCCGATTCGCATTCGTTCGCGGCGGCGGAAATACTTAAAATTTCCCCTGAATTTTTAGGAGGCGTGCATTCCCTTGAAATTTTCATTTCAGATGGTGTGGCCCATATGTTTAACAGTTTTGAATCGGAAAGGTTAAATCCGTAAATATCGCGCTTGACGAGGGCGGGGGTTGACTCTTTGGATTCGTAGCTTGCCGACCATTTTTCATTTTCTGCAGCAATTTTTACTTTTTTTAAATCTGAAAGTTTTAGTGGGAGCGGGATTTTTACAACGCCGCTTTCTTCTGGATTCGCGCGCAACCCGCGCAATTTTGACGGACTTCCTTCAAACGGATCTATATCTGCCAAAAATACTGTATTTGAGCTTGGGTTTACTAAAATCCTTATTTCCTTTGAGTCGCAGCCGGTGGAAGTTCTGTCTAATCTAATATTGTCGGAAAGATCTATATAAAATGCGCCGGCAAGCCTATTTTGCACATTTATGGCGGAGGAATCTATAGAAGCGCGGTAGTTGAGCCTGTTTATTTGAATTTGCCCGTTTTTTTCGCCGACAGTTTTAAACCTTAAAAAAATTTTTTCTGAAGGAAATAAATCGTTGGGGAGTTTTAGGGAATTAACGGACGATTTTATTTCTGCGACTTCCCGAAAAATTTTTCCGTCAGTAGAAGCCGAAATATGGAGGGGGAGCCCCGAAGGATTGTAGGATATAGAAACGTACAATTCAGCGGCAGAGTGTTTTTGCCCGCCGGATTCAAATGCAAGTGTTACAGATTCTCCTCTTGGAAGCACCCAGCGGTTGTCATTAAAATATGCACCGTGGGAGACTGAGACTTTGTCAAAAACGTCGTATCCGTTTTGCCATTGCGATTCGTATTTATATATCCCGTTTTTAATGTATTCCGAGGGGGGCATATTCGGGAAGTCGGATTTTTGCAATATAGGAAGATATTCCGATATTTTCACGTCTTTAAATTCGAGCTCAGATGTTGTGCGCCAGCCTCCGAGGCGTAGGATTGACTGGCTTCGCGTTGGATTTTTAGTTGTAGAAAAAAGCATTCGGCATTCGGCAAATGGCCCGCCAGTATGGGAAAATGTTCTGTTTATAAATTGCGTACCTGAGATAATCGCACCTCCCGTTGAATTTCCGGAAACCGAGAATGAGAGTGCATAAGACGACATCGGTTTTAGGTTTGCTTTTGTTGAAAAACCAGCAGAAGAATCTCCAGTACTTCCCTGTATTTTTAAGACGCCTTCACTTGAAATAGATGTTTGGATATTTTTCCCGAAAGGTTTCCATGGATATTGAGCAAATGCGTGTATGGATAGTAGCGATAAAACAGATAAAATTATGATGGAGAGTTTGTATTTCATAGATTTATAAATTCTTATGAATTGTATATTTTCTATAAAAGATCTTATGAATAAAAATATATCTAATCAAGGAAAAGAATAGGGGGTTATGAAAAATTTTTTCGACTAAAATGTTTGCGTTGGAGTATGGATGTTGCGATACTGATTTACATGCGTGCGTATAGTATATTTATAACTTTTGTTTTTGCCGCAGCTTCGCTATTTGCGGGCGGCGGAAATCTTGAAAAAATGTTTGCCGAGCGTGCGAAAACTTGCGCGACAGTGAAGTATATAATAGAGCTTGAAGAGAACCGCAATGAGATGACGGTATTTGGCACAGTTGTAAATAAAGACGGACTTATAATATTGCCTCCTTCGTCTATTCCTTACTACTCGCGCCCGTCAAATCTAAAGGATTTTCGCGTATATTTTGAGGGCGGTGATTCCGACGGCTACAAGGCAGATTTTCTTGGAATGGACGTACCGTGGGGCGCGTATTTCATAAAATTAAGGGACGGATTGCCGCAAGGGCTTCGTCCAATAGCCGACTTTAAACCAGCAGAAGTTTCCGTAGGACAGGAAATCTGGGGAATTCTGCTAGCTGCAGATATGGATAATACTCCTTTGTTCTACAAAAGCTATGTTTCTGCTAAAAATTTGTCGCACAAGGGCGAGATTATGTCCGAACGCCCTGTGGCGGGTGTGGGGCTGCCTGCCTTTGACTTAGATGGCAATTTTGCGGGTTGGGGGCAGTCGGCTGCAATAGATTCCTACACGCTATATTTAAAGAATGGCGAAGGCGGCCGTGTCGAGCTCTGGGACGATATGCTAACCCGAATGTTTATAAAGCCTGAAAATTTTAAAAAAATATCGCAAAGAATACCGTCAAAACCTGTGGGCGACAAAATTGGGTGGCTTGGAATAACCGACGTGCAGGCTGTCAAGCGCGACGCGGCGAAGTTTTTGGGAATAGAAAATATAGGCGCAGTGGTAATAGGCCGAGTTTTTGAAGACTCTCCTGCTCAGAAGGCTGGCCTGAAACGCGGAGACATGATAGTATCGTTTGATGGAAAAGAACTACCGAGAATGAAGGCGGACGGCTATACTTTGGCTGCCTTTATATTTAAAATGGAAAATCTAAAACCCGGGGAAAAGTATAAAATGGAGGTGCTTAGGGACGGGGAAAAGAAGGCAGTTGAATTTACCGCAGCTGCTTATCCGCGCGAATTTCGCGAAAGCGATTACGTCTATTTTAAGCGGCTCGGATTTTCCATAAGGGAATTTATCATAAACGACGCCATGGCGCGCAATATGCAAAAACCGGTTATAGACGCGCCGGTCGTCCAGTTTGTGAAACCCAATAGCCCCGCGAGTTCCGCGCAACCCAACGGATTGGGGCGCTCTGAAATCATAAGGGAAATAAACTCCGTGCCCATAAAATCCTACAAGCAGGCTGTTGAAATCCTTTCAAAAATAAACTCCGACAATTCCGTAAAAGAAATGGTGATACTTTCGGAGGACTACAAAGAAACAAAACTTTTGAGGATAAAGTTGGACTAATATGCCTTTTATCTTAGCATTGCTAATGTCGGCGGCCGCGGCGGTGTCCGCGTACGGCGGCGATTTTAACGAACTTGACGCCCTGTTGAGGGAAGACGCGAGGCTAAAAATGGAGCTTGCCGGCGAAAAGGCGAATTTTGCCGACGAAGAACGGATGCTTGACGCTGAGATTTCCGCTTCCGAGGCGCTTGTTTCCGAGTTAAAGAAAAAAATAGATTCCCTTCAAAAAAGGCTTGAATCCGCAACAAAAAACGATGCCGCAGCGGCAAAAAAAATAGCGAGGGACGAATCTGCCTTTGGCGCTATCTCCAAGATTCTAGACACTCTCTATTTCAAGCTTTCCGAAAAACTTTCCGCTTTAAACTCAAAAATACTGCCGCTTTCAAAGCGCGAGTTTGAGTCGAAAACAGTCAACGAAAAGTTTAGGGAGTTTGCTTCGCTCTACGCCCGCAGCCGCGCTGCGGACCGCGAACTCTCGCTCAATGGCGGATTTGTTTGCACAGGTTTGTTTGTAAAAGCCTCCGGCAAATCCGATAAATCGGGCGTGGCGGAAATAAAGGTAGAAACGCCGGAGGAGGATAGAAAATGAGAATTTTTATTGCAATGCTCGCTTTTGCAGGCTTGTTTGCGAATGCCTCCGATATGAAAGACGCGGCGTACAAGGCTGTAGAAAACTCGCGCGCGGAACTCGAAGATTTCAGAAAATCGCGCGTGGAAAAAATTTCCCAAAAAAAATCGGAGCTCGATGCCCTATCAAAAGAGATAAAAGAATTGCGGGAGCTTGAAGAAACATTGACGGCGTCCATTGCGGAGAGGGCGTCGCTGTCATCAGCGGCGGCGTTCTGCGATTCCCGCGCGGGAGAGCTTGCGGCGGATATGAGGGATTTTAGGACATCTTTTTTCCCGGAATTGCAGGCGGTTGCCGCGCGCTCCTCGGCGTCTGAATCGCTTGAGATTATTCGAAGGGAAGGGGATTCTTGGCTAAAATCCCTATTCAACCCTTTGGAGCCACGACCGTTTGCGGCTGTTCCAATATCTTCGCGCGAAAAAGTCGACGGGAAAATTTTTCGCGTCGGGGCGTTCGCCTATTTCATCTCGCCGGAGCGCGCGGGATTTGTGGATTCGGAAGGCGTGCTGTACGGCGAAAATTTTGCGCGTGATATTCGCGATTTCGCCGGCGGCAAAAAAAACTCTCTGCCTGCCGACATATCTGCCGGAACAATTTTTAGCGCGGAAAAAAATGCGCGCAGCATCGCGGAGGAAATATCTCTCGGGGGAATATGGATGTATCCGATTTTATTGCTCGGGTTTTTATCGGCGCTGGTATTTCTTATAAAACTTGCGTATTTTATGAGGGTTCGCAGGGCCCCCGAAGGCGTTGCAGGGAAAATAAAGCAAGCGCTTGCCAAGGGAGGCGAATCCGCAGCTCTTGGAATCGCCGCCGCTTCGGGCTACCCGTATTCGCGCTTGTTGGCGGACTTGATAGAGTCGAGAAATCTATCTCAAGCGGCTCTTGAAGAGGTCTCTTACGAATCGATGCTTTCGGCTGGCGAAAAGCTCTTTTCCGGATTGTCGGTGCTTTCAGTATCGGCGGCAGTCGCGCCCTTGCTTGGACTTCTTGGGACGGTGACGGGCATCATTAAAACTTTCGGGGATTTATCGTTTTCCGGGGCGGGACAGGCTGAATTTATAAGCGCAGGAATAAGCGAGGCGCTAATTACAACGGAATACGGGCTCGTGGTGGCAATCCCTGCCTATGTGGCGCATGCGATATTTTCCCGCCGCGCAAAATCTGTGTTGTCTGACATGGAAAAAATAGCGTCGTCTTATCTAAGCGGAAATTAAATGGAAGATTTTTTCAAAGCGTTTTGCGAAACTTTTCAGGCGGGCGGCTTGCTGATGGTGCCGCTTGCAGTGCTGGCGTTTTATCTATACTACTCCGGGGTGGGAGTGTGCATAAGGCTTTCTAAAATAAAGAGGGTTTGCGACTCCGACGAGCTTTTCGACGCGGCGCTTAAAAGCTTTATAACTTCGCGGGAACTTCCACATGACGCAAAGAAAATTTTCCCCCGGCTTAGAATGGAGCTCATGGGAGGGGTGGACAGGCGTATTTTGTTTCTAAAAGTGCTATCGTCGGTGGCTCCGCTCATAGGGCTGCTCGGAACAGTTTCTGGAATGTGCGCAAGCATCGCTTCCGCGGGCGAAAATCCGCAGGGAGTGGCGGACGGCATATCGGTGGCGCTCATAACGACGCAGGCTGGGCTTGTGGTGGCTATTCCTTCGTGGATTATTGCGATATGCGCGTCGGCGCTGGCATCTAAAATTCTTGCAATATTATCGCGCAGGGAATCGCAAATGATACGTTCGGAGGTGGCTGCATGAGTCTTAGACGGCCGAGATTTGAAGACGAGGAACCGGCGTCGGCGATAAATATTTCGCCGCTGATAGACGTCATTTTCATATTGCTGATATTTTTTATTGTGACGATGGTATTTGCCGACAACGACGCAATGGGCGTTGATGTGCCCTCTGCCGAAAATTCCCAAACTCCCGACTCGAACGCCGTGAATGTTGCGATAACCTACGACGGAAGCGTGTTGCTTGACGGGGAAAAATACGGCATAAATTCTTTAAAGCCCGCGCTCGAAGCGCGCCTGTCGAAGTCTGGCGGGGCGCTTGTAATAAATTCCGACGCAACCGTTCCCGTAAAGCGCCTCGTAGAGGTAATGGATTGCGCGAAAGGGTGCGGGGCAAAGGAGATATTTGTTGCGACGCGAAAGAAATGAAGGCAACTTTCGACATACCTGAAAACAAAGCAGCCGCCTTCGCATTGGCGGCTCTATTGGCGTTTGGAACGTTTTCGATACTTCCGATATCGCTTACGGGCGTCGAAACAAAAAAAGTGCCTGTCGAGTACACAAAGGTTTACGCTGCAGAGGTTGGCCCGGAAAAGCCGCGGCCTGCGGAATCGTCGGAGAAAATAAGCATTAGGGGCTTTTCGCCTTCGCAGACAACGGCTATAAAAAATTTTTCGGGCGACATATCTGCGGACATATCCGCAATTTCCGATTCTCCCGCGAAATTTTCCATAGGCGGCGCCGACACGGAAGGAATGGAGTTTGCGCAGGCGGGCGGGCAGACTTTTGAAAATCCGGTTTTCGAGCTGTCTGAGCTCGACTCAATCCCAAAACTTTTAAAATCTGTCCGCGTCAAATATCCGCCAAAATTGTTTAAGCGGGGAATTTCAGGCGAAGCAAGGCTGCTTGTCGAGATAGACGAAAGCGGAAGCGTCAAGGTGCTTGACGTAGAGCGTTGCACGAATACTTTATTTGCGGAGGCTGCGAAAGAGGCTGTGTCGAAATTTTTGTACGAATCTCCAATGAAGAACGGCAAAAAAGTTCGCGCGCAGTTTATACTGCCGGTTCCGTTTAAAATTTCGGAAATAAAATGAGAACTATTTTTTACGCGATTTTATTTGTTTGCCCCTGCCTTGCGGTGTTGGGGCAAAACGCGTTGGAGTCGCCTTTCGGGAACATACCGACAATTACAAAGCGCGAGTCTGCAATCCTAAAAAAAGCCTCCGCGCAAAGCGACGAAAGCATAAAAATACTTTCGGAAGCGGCCGGAGAAAAAAATTGCAGCGCGGCTATTCCGTTTACCCTCGGGAATTTTCTATATCGCAGCGGAAATTTTGAGGCTGCGGCGGTAGCCTATTCTTCCGCTCTCGAAAAAATGCCAAACTTTTTTGCCGCCCGCAAAAATCTGGCGTATTCGCTCGATAGAATAGGAAAAGAGAAGCAGGCACGCGAAAATTTTGCGAAGGCTCTCGCGCTGTCAGGGAATTCTGATGTTGATATACTATTGTGGCTTGCCGCATACGCCGCGCGCCGCTCCGATTATTCAGCCGCATTGAGCTGTGTCGAGCAGGCTCTAATCCAAGTTCCGGAGAGGCTCGACGCGCTTTACGCCAAGGCCTTTTACTTATTCAACCTCGATATGTACTCGCAGGCCGCGAAAATATGCGAGGACATTCTAAATAAAAAATTTCCGGACGCCGCAACGCTGAAATTATTGGGCAAGTGCAGGGCAAAATTGCAAGACGCCGCAGGCGCGATTGCGGCATTCTCAATGGTGCCAGAATCCGACGCTGACAGAAAAAAAACGCAAATTATTTGCGCCGATATTTTATTTTCCAAGCAGGCGTACTTTGAGGCTGCAAAAATTTATGAGTCGGAAGGCGATAGAGAAAGGCTTTTGGAAGCATCAAAGGCGCTCGCTTATTCTGGGGAACCGGAAAAATCGCTAAAATTGCTATCAAAACTTCCGGAATCCCCCGAAAAATCGCGCATACGGGCGGTTGCAAACATGGCTCTTGGCAAAAAAGACGAAGCAAAGAAGGACTTCTTGGAGTGTATAAAAGCCGCGCCTGACGACGCGCTCGCATGCTTTGAGCTTGCGAAAATATACTTTTCTGAGGGCGACTTCAACGCGGCAAAAATCTACTATGAAAGGGCGGGGAAAGACGAATCCTGCGCAGTTGCGGCGAAAATCGGTCTGATGTCGGTTGCGGTCAAAACTGGGGATATAGATTCTGCGATTTCAATGGCGCGTGCCCTCTATATTCAAACGCGCCGAGAAGACATAGGCGAATATTTGCAATATCTTAAAAATGCGAAAACTTCAGGAAATATTTAGCGGCAGACACCCAGTTGTAATGGGGATACTAAACGTCACTCCGGACTCGTTCTCAGACGGTGGAAAATATGCGTCTATCGATTCGGCGCTTAAAAAGGCTGGAGAAATGGTGGATAGCGGCGCCGAAATTATCGATATTGGGGCGGAATCGACTCGGCCGGGAGCTGAATTAGTATCTGAAGCGGAGGAGCTTGCGCGCCTAATTCCCGCAGTCGAGGCGGTTCGCGCAAAGTTTCCAGATGTTGCGCTGTCGGCAGACACCTACAAGCCGGCAGTCGCCGCGGCCGCGGTAGGCGCGGGAGCTGACATAATAAACGATGTAGTTTCCGATATTAGCGGGGGGTACAAAATGGCTAAAGTTGCCGCTAAGCTTAATTGCGGGCTCGCAATAACCCACAACAATAGGGGGACAGAGATAAAGGCGGATTTTTTTGAGAAATTTTTGGATAATATGCGCAAAAAGATAGACGCCGCTTTGGCGGCAGGTGTTGAGGCGGAAAATATTATACTTGATCCCGGAATCGGCTTTGGCAAAACTTTTTCCCAGAATGTAGAACTTATAGCGCGCCTCAAAGGTCTAAAAAAAATTGGGTTTCCGGTCTTGCTTGGGGTTTCGCGCAAGTCTATGTTTTCCCAAATAGTCGGGGACGATTTCTCCGACAGGGACGACGCAACCGCCGCAGTTGGCGCAATTGCGGCGCTAAACAATTTTGCAGACATACTGCGCGTTCACGACGTAAAAAAGACTTTAAACGCCGTAAAAACCGCGCTTACAATTAAGAAAATATGGACGAAATAATAATAGAAAAATTAAAGCTTTCCGGCAAGCATGGGTGCTTTGCGGCAGAGCGCGACGAATCGCGGGATTTTGAAGTCTCGATGCGCCTTTTCTTAAATCTTGGCCCAGCCGCTAAAACCGATGATTTGTCTATGACAATAGACTATCCCGCCGCGATGGCGATAGCGGAGGGGGTCTTGTCGGGCGAAAGCGTAAGACTAATAGAAAAGCTCGTCGACATGATAGCGGAAAGGCTTTTTACAAGGTTTGCAAACCTTGCAGAAGCGGAAATTGAAGTCGCAAAATTGGGAGTCGATGTGGGGTACGATTTTGGAAAAATCTCCGTTAAAATTCGGAGGAAAAGAGAGGATTACATAAAGTGAAGGCAACAAAAATAATTCTGTCGCTGGGCTCTAATATGGGCAACCGCCGCGAGAATCTCGTAAAGGCGCTTTCAATGCTCGAAGAATTTTGCGCGTTTTCGGCGAAGTCGCGCATATATAGCACTCCTCCGGTTGGTTATGAGGACCAAAGGGACTTTTTAAACGCAGCGGTATTTGGCGAAACCTTAGTGGAGCCTATGGAGTTGCTTAGACAATGCAAGCGCCTTGAAAGGGAGCTTGGAAGGGAGGAAAATTTTGCAAATGGCCCGCGCCCGATAGACATAGACATAATTTTTTACGGGCGCGAATCCATTTCAAACGCCGAGCTGACCGTGCCGCATCCGCGTTGGCGCGAGAGGGATTTCGTAAAAACCCCGCTTTTGGATTTGCTTGCATGCGGAGCTTTTGATTGCGAAGAATTTTCCGATTTAAAAGCGGAGATTTCCGAGTTTAGCAAAATGTTTGAGCCATTCGGCGCGTTTTGACATGCAACCTGGCATTCTCTATGTTGTGGCGACGCCAATAGGAAATCTCGCCGACATATCCGAAAGGGCAAAAAGCACGCTCGCGGAATGCGACTTGGTTGCCTGCGAAGACACTCGTGTGACGGGCGGGCTTTTGGGAAAACTCGGCATAAAAAAAACGATGTTTGTAAACGAGAATTCCCGCGAGAAATCCGCCGCCCCGGCATTGCTTGAAAAGCTAATGGAGGGGAAAAACATTGCGCTGCTAAGCGACGCCGGGACTCCGTGCATAAGCGACCCCGGTTTTAGAATAGTGCGCGAATGCAGGCGCGCCGGAATAAAGGTTGTGCCTATACCCGGAGCGTGTGCTTTTATTTCCGCATTGTGCGCGTCGGGACTTCCAAGCGACTCTTTTTTGTTCGCGGGTTTTCTGCCTCCTAAAACATCTGCCAGGAAGGCTTTTTTTGAAAAATATGCCGACTTTCCGCATACGCTTATTTTTTACGAGTCCCCGTACAGAATTGAAAAATTCGCCGACGATGCCCTTGAAGTTTTTGGAGGGGAAAGAGTCGTGTGCTTCGCCAAGGAAATTTCAAAGATTTACGAAAGATTTTTTGTAGGGACTCTCCGCGACGTATGCGCAGAATTGAAAAATGCCTCAACAAAAGGCGAGTTTACCGTTATAGTGGCACCGGGGGATTTTAAATTATGACCTCCGAAAATATACTCGCTGTCGATATAGGCTCGAATACCATAAAATGCCTTCTTGGCCGCGCCAATCCCGACGGAAGCGTTGAAAGAATTTACGAGGAAACTAAGAACTCGCGCGTTTCTTCAATGGAGTCCGCAGGTTTGGTTCCCAATGCTGCGGAGCTTGCGGCCGACTCCATATCCCAGTTCCAATCTGTAGCCGGCAACTTTGCGAAAGATTTTAAGACGTACGCCGTTGCAACTTCCGCTTTCAGACTTGCCATAAACGGGCAGTCGATAGCCGACGATATTTTTAGTATATGCGGGACAAAAGTGGAGATTTTGAGCGAAAACGACGAAGCAAGGCTCTCGTATCTAGGCGCGATGTCTGATCCCTCCATAGATTCTACGGAGCCGACTGCGTATTTTGATTTGGGCGGCGGAAGCCTAGAAGTCGTTTTTGGAAGCGACGGGAAAATGGACAAATGCCTAAGCTTGCCTGTCGGAGCCGTAAATATAACCCGCAGATTTATAAAAAATCCTAAAAAACCGCTTAGCCCTTCCGAAACCTCAACATTGAACAATTTCTTTGAAGCGGAAATGAAATCCGCTTTTGGGACGGGAGTTCCGCGCTTTAAAACGCTTGTCGGGGCGGGAGGCGCAGTTGTTGCCGCGCGCTTTGCCAAAAAGGCGCTCGGGCTTGGAGGCGAGGATAATGTCATTACTTTTGATCAAATGCGCATGCTTTTAGATGCGGTTTGCTCTTGCGACTCTGATACTCGAGAGCGCAAATACTCTGTAAGCAAAGGGCGCACAGACATAGTTCCCGCGGCTTTTGCATGTATTTGCGCCCTTATGCGAAAACTTGGCGCACCGAGCGTTATGCACACTTTTTGCAATTTGCGCTACGGGCTCGTTCTCGAAGCCGGTAAAATTTAATTTTTTTTCAAGTTTCCCAGCCTTTACGAGTAAGCCAGATGCTGAACTTATTGTCTGCTTTTTTCGCGCGGCATATCGGAAATTAGGAAGTCGCGGGCAAGTTTAAACGCCTCGTTATAGCATTCCTCCATGCCCGGCATTGTCATAAAAATGTGAGGCGCGCCCTCTATGCATGCGCAGCGCGACGGCACGCCGGTTTCCGAGAGTTTTTTTGCGAATTGTTTGCATTGGTCGCGCAGTATATCGTGGGAAGAAAATATGGTTATTGTTGGCGGGAAGCCTTTAAAGTCGGCAAATTCAAGCGGAGATACGCATGGCTGGCGCCTTGCGGAGATATCTCCGCAATATGCGCAGTTGAAGGCGTCCATTGCTTCCGCGTCGAGCGCATATCCGGAAGCAAATCTATCCCACGAATCTCCTTTGTAAAACATGCTTGTCACAGGATAGAATAGCGCGAGCTTTGCGGGTGTTGGGAGCTTTTGTGAAATGCTTTTTAGAGCGGACGTGATTGCGAGATGCCCTCCCGCGCTGTCTCCGCACATGAAAAAATCCCCGTTTAAAATTCCGAGCTGCTCAGAATTTCCAAGAGCCCATTTTACGGTGGCGAGAACATCGTCGAGCGCCGCGGGGTAGGGGTGCTCCGGGGCAAGCCTGTATTCAGGCACGATTACCGTAAAGTATTTGGCGAAGTCGGAAGATACTTTGGCGCAGGTTTGCGCGGAGCCTATCGTCCACCCCCCGCCGTGCAGGTATATAAGCGCAGTTTTTGGCCTTTCAGGCTCGGCGTTATATACCCTGATTTTAATGGATTGTCCATCGCCGACTTCCATTTGCGTCTCATAATAGTTTTGCGCACTTATATTTTCCGCGCCGGCGTTGCGCTGTGCGCGGATTAAGTTTAGCATTTTATTTTTGCCGTCTTTTGCGTCGAAAATCGCCCGCGCCATAACCGGGCCTCCGCGCTTTGGAAATTTTTCCAAAAACGCGCGGACTTCTTCCCTCAATGCAACATCTTTTAAATCGGACATTTTTTAGAGTTTTTTGAAGTTCATAAAAAAAGGGCGTTTTTTAGACGCCCTTAAAGTTTTACGCCTCTTGGGGAGCTTCCTCGGGGGGATTTCCGTCATTCTCGGGCGTTTCCGACGTATTTATATCGTCGTCTTTTGCGTCGATTATCCTGCAAATTCCGATGAGCTTGTCTCCTTCAGCAAGGTTTATGAGCCTTACGCCCTGTGTAGTGCGCCCGATTATCCGAATGCCTTTCACAGGTGAGCGAACAGCTTGTCCGCCCTGCGTAAACATCATTATTTCGTCGTCCTCCTTAACGGAGAGCGCGCCCGCAACCCCGTGGGTCTTTATGGCTATGACTCCCGAGCCTCCGCGGTTTTGCAGGCGGTATTCATCGTACGAAGTTCTTTTGCCTTGGCCCATTTCACCGGCTATAAGCAGCGTAGAGTTGGGGTCTACAACGACAATCGCCTTTACGCAGTCGTTTTTCTTTTTGAGGGTAACACCCTTTACACCGCGTGTTGCGCGGCCCTGCGCGCGGAGGTCGGTCTCGTTGAAGCGTATGGACATTCCCGCGTATGTCACAAGAATGATATTGGCTTCGTTTTCCGCGAGGACAACTCCGATGAGGTCGTCGCCTTCGTCAAGGGTTATGCCGATTATTCCGCCCTTGCGGCAATTTTTGTATTCGGACAGTATCGTCTTTTTCACGACGCCGTTTTTAGTCGCCATGACGAGCGAGTGGTGCTGGTCGTCGAGGTTTTTGACGCAAATCATTGCTGCGACTTTTTCGTCGGGCTGGAGGGCGAGTACATTTTTTATGGAACGCCCCTTTGAAATTCGCGTTCCTTCGGGAATCTCGTAGACTTTTTCGACATACACGCGGCCGTTATTCATAAAGAACATTATGTAGTCGTGCGTGGAGGCCGTAAAGATATGTTCGATAAAGTCTTCGTCGTATTGCCCGCTGCCGATGACGCCTTTGCCGCCGCGCTTCTGCGAGCGGTATGCGCTTACGCTCGTGCGCTTTATAAATCCGTTGTGGGAAACGGAGATTATGCAGCCTTCGTTTGCGATGACGTCTTCCATGCGGAATTCGCCTTCCGCGGCCATAAACTGGGTCTTGCGCGGAGAAGGATATTTTTCCTTCATTTGCAGAAGTTCTTTCTTTATTACGGAAAGAAGTTTTTTCTCGTTTTTAAGAATTGAGTTGTACTCTTCTATGAGCCTCATCAATTCCAGATATTCATTCTCGATTTTCTCGCGCTCGAGGCCTGTCAGCTGGTGGAGTCGCAAGTCGAGTATTGCGTTTGCCTGGCGTTCTGAAAGCGGATATTTTGCCATTAGAGCGCCCTTGGCTTCGTCCCTGTCCTTCGACGCCCTTATGATTTTTATGAAATCGTCGAGGTTGTTTAGGGCAATCTTGTAGCCTTCGAGTATGTGGGCGCGGTCCTCGGCCTTGCGCAAGAGGTAGCAAGTGCGGCGATAGACGACTTCCCTGCGGTGTTCGATGTAGCATTCGAGCATTTCCCGCATGTTCATCAGCTTCGGCTTGCGCTTGTCGAGCGCGAGCAATATCACGCCGAACGACGCTTCAAGCTGAGTGTGCTTAAAGAGCTTGTTGAGCACGACTCTCGGCGATTCCCCGCGCTTTAATTCGACAACCACGCGCGTATTTTCGTCCGACTCGTTTCTGATGTCGCTCACTTCCGTCAAAACTTTGTCCGTGACGAGCTGCGCGATGTTTTCCACCAGGGAGTTTCTGTTGACGTTGTACGGAATTTCGGTAATTACAATCTGCTCCTTGCCGTTCTTCAACTCCTCGACGTTTGCGACGCCGCGTATCTTTACGATGCCGCGCCCAGTTTTCATGTAGCTGTCGATGCCGTTTCTGCCGACTATTACGCCGCCGGTCGGGAAGTCGGGGCCTTTTATGACTTTTTGCAATTCCTCGAAGGGTGTCGAGGGGTTGTCGATTAGCATGCAGATTCCGTCAATCAACTCCGCGAGATTGTGCGGCGGAATATTTGTTGTCATGCCGACTGCTATGCCCGTTGAGCCGTTCATAAGCAGCGTGGGAAGGGCGGAGGGTAGGACGACGGGCTCGGTCGTCGTTTCCTTGTAGTTGGGCATGAAATCGACGGTGTCGCTGTCTATATCCGCAAGCAAGTCTTCCGCTATTTCTGCGAGCTTACATTCCGTGTATCGGTATGCAGCGGGGCTGTCGCCCTCAATCGAGCCGAAGTTGCCCTGAGGCATTACGAGGGGATAGCGCATAACCCAGTCCTGCGCGAGCCTTGTAAGCGTGTCGTAAACGGAGGAGTCGCCGTGCGGGTGGTAGTTTTTCAAAACTTCCCCCACAACGCCCGCGCATTTGTCAAACGGGCGGTTGTGCAAAAGCCCTTCGCGCAGCATGGCGTACAATACCCTTCTTTGCACGGGCTTCAAGCCGTCGCGCACGTCGGGCAGCGCGCGCGATATAATCACCGACATTGAGTAGTCGATGTACGCGCTCTGCATTATCTGGGTAATGCTCGTATTTATTATTGTTTCGTTTTCGGTGTACATTTTTTAAAAATTTTGGTGTTAGATGTCGAGGTACGAAGCGTTGAGCGCGTTGTCTTCTATGAAGGCGCGGCGTATGGGAACGTCTTCGCCCATCAGCATCGAGAATGTTGCGTCAGCCTCAGCTGCGTCGTCAATCGACACTTTAAGGAATGAGCGCTTATTCGGGTCCATGGTTGTTTCATAGAGCTGTTTGGCGTTCATTTCACCAAGGCCTTTGTAGCGCTGTATGCTAAGCCCCCTTCTGCCGAGCTCTCGTATCTTTGAGACTAATTCGAGAATGCTGTATAGCTTGTATTCGTTCTTTTTGTCGGCGCCGAGGTTTTCCGTTAATATGTAGCGCGGCTCCTCGGTGGGAGTGAACGACTGCACGACAAGCCCGACTTTTGCGAATTCCGCGAGGATTTTTTCTATTTGGTGCGCCTCGTAGATTTCGTACACATTTATTCGCTGCTGGACTTTGTTTCCAAGCTCGTCCACAACTTCGCGGATTGTGTTGCCTTCAAAAATATCCTCGGAGTTGCCGTACTCCACAAAGAATTTTGAGCGTTCGTCCTCGTCGAAAATGTACTTGAATTCCTCCTTGTTTCCTGTTCTCACGCGGGCAATATACTTGGGAAGCTTGCCTTCGCGGTTCGTGTCGAGATACGTCGAAAGCGAGCATGCATAGCGGGTAATCCCGTGCCCAAGCGTTTCGAGGCGCGAGAGCATTTCCACCAATTTGTCGACTTTTTGCGGCGGGAATTCAAAATTGTCGCGCACGCGCGTTAGGGTGACGTCCTCTGAGCCGAGAGTGAGGAGTATTTTATTCATTTCGGCGTCGTTCATAACGTACTGCTCGCGCTTTTTTCTTTTTATTCTATAGAGGGGAGGCTGGGCGATGTACACGTATCCGTTTTCAATGAGCCCGCGCATTTGGCGGAAGAAGAACGTCAGAAGCAGAGTCCTGATGTGCGAGCCGTCGACATCGGCATCGGTCATTATGACGACCTTGTGGTAGCGCGCCTTAGTAACGTCAAACGCGCCCTCGCCGGACTCGCCTATGCCTGTTCCGCAAGCGGTGATTATTGTGCGGATTTCGTTGTTGTTTAGCACCTTGTCTAGGCGCGCTTTCTCGACGTTTAAAAGCTTTCCCCTTATCGGCAAAATAGCCTGGTATTTTCTGTCGCGCCCCATTTTGGCGGAACCGCCTGCGGAGTCGCCCTCGACAATGTAAAGCTCGCACAAAGACGGGTCTTTTTCCGAGCAGTCGGCTAGTTTCCCGGGGAGGCCGCCTGCGGAGAGGACGGTCTTGCGGACTGTCTCGCGCGCTTTGCGGGCGGCGTCGCGCGCGCGCGCTGCCATGACGCATTTATCTATTATTTTTTTTGCAATTGAGGGGTTTGTCTCAAAATAGTACTTTAATTTTTCGCCGACGATTTTTTGGACTATGCCGTCAACTTCTCCGTTGGAAAGTTTTGTTTTGGTTTGGCCCTCAAAGCGCGGCTCGGGAACTTTTACCGAAATTACTGCGGTGAGCCCTTCGCGGCAGTCGTCGCCCGATATCGCGGGATCTTTGTCCTTTATGAGGCCGTTGGCCTTCGCGTAGTTGTTTATTACGCGGGTGAGGGCGGTCCTGAAACCGCTCAGATGCGTTCCGCCCTCGACATTGAAGATTGAGTTTGCGTAGGCGTAAACCTGCTCATTGTAGGAGTCGTTGTATTGCAGGGCTATGTCGACTTTAATGAGGGAATCGGAGCCTTCTGCGGCGGGAGCTTCGCCCGAAAAGTATATGACTTTCGGGTTTACGACCACCTTTGCGCGGTTGAGGTATTGGACGTATTCGGAAATCCCGTTTTTAAAGTTAAAAGTTTCGCGCTTGTTGATTCGTTCGTCGGATAGCTCGATTGTAATGCCCGGATTGAGGAACGCGAGTTCCCTTAGGCGTTTGGAAAGAATCTCGTACTTGAACTCCCTCGTGAGGGTGAATATTTGCGGGTCCGGAATGAAGGTGATTTTTGTGCCGGTCGTTTTAGTGTTGCCGATGATGGTCATTGGCATGGTCGTTTTGCCGCGGGAAAATTCCATTTTGTAAATTTTCCCGCCCTTGCGGACCTCGACTTCAAAATATTCCGAGACTGCATTTACGCACTTTGCGCCGACGCCGTGCAAACCGCCCGATACTTGGTAGGCGCCCTTGCCGAATTTTCCGCCTGCGTGGAGGTTTGTCATGACAAGCTCGAGTGCGGGAATTTTATATTTGGGGTGGATATCGACCGGTATGCCGCGGCCGTTGTCCTCCACAGAGCATGAGCCGTCGTTGTGAATGCTTACTTTTATGAGATTGCAGTATCCGGCGAGGGCCTCGTCTATCGAGTTGTCCACAATTTCAAATACGCAGTGGTGCAGCCCTCTTTCGTTAGTGTCTCCGATATACATGTCGGGGCGTTTTCTCACGCCTTCCAGCCCTTCGAGCTTTTGTATCTTTGACGCGTCGTAATTGTCGTTAGATTTGTTTATATCAGCCATTTTTATTTATTTTTATTAAATTCATTTCTCGGGCGGGAAAGGCCGTTTTTACGGTAAAATTTTCCGATATTTCTTGCCTTTTTTGCGCCGATTTTTCAAGCCGCCGACTCCGCGTCAACCCGCAAAAAAAAAGAGAGTCCCCCACTTTGTTGGCGGCATATTAGTAATATTATATACGCTTAGCGCTTAGGCAACATTTTATTTGAAAAAAACGCCTGATTTTTGCCTTCAAAAAATAAAAAAAACGCGCCCGATAAGCGCGTTTTTTTTTATTTTAAAGCGCGGATTTTCCGTAAATCCAGCGTTTGCCAATGCAAAATATTTACAAAAACTTATTTTACCTTTGGTTCAGTCCAACGCCCCTCTTTTTTAATTAGCTCAACCAACCTCTCGATGGATTTCTCCTGGGGAATGTTTTTTTCAACGCAGACTTTGTTTTTATAGAGGTTTATTTTACCGGGAGCTCCGCCGACATAGCCGAAGTCGGCGTCTGCCATTTCTCCGGGGCCGTTTACAATGCAGCCCATTACTCCGATTGTGACATCTTTTAGATGGCTCGTCGCCGCCTGTATTTTGGCAAATGCGTCTTGAATATCGTACAGGGTGCGCCCGCAGCTCGGGCATGCGATGTACTCGGCTTTTGAGCGGCGCGCGCGCGCTCCTTGCAGTATTGCGAGACAATATTTGGCGTCTTTTTGGGGGTCGCCTGTTATTTCGACTGAGGCGATGTCGCCTATGCCGTCCACCATTAGGGATCCGATGTATATGGCGGCCTCGTTCAACAGCCCCATCTCGTCGGCTTCGGGATTTACAGCGATAGACTTGTCGAATTTAAGCCATATCGGCGCGTCTATGCCAAATTCGCGCAAGGTCGCAGCAAACATTCTCGCTTCGCCTACGCTGTGGCGGCCGTCCGCAGGGGAGGGCACTATCAATACCACATTGGTTGTGCTTTTTAAGGTTGGAGCGAGCGCCTTTATGTCGGCAGTATCTACAAGGGCGGCCAAAATCTGGGCGCGGGAGGCGTCTGCGGCGAGTTTCTGGGAGTCATTTGCCCCGTACGCCGAAATTTCCAGTTTTGCGCCGTTTTCAAGCTTGGCAACGCCGTCTATTACGCAAAAATCCGCGCATGAAGTCTTACCGAAAGCTGCTGCCGCGGGAACCGCTTTGGCTCCGATTTTAAGCTTTCCACATTCGAGGGTCCGGCATTTGCGGCGCGAGTACGAGTAAAAGTCAATCCCTTCCGGTTTTTGCGCGACAGCCTTGGCTGAGCGCACCTTTTCCGCAAGGCGCGCGAGCGAAAGCGCGACAGGTATCTCCTCGACGGGATCCTCCGTAAGGGACACTCTTATAGTGTCTCCAAGCCCGTCGAATAGCAGGCCGCCTATGCCCATTGCACTTTTTACGCGGGCGTCAATCCCGAGTCCCGCTTCGGTCACTCCCAAGTGCAGGGGGTACGATGCCCCGAGCTCCGCGCTCATTTTTGAAGCCGCGAGCCTGTAAGCTTGTGTCATGACGCGCGTATTGCTCGATTTAAACGAGAATAGGAAATTGTGGAAGTTTTCGTCGATACACATGCGCGCAAACTCAAATGCGGCTACTACCATTCCCTCTGGGGTGTCGCCGTACCTGCGGATTATTCTGTCGGATAGCGAGCCGTGGTTTGTACCGATGCGTATGGCTCTGCCAAGCTCTTTGCATCGGCGGACGAGGGGTATGAATTTTTCGCGGGCGCGCTCGAGGTCGGCGGCGTAGTCCGAGTCGGAATATTCCGCATTGGAGTCTGTGCGCTGTTTGTCCGTAAAGTTGCCGGGGTTTACGCGTATTTTTTCTACATGTTCAACAGCCTCCATAGCAGTTGCCGGCAGAAAATGTATGTCCGCAACAAGCGGCGTTTCAAAGCCAGCCGCGCGGAATTTTTTTGAAATTTCCCCGAGAGCCTTTGCCGCATCGAGATTCTGCGCCGTAAGCCTTACGATTTGGCATCCGGCCTCGGCGAGCTGTATGCACTGGCGCACGGAAGCGTCAACATCGCAGGTTTTGGTATTTGTCATTGATTGCACGACGATTTTATCGCCGCCGATTTCGACGCCCCCCACATGGACAGTGCGAACCGGTTTTCTGACGCAGTTGAATCTTGATAGGCAATAGTTATTCATGTTTTTTAAATGAAATGTCCTTTAAATAATATTGCGAGGTTTTTTCCATGGAAGATTCGTATTTTGAATCTCCGTTCCATCTTAAAAATCCGAGGTATACCACATACCCCATAAGCACCATAAAAAGGATTGAAAAGAAGGACTGAACCGCCATGAAGAAAGAGGGCGGCAGGGGCTTTCCGCGAACTTTTTCAATCAGCGCAAACAAAATGTGGCCCCCGTCGAGAACCGGAACTGGAAGCATATTTAAAATCGCCAAGTTAACGTTTAGCAGAACCGCGAAGGAGAGCATCAAAGAGATGTCTGTAAGAGAGAGCTTGTAAATAACCCTGCCGATGTCTACCGGTCCCGCAAGGCTCGCAATCCCGACATCGCTTTGCGGGTTAACGAGGCTCGCCATTGCGGAGTACGTGCGTTCGAGACTGTCGCGGAATTGTTTTGCGATGGATGGGTGGCGCACAACTATTACGTTTTCAAGAATGTATCCGAGCATCATTTTTTCGCGCGGCGGCAGTATTTCGGATGAGGAGCCGGCGGGAAGGTGCACCGATTTCAACTTCATATTCTCGTCGGAAAAGAACATTGCGGCACCGTCCGGGCCAAGGCCCGCATTTATTAGAGCGTTTAGCTGCGACAGCGACTCAACCCGGGTTTGGCCGACTCTGTAAAGAATGTCTCCCGCCTCGATTTTTGAGAACTGCGGATACGCCGCCTCCTCCGAGAAAAGCTTTATTGTTTCTGCGGAAGTCTTTGATGGATTTTTTGGAGATACCGAAATGAATGATAAAAATCCTGCTCCGTCTGGAAGTTTTACTTTGCAAAGGGACTTTGTAAGAGCAATTTTCGCAGGGGCAATTTTTAGCGATATCGAAGTGCCGTCGCGGATTACGCCAAGCTCCACAGTTTCGCCTTCCTCGACTTTTGCCAAAATGTCGGAAAGCTGCATATTTGAATAAAGTTTTTGCCCGTTTATGGATACGACTACATCGCCGGGTTTTGCTCCTCCGGCCTTTGCGGGAGAGCCGTCCATAAGAGAACCGATCTTCATAGTCATAGCGGGAGATATGCCTATCATGCGTATCTCGTCGCCGGAGGACGGATTTGTTTTTATAAGCTCCGGGAAAACTTCCACCGGAAAAATGTCCGTGCCTCTTTGGATTTCGAGCACCGCTTTGGGAGAGCCACTTACAGTGCGCCCCGAACCTATCGCGATTTTCTCTATAATCTGCATGAAGTCTGACACTTCGGCCCCGTCAACAGCCAATATTTTATCGCCCGGGAGCAATCCAGCCTTGTGCGCCGGCGAATCTACCGATTTCCCATCGGCGCCAGTAATGGTCTTTGAAACGTATCCGACGACAGTTGTCGCTTCCGAGTCGCTTGTGGGGACGCCGAAAATCCATACAAATAGCCCGAGAAACGCCGCGAGCAATAGATTAAAAAATGCGCCCGCCGCGCTTACTATAACCTTGTCGGTACACGAAGCCTTTGGAAGGTTTTTGCCTTCCGAGGGGTCTGTTCCCTCCAATGCGGACAAGTCGGCAAGTTGCGGAATCGCGACATATCCGCCGAGGGGAAGCGCGCCCACGAGGTATTCACAGCCGTCTTTGCCCTTGCGCGAGAATATGGCAGGCCCAAACCCTATTGAAAATTTAGTTACTTTAAGCCCGCGCATCTTTGCGGCGAGAAAGTGGCCGAGTTCGTGTATAAAAATCGAGCCGCCGAAAAACAGCAGAACGAGTATTATCGCCCAAGTGTTTGAAAAAATTTCAGCTATATCCGTCATTTACGCGATTGACTCAGCAATTTCAAGGGCTTTGACGCGCGCGAGCGCATCGTCGGCGAGAATGTCGTCAAGTGTCTGTGGATCCTTTGCCGATACGGCTTCGAGGGTTTTTTCTATAACGTTTGGTATTTTTATCCACGGAAGTTTTCCCTCTATGAAGCGGGATACCGCAACTTCATTTGAGGCGTTGAATATAGCCGTGGCCGTCCCGCCCGCTTTCAGCGCGTTGTACGCGTGCTTTAAACACGGGAAGCGCTCCGTATCCGGCGGCGCAAAGTCTATCGAAAAGCCCTTTGAGAAATCTATGGGCTCGCAGACGCAATTCCCGCGCTCGGGGTAGAGCAGGCTGTGGGAAATAGCGAAAGTCATCGACGGCGGCGAAAAATGCGCCAAAACAGACCCGTCTACAAATTGCACCATAGAGTGGACGAGGCTCTGCCTCTGCACAACCACCTGTATATTTTCAGGCTCGACGCCGAAAAGCCATTTTGCCTCTATTACTTCAAGCCCCTTGTTGGCGAGAGTAGAGGAGTCTATCGTGACTTTCGGGCCCATTTTCCAATTCGGGTGGCGCAGGGCGTCTTGGGGCTTTATTGAGAGCATTTGCTCGCGCGTGTAGTCGCGGAACATTCCGCCGGAGGCTGTTATTAGAAGCTTTGCGATGTCGCGCTTGCGCTCGCCGTTAATGCACTGGAATATCGCGTTGTGCTCGGAGTCTAGCGGAAGAATCGCAACGTTGTTTTCCTTCGCGTATCCCATGACAAATTTTCCGGCCATTACCAGCAGCTCTTTGTTCGCAAGCGCAATATCTTTGCCTGCGCGAATTGCGGCTAAAGTCGGTTTTAGAGCCTGCGTTCCAACTACCGCTGCAACTAGCGTGTCGGCTTCGGGCAAAACGGATATTTCCATAAGCCCTTCGGCGCCTCTATATAGTTTGCGCCCCTTGAAAAGTCCGGATTCCACTGCGGCGTCGTAGGCGGCGTCGTCAAAAATTGCAACGTGGCGCACATTAAATTCGTCTGCGATTTTGGCGAGTTTTTCGTAGTTTTTTCTGCCGGCGATTCCGAGGACGTTTAGCCTTTCGGGATTTCCCCTTACGACTTTAAGGGTGCTGTCCCCGATGGAGCCTGTTGCCCCGAGTATCACAAGATTTTTGCGTTTCATAGTTGAAGTATAAAGATTAGCAGAACCGTTCCAAGCGGAGCCGAAAGAAGTAGCGAGTCGGCTAGGTCGAGCGCGCCTCCAATTCCGGGAATCAAAGAGCCTGAGTCCTTGACTCCGGCGACTCTTTTAAAGACTGATTCGAGGAGGTCTGAGAGTATAGCGACTGCTCCAATTAAAATACCGGCGGCGGCGGCAATGGGCGGAGTAAATTGAGCTGGCAAGGAATCGGCAAAACCGCAGGCGATTGCCGCCGACACCGCGGCTGATGAAAAAAGCCCTCCCGCGGCTCCTTCCCATGTCTTTTTGGGGCTTATGGACGGGGCCATTTTGTGTCGGCCAAATGCCGAACCAAGAACATACGCGCCGACGTCGGAAAATTTAGCGGCGGCCAAAATCCAAATTGAAAGTATAACGCCAGTGTATCTCGACAATCCGAAATCCACAAACCCTAAGACAACGAGCCACTGCAGCATGAATGGTACAGTTGATATAGCGCAAATTGTAGGCAAAGTCGTCTCTTTAAAAAAATCGGAATACGGGTGTTTTAGGACGCAGCAAGATATTGCCATGAGTGAAAGCGCAAACGCCAAACTTCCACCGAATCCGCCGGATACGCCCAGTTCCGCATCTATCCAAACGCATAAAAATATTGCGATAGAGGCAATTTGACCAAAAGTCTCCGAAGGTTTAAATCCGATTTTCCTTTGGACCTCAAAAACTTCATGCAGTGCGGCAGCCGAGAGTAGCGCCACTATGACCGCCCAGCCGTAGGCGGCAAAATATATTATTGCAAGCAAAGTTGCCGCCCAAAGCAGAATCGTGCTAAAAGTCCTGGCTAACATACAGTTATTTAGAGTTGATCGGCGGTTTTGCCATAACGCCTTTCGCGCAGTTTAAATTCCTCGACAGCTTTGAGAAATTCCTTTCTGCCGAAATCCGGCCAATAAACGTCGGTAAAGTAGAGTTCCGAATATGCTGCTTGGAGCATTAAGAAATTGCTCAGGCGCTGTTCACCGGAAGTTCTAATTATTAAATCTGGGTCAGGAATGTCGGAAGTGTACAGCTGGCCGGAAATTTTTTCCCAATTTATCGATGATGGCTTCAAGCCTTCTTTCAAAACCATTTCTGCAAGTTTTCTCGCAGCCATTGCGATTTCGTCGCGCGAGCCATAATTTAGTGCGAGCACAAGGGTAGATTCCGAAAAGTTTTCGGTTTTTTTAGAAAGATTTTCAACGGCGTCTTGGCATTTTTGCGGAAGGGCTGAGATATCGCCTATAGTGCGGAATCGTATTTTATTTTCAACAAGCTCCCCACCGTATTCATTTATTGCGGAGACAAGCAAATTCATCAAAGCTTCGACCTCATCTTGCGGCCTATTCCAGTTTTCGGAAGAAAACGCGTAGAGGGTAAGAAACTTGACTCCGGCTTCCCTCGCGGCGTCCATCACTTCACGGATTCTGTTGGCGCCTTCTTTATGCCCGAAAATGCGCGGTTTCCCGCGTTCCTTAGCCCACCTTCCGTTGCCGTCCATAATTATCGCCACATGCGCAGGCGCATTTTTTATAAAAATGTCGGATTCGGAAGCCATGAGTTTAAAAAAAATAAAGAGTAGGGGGTCAGGCGACCCACGGCACATTTGGGTGATCGCTACCGTTGCTTCCTTCCGGATCTGGCGGGGTTCGCGCCGCCGCAAATTGCATGGGGCCCGACCTTGCACTCTATAACCTCAAAAATTTGCTTTCCTTGCAAGCATATTCCTTTCTTTGCGCCTTTTTTTATATTTTTTTGAAGCATTTTTATTAAACGCATAGAAACTGGCAGAAAATTCATATAAAAAAAGCCCTGCGCAATGAGCCCGCGCGGATTAAACGGCGCAAGCCTATCTGAAAATTCATATAAAAAAGCCCTGCGCAATGAGCACAGACAATGTTGGCCTAACAGTCAGCAATGGATTTTTGTATAAAAAAAGCCGGGCGTTTATGCACCCGGCTCTTGGAAAATTTAAGCAAAATTACAATGCTTTTGAGGCACTTTCAATGAGGGCTACAAAGCTGTCAGCCTTCAATGCCGCGCCGCCAATAAGGCCGCCGTCAATGTCTTTTTCGGCGAGGAGCGCGTCGGCATTTTCGGGCTTCATTGAGCCGCCATAGAGAATCTGCATTTTTTCGGCAACTTCTGCGCCAAAAGTGTCGGCAAGAATCTTGCGGATTGCTGCATGCACTTCCTGAGCCACTGCAGGAGTTGCAGTTTTGCCAGTTCCGATAGCCCATACAGGCTCGTAAGCGATTACAACTTTTTCAGCCTCGGCAGCAGTTAAACCTTCAAGGCCCTTTACCGTCTGCTCGGAGACAATGTCGAGGGTCTTGCCGGCTTCGCGCTCTTCAAGCTTTTCGCCAACGCAGAGGATAGGATTCATTCCGTTTGCGAGTACCGCCTTCACTTTTTTATTGATCAGGCAGTTGCATTCTTTGAAGTATTCGCGGCGTTCGCTGTGACCAAGAATGACATAGGTGCAGCCGAATTCTTTGAGCATGTCAGCGGCGATTTCGCCCGTGTAGGCGCCGCTTTTTTCAAAATACATGTTTTGTGCGCCGAGCTTTACGGTTGAGCCTGCAAGCGCCTTGGAAGCCGCGTCGAGAGCGGTGAAAGGCGGGCATACAGCTACGTCAACCTTGGTCTGAGAGCCGGCTTTTTCGTTAATTGCCTTTATCAAAGCGGTCGCTTCGACGGCCGTTTTGTTCATTTTCCAATTTCCTGCTATGAAATATTTGCGGGACATTTTTTTATTCTCCTTGTGTTAAAATTATTTTCTGTCGAGAACTGCGACACCTGGCAACTGCTTGCCTTCGAGGAATTCGAGAGAAGCGCCGCCGCCTGTGGAAATAAATGTGACGTCTTTCGCATAGCCGCTCTTTTTCACAGCTTTTACGGAGTCGCCGCCGCCGACAATGCTTATGGCGTCGCTCTTTGCGACCGCTTCCGCGATTGCGAAAGTGCCCTTAGCGCATTCTTTAATTTCAAATACGCCCATCGGGCCGTTCCAAAGAATGGTTTTGCTCTTGGCAATTTCATTCTTGTAAAGCTCAACAGTCTTGGGGCCGATATCAACGCCTGCCCAGCCGTCTTCGATATCTTCCATTACCTTCAATTCGCCGACAGTTCCAGCCGCGAAATCTATCGTTTGGCAAACGACATTGTCGACAGGCAATAGGAAATTGACGCCCTTGTCCTTCGCCTTTTTGAGAGCGGCGAGCGCGAGATCAACCTTGTCGGCTTCAACAAGGCTCTTCCCGACTTTCTTCCCCTGCGCGAGCGCGAAGGTATAAGCCATTGCGCCGCCGATAAGCATGGAATTGCACTTGTCGAGAAGGGAGTCTATAACCGTAATCTTGTCGGAAACCTTTGCTCCGCCAAGAATTACAGTGAAGGGACGTTCCGGATTTTCAGTTTTCGAGCCGAGGAATTCGAGTTCCTTTTCGATAAGAAGCCCCGCAACTTTAATCGGGAGATACGCGGCGACTCCTGCGGTTGTCGCATGGGCTCTGTGGGCCGTGCCGAAAGCGTCGTTGACATACGCCTCAGCGCCGGTGTCTTCGGCGAGCTTTTTGGCGAATTCGGGGTCGTTTTTCTTTTCTTCGGGATAGAAGCGGGAATTTTCGAGCAAAACGACATCTCCGGGTTTCATGGCAGCGCAAGCTTCCTTAACCTTCGGGCCGATGCAATCGTCAACAAATACGACAGGCTTGCCGAGTTTTTCCGAGAGGGCCTTGGCGACGGGCGCGAGGGAGAATTGTTTATCTTCCTTGCTCTTTGGGCGTCCGAGGTGGCTTGTCAAAACAAGCATGGCGCCTTCGTCTATAAGGTATTTTATCGTCGGCAGAGCCGCAACGATGCGGGTGTCGTCGCTAATTTCCCCTTTGTTGTCGAAGGGGACGTTGAAGTCTACGCGCACAAAGACTTTTTTGCCTTTGAGATCCACGTCTTTTATCGTCTTTATCTGTGACATAATTTTTACGGTTGGAGTTTTTATATAAAAATTGCAAAAAATAATGCACGCAAACCTGGGGATTGCAAGTTTTTTAAAAGAGTCAAAAAAAAGGTTTTTTTACTAAATACAGAATTTTTTGGTGTTAATGCAAACTATCAAACTATGGATAGGAAATGCGTATTGTTAGAAAAATATGCGCGCAAAAAAATTCAAATTATTTGGAAAGCTTAAAAATATAAAAAAAGCCGCCGAGGAGGGCGGCTTTTGTGGCATCAAAGGAGTTTGTCGTCTTTTCTTACTCCGCCGCCGTGCTTGTACGGAGCAGATATTTCCATCTTCAACTTTGACTCGGGATTTACGAGTTTCCCGGCCTCGATATCAGCTTCCGTAATTTTTGCCAGCATAATTTCCTGATGTTTGTATCCAGTGCGCGAATTGTCGTAGGCGATATAAAGAAAGCCGTCGTGTTCACAAATTGACGGGTAGCTGGTAGAACGCTCGTCGAGCAGTATTTTTTTGGGGAATGTTTTCCCGTCGTCGTAGCTTATAAATGCGGTCATGCAAGTTCTGAGCCCGCGCGGCTTTATCATTTTGCCGTCAAAGCCGCGCACTTCTTCAAATTCGGGTTTGTCATTTTCAATTTTTACAATTTTTGCGTCGTTGCCTACAAGTATGAGGTTTCCAGACTTTGCCCTAAATAAAACAGTTTTTGTTCCGACTGAAATTTTTTCAGGGAAACCTACTTCTTTCCAAGTTTTGCCGCCGTCTCGCGATTCAAATCCCGTGACAGGATTCCACGGATGGCGGCGCAAAGTTGAAAATATTGACCCGTCTTTACGGAGAATAACCGACTGCTCTCCAAAATTGATTTTATCGTCGTTTATGCGCGATACAAATTCTGCTTTTCCGTCGCGCGATTCTTTTATAAAATAGGCCTTGTGCGGATTTCCCCATGTGGCACACGGTCTCAAAAGCGAACCGTCCGGGAATACGAGAGGCTTCATTACGGAGGCGTTTGCTTTGCAAACAAGTCTTGGCTTTGACCAGCCCGTATTTTCACTCTCAGGATCGAGCATTATAAATTCCCAAGTGGCGGTTGTGCCGATTTCCTTATCGCCAACATCCATATTCCGCACTACTGTAAAGCGGATATTCCCGTCGGCGTCTTTCCAAAGTAGGGGATCGCTCGAAGTCCCATTCATGACTTTTGAGGGATCGAACACGAAAACTTCCTTCCAAGTTTTGCCGCCATCGGCGCTTGTAGCTATTACTGTGAATTGCCCAGCATGTACAACATCGTTTGGCTGATATGGGAATATTTTTTCTTTTTTGGAAAACATTCCGTTGCCCTCATTTTGTTCGTTGCTGCCGAAATACGCCGCCCACAATCTTCCGTTTTTAGATGCCTCAATTGTGGGGCACCCTTGGAATATGCGCAGGTTCATTCGATACGGAGCGCGCCCTTTTTTACTTAAAATTTTTTGTATGTAAGGGGGCGTTTTTGCGGTTATGCCATAAGGAAAGTTTTGGGAAATGTCCGTGGGCGGCGGCATTGTCACGTCCCCTACAACATCGGACATCATATCGCAAAATGACGCTGAAGGAATAATGAGTGATACAGTCAAAAGAGATATAAACTTATTCATAAAAAAAATATATTTTTTGCGTTTTTTAGTGTCAACAAAATACCTATAATCGGGATTGCCTGTTGAATATATTTCTATTTCATTTGCAATTTTCACAAGCGAAATAAAAGTCTGTGTTGAGGAGAATATTTTATCTATAAAAATTTTTAATAAAATTAGCTTTTATAAAAAAAATTTAGATAAAATATTAATTAAAAGCCAAGCAATGCGTAGTGGATACAAAAAAGGCGCGCTGTAAATGCGCGCCTGTTTTATCGCAAGACCGCGACGTTAGTCGCGGAGGTGCAGGGGATTCTCCCCTGCTACTTGGCGATAACGCGAGCCATTTCCAAAACTTTGTTGGAATAGCCCCATTCGTTGTCGTACCAAGATACGACCTTTACGAAGGTCGGGTCGAGCTGTATGCCGGCCTTTGCGTCGAAGATGGAGGTCTTCGGGCAGTTGCGGAAGTCTGTGGAGACGACGGCTTCGTCAGTGTAGCCGAGAATGCCCTTGAGTTCGCCTTCGGAAGCTTCCTTCATAGCCTTGCAGATTTCTTCGTAGGTGCATTCCTTATTGAGTTCGACGGTGAGGTCAACGACCGAAACGTCGGAAGTGGGAACGCGCATGGACATACCGGTGAGCTTGCCGTTGAGTTCGGGGAGAACCTTGCCGACAGCCTTTGCCGCTCCGGTGGAGGAGGGGATTATGTTTTCGAGGATGCCTCTGCCGCCTCTCCAGTCTTTCTTGGAGGGACCGTCAACAGTCTTCTGGGTGGCTGTCGCAGCGTGTACGGTCGTCATGAGGCCGCGCTTGATGCCAAACTTGTCGTTGAGCACCTTCGAAATGGGTGCGAGGCAGTTTGTTGTGCAGGAAGCGTTGGAAATGATTTTCTGGCCCGCATAGGACTTGTCGTTTACGCCGTAAACAAACATCGGGGTCGCATCCTTGGAGGGAGCGGACATGATGACTTTTTTGGCGCCGGCTTTGAGGTGAGCGGAAGCGAGTTCTTCTGTGAGGAAGAAGCCTGTGGATTCCACAACGACATCGGCGTCAACTTCGTCCCACTTGAGGTTGGCAGGATCTTTTTCCGCGGTGATGCGGATTTTTTCGCCGTTTACGACGAGGAAGTTGCCTTCAACCTTGATATCGCCGTCGAATCTGCCGTGTACGGAGTCGTACTTGAGCATGTACGCCAGATAGTCGGGGTCGAGGAGGTCGTTGATGCCAACGATCTTGATGTCATTAGCAAAGTTTTCTACTGCTGCGCGGAAAACCATGCGGCCGATACGGCCGAAACCGTTAATGCCTACTTTGATTGCCATTTTTATTCCTTTTGATTTTGTTGATAAAAATCGTATAAATGAAGCCGTAATTGTCCGAACTCAATACAATCTTGCAACACTTTTTTTTTGAAAAAAAATAATTTTTTTGCAAAAAAGGCGTTCTAATTGGCGTTTTTACTTGAAAAAGCGGACGCTGGAAAGATTATATTTATATATACATATTTATATAGGTCGTTATGAAAGAAAACAAA
This sequence comes from uncultured Opitutales bacterium, assembly GCA_900545705.1. Lineage (GTDB taxonomy): Bacteria > Verrucomicrobiota > Verrucomicrobiia > Opitutales > Intestinicryptomonadaceae > Merdousia. The sequence continues at coordinate 65,050 of URAK01000003.1, read as the reverse complement.
GTTCCGCCAATAGCAAAATATAAGACAGACAAGTTTTTTGTGTTCGTTTACGCATGCGTGGCGGCGATGGTAGTCCTGCAAATCGCGATAATTATCTGGGGAGCCGTAAGCTGATATGTTTCAGGACGACGTTCTTTATTCCTTAGGCATGTTCGCAGTGGCGGCATGGCTGTTTAAAATGTGGCTTTCCGATACGCGCAATTTTGTGCGTACTGGGACTCCTGCAAAAGGGGAATTCCCTGGGGCGAGGCCTGTTTCAATAAAATTGGCAGTTTTTGGCGCCATGTGCGGAGTTGTATTACTCGCAGCAATAACGGCGGCGGAAATAGCCGGCGGAGGTGTCGAGGAGCAGACAAAGGTTTCATTCATGGCGATTTTCTCTTGGACTGCGGCGGCATTTATCGAGGAGTTGATTTTCAGGGGATATTTGATTGTTCAAAACAAGGGGAAACTTCTCTTATGGGGGAGCGCAATTTTATTCTCACTCATATTTGCGCTTTGCCATCCGTTCTTCTGGGATTTTTCCATTCCGGAAAACGGCGGTTTGGCGGAGGCAAGCTTTACAATCAATCTCACTGAAAAAGCGGCGCGCGATACAATATTTGTATTTTTGTCGTCGATGGTGTTCTATGCACTCCGATTCTGCCCGCAAAATAAAATGCGCTCGCTCATTCCGTGCGTTGCGGCGCATTTGGCTTACAATCTCGGCGTATTTTGCGTCAAGGCGGCGCAGGGATTCGTTATATGGAGTTTTTAAAAAAAAATATTTTGTTTCTCGCGCCAATGGCGGGATACACCGACAGCGCGTGCCGCAGAATTTTTAGGGAATCGGGCGCAGATGCGGTGGTTAGCGAGTTTGTCTATTGCCGCGCGATAATTTCCGACGCCGCGCGAGTCTTTGAAAAACTCTCGTTCTCCGAGGCTGACAGACCGTTCGGAGTTCAGATTTTTGGCTCCGACGCCGAAGAAATGGCTCTGTCGGCAAAAATAGTTGAGGACCGAATATCTCCGGATTTCATCGACGTAAATTTTGGATGCCCCGCGCCCAACGCCGTCGGCGCCGGAGCGGGAAGCGCGCTTTTAAAAAATGTCCCACAAATGGCGCGAATAATCGAGGCGATGTCTTCTGCGGTCGAGAGGACGCCCATTACGGCTAAGATGCGTACCGGGTGGTCTCTTAGGGAAATAGTCGTGCCGCAAGCCGCGATAGATCTCCAAAACGCGGGCGCGCAGATGATTACTCTGCATGGGCGCACTAAATCGCAGGGATATTCGGGCGACGCAGATTGGGAGCTTATTGAGCGCACGGCCGAGGCCTTGTCCGTCCCGCTGATTGGCAACGGCTCGGTCGAAAAGCTGTCAGCCGAAAGCTTGCATTCAAGCGCCTGCGCGGGCTTTATGATCGGGCGCGCGGCTCTCGGAAATCCGTGGATTTTTTCGCGCGTAAAAAGCGACATCGCGGGGGAAAAATACATTCCGCCAAGCGCCTCAGAGCGCGCAAAGCTCGCGCTAAAATATGCGGAACTAATGTGCGACGGCCGCGATTCCGGAGTGTCTGCGGGCAACATTATCCACATAAGAAGCCGCGTAATTCGCTTCTTGCGCGAAGCATCGGGATTCAAGCGCGCGAGAGTAGAAATTTTAAAAATTAAAACTTTGGACGAATTAAAAGATATATTATGCGAGTTTTTCTAAAAATATGCGCGGCGCTTCTGATTGCCGCAAACGCGGTCTCCGCCGCAACCGAAACGCCCGCCAAAGATTTTATAGAGCGCGGCGCCTCATTTTACGCGCGTGGCGATTACGCCTCGGCGAAAGAGCTTTTTAAGCAGGTCAAGCTCGACGGCTCACAGGAATCGGGGGTTGCTGCGTTCTTTTTGGGCTCGATTTACGCGAACGAGGGCTCGACAGACGCCTTTAAGCTCCTCGAATACGCCGTAAAATACGCGCCAAAGGGAATGGACGCAACGGCGGCGGTGCAGTGCGCGAGGATTGCACTTCTTAACGGCAAGCCGGAAATTGCGGAGAGTACTTTGTCTAAATTTGCTACCCCTGACGCTTCGGCGGACACTATCTGGTATTATTCCTCCGCTCTTTGGGCGGTCGGCAAAAAAGATTCGGCAAAGAATCTTTTTTTGGAATCTTTGAAAAAAAACTTTGCTTCCATCTCCGCTGTGGGTGTCGATGTTTTTATAGACGCGCGCCTTTCAAAAAACGATTTTGCTGAAGCTATGGATATCTCCGGGCTAGAAGCCTCCAATGGTGTTTCTCTCGGCAGATTGCAGATTTTAAAGGGAGAAAAAATAACCCCTCCGCAAGCAGAACTATCGCTTTTGGGGCAGATTGAAAAAATAGACCAGTTGCGGGCTTCGGGCGATGAGAATTTCGACGTACAAGCTCTTGAAAAGTCGCTTTCAGAATATTCGCAGGCTCCGTTCTCATGGAGGGCGGCCCTTATACTTTCGGAATATTATACGGCTAAAAAAGATTACGAAAAGGGGCTTGCTTTCGCGAAGACAGCGCAATTTCTCGCGCCTCCAGAAATGGCATACCAAGGCCGCCTTTTAATTGCCGAGGCTGACGCTTTGCGATTCCTAAAAAAATACGCGGACGCCGACGCAGTGTATTTGAAGGTAGTTATGAACAAGGCAGCCCGTGGGGAGCTCGCAGCTGAGGCGACCTATAAAACGGGGCTAAACTGGTTTGAGCAGGGCGAATGGGGAAAGGCGCACGCTTACTTTGAGAGAGTGTTTGTGCTATATTTTAAATATGAATACTGGGGGGCGAGAGCATATTATTATGCGGCGCAATCGCTCTATTCTCTCGGTCTGCGGCGCGAGGCTAACGCGACGCTATCCGAATATTTTAGGCGCGCAAAAGACAGATCTTCGCCGATATTTAAGTCGGCAATGGAATATTACCGCTCTATTTAGCTCTGTTTTTTTAACGCGCTCCGCCCGTTGCGCTTGCCTTGGCAATTCACGGGAAAATTGCGCTTGTTTTCCCAAGCGTGCGCGGCGTTTTTGCTCGCAATTTAAGTGCGGGAAAACCCGCTCGATTGCTTGAATAATATTTGGGTCGGCTTGGCAATTCCCCTATCAGTTTATTGCGATTAAAAAAAATGTCGCAAAGCGGCGATTTGTGAGAAATTACGGGCAAATTTGCGGCAGTTGGCGCGTTTGCCAAACTTATACAGGCTGCCCAGTGGACTTGAAAATCGCGCCGCCAAGCACGACGGAAGGCTCGTTAAAATCATGGATTGCCATTATCTGTCCGGGAGCAATAGCGCGCTGCGGCGTCTGAAATTCCACAAAACCCTCTCCGCCGCCAAGCGGTGAGTATCTTGCCCTGACAAGGCCGTCGCGGTAGCGCACGCGGGCGTAAATGTCGCACGGGCTTTCAATGGGTTTATTAATCCAGTTTGCGGACTCCAAGGCGGCGCGGGTCGTGTACAGATTCGGCGCATCGGGGGAGTCAAAGGCGACGACAAGCTTGTTTGTGTTGTAGTCTTTCGACACTACCACATAGCATTTTTTGTCGGTATTGGAAGGCACGCCGATTCCCTTTCTTTGCCCAATGGTGTAGTTGTGAAGGCCTTTGTGTCGCCCGAGGATTTTTCCCGAGACATTTACGATGTCGCCAGGCTTTTCCTCAATATAGTGCCCCAAAAAATCCTGAATGCGGATTTTCCCGAGAAAACAAATTCCCTGTGAATCTTTTTTTTCGGCGTTAGGCAGGCCGTTTAAGCGGGCGAGATCGCGAACTTGGCTTTTTAAAAGGGAACCTATGGGAAATTCTGCGCGCATGAGCTGGTTCTGGGTTATCATGCACAGAAAATAGGATTGGTCTTTGCCGGGGTCTGCGCCCATCATCAAGTCGCGGGTGCCGTCGGGATTGTCGCGCAGGCAGCAGTAGTGTCCGGTTGCAACTTTGTCGCAGCCTCTTGAAAGGGCGAAGTCCAGAAATTTTCCGAATTTCATTTTTCTGTTGCACATTACGTCTGGATTGGGAGTGCGCCCGCGCCGATATTCGTCCACCAGATATTCTACTATCTGCTTTCTGTACTCCTCAATCATGTCGGCAACTTCAAAGGGAACGCCTATTTTTTCGGCGCATGCTGTGGCGTCGATTATATCCTGGTGCCAAGGGCAGTCCCCAAAAACGTCTATGCCTTCTTCATTCATCCACGTTTTCATATACGCCGCGCGCAGCTCGAAGCCCTCCTGCTTTAAAAGAGCCATGGCAAGCGCGCTGTCGACGCCGCCGGACAATGCAACCATTATTTTTTCAGGCATATTATCTTCCGGATTTATACCACGATGTGGTAATAGAATATTTTTTGATTTTATAGTTTATGATGCGCTCGGTGAGGTTCAGCCTCCGCGCGGCGGCTGCCGCATTCCCGCGGTTGGCTTTCAGCGCCTCGGTAATAAGCTCGCGCTCGAACGACTCCACTATCGAAATGAAATCGACGTCCTCGCCGTAGGGAAGCTTTCTATGCATGTAGGCGGACCTTACGGCGGGAGTCAGGTTGTATCCGGATATCGCGGAGTCGTGTGAGGATATGACGGCGCGTTCTATGCAGTTTTCAAGCTCTCTGACATTCCCGGGCCACGCGTAAATTGTCATCATATTTATGGCGGGAGTGGAGATTCTGCGTATATCTTTGTGGTGTATCTTGCTGTATTTTTCCACAAAGTGCTCGGCAAGAAGCAATATGTCGCTCTTTCTGTCGCGCAGGGCGGGGAGGTATATCATGTTTTGCGATATTGCGGCGTAGAGATTCTCGTCGAAAAGTTTTTGCTCCAAAAGTTTTTCTATGTCTATGGAACTCGCAAAAATCATGCGCGCCTTGGCAGATATTTCTGCAGAGCCGTTCAGCCGGCGGAAGCGCCCGACTGATAGAAAATCGGCTATCATCTTTTGCGCCGGTAGGGATATTTCCGATACTTCGTCGAAGAAAAATGTCGAGTGCGGATATTTTTCGAGAAGCCCTTCTTTCGCAGAAAGCCCAAGCTCGGGGGAGTCTTTCTCGTAGCCGAAAATTTCGCCGACGAGAGAATAGTCGGGCAAGGCGGCGCAGTTTACGACGTTAAACCTTTCCGAAAACGCCTCGTTTGATTCAAATACGGCGCGAGCGGCCAACTCCTTGCCTGTGCCCGTCGCCCCCCTCAAAAATATTGGCGTGGAGAGCGGAGCGGCTTTCGCAAGCTCGCGGTAGAATTTTTGCATGGCTCCGGAGTTGCCGAGTATATTTTTTGGCCGCATAAGCTCCGTGCTGAGCTCGAGTTTTAGGCGCCTGTTTTCGTCGAGGAGCCTGTTGCGCTCCTCGCGCCTTAAATATATCATCGCAAGTGCGTCGGCGAGTATGTTGGATATAGTTTCAAGCAGGACGAGGTCGCGGTTTAGGTCAACTGCGGTGTCGGAAATGCGGTCTATGCTCAAAGTTCCGATAACCTGCTCCATATAGATAATCGGGACGCACACGAACGCGATTTTATCTTGTGTGCCGCGCCGAGTGCGGGTTTTATCCAAAAATCTTTCGTTTTTGGAGATGTCGGGTATGGCTACCGATTTAGCTTGGGCGGCGACAAGCCCAGTCACGCCTTCGCCGATTTTATATACACCTCTTCGAATGCTTTCGGCGTCCATTCCAGCTGCCGCCTCTATGAAAAGGTAGTCGCCGTCGCGCAGGGTGACTGTTCCGCGCATTAGCCCCATTTCGCCGTCGAGAATGTCAAGAGTCTCGGTGATGAGGTCGTGGACATTCTTGCGCTGGGCGACAGCGCGGCTGATTTTATACAAAACCGACATTTCAAGGTCGTCGTATGCGGCTTCTTTGTCTTCTTTGGTTGTCGGTTTTTTAGGCATTTTCAGGCGATTTTTTCAGAATTTGCGGAGCTTTCAACAATATTTTTGGCGCAAAAAAAAACTTGTGTTAAAAAAAAACGGCAATAGGGTTAAAAAGAATGAGCGAAAGTTATCAGGTAATAGCGCGCAGATACCGCCCGAAGCAGTTCTCGGAACTTGTCGGGCAGGAACATATTGTGCGCACGCTCACAAACGCGATTGAATCCGGCAGGATAGGGCACGCATATTTGTTTGTAGGCCCGCGCGGAACCGGGAAAACGACAGTCGCGCGGCTTTTTGCGAAAGCATTAAACGCCAAAGGCGGCCCGAATGTGCACCCGGAAGACGACGACATTTCAAGGGCAATAATGAACGGCTCGTGCATGGATGTTGTTGAGATTGACGGCGCCTCGAACCGCTCAATCGACGAAATAAGGAAATTGCGCGAGGACTGCCAGTACGCCCCGGCGCAATGCACTTATAAGATATACATAATAGACGAAGTCCACTCGCTTACAGCCGACGCTTTCAATGCGCTCCTAAAAACGCTTGAAGAGCCGCCAAAGCATGTAAAATTTATATTTGCGACGACCGAGGCTCACAAAGTTTTGGGGACTATAACTTCGCGCTGCCAACGCTTCGAATTTCGGCCGATACCAGAGGAGCTTATCGCAAAGCATCTTTCCGACATAGCCGCAAAGGAGAAAATTGAGGCTACAGACAGCGCAATACGCGCCATAGCCAGGCTCGCAAACGGCGGAATGCGCGACGCCCAAAGCATACTCGACCAAATGATATCATTCTGCGGAAATAAGCTTTCGGTGGAAGACGTCATTGGCGTGTACGGGCTTGCCTCTGACGAGCAAATATCGGGGTTGCTCGCAAATATGGCGCGCGGAGACTATGGAGCGGTTGTAAAGAGCGTCGATGAGCTCGCCGACAGCGGCTGCGATCTTTACAGAACTATGTGCGACCTGCAAATTTCCCTGCGCAGCGCAATGATAGACTCCTTTAAGTCGGGAGAGGCGGATTTCGGAGGAAAAAAGCTTTCGAGCGAGCAGATAATGCGAATGCTCGACGTCTTGCAGTCGTCTACAAAGTCTATGAAAAACGGGCTATCGGAGAAGGCGAATTTTGAGGTGGCGCTTCTGAAGGCGGTGGAGCAAAGCAGGGCAAGGGCAATAAACACGCTAATTAAAGAACTCGACAAGCTTTCGTCGGCTCCCGCCGAGACGCAAAAAAAAAATAGCCCTGCTGCTTAGAAAAGTTTTAGACGAGTCGAGGGAATTTGCGTCGGCCTACGCGGAGAGAGTGGAGAGGCGCGCAGGGCAATCGAAACCAAACGAAGAAATAGTGCTCTCTGACCCCGGCGAGGGCGAAGTTTTTGGAGAGGGCGAAGCCCCGTTTGAGGAGGGAGTCGACAAAATCCCGGAATTTATTTTGGACCTTTTTAAATCGCAATTCGATTCGCACCCGCAATGCCTTGTAAGAGGCGCTTTGCGCTTTGTAAACCGCGCAGCCGACTCGGACGCCGACTCCCAAATGGAAGACGCGGAAACTATAAGGGAACTCGAAGAGGAGGAATCCGAATGACAGCTATTTTTACATGCTCTGTGCTCGCTGTAATGTGCGCCGCATTCGCTGCGGCAGCCGCATTTTTTTACATGCGCTGCGAGCGCGAAGCAAAGTCGGCAGCGGCGGGCAGGGAAGCGCTCGCGCGCTCGGAGGAAGGCAGGACTGCCGCCACCGACAGAATGAACGCGCTCGCGCGCGAATCCGAGGAGCGCCTGCGCGAAAAAATGCGGGCAGAAACAGAACTTGCCGCCGCGAAACAAAAAATAGAAATCATGCAGGCTAGGCTCTCGGAGACAGCCGGGTTTCTCGACGAAAAAATCGAGGCTCAAAACTCTCTTACAATCGCAAGACAAGATATAAAAAATCTCACCGAGCGCCTCGCAGAGCGGGAAAACGCGGAAATAGAGATGCGCAAAAAACTCGCATCCGAATTTGAAACGCTCTCGTCAAAACTCTTGGAGGAAGCGCGCGTAAAGATGTCCACCTCAAACCTCGAGCAGCTTTCACTCGTCCTAAAACCGATGAAGGTTACAATATCGGATTTTCGAGACAGAATTGAGGCTCTAAACGAGCTTAATATAAAGGGCCACGCGGGGCTTGAAAAGCACATAGAAAGCCTTGTTGAAATGAATAGCCGCCTTTCAAACGATGCCCGCAATCTTGCGGAGGCGCTGCGCGGAAAAAATAAAATTACGGGCAACTGGGGCGAATTGGTATTTCATAGAATTTTGGAGTCGTGCGGCTTTGCGGAGGGCGTGCATTTTCGCTCCCAGGCGTCCTACTCGGACTCATCGGGAGCGCAGAAAAGGCTAGTGCCGGACTTTGTGATAGATCTTCCCGAAGGGCGCTCTATTGTGGTGGATTCAAAAGTGTCGCTAGTGAGCTATTCCGACTATTGCTCGAGTGAAAGCGCCGATTTAAAAAAGGCGAATCTCGAAAAATTTAAAAAGTCGGTCAGGGCGCACCTTAAAGAATTTTCCTCAAAATACAACGATTTGCCCGACGCCCGTTGCGGCTTTAAGATGATGTTTATGCCAATAGAGCCTGCGTATGAACTCGCCGTGAGCGCGGATCCATCGCTGCTTGAAGACGCGTATGCGGCCAACGTTTTAATTGTGGGGCCCGCAACCGTAATGTCAGTGCTTAAATACGCCGAAATATTGGTCCGCAACGAGGCGATATCGAAAAATACGCGACAGATAGCGGATCTCGGTGTAAAGCTTTACGAGCGCGTCAATCTCTTTATGTCGCGCTTCGAGTCGCTCGGAGATAGAATAGCCGCGCTCTCAAAAGACTACGCGCAGACTAAGACTACCCTTTCAGAAAGCCCCAAGAGCGTTCTAGCGACGGCAAAAAGGCTCGGCGTAAAAACGGGGGCGCTATCGCTTAACATAGAAGAATCGGAAGATAAACAAGATGGAAAATAAAACTCCAGAATGGGTTCCAGACGGAGCCGATAAAAAGCTTTTCGCAAGCTCGGTAATGCCCGGCTTGAATCTGCGCAAAGACGAGGCGCACGACGACACAATTTCATGGAAGCCCCGCCCGAAGAGACGCGAGCTTTCCCTCGAAGACTACAAGGAAGGCGTTTTATCTTGCAACAAGACAATTCTCGCCCGCGCAATAACCCTAATCGAGAGCAATTCCGACGCCCATTTTGAAAAGGCGCAAGAGCTTCTCGCATCTCTTTTGCCTTACAGCGGCAAATCGTTTAGAATCGGCATAACCGGCGTCCCGGGGGCGGGAAAATCGACGTTTATAGAGGCCTTCGGAACAATGCTGTGCAAAGAATTTGGCAAGAAGGTTGCGGTTTTGGCTGTCGATCCATCGAGCACGATTACAGGCGGAAGCATTCTCGGCGACAAGACGCGAATGGAAAACCTCTCGCGTTGCGAAAACGCGTTTATTAGGCCCTCTCCGTCGGGTGGGGTGCTTGGAGGTGTTGCAAGAAAAAGCAGGGAAACTATGCTTTTGTGTGAAGCCGCAGGGTACGAAATTATACTTGTAGAGACGGTTGGCGTTGGGCAGAGCGAAGTTACAGTGAGGTCTATGACGGACTTTTTCCTGCTAATACAGCTTGCCGCGCAGGGCGACGAATTGCAGGGCATTAAAAAGGGAGTTATCGAACTTGCCGACGCGATACTCGTAAACAAGTGCGACGGAAACATGGTCGAGCGCTCCAACCTAAAACGCGCGGAACTCGCCGGGGTTCTGCACTACCTAAATTCCCCGACTCCCGGCTGGACTCCGTTCTGCGATGTATGCTCTGCTTATACCGGCAAAGGCATACGCGAAGCCTGGGAGAGAATCGACGGATTTAGGGCGATGATGGAAAAGTCGGGATTTTTTGCCCGCCGCCGCGCAAGCCAGAAAATAGAATGGTTTAAGGCGCTTATGGAGGACGAAATACTGCGCAGATTTTACCACATCCCGGGCGTTAAGGACATGATTTCCCACTACACAAAGCTAATTTCAGACGGGGCAATCACCGCGGCAAGCGCAGTAAAAAATCTTCTGGATTCCGCCACTAAGTAGAGTTTATGCGGCGGGAATGCATTTCAACCGATGCGCGAAAAAAAAGGCGCGAGCTTCCGAGCCGCGTTGCGGAAGTCTTGTCCGAGTATAAGACATACCTTAAATTGGAGCTCGGCCGCAGCAAAAATACGATAGATTCTTACTCGAATGATATTGCCCTTTTTTGCGAGTTTGCCGGAAAGAGAATAGAATCTTTCGCCGACGTTGACGAAGATTTGATATCGGACTGGCTCGCCCACATAAGCCGCACGGAAAAGCCCGCAAGCCAATCGCGCAAACTAAGCGCATTGCAGTCGCTCGCGCACTTTCTGATGGAGGAAGGCATATGGGATAAAAACCCGTGCGACTATTTTTTGCGCCCAAAGACGAGGCAGGCTCCACCGGAAGTTCTCGAAGCCGACGAAATAGACGACGTCGTGTCAGTCCCAACGGACGGGACTCCCGAAGAAATGCGCGACAGGGCAATGATGGAACTTATTTATTCGAGCGGTCTGCGCGTTTCAGAGCTATGCGCGCTTTCGTACGCAGACATAGACATAGAGCAGAAAATGATACGCGTGAGGGGCAAGGGCGGCAAGACGAGGATTGTGCCTGTCGGCGACGCCGCACTTAGCGCCATAGAGAAATATAGGTCAGTGCGCCCCCAGTTGTGCAAAAAATCCTCCGCCTCCGAATTTTTTATAACGCGCCGCGGCAAGAAAATCTCGAGAAAAACTTTTTGGTACAATTTAAAAAAGTACGCGCGCCTCGCGGGTGTTGAAAAAAATGTAAAGCCCCACATGCTTCGGCATTCTTTTGCAACGCATCTATTGCGCAACGGGGCTAATTTAATGATGATACGCGACATGCTTGGGCACAGCAGCCTATCGACCACTCAAATATATACGAATCTTGCAAACGACGACATACGCGAGGAATACGACCTCAAACACCCGCGCTCCAAGATGGATATCGAGCCCGACTTATAGCCGCGCGCGGCTTCGGCTTTTTGTATCGGAAACTAAAACAACAAAATTTTAATTCCGATGCATATTAGGACAATCCCCCCCAAAACTCCAAATTTTCCGCCGACCGACTCGCCGAGAAGTTTTCCCATATAAACTCCCACAAGCGATATTGTAAAAGTCGTAAGCCCTATTACAACTGACGGCAGAATAATCGGCGAATCAACGAGCGAGAATGACACCCCGACAGCTAGCGCGTCGAGACTCGTTGCGACAGAAAGCAGCATAAGCGTCTTCAAGGGCAGCGGCAGCGACATTCCCGATTCGCTTTCGCGCAGGGAATCGAAAATCATCTTTCCGCCTACGACTGCAAGTATTGCAAAAGCTGCGTATTTTGAGAAAGAACTTACGAGTTCGTAAACGGCGTTGCCCATTCCCCAGCCGATAATTGGCATCAGCATTTGAAAGAATCCGAATGAAGCGGCAATCGGGATTGAGTCGCGCGCGGAAATTTTTTTAGGAGAAATGCCGCATGCGGCTGAAACCGCAAAGGCGTCCATCGAAAGCGCGCAACCAATCAGAAAAATCTCCAAAAAATCCATTTCGCCAGTATTCTAATAAGGCGGCCTTTCACAAGAAAAATTTGAAAATGGTTGAAATCGCCCGATGGTTATGGAGAATTATTTGCATGGAAACATTTGAGCAGTCCGGAGCAAAACTTTACAAATTTACGCGCGGCCCATCGACTTTCATTGCAAATATAGAGAACGGGGCGCGGCTTATGAACTGGGCCGTTTCCTTTGTGGACGGAGCCGTAAGAGATGTAATATATTGGCCTGAAAACGGGCCTGTCGGCGGAGGCGAGGATTTTGGCGAAGTTCGCGGCGGTATACCTGTGCTATTCCCGTTTGCGGGAGCTTCATTTGCTGATGGGGAAAAAGGCTTTTGGAAAACTCCGGAAAACGAATTGCTGCCAATGCGAATGCACGGCTATGCAAAAGGCGGACAGTTTAAGGTGGAAATGGCCTCTGATATAGGCTTTACCGCGCTTTTTATGCCGGGTGAAGACTGCGCGAAAGCCTATCCGTATAAATACGAATTTAGGGTGACGTACAGATTTGAAGAGCTTTCAGTGTATTGCGAGCTAACCCTAAAAAATCTCGACAGCCGCAATATCCCGTGGGCTGCCGGCTTGCATCCATATTTCTTTTTGCCTTGGGCTCCCGGACATACGAGAAAAATGTACAGGCTCTCTTGCGACGCAAAAAAAGCTGTCAGATTTCTCCCAGACGGAACTTTTGTGCCCGAGGATATTTTTAAAAACTGCTTTGCCGACGCCGAATTCAACAATAGAATCCTTACAAATTTTAAGACTGCAAAAGTCGCATTCGGTCCAAAAAACGGCGAAGAGGACATTTTTTTAAAAGTCGGCGGAGGCGGAAAGCCGGACGTCGGCTTTTGCGTAGTGACTTGGTCGGAATTTGAAAACAGCCCATATTATTGCGTGGAACCGTGGATGGGGCTGCCCAATTCCGCGTCGAGCCCAAAGCATTTTGTGGCGCAGGGGGCGTCGAAAACATTTTTTGCAGAAATATCGTTTATCTAATCTATGAGAGCCGTCATACAAAGGGTAAAGTGTGCGTCGGTAAACATTCTCCCTGAGAATCGCGAAAAGGGAAGGATTGGCGCGGGGCTTTTAGTTCTCGTGGCTGTCGAAGATTCTGACACTGCGGAAGACATAAGGTGGCTCGCGTCAAAAATATGCGGACTAAGGATATTTGAGGGCGGAGATGGAAAGATGAATCTTTCTGTATTGGACGTTGGCGGAGAGATTTTGACCGTAAGCCAATTTACTCTATACGGCAACGTCCGCAAGGGTTTCAGGCCGTCATTCAACAGGTCGGCGCGCGTGGAAATTGCCGTTCCGATATATGAAAACTTTGTCAATTCCCTCGAAGAAATCCTCGGCAAAAAAGTTCCGACGGGCGAATTCGGGGCAATGATGGACGTCACTTTAATAAACGACGGGCCGGTGACGATAATCATAGACACAAAACTGCGCAATTTATAGCCTCCAAAATATTATCTAGGACGCAATTAGCTTTATATTTGTGGGTTGTATAGCATGTCTATCGTAGGCATTTTTCCCTACGAAAAATTTCTTATTTTTCGGCGATTTTTTTTTAATACAAAGTTTGGATTATTCTCGAAAAATATTTACTCTACTAAGGCATATTCCCGCCGCATTTTATTTATAATAAGCCGCATCAGTCGGCATTATCCCTTTGCATTATATTAGGCTCCCACAATGCGCTTGATTTGCCTGAAGTTGCTCTTCCGCAAGGCATTCAATTTCTGCGAAAGCAGAAAATGAAATAGTTTTTTACCCCAAACTTTCAAGGGCAAATTTTTTCGGCGAAAAATTCTTTGTTAAAAAAAACGGAGTCTGTAAAGACGCCGTTTTTTGCAAAGCGGAAAAATGTTAATGCCCACATCTATTGGCGGCTCAATTCTTTATCCTCATCTTTTTTAGGCGCGAGATATTTTGCCATTACGGAGTCGCCCACAATGGCGTCGCCTTCGGCAATCTCAAATGCGGCGCAGCTTCGGTGGGTTATGCCGGTTGGCTTTAATATTGAAGTAGGCGTCATTGACGTGTCGCAACCGAAAAATATTGCTTTGCGGTCGGGGCTCCTAAAGTTGGTCGTTATATTTACAATAATTATATTTCCGTCTTTGCGGACAACTTTGCCAAGGTACACGTCTATATCGCGTTCAGGCGGCGGGTTGAGCCTCCTTGCGCGGTGAGTCGGCGACGGCGCGTCTATGTCGCGCCTCATTGATATGCCTTCGACACCTATCGGGCACAGCATTGCAAATGCGCCAAACAATAGCAAAATGCGCCGCAATGCAAGCTTGCTCGCCGTTCTTTGCAATCCATTTAATTTAAGGCGCATTTTTATTTATCAAAAAAACGATGTAGGGTTTAAATTATTTTTCGTCTTGGTTTGCTTTTTTGAAATGGTCAAAACCGGGGCCTGCCGTATTTATTTCAGCCTCGAAAAATCCCTGCAACTGGCGGATTCTTGTCGGGTGGCGCATCTTGCGCAAGGCTTTTGCCTCAATTTGGCGGATACGCTCGCGCGTGACGTTAAATTGTTTGCCGACTTCTTCAAGAGTTCTTGAATATCCGTCTTGCAGGCCAAAGCGCAAGCTCAGAACCTTGCGCTCGCGCGGAGTAAGCGACTCCAATACGTCCATCAGTTTTTCGCGCAAAAGCGAATACGCGGTCATATCGTAAGGATTTTCCGCCGCTTTGTCCTCGATGAAATCTCCAAAATTTGTGTCGTCGGAATCTCCCACCGGGCTTTGCAGGGAAATTGGCTGTTGGGCCATTTTCATTATTGACTGGACCCGCTCGACCGGAAAATTCATTTCCGTTGCAACTTCGTCAGGGGTTGGCTCGTGCCCAAGCTCTTGCAGAAGCTGCTTTTGCACCTGCATTACCTTGTTGAGAGTCTCTATCATGTGGACCGGTATGCGGATTGTGCGCGCCTGGTCGGCGATAGAGCGAGTTATCGCTTGGCGTATCCACCATGTAGCGTATGTGGAGAACTTGTAGCCGCGCTTATATTCAAACTTTTCAACCGCCTTCATTAGTCCCATATTTCCCTCTTGGATAAGGTCGAGGAAATTGAGCCCGCGGTTGGTGTATTTTTTCGCAATAGATATTACAAGGCGCAAATTTGCCCTCACCATTTCTGTTTTTGCGCGGTGAGCCTCGCGCATATCGACGCGCACTTCTTTTACTAAATTGACAAGCTCCGTCGGGTCGAGCCGGTAGGTCTTGCGTATTTCTTCGAGACGCTTTTGAATTTGCTCGGTGTCGCCTATCTTGGTCTTTTTCCCGATGCGCTCTATTGCGCGCAATTTGTACTGGCAGTCTTCGATTTCGCGTATGACTGGCGACAGTCCATCCAAAAATTCTTCAAATATTTTGAGCTTAAATTTTAGCCCCTTGACATATATGTCTTTAAGTTTTGATTCGAGATTTTTATAGAGTGTGTAATGGCGCTTTTTTATTGACGGGTTGTCGCAGGCCTCGGCGCTTTCCCACGCCTTTTCAAGCTTTTCTTCAAGGTTTTCAAGCTCTTCTATATACTTTGGCAATTCCTTAAAATAATTTTCGCGGCTGTCGACTTTTTTGTCTATGACAATCTTGTCAAACCTCTCCTCGCGGTCCAAAAGTTTCTTTGCGACATCTATCTGAAATTTATTGGTAAACGACACTGAAAAAAGAAGGCGTATCGCTTTGTTTTCCGCCGCCTCAATTCTCTTTGAGATCGAGACTTCCTCGTCGCGCGAGAGCAGGGGAACTTGCCCCATCTGTTTCAAATACATTCTTACAGGGTCGTCGAGCGAATCCGATTGGAGGCTTTTTGACTGCCTCTCTTCGCTTTCCTCGCGCCTGTGCTTAAAATTTTCTATCTCCTCGTCCGTGTCGAGAATTTCGACGTTCAAAGACTCCAAAATATTCCGGACGTTTTCGTATTCTTCTGGGCGGCTTAGGATTTCAGTCAGGTATTTGTTTATATCCTGATTCGTAAGGTATCCTTTTTCTTTGGATAGATGCTCTAGCTGGCGTATTTTTTCGTTCAGCCTCTGTTGGTGCTCCGATATCTGGGAGACTTTCTTCGCTTTTTTCGCCTCGGCGGATTTATCAGATGGAGCTGTCCCAGTCTTTATTACTATGGCTTGTGGCGACGGTTTTTTATCCGCATTTTTCACAACCGTTTTAACCGAAGTCTTTTTGGCAGCCGCCTTCGCCGCCGATTTCTCGGCGGGTTTTGCCGCGGACTTCGCGGATGTCTTTACCGCGGCTTTCGCCTTCGCGGTCTTTTCGGATTTTGTTGGGGTTTTTGATGTCTTAGTTGCCATTGTTTATAGAAGAAATTTTTTACCCTTTGACTTTTTCTATCCGCGCAGGGGGCGTCGTTGACAATTTCCTTAACTCGCTTATGCGCTTGAGAATTTCAAACTTTTCAGTCAAACCATTGTTATCGGCAAGAACGAGCTGTTTATTAAGCTCTTCAATCTCCTTTTTTATATAATTATTATATATTTTGGCTATGCAATCGTTGGCTATTTTTGTGGAATTTTCAAGCTCGGTTGTCTTTTCGGCAAGAATTCTGTATATTAGGTTCTTCTCTGCGGGCTCGTCGAAATATGTTTCTATGTCTGCCGTGGAGAATCCGACTCCTTCGCGATAGAGTGCAAGAATTTTTTTTAAGACAGAGGCGACGGTCGAGTCCCCGTCAATCCATTCGTCCTGCAAAATATCCGCCATGTCCTGCGCAAGCCCGTCGGAGTAAAGACATAACATTAAGGAGTCATAAACGGCGTTTGTCAACATCTCAGACGAATCTTTTTTTGCGGGCTCCTTTTCGGAAAACCGTTCGCGGGTTTGCGATTTTGCCCTGTATGCGCGGTAGTCTTCGGCGACGGCGGGGTAATCAAGCACGAGGGAGTTTGCGATTTCCCTTAAATAGTCGTCGCGCAATACGCGGGACGATGCGTTGTCGACAATCTCAAAAAGCTGCAGCATTGCCTCCCGCTTGTCTGCCGCGGTCGGATTTTTAACGTCGGCGAGAATTGAGCGCGCCGCGAACGACAACGCCGTTTGCAGCTTGTTTCCGACCAATTCGCCCATGGCTTCCGTCCCGAATTTTTTTATAAAGCTGTCGGGATCCTCTCCATCGGGAAGGGGGGCTGCAAACGGCTCAACATCGGCCTTTATGCATATGGGTATTACGCGCAATGCTGCGTGCCTGCCGGCAGAGTCCCCGTCAAAGAGAAGTATCGCCTTGTTTGCAAACCTCCTTATCAGCGCAAAATGCTCGCTCCCCGCCGCGGTTCCTTGCGTCGCCACCGTATTTTTAAACCCTGCGCAGTACATTCTTATCGCGTCGAGTTGCCCTTCGACAACTATGCATGCGTTTTTTTCCTTTATTGCGGATTTCGCCTTATCAAGATTAAATACAACCGCGTTTTTCTTAAAAATCTCGGTTTCGCGGGAATTTACGTATTTGCCTTCCTCGGAGGGTATGTTTGGCGTAAAGCGCGTTTTTCTCGCAGTGAAGGCGATTACCCGCCCTTGTATGTCGGAAATTGGTATCATCATTCTGCCGCGGTAACGCGCGTAGAAATCCGATAGTCTCTCCCCTGGCTTGCCGTAAAAAATTCCGCTCGCGATTATAGCCTCCGCAGAATAACCTTTCTTTGCCAGAATCTTTTTTAAGGGGTCGGACGCAAGCGGAGCATAGCCTATGCGCAAATCCTTGGCGTCTTCCAGCGAGAACCCGCGTTCATTCGTCCAATAGTCGCGTATTTCTTGGGCCTGCGGGGTGTCTGAAAAAAAGTTCCAAGCGTACCAGTCGGCGGCGTCCTCGTGTATGTCGTATATCTGCTTTCTTATGCTCGCGGACGCCCCGTCGGATTTCCCGCCGTCCTCGTACTCGAGTTTAAAGCCGTATTTATTTGCCAGAAACTCCACTGCTTCGGCAAACGACAAGTTTTCCTTTATCATTATAAACGATATCACATCGCCGCCTTGCGATGTCGAAAAGCAATAGTAGTAGTTTTTGTCGGGATGCACGAAAAACGACGGCGTTTTTTCCGTAGTAAACGGGCTAAGCCCCTTGTAGGAACTTCCGCTCTTTTTTAGGGACACATACGCGGATACCACATCGTAAATGTTTACGCGCGCTTTGAGCTCCTCTATACTTGACGCCTTGATTTTTGGCATAGCTACTTGCTGTCGCCGGATACGTATTCCTCAAACTCCTCGTTTACTTCGTCGTATAGGGGGTGCTCTTTTGGCGTGCCATTGAGGAAGGCGTTGTAAAAGTATTTTGCGTTCGGCTTGTCTCCGACAATTTTATAGGTGCGCGCAAGACCGAGCATTATTTCCGAATTATTGGGGAATTTCTTCTGGGCGCGGTATAGGGCATTTAAAAATTGCTCGTTGTTTAGAACACCGCTTGCGGTACGAATGTATAGAAGGGTTGCGTTTATGTCGTCAGAGTTGCGCACATAAGCTTCGCGGGCCGCCATGTAGGAATCGAAAGAGCGGCCTTCGGCGTCGTAGGCGAGAGCCAAGGCGCGCCATGCGGCCGAGGAATTCCGATTTTCGGCAACGGCCAAATTCGCAGTCTTAGACGCTTCGGCCGGTTTGCCTTCAGATATGAGGGAGTATGTCTTGTCTATTAGCAATTCCTCGGGAGTTTTTTTAGGGGCAGGCTCGGCCTGTACGTCTTTTATTTCGACATTTTTTATCTCCGGTTCGGCTGCGGCGGATTCTCCGCTGCCTTCGGACTTTGCGGCGGATTCGCCGCCGGCTTTGCCGTCTGATGGCGAATTTTGCTGTGCGTCGTCGCTTTTTTGAGATTTCTGTTCTGAGGGGGCGCTGTTTTTTTCAGCCGCTTCAGCTCTTTTAGCTTCCTCAGCCTTTTTTGCTTCTTCCGCCTTTTTCGCCTCCTCAGTCTTTTTAGCTTCCTGGGCTTTTAGGGCATCTTGGGCTTCTTTTAGTTTTTTATTAAAATCTTCGATTTGTGCGTGCAGCTGTGGATATTTCTCCTTTACAAAATTTGGGTCTATTTTATCGAGCTGTTCGACAACCCCTTCGAGCAGCGCGGTTTCCTTTTGTGCAAGATACACCGAAAGCAGCCCTTCGAGAATGTCGCGGCGTGTATTGACGTTGTCCAAGGCTACGGCGGCAAGGGCGGCTTCAAGCCATCTTCTGCCTTGCACGGCGTTCCCGACTTTGAGGAAGAGATTGCCTATGTCGCACGCTTCGCGCGTATTGGGGTTGCGCCCGGATTTTTTTACGCCTTCGAGATATACGTTGAGCGCGTCTTTATATTTATTCATTACGCTTAGGCATTGCGAAAGAGATTTCCATGCGACCATGTCGCGCGGTTTAAGTTTCAGATATTTTTCGTATGCCCGTGCGGCCGATTCAAACTGTCCGTTTTGCTCGTATGCCTTAGCGGAGCTTATTAGCATCTGGGGATTGCCGCCCGCCATATCCGACGCCTTTTCAAAAAAGATTGCGGCGTCCGCAGTTCTCGAAGTCTGTATATAAGAGTATGCGAGAAGTTCGCAGAGCGCCGCGTTAGTGCCGTAATTGCGCGACGCCTCTTCGAGAGTGCCTGCGCATTCTTCGTACTTTCCCTCAAACATCAGCACTTGCGCCCTTTTAACGGCGATTTCAAGGGCTTTTTGGTTTTCTGCCGCTATCTGCTCGGGTGTTTTTTCCCCGCAGCCTGAAAGCAAAAGGACTGCGACTAGCCCCGCGCACAGACTTTTAAAAATAAACTTCATTGCTTGCATAATCGAAATTTTTGCGCTTTAATTCACTTAATTTTTTAACATTAACGATTATTACGCCGACTTCGGTTTTTTACATCATGTTTAATATTCTAAATAAAAAGGCCCTATTGCAATTATTTTTTGCGGCAATATCGCTTAATTTGGCATTGCCGGGCAATATTTTTGCGGAAAATTCCGCTTCAGGCAATGTTTCAGACGAGATTTTCGAGATAAGAGTTCCCGACTTTACCCCCATAGTCTATGCGCGCGCTGCAGCCGCATTTTTCAGAGCATATGAAAGATCAACAGGCAAACCGATAAGAAAAGGCGACAAGGGGAGGGTAGGGATAAAAGTATATACCAATTCTGGGGCGGGACTCTCAACGCCGACTGAGCTTGTCGACGGCGTGATAGACCAGCTTGTGCGCAGAGGATATGCGCGAAAAGACATAACGATAGTGGACATGTCGCGCAGAAAGTTGCGCGAATCCGGATTTCTCCCAAAACGCTCGGCAATAAAGGCGGGAGCTGCAGACGATTACAAAGGGGTGCAGGTTGCGGACATCGAAAGCGGCAAATTTTTCGATTCGCGGTGGTTCTACGATAATCCGCTCTCCCCGCAAAGCGTCAGGGGGGCAGCTGCCAACGACATTTACAATCCAGAACTCAGGAAAAGCTATCTGCCCGTGCCGCTTTTCCTCTCGGTAGATTTTTGGATAAACCTTCCGATGGTCACAGATATGGAGGGCCTTGGTGTTTGCGCGGCAATCGGAAATGCGAGCATTTGGAATATGTCCAACAACGAAAGATTCCTAAAATCTCCAGCCAACGCCTCTATGGCCGCTGCCGAAGTCTGCTCCATACCAGAATTGAAAGACAGTAACCTCTTTACAATATTAACGCTTGAAAAGGGGCAATTCGTAGGCGGGGCTGTGTTCAACTCGCGCTGTACATTCAGGGAAAATCTGATTTTAATGAGCACAAATCCCGTTGTTCTCGACTACATCGCATGGGAACTTATAAATAAATACCGTTCGATGAATAAATTTGATAAAATCGAGCCCATGCCAGCCCTATTAAACTACTGCAAGGAATTGAAAATCGGAGATTGGGACCCGCGCGCCGCCAAGCGAACGCGACTGCCTCTGCGACGCAAATAAAACTTATGCCCGACGATATTTTTGACATTGTCGATTCAAGCGACACCGTGGTCGGATCCGCGCCGCGGTCAATTGTCCACCGCGAGCGCCTTATGCACAGGGCGGCGCACATACTGATTTTTTGCATCGGAAGTGGTGGGAAAAAGATACTTTTACAAAAGAGGTCTATGTCGAAAGACTTATATCCCGGTCGTTATACTACGTCCTGCTCGGGGCATGTAGACTCTGGCGAGACTTATGACGAGGCAGCGGTCCGCGAACTCCGCGAGGAAACTGGCGTCGTTGCAAGCGCGTCCGACATGCTCAAAGTGGGCAAAATCAAAGCTTGCGCCCAGACAGGCAATGAATTTACCTTTGTGTACGAAATGGAAATTCCGGAATCGACAGCGTTTAAGTTTTCCCCAGACGAGGTTGAATCTCTC
Source organism: uncultured Opitutales bacterium (assembly GCA_900545705.1). Taxonomy (GTDB): domain Bacteria; phylum Verrucomicrobiota; class Verrucomicrobiia; order Opitutales; family Intestinicryptomonadaceae; genus Merdousia. The sequence continues at coordinate 44,194 of URAK01000003.1, read as the reverse complement.
GAATGGGCTGACATTGCCGACTTTGAATCGGAGCTTTCCCAAAACCCGGAAAAATTTACGCCGGCCTTCGCGTGCGTCTACGAATTTTACAAAGCCTCCGGACGCGCCGGCAAACAAGAATAACAAATTCAAAATAAATGAGTAAAACAAGAGTAAGATTCGCACCTAGCCCGACGGGCTTTTTCCACATTGGAAGCGCAAGGACCGCGCTTTTTAACTGGCTCTACGCGCGCCATACAGGAGGGACGTTTGTCCTTAGAATCGAGGACACAGACAAGGAGCGCAACGGCGAGGAATATCTAAACGTGCTCAAAGACGGCATGAAGTGGCTAGGCCTTGACTGGGACGAAGGCCCGGACGTAGGCGGAAACTATGGTCCGTACTTTCAGAGCAAGCGCGACGACATTTATAAAAACTTTCTTGAAATACTGAGAAAGAAAGGCAGGGCGTACGACAAGGACGGCGCAGTGTTTTTTAAAGTTTCCGGAGAAAAACAGGTTCTGCACGACGCCGTGTATGGCGATGTCGAACGTTTAGAGGAAAAGGATTTCCCGATATTCCGCTCCAACGGAACTCCCGTATTCCACTTTGTGAATGTTGTGGACGACATCTGCATGGAAATAACAAACGTCATTCGCGGGCAAGACCATCTCACCAACACGAACAAGCACATAGAATTGTTTAAAGCGTTCGACGCGCCGCTTCCGCAATTTGCCCATATTCCTCTTATATTAAAGACAGATGGACATGGCAAAATGAGCAAGCGCGACAGGGGCGCTCTCATAGAGGAATACCAACAGAAAAATTTTCTTCCGGCGGCAGTCAGGAACTATCTGTGTCTGCTCGGTTGGAATCCCAAAAACGACAAGGAGATCATGGACATATCGGAAATTATCGAGCTGTTTGATTTCCACGGGATTGTAAAGAGCAACGCGCGATTTGACGAGCGCAAGATGGCGCATTTTAACACTGAGCATATCCGCGCGCTTCCGGCTGGCGAATTTGCCGAATTGGCAAAAAAAGCGATAAAGACCGAGTCTGATATAGATATTGGCAGTGACGAAGCGTATATAGAAAAAGTATTTGCCCTATGCCAACCGAAAGTTGCAAATATGGAAAGTTTCCCCTCGATGGTGAGGTTTTTCTTCGACGACGAATTTCCGTTTGACGAAGCTGCGCGCCAAAAGTTCTTTAAGAAGGGCGACCCTCTCGCGAGGCTTGCGGAGCTTGAAAGTTTTATGGGCAATATCGAAGATTTCTCGCACGACAGCATCTTTGCTGCAATAGCGGCCGAAGCCGAAAAGCGCGGTTTAAAAACTACGGAATATTTTCCGATTTTAAGATATGCCGTATCCGGAATGGCGGGCGGGCCAGATTTAATGCCGGCGCTCGAAGTCCTGGGAAAAGAGAGAGTCATGAAGAGAATCCGCGCATTTGCCCGCAACTAACGGCGGTAGATGGCGCGGGAGGCAATGCGGGCCGACTTATGGCTTGCATTTGCCTTAAAAATCTTTGAAAATTGTTTAAAAATATTGGGCGCGGCAGTAGCGGCGCACCTGTTGCAGAAGACATGGAATTTGAAATTTACGACTGGAACTCTATCATATTGGGATTGTTGGCAACTTGCCTCTTTGCCGAGTGCATAATATTGCTCGTCAGAGTAAATTCCTTAAAAAATTCCATGCGTACAGAGTCCGAAAAAATCCGCACGGACGAAAAACTCAAATACGAAAAAAAGAACAACGAACTCGAAATGCTCTATAAAGAACGCGAGATAGAGCTAAAGAGCGAGTACGAGGACCTGCTATCAATGGCGAAGGCCGCCAAGCGCGAGGAAGAAGAAAAAATAGCCGATCTCGACGCAAAAATCCGGAATGCAAAGTTTGCGGCCTCTCGCGCGGAGGCTGAATACGCAAGGTATTCGGCAGTCAGGGAGGAATATCGCAAGTCGGCAGACCGATATGCGATAAAACTTGCGGGGCTGGCAAATCTCGACGTCGAAAAATTGAGGGAAGAGGCAAAGCGCGAAGTTCAGAAGAAATGCGTTGAGGATCTCTCTTTATATAAGTCCGAACTTTTGGAGAAATCCAAGCGCGAGATAGATAACAAAGCCCAGCGTATTCTAGTAGACTCAATGCAGAGGATTATCCCCCAGCTTCCGCAGTCGCTTACAGTGTCCATGGTTAAAATCCCGGACGAGGCGATGAAAGGGAGAATGATAGGGAAAGAAGGCAGAAATATAAGGTCCTTTGAATCCGAAACCGGCACGACGCTCGTGATAGACGAAACGCCCGATTACGTATTTGTCTCGTCATTCAATCCCGTGCGCAGGGAAATTGCGAAGATGGCGCTTGAATCGCTCCTCGCCGACGGGCGCATAAATCCGACGACAATAGAGCAGGCCGTTGCCGCAGCAAGGAGGGAAATAGAAGACAAAACTTTTTCCTATGGGGCGGAGGCGCTGGATTCGCTCGGCATTACGAGGGTGGCGCCGGAACTTACGGCGCTTTTGGGAAAGCTAAACTTCCACTCGTCGCTGAATCAAAATACGCTTGAGCATTCAATCGAGACGGCGTGTCTGGCAGGATTGATTGCCTCGGAAATAAACTGCGACGTAATGACCGCAAAGCGCGCCGGACTCTTCCACGATATCGGCAAGGCGGTGTCCGACCAAAATTTGTCGCATGCGAAAGCCGGAGCTGCCGCGCTTCTAAAATACGGAGAGAGCCAAGACGTAGTAAACGCGGTTGAGGCGCACCATTCTGAGGTGGAGGCCGAAAGCGTTTATGCAATAATTGTGCAGACCGCCGACGCCCTTTCGGCAACCCGCAGGGGGGCGAGAATGGAAGCTACCGAGGGATATATAAAGCGGGTAAAATCCCTCGAAGGCATAGCGCTATCTTTTGAAGGAGTCGCGAGCGCGTACGTTTTGCAGGCGGGCAGGGAATTGAGAGTCATGGTTTCTCCCGACTCTGTAAACGATATCGAGGCCCATGAAATCGCAAAAAAAATCCGCGAGAAAATAGAGCAGAGCGTGGACAACTCCTTCCCCGTAAAAATCACGCTTGTGAGGGAGCGCAGATATACCGAGTTTTCGGGCGGAGCCGGGTAGTTTTGCTGACGATTTATGGACAGAAGAAGATTTGTAAAAATGGCGGGAGCTTGCGCGGCGGCTGCGATTGCCGCCCCTGCGATTTTCGCGGAAGGCGCAACGCCGGGCTTCGAGCGCATATATGCGAGAACCGACTCCAAGAAAAACCCTCCAATCCCCAAAGATAAACGTTCCTCGGGCGGGTTGGACTACATTAGATTGGACGACGACGCGGACGGAATACTTCTTAAATTCCCGAAATTTGCAAACAAGCTAAAAAAATTCAAGAACCCTTCATTGAAGCTGTCTCTTGGCAATGCGCTTGAGAACCGTTGCAGTTTTGCGCTTTTTGCGCGCTCGGCAAAAAACGGCAGAATTTTCTCTAAACTTGAAGTCGTAAACTTATTCGGATTCCAAGTGGTGCGTTTGGATATTCCCGTTTCCGAGGCGGCAGAAATTGAGAACTACGGGCTGGTTGTCACATACACGCCAATAGAGGTTAAAGACGCCAACGTCAGAAAGGGAGAGCCAGTATGCTTCTTTGCGGAATCCGCCGCAAAAACGCTCGGAGCGCACGCGCCGCACTTGCTTGCATACGATGCCCAATACGATGTGCGCAGGGCTTTTTACGGGAACTTGCGTTCGATAGACTCTATACTTCCGTTCGGCTGGATGAGCGGCTGCCAGACAGAGGGGCTGCGGGAGCTTGCAGAATCGGGAGATTTGGCTGCGGCAGACGCCCTAAAATTGCACCTAAATTTCTTCCTCGACGACGAAAAGGGCGTCGTATTCAACGATCCCGAAGCGCATCTGTGCGAGAACGGAAAATTCCATTCCGTCGAGGATTTTCTGCCTTTTGTTGCAATCGGAAAACTCTATCCGAACCACAAGTCCATAGAAATGTTTTTGGACTGGGCCGAGCCCCAAATAAAATACCTTTCAAATAAAAAGCCGGCAGACCGCTTTCTAAGCACCGAGGGCTGCTATACATACGCATATCCGCTTATGCAGATTGCGATAAACCGCAGGGACGCGGGGCTTGCCCAGACGGCGCTCGACGAAATTTGCGCGAGAATCGAAAGGCTTGTTGCAGCTGACGGCGGCATTTCCCAAAACGTCCCGGCAAATAAAAAACCGGCAATGAGGAATTGGGGCAGGGGAATCGCGTGGTTTATGCTCGGCATAGTCCAAACAATGCGCGCTCTTGAAAATTCTCCGCTAAAAGGCGAAAAATTTGACGGCGTAGATTTAATCAAGAAAACAATCGCAGACTCCTCAAAATACATAAAAAGCTTTCAAGGGGAGAATGGCGCGTGGTCTTGCTTCATAGACGACGAAAAAACATTGTTGGAGACGTCTGGTTCAGTGGGGATTGCGGCGGCTTTCGCGCTTGCGGCCGAGGCGGGTTTCATAGACTCATCTTACATGGAGCGCGCAGAAAAGACGCTTAATTGGTTTATGGGCAGGGAGAATATCGAGCCTGACGGATTCTCAAAAAATGTCACCCAGTCCAACCGCATAGGCAATGCATTCCAGCGTTCCGGATACCGCGTTATAATGCCCATTTCATCGGGACTTGCCGCTCAGATAATAGCGGTAAAGAGGCGCGCGGGCGCAACTTTTTCGTAATGCGCGCTTGAACCGCAAATTTTCTATGCGGAAAATCGAAGTTTTTTGCGAGTGCACAAAAATAAAAAAAGCGCCCCGATATTTGGAGCGTTTTTTGTATTTTAGAAAATATTGGAAACCGCGCAGATTTTTATATGCGAAGGGAAACAAATATTTTTTGCATTCGCATTGCGCATCAAAAATTTTCAAAGAGAATCTGTAAGGCAATACGCCTTATCTTAATTTAAAACGCGCTTTTTTCAACGCGCGAAGACGTCAGCTGCCACAATATGAAAAGCTTTAATTCAATCAGCCATTTGCAGGCGGCGTGGGCTTAAAAAATTTACAGCCATGCGCCGCCCTCAAGCAGAAAAAATTAAAAAATTTACGGCTTTACTTTTGCGAGTATCTCATTCATGCGCTTTGCCATTGTGCGCGGATTTTCGAGCAATCCGGCGGCGAGAAGGGCATTGTCGTAAAGCTGTTCGAGAACGAGCTTTGCAAGGTCGGGGCTCGATTTGCGGAGTTCGTCAAGATTCTTTATGACGTCGCTTTTCGTGTTTATTTCAAACTTTACGATGGGGGCGGGCATTTTTGAGTCCGGATTCATCGCGCGAAGCATCATTCGCATCTGGGGAGTAAGGCTGTCGGCGTTGAGGGCGGCAGCCGGGCTGTCAACAAGCCTGCCGGACGTCAAGACTTCCGAGGCTTTTTCGGAGCCGAGCGTCTCTTTTATCCAATTTTTTAGATCTTCCGTTTCTTCCTTGGAAAGAGCTTTTGATTCATCGGCAGACTTCGGGGCTTCAGGGAGGTTAAGCTCAGCCGAGTCTATCGACACAAAGGGCTTGCCTTCAAATTCTCCGAGATTGCCAACGAGGAATGTGTCAATCGGCTCATACATAAACAGCACTTCTATTCCGCGAGAAGTAAACGCTTCGAGATACGGGCCGCTTTCTATCGCCGCTTTGTCCTGCGCCGTGGCATAAAATATCTCCTTTTGGCCGTCCTTCATTCTTGAAACGTAGTCGTCTAGCCCCGCAAGCTCACCGGATTTCTGGACGCTCGACTCAAATCTCAGCAGTTTTGAGAGTTCGCCGCGGTTTTCAAAGTCGGTTGCGGCTCCTTCCTTAATAAATACTCCAAAGTTTTTAAAGAATTTAGAATATTTTTCGGAGTCCGTCTTTGCGATGTCTGACAGGTGCTTTATAAACCTTTTTAATACGACCCTGCCAAGCTTATGCACGAGGGCTGAATCCTGCATGCTTTCGCGGGAGATGTTGAGAGGGATGTCGGAGGAGTCGATGACGCCCTTGACAAATCGCATCCAATCCGGAAACAAGTCTTTCGGCTGCGAGTCGATAAGGACTTTTTTGCAATATAGCGATACGTCGCATTCGGTCTTCCCAAACCCGAGTCGCTCTGGATTGCTGGCGGGAATGTATATTAAGGCGTTCAACTCAACGGGGGCGTCGGCCTTAAAATGCAGGTAGTCTATCGGATTTTCAGTGGAGTGGGAATGAAATTTGAAAAATTCGTCGTAATCCTCCTTTTTAAGCTCCGATTTGGATTTGAGCCATATAGCCTTGTGGGTTCCGATTTTTTCGCCGTTAAGCTCAATCGGGAAGTCCACGTACGCGCTATATTTTTCGAGGATGGATTTCACCCGCCAAACTTTCGAGAATTCGTCGCATTCTTTTTTGAGCTTTGCGACTATCTTTGTGCCGCGCTCGGTTTTGTCGAAATCCTCTATTGTGAAATTTTCGGAACCGTCGCAACTCCAGTGGTGGCCCTTGCCGTCTTCGCCGCAAGTATAGACGTCGACTTTGTCGGAAACCATAAATACGCTGTAAAAGCCAACCCCAAACTGTCCGATAAGCCCTTCGCTGAGGTTGCCCTTCGCGGCCTTTATTGCCTCCACGAACGATTTTGAGCCAGAGTGGGCGATTGTTCCGAGATTCTCTACGAGCTCCTCGCCGGTCATGCCTACGCCGCGGTCTTCGATAGAGAATGTGTTCTCTTTTTCGTCGAGGGTTATTGAAATTTTAAAATCGTCGTTGGAAACGGGTTCGTCTTTTGAAAGCTTGCTGTATCGCAGCTTTCCCGAGGCGTCGGAAGCGTTTGAAACAAGCTCTCTTACAAATATTTCCTTGTCGGTGTAGAGCGAGTTTATTACTATGTCTAATACCTGTTTTACCTCTGCTTTGAATTTATATTCCATATATTAATTATTTTTAAAAATCTGTTGTCTTTCGGACATAATAAAATTAATCGTCTTAAAAGAAAAATTTTAAATACACATATATAAAAATGAACGGCGATTCAAAAGATTTTTTTAAAGTATATTTTGCGGGTGAGCTTTTTACGCACAAGGATTTACTCGGCAACGCAATGCTTGCGGAGGCACTGTACGCTTGCAGCGGCGGGAAATTCCGCTGCCTGCTTCCGCAAAACCTCGAACAGCGCAAATTCCAGCCAAAGCGGATTAGGGACGAGGACATATTGGGATTGCTCGAATGCGACTTCGCATTGTTTAACTACGACGGCCAAGAGCTCGACAGCGGAACAGTTGTGGAATTCATGCTCGCAAAATTCGCCGACATTCCGGCGCTCTTAATCCGCTCGGATTTCAGGGGCGGCGGCGACTGCGTCGCGGAATCCCAATCCCTGCCGTGGAACCTGATGACCTCATTCTACCCGCGCACGGAAATATTGATTTTTAACGCGGCAGAACTATACAAAAACGCGGTATCAGAATACTACGCAAAAGAAAATTCCACATACACTTCCGCATCGAGCGGCTTTGAATGGGCTAGAATTTCCGTTTCAAAAATGGCGTCAAAAATATCAGACTCCCTCGAAAGGCTCTCAAAAATCCCCCCAGTGTTGCCAAAGCAGAGCGCAAAATGCGTCTACGAATGGCTTGCCAAGTTCCCCGACTTTTGTGCGCCGCATGCGCGCGAGCGCATCGCCGCAGCTTTTGAAAAGAAAATCTCCAAAAAATTGCTCTAAAAATAAAATGATGTTGAATTGGTACAAACAATCGACATTATACGAAGGAATATGTCCGACATTTGCAGAAAACTATTAAGCGGCAACGAGGCCATCGCACTCGGCGCGCTCCATTCCGGATGCGCGCTCGGCGTGGGATATCCAGGCACCCCCTCGACTGAAATTCTCGAAACATTTTCCATTCTTGGCGGAAGCGCAGAGTGGGCTCCAAACGAAAAAGTCGCGGCGGAAGTCGCGCTCGGAGTAGCCTTCGCGGGCTCAAACTCGCTGGTGACAATGAAGCACGTCGGCTTCAATGTTGCCCAAGACCTTTTTTTCACAGCCTCATATAGCGGAGTGCAGGGAGCAATGGTTGCAGTAGTTGCCGACGACCCCGGCATGGCTTCGAGCCAAAACGAGCAAGATACCCGCTCTCTCGCCTTTGCTGGCGGGCTTCCGGTTCTCGAGCCTGCCGACTCGCAGGAGGCGTACGACTTTACAAAACTCGCCTTTGAATATTCGCGCAGATGGTCTATCCCGTTTATAATAAGGACAACTACCAGAATCGCCCACAGCAATACAATAGTTGAATATCCCGAAACCTCCCCAAAGCTGCCGAAAGCCGAATTCGTGCGCGACATTCCTGCGCGCGTAATGGTTCCAGGCCATGCAAAACCCGCGCATAGAAAACTTCGCGCTAAATTTGCCGAAATGTTAAAATTTAACGAGCAGGAAGGCCCGAATGTCGCAATAGAAGGCAAAAACGACGAGCTTTGCATAATATCCTCAGGGGTTGCTTTCCAGCATGCCCGCGAGGCGGCTCCCAATGCCGGAATTTTTAAGGTGGGCTTTTCAAATCCGCTGCCGGTCTCAAAAATAGCCGAGTTTGCGAAGAAATACAAAAGGTGCGTGACTGTCGAAGAAGGCGACCCTTACCTCACAGACAGGCTGCGCGCCGAGGGAATAAATGTGGAGCCCCGCGCCGAAAAGTGGCGGTTTGGAGAATTAAATGTAGACAGGGTCAAGGCGCAGCTTGACGGCAACCTAGAATATGAGCCGCCCGTCTACAAATCAAAGCCGCCGCAGCTCTGCAACGGTTGTCCGCATGTTTTCAGCTTTAAGCCGCTCGTAAATCTAAACTGCATTGTCGCGGGCGATATCGGCTGCTACACCCTCGCCGCAATGAAGCCAATTAGCGGAATGGACACCCAAATTTGCATGGGTGCTTCAATCGGCATGGGAATAGGCCTCAGAAAGGTTCTCCCCGAAGCGCAGGCTAGAAAAGTAGTGAGCGTTATCGGCGATAGCACTTTTATGCACAGCGGGCTTACAGGCCTGCTCGAAATGGTTTACAATCCGCCGGCTACGGGCCATGTAGTCGTTGTTGTCGACAATTCGACAACGGCTATGACAGGCCAGCAAGAACACCCCGGAACGGGAAGAAAACTCGACCACTCGCCGGCTTACGCAGTCTCGATAGAAGATGTCGCAAAAGCCATAGGTGTCCAAAACGTTGTCGTATTTAAACCTGTGACAGAAGGCGAAAAATTCCAAAAATATCTCGAAGAAAAATTGGCCACAAACGAACTTACACTCATTATCCTGCGCCAGCCCTGCCTATTGGCGGCCGCGGGAATTGCAAAGAGAAAGGCCGCGGGGAAATAGCGCTATGCAAGATAAAATTACAAATGTTAGAATCGCCGGCCTCGGCGGCATGGGAGTCTTAAAGGCGTCGCTTATTCTGGGAGAGCTCCTGTTTGAATGCGGGTACGACGTCAAAAAAGCGGAAGTCCACGGAATGTCGCAAAGGGGAGGTTCAATATCAAGCGACGTGCGCTTCGGCAAAAAAGTCGTAAGCCCGATGATACCGGACGGAAAAATAGATTTTCTTTTGTCGCTCGCCCCCGAGTGGTCGGACACCCACATACAGTCGCTCGCGCCCGACGGCGTCGTCCTTTCGGCGAACTCCATCGACACTTCAAAATTGAGAAATGCGAAGGCCATAAATGTTGCGGTTTTGGGAATGCTCTCTAAAAAGCTCGATATCCCGCGCGAAAAATGGCTCGAAGTCCTTAAAAAATTCTTTCCGCAAAAACTCCACGACGCCAATGAATCCGCCTTCATACTTGGCGAAAACTCTATATAGCTATGCATAACTGGAACGACATCAATGGCGACTTTCACACGGAAAGCGCAATGGACTTTCTCCCGCGGGAACAGCTCAGACGAATACAGTCTCAAAGGCTCGCGGAAATAGTAAAGCTCGCGTACGAGCGCGTGCCGCTGCATAGAAAGAGAATGGACGAGCTTGGAGTCAAGCCCTCCGACATCAAGTCCATAGACGACATATCAAAACTTCCTTTCACCCAAAAAAGCGACCTGCGCGACACATACCCGTACGGCCTTTTCGCGGTCGATACGAAGGAGATTGTCCGCCTGCATGCTTCGAGCGGAACCACCGGCAAGCCGATAGTAGTCGGCTATACGCGGGAGGACATGGACGCATGGGCAAGTTCGGTTCTGCGGTGCCTTGCGATGTTCGGCGTAAAGCGCGGGGATTTTTTGCAAAACTGCTTCGGGTACGGACTTTTTACGGGCGGAATGGGTTTGCACTGCGGAGCCGAGCGCATGGGCTGCACTGTAATCCCTGCCTCAGGCGGCAACACCGAACGCCAGCTTATGATTATGCGCGACTTCGGAACGACGGCAGTAAGCTGCACGCCCAGCTATTTTATACACCTCATCGAGCAGGGTGAAAACAAATACGGTGTGGATTTCAAAAAGCTCCCCTTGAAAATAGGGATTTTCGGCGCGGAGCCGTGGTCGGAACACATGCGTCAGTTTATGCAAAAGCATACAAATATACGCGCATTCGACATCTATGGGCTTTCGGAAATCGCCGGGCCGGGAGTCGGCGGCGAGTGCTGCGAACAAAACGGCTTGCACATACTCGAAGACAATTTTTATCCTGAGATAGTAGATCCCGAAACAGGCATTCCGCTTCCCGACGGAGAGGAAGGGGAACTCGTGCTGACTACGCTCAACAAGCGCGCCATGCCGATTTTGCGCTACCGCACGCACGACATCACCTCAATAATAAATATGCCTTGCGCTTGCGGCCGCACTATCCGCAGAATTAGGCGCATAGGCCGCCGCAGCGACGATATGTTTATTATCCGCGGGGTAAATGTGTTCCCGTCCCAAATCGAAGTCGGGCTCATGAGGGTGGAGGAATGCACGCCAAATTATAGAATAATACTTGAACGCGAAAAAGACTTGGATACGGTGACGGTCGAAGTCGAGGTAGCGGAAAGCTGCTATGGCGACAGCGTAGCTCAACTCGAAAGCCTACGTAAAAAAATTCAGGCCTCGGTTGTCAATATTGTCGGCATAAGGGTAGAGGTAAAGATTGTGCAGCCGAACCGCATACCGCGCTCGGAGGGCAAAGCAAAGAGAGTTCTGGATAAACGCAACATATAACAATAGGATAGCGCCATGAGACTAAAACAAATATCGGTTTTCCTCGAAAATACTCCCGGACACCTGGAAGGAGTGTGCAAAGCCGTCGCCGACGCGGGGGTAAACCTCCGCACTATTACGATTGCGGAAACAAAGGAATACGGAATTGTAAGGGCGATAGTCGACAAGCCGGAGGAGACTGCGGCAGCACTAAAAGAAGCCGGGTTCTTCGCTAAAATAATAGAAGTATTGGCGGTGGAAGTAGAAGATACTCCGGGGGCGCTGCTTTCCATACTCGAAAAGGCATCGGCAGCCGGATTGAATATAGAATACATGTATGCGCTTACCCGCCCGTTTAAAGACAAGCCAGTAATGGTAATGTCTTTTAAGGATATTGACACGGCGGAAAAACTATTGTCGTAATATGAAGACGCATACGGACGAATATAAAATTGTGGGGGTGACCCATCGCATTTTTTGGGTATTCGTATGCGTTTCTGTGCTTACAATAGTTTACTTCAACCTAATCGATTTAGAAGATTTAAAAAGGCTGACTTCAAAATTCCCGGAAATATCAAAGACAGTTAAACTCACCTTTTTGCATACCTATAAAGTGGCTGCAACGTTGTCGCTAATATTTGTCGATATAATTCTCGTGGGGCCGTTTGCATACCTAAGCTATTTTAGCGACCATATAAAGCCGAAGTCTGGCAGACTTATAAACATATTGAGTTTCTTTGACTTGGGATTGTTATCGGCTCTGATTTTCACCTTGTGGGCGCTATCGGCAAATTTTGTAGTAATAAACGCAGTCTCGAAAGAGCCGAGTTTCTTAAGCCGCATGATAGACAATGAAATTCTTATAATTTTAATGTCTGTAATCACCGTTTTATGGATATTTGCGGTAATTTTAAAAGTATATTCTTACACTTCGGCGCAGCGGCGGGAGCTTTGCAAATACGCAATAAGGTTTTAAGCAATTTTAGTGTCGCATATTTTTTGCATACACTGCAAAAAAATTTTTTTGGAAAACGCTTTTTTTAGAAATGCGCGTAAGTTTATTTGTCTATAAATAAAAACTGCTATTTTATACAGTAAAATTTTTATATTTTATAAATTCGATATTTTTTATGTGTATTTATATATCCAGTGTTTCTGGGGCAAATTAAACCATGCAAAAAAAATTAGAAACTACTTAAAAAATCTCCCCTAATAAAAGCGCTAATCGGCGCATCGACTAAGCATTTTTCCGCTGTTTGCTATAATTGAAATTGACGGCGCGACAAAAATGTATTTTAATTATTCCAAGTATGCCAAAACGCACAGACATTAAATCCATTTTAATCGTGGGCTCCGGACCGATTGTCATAGGCCAGGCCTGCGAATTCGACTATTCCGGTAGCCAAGCCTGCAAAGCCCTGAGGGAAGAAGGATACAAGGTCATACTGGTAAACTCAAATCCGGCCACGATTATGACGGACCCGCAAATGGCGGACGTAACATATATCGAGCCGCTCGTCCCGGAAATTCTTGAAAAAATAATCGCCAAAGAGCGCCCCGACGCACTGCTCCCGACTCTCGGCGGGCAAACGGGTTTAAATCTTTCTGTGGAGCTTTACAACCGTGGGATTCTACAAAAATACGGCGTCGAGCTGATAGGCGCCGACGCGGAGGCAATAGAAAAGGGAGAAGACAGGGAAAAATTCAGGGCGTCCATGCTTAAAATCGGCTTGGACGTCCCGCTCAGCGTTGTTGTGCACTCGTTAAAAGAGGCTCTCGAATGGGCGGATAAACATAAAAAATATCCGCTAATTATCCGCCCGAGCTTTACGCTTGGAGGTACAGGCGGCGGAATAGCATACAACAGGGACGAATTTGAAAGAATGGCGCTATTTGGGCTCAACGCCTCGCCCGCCGGAGAGATTTTGATAGAGGAATCTTTGCTTGGCTGGAAAGAGCTTGAAATGGAAGTCATGCGCGACTGCAAAGACCAATGCATCGCAATTTGCTCAATCGAAAATTTTGACCCGATGGGGGTTCATACGGGCGACTCAATAACCATAGCCCCGGCACTCACGCTCACAAACAAAGAATACCAGCTAATGCGCGAGGCTTCTTTTGCAATTATCAGGGAAATCGGAGTAAAAAGCGGAGGCTCGAACATTCAATTTGCGCTAAATCCTGTCGATGGAAGAATGATAATCATAGAGATGAATCCGAGAGTTTCGCGCTCCTCGGCGCTTGCGTCTAAAGCGACAGGTTTCCCGATTGCGAAAGTTGCAGCAAAACTCTCCGTAGGCTATTCGCTCGACGAACTCAAAAACGACATTACCCGCGAAACGCCTGCGTGTTTTGAGCCTGCAATCGACTATGTAGTTGCAAAAGTCCCGCGGTTTGCATTTGAAAAATTCGCAGGCTCCGACACGACTCTCACAAGCTCGATGAAAAGCGTCGGCGAAGTGATGTCGATAGGCAGAAGTTTTAAGGAATGCCTCCAAAAAGCGTTGAGGTCGCTCGAAATCGGCGCGCGCGGGCTCGGTGGCGGGGGAAAATTCGGCGATGCCGAAATAACCGACACTGCCGCAATCGCAAATGGACTGGTGCGCCCAACAGCCGAAAGAATTTTTTATATGCGATACGCGCTGCTTGCCGGCATGAGCCGCGAACAGATTAGCGAATACACAAAAATCGACCCGTGGTTTGTGAATGAAGTCGCGGGAATTGTGGAGATAGAAAAGGAACTGTCTGAACGCGGCGTCTTGAACCTTGACTCCGAGTTGCTTGAAAAAGCCAAAAAAGCCGGCTTTACCGATTTGCAAATTGCTACAATCTGCAATACAAAGATTAGAAACATAAAGAAATTGAGGGAAGACTTCGGCATAAATACAATATACAGGCTTGTCGACACATGCGCCGCTGAATTTGAAGCCTACACGCCGTATTACTACTCTACTTACGGTTCTGAAAACGAGCTGACACCGAGCGCAAAAAAGAAAATAATGATAATAGGCGGCGGCCCGAACAGAATCGGGCAGGGCATAGAGTTCGACTACTGCTGCGTGCATGCGTCCTTCGCCTTGCGCGAAGCCGGATACGAAACAATAATGGTAAATTCCAATCCAGAAACCGTATCCACCGACTACGACACATCCGACAAGCTATTCTTTGAGCCGCTCACTCTAGAAGACGTGCTCGAAGTTTACAGGCAAAATAAATGCGACGGCGCAATAGTGCAATTCGGGGGGCAGACTCCCCTAAACCTTGCAAGCGAATTGAAAGAAAACGGCGTAAACATAATAGGGACTTCGCCGGAGTCCATAGACGCCGCTGAAGACAGGGAAATTTTCAAGCACATAATTGAAAAGCTCCACTTGCGCCAGCCCGTAAACGCCACAGCGACAACCCCCGAGGACGCCTATAAGCTTGCGGGACAAATAGGATTCCCGATTCTGCTAAGACCCTCGTTCGTCCTGGGCGGAAGGGGCATGTTTATTGTCTACGGCATGGACGATATGAAAAAAGTCGTGCGCGAGGCTTTTGAGGCCGCCCCCGGCAAGCCTGTGCTGCTCGATAAATTCCTTGAAGACGCTATTGAGCTTGATGTGGACGCAATATCCGACGGCGAAACGACAGTCATCGGAGGAATGCTCGAACACATTGAATACGCAGGCGTCCACTCGGGCGACGCCGCAATGGTTCTGCCGCCGCATACGCTGCCTGAAAATATTCTTGATGAGGTCCGCAAAGCTACGTACGACCTCGCAAGAGAGTTGAAGGTAGTGGGTTTAATGAACATACAGTTCGCCATAAAAAACGGCGAAGTATACATACTTGAGGTCAATCCGCGTGCATCGAGAACAGTGCCGTTTACATCTAAGGCAATAGGCGTTCCGCTCGCAAAAATTGCGGCGAGAGTAATGGCAGGGGAAAAATTAAAAGACCTTGGCTTTACAAAGGAGGTAAAAATTCCGTACATTGCGGTAAAGGAAAGCGTATTTCCATTTGTGAGGTTTAGTGGGGCATCGATTATGCTAAGCCCCGAAATGCGCTCAACAGGCGAGGTTATGGGGTTGGATACCGACCTTGGAACGGCGTTTGCCAAAAGCCAAATAGCGGCGCAGCCGGGATTGCCGACTTCAGGGAACGTATTTTTGTCGGTAAAGGACCACGACAAGGCAATGGCTGTTGAAATCGCGAAATCACTAGACCGGCTCGGCTTCAAGATTTTCTCCACGGCGGGAACGGCGAAAGTTTTGCGCGACAATGGAATTCCAGTCACACAAACTTACAAGCTAAACGAAGGCGCGCGTCCGAATGTAGTCGATATGATAAAAAACGGCGAAATTGCGCTGATAATAAATACTCCGTCTGGAATGTATCCGCGCCTCGACGAAAACCATATAAGGCAGGAGGCGCTGCTTAAAAAAGTGTGCATGATAACCACAATAATGGGGGCATATGCTGCAATAAAAGGGATAGAGGCTATCGGCAAGCGGGATTTAAATGTAAAATCCCTCCAAGAATATATGGCAATGTTAAATAAATAAGAAAATGAAAAGCGCTATACTAGCATTTGAAGACGGCGCCGTGTTTAGGGGAAAGCCCTTCGGCGCGAAGAAAACCGTAGTTGGTGAGGCCGTTTTTAACACCTCGATGATGGGATACCAGGAATTGCTCACGGATCCTTCAAACTTCATGAATATTTTGGTAATGACTTTTACGGAAATCGGCTGCTACGGGATAAATCCGGAAGACGCGGAAAGCGGTGGAATAAAAGCCGCAGGGCTTGTAGTTGCCCAGGAGTGCGAAAAGCCGAGCAACTGGAGAAGCAGCATGGGGCTCGGCGAATATTTGGAAATAAACTCAATTCCCGGCATTAGCGGGGTTGATACCCGCACGATTACGCGGAAAATCAGAATTGGAGGCTCGCTAAAAGCTTGCCTATCCACAGAGGACATTTCCGACGAGGAGGCTGTGAGGCTCGCCAAGTCGTGGAGCGGGATAGAAGGCTCGAATTATTTGGGCGAAACGAGCTGCAAGTCGGCCTACCGCTTTGACGATTCCGCCGAAAAGATAAAACCTTTTTCGCTTGGAGGAGTGCATATAAATACGCGCGGGAGGACCATGCCGCTATTAAAGTGCGCGGCAATCGACTTTGGCGCAAAAAAATCGATGCTATCAAGCCTTGCGTACAGCGGATTTGAAGTGACGGTATTTCCCGCTTCCGTTTCTGCGGAGGAGATTGCCGAGTTCGCGCCGCAATGCGCATTTTTATCGAGCGGGGCGGGGGATCCGGCAGCGGCAGACGGAGCGGTTGATATGGCGAAAAAATTAATAAAAAATTACCCCGTGTTTGGCGTCGGATTTGGACATCAGATTATTGCGCGCGCGATGGGAGCCAAAACTTATAAACTCAAATTTGGGCACCATGGCGGCAATTATCCTGTCAGAAATTTGGAAACGGGAAAAGTAGGCATTACATTTCAAAACCACAGCTTTGTAGCAGATGCCAATTCTATTGAGAACGCCGGCGGAATTGTCACGGAGGTAAATCTTGAAGACGGAACGGTTGAGGGGTTGCGCCACAAGGAACTGCCGGTATTTTCAATACAATACCATCCGTCAGCAGCTCCCGGCATTCCGGGAACGGGCTATCCGTTCGACGTTTTTTACGATTTGGTTTCAAAAAATTCGTAAAAAAAACTATTTTAGAACTGCAAATTGCGCTTTATAAACCCGTCCAAGACGGGTTTATTAGTTGTTGCTTTTGCACATAGTTCAATGAAGGTTTATAATGGTGTCATTTTTGCGGAATTTAAGCTCTTAGCGCAAAAATTTATATTTCTTATCTTTAGCTAAATTTATAAGGCTTTACATAGCAGACAAATAAAACTAAATAAAATCTTTACTATAAAATTGCGAATATTAAAATTTTTTTGTCTTAAATATGTATGATTTATATGGATAAAATATATTTTTTAGCATTTCTATTGTTGATATTCAAAATATCAACTGCGTGCGGAGCCTCGAACAATGCGCTAATTGATAAATCGCAAAATCTGCTCAATAACCACCCCGAAGTAAGGCGAATTCAGAATTCCAAGATATTAAAAATTGCTAATGTAAGAGATTTATTTTTTAAAAATCTTTCAGCTGAAGCTGGGAATTTAAAGGCGGACTTTTTTTTCGGCATAATATACGGTTGCGATGGAAACTATGAATATAGAGGCATTTTTATTTACGACTCTGGGATTTGCATTATAACGAGAAATAAATATGATGTGGGGGTTGAATTTTTTGCGTATGATTCTATGTCGGATACCCAAAAAAATATTTTCAAAAAATTATCGGCGCTTTACGCAAAAAATTGCAAGCTATATGAAAATTACAATGGCGATTTTTCAAGATTTGGCAAAGATACTTCAATCGCTCTATTTATCTGCAAAACAAATAACAATACAAATCAATTTATTATAGACTGCATCGGGCACAATTCTATAAGTGCGGAATTAACGGTTGCGAATGAGATATACGAACTATCGTTGGAAGCGTACAAGTCTTTCATAAAAAATTCCCACCCTCTATCAGGGGCATAAAATTAAGAAAGATGCGAATAAAAAACAGGGTAATTTTGCATTTGATTTTAATACCTTTTTTATAATGACGCAAAAACCTGGAGTATCTGACGCATTTTTGGCTGATAATTTGACTTTATTTCTTTTCGCAACATTAAAATATTCCATTTCATGCGCGATAGCTTAAATTTATTGCGCTTGCGCAAGATTAAAAATTTTCACCTTATAAAGTTCCCTTATTTAGTCACCAAAATCCACTGCGGTAAAAAAAAAGAGCGGAAACACCGCCCCATTTTAAAATTAATTTGAAAGCCTTAAAATTTTACGCCAAAGAAAACTTATTTGCACGCGTGCAATTACAAAGCTGTATTTCCAGTAGCGGAGCAAATTTCCATGAAAAAGGCATTACTCAAATTTTTTAAGCTCAGAAAGCTTTACCGTCGATGAAAATATCTGTCCGCCTTTTGAGTCAAAAAACGTAAATGTCACTGCGCGGTCGTCTTCCGGCCCGTCGACCTTTACCATCGCAAAGGAACGCTTTGTGATTGAACTGCTCGGGACACGGAAATAATTCATCTCCGCTATTTCATCAACCGGACGCCCAGTCAATGGCCCTACGGTGAGATCGTACAATGGATAGCCTCCCGCTCTTATTTGCCTCGAAAGTTCGCCATAGGGCTTGTTCGCCGATATAAATACAACTCCAGGAATCTTTGAGAATACGAGAAAATCTGAAAGAATTTTGCGTTCATTTACGGAAAAAGCAAAATTGTCGCGCGAAGCTACCGGATTTGCAAATGGGGAATTTAGCACCACAAATTTAAAGTTTGCCTTCGAGTTTTGCAATGCGC
Source organism: uncultured Opitutales bacterium (assembly GCA_900545705.1). Lineage (GTDB taxonomy): Bacteria > Verrucomicrobiota > Verrucomicrobiia > Opitutales > Intestinicryptomonadaceae > Merdousia. Next base: position 25,622 of record URAK01000003.1, on the reverse strand, counting down.
CCATCAGCCACATGAGCTGGTCGTCCCCGAGATACGATGGGCGATTGTCGCGGTAGTCGAGGTAGGATCTATTGGTGCAGTCGTCAAGGACAAAGAATTCGGCGTCGGCGTATTGGAAAGAGTAGGCGTTAGCTCTCCCTGGGCGCGCCGCAGGATTTGCCCAAAGCATATCGAATGCGCCGGAGGCGTCGGCGATATTTGCCGAATTTGAATCGTTATTTTTGCCGTAAAACGAATTTCTTGCAACAACTCCGTAGTTTGGAAATTTTGAGATTAAGCCTTTTATTTCGTCCCTATCCCTCGCTGCTACACCTCTTAAAAATTTAGCTGAAACCGAACTCTCGTCAGCGTTTCTAAGAGTGTTCATCCCGTCCGCCCAAATGCAAAATGCTGGCTTTTTTGACGCCACCGCAGAGTATATCTCATACTCGCCGCCGGGTGTCTTAAATGGAGGGTCAAATTCTTTATCGTTTACATAGTTTTCGCCAAAAACAGCGAATGCGAAATCGGGCGGGGGAGTGCGGTCTTTGTAGTCGGGGGCTGTCTTAAAAGCTCCGGAGGCGACAACTTTGCCGTCTTTTCCGATTATCGAATATTCATAGTCGGTGCCGGCTTTTAATCCTGAGAATATTGCAACTCCGGGCGCGCCTGCCACATTATTGCACGCTTTCTTTATTTTTCCGTCAAATTTTTTACCATCAGCCGCACATGCCGCTGATACGTCCGCGCCGGCGTCGTTAAACCATACGCGCGCCTCGCGGACGCCAACGTCGCCTACCATTGTTTGGGTTGCCGATAAAGCCGTCGCAGCAGCCGCAACGGACGCAAATATTAGGGATTTTTTTATTGTCATAAATTTTTTGGTTTGGCAGCAGATTGTTCGGCGAGATTTAAGCATAACTGGCGAAGATCAAAGACTATTGCATTTATTCTCCTTATGCGTTCGGCTCCTTGCTCGGACTCGGGAATGCCTATCTCGGAGAGTTTTGCGATTATCTCGTTGAGCTTGACTGCCGCCATCTTATAGTTGCACCGCGCGAGCAAGTCTTCGCTCAGATCCGTGGAATTTGCGCCAAGCGCCATAAAAAAAGACGTTTCGCCTATCGTTTTTGAAATATCCCAGACTAATATTGGGCTTATGAGGGTTTCAGCTATCACGCGGCCGAGATGTTCCTGCAAGCAGCGCATCAATCCGCGCGTTATTATATACACGGGGTGGTTTAGAAGGGTCCACGGTTCATCGGAAAATTCCGCATCGGACTCTTCAAAATATTCATCGTCAAATTTAGGTATTGGCCAGCCCGCTATTGTTGCTATTTCTTCAAGGCTTTTCCCGCGCAGCCTATTTACAGAATAGACAGACGCAAATTTAGAAATTTCTCTTTCCGATTTTTTTAGATAGTCGAACCAGTCGCGCTCCGACCAGCCGATTGGCGCGTTCCCTTCAAAAAAATTATCCGAATAAAATTCGTCCATTGAAATGCGTTTTTTGTTATTTTTTTTAATCGTCCCGTTTTTTCAAGCTTAAAGGCTTCTATATGTGCTAAAAAAACCCCGCTTTTGCGGGGTTTTTTGTTTCTAAACGCGAAAGAGAATTAGCAGTTAAAAACCCTTTACTTTGAAAAGAGACGTCACCGACATATTGTTGTGGATTCTCAAAATCGCTTCCGTAAGCAGATGCCCAACAGGAAGAACGGTAATCGGATATTCCTTGTAGCGCTCGTCCGGAGGCGTTGAATCCGTTATTATCAGTTCGTCGAGCCAATGTTCCGAGAGCCTGTCGTATGCGGTTTCTGTAAGTATCGCGTGCGTGACTGCAGCCCTCACTGATTTTGCCCCTTTGGATTTTAATATTTTGGCGGCAGCTGTCAGCGTGCCGGCGGTTTCAGTCATGTCGTCAACAATTAAAATATCGCGCCCCTCCACTTCGCCTACAAGGCTTGTCGCTTCCACGACTTCAGCGCTTATTCTTCGCTTGGCGATAAATCCGAGCGGGCAGTCAAAAAGCGTTGCGTAGCTTTGGGCGCGTTTCAGCCCGCCTACGTCGGGAGAGAAAACTGTTAGATTATTTATGTACGACTGCCCTTCGAGATAGTCGTAAATAACGGGGGAAGCGTAGAGGTGGTCGCAGGGGATATCAAAGAACCCCTGTATTTGCGTCGCGTGCAAATCGAGCGTCAAAACCCTGTTTGCGCCTGCGGCAACGAGCAAATTGGCTATGAGTTTTGCGGTAATCGGCACTCTTGGCTGGTCTTTCCTATCCTGCCTCGCGTATCCGAAGAACGGGAGAACCGCCGTTATGCGCTTTGCGGACGCCCTGCGGGCGGCGTCTATCATTATTAGCAGCTCCATTACGCTCTCGTTTGAAGGCTTGCTTGTAGGCTGTATTATGAATACGTCGTCGCCGCGGATATGGTCTATTATTTTTACAAACGTTTCGCTGTCCGGAAACGATTCCACTACCGCGTTGCCGAGGGGCATTGATAGTTCTTTGCAGATTGATTGCGCGAGGGCGGGGTGGGCCCTGCCGGTAAATATTTTAAGATTGTCAATTTTCATGCGATTATCTTGGAAAAATCCATTGTGTTGTAAAATTATCGCACGCGTTTTTCCAGTCAAGGCAATTCGCCTTAAATATGAAATACGCAGCGCCCGCGAATCTGCCTACAAAAAAGTTTTCGCTTCACTCAAAAAAATGCGGATTTCTCCGCTTTTTGAAGGAATGGATACTTGCGCAAAATTAAAGTCGCTTGCTGCTGCCGGATTTTTTTTCGCAATAGACAAAAAAAACGCCCGTTAAGGGGCGTTTTTTATATAAAAATTTTATTTTTTAGAGAGAAAAATTTCCTTTTACCGGAATCTTAAAGTATTTATCGTCAGCCGCCCAGTCTTTTGAAATTTTATCCTCCGGTATCAGACGCTTGGGAATCACGAGGGTGCGCTTTTGGGAGTCCGACTTGCCTCCAATATATTCAAGGCTCGCCAATTTGCCGTTTTCCACTTTTGCATTTACTCTCGCCCCGCCGTATGACGGAAGCTCAAATGAGTAGTTTTCCCATTTGGGGGAGGCTGCGACTGCTATGTCCACTTCGCCGTTTTCGCGCGGGTTGACAAGCATTTGGTTGACGGCGTGCACATAGCTGCCCGCGGACGTCGTAAACCACGGAGTGCTGCGGATTCCGGGCTCGTTTATTTCCCAAGTCTCGCCGAATTTGCCGGTTGTTTGGGCAGTGGCGGAGAGCATTGTTTCAGGGCCATTGCAGTCGCGTATATTGGCGAGCGCGGAAGAAAGTATGCCTGCGTACCAAGTGCATGTCTTATTCCCGACAGGATACATATTGCCGGCCTTGCTTATGTTTTTCATGAAGTCGTAAAGGGCGGCGACTTGTTTTTTCTCGCTTTCGTCGAAAATAGTGTAGGGGTACAGCCCGGTTATGGACACAAAACTCTTTTCTTTGCAGCCCTCAAACGGAACGTACATTTCTTCGTCGTGTGGGAGGCTTGCGCGCAGGCCTTTGGCGGCGGCCAAAAGCTTTGAGGCGTAGTCGGAATCTACTCCCAATATCGCTGCCGCGCGCGCGGCTATTTCAAAATTGTATATCGCCCCGCAAGAGCTCATAAATGCATTGAGCACTGCGGGCCCGAGCCTTTCGATGTCCGTGCATCTGCCAAAAATCGTCCGTCCTTCGGCGTCCTCGTAGAGCATGTGGGAGTAATAGAACGCGGCGCACTCGCGGATTACCGGATAAGCCGTTTCTTCGAGGAATTTTTTATCGCCCGTGTAAAGGTAGTGTTTCCAGCAGCTGTTGGCGATATTTGCCATGTGGAATACATGGTCAATCCAGAATCCAGCAGGGTTGGGGGCACCTTCCGAGCCGTCTTCGAGCGATTCCCACGCATAGCGGGCGCCGAACTTTTTTATGGAATTGTCCGAGTAGTGCTGGACTCTCCTCATTGCCACCGGGAGAAGGTCTTTTCTAAAATTCGGAGTGCGCACAGAAATGTCGAACTTGCCCGCAGAAACTGCCCCGGACTGCGCAAACATTTCGTCAAACCCGAAGAATCTTCCGGACCATGCCGCTCCATGCCCCATCAATCCAACCGGGAACGACCATTTTGTGCATACAGTTCTCAGATGGTAGAGGCCGGTTTGGTATGCGTCTTGCATCGGGGCGTCAGGAAGCGCCACAAATTCATTACCCCAGAAATTCTTCCAATTTTGCTTGTGGTCGGCAAATATGCCTTCAAACCCCTTTTCAGAAATATATTTTTTTAGCGCGGCTGAGTTCTTTTCGCGGTTTCCCTTGTTAAAATCGTCGGCATATGTCACAAAATATGCCGAAGTCGCATCGCCCTTTGAGAGGTCGAAATGGGATTCGAGAGTTATTGAGGTGTTGTCGGTGATTACTTTCGCGGGCGCGGACGATGTTGCGGATATCTCGCCGTTATAGCCCTTATGCCCAAATATTGTATAAAATAAAGACGCCGAATTTGGCTGGGCTTCGTATTGCCTCTGGCGCATTATCGTCCTCGCGGGAGGATAAGTGGAGTCTTTGTCAGTAAACTTGTACTTGAATTTTACGTCGGCTGTTTTCGCGCCGCCCGATTTAGGGGCAACCGTTTTTTTGACAACCAACATATCGTATCCGTACGGAACAAACGCGACAGTCTTCACTGTGGCCGATGCGTACTCCACTTCGCACTCGGTGTAGGCTTCCGTCGTGTTCAAAGTTTGCCTCCACGATATCGGCTCGCCGAGCGGCGCCCCGTCAACGGAAATTTCGCACTCAAAGTGCCCCATTGTGGAAAGCGACGTAAACGGAAGATTCGTGCGCCGCCCGGCCCAGACGACCTCCGGAAAATAATTGACGTATTTGCGCTGCGTCTGTCCGCCGAGATAATCGACGCTCGTGCAAATCGATCCGTTTCCGATTATCGGGGGCGTATATCCGTCAGTCGGCGCGGCGCCTTTGCCTTCGGTTGCAACGCTATGCGGCTGGCTTGCGCCAAAAACCGCCTGCGTCGCAAAAATCAATGAAATCAATATTTTTTTCATAATAACCTCTCCCTAATAATAAAGCCGTATTTATTAAAAATATGGCAAAAAAACGTTCTTTCAGCAAGAGTAAAACTCAGAATTTACCGGTCACTTTGCGCGGCAAATTTTTTTACTTGGAATTGGGCGGGGCGAAAATATAAATTTTAAATATGAAGTATACGCTTATAAGTTTATTGTGCGTTTGCGCACTTCCATTGCTATCCCAACAGGTTAGGTACGACGACGAACCGTGCCCGCAAAGCGAGGCGCGCACAGTTTCGGAGGAATTTTCAAAATCCACGGTGTACCAAATTTTTTTGAGACCGTTCACGAGGGCGGGAACTCTGAAAGCGGGGGAAAAATTGCTCGAACACGTGGCGTCGCTTGGCGTTGGCATCATACAACTTTGCCCGGTCGTCCTTGCGGACGACGACGCAAATAAAGATTTTTGGAGCGGCAGGCAAAAGGCGTTTGGGAAAAACCCAAAAAATCCTTACAGACAAAAAGACTATTTTAAAATAGACCCCGAGTACGGGACGCCGCAGGACTTGAAGGAATTCGTGGCAAAGGCGCATTCTCTGGGCCTGAAAGTAGTTTACGACATAGTTTATTTCCACTGCGGTCCCAAGGCGGATTTAATATCCGAACATCCAGATTTCGTAAAGCGCAACCCAGACGGCTCTATAAAAGTCGGCGACTGGAAATTTCCGCAGCTCGATTACAGCAACCCTAAGCTGCGCGAATACATGCTTAGAAATATGGAATATCTCGTCAAAGAGTACGATTTCGACGGGTTTAGGTGCGATGTGGAAGACCTTATACCGCTTTCATTTTGGGAGGAGGGCGCAAAAAGAATGAGAAAATTAAAGCCGGGCTTTCTATTTTTCAGCGAAGGCATACGTCCGAAAAACCATTTGCATGCCTATGACGCAAGCTACGGATTCTATTGGCTGTGGGCTTTGAAAGACGTATACGAGAAAGGGGGCTCTGCGGAAAAATTAATCTCGGCCCTCGCGCGCGAAAAGTCGGAATTTCCGAAAAATTCCGTATTTTTGCGCTGCAGGGAAAACCACGACATGGCAATGGACGCTGGGGATAAACGCCCGGACAAGTCAATAGGTCGCGCGGGCACAGACAGTATTTTATTCTTAAACTTTTCGATAGACGGAGTGCCTTTTATATATAACGGCAACGAAGTCGCCGACGCCTCGCGCCACAGCATATTTTCAAACCGGCATTACGGCGGGCTTGGAATAGACTGGTCAAACGCCCTTACCGACGACGGAAAGCGGCGCATGCAATTTGTAAAAAAACTTGTAGAATTGAAAAAAAGCCTGCCCGCATTGTACCGCGGCTCCACTATCCCATTAAAAAATTCCTCTCCCGAAAAGATAGTGTCGTTTGCAAGAGCCGACAAAAGCTCGTGCCAGACTCTCATTTGCGCGGCTAACACTAAAAACTCGCAAGCAGACGTTTTTATTGATTTTGACGCTTCCAAAAACTTTAAAACCAAGATTTCCTCAGGCGCCGAACTGTGCAAGTCTGGAAACAAACTCTCTCTCCGCCTTGAGCCGTACGGATTTATAATGTTAGAAGTCTCGGAATAATTTCTTCTGCCTTAACGCGGCAAAACCGATAGAAATTTTTACAGCGCGGCATATTGGCGGGCGAGTTGTCTTGACGTTTTGCCGTACTTTTGTGATATTATAAGATTATGCCTTTTATAAAAGCCATTTGCCTGGGAAATTTTGCCGATCAATCGGAATGCCTCGAATTTTTGCTGAATGAACTCTCGCCGAATCTGCCGCCCGAGAAAGTCGATGATTTGAAAGAAGCCGTATATTTGCGCGAAGACACTGCGTCGACGTATCTCGACGAGGGGCTTGCCGTCCCCCACGGAAGGATAGCGGGTCTTGACCGCGAATACGTGCTTGCGGGAATATGCGAATCGGGCGTCGATTGGCCCACTGAAGATTGCCGCGCTAAAATAATTGTTCTGGTGGCGGTCGACAAAAAAAGAGTTTCGGCATACCTCTCGATTTTGCAAAAAATAATAAAGTGGCGCAAGTCCCTCGGCAATTCATTTTCAGGAGGCGATATCGAAAGCATATCGCGCGGGCTCGAGCTTGCGCTGCGCTGACGCCGTTAATTTATATTTCGACTGTGAGCGGACTTTTAAAATTTCTACTTTGCCTCAGAATCCGTTTTAACCTTTCGGGTAAAGGGGGAATTTATTTTTACGCCGTATTGGCTGGCATTATTTCAGCTTTTGTGGCTCTCGCTTTCAAATATGCGTCGTCTTGCATTTTGTCGATTCTAACCGGCGCCGACGGCGAGAGGGTCGTGGCGGCCTTTTCTCAAATTTCGCCGTGGCGCAGGATATTTTCGCTTTTCGCGGGCGGGTTGCTGGCGGGAATCGTCTTGTTATTTGCCGCAAAAAAAATAAAAAAATCGCCGACCCCGTACATGGAAGCCGTTTCAATCGGCAACGGATATATCCCCGTGCGCGCAAATTTGCTCAGAAGCCTTGCAGCAATTATAACAATAGGGTCGGGTACTTCGATAGGGCGCGAAGGGCCCCTCGTGCAGACAGTCGCCGTATTCGCATCAGTTGTTGGAAGGCGGCTGCGCCTTTCTACTCCGAGACTAAGGCTTTTAATCGCATGTTCGGCCGCCGGAGCAATGGCGTCGGTTTTCCACGCGCCGCTCGCCGGAGCGCTCTTTGTCTGCGAGATTGTAATTGGGGTTATGTCTATGGAAATCATTGCGCCCCTAATGGCGGCAAGCTGCACGAGCTATCTTGTAATGTGCGCAATATCAAACCCCGCGCCCCTATATGAAATCTCTGACGCTTTTTTGGGGGTAAATCTCCATACCGCTTTGTTAAGCGCTGTTCTTGGGGTCGCGGCATCTCTGCTAGCAAAATTCTGGATTGTGTGGCTAAACAAAACGCGAAAACTTCTCAACAGAAGCGGAATCGCGCCTCTGCCGATCCGCCTTGCCGCGGCGGGAATCGCGGTGGGGGCAATCGCCATATGGTATCCTGAGGTGACAGGCAACGGCGCGCACATCATACGCGGGCTTGTGAATATGGACTTCTCCCTCGAAGAAATCTCTGCGATACTTGCTTTAAAAATATTTTCAGTCGCCTTATTTTTCGGGGCCGGCGCAGTTGGCGGCGTCCTAACTCCCACGCTTACTATTGGGTGCGTTTTTGGTTTCATATTTGCGCAGCTGCTGGTTCTGCTGGGATTCCCGCTCGGAGCGGAAGAAATTATAGGATTCTCGCTTTTGGGCATGGCCGCATTTTTTACGACGGCAGCGGCGGCGCCGCTTACGTCACTTATGCTCGTTTTGGAATTTACCATGGCGGGGCACATGATATTTCCGCTCGCGATAGGCGTGCTTGTCTCGTACAGCGTATCAAAAATGACCGAGGCGAAATCCATGTACTATTCGGAAGCGTCGGGCGGGGTGAAGTCGGTTTTCAACAAGCCGCTAAAAAACGTAAAAGTCGGCGACCTTTTCCGGAAGGGATACAATACGGTTTCCGCGACGACCCTATTTAAAAACGTGGCGAAGATTTTTATAAAAAATCCGGATTACGCAGTATATGTCGTCTCGCGCAGCAACAGGTACATGGGTGGAATTTTACGCTCCGATGTTTTGGAGTTTGTTAAATCCGGGACGCTATCTTCAAATGTTATCGCCGATGACCTAATGCGTTCGGATATCCCGAAACTGAATCCGTCGATTCCACTGGTTGACGGCGTCAAAGTATTTTCCGAAAACCCCACTTTTGACGAGCTCCCGATGGTCACAGCCGACGGAAAATTTTACGGCATTGTAAACAGAAACGATATTTTTATGGCTTTTAACGAATTGTGCGCCCGCGACAAAATAGGGGCGTAAACTCTTATTGCGTAAAAGCCGCTAGATTCCAATATTTTGTATAATTGCTGTCCGCATTTTTTTGCGCAAAAGAATGAAAGGGCTTGCAGCAGCAACTATTGCATTTGCGGCGCATTTCCATTCACTAAACGATGAAGGTGGATACCCAAAAAAAAGCCTGCTTTAGGAAAGAATTTTGGGGTGTATTACGAAATCGGCAGACCAAGTTCCGAATTCCCCGCATTCGCAGTCTTCAAGGCGCAGCGCCGCCATGGTACAAGTCCTAAAATTTATGCGCGGGGCTTCGGTTCCCGCGTTTAGAAGCAGATTTGCAAGCTCCTCCAAAAACGGATTGTGCGACACGAGTATCAAGTCACCGCCAAATGTGGAAATGGAACAAATCGTGCGCGCAATTTCAGCCGGGCGATCGTACGGTGTTATATTTGCCACTTTCAGCAATTCCGCCTTCAGAAGCAATTCACTCTTTAAGGATTCAGCAGTTTCAAGCGCGCGCTCATATGGGCTGTGCCATATTTGCGCGACATTTTCAAATACCGAAGAATCCAAATGCCCGCAAAGCGATTTTATCTGCTTTTTGCCAAAGTCTGACAATTTGCGGCTCTCGTCCGGAAAGGTATCTTCGGCTTTCGCGTGGCGGGTTAGAAATAGTTTCATTTTTACTCAGACCGTTTTTGAAAATGTGTTTTTGTGGGCTGACAGCCTGCCGTCAAAGAGCATTGCTATGTTTCTTAAAAAGAGCCTTCCGATTGGCAAAACGCTAAATCCGCCCTCGTGCATCTCGACCAGACCGTCCTTTTGCATGTCTTCCATTTTTGCGAGCGCTTCCGCGAATTTTGAGCGAAAATCAACGCCGTAGTTATTGAAGTCGACTTTCAGCGCGCACATTATATCCATTATAACCGCCCTTCTAAGCAAGTCCTCTCCATCGAGAACAATTCCCCTCTCAATGGGAAGTTCTCCGGATTCCACTGCTTTTTTATAATCCTCCATAGTCTTGAAGTTCTGCCTGTACGACGTCCTCGTTTCGGATATGGAGGTTAGCCCGACTGCAAACAAATCAATGCCGGCGCAGGTGCTGTACCCTTGAAAATTTCTGTGCAAGGTTCCGTTTTTGCGCGCTTTTATTAGTGCATCTGCCGGTTTTGCAAAATGGTCGAGGCCTATAAATTCGTATCCGGCATCTTCGAAAGAACGCTTGCCGAGTATGAATAAATCCGCCTTCTCCTCAGACGTAGGAATGCCGCATTTTTCGAGGACTTTTTGAGCCGGCTTTACCCATGGCACATGGGCGTATCCGAAAAGCGCAATTCTCGCGGGATCCAATTCGAGCGCGTCTTCAATTGTCTTTTCAAAACTCTTTATGGTTTGCAGGGGCAGACCGTACATCAAATCGATATTTATGTTATTTATCCCGCTCTCCCTAAGCCACGACACGGCTTCTTTGTTGCGCTGCGGGGGCTGTATCCTGTTCACTGCTTTTTGGACCTCCGGATTTGTGTCCTGAACGCCGAGCGAAGCGCGGTTGACCCCTATTTTGGCAAATGCCTGTACTTTTGCGCGCGTAAGTGTACGCGGATCGAGCTCCGCAGAAAACTCACATCCATCGGCTATCTCAAAATATTCGCTTATGATTGCGCCCAAGCGCATTATTTGTTCCGGCGACAAAAAGTTCGGCGTTCCGCCGCCCAAATGTATCTGCCTTAACAGGCGCCTTGGCATGCCGGCGCGTCGCCAATTTTCAAGCTCCTTCTCAACAAGCGTCAAATAGTCTTCCGCCGCTTTTAGGTCGCGCCCAAGGGTTGTTGTGCAACCGCAAAATCGGCATAAGTTGGCGCAAAAGGGAATGTGGACATACAGCGAAGCATCGGGCAGCTCCGAAAGCGCGAGCCGCTTTAAATTCCCCTTGTCGGCGTCCTTTGAAAAGTCGAGAGCCGTTGGATATGATGTGTATCTCGGCCCGGGAACTGCGTATTTAGCGATTAGTCTTTTTAGATTTTCCATATCACTTAAATTCTGCGACGCATTTGCGCATTGCTTCGACATTTTCAATTTTTGCGTCAGGCAATATTCCGTGCCCAAGATTGAAAATATGCCTTCCGAAGCACTTTTGCGCCGATAATATTTTTAAAGTTTCCCGCTCGACTTCCGCCGGAGTTGCAACCGACAGCAACATTGGGTCGAGATTCCCCTGCAAAACGTAGTTGCCCGGATTTTTTGCACGGATATCAGACATATCTTGACCCGTATATATGGAATAGGCGTCCGAGCCTACTGCCAAAAGTTCCGGGAATCTGGCGGAGGGCAGGGGGGAAAACAAAAAAGTTTTCGCTTTTCCGGATATTTTGGAAAAGACCTTGGCGTTCCATTTTCCGGACAGCTCAAAATATTTTCCGTCGGGAATCAAGAATGCGTTGGAGTCGAAAATTTGAAATGCGTCTATGCCGCGTTCGGCCTGCATCAGGGCGTATTCTCCGGCGGCGGAGCACAGGGCTTCCATGAGCCTTTCAAAGGCGTCCGGACACTCGCGCATAAAGCGCGTAAACTTAGGAAAGGTTTTTGAGCCGCCGCCCTCCACCATATATGCTGCAAGAGTAAACGGAGAGCCGCAAAAACCAAAAACCGCTTTATCGGGGAGGCTCGACCTTAAAAGGGATATATTTTCGGCGACATACCCGAGCTTTTCTCGAACCTTTTGGGCAGGAAAGTCTATCGCGGCGTCGACTGCACTCTCAACCGTGCGCTCGAGCGTTATTCCCCCGCCGTCTTTGAAGCGGTATGGAAAGCCGAGCGCTTCCGGGATTGTAAGAATGTCGGAAAAGGCTATCGCGCAGTCGAAGTCGAAGCGGCGCATGGGCTGCAAAGCGGCCTCAACCGCTATTTCAGGATTTTTTACTATTCCCAAAAAGCCGTATTTTTGCTTCAAATCCCTGTATTCCGGCAAGTACCTGCCTGCCTGCCTCATAATCCATATCGGAGGACGCGGAACGCTTAGCCCTCCGCAGGCAGCAAGGAAGAGTTCCCTCGAATTTTTCGGTGAGCTTGACATTTTTATTTTTTCTTAATTATCGCGGCGAGAGCCACGTTTGCAAGTTTCGATTTAAAAAGGGCAAGGCATGCAAAATAAACGCATGCCGCAATGGGAATCGCTGCCGCGCACGAAAAGAGCGCAAGCCCTTTGCCCTGGAAAAATCCTGCGCCAGCGGCCCTGAGCCCAAGAGAAGCAATCGTCATAACCGCGCTTGCCGCGAATATTTTTCCGACCTCGTCTACTAGCCCAAGTTTCCCGAATTTCAGTTTAAGCTTCGACGAAAGCATCCACGCCTGCAAGGCGGCGGCACCCGCATTTGCGGCGGCAAGCCCCGCCGCTCCGAAGGGCTTCATCAATATAAGTGAAAGCGCAATGTTCGCGGCGAATGAATACGCGGATATTTTCACAGGCGTCTTGGTGTCTTTCGAGGAATGGAACCCGCGCGTTGCGAAAGTCGCGATTGAAAAGAAAGGCAACCCGGAGACTGCGGCGATTACGACGGGTGTGCATATATCGACGTCGCGCGCCTTAAAAACTCCCCATTGAAATAGAAGGGCAATGATGTCCGGCGCGAAAGTCACAAGCCCGAACGTGGCGGGAATTGCCACTGCGAGTGTCATCAAAAAACCCTTTGCGTACTCCCTCTTGTGCGCCTCTGCGTCGTCCGATGCTTTTAATGCAGAAAGCCTCGGGAAAAATACGGTCGCGATTGCTATCGTAAAGACTCCGAGCGGGAACTCCAAAAGCCGGCTCGCCAAATAAAGCGCGGGGATTGCGGAGTCGTTAAGCCAAAGAGCGAGCATTTTGGACACAAAAATATTTACCTGTATGATTGCTGCCCCTGCAAGCGCAGGCACAAAGAGGGCGTACAGCTCGCCAAGCTCGTCCGACTTGCCGAGGTCAAATTTGAATCTCCAACCTTTTTTATACGTCCACACCGCAGGAATAAGCATTTGCAGAAAGCCGCCCACAAGCCATGCCGCGCACATCGCGTACCCGAGCGCGACATCGTCGGACGGATACAGTCCCGCACCAATAAAAATTCCGCAAATTATGGATATATTAAGAAGCATTGGCCCAATCGAGGGCATTCCGAAAGATCCCAAAACGTTTAAAGCGCTGCCGAAAACTGCGGCGAGGCATATCATAAACATGTAGGGCATTAGAACCACCAAGTAGCTAGCGCCCAAGTGGAAGCGCTGTGTTTGTATGTCGGCTTCCGACGCCGCAAATGCAAACACCATTCCGAGAATCGTAAGAACCGCAAGCAATATTGCAGTTCTTGTAATTACTTTGTTTAGAAATCCAAATGCCGCCTCTTTGCCGGATCTTTCGACCGACTGCGCAAATATCGGTATCATTGCGGACGACAATGCGCCTTCGCCGAGCAGCCTTCTAAAAAGGTTGGGGAGAGTGAAGGCGAAAGTGTAGGCGGCGTTCACTGCCGACAGGCCCAAATACGCCATTGTTGCGGCGTCTCTTGCGAATCCAAGCACGCGCGAGCCTATTGTAGCCGCGGATATTTTAGCTATGTTTTTTAATTGGCCGCCCATATTGATTCCGTTTATCGTGCGACACGCCGCGGCGCGTGTCAATTTTTTTGATTATTTTAGCCTTTGTTAATATTCAAACTTTTAGTGTTTATAAAATTGCGGTTTGACATTATCGGGTTTTGCGGCATATTATATAAAAAATGGAAGCTGTTGTGCGTTCCATTTAACAAACACTATATCTGCCATGAGAAATTTTTGCATACTTGCAGTGTCGCTTGCCTTGTTTGGCTGCACGTCGGTAAATACGGAAAAAAGCCAAACACAGACCGCCGCAGAAAAAAGCGACTCGGACGCTTTTATGATTTTGGCGGAGGGGCTGCCAAACGCTCCGGCGGCGCACGACACTGTCACATTGGGCGACGGCACAATTTATAAAGTCGAGAAGACTGATATAGGCAAAATCTTTTCCCGCACGAGCAGCGACGGCGGCAAAACATGGACGGAGCCTTCCGCCCTCAAATATTCAAACACCGGCAAGTTTATTTTAAACCCAAATTCTCGCCCACAGATTTTTAAGCTTCCAAATGGATCTGCAATTTTGTTGTTTTATAATAATACGTCGGATTCCTACGAAGGCGGGAATGTCGTATGGGCGTCCGTCGGCAGGCCGTCAGGGAAAGACTTTAAATGGTCTCAACCGGAGGTATTGCACGTGGCAAAAAAGGCGGAACGAAAATATTCCCTGCCGATGTTTTTTCAAAAAAATGGCTCCTATTGGCTTTATACGCGCGTAGGCAAGCGAGGAGCCCTTAGAAAAATAGACCCTGTAAAGGCTGAGTTTATAGATCGCGAACCCGAAAATACTCTTACGACGCACGGATTGATTCTGAACTTGAAAAATCTCGACAATGGCGGGCGTACCGTAAGAATGCCGCGGATTCCGGATATAAAAAAGAGCGGGCTTACCGTAGAATTTATAGCGAACTTTGAAAGCGCAGCTGCAGGAGTGACAATTTTTGACAATACCGACACGCAAGGGAAGGGCCTAAAAATTGAAACGGCGCCGGGACGCGCTTTTTCGATAATTTTAAACGACGGGGTTTCCCAGGTAAAATGGACAACCGACAGCGGCGCTTTCACCCCCGGGAAAGAAGCGCATATCGCAATAGTAATCGACGGAAAGTCGAAGCTCGCGATGTCAGTATACGACGGGCAAGTTTGCGATGGCGATTTTGCAAGGCCTTTTGGGTGGGAAACTTTCTATCCGGAAATTTCTTCTATAAACGCTTTGGGTTCTGCGGTTGTCGCAAAAGGTTTTGATGTTAATATGAAGCGGTTTAGAATTTATTCCCGCCCGCTTACCGCTTTTGAAATTCTTTCAAATATAAATTCCGGAAAGTAGGAAACTGCGACAGCGATTTTTTCCATCGCGAGCATTGAATTTTCTGCTGTGCTTTTTTGCGCGCGGCAAATGAAACAAAAGGCAAATTTTAAGTGTCTGAAACCTATCATGGGAAACGGAAAATCGTACAAAGTGCTCGTAAGCGGGGCGGGAGGCTTCGTTGGAAGCGCCGTGTGCTCTGAATTTATTGCGGATTCAGCTGATGTGACGGCGATTGGAAGAACTCCCCCGAAAGACGGAAGGGTGGGCTTTATAAAATGGGATTCCTCAAACTCAAATCCTCCGCCGCTCGACGGCTATGACGTAATTGTGCATCTTGCGGCTGAGAGCGTATTCGGCTTTTGGACAAAATCCAAGAGAGAAAAAATTTTAAAAAGCCGCGTTGACTCTACGAAAAAATTGGCGGAGGCTGCCGCAAATTCAAAAATACCCCCGAGAGTTTTTATTTGCGCGTCAGCTGTCGGATATTACGGCAACCGCGCATGCGGGGACGAATCCCTTCCCAAAGGCTCGGGATTTTTGTCCGACGTCTGCGCCGCGTGGGAAACGTCAACAAAATGCGCCGAGAGCGCCGGCGTAAGAACTGTAAACCTTCGCTTTGGGATTGTAATAAACTCAAGCGGTGGAATGGCCGGCAAACTGGCGCCGTACTATCGAAAAGGCTTTGGTGTTATATTTGGGAACGGGGAAAATATGGTATCGTGGATATCGCTTGCAGACGCCGCAAGGGCGGCGCTATTTTGTGCACAAAACAGCAATATTAGCGGCCCTGTAAATACAACTTCCATAAATTCTTGCACAGCCGAAAAATTTGCGTGCTCCCTCGCTCAATCCCTAGGCAGCAAGGTGCGATTAAGAATACCCGCATTCCTCGTGAGGCTTTTTGGCGGCGAAGTCGCCGAAAGCCTGATTTTATCCGACCAAAATATTTTTCCATCAAAACTTTTAAAAAACGGATTTAAATTTAAATATCCCGAAATATCCGAAGCGCTTGCGGCCAAATAATAGAGGGCTTAAATGCAACCGTCCGCTGGCGCTTGCCCTGAGGCAAATTAAATTATAGGTATTGTTTTTTCTCTTCATTTTGAAACTTTGAGAAAAAATGTTTTGACTTGCCGCCAAATTATGGGATACTCAACAAATATTTTAAAGTTCTTTTGAGGCTTATATCTTTTGCCGAAAATTTTGGAAAATCGCAAAATGTCGGCGCATTCAGCTTACAATTTTTTTGCCCGGATGGCGGAATTGGCAGACGCAGTGGACTCAAAATCCACCGATGGCAACATCGTGAGGGTTCGACCCCCTCTCCGGGTATTTTTTTCTGTTCGTATTTTTTTGCGCTTTTTTAGAAAATTTGAACGATATATTCTCCCGCGTTTAAAATTTTCCCCGCGCTTAAAAACATTACTTTACATTGCATAAAATATTTTTGCAGCTGGTCGTGGTTTAGCCTTTAAGTTTCTAAATAAAACTGGGCCATGCAAATTAGCTTATGAAATTTTTTTTGTGGGACGGGGCACTCGCGGTTCGGAAAGCGTTTTTGCGCGTTTTCGCAAAGATTTTTTACATAATGGGCATTCTTCGCCTTGCTTGAGTTTATCGATTATCTCTGCAGAATTTCCAGATTTCTCTCCGGCTAAAAATTCTAGATGCATTTTTAAATCGACTAACTCGGCAATCTGCCTATCCACGTCTTTTATGCGCTTCTGTACTATTTCCCTTATCCAGCTGCCTCCGCTTATGCGCCCCTCTTTGTAGTCTATCATTTTGCGTATTTCAGGTATGCCTATGCCTAAAAGGCGGCAGTTGCGGATAAAATTCAGCCTTTGAACATCTTCGTCGGCGTAGTTTCGGTAGTTGGAGACGCTGCGCCCAGGCTCCGGCAGTAAGCCTTGCGACTCATAATACCTTATTGTCACAACCTTGCAGCCAGTCAATTTGGATAGCTCTCCTATTCTCATACAACTTGCTTATATTGCGGCAACATTCTATGTCAAATGCCCTTTCGCAATTTTTTTATTGCACTTTAAAACCCTATATTAATTATAGGGTTTGTAAATTTTCAAAAGAAATATGAAAATCCAAGAAATAAGAAACGCCACACTCAAAATAACATTCGGTGGAAAGGTGTTTTTGATAGATCCTTTATTTGCCCCCAAAGACGCCTACGATCCAATCCCAATGTGCTTTACGCCTGATATCCGCTGGCCTCTCTGCTGTTTACCTATGCCGGTGGACGAGATAATTAAAGGCGTCGATGCAGTCATAATGACGCACTACCACATCGACCACTTTGACGAATACGCGGCAAAAATTTTGCCAAAAAAAATAAAGATTTTCGCCCAAGACTCCTACGACCAGAAAATATTGGAAAATTTTGGCTTTAAGGATACGGAAATTGTAAGTGAAACTGGAACTGTTTTCGGAGATGTTAAACTATACAAAACCGGCTGCATGCACGGCATAGAAGAGACTACTATGCCCTATTTTAAAGCGGCAGGGATAAGGCACGAAGCCATGGGAATTGTATTTAAATCCGCCAAAGAAAAAACCTTGTATATCGCAGGGGATACAATTTGGCACGATTGCGTCAAAAAAGCCTTAGATAAATTTAAACCGGATATCGCAGTCCTAAACTCCGCGGACGCGAGGTTCGAACATAGCGGCTCAATAATTATGGGCACCCGTGACATCGCGGAATTTCACAAATATGCGCCAAGCGTAAAATTGGTCGCAAGCCATATGGACACAGTTGCCCATGCAACTCTCGATAGAAAAGCGTTAAAAAAATTCGCCGAAGAGAACGGGCTTTCCGATTCCTTAGTCATTCCCTCCGACGGAGAAATTCTTGAATTTTAACACGGCAAATATAGCTGCCGCATTTACGGCAAATATAAATTTTACGTGCGCGGAGTAGGATATTTCAAGCCCCGTAAAATATTGTTTTGCCAGTGGAGGATTTTTCTCAACACTCTCTAAGCGTAAAACAAACCTCCGGGACCAACATTTATATCGGCGAGTAAAAGCTGCGACTTTTCCGTTTCCGTTATTAGCAACCCGCCACCCGGGAGAAAAGCACAGTTGCTTGGGTTTTGTCCATCAAGCTTTATCTCGCCCGAAATCTTACCTTCAGGAGACACAATTTTTACCGCACTTCCGCCAAAAACTGCAACGTACAAATTTCCATCGTCCCCAAAAGCCATTCCGTCGGGGCCAATATTGCCGCCAGTTTCTGCAAAAATCTGCGGGTTTGACCATTCGAGAGTTTCAGGATTCCAATCGCCTTTCCAGAGCCTTTTTTTGTAGGTTTCGGCAATTACAAGCGACTTCCCGTCGGGCGTAAAAGCGAGGCCGTTTGGGAAAAACTTTCCGTCTATTATTTTTTTAACGCCTTTTTTCGAGAGCGCGCAAACATATCCGGTCGGAGAAGTGCGCGATTCCCCAGGGCAAGTAAAAAGCAAATTCCCCAGCGAATCGAATGCGAGGTCGTTAGGATGCGCAAGTTTTTCGCCGCCAATATCCGCGCATACCGTGCGGACCTCTCCATTTGAGGGCAAAAGAACGCTAACGCAATCATTGCCTGCATCGCAAAACCATATTTCTCCTTTTGAATCAACAGCTATGCCGTTTGGCTTTCCGCCCTCAATATGAAAGCGGCGCGTATCCGAGCCGGGAATATGCCGGCAGACATTTCCGCCGTGAAGTTCAACAAACCAAATTTCCCCATTTTTGCCGACAGCGGGCCCTTCGGGGAAATCTAAATTTGAAAGCAAAATTTTGTTCATTTTTATTCGAGAGGTATTTTTAAGGCGTCGCAGCAACCTTTTATGTACCCGTAAGAAAAAATTTGTCCATTCGGTTGGTACCCGACGGAAACGCCGCCGCCAAAGTCCGACTGCGTTTCAACTCCCATGGCAGGGGCGTGGTCTGAGCGTATCGGGCCGTCGTAGCCGCACGCGGCATAATGGGCGAGCATCTCCGATACAAAGCCCGGATTCTCGTCTATAAAAACTTCCGTGAAATTTTTTGCGGTTCCGACGACGTCCCTTATATGTATAAAAAATATCTTTTTGCGCTTTATCCAGTCTTCCGATAACTGCTTTAAGTCTTCGCCTGCCAATTTAAAAGTTGCCTGGCAAAATGTAACTCCAAGATTTTCGGAATTGTGGAGGGCAAAGATTTTTTCGTAGTCCGCGCGCGATTTCAATATGCGGCCGACTCCGCAAAAGGGGGAGAGCGGGGGGTCGTCCGGGTGGAGAGCCATTTTAACACCCTCACTTTCCGCTATGGGCAGTATTGCGTCGAGAAAA
This sequence comes from uncultured Opitutales bacterium, assembly GCA_900545705.1. Taxonomy (GTDB): domain Bacteria; phylum Verrucomicrobiota; class Verrucomicrobiia; order Opitutales; family Intestinicryptomonadaceae; genus Merdousia. Next base: position 6,439 of record URAK01000003.1, on the reverse strand, counting down.
TACGAAAGGTTTTTAAGCAAGTCGCCTTCGGATATTTGCTTATCCTTCTGACCGTCCGGAGCCTTCGAGAAGTAAAAGGACGTAGTTAGCGCGCCGCCTCTTGTCGGCGTTTCGGCGTCGGTGCGGAACCAGCCGACTACCGCCATCCAATTTAGGCAAAGGAGATCCATTCCGAGCCTGCCCATATTGCGAACCATTTGGGCGTAGCGCTCAATCCATTCGTCCTTGTCGGGAAGGCCGAGCTTTATCGGCGACATGTCGAATTGGTCGCCTTCAAGCCCGCACAAGTTTACGCCGCATTCGCGGAAATTTTCCCGAATTTTTTTAAGGGAATCAAAGTCGTAAGGTGGCAACAGTCCCGACAGTTCCGACGTAGCTTTTGTCACCGCCGACTTTATGCCCATCTGGGCCGCCAATTGCGGCAGCCCGGCAACGTTCGGGGGTATTAACATAATGGGTTTCATTTTCCCGATGAAATTTAGTGCTTTATATTTTATATAAGCGGAGAAAAAATTTTTTGAGCTCCCATGCGTGAGGACTTTATTCAAAATCAATTCTTACGGCACAGGACCTTTTAAAGGGCGGGAGAGAAACTTTTGCCGAAGGTTCAGCAGAGTTAACTGCGCCACCCCATAAGTCGTAAACGCGCACTTTTGATATTTTTCTGCCTTTTACTGCATTCGTAAAATCGATTTTTTCGCCTGAAATTTCTGAGGGTTTTATGCCTTTTTCAAACTCGTTTACCCAGTTGTTATCGATATCCCTGGCAAAAGCGAGGAGAGTTTTTTTGCCGTCTAGCGCATAGACGCGCAGTTTTTTTGTATCGGCCCTGAAAGGCTTGAAGTTTTCGTCGCGCGGGTCGATTTTTTCAAGCAGCGCGGAAAACGGCTTTAAATGACGCCATAGTTCATGCTTATATATGTACACGTCCCAGTGCCAAGGTTGCCCGCCGCCCGCAGAGCCGCAGAAGAACGGAGTGTATAGGGCGTCGTGGAAAATAATGCCGTCGGTGTCGGCGTCGTAATAGCGCCAAGGCCCCGAATGCTTCGGCTGGACAGCGCCGGTTTCGGCAAGCAGCGCAGGGTGTTCGGGATACATTTCTTTGATTTCTTTTATGGCGTCGGCAGCCGCCAAATCGACAGGCCCGTGGCAAACGTCGTATGCCGCGCCCTCGTCGAGATACCTGTGAACGGCCGCGATCATATTGGAGCTATCATTGTAGTAAAATTTATAGGCTTTTTTTGAGGAGTCAGAATCGAGGCTTCCGTAGCTGTTTACAATCATTTGATTTTTGCATACCTCGCCCATGCGCTTAAACATATATTTTTCCCATTCTTTTACGACTTTTGCATCGGCTTGGACTGTGTTTTGCTCGTTCCACAGTTCCCATGCGAAAATTATAGGGTTGTCGGAATATTTTTTAAAGAGTGCTTCAAAGCGGTTGAAGAATAAGTCGCGCCCTTTTTGCGAGGAAAAATATTCCTTCATATTGGCAAATTCGCCGGCGTATGCGGGGCGCTGAAAGATATGGGTCTGAAGGCCGGATTCGTTTTCGGCGGGTCTATATTTTCTAATATTCCTAAAATGTTCGAGGCAGATTTTTAGGCGGACTCCATATTTTTGCGCAAGTCCCACCAATCGGTCGATTCTCGCGAATTTTTTTGGATTGTAAACCCCCGGGCGCGAATCTTCAATTTCATAGAAAGGGTGAGATATCCATATTCTGGCGTAATTGCCACCGTTTTCCGCAATATTTTTTAGGTGCTTTTCTACCATCGCGAAAGACTCTTCTTCCGAAAGCTTGTCCCAAAAGCGCGGGAATGATAGATTGTAACCCAACGGGATATAGACGGACGAGTCTGAAAGCTCAAAATAGTTGGGATTCCTTTCAGATACCCTTACAAATCCGTCCCCATAGCCGGAATAGCTCGCAATAGTGGCGCAAAAAACGAAAAAAAACCTAAAAAATTTAGTATTCATAAACATTTTTCCTACATTGTAAATTTTAATAGAAAATGCAAGAGCGTATTGCAAATTTGCCTGAATGGAATAGGAGAAAAGAATACTTGTATTAGAAAAATAATGTTTTATTATACCTTCCAATTTTAGGTTAATATATAAACAAAACATCTATGAGAAAAAAACAACTTGCGTATGTTGCGGCGTTTTGTGCGTCGCTTTCAATAGCGTGCGCCGAGGTCCCGGAACTGCTTGAACTCGTTCCACAGGCCAAGGGGTATGAACTTGTATACAAATTAAATCCCAAAAATTATGCAAAAGAAGGTTACCAAGTAGACAACTCTGAAAGCATAACGGGAGAAGTTGTAAAAATCGGTTATCTGCTAAAAACCACCGCCAAAGACGGCAGCAAGACGTGGGCGTTTGCATCTTTCGACCCGTTCACGCAAGATTTGGCAAAAATCGGAGTTCCCGACTACGGAAGCGGAACAATACAAACCTACGTAAACAATATGGAGGTTTTCGGCAACGGCAAAGTAAAGACCGGAAAATTTGAAAAGGGAAATATAGAATTTTGGCCCTACAACTACGGCGGCGCAAACGTAATGAAAATTCCCAACGCGACCGGCGCTTTCGACTTTGGCGACGAGCCCTCAAAAGACGGCGGATACGGCTCAATGCAAATACACAACTATCTGCAAAAAGAGACTGTAATAGCTTTCAACAATTTTAGTCAAGGCTCTCCCGACATTGGGATAGGTAACAATCCCGCAGGTGGACATCTCGACTGGACATTTTCAAAATCCGCGGAAAAACTCGAGTCTGCCGAATTGTACGTTGTTGCAAAGTTTAAGAACGCAAAATTCCAAAAGGTGACCCCGATAGACTCGAATAAAATCGATTTCAGGGCCGTAAGCGATAAACTCGACTATTCACCGAATGAAGAAATGACATTTACCTTTACAATCGACTTTGGAGGCCAGCCCGCGCCTAAAAAGCCATACTCGTTTAAGTGGACGAGAACCGGAGACGACGGTCTAACCGAAAGCGGCACGAGCGAAATATCGCCCGACAAGCCCGTTTCAATAAAGACAAAACTCGGCAAGCCCGGGTTTGTAAGGCTGACCGCAAACCTGCTCAATTCGCGCGGCAAACAAGTGACAAAGACTTCAAAAGATAAAAAAGAGAGAATATTTTTCGATGGCGGCGCAGGAGTTGAAATTTCCAAAATAAAAGAGGCTGTCCCTGAGCCCGAAGATTTCGACGCTTTCTGGCAAAAACAGAAAGCGCGCTTAAAGAAAGTCCCGATGAAATATAAGATGGAAAAAGTAAGCGCCGAGGGAGCCAATCCGGAAGTGTACGCCGTCACTATCGACTGCGCCGGGCCGAGGCCTGTGACTGGATACCTTACAATTCCGGCAGGAGCCGCCGAAAAATCGCTCCCCGCGCAAGCGTCATACCACGGATACGGAACGCATGTCCAGAAGGCGCCCAAAGGGTGGGGCGGGGCAATACGCTTCGACGTCAACGCCCACGGATACGATCTTGGAAAAGACAAGCAGTATTACGACAAATTCTTTGAAGGGATAAAATCAAACGGCCATATTTACGCTTTTGATCCGAAGCAAAACTCGAATCCCGAAGAGGCGTATTTTAACGGAATGGTGCTGCGCCTGCTGCGTTCGCTTGAATTTTTGAAATCGCTTCCGCAATGGAACGGTAAAGATTTGAAAGTTTCAGGCGGCAGCCAGGGAGGCTTGCAAACTATATGGGCGGCAGGATTGGATCCCGATGTCACTGAGGCTGACTCCTCAATAACATGGTGCTGCGATTTTGCCGGTCCTACGATAGGAAGGCTCGGCGGATGGCGTCCGCAATACGTCCCGGCGCTCGGGTATTACGATGCCGCAAACCACGGCAAGCGCATAAAGTGCAAAACGGTGATATCCAGAGCCGGTCTTGGCGACTACACATGTCCGCCGTCGGGACTTGCAGTGCTGTACAACAATATAAAAGCCCCCAAGAAAATAAAATGGGTGCAGGGTTCTACGCACGGATTTGTCCCCAAGAATCCCCAGCAATGGATTATTAGCGATAAATACGATAACTAATAGTTAAGCAACTCGCGCCCCAAACGCACAATTATTTAAAGGTGTAAAACAAAGACGAACCGTTAATGCGGTTCGTTTTTTTTGCAGATGTTAGATTTTAAGAATAGTCGAATCTGACAATTTAAGCCAGCATCATTGAATAATAAAACAGCCAAAGTATCGTTAAATAAGCGACGCGCCAACTCTCATACGTCAAAAATTCTATTTTTCTCAAAATTGTAGAATGAGGTGAAACACACCCCACCAAAGGCGACTAAATGGATAAAAAGGGAAGGGAAGTTTTTGCATACCTTTTAGTCCTCCACCAATAACAGACTCTATAAAGGTCGAAAAAAAAAGCGCCCCAATAAAATGGATCCGCTTTTTAACAAATGGTGGAGATGGCGGGAGTCGAACCCGCGTCCTGAGCGTTTTCAACTATACCCTCTACATGCTTAGTCATCGGTTAATCTTTCGAAGCGCTTAGGTCGAGACTTCCTTCGCTTCGGCACCCGCCGGTTTGTGGCGGCAGCACCCCCGACAGTTCAAGCGCTGCCCCTGTTCCCGATGTCGACGCCGGGCTTCCCATATCGGGAGTCTGAGAGCCGACGCGCCGCTTAATTAAGCAGCGATAGCGTATTCTTCGCCATTTATTGTTTTGTGTGACACATTTTTACGGAGCCAAGTGTCGTCTCCGGCATGCAAGCATAATTTACAACCCAAAGTCGAATTCCGGAACATCCCCGTATTTTCTTTTGGTTTTTATACCTACTTCTTTTATGCTATCGTAAAATTCCTTCTAACTTTCAAGTATTTTTTGCTTATTTGCCAACTAAATGCGCGACTTTATCCTTGGCGCCAAAATCGTCACCAACATTCCTATGCATGCCATTGTTGCCAATGACCACCTCAGACTTGACGCATGCGCTATGAATCCGATTAGCGGCGGCCCCATTAAGAATCCGAAAAAGCCTATCGTCGACACAGTTGCTATCGCCATTCCCGAGCTCATTCTGCGCGATTTCCCAGCCATGCTATAACATATCGGCACAACTGTCGATACACCAGCGCCGACAAGCAAGAAGCCAAGCGACGAAATTAAAACGTCCGGATATACAACAGCCGCTATCATTCCAATAAAGACGAGAACTCCACTGCATTGCAGCACTTTCATTACGCCGTATCGCGTAATAAATGCGTCTCCTATGAATCTCCCGCCCGCCATCGCAGACATGTATGCGATATATCCAAAACGGCTCGTCTCGTTGTCCGCACCTATAATTTCCTTAAAATAAACCACGCTCCAGTCGTACATTGTGCCTTCGCAGCTCATGCACCCGAATGCGATAATCCCAAGGGTGATTATAAAAGGTGTGGGGGAAAACATTGTGCGCTTTTTCCCGGCATCGGCCGGGTCCGGATCTGGCTTTATGTCTTCCGGGAGAATAAAATTCCGCGCTACAAGTGCAAAAATTATACTGAAAATGCACACTCCAACAAAATTTGAAAGAATGTCGACATTCCACGCCACAAGCACAGCGCTGATTATCCCGCCACAAAAGCCCGCCAAACTCCACAGTCCGTGAAATGACGCCATTATCGACCGTCCATAGACGCATTCGACACCGACAGCCTGTGTATTTATTGAAATATTATTCATATTTGCAGCCACCCCAAAAGCCATCAATGTCGCAAAAAGGGCAGTCGCAGAATTTGCAAACGCGAGGGCTACGAGTATGGCAGGGTAGAATATTCCGGCAATCAACGTTATTATTCTGCTGCCGAAGCGAGTCACAAGATACCCCGATAAAGCCATCGCGCAAACCTGACCCAGCGGCAATGCGAAAAGGATCCCCCCGAGCTCCGCTTCGTTTAGGTTGAGTTTAATCTTGACGTCTGCGATTCTTCCAGCCCAAGTCGCAAATACGATACCTTGGTCGAAAAAGAGGCAGCCAAGAGCGATTCGGTACACAATCGGGCTATAATTTAGTTTAGGTAGTTCCATTTTTAGGGGTCGAATTAGAGCATCGGTTTTACAGATTTCAACATTATTTTATCTTTGATTCTTGAAAAGTGTTTATATATAAAAGTTTAGGCATAATTAAAGAAATTCGATTTTTTTCTAAAAAAAAGCTTGCCAAATATGCCATATATAATCCATATTATGAGGCTTAAAAATAACTCAAATGCTCAGGTGGTGGAATTGGTAGACACGTACGTTTGAGGGGCGTATGGCGAAAGCCGTGTGGGTTCGAGTCCCGTTCTGAGCACCAATTTAAGTTAACGCAAGTGCGTTAACTTTTTTTGTCGCCGTTTTGGGTCAACACCAAAGGTTGGGTCAACACCAAAGGTTGTGGAATAGGTTGATTTTTTAGATTTGTCTTTCATAG
>URAK01000002.1 GCA_900545705.1 uncultured Opitutales bacterium | reverse complement strand
TGAAGTGGAAGAGATCGCTTACTTATCCATTGCGGAAAAGGAGAGAGAGGCTAAAGCCGCAAGATGAAGAGCGACTTAAAAACTTCTTTAAAGAAAACCCTGCGATAGAGCTTGCGTACGAATTTAAAGAGAAGCTATGCGAGTTGCTAAACAAGAAGAGTCAGACGGCAAAGCAATGCAAGAATAACATAAGGAAGTTAAAGGGAATGATTAAGACAATGAGATACGAAGCGCCGACAGAGTTTGGGAAATTGGCGGAAACGATAAGCGAATGGTTTGCGCCAATAATCAGAATGTGGAGATTTACGAAGAATAACGGAATTACAGAAGGCTTCCACCGCAAGATGAAGCTAATACAAAGACGAGCCTACGGATACAGAAACTTTAAAAATTACCGCTTGAGAGTACTTGTAGAATGCGGGGTGAAACTATGAAAGACAAATCTAAAAAATCAACCTATTCCACAACCTTTGGTGTTGACCCCATTAAAATCCACTCACTTTGGGGTTGACCCGAATTTTGCCGTGTTGCATAAGTTGCAAAATCGGCAAATTTTGCGGATAAAAATAAACAAAACTATTTATTTTTTTTACAAAAGTTTACGGAGGTTCGTGCAAAAATCCTGCATAAACAAAGGCTTTCCGAGTGGAAAGCCTTTGTTTAAAAGAAGTACCTGACCAGGGACTCGAACCCTGAACCAATTGATTAAGAGTCAACTGCTCTACCGATTGAGCTAGTCAGGCTTAAATTATTATTCTATACAACGTATTTTTTTGTCCAATCTATGCAAGAAAAAAATGCACTTTTTTTCACCAAAATGTCAAAAAATGCCCGCCCAGTATTTATATTTATGTGTTTTTTTGTTTATGCGGCACGCACTTGTGAATAATTCTTGCCATGAGTGGTTGGCATACTCCAGCGCCATATTTTTTTACAGTTGCTGCCGTGTTCCTGTTATCTTCCGCTATTCCTCCCGTTTGATGTTGCAAGGCAAAGCCAAAAATATATAAACTTGCGTTAATTTTTTATTCCCTCTACTCCTATACGTATGAAACAGTACCTCGATCTGCTGAAATTCGTTCTCGAAAACGGAGAGGAACGCTCCGACAGAACGGGCGTGGGCACAATAGGCGTTTTCGGAGCACAGACGCGCTTCGATTTGCGCACTTCATTCCCGTTGCTTACAACTAAGAAACTTCATACGCGCTCGATAATCTACGAACTCCTCTGGTTTCTGAAAGGCGATACGAATATTAAGTACTTAAACGACAACCGTGTCACAATCTGGGACGAATGGGCAGACGAAAACGGAGACCTCGGCCGCATATACGGAGCCCAATGGACAGATTGGAGAACTCCGGACGGGCGGAGCGTAAACCAGATAGACAAGCTTATCGACGGTTTGAAAAAAGATCCATTCGGACGCAGGCACATCGTTAGCGCATGGAATCCGGGCGAACTCGATAAAATGGCGCTGCCGCCGTGCCACGCTCTATTCCAATTCCATGTAAATGCCGCAGGCGAGCTCAGGTGCCAGCTATACCAGCGCAGCGCAGATTTGTTTCTCGGAGTCCCGTTTAACATAGCTTCATACGCAATGCTTACAATGATGGTGGCGCAGGTCTGCGGATACAAACCGCGCGAATTTATCCATACGTTCGGAGACTTGCACATATACAAGAACCACCTTGAACAGGTAAAGACCCAGCTCTCGCGCGAGCCCCGCAAGCTGCCGGTGTTGCATCTAAATCCCGAGCGTAAAAATATCCGCGACTTCGTATTCGAAGACTTCGTTTTCGAGGGATACGATCCTCATCCGTCCATAAAAGCCCCGATTGCTGTATGACAAATTTTAAGGCAATAGCGGCAGTCGCCGAAAACGGTGTAATTGGCAAGGGGCTTGAAATCCCGTGGAGAATACCGGAAGATTTTCGCCATTTCAAGCGCACAACCATGGGCGGCGTATTATTGATGGGGCGCCGGACATGGGAAAGCCTCGGGGCAAAACCTCTGCCGGGGCGGGAAAACGCAGTGCTTACATCGCGACCGGATCTCGTAAAAGGCGCGCGCGCTTTCGCTTCTTTGGCGGAGGCCGCTTCAGCCTATCGCGGCGATCCGCGCACAGTGTGGATTTGCGGCGGGGCTGCCCTGTACAAAGCCGCTTTGCCGGAATGCTCGGAGCTCATTCTCAGCCGCGTTAAAATGTCGCCGCAGGGCGACGTGTTTTTCCCCGATTTTTCCGACCTGTTCGAAGAAAAAGAAATTATTTTAGAAAAAGAGCTTTTTGACGTTATTAAATATACAAGAAAGTAAAAATTCTCCGGATATGCCGCCGGAGAGTGTTTTTGCGCGCAATAAACAAACAGACTCTATCGATGGAATTTTTGATCTTAATAATAGTGCCGATAATAATAGGCATTTGGGCGCAAGCGCGCGTATCCGGCGCGTATTCGCATTATTCAAAAATAGCGTCGGCATCCGGCCTTACGGGGCGCGACGCCGCTGCGGCAGTAATGCGCTCGGCGGGGATTTTCGACGTTGATATCGTTCCCATAGACGGAACGCTTACAGACCACTACGATCCTTCGAGAAAAGTTCTCGCGCTAAGCCGCGACAATTTTTACGGAACGAGCATTGCGGCTCTCGGAGTCGCCGCGCACGAGGCGGGGCACGCCATACAACATAAAGTAGGGTACGCGCCTCTCAACTTGCGCATGGCGCTTGTGCCGATTACAAATTTTGCATGCCAGCTTTTGCCGATTGTAATGATTGGAGGATTTTTCCTGTTCCACAGCGTTGCAACTCTCTATGTGGGCGTTGCGATATACCTTGTACTTACTGTGTTCCAGCTAGTGACGCTGCCGGTTGAATTTAACGCCTCTACCCGCGCGAAAGAGAGCCTAAGAAAGCTTGGAATTATCGGCGGAGGGGAGTCGGAGGGCGTGGAGAGCGTCTTGGACGCTGCCGCTTTTACATACGTTGCGGCTTTTGTATCGTCGTTGGGATGGCTTTTGTATATGCTTGCCCGCGCAAATTCGTCGCGCGAATAATGCGCGCGAAAATATTTGGACACTTTAAAGCCGCCTTAATTGGCGGTTTTTTTTGTAACGGCGTTAGGCGGCGCTTTTTTAGCTCCCATTTTTTAGCGCGGGTGCTTTTAAAATCGTGGCGTGGAGTTCTGTTTGATGCCAATGCGCGCTGATTTATTTGGCGGATTTTTTTAACTGTTAAAAAAAATATATCACTGTTTTGCTTGCGACTTGCAGCTAAAAATTTATTTGCTTTTACTGGAAAAGAATAAGGGTTTGATATGAAAAGGATTCTTTACATTATGGCAATTTGTTGCGCGGCTTCGCTGTTTGCGCAAGATAATTATAAGAATTACTACTGGATAGGTCAATACGAAGGTACTATGACCGGCCTTACGAGCTGGAGCGAAGACGAGACCGGATACGACAACCCCGTCACCGTTGCGCCCGATGAAAACACTATTTTAAATGTTAACAAGGAAAATAAGCCAACCCAAGGGCAGTTGTCAAATCCGGCGCGTTTGCAGGGGAACACTACGAAAGCGTTTCGCTCGCTAATCTCGACGGTAAATACGGAAATTCACGTATTGAACACTATGAATTTTACCGGCGACTATATTAGCCGGGTAGATTCCGACTATATGTACGATGGCAAGTCGATTAAGCAGTTGAGGTTTGCCAACGACAATTCCGCTTCGACATTTAAATTTCTGAATGTCGGCGGGGACATGATACTCTCAACGTCTAAATACCACGCTACGCGCGTAAGCTTTGTGAAGGGAAACACAATGCAGATGGACGTAGCCGGCGCCCTAAAATTTGAATATACCGGCGAAGCGTCGGCAGGCGGATACCACGCCTTTGATATGCGCGACAACAACTCAAGCACGGGATCCAACTTTTTGGCAAATTTGGGCGGGCTTTCTTCGAGCGGTAAAGGCGTATTTATGACTGCCAGCAAAAATGTCGTTGCGGACTTCGTGTTCCAAAACTCCGCCGACGGAACTTTTAAAGGCGGCGATTTTAAGGGAGTTTTTGCAGACTTTGCGTCTTCCGGCTCGACTGTAAACTTTACGATGAACGGCGACGGGCGCCAATCCGTGAGCATTTACAAGGCGGCCAACGGGGACTTGCTTGGAATATCGGGAGTTGCTGAAAAAAGCGACATGCAAATCGACAACGTAAACGTCACCAAAGGCGAATTCATATTAAACAGCGAGCTTGCAATAAATATGGTTTCCATTGACGGCGGCAGCCTGAGGCTGTCGACCGCTGAGAAAGTTGGAACTCTGTCGATTGGCGGTGGGGAACTCGTTTACGGAGGCACAATATTTGCTGACACGCTGTCGGTATCGGCGGCAAATGCTGTGAAAGTTGTGTTCTCCTCCGAGGACTTGGCTTTGCACGATATCATAGTTGTCGATTTTGAATATCTTTCCGCCGACTTCGATGCAAACTCGACACTCGTGGCATTCGACGAAAATGGCAACGAGCTTGGCGGCGAGTTCATTCTTAATGGTTCCGTCGGTGAAGGTGGAACTCTCGTTTACAGTGTCCCGGAACCTTGTGTCACGGCAGCGCTTTTGGGAATGATAGCATTGGCAACGGCAATTGCGCGTCGCAGAAACATCTAAATTTTTTTTATGAAGAAAATATCAATATTACTCTTAGTATCAATCATTGCAATATTTGGCTGCAGTGAGGACGTATCTACCAATAATAGCAATAGCAAGGCAAAGCCTATTAAAGACTCCAAGTTAAGTGCCGTTGAAAATGCGCCGAAGAGTTCGGCGGCGGCTGCACCCGTTAAGGAAGTCGGCAAGCTGAATGTATTGTTAGATGAAGATTTTGAAGGGGATACTTCAAAATTCACAAAACTTGTGGGGAAGGGAAATCCTTTAAAATTCGTCTCAGGCGGTGAGGCGATTTCCGGCAATAAATCGCTGTGCCTCGATTCTATGGGCTCATCTGAGGAATGGGTGCTTGCGGCCGAGTTCAACAAGAACATGAGGTTTAAGCCCGGAAACGTCTATGTTGTAGAGTTTAAGTACAACCTTTTGAAATCCTTAAATCAATCTTCGGATAATTATGTCTCGATGGTTGGCGATAAGGGCGAATTCTATGGACGGTATATCTTCGCCTCGGCGCCCGGGCAAAAAGGAAATGTAAAATTGTATTTTATGATACCTTCCGACTCCAATGGCGCAGCGTTTAGGTTCTCGTCCCACTGGGGTTGCAAGACAATAATAGACGACTTAAAAATTACGCATGCCGAGGGAATAAATGCCGATTCATGGATAACAAAATCCGACGCGTTTATTGGAATGCGCAAAACCCCCATCAACCAAAATATGTTTGATATTAAAAACCCCTCGTACTACCTCCCGAAGGATAAATATTTCCCAATGGTAGACGAGCTCGGTCAATTCAAGCACGTAGAATGGGAAGGGAAGGCGCGCTCGGTCGAAGACTTAAAAAAACAAATAGAGGAAGAAAAGCGCTATAATGAATCGAGGCCCGATATCGCCGGAAGGGACGAGTTCGGTGGCCTCGCAAATTCGGCATCAGGCGCGCCGAAAACTCCGGGATTCACAACGGCGAAGGTCGGCGGCAAATGGTATTTCCGCGATCCCGACGGAAACTTGTTCTGGTCTATCGGGGTGACGTGCGTTGGCGCTTTTGAATCAACCCCAATTACAGACAGGGAATTTTATTTTGAAAAAATAGATCCTGCGTATGTGTCAAAATCGCGCGGATACAAGCCGGGGACTACATACTATAACCGCGAGATTAAAACATACGCGCTCGGGCGCAGGAATATCGAGCTCAAATACGGCAAAGACGGAGTCGCCAACTATTGGAAAATTGCGTCGAAGCGTTTCAAAAAATGGGGCCTGAATACTCTCGGAGCGTGGTCGGCGTCACCGATAATGAAGTCGGACAGTATTCCGTTTACAGTCTACATACCGAGCGGCGGAACAATCCCGCTTGAAACAAAACGCAAGCTTTATGTGCTGTGGGGAAATATGCAGGATTATTTTGCCCCGACGTTTGCCGAAAAAACTGCCGAGAATGTAAAAAGGTACTCCAACTTGCTAAATTTGAAATGCTGCATAGGCGCATTTGTAGACAACGAGATCTCATGGCAGCGGAAAGTGGGCGTGACAGCTCTTGCCGTTCTATCCTGCCCTGCGACGCAGCCTGCAAAGATTGAAATGCAAAAGGTGCTCGAAAAAAAGTACGGAACTGTTGCGGCATTGAACAAAGCCTGGAAGAGCAATTATTCCGATTGGAACGATTTCTTGGCGCGCACGGACTTTGAGCCAAAAATGGAAAACGCAAAAGACGATTTGCTCGCTTTTGAAAAACTATTTTTGGAGCACTACTTTAAAGTGTGCAGAGACGCCGTAAAGGCGGCGTGCCCCAAGGCTCTTTATTTGGGCTGCCGCTTTTTGACAGTCGAGAATGAACTGACTGCGAGTGCTGCATATGAGATATGCGACGTTGTAAGCTGCAACATATACCGCTCGGACGTGTCGTCCTACGCGCCTCCGCCCGGGGCAAAAGACAAGCCCATGATTATCGGAGAATTCCATATCGGAAGGATAGACAAGGGTTCTCCGTACGGCGGTTTGCTCGAAGTTCCCAACGCCAAAGAGGCGGCTGAGGCCTATAAGAAATATATGATTTCCACGATAGAAAATCCGAATATTGTGGGTGCGCACTGGTTCCAATGGCAGGATATGTTTGTTACCGGCCGCGGGGACGGCGCGAATGCAACATGCGGATTTGTGAGCGTGACCGACAACCCGGATTACGCGCTTGCCGACGCTTGCCGCGAGGTGGCCTCCGAGCTTTACAAAATCCGCGCCGCGGCTAAGTAGCGCGGAGCCCGCAAAAAGAACTGCCCAGGGCTAATAGGTCCAGGGCCTATCGCCTCGTAAACCTCGTTTTCGCGAGCGCCGCAAAAAGAACTGCCAAGAGCTAATAAGCCCTGGACTGGTGGCTTCCTATTGCAAACTTGCGCAGAGCCCGCAAGAAAAACGCATCGGAGTCGACAACCCGAGACAGTAGTTTTGTTTCTTGCAATGTACCATTGACACGCAAGAGAAACCCGCCTTGGAGTAGACAATTCCAGAGTGAGCCCCAGTCCCTTGCAAACTTGCGCGAAGCCCCCATAAGAAAACCGCCTTGAAGATTTGAGGCGGTTTTCTTTATTTGTTATGAAGTTTGCGCGCATATTAACTATACGGCGGCATGTACACTTTTTGTTGATTGCAAAAAAAACGGGGCGGAAAGTTTTCCGTCCCGAGTGTTTTGCGCGTTGGCAAGCCAACGACTTACAGCGGTTAAAGCTTCATTATTTTTACAACGTCTTCCGGAGTTATGTCTGCGTTCTCCCCGAGTCTATCGTAGTTCTTGGCAATGTTTTTGCCGATTGCTTCCGGAGCGTCGGCAGGCAGCTTGTATGATTTCAGCTCAACTCCCGCGCCCATTTTCACAAAGAACTTCTTCATCGCAAGAATTGTGGCGTCGGCCGCCTTTGATTTACTCTTTTCGTTTATGCCAAATACCCGCTTGCCGAGCTGCACGAGCTTGTCGAGCTTTTGCGCCTTTTTATATTCGAGAACTTTTGGCATGACGATTGCAAGTGTTTCAGCGTGGTCGAGCCCGTACAAAGCGGTTATTTCGTGCCCTATCAGGTGCGAGGACCAGTCTTGCGGAACTCCGCAGCATATCAAGTGGTTTAGAGCCATTGTGGCGGCAAACATTATGTTTGCTCGGCAGTCGTAGTCCTCAGGTTTTTTTAATGCGATTGGTCCCTCTTTGACAAGTGTCTGTGCTATCGATTCGGAAAACCTATCCTGAATCTCGGCGTTTGCGGGCCTTGTCAGGTATTGCTCCATTACGTGTACAAACGCGTCTATGACTCCGTTGCGCGTCTGGCGCGCAGGAAGCGTAAATGTGAAAGTTGGGTCGAGCACCGAGAACTGAGGGAAAACCTTTTCAGAGGCGAAGGAAAGTTTCTTGCATATTTCCCTGCGGCTTACGACTGCGTTCATGTTCATTTCCGAACCCGTCGCAGGCAGCGTTAAAACAGTGCCGAAGGGCAGGGCTTCTTTTACAGGCAAATCTTTTTCAAGAATGTCCCATGGGTCTTTCCCTTTGTATAGCGCCGCAGCGGATATGAATTTGCAAGCATCTATAACTGAACCACCGCCGAGTGCTATTATAAAATCGATTTTTTTGTCTTTTATGAGCTTTACGGCCTTCATGCATGTCGCGTATTCGGGATTGGGTTCTATCCCTGAAAATTCAACAAATTTGCGCTTGCCGATAGCCGCGACTGTCTGGTCGTACGAGCCGTTTTTCTTTACGGATCCGCCCCCGTAAAGGAGCAGGATTTTGGCTTTAGCGGGAATGAGCCCCGATATCTTGGACGTCATGCCTTTGCCAAAGAGAATTTTTACGGGATTTTGAAATATGAAGTTTTGCATAATATATAATTTCATTCGCATTTTCCCATTATGTCAACATTCAAAAATTAGCGGAAAATTGTCGAGAGTTGGGAAAAAAGGCTTTACATTTATAAAATCGGTGTTAAGGTAATCCTTAAATTATCCCCATTATGAATATGAAGAAAATCACCATCATCACCGTGTCTCTCCTGCTTGCCGGCGCGTCAGCATTCGCGTGGAGCAAGAAGAGCGATAGTCTTGGCAATCTCGGACGCACTTATGTCAGCATTTCGGGCGCCGTAAACGTATCAAAATATAAGTCAAACGGCGTCACCGACAGCCCGACTGGCGCACAGGGCTCGGCAGTGATAAACGCCCCGATACTTAAGCCCGGCATCAACGCCTTCCGCGACATCAAGTGGGCGGGCCTCGACGGTAATATATTTTTCAATTACAATTATAGCGGCGAAATCGGCAGCGTAGATTCCGCTAAGCTTTCGAATTACAACGTCGGTGCGCAGTTGACCCCGTACCTGAACTTTGAAACAGGCCTTCCTTTCCTTAAAGCAATAAAACCCTTTGGCTTCGGCTTTGCCGGATACGAATGGATTGACGTAGATACTGACGTTGCTTCCGCAAACGACAATTACTTTATTTACGGCGTAGGCGCGGGCGTAGAATTGGTTCTCCTCGACGAAATCTCCGTCACTCCCTACTGGAAGTGGAATGCGAATGCTCTGGACAATATGCCCTGCTACCACGAAGCCGGCATTGAAGCTTCTTACTGGGTCACAGACCAGTTCTGCGTTTCCGTTTTCTGGTCGCATAACTTTGGCTGGGATGCTGGCGATACCGAACTCAAACATGGCGACATAATCGGCGCCAAGTTCAAGATCGGCTTCCTCCGCTAATACGAATTTTAAATCTAAAAACCGCCAAGAATCTCTTGGCGGTTTTTTTGTCTATTTGCTTCCGTCGATTGGCAGGGCTATTACTTTTTGGGGGCACTTTCTGATCCCGCGAACAACCCCCCATTTGAATGGAATGGATAATCATGAAAAAACTTCAATCGCACGGCAAACGGTAAAACTTTTTGAGATTTTCCCATATCGCAACCCAGGGCTTTTTATATCCAATATGCGATTTCCATCCGCGCAACTGGCGTACTTGCCAAGTGCAGTCCGAATGCTGTTTTGGAATTATAATTTTTCTCCCACTCAGCGCGTATATGGTCTGAATGCTAAAATAAACGCGCAGGAAAGGTATTTTTTGCCAATTAGATAAATCAAAGGGCTGCCTTAAAAGTTCAGAAAAATACGCCAAATTTTTTAACTCAGGCAATTATTCCCACCCGTAAAATATCAAAAACTTCAAAAGTATTTTTGCGTTTTGCGGGGATATTGAATAGAATCTGGCATTATGGAAATTGAAAACGCCCGATTCATCGGTGCGGGACTCATGGTTTTAACATCGCTTCTTGGCGCGTATTACCTCGTGCTGAAAATACGCGAACTGCACTCGGAAAAACCTGATCCCAAACTGACGTATGTCACATATTCGCACATGGAAAAAGTCCGCGCCGAAATAATGCATTGCATATCCGACGCCATTCAAGATTTGCGGAGTCTCCGCTCGGAAATCCGCGAAGAGACGCGCTCCATGCAAAAACAATACTCGCGCAGCCTCGACGAGGCGCGCGAACTAATCAGCCGCAATTCCCAAAATATAAGCTCTCTCGTTGCGCAAGCCCAGATTGCCAACCAGCGCATAGCGGAATTGAGTGTCAAGACAGACAGGCTCTTTATGAAGGTCAGGGGGGACGAATAAAATGTCCGACAAATTTTTAATGCTCAGGCGCGCCGTTTTATTGCAGCTCTACGCCGTATTCCCCGCAGGTCTCCCACCGTCGACAATCCTTGAAGGATTGCGCCTTGCTGGATTCGATTGCGGATTGGACGATGTGCAGCGGAACTTGGAGTATCTTAGACAAAAGGGGCTCGTGGAAATGCGGCCGTCGCGCATAAGCGTGTCGAGTGTGAGGGCGAGCCTCACTTCGGAGGGCGAGGAATATTTGGAGTCGGGGGAATTTTAAATGTGCGCTACAAGAAAGAATATTTCGCCCGAAGAATCAGACAATTCCGCAAAGCAGCTTGCGAAAAAAAGAAAGCCGCGCGCTTCCACGAAAGAGGAAAAGCCCGCTTCCGCCGCAAAAAAAAATCTGAAAAGAAACGCCGCGCCCAAAACTGAAGATTGTGAAAGCCAAGCGGCATTCCGCGCCTCAGAAATAAAGATATTTTCAGGCGAAGAATCCGCGAATGAAAAATGCGAAGAAACTTACGGCAATGGAGAAATTGCCGTGGCGGTCAGCAATGGGGAAACTGCCGTTGCAGGCGGGAATGGGGACGCCGCAAAAAGTTCTTCCTTCGGAGAAGCGGATACCCAATTTTTCCCTTCTGACGGCTTTAAAAGGCATATAGCGCGCATTAAAGCCGCAAAGGAGCGGGCGGACAAAATCGCTGAAGATGGCATATGCCTCGACGCGCCGGAGGCGTCCGTCGCGCTAATGTGGGAAATCGTTTTCGACCGACTTTGCAAAGCAGAAGACGCCGGCATTTCGGAAGTCGGGACGCTTGCAGGCATACTTCAAAAGCTGTTTGCAGCCGATTCCAAACGCAAACCAGATAAGGCTAAATCCTCCGGGGACGGCGTTGTAAGCGAAGACACTATGCGCAAAATAGAGGAAAAATTAAAGCTGTTGTAAAATGAAAGCCGACACTTTTTTCCTTCCCTACCAGCGGGCTTGGATAGAGGACAAATCCCGCATAAAAATAATGGAGAAGTCCCGGCAAATAGGAATGAGTTGGACTGCTGCGTATTCGCTTGTGAGGGAACATTCCTTGTCGGGAATGAAGCTCGATTCCTGGGTCTGCTCGCGCGACGAAATGCAGGCGAGGCTATTCCTTTCCGACTGCTCAAAATTCTCCGACATAATAGGCACTGCTATCGCCGATTGCAGCGCAGTCGAAGTAGTAGGCGAAAGCGCCGCGAATTACATTGGCTTTTACAACGGAACGCGGATATGGTCGCTCTCCTCAAACGCGGACGCTCAGGCGGGGAAAAGGGGCACGAGGGTTCTAGACGAGTTTGCCCTCCACCCCGAACCCGAGCGGCTGTACTCGATAGCGTATCCTGGGATAACCTGGGGCGGAAGAATGGAGATTATCTCGACCCACAGGGGATCGGGCAATTTTTTTAAAAAGCTCGTTGACGAGGCGCGGTACGGCGGGAATCCCAAAAAGGTATCGCTGCACAGGGTGACGCTTCAAGACGCGCTTGACCAAGGTTTTTTAGACAAGCTTAAATCGGCGCTTCCCGAGGGCCATGAAGTCCGGGATATGGACGAAGGGGACTATTTTGATTATGTAAAAAATTCCTGCGCCGACACTGAGAGTTTTTTGCAGGAATACATGTGCACTCCGGCTGACGATTCCGCCGGTTTTGTGGGGTACGACTGCATATCGCGCTGTTGCTATAAGCCGGAAGACGGGGATTGGAGGCGTCCTGCCGGAAAGATGAACCCTTTATTTTTGGGGGTCGATGTGGGGCGAAGCCGTGACTTGTCAGTGTTTTGGCTCTTGGAGAGCGTTGGCGATATTTTATATACGCGCGAGGTATCAGTAATGTCGGACGTTCCATTTTCGCAGCAGGAGGCCGAATTGCACAGATTTTTGAGGCTCCCGAATCTCAGGTGCGTGCGGATAGACCAAAGCGGGCTGGGGCGCCAGTTCGCCGAGAGGGCTGTCGAGCGGTATGGAAGCGCGCGTGTGGGCGGGGTGAGT
The DNA here is from genome assembly GCA_900545705.1 of uncultured Opitutales bacterium. Taxonomy (GTDB): domain Bacteria; phylum Verrucomicrobiota; class Verrucomicrobiia; order Opitutales; family Intestinicryptomonadaceae; genus Merdousia. The sequence continues at coordinate 241,234 of URAK01000002.1, read as the reverse complement.
TTTACGGCGGGCGTCAAAGAGGCGCTTGCATACCCGTTGAAGGCGAGGTTTGAAGACGCTAAGATAAGAATACCCGACGACATAGAAATTATAGCCGATATACGCAGTGTCCGAAAAGAAGTGGGGGCTGGCGGAACGCTTAGGTTTTGCGCCGAGCGGACTGTCGACGGGCATGCCGACAGATTTTGGGCGCTTGCATTGGCTGTCAAAGCTGCCGACGAGGCAACGTCCGGCGCGGGAATGGAGCTTGTCGAAAAAAGCGGGGCAAATTTTATATGGTGATAAAATTTTAAGGTGTTTTTTATGGAAAAATTTTTCGTAAGTTGCATGGGAGTTTTTTCGTAAAAATCAATCCGTCCCTTTTTCTAAAAGCGTTCAGGCGTTTTCATGGTAAAAAATATTTTTATATTTTTGTTGACTGTGCCGTAAAAAATTCTAACTTGGTCTTTGAAATATGAGGGCGAGATAACGGTTCATTTGAAATAGGATATTTCCCTAATAAAAATATGATAAGTTGTATCGCGCCTTAGTTTTCTACTTCCAGAATACTCCGGTGTAGATTTTACTCTAACAACCAATAAAATAACAAATATGAATAAAGCAGAACTCATTCTTGAAATCCAGAAACTTCTCGGCAAGGACGCCACGAAGGCTTGCGCCGAAAAAGCTCTCAATGTTGTTCTCGCCGCGATAAAGGCTGGCGTTAAGAAGAACAAGAAGCTTCAGCTTATCGGATTCGGCACATTCTCAGTTGCTGAACGCAAGGCTCGCATGGGCATCAATCCCCGCACGAAGGCCAAGATAAAGATTAAGGCTTCGAAGGTTGTTAAGTTTAAGCCCGGAGCCGACTTCAAAGTCTCCAAGTAATTTGGCAATTCGAGGCGGTTTTCCCGGCGCATGGTTTCGGGCGCTATTTAGCGTGGCGAAAATTTGCGCGGGATATTATAAACCGCCGTGTAAGCCACGGAAAAAGGCGGATTTCACATCCGCCTTTTTTGTTTTATTGAATGCTACCTTACCCACGTTGTGCCCTATAAAAAATCAGTTGGAAAATAAAAGGCGGTTTTCAAACTATCTTGAGCATGTTTTAATATAAAATCGTGATATAGTTTCTCCCCCTAAATAAATTTGTAGATTTGGTATATACTGGAAGTATAATACGCAAGGAATCAGAGAATTTTGCGAGACTTATGTGAGAATTGTCTTGCGCCTTTCCGCTTGACTTCTAATTATATGATGCAACAATCCTCCTTTTTTAAAATTTAAATAGAGCCAAGAGCAAAGAAATCAGAGACGTTTAGATGAAACAGCGCACAATATTACGCGAGGTGTCAATCAACGGTACGGCGTTGCATTCGGCTGCGTCCGTCACGCTGACGCTCAAACCCGCTCCCGTAAACACGGGAATAGTCTTTAAGCGCAAGGATATTTTCGGCAAGCCCGAAATAAAGCCGCATATTACGCAAATATCGTCGGACCTTGTCCGCAACACTGGGGTGACGTCGGGGCACACAAAACTACATACCATAGAGCACGTTTTAAGCGCCCTAAACGGAATGGACATCGACAACTGCATAGTCGAAATGGACGCCGCAGAACCGCCTATTCTCGACGGCTCGGCCAAGTTCTTTGTAAATCTAATCCAGCAGGCGGAACCGGTCGAGCAGGACGCAGAGCGCCAAGTTTTCAGCCTCCGCGAGCCCGTCTCAGTCTCCGACGGCAACCGCTCTCTGATTGCGCTTCCATACGACGGACTGAAAATAACATGCACGTCCGCCGACGACCGCGGCATACATACGCAGCACCTTTCGATAGAAATTGACCCTGAAACATACCAGGCGGCAATAGCTCCTGCAAGAACCTTTACCGTTTACGAGGATATAGAGGAACTCCTTAAAATGGGGAAAATCCAAGGCGGCAGCCTCGACTCGGCGATTGTCATAAAGGGCGACAAAATAATATCGAAAGAGCCCCTTCGCTACCACGACGAATTTGTGCGCCACAAGATTCTCGACATCATAGGCGATATTGCGCTGCTGGGCGTAAAGCTGAACGCGCACATAGTAGCCGTAAGGCCGGGGCATGCGCTCAACGCAAAGCTGACCGATAAAATTTACAAGCAGTTCGAGGCCGCCAAAAATTCTCCCAAAAAATCAGCTTCCTCCGCGAAGCAAAATGTAAAGCTCTTTACAGAGACAACTCTCGACACGCGCAGGATACTCGAACTCCTTCCGCACCGCTATCCGTTCGTACTAATAGACAGGGTTGTTGAAACGCGCGGAGATGCCGAGCTGACGGCAATAAAGAATGTTACGATAAACGAGCCTTTCTTCATGGGGCACTTCCCGGGAAATCCGGTTATGCCGGGCGTGTTGCAGCTTGAAGCGATGGCGCAGGCCGCCGGAATAATGATGCTAAGGCATGTTAGCAGCGAGGACAAGCTCGCCTACTTCATGAGCGCCGACAAGGTTAAATTCCGCAAGGCCATCAAGCCCGGAGACCAAGTGCAAATCGACGTTAAAATCACAAAATCGCGCGGGCAGAAATTTGTTTGCGCCGAGGGCACCTGCAAGGTTGACGGCAAGGTGGCGTCTTCGGCGGAACTAATGTTCGCAATAATAGACGCGAGCGAAGCGCCGTAATCTATACACACAAAATGACAAAAATTCACCCCAGTGCTATTGTTGAAAAAGGCGCGGAGCTTGATTCCGACGTTGAAGTGGGCGCATACGCCTATATAGGAGGCTCCGCAAAGATAGGATCCGGAACTGTTGTAGCCCACCATGCGACTGTCGACGGCAACACCGTTTTGGGCAAGTGCAACCAGATTTTCCCTTATGCGTTTATTGGCGGCAAGACGCACGACCTTAAATTTAAGGGCGGGAATCCGGGCTTGAGAATCGGGGATAATAATGTTTTCCGCGAATATACGACGGCGCACTGCTCCACGGCGGACAAGAATTTTACAATAATAGGAAACAACAACAATATTCTCGCATATAGCCACATTGCGCACGATTGCATTGTCGGAGACTATATAGTAATGAGCTCCCATTCGGCTCTCGGCGGGCATGTGATTGTTGAGGACCACGCAGTGATCGGCTGGGGAAGCGGCGCGCACCAGTTTTGCCGCATAGGCGCGTACGCAATGCTTAGCGCAAGCTCGAAGCTCGTAAAGGATCTGCCGCCGTTTTTCATGGCCGACGGTTCGCCCGCGGAAGTCTGCGCGATAAATAAAATAAACATGCAGCGCAACGGATTTTCGCCTGAGGAAATAGAGCTTGTGTACAGCGCATTTAAGCTCATATATCGGCGCAGGCTTACGCGGCCGCATGCCATTGAGGAGCTGTCTATGCGCGACAGTTCTTCAAACCGAGTAATAAAGGCGATTATAGAGTTTGCCAACGGGTCGTCGGAGCGCGGCTTGGCGTAGGCGCGCAAAATCTTTTTTTACTGGCTTGTTTGCATTGAGGTGGTTCCCATTGGGTATGGGCGGCTTCTTGCGGTATTTAAGATTTTTTGCATTTTTTAGGCTGAAAATTTTTACGCAGGGAAGGCTTCAATTCTTCCCTTAACATTGCATATTGCCCGATATGCAGCGTGTTTTTTGCCCGTGCGCGGATTTTTTTAATCCAGATTTCCGCGCGTGTTTTGGTATTTGCGGGTGAGGCTCGAATGATAAAATTTTTTAGGCCGATTTGTTCGTAGATTCTTGAATTGTCTTGAAGGTGTATGGCAAGCGGCGGCTATTGATAATGCAGGTGTAAAATCTGGGGGACAGTCGGGTGGATTTTAGGCATTAAAATTTTTCGTGTTCTTTAGCCGGCAAGTTTTTTATGCAAGGAGAACAATACTTTTCTTAGCATTGTACAATTTATCATGTATGCGTGATCCCGGCAGCCCGATTGCAAATGTTCGTACCGGCTTAATATTAATTGATATTATCTTATTGAAATTTTGGGAATCGTAAGATTAAATTTTAGGTATGAAAAGGATTCTACTTTCCCGTAACTTATTTGTTTTCTTTGCGGCAGCGTCTGTTTGCGCCTTCAATGGAGCGTGTGTTTCCGACAATGCGGAAAAGGCAGATTCGCCAAAAGCATCGCAAAGCGCGGCCGCATCGATTGACCCGCTATCATATCCGGCAAAAGGCTCGGTAAAGCTTTCGGGAGTGCTCGGAAAATCTCTGGACGCGTCAATGAAGGGCGATATGCTCTCGTGGGACGTCAACGACCTCGTAAGACCCTTCAAGACGCGCCCGGAAAATAAAATGTGGCAGATTGAATTCTGGGGAAAATGGTTTACTTCAGCGGCTCTCGCGTACGACTACGAACCCTCCGCGCAGCTCGATAAAATTCTCAAATATGCGGCTTCCGAACTCTTGAAAACACAGGGGGCGGACGGTTCAATTACAACCTATAAAAAAGACTCCGAATTCTCCAGCTGGGATATGTGGGGGCGGAAATACGTGTTGCTCGGGTTGCTTGCCGAATACGTAAGGACAGGCGATCCAAAAATACTAAATGCCGCCGAAAAGCATGCCGACAACATTATGGCGTCTGTCGGGGAAGGCAAAAAAATCGACAATATCTGCAAAATCGGAATGTGGAGAGGGCTTGCGTCTTCCAGCCTTCTCGAACCAATGGTGCTTCTTTACAAATATAGCGGCGAGAAAAAATACCTCGAATATGCGGAATGGATAGTATCCTGCTGGGGCAAGGAAGGCGGCCCAAAACCCGACATTCTCGCGCAGGCTCTCGAAGGTAAAAGTGTAGTCGATATGTTCCCGAAGCCTAAAAAAGGCGCGAAGGACTATATGGACGGAGGGCTTTCAAAGTCTTACGAAATGATGTCCTGCTACGAAGGGCTTGTCGAACTTTACAGAATCACAAAGAATGAAAAGTATAAACAAGCAGCAATGAACGCCGCAAAGGCCATACTCGACCGCGAGATAACCGTTCTCGGTTCGGGCTCAATATGGGAAAGATGGGTTGACGGCAAGTTTTGCCAGCAGAGGGAATCCGAGCATTGGATGGAAACTTGCGTTAGCGCCACTTGGATTAAGTTCTGCGCACAGCTATTGCGCCTGACTGCCGACCCATCCTACGCCGACAGCATTGAGCTTTGCGCATATAATGCCCTGATAGCGGCCCAACGCGCCGACGGCAAGTGGTGGGCGCATTACAGCACGATGAAAGGCACCCGCAAGCCTGCGCCTGAGCAGTCGGGAATGCACATGAATTGCTGTGTTGCAAGCGGCCCGCGCGCACTTTTCCTCCTTCCGAAAATTGCGTATATGGCGGGCGGCGAGAGGGGTTTGTACATAAACCTTTATGAAAACGGCTCGGGAAAAGTATACGTGCCTGCGGTAAAGGGCGATGTGGTTCTAAAAGTTTCCGATGTTGATTACGGCGCGGAAAATTTGAGGGCAAAAATCAAGCTTGAAATGCCAAAGGGACTATATGGATTCAATCTCTGCCTTCGCATACCGTCTTGGAGCAAAAAGACAAAAATATTTGCAAATGGCCAGGTTGCCGCGTACCCCGACTCCGGAGTATATGCGGTTTTGAAGCGCGACTGGAAAAACGGGGACGAAGTGGAGGTCGAATTTGACTCCCGCGCGTTTATTGTGAGGGATCCCTCCGACCAAAAGCGCTTTGCGGTGCGCCGCGGGCCTTTCGTTTACGCTTCGGACAAACGCTTTGACAAGGCTTTTGGGAAACCGCTTACTCCCGAATTGGACGGCAAATACATAAAAAATGCCGTCCCTGTAAAAATTGACGGAGCTGACGCGGCTCTAAAAATTAAATCTTCTGACGGAACGGAGCATACCCTTGTCGATTATCCTTCGGCGGGCACTACATGGAGCGCGGAATCGCCGTTTACAGTCTGGTTTTAGCAGACTTTGATTAATGCCGCCGCGCGCATTGCTTTTTTTAGCAATGCGCGCGCGGCACTATAATCTTGGGCTTGGAAAAACATTAAATTTTTACCGAATACCCCAACGCTCTTGTTGCCATCAAATTTGGGAAAAATTTTAATAGATTGCGTTCTGCATACGGATTTCCTAGACTGCGCTTTGCCTAAAAAGTCCGCATGGGGTAAATTTGCAATCTATGGTTCAGGTTATATCTATACACATAATTTGGTTATTGTATAAATATTGCGCGCAAAATAAAATTTAAAATATATGGAACTTGGTGAGATTTACATTCTGTGCGTACGGGTTATCTACATGCTTGTAATACCAGCCTGCGTTTGTGTTCTCCATTACAAGAAGCCCTTGCTCTTCAAGGGACTTTTGCGGAAAATAATATTTGCTGCAATATATTCGTGCATCTCTTACATCACCTTATTATTCGCGCTATGCATTCCATATTGGCTTGGCAAATATGCATTCCGCGGGCCGGAAATTGCTTTCGCGTTATTCTTTGGCTGGCTTTATTTGTGGATTGCTTCCATTCCGGTTTGGTTCGTGTATTGGCTTGCCCGAAAACTAAAATAAAAATCCCCAAACTTTGGGGATTTTTTTCGCCTATTATTTAGCCTCTGCTTTATAAGTCTAACTGTTCTCCCGCTTTCGGCAACCTCTGAAATTCGTTGCTCCCGGGCAAATTCGACCTCTATTTGCACGCAATGAAAGCTAAGATATAAAGCGTTCAGATAGCACCCTTACGCCCAAATATCTGTCGAGCAACTGCTCGCGCTTCGGGCGGAACTCCGTCATGTACGGCATAGTCCTGTGGGTTTGATACGCGTTTTCGTCGGCGTATTCTTCGTAAAAATAGAATATCTGCTTGTCCAACACATCTTGCAAAAATTCGTATTTTACGCACCCTGGCTCTTTGCGCGTTGCGGCTACTATGGGAGTTGCAAGCTTTATGAAATCGTCGGCCGAGCCGTCCTTAACTCTGAGCCCGGCGAGCACAATTATAGGTTTTGATGTCATTTATTTTTTCGGATTTTCAATTTGTTTAAACTTGATTAACGCTTCGCCGCCTTTGGAGAGGATTAATTCTCCGCCGGATACTGAAACTTTATCAACCTGGGAGAGCGCGGTTAAGAATTTAGTCTCGTAGGCGGCAAACTTGCCCATTCTGCGCGTTGAAAGCATTTGCGAGAATTTTATGGAACCGTCTTTGCCTATCTCATACGTTCCGCCAAATAGATTTGCGCCGGACATGCCGTTTACCTTGCCGTCCGGATTAAAGCTGATGAATACTGTTCCCCAGTCGTTGTCGGAGGCGTCTGGGCATTTTGCGTCGCCTTGGTTTTTCAGAAAAACGGGGGTCCAAGAAGTTCCCTTTATGCTAACTGCCGATGATGTTTTTGCGGCGGAAGGCTGTGCGGATTGCGTGGCTTTTGCGGAGGCGTCCGGGCATTCCGTTTTGCAGGATGAGCACCCCGCGCATGCGAGTATCATAAATGCTATGCTTATATTTAATATTTTCATAATGCACTTTTTTTAGAAAGTTCTTTCAAAATATTTCAAGACTCTTATAAAATCGGCAATAAAAGGAAAAAATATATGGAAAAAATAAATGTGGACGGGGAAATATGCACCGCATACACAATTCCGACGACCAACGCGTCGATGCTTATGATAAATTCAAAATGCGGAATGCTTGCGTGCGGCTATATAAAAGTGGAGACCGCCGACAAGCTTGGCGACGCTCTGGCGATAGTCACCGGCGTAAACAGTTACGAGCAAATGCTGGAGAAGCCGGTAGTTGCAGCGAGCGTTGCGGCACAGGCTCTCGGCGTCAGGATTGGAATGTCGGGCAGGGAGGCTCTGCTTTGCATGCGCTGACACGTATCATATTCTTACTTCCTTTTTGCCCGTGGCATTGTGAGATGCTCTGTGGCTACATCGCTTTCTTATCCCGCCGTTTTACATGCGGATAAATTTGACCGCCTAGATTGATGGAATTTTTTCATGGTGGGATAGATTTTTTTGCGTAAACCTCCGCTATTTCCCTGTCTGAGAACTTTTGTAAAAATACCGCGCTGGATTTCTTGCGTGATTTAATATGTGTAGCATACGCAATATCCGCATATTTTAGAATCCGTTAATATTTACGTTATGCGCAAAAAATCCGCGGCACACCCGTTATGCTGCGGATTAAATGGTTTTCTTGCTACCCTCGATTATCTCCTTCTTCTCTTTGCGAGAGCCGACAAACATATTGAAAATACCCCAAAGAGCGCCGCGTATGTAGAAGGTTCAGGGACATTTGACAAGCGCGCGGTTAAGTAGTTGCCCGATACAATAAGGTCGCACAATATGCCGTCGTCCACTGTGACCACTATGTCGGAGACATCTACGTTCGTCTCTGTAAAAGAAATCAAATCGAAATCAATGTATTCGGCATCCGTTTCTTCAAGCCAGCTATTTAAATCGTATGCTGTCAATTCCAGATCGAGTTTTAAAACAGAGGATGAATCGGCATAGACATTGAATGCTCCATTTACTTTTATGAAGTCTGTCATTCCCTCGGCGATTATATTCATTTTAATCGTGCCATTTTTCCATTCGACTTCGTCAAATTCTATATAGGAAAAATCTTCGCTGTCGTAGCCAGTCAGTCCGAAAACTGCATTCTGACCGTTTATTATAAGTTTACCGTTTGCCTCTGTGGTATATAAGTTCAGAGTTCCTCCGGAAACGCTAACTGTGTCGAATTTGCCAGTTAGAAGCTTTAATGTTTGTTTCCCGTTTGAGTCGCCGAACATTATGACGTTGGTTTTTACTCCGGAATTATTTGTAAAGTTCCCGCGCCATTCTTCTGCTGTCTTGTTTTGAAATTCTATGTACAGTTCCCTTCCGTTCTCTCCGGCGTATGTATCGGTCACAGCAAGGCTTCCGGTGCCTCTTAATCCTCCCAAAGTTATATTGCTATCGTACGAAACGTCAGATGTTATTTGGCTTGTGTTGTTAGTCACTAACGATTTTAGCTCCCATTTTATGGTATTGTTTTCCTTCTGGGTTAGATCCATAATGCCGCCGACACTAAAGTTATTCAGGTTGGTTTTTAAAACGATATCCTCGTATTGGCCGGAATCGTTCATCTTATTGTTTATTTTGAAATCTCCGCCAACGCTGAAAGAGCCGTTCTTTGAAATATTGACTACCGGATATGGATCGGGCCCATAATCGGGTTTGTTTATTATCGAAAGAGTCGCTCGGTGTGATGAAAATGTGAAATCTCCTGCAAATTTATATGCAGAGTCGTCTTCTACTAATATATTTATAGATCTTGTCCAGTCGTTGTTGATTTTATTTATGTTTACGTTTATGTTCCCGCTGCTGTTTATTGTTTGGTTTTCTATATTTGACAATAAGTCAAAAGAGGATGCCGAAAGTGTTAGGTCGAAATTTATATCGCGAAAATACATATCTCCGACCCACCCGGTTACGAAACCACTTTGGGCGGTAGTCGAGCCTGAAATCCAAAGGTTGTCGGAGCTTGTTGGCTTTTTCCCGTAAGAAGGCCCATCGGGCGCGCCTACGTTCCAACTATTTGATTCTCCCAAATAGCCGTGTTCCCACATACTGGGTACGGTTGATATATCGCCCTTAAAGTATAAGTCTGTAATATCCTGAGATAAGAGAAAATTAGGAATTGAGATTAAGAGGATTGCTGAATAAATGGAAGCAGGGAATATTTTCATAAAAAATATTTGTAATTTTTATAAATAAAAGGTCAATATAAATGTCTCATATAATGATATCTTCTTATTATATATTCCTTCTGCCTCCAAATAAAAAAATCCTTTTATTTGCGCTATCTGAAAAACATTTATTTGTATAAGTGTTTTAATCTATTTAATGTATTAATGTAATTCCCAAGGGCAATCATTTAAGGCTGTTTATATTTTTGGGAATTTTTCATCGAGCTGATAATGCCCAAAAAATAAATTTACCCGTGCGCTTTGCCCCAAAATTTTTTATATTTCACTTGCCTACTATTCTGGATTTACTTGCCCTTTATTATCGACGAAGGCGAAAGGTTTGATTCGTAGTCGGGCTGCTCGTTGCCGGGGGTCTTTGTCCTTCTAATCCTCTTGACTTCCTCTTCCGTCATCTTGCGCAGAGTGTAGTCCTTAGGGGTTTGTATCGCTGGATTGTCGAAGGGGGTGGATATGCCTGTCGCTAACTCGACAACTTCTTCCGCAGTCTTCCCGTCAAGCCTCTTCATTACATCGTCTTCGTTCTTTCCAGCTTTTTTGTTGTCGTACATTATTTTTGCGACAGCTTCGGAAAAGGCGGTTTGTTTGTCTTCCGGCAGGGTTATCAACAATTCCGCAACGCTCCTTCCAAACGCCTCGCGGCTTGATCCGTCTATTATTCTCGTATTCTGCTTTATCCCCGGAAAGAGCTTGCGGGAGATTGCTATTATTTCCTCAGCGGTTTTGCCGTCTATGGCTTCCTTCATGCCCTCCTTGCTGTTGCGGGCATCCTGCATATAATAAACACCTATTGTCGCCATTGCTGCCGCGAATTTTTGTTGGGTGTTACCATCGAGTGAGGAGAGTATTTTCATGAAACTGTCCTGCAATTTCTTCGGGTCGGAGGCGTCTATGCGCATCGGGGCGCCGGGGGCTTCCACTGCCTGTCCGCCCGCAGGACTGTCGGCCGCCACCGCTTTAATAACAAAAAATACAAAAAGTGCGATTATCGAAATTAATTCTTTCATACTGCGCATTATCTCGTTTTTTGTGCCTTCCACAATAATTTTTATCGGCCGCGGATTTTTTTGCGCAAATAAAAAAAATTTCTCATAGAAGCCTATAATTAAACCCTCATATACTGCGATAAAAATAGTTGACAGCACACGGCTACTGCACAATATTTAAAGACAAGAAAATAGGACTCTCCGCTTAGGTGGGCTTTTTGCCCGCTTTTTTTGTCCATACGCAAAAACGGGGAGCCGCATTTCCCATCAGCAATTTAAAGGAAAAATTATGAGCAACAGCAGCGAAATATTGGCAATTCTCGAATACATGGAAAAAGAGAAGCAGATAAGCCGCGCCGATATGATAGAATCAATATCATCGGCGATTCGCAATGCGGCCTCAAAGGGCGCGCAGGCGGGTTATAATCTGAAAATAGAAATAAACCCAAAAACGGGCGCGTTAAAATCTTGGGCTTTGCTAACCGTGACTGACAGCGTTGCAGACCCCGCCACAGAAATACATATCGACAAGGCTAAGCTCTACCTCGACAATCCCCATATCGGCGATGTCGTCGAGCGCGAAATCGACCTATCCAACCTTGGCAGAATCGCCGCGAAGAACGTCTACCAGAGCATAATCCAGAAAGTCCGCCAGTTCGAAAAGGATAGAATTTTTGACGAATATAAAGGCGATGTGGGCAATATAGTCACAGGCGTCGTCCGCCGCCGCGAGAAAGGCACAACCATAGTCGACTTAGGCAAGGCCGAGGCTCTCCTGCCACGCCGCGAGTCCGTCCCCGGCGAGGATTATGCCCAAGGCGAACGCATCAGATGCCTTTTGCTCGAAATAGAGACAACTCCGCGCGGACCGGAGATAATTCTCAGCCGCGCAAGCTATAAGTTTGTAAAAAAACTCTTTGAGCTCGAAGTCTCGGAAATCGCCGACGGCTCCGTAAAAATCGAAGCTATGGCGCGCGAACCCGGCTACCGAACAAAAATAGCGGTGTCCAGTTCCGACAGCAGAATCGACCCGGTGGGCGCGTGCGTCGGCGCGGGAGGCTCGCGCGTTAAGAGTATTGTGCGCGAATTAGGCGGCGAAAAAATCGACGTCATAAAATTCTCGCCAAACCCGCAGACTTTGCTTGAAGAATGCATTAAGCCGGCGGTTGCCAAAAATGTAAAAGTCGACGCCCGCGAAAGAAAAATATCGTTTGAAGTTTCCGAGCCGGACCTCTCGATTGTCATAGGCAAGCGCGGCTCCAACGCAAAGCTCACTTCAAGGCTCTTGGGTTGGAAGCTCGAAATTGCCAAAGAGGAATCCGGGGAAGTCGGAATCCGCGAAAAGGTCGCGCAGGCAGCGGGAAGCCTCGGCCAGATACTGCCAAACCTCACCGAACAGCAGGCGGCGATACTCGCAAACAACGGCATCAACAGCTCCGACGCCTTCGAAGGAGTAGAGCTATCAGACCTCGTCGGAATGGGATTCTCGGAAGACGAGGCGGCCTCGATTCTCGCGCAGATCGGGGAATACAGACAGTAATAGCCGCGCAATACGGCGCGGACGCTTAATTTAAAAAAAGGAAATTGCGTTTTCATGAGCATTAGAATTCACGCATTGGCAAAAGAACTGAATGTCCCGAACAAGGAACTGATAGATTTCATAAATCGGCGTCAGGATATATACCACTTGGAGATAAAAACACCCTCCAACGCCATCGATCCGTTTACGGCGGAGGCGATAGGTAAGGATTTTGCCGAATACGCCGCGTCGAAAGCGGAGCAGACCTCAGAAAGCGCAAATGCGGCGGAACCTTCCGTAAAGGAACCTGCTGATCAAAAGGCACAAGCTTCCGCAGAGGAAACTCAAAAGGCGGAAGATAAAGCTGAAAACGCCAAAGCTGAACCTGCGGCTGAGCAGCCGGTAGAGCAAAAGCCGATCTCTGCCGAGAAAAAGCCGGAGCCGCTTTCTCCGCCTCCAGTCGCAAAGCGACCTGCGCCGCATGTGCCACCCGCAGCAAATAAGCCGGCTGCAGTTGTTCCGCCTGCGGCGGCGGCAAAACCGGCGCCGGCAGTGCCTCCAAGCGTATCAAAGGCGCCGGCGCCTGCTGTTCCGCCGAGTGTCTCAAAGTCTCCAGCTCCGGCAGTCCCGCCGAGGGTTTCAAAATCGCCCGCGCCAGTCGTGCCTCCGTCAAGACCCAAAATCTCAATGCCGGAGATAAAGCCCTCTCAGCCGCAAAAGCGCGATGTCCAACCCGAGGTTGTAATAAAATTTAACCAAAAGCCGGAGGCGCCGAGGGAGCCCGCGCGCAAGCCCGCGCCGCTTGTGCCCCCAACCATATCGAAATCTCCGGCTCCTGCGGTTCCGCCGTCCATGGGCAAAGCGCCCGCGCCGCTCGTGCCACCCGTATCGAAGGCGGCTCCAGTTGTTCCGCCAATGCCTGGAAGGGCGCCCGCGCCGCTTGTTCCGCCGCAGAGTTCGCATATGCAGCCCCATGCAGCGCAGGAAAAGAAGGAATTTAAAACTATTCAGCTAAAAGCCCCAATCATAGTCCGCGACTTCGCAAAGGCTATGGATTTAAAGCCGTTTAGGCTCATATCTGAGTTGATGGACATGGGGATTTTCGCTTCGATGAACCAGTCGATAGAAGATCCAACTGCCATTGTAATCGCAAAAAAGCACGGATTTAATCTCGATATCAGGCATAGAGGCGAACAGCAGCAGCCGAAGAAAAAAGAGGCTGTAAAAAGACCGGAAGACGACATTAAAAATTACGTTCCGCGCCCGCCGATTGTCTGCATACTCGGACACGTCGACCACGGAAAGACTACGCTTCTGGACACTATCCGCAACACCAATGTCGTCGCGGGGGAGGCCGGCGGAATCACACAGCATACGGCCGCATACCAGGTCACTTGCAACGGCAAGAAGATAACTTTCCTCGACACTCCCGGCCACGCGGCGTTCTCAAAGATGAGGGAGAGGGGCGCAAATGTCACCGATATCGCGATTCTCGTGGTTGCCGCCGACGACGGCTTTATGCCACAGACGGACGAGGCGCTCAGTTTCGCCCAAAAAGCGGGCGTTCCGATTGTCGTTGCCATAAACAAAATGGACGCCAAGGGCGCGAATATTGACCGCGTAAAGCAGCAAATGCAAAAGCGCGGAATCACCTCCGAAGACTGGGGTGGCGAAGTGCTTTGCACGCCAATTTCAGCCCTAAAAGGCGAGAATATCGACAAGCTTCTGGAGCTCGTGCTATTGCAGGCGGAAATCATGGAGCTGAAGGCAAATCCGAAAGCGCCTGTCGAGGGTGTGATAATAGAAAGCCAGCTCGAGCAGGGCAGAGGCGCCACCTCCACAGTGATAGTCCGCCAGGGCACTCTCAAAACAGGCGACGTTATAATAAGCGGCGAGCACTGGTGCAAGGTAAGGGCTCTCATAGACGACAAAGGCGGCCGAATGAAAGAGGCAGCCCCGTCTACGCCCGCGCTCGTCATGGGCTGGACCGGCGCGCCCGAAGCGGGCGATTCATTTGAAAAAGTCGACAACGATAGAGAGGCAAAGCGCATCACCGAAGAGGCCATTCGCAGCCGCAAATTGCAGGCCGCCGCGGAATCCGAGCCGCACGCGGCAAGCATAGAGGAGCTGATGGCTGCAATAGAAAACAAGGACCACAAAGTTTACAAGTGCATCGTCAAAAGCGACGTGTCCGGAACTGTCGAGGCTCTCGTGGCTTGCCTGAAAGATATTAAAAGCGACAAGGTAGGGCTCGAAGTGATTGCCGAGTCAGTCGGCCAGATAACCAAGAACGACGTCGACTTGGCCGCCACGGCTGGAGCATCGATTGTAGCCTTTAACGTTAAGCAGGAAAACGGAGTTGCGGGGCTTGCGAAACATAAAGGCGTTGAGATAGTCTCGCACAACATCATATACGAGCTTATAAATACCGTAAAAGAGGCGATGAAAAACCTCCTCGACCCGGAATTGCGCGAAAACAAACTCGGCGCGGCCGAAGTCCGCCAGCTGTTCAACATATCAAAGGGCGGCAAAGTTGCGGGCTGCATGGTGACGGAAGGCATTGTCAAAAACGGAAAGTTTGCGCGGGTATTCCGCAAGGGCAGGGAAATTTCCTCGAGGGGAAAAATATCGGAAATCAAACGCTTCAAAGACGATGTCGCGGAAGTTCGCGCCGGCTACGAATGCGGCATTACACTCAACAACTTCACGGATTTTGAGCCAGGCGACGTTATCGAATGTTTCGAGATACTCGAGATACGCCCCGAATTGTAATGCAGCGGCGGTATTTCAAGTTTGGAATCAAAACTTTATAAAATCGCAAAATGGGTGAACGCAAAATAAGGGTTGGCGAACTTGTAAAAAGGGAAATCAGCCGTATAATCCATGAAAGGTGGCGTTCGGAGTCCGTTAAAATAACGCTCACGGAAGCCGACGTATCGCCGGACTTAAAGCGTGCGCGCATATACTATTCGGTTCTCGGAGGCAGGGAAGACGCCGCGAAGGCTGCGAAGTTCCTGATGTCAAAACGCGGGGAATTGCGCAGAATGCTCGGTAAAAATGTGGTCTTAAAATATACTCCTGAATTGGAGTTTGCTTACGACCCTTCCATAGAGCGCGGAATGAAAATACTGTCTCTTATGGACGAGATTGAGGCCGACGAGGCGCGAAATTCCGAGGAAGCCAACCACAATGCCAGCGACTCGCTTTCTTAGGCGGGCGCTTATTTTAAATACGCATGCGTTTTGTTATGAAAAAATTTTTCCCACATTTAGAAAAAAGTTTTTCCGAGCTTTTGGAGGCCTGCCGAGGGCGGAATATAGCGGTTGTCGGGCATATGCGCCCGGACGGGGACTGCGTGGGTTCGCAATTCGCGCTTGCCGATATATTGGCGGCGGCGGGTGCAAAGAAAACCGTGTGCTTAAACCAAAACGGCTTGCCGCGCCTGTACGAAAATTTTGCCTACGGACGGGAATTCCTAAGCGCCGAAAACTTCGACGACCCTTCGTTTGATATTGTCACAGTCGATTGCGCCGACTACGCCCGCACGAATTTAAAGTTGCGCGAAAGGTATCCGTCGCCCCTAGGTTGTATTGACCACCATGTGACAAACAACACTGTTGCCAGAATAAACGCGATAGATCCTTCGGCGAGCGCAACGGCTGAAATTATCGCTGGCATGGCTTTCGACGCAGGCGTAAAAATTTCTGCGGAAACGGCGAACCGTTTGTATATGTCGATTGCAACGGATACGCGGCAGTTTACGACGTCGTCGACGCGCGCTCTCACATTTGAAATAGCAGCGAGGCTCGTGGAAAGCGGAGCTGACGCCGCTCGGGTGGCTATGGAACTCTACCAGAGGGAGACAATCGGAAAGCTGAGGCTCCTTTGCAGATTTCTCAACACGCTAAAATTGTACGAAAACGGGCGGATATGCGTGGGGGTGTTGGAGGACGGAGTTTTTGCGCAAACCGGCTCCGAGAAGGCCGACAGCGACGGGCTTGTCGATTACGCGCGCTCTATAGACGGCGTGGAAATAGCACTGCTTTTGGAGCAGATGCCCAACGGCGTAAAGGGAAGCCTGCGCGCCAAGACGCCAGATTTGAAGGTAAACGAGATTGCCGAAAGTTTTGGCGGCGGCGGGCACTTTGCGGCGGCAGGTTTCACGGCCGAGGGCAGAACTATTGCGGATTTCTACGAGCAGATACTTTCGACTGTAAAAAAACATCTCCAAAAATTTGATTCCCTAAAATCATAGCGATTGTATCCATTATTTCAGCGCCGTAAAAAAAGACTTCCGAAATTAACAAAGATGCAAAAACAGCAATTTCCAGACTACGAAGGCATACTTCTAATAGATAAAGACGCAGGCTGCACCTCGCACGATGTTGTGGATAAAGTGCGCCGAATCCTAAAAATGCGCTCGATAGGGCATGCGGGAACGCTCGACCCAAATGCGACGGGGTTGTTGATATTGCTTGTCGGCAAGGCTACAAAAGCGTCGCAGTATTTGATGAGCCTCGATAAGACCTACGAGGGCGAATTTGAGCTTGGTGTGGAGACCGATTCGCACGACGCCGACGGAACTGAAATTGCGAGAATGCCTGTCCCGGCAGGGCTTACGGCGGAAACTCTAAAAGAGCAGATGGCAAAATTTCTGGGCGACCAATACCAGACTCCCCCTATGTTCTCCGCAAAGAAAGTCGGGGGAGTGCCGCTGTATAAGCTTGCGCGGCAGGGCCAGGAAGTAGCGAGAGAGCCGAGGTTCATACGCGTGTCAAAATTCGACCTGCTTTCATGGGAAAATCCGAAAGCCAAGTTTATTCTTTCCTGCACGAAGGGCACATACGTTCGCACGCTCTGCCACGACCTCGGCAAGCGCATTGGCTGCGGGGCGCGCATGACTGCGCTGAGGAGGATCTCGAGCGACAAGTTTAACGTTGCTGACGCGGTGACGCTCGACGAACTCTCGCAAATGAGCCCAAGCTCGATAAAAAAAATACTCATACCCGTCCGCTCCGCAGTGCCGAGTTTGGCCTTTTAAAAATGCCGGAAGTGCTGCAATTAGACGAAATGATGAGCTACGGCGCCCCGTGCGTCTTGGCTATCGGCATATTCGACGGCCTGCACAAGGGCCACCGCAGAGTTTTGGAGTGCGCGCTAAACATGGCAAAATCCGAGAATGCTAAAGCGGGTGTATTGACGTTCGATCCGCATCCTTCGCGCGTAATCCCGATGGGGCGCTCGGCGGTTGAAATAATATATCCTTCCGATTTAAGGGCAGCCCGTTTTATTGAGGCAAAGGTTGACGCCGTTTTTTTCAAGAAGTTCGACAAAAAATTTGCGTCGCTCTCGCCGGACGAATTTGCCGGCTACCTCTCCGAAAAGTTTCCCAATCTCCGCGGAATCGTGACGGGAAGCAATTTCTTGTTTGGCAAAAACGCCGCAGGGAACGCCGCGGTTCTCGAAAAAATTTGCGCTTGCCGCGGCTGGAAATACAAGGCTGTTGACGGCATGATGAGCGGTGGAGAGCGCATAAGCTCGACGCGTCTTAGAGAATGTCTCTTAAAGGGCGATATGGGAGAATACGCGAAGCTTGCCGGCGAAAACTATGCCGCAGAGGGAATCGTGAGAAGCGGAAGACACCTCGGCAGAAAGCTCGGTTTTGCGACGCTTAATTTGCCGTGGGAGCCACAATGCAAGCCTCCGTACGGCGTTTATGCGGTGCGGCTCGAAAGAAAAGGCGCAGTTTACAATGGCGTTGCCAACTACGGGCTCGCCCCGTCGGTCGGGGATTCATCAAAGCCGATTTTGGAGGTTCACCTTTTTGATGCGCCTAATTTTGGCGCGCGCTCAAAGATTAAAGTTGAATTTTTTAAATTCATAAGAGCCGAAAAAAAATTCCCGGATTTGGACTCTTTAAAAGCCCAGATAGCTATTGACTGCGAAAAGGCGGAAGAATTTTTTAGGCGGCGGGATTAGTATTTTTTTTATCCGGCTTTTGCCATTTCTTTTTATAACACTTACTATTTTGTTGTATTTTTTTTCTGTTTCATATACTTGATAAAATATGAAACTTTGGCGTATCTTGTGCGCCGCGCTGTTTTGCGCATGCGTGAACCTGCCGGGGCAAATTGCGGGCTTGCCCGAGCACAACTGCCTTTGCGAATCCTTCATCTCTCACAAAGACATAGACCGCCTAAAAAACGATTCCGAATGTATGGGATATTTCGGCGACGTCGGAGCCCCGGGTACGCCAAGCTATGTTGCGGTATGCACGAGGGGCTCAAAAAACTATTTCATTAAATTCATAGACTTTGACTATGCGGCTAAAAAACTAAGAACTGCGTCGGAAGCGCCGGTGCCGCAAAAAACTGCCGAAGAATTGCTGGACTTGCTGAAAGAGGAAATATTCAATCGAAAAATTGTGGGAAGGAGAGGGTTCGACGGAGATTGCTTTGAGTTCGGAGCAAGGGTCGGGGATTTCTTTTTGTGCGCGGGCGCGTGGAGTCCTCCGCGCGGTTGCGTTGTTAGGTTTATGGGCGATATTGCGCGGGCTAAATCTGTGGAAAAAATATCTGAAATTTTAGAAAAAATAAAAGAAATCCGCGCAGATTTAAAACTGACGCTCAAACTCGAAGATGCGAGCGCGGAAGATGTCGCAAACGCGCTCAGAGGCATATATGCGCGGGGCGTCTGCTTTGAACAGGCCCGCCGAAAAGAGTGCGACAAAATTACCGTCCGCCAAAGGCGCGAGGAACTCTCCAAAAAAAAGAATCTTTCCGAAAGGGAGCGCATAATTTTAGAGGAAATAAAGAATTATAAATCCGAGGACGCGGCAATTGGCTGGCGCGAAGAAAGAAGAAATATAAATTTCGAGAATATATCGGCGCAAGAATTGATAGGGAGGCTGTCGAAAGAGTACAGCCAGTACGATTTCAAAATAGACGGCGACGGTTGGATTATCATACTACCGAAAGAATCCATGCTGAAGGTCAAAGTGCCCGCAATGGAGGTCTCAGAAAAAACTGTTTCGGAAATAATGTCTTTGCTGCCTAAATCGCTCAATATAGTCTTATATGAAGCTTTGAATATATCTGTAAATAACTCCGAAAAACTTTGGTGGCCTTATAAGTTAAAAGTAAGGCATATAAAAACTCCAGAACTGCCCTTGTGCGAATTCCTGACTTTTCTTTGCAAGTCCGCAGGGAAAAAAATTTCATGGTCGGCGCGCGCTTTTAATAACGGAAGTATCGGGGTAATGTTTAGATGGTAGTATTTTTATAGCCTCTATTCTGTGCTTGCGCGTTGGCTTTATTTTAATTTTTGGGCGCGGTTTAAAATCTGCCGCGTAAAAAATCTGCCGCGCTAAAATCTTCCTTTTTTGCGCTCTCCGTTAAGAGTGTTTGGGGAAAACTTATTTCTCGCCCGGCAACTCCATCTCAAGCGCATGGACGATAAAAAATATTTTTTTATCTCGGCGATTTTTTTAATATCAAAATATTCTGCACAAACTGCCGGTTGGGCGTTAAAATATATACGCGCTTCACGCCGCTTTTGCTTGAGTTTTTTGCCGCCGTACATTGATTAACCGAATGTCGGTTTTTTTTAGATTTTGCAATATATCTTGCTCCTTTTTTTATTCTGAAATTCAAAAGCCTCTATACTCGCCTTAAAAAGCGGTCGGAAGAAATTTAAAAAAGATTTCGCCATGCGCGCAACGGCGGTGGCTACTACCAAGTAGGCTAAATCATATTCGTGGTTTCCACAGATTATCCGACACAGATTTAATCTGCCGCGCGGTTGTATAATCAGGAAAACACCCCAGTGGATTGGCGCAAAAAAAAGGGCGGCTTTCGCCGCCCCAAATTTTCGCCCTAAATTTGCCTAAACGAAGTTAAGCCTTCGCTGGCGCTCCAAAAGCTTTTTTTTAGAACCAAAGCCCGGAGAATATGAAGTATAGAAGGGCGCTTATGACGAGAATTGCCGCGCCGCCAATCTTGGCTCCCGTAGACGAAGTGAGGTCCATGGTAGTGTTGACCGGCATTTCGATATCTTGCTTTAGCGGCTTTACGAGCGTGAGCACCGCCATTACCGCGAGCGAGCATGCAAACGTAATCGCCATTCTGTTGAGGAACGCAATATCGCCAAATTGCCATTGCAGCAAACCGTAGACTATCGGGCTTGTCAGTATGCCGAGCGCGCCGGAGAAGCGCGGAGCCCTCTTGGAGAACATTCCAAAAATGAACACTGCCAAAATGCCCGGCGAGAGGTATCCTTGGAATTCCTGTATGAATGTAAAGACGCCGCCGAGATTGGGATTAGCAAGCAGGGGAGCCACAAGGCAGCCTATTACGGCGAATATGAGCACCGCTATTCTGCCGACCAAAACTTGGTGCTTGTCGCTTGCGTGGGGGACAATGAACTTTTTGTAAATGTCGATTGTAAATATTGTCGAGGCCGCATTGAGCATCGCCGCGAGCGAACTTACCACAGCTCCCAATAGAGCCGCGAAAATAAAGCCCCTAAGCCCGAATCCTTCCGGAAGCACTTTGCTTATTAACAGGCCGAAGGCGGAGTCGTACTTGTAGCCGTAGAGCGTCTTTACGATGGCGTCGTCGCCGGAATTTGTTTTTGAATATTTTTGATTCCAGAAGTCGACAAGGGCTTTCGGGCCGTTTGCGCCGCCGTGGGTTTTTGCCCAGCCGCTGTCGTACTTAAAGCGGATTTTCTGGAGAGAACCGTCGGACTTTGCCTTCTGGTATGCCTTATACAGATTATTGGCGCCCTCTTCCGAGATAACCGCAACTTGCGCGGGCGCTTCCGACTTTTGTATCGTGTAGGTAAACTGCTTGACTGTGTCCTTGGCGGTGACGGGCTTTTTGAGCGCCTCCATCATGTCAAAGTACACAATGGAGTAATTGCCGGCGTTTGTTGCCAGAATTTTTTGGTCGTTCATTGCGGACTTTGCCTGGTCTGCCGCGAAAAGGTTGAAGGCGATTATCCCGGGGATTACAATTATAAAGGGAATTATCAGTTTAAGACCCGCCGCAAATATTACGCCCTTTTGCCCTTCCGCGAGGCTCGACGCGCCGAGGGTTCTCTGAATGATGTACTGGTTGAAGCCCCAATAGTAGAAGTTGGGAATCCACAAGCCGATTATTAGGGCTGTCCACGGGACTTCCGGGTGGTCGGCGGGCAGGAACATCGTAAGCTTGTCGGTATTGAGCTTGAAGAATTTTTCAAGCGTTCCGGCGTCGGAAAGCGACGCGAGAGTATCGGGCGATATTGTGGCGGTCGTCGTTATTTCGGCGACGGGCGTTGCCGCAAAAGCATTGAATGCAAAATATGCTATTAGGGCGCCGCCCACAATCAATGCGGTTCCCTGAAGGAGGTCGGCCCAAGCGCAAGCCTTCAAGCCTCCGGCGCAAACATAGACGGCGGCTATGATGCCTATCGCCCAGCAGCAGGTTGAAATGTCGAGGTCAATCGGCAAGTCTGCGCTGTGTCCGAACACTGTGTCGGCTACTGTCGCGCCCGAGTATATGACGGCGGTTATGTTTACGAGCACCAAAACAATCACCATCATAAACGACATCACCGAGCGCGAGAGGGCATCGAAACGGTATTCCAAGAATTGCGGAACTGTGTACATTCCGCTTTTCAAGAATTTAGGCAGGAATAGGAATGCAACGAATACGAGCGTAATTGCGGCCATCCATTCGTAGCTTGCAATCGCAAGCCCGGAAAGCCCCGAGGCGCTGCCGCTCATTCCCACGAACTGTTCCGTGGATATGTTGGCGGCAATCAGCGAAATGCCTATCAGCCACCAAGTCAGCCCTCTGCCCGCGAGAAAGTATCCCTCGCTGCCGTTTTCGCCGCGGCTTTTATAAAGCCCGAGCGCAACTACCGCTATAATAAAAGCGGCAAACACTATAATATCTATAAGTACACTGGAAGTCATAATGCTAAAAAGTTTGTCTAAAAATTTTCCCTTTTCAACACTAATTTAACCATCATCGTATATTGAATTTCTCGATTTCTGTCGCACAGGCGCGATTACTACGCGCTGCGGCTGAGCCGGTTTATTTGAGGTATTATTTGCCAATTTTTTATTGTTTTTTTAGCTCCTGCAGCTGACATCCCACAACTTGAAATCGATTTTTTGCGCGCGGTGATAAAAGCGCTACAAAAAAAGGCGGGGAAGAATATAGAATAAAAGAGGTGCATTAAGTTTCGTAAGGCGCGAAAAAATAGTATGTAATAAAACGTGAAACAATGCGCAAAGCAGAAAACTGTTTTGCAAAACAAGCTATGGAGCAGGGCGTTAATAAAGAACAGTATAGCGGGACAATACATTTAAATGGACGTGAAACAAGTGCAAGATAGGCGTAAACAAGGTATTGGGCAAGGCGTTAAATATACAAAAACAATGCGTAGAACAGAGCTCGATAACGGGGAGCGATGCAATCGCTGTAAAAAGGCTGCAAGCGGTGCTGAGAATAAAAAACGGCGCGGAAATAAAATTCTGCGCCGTTTTATGAATCGTTTTGATAAACCTAAACGAGCTTGTATTGCGTTGGGTTTGGAATTGGAGCTATCGGCTTTTTGCCGTCGAGCGACAAGTCTTCCGGCAGCAGGCTCAGCTGGGATTTTTCCTTGAACCATGCAGTCTTAATTCTCTTGCCAGCGTAGGCGGCTTCGCGCCCGGCTATCGCGACAAAACATGAGTCCGCGCAGGTCTTCATCGTGTTGATGTGCTTGCCTGAGCGTATTGCGCCGAAAAGCGCTTCGTGCTCGCATACGAGGGCGTCCTTTTTCGGCATTTCAGACTTCCACGGCTTTTCGCCGGTTATCGTCTGAATCCCGAAGGTCATGTCGAGCACGCCTTTTGTTCCGTACACTTTTAACGGGCTATACGGCGAAGTGCCGTTTTCTTGGCGGCATGCCGCTGTCAAAGACACGCCGTTGCCAAACTCAAAATGCGCGTGCGTGTTCGACTGCCTGTCGCCGAGCTGCGGGTAGGGAATATCCGTCTGTCTTCCGCCCGAACCTATGACTTCCACAGGCAGCTTGTCAATCGCCCACAGGGCGAGGTCGAGATTGTGGATATATTGCTCGACAAACTGGTCGCCCGAGGTCCAAGTGAATGCAAGCCATCTCAACAGCTGGTATCTGACGTCTTCCGGCACGAGGTTTGACGGAACTTCGTACCAGCCTGTAAGGTATGTGGGCTCGTACCGCAGGCAGACTATCGATGTAATGTCGCCTATCTGCCCGTCGCGGACGCGGTCTATCGCCTCTTTTATTGCTGTGTGGTAGCGCATTTGTGTGCCGCATAGCACGTTTAACCCCTTTTTGTCGGCTAGAGGAATGAGCTCGTTGTATATTTTTCTGAGCTGCACGCTGTCGATGCATATCGGCTTTTCGGCGAAAACGTGCTTGTTGGCTTTAAGGGCTTTTTCTATGTGGCCAGTGCGGAACACCGGAGGAGTGACGAGCGCGACTACGTCGGCTGGAGTTTGCAGAACCTTGTCTATCGCGTCGAGGCCTATGAAGGAAGTCTCGCCATTTACCTTCCAGACATCTTCCGGCTTTAACCCCCTGCGCTTTGCGAAGGCGCGGACTTTGTTGCCGCAATCTTCTATCCTTTCGGAGTACAAATCGCCGGCGGCGATTATCTCTATGTTTTTGTCGGCGGCGAGCATGTTTTGCAAAGCGCCGGTTCCGCGCCCTCCGCAGCCGACTATGGCGATTTTTATTTTGTCGGAGCCCTTCGCCGCGCCAAATGAAAATTTAGGCATTGCCATCGACGCCGCCCCGGCGAGAGCCGCCGTCTTTATGAAATCGTTTCTTGTCATATGTAATCCTTCAATTTACGGTTTAAAAATTTGCAATATGTTAATAAATCTACATTCAAATTGCAATACACGCAAGTGATTTTTATTTGAAGCATTTTGACATTGTTATATAAAATACTCTTGCCTTTTGCCGAGCAATGGCAATGTTTGGCGCGTGAAAATTTTTTATCCAAAGGGCTTGGCTGATATCTGCGCGATACCGAAATCGCTCATTGGGCGGACTCTCGCGCTAGGCGCGCTTGCCGGAATTTCAGGAGGTGCCGTTCTCGGGGCGTGGCATGTTTTATGGCGCGCAATAGGGGTTCTGGCGTACGGCTCTGGGCTTGTGTTTGACTCCCGCGGAGCGGCTGCGGCGCACGCGCTCAGGAGCGTCGCGCAGGGGATTGTGTTTCTATTGAACTCGGCGGCTTTGTCGTGCGTGGGGCTTGCGGCGGTCTGGCTTGCGGTTTACATGGCGTTTAGATTTGCGAGAAATTCCCAAATGCAAAATTTGCAGTATTTTCGCGTCTGGGTAGTGGCTCTCGTGTTGGCTTTCCCGCTTTCCATTGCGCTTGACGCGTGGGAAATTTTTGCCGATGGGGCTCCGGTCGCATTTAAACTTGGCTCAATGTTTTTTAATGCCGCATTGTTTGTCGTATTTTTGGGGCTCGCAAAATTTTCATTTATCGAAAATCCCCCAAAGGGCGGGGGAGTTTGGAAAGAGGAGCTTTCTAAGGTCGAATTTGTCGGGATATTGCGCAAATCGATAAAGTCGCACTATCCGCATTTTAAGCGCAATGCGGCGATTGCCGTATTGGTTTTTGCGGCAATCGCGCTCGTCGCGGGCGCATAGGCTCTGCGCGGGGTTTTTCTGAGTAAAAATATGTGCGCAACAGCGAGTCCGGCGCGTTTTTTGCTTTATAGGCGTTTTTGCTGTGGGCGCAAAAATCTTTTGCCGCTCAAACTTGCATGGATTTGCCTGGATAATTTTTCGGATTTGATTCGGCGCGCCTTATATATAAGATCTATACGCAAAAAATGTTAAGTTTTTTGTCTCAGCACCCATCGCGTAGAAAATTTTTTACAATTCATTAAAAATGGCGGTCTTGAAATGCGCAATTATTTATGCCGGGAGCCTCTCTGAAACTTACGGAAGACGATAAATCCATAAAAGTATTGACAAAATTTCCGCCCAGTGCGGTAATCAACGCAATTTTTTTAAAAAAAGGTTGTTATTATGATAAAGAAAATAGACCACATCGGTGTAGCCGTTAAATCAATTGACGACGCCGTACCCTACTACGAAAACGCTCTCGGACTCAAATGCGAAGGAGTCGAAGAAGTTGCGGACCAAAAAGTAAAGACGGCTTTTTTCTCCGTTGGCGGAGTTCATATCGAGCTGCTTGAACCCACCTCTCCCGACAGCCCGATTGCAAAATTCTTGGAAAAGAATCCCCACGGCGGAGTCCACCATGTGGCGTTTAACTCCGACGATATAGTCGCAGACCTCGCGCACGCGAAGGCAGCAGGCGTCGGCCTCATCAACGAAGAACCCAAGATTGGCGCGCACGCAAAGAAAATAGCGTTCCTGCACCCCAAATTCACCAAGGGAGTGCTGACCGAATTTTGCCAGGACGGCGATTGCTCCTGCAAATAGGCACTGCCGCGCTTTGCGCCGTTCCGCGGATTTCCGCCGGGACGGCGGCATGGCAGCTTAAAAAAATTTCCCGTTAAACATTCATCGCAACCGTATCTTATAAAATGGCAATAGCAAAAAAATTGATGGACGAACTCGCCCGCCGCCGCGAAGAGGCGTACAACGCCGGCGGAAAGGCGAAACTCGAAGCCCGCCGCGCAAAGGGTCTGATGACTGCGCGCGAAAGAATAGAAGCCCTGTTCGACGCCGGGTCTTTCATGGAGTTTGGAATGCACGTTCAACACAACTGCCACAACTTCGGCATGGAAAAGAAGGTGCTCCCCACCGACGGCATAGTATGCGGAATCGGCACTGTCAACGGAAGGCAAGTGGCGGCATTTAGCCAGGACTTCACTGTCGCGGGCGGATCGTTGGGCTCCAACCACGCTAAGAAAATATGCGATCTTATGAAGTTCGCCGGCGAAAACGGAATGCCCGTAGTAGGCGTCAACGACTCCGGCGGCGCGAGAATCCAGGAAGGCGTTGAGTCGCTTTCCGGATACGGAAAAATATTCTGGCAGAACGTAAACCTGTCCGGAGTAGTTCCGCAGATATCCATAATAGCAGGCCCCTGCGCGGGCGGCGCGGCTTACAGCCCGGCTCTTATGGACTTCATCATAATGACCAAGAAAAACTCCAACCTCTTTATCTGCGGCCCGCAGGTCATCAAGGCCGCCACCGGCGAGGAGGCCGCTCTTGAAATGTTTGCCACCGCAGACGCGCACGCGACTGTTTCCGGCAACATACACTTGGTCGCCAACGACGACCGCCACGCGCTTGAGCTCGCAACGAAACTCTTGTCGTACCTGCCCTCAAACAATATGCAGGAGCCTCCGCACGACTTCTCCGTTCCGCTTGAAAAGACCTACGATCCCGAGCTCAACAATATCGTTCCGGAAACTTCAAAAGAAGCGCTCGACGTATATAAAGTTATAAACAGAATTGTCGACAACGGCGAATTTTTTGAAATACAGGGTTCCTTCGCCCGCAATATAGTAGTCGGCTTTGCCAGATTCCAAGGAATAGTGGCGGGCATAATTGCGAACCAGCCCGCCTACAAGGCAGGCTGCCTCGACATCGACGCCTCGGATAAGGCTTCGCGCTTTATCCGCACCTGCAACGAGTTTAACGTTCCGATTGTTAACCTCGTGGACGTTCCCGGATTTATGCCGGGCCTCGCCCAAGAGCGCGGCGGCATTATCCGCCACGGAGCGAAGATGCTGTTTGCATACGCGTCGGCGACAGTCCCGAAGATTACGCTCATAATGCGCAAGGCATACGGCGGCGCATATCTTGCCATGTGCTGCGTCGATATGGGCGCCGACATGGTGTTCGCATGGCCGACGGCGGAAATCGCCGTTATGGGCGCAAAGGGCGCGGTCAACGTCCTCTACGGCAAGGAGCTTAAAACGGCGGAAAACCCGCAGGAGCTTGCGGCAAAGCTTCGCGCCGAGTACAGCGAAAAGTTTGAAAGCCCCTATCAGGCGGCTGAAAAAGGCATGATAACAGACGTTATCGAACCTGCGGAAACGCGCGGAGTCATAGCGCATGCGCTCAGGGCAACCTTCGGAAAGAGGCAGACCCGCATGCCGAAGAAGCACGGCAACATTCCGCTGTAAGCATTATTAATAAGCCCGAAATTAAGGCCAAGTCCGCTACCCGGCTTCCGCAATCGCGGTTGCCGAAGCCGCGGCGGGGGGACTAAAAAAAACGGCTTCTGCGCAAGGCGCTCTTTCAGGGGCGCACAGCGCGGAGACAATTAAGGCCGCAGAAAAAGGAAAAATTTATGCAAATAATCGCCACATTGATACCGGCACATCCGAACCTCGAGCAGATGCTTATGTTTTCTGCCGTCGGTTTTTTGGTTGTGATTTTCGTTCTGATGTTCTTGTCGTTTATGACTTCATTCATCGGAATATTTTTTGCAATGAAAGAAAAGGGAAAAGCAGCTCCGGCAAAACCGGCCGCCGCCCCTAAAAAATCTGATATCCCCGAGGATCATGCGTTCGCGATTTCCGCGGCGGTGGCGTCGGTGCTCCCCGAATTGAAGGACGAAAGAGCTGAATTGCTCGCCGTAATCTCGGCGGCTGCAGCGGTCGCAATAGAGGAGGAATGCCGCGTAGTCTCGATAAAGCTTGCGCCGCCAGACATGGCTTTCGCAAGGCAGGGAAGAATGCAGATTTTCGCGTCTAAAAATTATATACCCACTAAATTCAATTAAAAGGAACTATTTATGAAAAAGTTACGCATAACGGTAGAAGGTAAAACATACGAAGTCGAAGTTGAAATACTCGGCTCGAGAATAGCGTCAGTTGCTCCTGCGGCTGCTCCCGCTCCGGTGGCTTCCGCTCCGGTCTCCGCCCCTGTGGCTGCTCCCGCTCCCGCCCCCAAAAAGGCTGCTCCAGCTCCCGCAGGCGCAAACGACATCGTCTGCCCTCTCGCGGCGGTTGTTGTCGCGGTTAACGTAAAGGAAGGCCAGCAAGTTAAAACGGGCGATCTGCTCGTGACGCTCGAAGCCATGAAGATGAACACTCCCGTAAATTCTCCCGCAGACGGCACTGTCTCAAAGATTTGTGTAAGCGCGGGGCAGAGTGTCAACGAAGGCGAAGTCCTTTTGAGCCTCAGCTAATCTTATTGTGTCCTTTGCGGCATTGACGGGGTAAATCTACCCCGTCGGTGCCCGTATTTTTTTTGCCTACAATTTTATTGCAGATTTTTTGTCCTATGTTGCAAAGCTTAATTGACCTTGTTCTCGATACGGGTTTCTTCTATGTAGATTGGCGCATGATAGTCATGTGGGGCGTCGTGTGCGTACTCCTGTATCTGGCAGTTTTTAAACAATTCGAGCCTCTACTGCTCGTGCCGATAGCTTTTGGCGCATTGTTGGCAAACCTCCCGACGGAGGGTGTCGTCAACAAGCCTGCATCTTATCTGATTGCCCCGGCGGAGGGCACGGTTGTTGAGATGTTTGTGGGCAAGTCCGACAAAGTTTTCGTGCCGCGCGTAGTGCGCCAAATACCGGCGAAAGTTTCAGACATTGTCTCCTCGGAAGCGACGGCACAAAGCGATGTCGCAAAATATTTTGCGATGCTTGAAAAAGTCACTTCCGCGCAGGCGCGCAAAGATACTTTTGAAAAGGCAAAAGGCATTCCTGACTTGGTGTCGGTAGTCCGCCCCCAAAAGGCAAATGCGCAAAGCGAGCTTGAAGCCGCAGAGGCTGAAGCAGTATTTAACGTCCAATTCAAGGGTAAAAAACTGTCGCTCAAAGGTAAAGACAGGCTTGTATGGGCAACTACAACAGGCGACGTTGACGCAGTTCTCGCTAAGGTTGGCGAAAAAGTCTCCAATGGACAGAAGCTCGTTGACGTTTACAGCGCGCGCACTGGCGGGCTCTATTACTACATTCAAATGGGCGTGCTGCTTGAAATATTCCCGCCTTTGATTTTCCTCGGTGTCGGCGCACTGACAGACTTTGGCCCCCTCATCGCAAATCCGAAAATGCTTCTCTTGGGCGGCGCGGCGCAGTTCGGTGTATTCGCTACTTTCGTAGGCGCAATATTCCTAAACTTCACTTCGCAGGAGGCTGCGTCAATCGGCATTATCGGCGGCGCAGACGGCCCGACTTCCATTTTTATATCCAATAAGCTCGCGCCGCACCTTTTGGCGCCGATAGCGGTTGCGGCATACAGCTACATGGCGCTAGTGCCGATTATACAGCCGCCTATTATGCGCTTGCTCACAACCCAAAAAGAACGCAAGATACGCATGAAAAGCCTGCGCAAGGTAGGTAGACTCGAAAAACTAATTTTTGCGCTAGTTGTCACCATTTTCTGCATACTTCTCGTTCCCGATGTTTCGGCCCTAATTGGAATGTTGATGCTCGGTAACTTTATCCGCGAGTGCGGAGTTTGCGACAGGCTCAGCAAGGCCGCGCAAAACGAGACAATCAATATTGTCACCGTATTCCTCGGCACGTCTGTTGGCATAACAATGACAGGCGACAGATTTATCCGCGTCGACACTCTGTCGATTCTGGCTTTGGGCGTTGTCGCGTTCGGGTTCTCCACGGCGGCAGGCGTGTTGATGGCAAAGTGCATGAACCTTTTCTTGAAGGAAAAGATAAACCCGCTAATCGGCTCTGCCGGCGTTTCCGCTGTGCCTATGGCGGCGCGCGTTTCGCAAGTCGAGGGAGCCAAGGCGGATCCTGCAAACTTCCTGCTGATGCACGCAATGGGTCCGAATGTTGCGGGTGTTATCGGAACGGCTATGGTTGCCGGGTTCTTTATCGCAACCCTCACAAACCATTGATGCTTTTAGCGGGCAGGGCGGCTTGTTTCGGCGGCCCCTGCCCGGTAAATTTTTAAACAATTACACATCTAAAAATGAGCTATAAAAATCTCACTCCCGAGGAGGCAGCAAGCCTCATTCAAAATGGACAGCAAATCGCGTTCAGCGGATTCACCCCCGCGGGCGCAACAAAGGCTATACCGTCAGCCATCGCGGCAAAAGCCGAAAAAGAACACTCAGAAGGAAGAGAGTTCAAAATTGCCGTTGTGACGGGCGCGTCCTCCGGAGACTTGTGCGAAGGCGTGCTTGCAAGGGCTAAGGCCATAAGCTATCGCGCGCCTTACCAGACTAACGCAGACATTCGCGCGGGCGCAAACTCTGGCGAGATACGCTACACCGACCTGCACCTGTCGATGACCCCCCAGTATATGAACTACGGCTTCATGGGCAAATTCGATTGGGCGATAGTTGAAGCGGCCGACGTCAGCGACAACGGCGAAATACTCTTGACCACTTCAGTCGGCATCTCCCCCACGGGATTGAAGCTTGCAGACAAAATATTGATAGAGCTCAATGCCCACCAGTCCAAGGAGTTGTACGGAATCCACGACATCTATGAAACGGCTAACCCGCCGTTCCGCCGCGAAATACCGATATATTCCGCCGGCGACAGAATCGGCTCTCCGGTCGTAAAGGTCGATCCCAAAAAGATAGTCGGCATTGTCCATACCGACATGCCCGACCAAGTTTCGCCCTTTAAGCCCACGGACCCTGTCACTCAGAAAATCGGCCAAAATGTCGCGGACTTCCTCGCGGCGGAAATGAAGGCCGGCAGAATTCCCCCGCAGTTTCTCCCAATCCAGAGCGGCGTAGGAAATATAGCAAATGCGATTTTGGGAGCTTTGGGTGAAAACCCCGACATTCCTCAGTTCAGCATGTATTCGGAAGTCTTGCAGGACTCCGTGATTGACCTTATCGAGCACGGGCACATCAAGTGCGCTTCGGCGACATCGCTCACATGCACGGCGGCTAAAATAGACGAAGTCTACCAGAACATAAAATTCTTCAAGGACAAGCTCGTCTTGCGCCCGCAGGAAATTTCGAACAGCCCCGAAGTTGCGCGCAGGATAGGCGTAATTTCGATGAATACGGCCATTGAAGTTGACTTGTCCGGCAATGTAAACAGCTCGCACATTATGGGCAAAAACATAATGAACGGAATCGGCGGCAGCGGCGACTTTACAAGGGCGGCTTATTTGTCCATATACACTTGCCCGTCGGTTGCAAAAGGCGGCCTGATTAGCGCGATAGTCCCGAATGTTTCGCACTGCGACCACACCGAGCACAGCGTAAATGTCATCGCAACTGAAAACGGCGTCGCCGACTTGCGCGGCAAAACTCCGATAGAGCGCGCCCACATCATTATAGAAAAATGCGCCCATGAGGACTACAAGCCGATACTGCTCGATTTCTTAAAATCCGTTCCTTGCGGACACACTCCGCTTACGCTCTCGAAGGCCTATGCTATGCACGAAGCCTTCCTCCGCGAAAAGGATATGCGCAAGGCGCAATTCTAACATTCGCTTTCGAGCGTCAGTTTTAATTTCTTATTCCCAAGCGCGGCTTTTGCCGCGCTTTTTTTGTCGCGCTCGATTTTTTGCAATTTTTTGCAGAGCATTTTTTATGAAAGCCAACTTGTGTTATGATATTTTTATTCCTTGCTCGGCGGAAAATTTTTCTCGATTGCGCAATGGCGGGCGCTTATGGCTTTGCCGCAAATTTGTGCCAAATATGCGATATTTTCTTGTAAGCATAAACGCCACATAGTTTTTTTAACCGCTTCAAATTTCTAATAAAAACGCAATATAACATTCGATTTTCATAGTAAATTTTCGTCTCTTGCGTCTCTTGGGGTAATATTGCAAATTTTGCATCTGCCATTATGGAAGGTGTTCGCCGAAGGTCGTGACACGATAATGAAGGTGCAAAATAGAAATGCGCGCTTGGTTTACTATGGGAGGATTCCAAAGATAATCTTTACAAAGGGGGCGCAAATGTTAATTATACGCGGCATGCAGAAAATTTTTATAGCAATCATAGCGTCTGCCGCCGCGTTCGCATCGGCGTGCTCGGCATCTTCCGAAAAATCGGCAAACCGCGAATATGTAAAAGCTTCCGCAAATGTCGTAAAAGCGGAGCAGGCGTTTGAAAAGGCAGACTATAAAACCGCGAAAGAATTCTGCGACGAGGCGGTTTCTATTGTTCATCAAATAATAGAAAACTATCCGGAGTCTGCAATCTCCTTAAAGGTAATGACGGATCCGACCACCCTTATCGGCCCGGTCACCTATCGGGATTTGACGTCAAAAGTAATGCCAAAGCTTCAAAAACTCAACAACTCAGTTTCCTCGGATATCGGGGTTTTGTGGCCGGTTATCGTAAATATGGGCTTGGGAGAAAATGTCGTAGACGCGGCGGCACTCGCGCAGATCTCAAAAGACAAGGGCGAGATTTCTGCCGAAACTTTGAAGCTCATACATTCCAAACTCGCCGCAGCAACTGAAAACGTTGAAGATAAGGTTCGCATTGAAAATGGAGATTTATCGGAATATATTTCGAGGTATATCAATCTTTCCGGCTTGCAGCCTTCCGGCAAGGCATTGGGCTCGCCTAAATTTAAAAATTCAAAAAAAATTCCAAAAGCTGAGAAAATTGCCGATAAAGCTGCTTTTCTATCGGAATCAAGAACTCAGGCGGCAATGGTTGCGTACGATATAAATGTGATTCCCGTTTTGCATAAAAAGGCGGTGTCCGCAAAAGCTTCCGACGAAAAAACCTTTGAGGAGTTTAAAAAAATTCTCGATACGGCTCTTGAAAACGTGTCGAAAATAAACGCGGTACAGATACGCGACAAAGCCTATGCCGGCATGTCTGTTTTATTTGCCGATGCGGGAATGGAAAATAAGGCTGTTGAGGTGGCGCGCAGGGTTTCGG
The DNA here is from genome assembly GCA_900545705.1 of uncultured Opitutales bacterium. GTDB lineage: Bacteria > Verrucomicrobiota > Verrucomicrobiia > Opitutales > Intestinicryptomonadaceae > Merdousia. Next base: position 208,225 of record URAK01000002.1, on the reverse strand, counting down.
ATAATAAGCTTTTTGAGGACATTTTCTCCAAGATTGCCGATTCCGCCGTAAATTCCGAAAATTATATGGACGCCATTGCGCTCGCTTCGCGCATGCCGGAAGGCATACAGAAAAACGACTTTCTCGCTGAACTTGCTGCGGGAGTCGCTAAACGGGGATATTATGAGGCGGCTTTTTCAATAATAGATTCCATAAAAGACGCGTCCGCCCGCGACTATTCCTATGCGGCAATAGTTGTGTCTGCCGCTGGAAAAAATCCAAAGGCCCTCGCCAAGGCGGCGGCGAAAATCAACCTCGAAAATACCGGGGCGTTGGAGAAAATCTCTCCACTTTGCGCGGCTATTAAAGAAGTGCGGAAGCCGAGTGGCAATGATTGCAAAGCGGCTGCCTTGGCTGATTTTGCGCGAATGGTAGGCGCCAGCGATAAAGCCCTTTGCCAAAAAATCAATTCAGCAGCCATTGAAGCACTTAAAGATGAAAAGCAGATAGACCCAAAAATTGGGAATGCGATAGTGCGCAATCTCTATGACTTCTCCGGGCCGGCAGAGGCGGTCAATTTCATATACGAAAATGCTTATAAATATTCAATAATCCCAATATGGCAGCTTTGTGAAATATCTTCCGCAGCCGCCAAATCCGACCTACAGACGGCAAGAAAAGGCTTTGAGCTTGCTGTTGACAAGTGCTCTGGAAACGGCGATATACTTTCGGTCGCTTGGTTTGTATCGCTGTCAAAATTGCCGAATGAATCGAAAGTCCAGATAATAAAAAAATATCTCCCGGTTTTCGACAAATAATTGCAAATGTGGTTTCCGATATGCCGTTTGCAGTGCGCCACACGGTCTTAGGCAAATTGTTGGCGTTTTTACAGAATCACATAGCAAAATGTTTGTGCCGCGCTTTTTTTAGGCTCTCAATTTGCGCGGCAGATTCAGGCGCGAAACAGGGAGGGCGTTCTTGCTATATCTTTTTATGTACAACCGCGGGGTGGGGAATTGGTTTAAAAATATGAGTTTCAAAATCCGCCGCGTTTTCGGGGCGTATGTGGACTAAGTCGCATGGCCTTTCAAAAATGCGCTCTTAAACCTGCCGCATATTTTATTTAAATATTCTCAAAAACTGGGCTAAGCAGTGGTTGTGAAACTCGATTTCTTGCGTCGGATTTTTTTATCTATATTGGCTAAATGTGGAAACCCTTTGCGTAGATTCTAAAACCTTGCAAACATTTTCCGCGCCCCCCTCCAAACACACTATTTGGGTATATCTCATCTTTCTCTCCCTGCGTGTCTAAAACTGATTTTTGCTTTTATTGGAGATGTCAAATTATATTTTTTTTAATAAAGAAAAACGCCAAGGCTTATACCTTTGTCAAGAGCGATGCGTACCGAAATTTTTACTTAAAAGCCTTTACCGCGAGGGCTTATACAGAGTATCTCAACCTTATGGGCATTTCCGCCAAAATGCGAGGTATCATAGTTAATCTAAACGCGCTATAGGCTCCAGTAATTATTCGAACAATGCGAAATGCGTGGTCTCATAGTTGATTTAAAACGCGCTATTTTGATGCAGGAACATTCGGGGAGAGCAAAAGCAGCTTTGAGCGCGGGAGCGTGGGGACGACCCCTCTTGAACGCAGCTGTTCTTCGGTCTTCCTCTGCGACTCTTCCGCCTCGATTCTTAGCCGTTCAAGTTCAGCCTGCCTCTTTTTCAGCCTTTCAATTTCGGCTTCGCGCTGGGCGAGAAGATCCTGCATTCTTGCGATTTCTATGTCGCCTGAGGATTGCTTTTTCTTTTTAAGCTCGTCGAGCGCAGACTTAGCGTCGGCGACTGCCAGCCTTAAAATGTCCCTCTGTTTTTGAAGCTCTTTGGAGGCTTTTTCGGCGGCGATTCTCGCGTCGGCTTCGCGCTCGAGCTGGGAGTTTAGGTTTTTTACAAGCTCCTTCTGGGTAAGCTCGCTCTGCCTCTTCGATTTCTCGAGCATCTCGCGCGCTTGCTTTGCTTTTAGCATGTTCGCCTCCGCACTTTGCCTTGCTATTTTGCTTAAGCGCTCGGCTTCCTCGGCCCTTTGCTCGGCCCGTTTTTCCATATCGTACACGAGCGTCTGCGAGGCGATATTCTCCGCCTCCAGCGCCTTTGACTGCGCCCGCTCCTTGCCGTATTTAAAAAAGAATACGACTGTTGTAAACGCCAGCAGGCATATCGCGAGTATAAAGGTGTTTTGAAGTTCCTTCATTTTTTAGCAAGGCATATAAAACTAAGAAGGTCGAAGTCGTTTGCAATTTTAAAATCCCGCTTGAGGAGATTTTTCCTTTTATGCTTGAAAGCCCGCGAAAGCGCATCTAACGATTTCTATATGCATAGATTCGACCACGAAGCAATGAACACAAAACTGGATCTGCTGATTTGCGGCACAGACCATAAATACGCGCTTTCGGCTGCCGCCGAATGTTTTGAGAAGGTCGATATGCTTGAAACACTTCTTAGCATGTACAGGGAGGGCAGCGATATCGACATGATAAATTCGTCGCCGGTAGGTAGTGTCGTAAAGCTTTCCTGCGAAGCATGCGACTGCCTTGTCGATGCCTTCGCCGTTTCATCTATTACCGGAGGCGCGTTAGACGTATCTCTTGGAGACTACTATTCCAAAATGAAAAAAGGAGCCTCGAACAGCGTGGAATTGAGGCGTGGAAAATTTGAAATTGATCCCGAAAATTTTTATATAAAAAAAGTGGCCGACGGCAAAATAGACTTGGGTTGCATCGGGAAGGGATACGCTGTGGATAGGATGGTGGAAATCCTGCGCGAAACTTGGGAAATTGAAAATGCTTTTATTAGTTTTGGCGGAAGCTCGATATTCGCGTTCGGCAAGCCCGAGGATTCGGACTCGTGGCGCGTCAACCTCTCAAAAGATATTTCGTTCGACATTCCGCCTTCCGGCATGGGGGTCGGAGCTTCAGGCGTTGCCGTGCAGGGCGAGCATGTATTTGACGGCCGCACCGGCGAGGTCCCCGGGCACCAGCCTTTCAGAACCTGGGCTTTTTGTGATTCTGCGGCTTTTGCCGACGCATTTTCAACTGCGTTTATGATTATCGGGCGAGAGGAAGTTGAAAAAATCTGCGCGCAAACCGGCGTGCGTGCAGCCTTTCAGGAGGCTGAAAGCTCGGAGCCGTTTTTTTTATGATTTATTTTCTCCGCTTAATTTGCGGCGCGCCACTGGGCGAACGCGAAGCTTGCGCCGAAAGAAATAGTTTCCCCTGCGTATTGGGCGGGGCTTTTTTCAATAAATTTTTACATAGCGCAAGCTTGCATTTAAACACTGCGGCTGCGAAGTTAGCAGATGTAAATATAGCCGCCTAAATTTTTCTCGGCGGGAATTCCAATAGTTTTTCCATGGGCAAATCTGCGCAGGCTAGGCGATATTTTTTTCTGTACTAAATATTTGTTTTATAAATATAGAAAATTCGACGAACTCCGTTTTACAGGAGTTTTAACGCACGGCATTGCAATGCGAAACCGTTTCCCGGACGTTTTAAATATTGACCTTTTTCTAGTTTCGAAAAAAATAACCAACATATGAACGGAAAAACATATCTCATAGGAATGGCTGCCGCCGCACTCATGGCGTTTCAGGTTTCAGCCGAGACTTTTAAATTGTCATCTCCCGACGGCAAATTGCAGGCAGAGGTGTCTGACGGTTCAAAGTTGACCCTCAACATATCAGCCGACGGCAAAAAACTCCTCGACAATGTCGAGTTCGCAATGCTCACCGACAAGGGCGATATGGGCAAAAACTCCACTGCGCTTTCCTGCGACTATTCAAACCATAGGGGAAAGATTGACACAGTCTGGGGAATAGCGAAGTCGGTCAAGGACGAATACAACCAGATGGTTATAAACTTTAAAAAATTTAAAGTGGTTGTGCGCGCGTTTGACGACGCTGTTGCATACAGGTTCGTCTCCAATCTCGGCGACGGAAAAATGATAGTCAACGACGAAACATTAAACATTCCGCTCTCCGATTCCGACAAGCTCATCGCCCACATAGAAAAGGGCGTTCAGACCTCTTTTGAAAAACCGTATACGCGCCTGACTTTCGGGGAGCTTAAAAAACAAAATCCGCACAGCGTATCGCTGCCTCTTATCGTAGATAAAGGGTCGGCAAAAATAGCGCTCGTTGAATCGGACGTATCGCACTATCCCGGCTTGCGCGTAGCGGCGGGCAAGAATGGCGCCGTCTCGAAGATCTCAAAATATCCGAAAGCTTTTAAAGTAAAGGTGCACAACCGTTTCGCCAGCGAATTTGAAGACTATATAGCAAGCACTGTGGCCTCCCGCGAATTCCCGTGGAGGGCATTTGTCGTTGCGAGAAACGACTCAGATTTGGCGGACAACCAGACGGTTTTCAAGCTCGCAAAGCCCTGCGCAATTTCCGATACATCGTGGATAAAGCCCGGCTCTTGCGTGTGGGAATGGTGGAACAACTGGAACTTGCAGGGCGTCGATTTTGAGTCCGGCGTAAACGAGCAGACATACCGCTATCTTATAGACTTCGCCGCCGAAAATTCAATTCCCTATGTATTGTTCGACGCCGGCTGGCTCACCGGAAAAGATGCCGGCGAAATGGTGGATACCGATGAAAAACTCGCGGAAGGCAAGACCTTTATCGATGTTAAAGGCTTAATCGACTACGCGAAATCCAAAAACGTCAAAGTCATACTGTGGGTTTTGGCTAAATCCATGGAAAAATATCCGCAAAAGGCTTTCGACGTAATGAAAGGCTGGGGAGCTTCCGGACTTAAAATAGACTTTACCGACCGCGACGACCAGACTGCAATGGAATTTTATGAGAATATGGCGCGCATGGCTGCCGAACGCCAAATGGTTCTTGATATGCACGGCTGCGCAAAGCCCGTAGGACAGTACCGCACATGGCCGAATCTCATTAATTTTGAGGGAGTCCTCGGAGGGGAAGTCAATAAATGGTCCAAGGCAATTACGCCCTCCCACAATATTGACTTGGTCTTTACGCGCATGCTTATGGGGCCCATGGATTATACCCCAGGCGGACTCAGAAACACTGCAAAAGGCGATTTCAGCCCCTGCTATAACTTCCCGGAAGTTCAGGGTACGCGCGCCCACCAGACAGCTATGTATGTTCTATATTTTGCGCCTCTGCAAATGTTGTGCGATTCCGCTTCAGAATATTTGAAATCTCCCGAGATACTAAAATTCATGGCTGAAACTCCCACTACATGGGACGAAACCAAAGTATTGGAAGGCAAAATAGGCAAATATGTTGTAATCGCGCGCAGGTCGGGCGAAGACTGGTACATCGGCGGTATGTGCGACTGGGACGGCAAAGAGGTCGACATAGACTTGTCCAAAATTCTCCTGCCCGACACGGAGTACAAGGCCGAAATAATAAGCGACGGCGCCAACGCCGGAAGGGTCGGCACAGACTTCAAGTATTGTGTAAAATCGATTACTTCCGCCGACAAACTTAAACTCAAAATGGCTCCTGGCGGCGGTTTCGCTGTAAAGCTCAGCCCCAAGAGTTTTGAGATCTTTGGCCTCGAAATATTCTAACCGGCATAGCATATTTTGAATTGGCGCGGACGATTTTGAAGTCCGCGCTTTTTTTTCAGAAAAAGTTTGCGGAAATTAGTCGACGCGGATTCTCTTGTTAAAAATGGTTTCCAAGAGGCATATAATAATAGACGGGTGGAATGTGGTGCGCTCCACTCCGGATATGGAGCGCATATTTTTAAAGCGCGGCCTCGATGCGGCCCGCGAAGAGTTGTGGCGCATAGTTGGCCCCATGCATGACTACGGCGGAACCCGCATTACGATAGTCTACGACGGCTCAGGCGGAGATATATCGGTTGTAAGGCGCAATTCTATTGATACGCTTGCCGAAGTTTTTACGCCGTCGCACATGACAGCCGACGAACTTATAGAGCAGCTCTGTGCGACTTCCCGCAACCCCGGCTCCATAATTGTGGTGTCGCGGGATAACCTGCTGCGCCTTACGGCAACGACTTTTGGCGCAACGGCATTGTCGCCCGACAAACTTTTTGAGAGCGCTGCGGATTCCGCAAAGGCTCTGTCAAAGTCCTTGCGGGACTCAAACTCACGCGTAGAGCGCGAATGGAAATCTTGCGGGGCTTTTTCTGCGCTTGACCCTTTTGAATTGCAAATCCGCGATGCGGTGCGCCGCGCCGAAATAATATCGAAGCATATGAAAAAACGCCGCAAGCGCCTCGCGGCGACTATCGAAAAAGCCGACTTTTCAGACCAAAAATCCGGAGAATCTGTCAAGGAGGCTTCTGCAAGCTATCCGCAAAAAAAGAATAAATTTAAGATGCAGCTAAAATCTTTCGATGCCCTTCAAATCCCGCAGAAGAAAAAAAACTTTTCGGAGTCTAAGCGCGCCGATGAAAACAATGTTGCAAACGTTCCATTTTCGGAATTATTGCGGCGGGCGACGTGCGGCAAATCCTGCGCAGAGAATGGCAAAATTCTTAAAAATTCTGGCAAACCACGCAAAAGAAATCGCAAAGGGTAGTTATTGTGAAGTCCGCAATTTGGCAGTAATCAGTTCGCCATTTAGCGATAAAAAGGGAGCTCGCGTCCCGCGCTAATATTTCATGCGTATGCTGCGAAATACTGTGGCGTATTGTGCTCAGCTGGGATTTTTTTCAATGTATGGCGTTGGCGGACAGCTTAGGCAAAGCTTAATTAAATCGGGGGCGCGGAGAGTTTATGTAAAACGTAATGAACGCCAAAACCATCATTCCTCTTTGTCGTCTGTAAGCACTTCCATTTCATCGCAAAATTTATGAATTATTTCTAGACATTTTAGCGCGGAGAAAAATTTTTTCCCCTGTTACTTCTACTGCGCAAAAAATTTTCCCATCAACTTCTGAATTTTATCAGAGCAATTTATAATAAAAAAAATCTCCCGTTTCGGGAGATTTTTGTGCATAGACTGAGGCAAAATATCTTGCCAGATTATTGCTTGGAGTCCTCCTTCGAGTCTTCGTTTGAAACTCCGCTCTCAGGTTTCTCGCAAGGCTTATCCTCGGCTGCCTCTGGCGCACCGCCTTCCTGTGCGGAAGAATCGGCAGCAGGCTCGTCTTTGGCGGATTCTGCGGCAACTTCGCCGCTTTTCTGTCCGGCGTCTTCAGCGGCAGATTCGCAAGGGCATTGCGAGGCCTCTTCGGCTTCCGATTCCACACTGCCGCATTCATCTTCGGCTTCCGGGTTTTTCTTTACCGGCATTATGGGTTCGTCTCCGGCTTTTGCAGCCTCTGCTTCCAAATCGGAAGGCTGAGACTTGTCTTTTGGCTTCGGAAGGTATGGGTTTGCTTGCAGAGTGCCGTCGGCATATTCAACTACATAGCCTTCGGACACAAGCCACAAAAGCTCGCTCCAAACCGATGATAGCTGTGCCTTCGTTTCTTCGGAAAGCTCTGCGGATTCTGAAGGTTTTTGAGAATCCAGAGTCTGAGCTCCCTCTGTGTTCTGTTGGGCAAGGCTCTTTGTTTCAGTCTCCGATTGCGGGACTTCGAGGCCGAGATACTTGTAAGGCAGCTCCGCCGCCCTAATTGCGGGATTTGCCGATACAAAGTCAAAAATCTTTTGGGGTACTTCCGAAAGGCTCTCGCCCTCAAATATAAATTTGCGCTTTATAACAGAAACGTATGCAAAACCCTTGCTGCCGCGCTTATAGATAGTAAATCCTGAGCGGCGCAGGCGCCCGCGCAAATTGTTCGCAGTTACAATCGGGAATTTTTTCTGCTTTTTGCAGGCTTCTTCTATATTCCGGCGTATTCTTCCAAACGGAAGTTTCGCGACATATTCGCCACGCAGCCTGACTTGCTCGTAGGTCTTTACAAGTTCGCTCCCGTATTTCTGTGATATGTAGGCAAAGGCGGATTCGCGCGTGTCAAAGCTTTCGGGTGCGCCCTCTTGCGGCTCTTTAAGCTTGAATACCGTCTTTTTCTTCATCATTTCAAGCCATGCCGATATTTGCTCCTTATCGCGCACGCTTTCTATCGAGGCGCAGAATTTTTCGAAAGGCATTTTCGGGAATTTCCGGTTGTGGTATTCGCGCAAAAATTCTCCGTACCTATGCCAGTTGGGAGCTCCGAGGAGGTCTCCGGTAATGGAGCACCTGTTTACTACTTGAAATTCTCCCTTTGGAGGTTCGGCTTCTATCTCTTCGGTGTTGAAGAGTTCTTCGAGCTTCGCTTCAAGGGCGGCCGATTTTGCGGACGCCTCGTCGTCGAAGGGCAGGTTGAGCGGTTGCGCGCAGTAAAGAGGCGCGGATTTTCCCTCGGCGTCCGGCAGGTTCTTTGCGAGGACCACAAACCTTTCCGGCTTTTCAAGAATTATCTCGGCAATGTCGAAGAGCTGGTATGTGCGCTTCGAGGCTTTCATTATGTCGGACAATTTATTGAACGGGGCGTCCTCAGGATAGAACAATACCTCCATTGAAAAAACGAAAGGTTCTTTCTTCGCTTTTTTGTCGAATGGTTTTTGGCGCTTTTTAAAAGGCTTGTCCGAAGAAAAGCGCTTTTCGGAGTTTTTATCGTCCCGCGGCGGGAACTGGCGTTTTTTGAATTCTCCGCCTTCGCGCGGCTTTCCGGAAAATCCGCCTTCGCGCGGTTTCCTGAAAGCACCCCCGTCGCGTCTGGACCCTTTGAATTCTCCGCCTTTGCGCGGCGTAAAGTTTTTGGGGGATATATTGGAACTCGGTGTCCAAGCCGTAGCGAACTGAATGTTGGAAAGTTCGCTCAGATCGACTTGTTCCGTCTTTTTCTCCGGTTTGTTTTCTTGTTCGGACATCTCTTGTGATGTTTTATTGTTATTGGAAGCGTTCCCGTTCTTCGGGCACGCGAACTTATATTTTTTTTGGTTTTTTCAATTCAAACATTTTTAATGCGAAAGGCAAAACATTTCTTTCATATAAATAAGGTTGGTTGTACAATTTTGCCGCGTAAGCCCATAGCAAGATAATTGTTTTATCGCTAAAAAATTTAAAATACCCGCGCTTTTGACGATGGAAAAAAAGTAAAAAAAAATACTTGTATTGTTGCGGAGTTTATTTTACTTTCTTTGCACAATCAGAAAAAACCTTTCTTCTACTTAAAGGAAATATACCATGAAAGTTTTAAATTATATTGCAATCCTCGCAGTTCTCTCCGTAAGCGGAATGCTCGGTGCTCAGACGGCCGTCACTCCCGTTCAAACAGCTCCCGCTTCGGCGACTAGCGAAGCCAATGGCGTTCGCGTGCAGACAACCGTAAATAACAGGGAAATAAATGTGAGAGTCGACGCTCAGAATAGCAGCGTGCTGGCCTCCTCGCAGGATATGCTCAATAGGATTCTCGCGGAAACTACCAAGGCCACTGGTACAGATACTCATCATGGTAAAATCTTCAATTCTTTGATTTCCGCAGTAAAATCAACTTTGTCTGATCCCAATCTCCCGGCGAGGACTCCCGTCACTGTCACGGCTTCTATAAGGCCCGACACTGAAAATTCGTACGTTTCCAACATGTCTGTTGAAATGAACGGCGAAAGGTATGCTTGCGATGCTAGGTCGACTGTTAATGCAGACGAAAGCATAACGACAACCGGCAATGTCACGGTGACCAACGAGAACGGCGAATCCAGAACGAACGCTGTTGTCCTTGCAGTCCGCCCGAATGGCGATATCACCGGTTCTGTTGGCAACAACTCAATAGCTGAGAGGACTCTCGCTGCCCAGACAAGCGAATTCTTGGTAATGCCCCAGTCGAGAGCCAATCAGAGAGACTCAAACACTTCGACAACTTCTTCTATTATTCCGGACAATTCCATGATTACTTCCGGACAGAGATAATCTCTGTAAAGTATACAGCCGTTTGCTTATATACGGTTGTTGACATAATTAAGTGTATATTTCCACATAAAATCGGAGTTTAAACTCCGATTTTTTTTTGCTGAACAGAATATTATTGCAACTTATTGGGCATTAAAATAGCGTATGGGAATGAGACATTTTAGCGGGAAACGTCTGTTGACAAAACTTGTCGCAATATTGTTGCTTGGACTTTGTGCTTCAATATTGCCCGCGTATAAGTACGTGCATTCTGTATTGAGAGAATCCGATAGGTTCGGTGCTGAACTTGGAGGTGCGCGCATTTTACAGGGACTTGCAATACTCTCGCATATTACATTAGCCGGTAATGTTTCTGGCGAGGCTTCTGCGACGTCGGCAAAACGCGCTCTTTCCGATGCGAAGGCGTCTATCACAGCCGGATGTTCTCAGATATTGCGAACTTCGTCATACCTAAAACAGGCTTCGCCCGAAAAACATTCAAATATATCGACGATATACACGCAAGAATCTTTGGACGCGTTTGATTTGTCGCGAAATAAAGCATCTATTTTATTGGATATGTCAGACAGCGCAATGGTCGCTGGTGGGCTTTATTCCGACCCAGCAACCGATAGATACCTGCTTGTAAAAATTTGTGGAACGTATTTCCCTAAAATATATTCCGGATTATTCAGGCTGCATGTTGAAACTTCAATAGACGGCGATAAATCCCAACTGTCAATAATCCGCGACGAACTTATTGACGATGTCGAAAACTTGTCTGCCGCCCTTCGGACTCTCTCCTCCAATTTTGAGAGCGCCAAAAGCATACGCGCATCTTCCGAAAAAATCCTTCAGTCCGGGACGGCGCTTACAGACTCGATATTTTCCGTGGAATTTAATCCGGACGAAATAGCAAAAAAGATGTCAGTCTTTGAAACTCTGTGCGCGCAGACTTGGATCTATTGCTCTGGCGTGCTTGTGGATTCGCTCTCCGGCGCATTGCATAACGCGCATTTGCAGCTAGTTTATTTCTTGGCTGAATATGCTTTGTTTATAATATTTTTATCTTCCGCCGCAATGGTAATTGCGCTTGGAGTGCGCAAATCGGCCGCGCGTACGGCATTGCTTGCGCGCTCTTGCATATCTGGTTCGGCAGAAGACGCAAAAGTGGATTATTACGCATCAGCCGCCCTATTTGGGCGCGAGTTCAAAACAATAGATTCATACATTCTCGACGCGCTGGAAATGCGCGAACGGCTGCTCGATATATCCAAAAAACTTTCGATTATGTGCGTTTCGAGCCGCAATGAGATAAGCGCAGCGGTGTCTTTAAATTCTAAAATTCTTGAGTATGCCGATACAACATTGGAGGCGTTGGAAAAGAATGTTTCGGGTCCCGAACTCTATGGTGGCGCGTTAAAGGCTTCCCGCAGAATTTCAGAATTGGTCTCTGAACTCTCTGCGGGATTGCCGCAAAAAGAGGTCGTTGCGGGGGATTTTTCAAAAATTATATCGGCGCAGTCGCAGGCTGTGCAATCGGCGGATGAATCGGCGGACTCGGCAATAGAATCCATCGGGGCGTTGGGAAGGCTTGCTGGCGAGATAGCGGCTATAGCAGACAGGGCAAACCTTATTAGCCTAAATATGTCTATCGAGGTAGGGAAGTCTGGGAATGCCGGAAGCGGGCTTTCCATTTTGGCGGAGCAGATAAAGCTTCTGGCCAAGCGCACGGGAGTTGTGGTTATGGACATGGAAAAGGCGGCGGGCGACTGCGGAAATTGTTTGAGCGCCGTGAAGGCAAAGATTTCTGCTCTTTCGGCGCCCCTTTCGCATTTTAGGCGCGAGGCCGACAAAATGTTGGAGTCTATCTCCTCCATTGAAAACTCTGTGACATCGCTTTCATATTCGGCGGACAATATAGAGGGGCTAGCTGGATCGTCTGAAATGGGGACTTTGTCACTCCGTTTAAAAGACGCGCGCGGGGCGGTCGCAAAAGCGGAAAAAGCTCTCGCGGAACTTTCGAGAATATCGCAAAATGCAGCTCCGCTTCTTGGCGAAATTTCAAAAGAAATATCGGCCTTTAAATAAAATCTTACGCTTGCCGCAGGGGGTGGAGAACTTTTTTGATTATCCAACGAATGTTTTTCGCCGATTGGCTGTTTTTTATATAGCGCGTGAAATTTATTATACTTAGTGGAAAATGCCGGCTGGCAATTTTCTTGGGCGTTGAAGCGGAGGGAAAACATGGCCGCGGGGCAGGCTTAATTCTGATTTTGCCGATTTTTCTACGCCAATATTAGAATAATTATCTTATTAAAATACGCCGCGGACGCTGGAAGGCGCGCTATGCAAACCGTCAAGCTCGTACCCGGATATTTGCTTAGGATATTGCGATGTAAGAATTTTTTTCAGGGTTAAACGTAAATAAACGGGATATCCCCTAAAAAACTGCCCCCAAAAAGATACGCCAAATAATTGTCATGTACGAGGCATGGAATTAAATAATCATGCCGTACTTTCCCGCGCAATTTGCTTAGGCCCATTATTTGGATATCAATCCGTGGCTGATTCCAAGTATGCTCAAAACTATTCCCACTGCGAATATCAAAACAAGCGCGAATGCCAATGCGAGAGCAACTCCTCCAAGCGCGCCTGTCGATAGCTTTATCCGCCTGTTAAGCGACTCAGAGTGCGATTTCCCTATTTCCGCGAATGCCGACACAAGGCTGCCGGTGCGCTCGCCTACGGAAACAATATCGATGTCTTCCTCGTCTATAATGCCGAATTTTTTCAAAGCGGCAGATATCGGAGCGCCGTCATTTACGGCAACCCTAAAACTTTGTATTCTCGAGCGCATTAAAGAGTTCTTTACGGACTTTTCGGCGAGCCTGAATGTCTCGGTGGTATTTACGCCGGAGGCAAAAAGAGTCGATGCAAGCGTCGAGAATCTGCATAGGTCGGAATCTGAGGCAATTTTCCCTATGACCGGTATTTTTAAAAGGAATGCGTCAGTTTTTAAAAGCCCTTCCGGAGTCTTGCGCACAAGTCTCACAGCGATAAATGCGATAACGACAAGAGCGGCCGCAATCGGAACGCCCGTCGTAAGCACCGAGCCTATTGTTTTCATAAGCACAATAGGCCCGTTTTCTCCCGCGCCGATGTTCGACATCATAGACTCAATCCGCGGCAGCATGAAAAATAGAAACAGCAGCACAACCCCTGAGGCCATGACGCATAGAAAAACCGGATATGCGAGGGCCGATATTATTGTCCGCCGCAGCTGCCGTCGCGCCTCTATATAAGATATTATGTTTTCAAATACAAACCCGAGGTTGGCGGTTGTTTCGCCGGCTTCGACAAGGTGCGTTATGCAAGGGTCGAAAAGGGCGGGGTACTTTTTTAGCGCGTCTGAAAGCGTCCGGCCCTCGCTGAGCTCTTTGTAAAGTTCGCGGCAAAGGACTTTTGTACGCGCGTCAAGGGATCTTTGGGCGAGAGATTTTAGCGCGTCGCTGACAGGCATGCCCCCGCCGCCGCACAACTGTAGGAGCTTTTTAAAGAATGCAAGCGAGGTCTTTTCCCCGCCTAGATTTATTTTTGAAGCATCTGGCTCCGAGGCTTTCGCAGTATCGGGCGCTCCCGATGAATCCGCCCTTTCGGCCGATACGGGAACTAGCGACATGGCCCTAAGCTTGTTGCACGCGTCTTTATAGTCGGCGGCGTCCAGCTCTCCGGATACGATTTTGCCGTTTCCGGACATCGCCCTGTATTTATACTTTCGCATGGCTTACGGCTTCGTCGTTTAGGTTTGCGTAGCACATTATTTCGTCGAGCCCGCTTATTCCGCGCTTTACGAGCTCCCACCCGCATTCCTGCAATGTGCGCATTCCGTTGGCGCGGGCGGCTTCCCTTATTTCTCTTGCAGAAGCGCGCGACACTATCATCGAATGTATATCTTCGGTGACCAAAAGTATCTCAAATATCCCGACTCTTCCGTAATAGCCTATCGAGCGGCATTTATCGCAGCCGTGCGGGATTTTTATCCCTCCGGCAAACTCGAGTTCCGATTGCGGAATGCCGAGGGTTGCGAGGCTTGATGAGAGCTGCTGCCTTGTGTAGTTTGCAGGCACTGCGCATTTGCAAAGCCGCCTTACGAGCCTCTGTGCAAGTATCATTTCCACTGAGGAAGCTATTAGAAACGGCTCTATGCCCATGTCTACAAGCCTTGTGAGCGCGCCGGCGGAGTCGTTAGTATGCAGCGTGCTAAGCACGAGGTGCCCAGTAAGCGACGCCCGTATTGCTATGTCTGCCGTCTCCCTGTCGCGTATTTCCCCGACCATAATTATGTCGGGGTCCTGGCGCAGAACCGAGCGCAGAACCGACGAAAACGTAAGCCCTATTTCAGGATTTACCTGTGTTTGGTTCACCCCCTCAACTTCGTACTCGACGGGGTCCTCAACCGTTATTATTCGAACTTCTGGCGAGCGCAGGCGGCGTATGAAGGCGGTTAATGTCGTCGATTTGCCGGAGCCGGTCGGGCCCGTGACAAGTATTATTCCGTGCGGGAGCGATAACGGCCGCGATATTTTTGCGGCGTCGTCCGGCAGAAACCCGAGATCCTCTATCGTGACAGGCCTCGATTTCTGATTTAGCAGTCGCAGCGAAACGCTCTCTCCGTAGAGGGTCGGCAGCGAAGATACTCGTATGTCGATCTCCTCGCCGCTCTTGGACCTGAATGCTATGCGCCCGTCTTGCGGGCGGCGCTTTTCAGATATGTTCAGCCGCGCCATTATTTTTATTCTCGATACGATTGCGTCCTTAAACTTTACGAGATTGTCGGGCACTGACACGGAATTCATGTCGCCGTCGATTCTGTATCTTATTGCGAGGCTGTCCCGGCGGGGCTCTATGTGAATGTCGGTTGCCCTGTCGGCAAGGGCGCGCGTTATTATTTCGTTCACAAATTTTATGATGGCGGCGTTTTCGTCCTCTTGCGTCTCGCTTTCGGATATGTCGGAAAAATCGTCGGCGTCTCTGCCTTCAAGTGATTCCGCGCCGACGCCGAAACTCTCGGCAATCTTTCCCTCAACGAGAGAGTAGGGCGCTAGCTTTATCGGGGGGATTCTTCCGGATATTGCGCATATCCATTTTATCGCGTCGTCCGACGGCGGCCATGTGAAAACAGCTGTGCCGTCGGAGAGCGGAAGACAGCGGTACTCGTTTATTATTCTGAGCGGAAGCAGGCTCTCGGCGTTTTCGGGAATTTCAATATTGTCGACAGTTTCAAGGCCGACAGTCTCGGAAAGCTCGCTCACTATTTCGGATTCCGTAAAATTGCCGTGCTCCAATAAAAACCGCGGCTTTCTCGGATCGGCGCAGGCATCGAATTTCGAGGCATCGTCCGGTGAGAGTTTTTTCTTAAACTCGGCTTTCGCCGCTTCTATTTTCTTTTCGTAGGAAAGTGACATTTTTTTACCGCCAGTTTATGCGTTTTGCCTTTGGAACTTCCACCCTCTGCGGCGGAAACCACATCCTATAGCGGTTTTGCCGGTTTGACTGCTGGTTGTTTTTTTGCGCAGTGGCCGCCGCTTTCGGCGGCGGGGGCGGCGCGGGCGCGGGTTCGTCGGGGCTTTTCAGCGTTATTACAAATTCGGATATCGAATTTGAAACAACCACGCTCATAGTATCTTCGTCAAAAAAGTCCACCCTGTACGGTATCTCGTCTGAAATACGGCCTTTTAATACCACTGCGTACGATACTTTGGATTCTATATCTGTGATGACAAAATTCCATTTGCCGTCTACAAAACATGCGCATGTAAGTTCAAGGCTCGCTTCGTTTTTTTCGTCCTTGCCCGATTTTCCCGCAGGAGAATTGCCAAATGGGTTCCTCCCCAATAAAGATTCCGCGCCGTCGAGAGCAGGTATTGCACTGTTTCCGCCGCCCGCATTAGCCTCCTGGGGATTTTTGCCGTTTAAGGCAACGTCCACAGATGGGGGTTGCGCCTGTTCCGATTCAATCCCTGCGCCGCCCGTTGCGCCTTCTTCGTTGCCGTCCGAAGCTTTTCCTTCTTGCGCAGTGCTTTCCCCAAAGCCTGCTTCGGAAGGGTGGGCTTGCCGAGCATCTTCCTCTGTGGGCGGAGGCATCTGCCGAAAGTTTTCTTCCGGCGGGGGCGGGGGAAGGCCGTCAGAATACGGGAGCGGCGGAGGTCCACCGCGCGTAAAAGAATCTCCGCCCGCCGTAATGTCTCCGTTTCCTTGGGCGGTTGCCGTCAAGAATGCGGAGCATACAATTATTGTCGCGATCAATGTCTTCATTTTCTCACGCCCGGTACAAACCTGTGCGCTTTCGCCTTGCTTGGCGCTGTGATATTATCGCTGCCGGCATTGTTGGCCTCGGCGGCTTTCTCGGCTGAGGAGCTTTCTTCTTCGGCGGGAGTGCTTTCTTCTTGGGCTCCTTCTTTCTTATTTCCGTCCGGATTCTTAAACGCCTCCTCGTTTCTGCCCTTCGGAAGTATCGTGCGAAGCGCCGAGCTTCTGGCTGACTCGGCCTGCCCAAATCCGTCGGTTTCGGGGTCGTAAAACCTGCCGGTTTTCAAATATAAATCGAGCTCTTTCGATATCGGGGATTTATCCATGCCCGTATCTTTCATTATTGTGTCTACTGCGGCGCTGCTTATAATAGTCGGGCGGATAAATATGACGAGCTCCGTCCTTGTGCGCTGGTCGTTGGTTGGCTTGAAAAGCTCCCCGATTACAGGTATGTCGGATAGCAGCCAAACTGCCTGGTCGGTGTCGGTTGCTTCGGTCTGTTGGAGCCCCGCCAAAACTATCGTTTCGCCGTCGCGGGCGCTGACAAAGCTCTCGGCCTCTCTCGTGCCTTCTATCGCTTGGCGCGTGTCGTTGACCTCCATGTAGTCGAGCACGGAGCTCGCCGTCTGTTTTATGTCGAGCTGCACCACGCCGTTGTTGCCTATCAGGGGCGTCACTTCGAGTATTATACCTATGTCGCGCCACTCAACGGTATCTTGCGTCGACGGAAAATTGCCGGTATTGTAGGTCGTTGTTCCGGTTATGAATGGGTATTTTTTTGATACGTTTATGGTGGCTTCCTTGTTGTGGGTTGTCACTATCGAGGGCGCGGATAGGATTTTTACTTTGCTGTTTTCCTCGGCAATGTTGAATATTGCAGAGAATCCCTGCTCGTTCATAGAAAATACAAATGCGTTTTCACCGGAGTCGTTTAGCGAGCCAACCGAAGTATTGCCCCTCCATCCGCGCGGCGTCACGCTTCCGTCCGACGACGTGCTGGAGACTGTAGAGTAGTCAAGCCCGAAAGTAGATAGCCCCGAAACTTGCTTGTCGGTCAAAGTGACCTCTGTTATTATGACGTCTATCTTTACCTGCGCGAGCACCACGTCGACCTTTTCAATTATATTTCTTATTTGCATCAGGTCGGTAGACGTACCGTAGGCGACTATCGAGTTGCTTCGCTCGTCGGCAACTATTGTGACGTACTCGCTGAACTGCAAGGCGGCGCCTGTGGGGTCTGCGGTCAGGTTGGTTGGTCGGGCGGCCTGCTGGCCCCTGTTTATCGCGTTGCGGTTTTGCGCGTTTGAAATCATGTTGCTGCGGTTTGTTGCGGCTACCCTCGCGGCTTCCGCTGCGTTGTTGCTCTTTACGGCGGCTTGTTGCCCCTTGACTATCTGGTTGAGGACTGTCGCCACATCTTTCGACTCACCGTGGCGTATATAGAATACTTCGCTGCGCGTCAATGGCTGGGCGTCGGTATCGAGCGCATCAACGATTTTTTTTATGTGTTTTAGGTTGCCCTTGGGGGTGACCACAATCAGCTGGTTCGTGCGTTCGTCCGACTCAATGCTTGTTTTCGCGAGGTATTTTTTTAGGGCGTCGTTTTGTATTGTGGAAAGCTTGCGCTTTGCGTCGTCGGCGCCCACGTTTTTAAGCATGAAAAATCCTATCTCCTCGTTTATCGACGGCTCAACGTCTATTTTCTCGAGTAGCATTTCTATGCGCTGGTGGTTTGCCACTGTGTCAGTCAGAAAGAATGCGTTGCTTCGCGGAAACAGAGAGAGGGACGCAACATTGTTGGGCGATATGAAAGTTGAAAGCGTCTGGGCGAGAGTCTCGATGTCGACGTATTTAAGCTCGTAAAACTTTGACGCGAACGCGTTGCTTGTCGGCAGATCCGACGCCTTTCCGGAAATGTAGGTTGGGGCTTGGGCGTTTACACCCTGTGACGGCGACACTTTAAAGAATTTTTCGCCCATTTGGACAACTGCCATGCCATTTGCGGAAAGCAGAGATTTTATTGCCAATATTGCTTCGTCGCGCGGAAGCTTGCCTTTTGAAGCAAAGTTAATTTTTGCGTTTGGAAGGCCCGCGGAGGTTATTGCGACTTGCCCAGTGAGTTCTTCGAGGATTTTTATTACCTGCATTGGGTTTTCGTCCACGAAATAGAACGGTCCCTGCAAATGGTTGTCGTTTTTAGGTTCCTGTTCCCTCGCAAAGCGGTTCCTGCTAAAATTTTCGCCCCTGACTACAAATCCGCCGGCAGGCCTTGGGGGTTCGTTCTGCTTCTGTGCGGAACTTTGCCCGCTTTTTGCAGGTTGTGCGGCGGATTGGTTCGCCGAGGCTGCACTGGCGGCCGTAGCAGGCTTTGCACCGGCTGGAGCGGCGGTTGTGGGAGATTTCGCGGGGGCCGCCGCGTTAACTGGTCTGGCTTGCTGTTGCTGTGCCAAAACATCACCCGAAAAGGCGAGCATTGTTCCGGCTAACATCGCCATAATATGCGCAAAACGGCATCTTGTGGTTTTGCCGTGAAATATGTTTTGCATGTTGTAGTTTTGTTTTTTATTGAAAATTTGCGCCGGCGGCAGTGCCGGCAGAATATACCCGCATAGTGCGATTGGTCTGTTTTATATAAATGTATAAGTTGGCCGAAAGTTTCCCGCAACGAAAAAAAATGAAAAAAATAGATTGCATTTCAGCCGAGCATTCATAAATTCGTTTTCCATGAAACTTCGTATATTAGCACTCATTTCTATGGTTATCGCTGGAGCGATGCTCGGCGGTTGCAACACGGGTAACGAAAGAACAGCGCACCAGAAGAGCACATTCTTCGGACTGTACACATACGAGCCCGGCTGCTTCTCCCCGACTTCCGATACCTCGATAAACATCAGAACGGAAGAAGCTTGCGGTATGGAATTGCCTTCGGGCGACAAGACCTCCTTCGCGTGGGGTCTGGTGACTGTCGAAGACTACTAATTCTTACCCCCAGAGAATCTCCCGTTTTTTGCAAAGAGGGCGCGCCCTCTTGCCGAATTTAATTAATTTCAAAACCCGACGAGAAGCTGACGCTTTTTGCGGGTTTTTCTTTTAAATGCAAGCTAAACGAAAAATATTTTGCGTCGATATAGGCAATACGCGTACACATTGCGCGGTCGTGGCCTTCGACGGTTCCTCATACTCCGCCGTTTGGAGCTCCGACTTCGACGGGGAAAATTTTCCGCATATTTTCTCCCAAGAACGTCTCTATGAAAACTCCGGGGCGGATGCGCTCGCGTGGTGCTCGGTAGTGCCGAGTCGCTCCGAAGAGTTCGCGGGGCTCATTGAAGCCTTAAACGTAGGCGCGATGAGGCTCACATACAAAAACGCCCCGATGGAAATAGACATGAAAAATCCGGCGCAAGTTGGAGACGACAGAATTGCCGATGCCGTGGGGGCTGCGATATTTTTTGAGCCCCCGTACATATCGGTAGATATGGGAACGGCGGTGACGATTGATTTCGTCGACGAAGCCGGCAGATATGCGGGAGGGGCAATCGCCCCGGGAATGCACGCATTCGCCGACTACCTCTCTGAAAGGGCGGCGCAGTTGCCTAAAATAAATCCGGCGCTCGCAGATTTCGACATGGCAATTGGCAAAGATACGGTCGAGGCGATGTATGTAGGTTGCGTCAAGGGTTTTTGCAAGCTCGCCGACGGGATAATTTCCGATATAGAAAAAGAATACTTCCCGAACGGCGATATAGCCCAAAAGACGGTTTTTACCGGCGGGAGTGTAGAACTACTTCCTAAAAAATGGCTTGCAGGCAGAAAAATAGAGTCCAATCTTTCCGCATTGGGGTTGGCTCGCTCTTATATTTTAAATGAAGGAAGAAAATGACTGAAATAAAACGTACAATCACCGCGGTGCTTGCGGCACTGACAATATCGGCAGGCGTTTGCGCCCAAACTTCCGCACCCGCGCCGTCGCCGGATCTGCTTAAAGACAAGTCCTCGTATTCAAAGACGGAGTTGTTCGATTCCCCGGTTGTGTTTTCAAACCGCGAGGCAAACGAAGCCGCAATTAAAAACTATGAGGCTTCTCCTGACTCCTACAAGCCGGAAGAGCTTATGCCGGTCGCCGTTTGCTATATGGGGGTGGGAAACATGCAAAAAGCAAAGTCGTTGTTTGAAGCGTTCCTCGCAGCGCGCCCGGACAACTTGCGGGCTATCCGCACGCTCGGAACTTTGTCTATGCTCTCAAAAGATTTTGAGGCGTCTAAAAAATATTACGACAAAGCTATAAAGCTTGGCGACGACCCCTCCGCTGTATATGCCGCAACAGTGTGCATAATGCAGCAAAAACCCGATGAAATTTCCGCGTACCTGCCGACTCTTAAAAAACTCGCCAAAGAGAATCTCGAATCACTAAATCTCGCAATGGTTTACGCACTCAGAGATTCGAAGAACCCAGATAACGCGCTTGTAAAGGAGCTCGTTGGAGGCATAGACGCGCGCAAGATGATTTCTTCCTCGACCCCCGACGCGCTCGCGACAATTCTTCGCCTCTACCTCGGAACGCGCGACTTATGGACGCCTTCCGCAAGCGTAGTTCCCGCGAGGGCAGCCGCGCTGTTGGAGTCTTGGCCCCTCGCGCTTGAAATATACAACAACATACTAAAATCCGAGCCTAAAAATACGCTTGCACTCAGGGGCAAGGCATTAGTCTCTTACCGCGTCGGCGGAGTGATGGAGGCGGCAAATCTCATAAAGGCCGCCCGCGAACTCGGCGATGCGGCGGCCGCGCTCGACGGCATAGAGCTCTTTGTGCTCTCAAAGAACGAGGACGTCTGGAATATGTTTAAAGACGCCGCCGATACGGCTGAAATATTGCCGCAGGTAAGGGCGGGGCTGATACTGTACGCCGTGCGCAACGATAAGTCCGATATGTTCTATGCGGCCGCGATAGGCAAAAACTCGGAGTTCCTGTACAAAGACGAACAGGTCTTGAAATTAATCGAGGAGGGTGTCAAAAAATTCTCCTCCGACAAGCGCGCCAAACAGGTGCAGGATAAAATCGACGCGGCAAAGAAATAATATGCGCCGCCAGCCGCAAAAGAAGCGCAAGGTCGATTACGCCGCCTTGAAAAGCCCGTTTATGAGAATCCCGCGAATGGATGTCGTAGGGGCGAGGGCGTTGCTCGACCTCGGTTTTAGAGAGATATACGAGTTGCGCGGGCGCGATCCGGAGTCACTCGTGGCGGATTTGTCCAAAATAAAGGTTGAGATTCCGCCGGAAATGTTAAAGTACATGAAGCTTGCCACGGATTTTGCCGAAACCCAATAGTGCGCAATCCCGGCATAGTTGCGGACATAGCTTATGCCGTCGTCCGCCAATAGCATTTTACAACATGGATAACACCGACAAATTGATTATAGGCGGGCGCGAGTTTAAGTCGCGCCTTTTTGTGGGAACCGGCAAATTCCGGTCGCCCGAAATTATGGCCGAGGCGGTCGAAGCCTCGGAGGCGTCCGTCGCGACAGTCGCGCTGAAAAGGGTAAGCCTTGAAAAGTCCGACAAATACGCCAACCTCGCCGACTATCTCGACCCCCAAAAATATCTCGTATTGCCGAACACGTCCGGCGCGGTTGATGCCGACGAAGCTGTGAGAATCGCAAGGCTCGGCAGAGCCGCGGGATTCGGGGATTTCGTGAAGCTTGAAATTCACCCCGACCCAAACTACCTGCTCCCCGATCCAATCGAAACGCTGAAAGCCTCAAAAATCCTCGCCGGCGAGGGATTTAAAGTTATGGCGTATATGAATGCCGACCCGGTTCTTGCAATGCGCCTGCAAGATGCGGGCGTTGCGGCGCTGATGCCGCTCGGTGCCCCGATTGGCACAAACAGGGGGCTTGAAACGCGCTCGCAAATTGAAATTATAATTGAGCAGGCCGACCTTCCCGTTGTCGTGGACGCGGGCATAGGGCTGCCGTCGCACGCGGCGCAGGCAATGGAAATAGGGGCGTCGGCGGTATTGATAAATACGGCTATTGCAGTCGCGGAGAATCCGGTTGAGATGGCGAGGGCGTTTTCTCTTGCAGTCCGCGCGGGAAGAACCGCCAGACTCTCAGGAGCCGCGGCAACTCTCACGCGAGCAAGCGCAACCAGCCCGCTCACGGGCTTTTTGGACGAATAGCCATGAAAGCGACATTTCTTGAAGAATTGCGCTCGCACGATTTGCATGCGCTTGCAGAATACTCTCGAAACTGCCCGGCATCAACTGTGGCAGCTGTTGTAAACAAGGGCAGGGCAGATTCGCTCGAAGATCTCGCCGCCCTGATTTCACCGGCGGCGGAGGCCGAGCTTGAATCGATGGCGCGCATAAGCGCATCGACAACGTCGAAATATTTTGGGCGGACAATGCGCCTTTTCGCTCCCCTGTACGTTAGCAACGAATGCGTAAACAACTGCGTCTATTGCGGTTTTGCGTGCAGGCACAATATTCAGAGGCGGACTCTGTCGCTCGACGAGGTAGAGCGGGAGCTTGTCGCCATACGTAACCTCGGGTTCCGCAACGTCCTGCTTGTTGCGGCGGAAAACCCGAAGCTTGTTTCTTCCGGTTACATGGAGAGCGTCATACGCCTTGCGAGGTCGATGGTTCCGTCAGTTTCGATAGAAATAGCTCCGTCGAGGGTGGTCGACTACAAAAAATATGTTGATGCCGGCTGCGAGGGGCTAACGGTTTTTCAGGAAACCTACGACGAGAAAGTCTATCCGACTCTCCATCCGTCTGGTCCGAAGTCGGTGTTTGAGTGGAGGCTTGCGACTCCCGAGCGCGGGGCGCAGGCGGGAATGAGAAAGCTCGGGCTTGGGCCGCTGCTTGGCGTAAACGAGTGGAGGTTTGAAGTGTTGGCTGTGGCGCTGCATGCGAAGTTTCTATTCAAACGGGCGTGGAAGAGCCAGATTTCAATATCGCTTCCGCGCATGAGGCCCGCCGCGAGCGGATATATTCCGGAGCCTGGCAACATACCAAACGACCGCCAGACAGTTCAGGTAATATGCGCGCTGCGCATGTTTTTGCCGAGGCTTGCGATAGTTGTTTCTACGCGCGAAAGCCGCAAATTCCGCGACGGAGTCATGGGGCTTGGGGTGACAATGATGAGCGCGTTTAGCAGCACAAAACCCGGAGGGTACGCCAACAGGGAAGAAAGCGGAGAACAGTTCCATATAGACGACTCGCGCAATCCGGAAGAATTCGCCGAAGCCCTGCGAAAGCGCGGAATAGACCCCGTCTGGAAAGACTACGATTCCGCTCTCGGTGCTTAGCCTTTTTGGATTTTCTCAGCCTGTGCGGCGGGATTTTGGGAATTGATACAAATTCTTCCCGATTTCCCGTTTTGCGCGCGGGCTTTGTGTTTTTTGCAAAATCGTTTTGAGAATATTTTTTTGATGAAATAGGGGTGCGCGTGCGGAAATTTTTTTTGCTCGGAGAGGTTTTAAGACGGGTTTCGGCGGCAGCCATAAAATAAACAAAAAATATGTGCAATGGGCATGTAGCGCAATGGGGAAAGCTTTTTCGATAGTGGAAAGATCGCATGTGGAGGCGAAAAAATTTTTCGGGCCGCGCGCGATAGATTGCGCTGTTGACGCAACTCTCGGCGGAGGCGGAGACGCGCTTTTTTTGGCGTCGATGCTTTCGGAAGGCGGAAAAATTTTCGGATTTGACGTTCAGGAGGAGGCCGTGGCGAGGTCGCGGGCTCTCTTTGAAAAAAACGGTCTCTTGGGAAAGTGTACGCTCTTTTGCAGCGGGCACGAGAATATGTCGGAATTAATTCCGCAAAAATACCGAGGGAAAGTCGGGTGCGTATTTTTCAATTTGGGCTGGCTTCCGAGATCGGACAAAGCTTGCGTGACAAAGCCAGAGACGACGATAGCGGCTCTAACCGCGGCGGTCGGGTTTATCGACAAGTCTTTCGGATATTTGAGCGCGGCGGCTTACAGGGGGCATCTGGGCGGAGAGGAAGAATGCGAAGCAGTCAGAAATTTTTTCTCTAAAATTAAAACTGCGCGGACGGAAGAAATGGCATCTTCAGACGACCCGAAATCGCCCGTATTGTTTACGGCGAAATTTATGATTTAGAGAGAAAATTTCCCGAAATAATTTTTATTGACGTTTCTTATAGTTTGAATACAAGAGGCTTATAATGAAAATAAAAAGTGCGATATTTGCCGTTTCGATGTTGGTTGCGCTCAGCGGTTCTGCTGCTAACTTTGTCTTTCACGGAAACGTTTCCGGCGATATGCTTGATGTCGCAAATTGGTATGAGGTAAGCGGAACCCCCGATGTATGGTCTATTCCGATGAACAATGGAGCTGATTGGACATTTTCCGCCGCATCGAGGCTCCCCACTGCCGGCGATACAGTCGGTATTGCAAGATATAAATACGGGACAGACAGTCAGATTCTGTTGCCGCCGTTAGACAAATATATCGGGGTAAGCGCCTCAATCGGAAAAGTTGTAATTGGCGAAGGCAGTTCGAGGAATAACACCATATGGATAGGCTCCGACGGCCATGCGGGCGAAGACTTCACTCTTACCATGGATAGCTACGGCGGGGGATCTTACCAGAATGCCACGAATAATTTTTATGTAAATCCCGACGCCTCGCAGAACTCTTATTCAATAAAAGTTCTCGGCGATACATATCTCACAAACGACACGCACAACTGGGGCAGCCTTATTACCAGAGCCCTCGACAGAATTGAAATCAAGGATCTTAAATTAACATTCCAGAAAGTGTTTTTTAATACGTACGCCAAAAGTTATTATATATCCGGAAGCGTAAATATGAATTATGAAAAAGATTCTAAAAACGATACCGAACCTGCCAATATGTGGACGGTTTACGTTCCGCAAAACGCGCTTACGCTCGACGCCCCGCTAATTCGCATAGACGGTGATCTTAAAAGGGCGGATCAATACGATATGCTATCTGAAATAGTCTTCGATTTCAACTGGGGCTACGAAGACTACGCGCCCGGAGAATACACGCTGATTTCAGTAGGCGGAGATATTATCGGCTTTGACGACGGCGGAATAAGCATAGTGGGAATAAGCGATAACAAGTGGTCGTTGGAATGGAAGGGAAACGACCTCGTTTTGGTGGGAGTTCCCGAACCTGCCAATGTTGCAGCGGTTCTCGGCGCGCTTGCGCTTGCGGCTGCGGCGTATGCGAGAAGGCGCAAGTAGAGGTTGAAACTTTTTCCGGAAAGCCCCGAAGGTTTCATCCTCGGGGCTTTTTTGTTGCCCGCATTTGCACAACTGCCTAATAATTTGCCGCTATCCGCGCAGGAAAAACGCATTATTCCGATGGCTGGGGTTTACGATAAGTACCGATGAATTCCCGCCGCTTTCTTTAAAGAATCAAAAAAAAATGTTTAAAAAAAAATATAAACGCTCATTCTAAAAATTATGGATAAATTGTTAAAACTAATGCTCGATGGCGAGCCGCTCTCGACTGAGCAGATGGGGAAAATCCTCGGAATCTCGCGCGACGAGCTGGACGAACGCATGAAAAAACTCGTCGAAGAGGGAGTATTGCTCGGGTGGAGGCCCGTCATAAATCCTGACGTGGAGGAGTCTGTCGTGCATGCCGCGATAGAACTGCGAATAAATCCGGAGCGCGACGGCGGCTTCGACAGGCTTGCCCAGCGAATCAGCAAATTTGACCAGGTGGATTCATGCTACCTCATGAGCGGCGCTTACGACTTGCTTATTTTTGTCCGCGCAAAATCCCTCAGAGGTGTGGCAAGTTTCGTATACGAAAAACTTGCAACCATCGGCGGCGTCACCTCTACCGCGACACATTTCTTCCTTAAAACCTACAAACAGCAGGGATTCATAATCACCCGCGATATGTCAGACGGCGACAGGCTATTGTATTCGCCGTAGATTTCGGAATCCGCCCCCTTTTTGCGTATTTCGAAATATTTTTTTGCGCCTAAATTTTTATATGAAAAACGGCAATCCATCAAAATTTGTAGCATCGCATGTAGTTGGCCTTCCCAAATCGGGAATCCGCGAATTTTTCGCAATAGCAGCCAATATGGAGGACATAGTCTCGCTCGGCATAGGCGAGCCCGACTTCGTCACCCCGTGGCATATACGCGAATCCGCAATATTCGCCCTTGAAAAGGGAAAGACCTCTTATACGGACAACCTCGGCTTGCGCCGCCTGCGTAACGAAATCTCAAAATATGTAGAAAAAAACTACAAGACTTCGTATGATCCGTCGTGCGAAATACTCGTGGGAGTCGGCGTCTCGGAGGTTCTCGACTGTGTCCTTAGGGCAATTATAAACCCCGGCGACAAAATAATGTACCACGAGCCGTGCTTTGTATCATATTCGCCGAGCGTAAGGCTCTGCCACGGGGTGCCAGTCCCAGTCAAGACGCGCCCGGAGGACGACTTCGCGTTCAATATTGACGAAGTCCGAAGGGCTTGGCAGCCGGGCTGCAAGGCTATTATAATAAACTTTCCGACAAACCCAACGGGGGGAGTCGCAGATAAAAAACAGCTCGAGGAGCTCGCAAAATTCGCCTGCGAAAAAGACATGCTCGTCATAAGCGACGAAATTTATTCCGAGCTGACGTACGAGGGCACACACCACTCTATCGCGGCGATAGAAGGAATGAAGGAGCGCACTATTTTCCTGCACGGCTTCTCAAAAGCTTTCGCAATGACCGGTTTCAGAATCGGCTATGCATGCGCCCCGCGCGAGCTTATTGAGGGAATGATGAAAGCCCATCAATATGCGCTCATGTGCGCGCCGATTGTCTCGCAGGAGGCCGCCATCGAAGCTCTCGTAAACGGAAAATCGTCTATGGAGAAAATGCGCGACCAATACCATAGGCGCAGGGATTTTATCGTTGGCAGATTCAACGAAATGGGGCTTAAATGCCATCTGCCGAAGGGAACTTTCTACGCCTTCCCAAAAGTGCCGGAATCGGCCGGAATGAACTCAATGGAGTTCGCAAAATATATTCTCGAAAAAGCGAAAGTTGCGGTTGTGCCGGGCTCGGCTTTCGGGGAATCCGGCGAGGGATTTTTGCGCGCAAGCTTCTCGACAAGCTATGACAATCTCGTAAAGGCCGCCGACAGAATCGAAGCGGCGCTATCTGGAATAAAATAATAATGGCTTCTCAAACCCCAAAAAGCGTAGCCCTCGTCGGGCGCCCGAATGTCGGCAAGAGCAGGCTCTTCAACCGCATTCTCGGGCGAAGAATCTCCATAGTTCACGACAAGCCCGGCGTCACCCGCGACATCGTTGTCGAAAAGCTCACCGACTCCGTCGCGCTAATGGATACGGGCGGCCTTGGGGCTGTCGCCTCAGGCGGGGAAAACATCATAGCCCAAGCCACCAACCGCCAGGCTAAGTTCGCAATAGACACTGCGGACACAATCATTTTTGTGGTCGACTCCCAGGACGGGCTGACTCCGCTCGACCAGGAGATTGCCGCCATCTTGCGCTCGTCGGGAAAAGACGTCATTCTCGCCGTAAACAAAGTCGACATACCTTCGCATGCTGACAGAAATTCAGAGTTTTTTGCCCTCGGATTTCCGAATGTGGCGGAAGTCTCGGCGGAGCACGGATACGGAATCGAAACGCTCATGCAGATGCTCGAATCCCGCTACGGGAAAATCGAAAGCGCCCCGGCAGACGATGCCGCCGACAGAGTAAAAATCGCAATCGCAGGCAGGCCGAACGTAGGCAAGAGCTCCATAGCAAACCGTCTTATAGGAGAGGAGCGCCTAATCGTAAGCCGCGTGGCGGGCACGACCCGCGATAGCGTAAAATTCGACATCGACGCAGTCTCCAAAAAGGGCTTCGAAATGAAGTTCAGGCTCTTCGACACCGCCGGGTTGAAACTGAACCGAAAGACGAATTCCTCCCTCGATTATTTGTCGTCTGTGCGCACCCGCAAGGCAATAGCGGCAAGCGATGTCGTACTGCTTGTAATAGACGCCATGGAGGGGGTCGCCGATTTGGACAAGAGGCTCGTTGGGGAAATTGTAGAGCTCGGAGCCTCGATAGTTATTGTCGTCAACAAATGGGACTACGCGGTAGAGACTTTCAAGGGCGGGACTCTGCGCGGATACGACGGTATATCAGATTTCAGAAAGGGCTTTGAGCAGGCAGTGCGCCGCTCGTTGCCGGACGTAGCCGACGCCCCTGTGCATTTTGTGTCCGCAAAGGAAAATACGGGAATAGAGCACCTGCTTGAAAGCGCGTACTCGCTGAAAAGAAAAATGCTTTCAAGCGTGACGACAAACAAGCTCAATTCGTGCGTGTCGAAGCTTTTGGCAAACAATCCTCCAAAATACGTTTCAAACAAAAGATTCAAGGCGTATTACTGCGTAAAAGTAGCTTCGCGCCCGTACACTGTCAGAATGTTCTGCAACGACGCGGGCTCGCTAACGGATTCTTATAGGCGATATCTCGTAAAGGGCTTGCGCGAAAAACTGAATCTCGGCGGAGTGTCGATAAAGTTGGAGCTCGTCGGAAAGCCGAAACGCTCAGCGTCTGAGCGCATAGGAGAGGGGAAAAAATGAAAGTAGCCTTCATGGCGTCCGACGCAATCGCGCTCGACTGCATAAAAATGCTGCATGCCGGGCAATGCCACGGTTTTGAATTATCGTGCGTTGTTAGCAACCCCGACAAACCAAAAGGCAGGGGGAAAAAAATGTCGCCGAACGACGTGTCGGCGTGGGCGATTGAAAATGGCGTCGAACTTATGCGCCCGGAGAAGTCACCCGACGATTCAGTTGTCAGACGCATGAAGGAGCTTGGCGTCGAGATGATAATCGTCATGGCATATGGGCACATGCTCAAAAAAAATATTTTGGATTACGGGGACTATCCGTGCATAAATTTGCATGCGTCGTTGCTTCCGCAGCTGCGCGGAGCATCGCCGGTTGAGACGGCGGTGGCGCTTGGAATGGAAAAGACCGGCGTCAGCCTTATGCGGATTGAGGAACGCATGGACGCAGGTGCTGTTTGCGCTAAAATAGAAGTTGAAATATCGCGCGAAGAATGCGCGGTTGAGCTCAGAAAGAAAATTGCTGCTGCGGCTGCGCGCCTATTGGGCGAAAACATTTTATCTATTGCGGAAAAAACGGCGGCCTTTACAGCCCAAGACGAATCTCTGGCGACTTACACGCGCAAGATTGGCAAGGAGGACTTTTTCTTGGATTTTAAGTTGAACGCCGATGAAATTGTAAACAGGGTAAGGGCGTTTTCATTTGGGATTGCCGAGCTTGACGGCGAGCGCTTGAAGCTTGCTAAAGCAGCGCGGGCGGAGAGATTGAAGGGCAGTGAAATGCCCGGAGAAATTTTGGCGGCTTCGGCGGCGGAGGGTTTGAAAGTGGCTTGCGCGGATTGCGGAGTCGTGTTCGGCGAAATTCAAAAACCGTGCGCGAAGATGCTTTGCGCGCGCGATTTTTTTGCGGGAAATGATTTGCAGGTTGGAAAGATTTTTTCCGCATTTGATTCGCGCCCGTTATTGCGCTGACAAATTCAAAATAAAAATAAAATTTTAGAAAAATAAAATTTTAATATTGCATTTAATGCAAATCGTATTCTATAAGAAGAAATAGATATTTCTTTTCGGCGGTATTATTAGACGCTTTAAAATGACGCTTTGGGACAGATTTTTTTATGTAAAAGTATTTTTTATAAATACGCCGTCCACCGTCTCTCTCCGCGCAAAAATGCGCATGCCGATTTTCGATTTTTTTGAGTATGTTTGCCTGCGCCGCCCGGCGATGGCCACAGGAGAAAAATTTCACTTCCCGCTTTTCGGAGCTGCAAAGTTCCCCATATTGGCGGGCGGTGTTAACATGAAATCAACCCAAAAAAGATAAAATCATGGCAACAAAAAAAGTGGTAAAAAAAGCAGCTCCGAAAAAGGCTGCCGTAAAAGCGCCCGCTAAAAAAGCTGCGGCGGTAAAAAAAGCCCCTGCGAAAAAAGCGGTAGCAAAAGCTCCGGCTAAAAAAGCGCCCGCAAAGAAAGCTGCGGCTGCAAAGAAAGCCCCCGCGAAAAAGGCGGCAGCAAAAGCGCCCGCGAAAAAAGCGGCAGTGAAAGCTCCGGCTAAAAAAGCGCCCGCTAAAAAAGCTGCGGCGAAAGCTCCGGCTAAAAAAGCGTGCGCTAAAAAGGCATGCGCTTTAAAGCCCGTTGCCAAAAAGCCGTGCGCAAAAAAATGCGGCTGCAAAAAATAGCTTCATAATTTAAAAAATGCGGGCCTTCGGGAATATTTTTCCCGAGGGCCTATTTTTTTTGGCTTTCCCGCATATTGGGGAATGATGCGCGACGGACAAGCAGATTTAGAAAATCGTAAACTATAAATCTTGGACGTGATGTCTGCAAAAAAAAATATGTAGACAGCAAAATCGCACTAAAAAATGTGCGAGCGAGAATTTTCCGCAAAAAATGCAGGCGGTAAAAATATCCCGCAAAAAAGTGTGCAGTAAAAATTTCCTACGGTGAAAATCCGGCTAAAAAACGCCAACAAAAGATATTCCAAGCCTCCTAAAACTGCAAAACGCTATGGCGCTATTCTCCACGCAATATTATGAATTTTTTTGCAGAGTTCCATTTTTTTGCGCCAAACTGCAAGCGGAAAAGAGATCGTAAAATGCGTTTTTTTAAAAAAAAGCTTTTCTTTTCCTCCAATATGTATTTTTAAATTTTTTTTCATTTTTTTGGAAAAGGGAAATGCCTGAATTTTTTGAACTCAGAAATATAGACAAACATTTCGGAGATAACCACGTCGTAAAAAACGTGAGCTTCGGAGTGCGCTGCGGAGAGATATTTTCCCTTCTCGGCCCCAGCGGTTGTGGAAAGACGACAATTCTGAGAATTTCGGGCGGGTTTGAAGAGCCAGATTCCGGAGAAATATTTCTCGACGGGAAAAATATAACGGACGCCGCCCCGAATAAGCGCAAAATCAATACAGTCTTCCAGAACTACGCGCTTTTCCCGCATATGAGCGTGTTCGACAATATCGCATTCGGCCCGCGGACCGCCGGCATAAAAGAAAAAGAAGTCGGGAAAATGGTGGAGGAAATGCTCTCTATCATAAGGCTCGAGGGCCTCGCCTCCCGCAAGACAGACACCATAAGCGGCGGACAAAAACAAAGAATCGCAATCGCAAGGGCTCTTATAAACAAGCCTAAACTCCTGCTTCTCGACGAACCGCTCGCAGCCCTCGACCTTAAACTCCGCCAATATATGCTGCTCGAGCTCGACCGCATTCACGACGAGGTCGGCACCACCTTTATTTACGTCACCCACGACCAGGGCGAGGCAATGAGCCTCTCGGATAGAATCGCCGTAATGAACAGCGGTGTAATAGAGCAAATTGGAACCCCTGCCGAAATATACGAAAGCCCGCGTACAAAATTCGTGGCATCGTTTATTGGCGACACCAATTTCTTCGAGGGCGAGGTATCGTCCATCGTAAACCGCGAATATTGCCGCATAAACTTCTTCGGCCTCGGTGAATTTCCGTCCTACAATGAGCACAATTTGTCCGCCGGAGACAAAGTGACTGTAAGCATAAGGCCCGAAAAATTTAGAATCTTTGACAAAAAGCCCGAAGCAGAAAACCTAAATATGTTCGAGGCTCAGGTCATAGACATTGTATATCAAGGCGCCCAGACACGCTATTGGGTCAGGTCAAAGGACGGGCGGCGCATTAACATCGTCACGCAGCACAACCGCTGCTATCTCGACTACAAACAGCCTACTTGGGACGACAAGGTTTGGGTGGCATGGCACCCCGACGACGTCACAACGCTTCCGGAGGAGGCTCCGCATTAGGGTACCCAATATGGCCTGCGAGAAATCGAGTCTGCCGCCGCGCAAGGGCGCAAAAAGGTTTAATATAGCGGAGTATCTATTAACTGCGCCGTCGTTTTTCTGGTTGGCCGTATTCTTTTTGATACCGTCGCTTCTCGTATTCGCGATAGCGTTTAAAACGGCCGATCCAGCCGGCGGCATAGATTCCGAATGGACATTGACAACCGTCGCCAACGTTTTGCGCAGCGACTACGTCTCCGTACTTTGGAGGACTGTCTGGGTATCGTGCGCAATTACTGCAATTTGCCTCGCTCTCGGCATACCAGTGGGCTACTGGATTGCGCAGCAGAAGGAAAAATACCGCTATTGGCTACTCCT
Source organism: uncultured Opitutales bacterium (assembly GCA_900545705.1). GTDB lineage: Bacteria > Verrucomicrobiota > Verrucomicrobiia > Opitutales > Intestinicryptomonadaceae > Merdousia. Next base: position 175,825 of record URAK01000002.1, on the reverse strand, counting down.
CCTTATAATAATACCGCTTTGGACTAACTTCCTCATACGCATATTCGCATGGAGGGTTCTTCTACATCCGGACGGCTTTTTGCGCAACCTTCTGCTTCATTTTGGAATAATTTCCGACGACGTATTTTTGCTCAACAATATCGGAGCGGTCATTGTGGTGTCGGTGTACACATGCCTGCCGTTCGCAATATTGCCAATATATGCGGCCGCCGAAAAATTCGATTTTTCGCTCGTGGAGGCTGCCAGAGACCTCGGAGCTTCGCGCTTCAAGGCGTTTGTATCAATATTTATTCCCGGAATCAAGCGCGGAATTTATACCGCAATAATGGTTGTATTCATTCCGGCAATGGGGTCGTACGCAATACCGGATCTCGTTGGGGGCGTCGACGGGGAAATGCTCGGCAATAAAATCGCCACGCGCGCTTCCGCAAACAGAAACCTTCCGGAGGCGGCCGCATTGGCGGCAATGCTTTCCATTATTATATCCCTGCCTGTACTGCTGGTTTTCCTGAGGCAAAAGGGCGTGTTTAAAAGCATCGTAAATATACGGCGCAGTTCGGGGGATTCCACAAAATGAAAACCAGATATACATCGCTGTTCGTCACTATATTTGTGATGATTTTTATGTATCTGCCGATAGTGATGCTCATAAGCCAGTCTTTTAACGAATCGAGATACGGCGGCAAATGGATGGGGTTTTCATTAAAATGGTACGAGGCATTGTTTAGGGACTCGGCGGTAATCAACGCAACTTTAAATACGCTGCTCGTTGCATTCGTTGCGACAGCCCTGTCGACCGCCATAGGCACTTGCGCGGCTTGGACTCTCAATAAATACAGGCTCTCGAAACTGCAATCCGCCCACTACGTCTTAATTTACGCCCCGATGTGCGTCCCGGATATTTTGATGGGCATTAGCTTGCTGTTGATGTTCGTGAGCCTGAAGGTAGATTTGGGGCTCACGACAGTGATACTTGCGCATACGACTTTCTGCCTGAGCTTTGTGACTTTTACTGTCCTTGCGCGCCTGCAAGACTTCGACTTCAATATAATACAGGCCGCCCAAGATCTGGGCGCCGGAAATTTCAGAATATTTATAAAAATCATACTGCCGCTTCTCGCGCCCGGAATTGCTGCCGGGGCGATGATGGCATTTACGCTGTCTATGGACGACTTTGTGGTGACATTCTTCGTGGGAGGCCCCGGAAGCACCACTTTGCCGGTGAAAGTTTACAGCATGATGAAGCACGGTCCGCCGGCTATTATAAATGCCCTGAGCGTCGTATTTATGGCTCTTACTTTCACTGTCGCAATTGCCGGGCAGTTGCTTACGCGTAAAAAATTCTAAACCAGAAAACTAAGAAGAAATGAAGAAAATACTCAAATACGTCGCATCGGCTTTGGCTTTATGCCTCGCCGTGGCAATGTGGGGCTGCGGGCAGTCAAAGCCCGTCCTTAACGTCTACATGTGGTCGGACTACATCGACTTGGATCTCGTAAAAGAGTTTGAGCAGAAGTACGACTGCAAAGTGGTAATCGACATATTCGACTCAAACGAATTCATGTATTCAAAGCTCAAAGCGGGCGGCTCGGGATACGACATTATCCAGCCTTCAAGCTACATGGCTAAGATAATGTACGAGCAGAAAATGATTGAAAAGCTCGACCATTCAAAGCTCCCGAGCATAAAGAATGTCAACAAGGCGTATCTGGACAATCTCGCTATCGACAAAAAGATGGAGTACAGCGTCCCCTACATGATAGGCTTTACATGCATTGCCTACAATAAGGACAAGCTTGGCAAACTCCCTGAAACTTGGGACGTATTTGCTAATGAAAAATTAAAAGGCCGCATGACCATGCTGAACGATATGCGCGAGACAATCGGCGCGGCTCTCCTGTTCAAGGGGCACTCTATAAATACCACCGACGAAAAACATCTTGCCGAGGCAAAGGAGCAAATCCTGAAATGGAAGAAGAACCTCGCGAAATTCGACAATGAGGTTTATAAGGTTGGCATACGTTCCGGAGAATTTCAGATAGTGCAGGGGTATAGCGGAGACTTGTTCCAAGTTTTTGAGGAGGCGCCCGAGCTGACATGGATGTGCCCGAAAGAAGGCTTTTCGATGTGCTGCGACGACTGGGCAATCCCGGTGACTGCGGGCAATAAGGAACTTGCGTACAAGTTTATCGACTTTATGACCGAGCCCAAAAACGCCGCCAAGAATATAGAGTTTACATGTTTTAGCGCCCCCGTTGACGGTGCCAAGGAATTTGTGTCCGAAGAAAACCGCAACCATCCAGGAATGTTTATCCCTGATGAAATGTACAAGAGGGGCGAGATTATTCTCGACCTTGGCGCGGACAACGCGAAATACATAAAGGTTTGGGACGAAATAAAGCTCGCAAAATAAGCAAGCCGCAGTCTTAGAAAAAAATAAAACTCTGCCGCGCTCTAAAAAGCGCGGTTTTTTTTGTATCTGGGGGCAAAGTTTTTTTATATGCTTGGTTATTTGTTTAGCAGCGTGTTTTTTCGCCATTATATTCCGTTTCTCGAAACACTCTAAAATAAAATCTATAAATAAGTTTTTCGTATTTTCTTATTGTCACTCCCACAATTTAGGCGGACGTTTTGTGCTATAATAAAGTTTATAAGCATAAGGTAAGTCCATATAGTTTTAATCTTTACAATAATTAACTATAAAAATATAACATACCTACTAACATCTATATTATATTTCTGGAATTTGCATTATGTTAGAATAAAAATGAAAGAAAATATTTTAATTTCCTCCTTTGTAATTGCTTTTTTTTCAATATTTACAACTTCAACAGTTGCTGCTAAAGCAATTTGCGAGGTTGTTTATCCAAAATGCGCCGCTGAGGATACCGGAAATATTTTAAGCGAAAAATATTGGAAAGCTTGGGAAGCGGAAATGGCGCGCATAGACGCCGATATTGAAAAATATAGAAAATCCGACGCCGAAGTTAAACTCGAAAATCCAGATCCCAATTCGTTCGTAAAAATTGAGCAAATAAAGTCAGAATTTAATTTTGGCGCCCCGGCATTTTATTTCAACCGCGCGGGCGATAAATATAGAAACGAGGCATACCGCAATCTTTGGGGCGACCTGTTTAATCAGGCGACAATTCCGTTTTACTGGAAATTTTTTGAATTAAAGGACGGGAAGCCGCGATTCAAAAATAGCGCATGGGACGAAGAGGAGTTTCTCAATAAAGTAGGCGATACAGATCTCCTGCCGCATCCATTTTCTCCGGCTACGGACGAACTCATAAGCTTTTTAAAAACACGCGGCATAAGAATACACGGGCATCCGCTTGTATGGGGGAACAAAAGATGGAATGTCCCAGAATTCGAATGGCTTATCGAAAACTATGCTGACGACGCTGCTAAGGCTGTCTTAAAAAACAAAGCTGCAACTCCGCCGCTCCATAAGCCTTTGTATGTCGATGAAAAATTCAAAAAAATGTCCACAGAAGATGCCGAATCTCTTTTCGGAAACTATGCTGGAGAAATGGAAAAGGCTTCCGACAGAAGAATCAGGCAAATAGCCGCCAAATACGCCGATTCTGTCGACAGTTGGGACGTAGTAAATGAAAGCTGCAAAGATTTTGAGTCGGGAGCCTTGGAAAAAAGCAAAAAAGTATGCATGAGTTTAGAATACGGCATTATGCCTGGCGACTATGCCTGCAAAGCCTTTAAAATTGCCGAAAAACTTTTTCCTAAATCCGCAATGCTTTCTATAAACGATTACCACTGCGGCGAAAAATATGGCGAACAAATACGCGACATGCTTTCCAAGGGGTGCAAAATTGGCATGATAGGTTTTCAGCGCCATTTATGGAAGATAGACCAGATGAAAAAAATCGCGGGCGGAGAGGATGTTCCAAATTGGTCCATAAAGCGGCAACGGGAAATATTAGACAGTTTAGATTCCTTTGGACTACCCATTCATATAAGCGAAGTGACTGTGCTTCCAACAGAGCGAACTCCAGACGGATTCAAGGCGCAAGCGGCGATTTTGCGCAACTATTACAAGCTATGGTTCTCCTATAAAAACGTTTCAGCGATAACCTATTGGCGCACAATAGACAAACTCGATAAAAACGTGCGCGACCGCGACGAACCGTATTTTGCGGGGATTCTATATCCAGACGCCACTAAAAAACCGGCGTACTTTGCCCTTGACGACCTAATAAATAGAGAATGGAAGACGAGTCTGGAACTGAAACCAGATGAGAACGGAACTGTGAAATTCCGCGGGTTCAAAGGAAAGTACAAAATAGTGTGGCGAGACACTTCCGGAAATATCCGGACAAAAATAGTCTCGGTAAGATAATTGGGAAAAGTTTTTATAAAATTTTTTCTTTCCCACGCTGCACACAAAAAAATACAGCACATTAAAATTTTTTCAAAATTTAACGTGCTGTATATTGGAAAGTTTCTCTTAGCTTATCGTGCTAAGGAATGGCTTCTATCAGGTAAGTTTCACTTAGCTTTTTAGATTAAGCAAAGATCTCTATCAGGAGAGTTCCCCTTAGCTTCTTGAATTAAGGAATGACCTTGTTGAGAGGATATTCAACAATGCCTTCCGCGCCGTTGTCTTTCAGAGTCGGAACTATCTCGCGGACTACCTTTTCGTCGACTATTGTTTCAACTGCCACCCATGCAGGGTCTGACAACTGCGAAACTGTCGGCTTGCGCAGGGCGGGAAGGGCGGCTATCACCTTTGAAAGATTCCCTTTGGGAAGGTTCATTTTTAGCCCGACTTTGTTGTTTGCGTCGAGCGCGGCCTGCAAGAGCATTGCTATTGACTCTATCTTCTTGCGCTTCACGGGGTTTTCCCATGCAGCCTTGTTGGCTATGAACTTTGTGTTCGTGTAAAGCATCGTGTCTATTATGCGCAGGTTGTTTGCGCGCAGAGAGGAGCCAGTCTCGGTAATGTCGGCTATTGCGTCAACGAGGTCCGGAACCTTGACTTCCGTCGCTCCCCATGAAAATTCGACTTCCGCGTCGACACCGTTGTCGGCGAGAAATTTCTTTGTGACGTTCATAAGCTCCGTCGCAACCCTCTTGCCTTGGAGATCTTTTACCGACTTTATGTCGGAGTCTTCCTTCACGCAAAGCACCCAGCGAGATTTTAGCGATGTCGCCTTGCTGTAAACGAGGTCGCAGACTTCTACGACATCGCTGGAATTTTCGAGAATCCAATCGTATCCGGTAAGGCCGCAGTCGAAGAATCCCTGCTCGACGTACCTGCTGATTTCCTGCGCCCTAACAAAGCGCCCGTCAAGTTCGGGGTCGTCTATGGACGGCTTGTAGGAGCGCGAACTTTTTGTAATGCGCCAGCCGGCTTTGGCGAATAGCGCTATTGTGGATTCTTCGAGGCTGCCTTTGGGAAGGCCTATCATTATTAACGGTGTGCTCACGGTTTTGCCTTAATTTGATTTTTATGGGCTTTCGGCTTATAAAATTAAGAGTCTTTTTTGCTCATTCCACAAATTTTGCCTTAGAACGAAAAAGCATTCCACAGATTTGCGCGACGCGCGCCCCCCGCAAAATGCTTTCCGACCGCCGATTTCCCGCGTGCGGGGTTTCGGCAAAATTGGTGCGGGCAGACGGAATCGAACCGACATCACCAGTTTGGAAGACTGGGGTTTTACCACTAAACTATGCCCGCTCTGAATTAAAGCCAAGATTAAAATACTTTCTTGTCTTGTGCGTCAAGACTATTTTTAAAATAGATTGAAAACCTCCACGGTAAATGCGGCGGCCATATACACTACAATCAGGAATTTTACCATTGACGCCGCCAAGGCGCCCGCAAATGCCCCTAGCCCGGCTTTGCCGGATTCCCTGATGTTTGCGCCTCCGAGCCATTCCCCCAAGAACGCCCCGGCAAGGGGCGCAACGAATATCCAAAATATCGGCGGCGGCAAAAATATGCCTACAAAAACGCCTATAAAAGCCCCAAGCCCACCGCGCCATGTTGCGCCGAATTTCTTCGCCCCCAGCCATGACATAAATATGTCGGCAAGCTGCGCAAACGCGGCGAGAAACCCGCATATCCAAACGTTCAGCCAGCCAACCCCGCTCTCGGGAAATACTAGCTTAAACACGAGAATCGCCGCAAAGGAAAGCAGCGGCCCCGGCAGCACGGGCAAAAACGCCCCAATCGCTGCCAAAATGCAGGCTACGTACACGAGAATTTCTCCGATCGCTATGTATGCCGTTTCCATTTTCTTGCTTGAAATATGCTAAAAACTCTGTTTTTATCAAGAAAAGTTTAAATTAAAAAATACGCCGTCTATGGAAAATCCCGACCAAAAATTATTGGAGATTATACGCAACGAAAAGTTCCTCGCTTTTTTCGATCTCGCGGCAAGGGGCGAAAACGGGGCAGCGGAAATCGGTGGGCTGTGCAAAGTGGCGATGCCAAGACAAGTCAAAGACATCGACTATATATCGCTTACGTTCATTTTTGACACTCCGAGCGAAGGCACATTTTCACTCGCAAAACGCATAATGTCGAGGCTTACGACGGAGGCATTTAAAAAGGCAATCCCTTCAGTTTGCGCGGTGACAAGTGTCCCGGCGACTTTGAGGGCGGGCGAAAACTACGTCCACCAGATTGATGTAATATTTACTTCCCATGTGGCAAATGTAAGGGAGGCCATAACGAAAGTAGTCTACGTAATACGCACTTCCGGCGGCCTCGACACCGAGCCCCCGCAGTGGTGGGACGAAAACACGTCCCCGTCGCCCACGGAGGTCGAAAAGGCTAACTGGACGGCGCGCATAAAGGCCCTTCTTGGCATCGCCAAGTAATGCCGCTAAAAAATACAATCTCAACGCCGTTTCAAGAAATTGAAGCGGCTGTTTTTTAAGGAAAATTTAATACGATGGAAATTTGGTTTCACCCGGCGAAAGCCCTAAAAACATTGACAATAAAAGCGGCCGAATCGGCGGGCTTCGACGACAGCTTCGACCCCGTAATCCGGCCGGCCGACCCAAAATTCGGAGACTTCCAGTCAAACGGAGCGCTCCAATACGCAAAAGCCCATAAGGAAAATCCGAGGGCTGTCGGAGAAAAACTCCTCGCGGAAATAAAAAAATCTCCGGATTTCGATGAGTCGCTCATTGAAACTTCTATCGCCGGCCCAGGTTTTATCAACTTTAAGCTGACCAAGAAATTTCTCGGAGGGTGGCTTGCGAAATACAAGGGCGAACCCGAATTGAAGGCGGCGGCAAGAGAATTTTACGGCGGAAAAAAGACTGTCGTAGATTATCCGTCGCCGAACACTGCAAAACAGATGCATGTCGGGCACCTGCGCCCGATGGTCATTGGCGAGGCGGTCAAACGGCTTCTAAAATTTTGCGGCGCCGATGTCATTACAGACAACCATATCGGCGACTGGGGAACGAACTTCGGCATTCTCATTTACGGCATAAAAACTTCGGGATACAAGCTCGACCCCGAAAACGAAAATTCGCTTGAAGAGCTCGAGCAAATGTACAAGCGCGGCAGCGCCCTCGCAAAGGAGTCCAACGAGGCGGCCGACGCCGCGCGCGCGGAACTCGTAAAGCTCCAAAACGGCGATGCTGAAAATGTCGCCCTTTGGAATAAGATAAACGAGGTCAGCTCTGCGGCTTTCGATAGAATGTATAAGCGCATGGGCCTTACGATAGACTTTACTCTCGGGGAATCGTTCTACCGCGACAAAGTCGGGCGCGTGTACAAGGAGCTTATGGAATGCGGCATTGCAGAGGAGGACCAGGGGGCGCTTGTTGTATTTCTGCGCGAGCACGAAAGGTTCAAAAAACAGCCCTTTATCATTAGAAAAAGCGACGGTGCCTCGAATTACGCCTCAACAGACTTGGCGACTTTGTTGTATAGGGTGGAACATTTTGACGCCCGCGAAATAGTTTATGTCACCGACGGCCGACAGCAGGACCACTTTCAGCAGCTTTTTATGACCGCAAAAAAATGGTTCGACTGCAAAGGGTATAAACTTCCGAAACTGCGCCACGTATGGTTTGGGACAATCCTTGGCGAAGACGGCAAGGCGATAAAGACCAAAAGCGGCGAACCCGTAAGGCTCAAAGCTCTCCTCGACGAGGCTGTGGCGCGCGCGCGCGCGATAGTCATGGAGAAAAACCCTGAAACGCCCGCAGAGGAAGCCGACAAGATTGCCGAAACTGTCGGCGTTGCTGCCCTGCGCTATGCGGATTTGTCCCAGAATAGAACAAACGACTACCTTTTCTCTTGGGACAAGCTTCTGGCATTCGACGGCAATACAGCCCCGTACCTGCTTTATGCAGTGGCGAGAATGCACTCAATATTCCGCAAATTGAAAACCTCCCCGGACGCCGACTTCTCGGCGGCTTCGGAATTGGAGACAGAGCGCGAGATAGCGCTTGCCCGAAAGCTCGTTGCGCTTCCTGCGGTGTTTGAGCTTACATTGTCGGAGCTCCGCCCGCATTTCCTATGCACTTACCTTTACGAGCTCGCAGGCGTTTTCTCGACTTTCTACAACGCGGACAAAGTTATTGTGGACGACGAGTCTGTAAAGGCGCGGCGCTTGATGCTATGCTCGCGCACAATGCGCGTGCTCGAGGCGGGCCTGCGCGTGCTTGGCATAGAACCGCTCGAAAAAATGTAATATGAAAATATCGACAAAAACAGGGGACGCCGGGCGCACAAAGCTGATGTTCGGAAGGGACGTATCAAAATCGTCGCAAAGGGTAAGGGCGTACGGGGCGGTCGACGACTTCTCCGCGACGCTTGGGCTTGCGCGGTCATTCGCGGGAAAGGAACTCGGTGCGGAGATACTTGGAATTCAGGAGTCTCTGGTGTGCCTAATGACGGAGCTTGCGACAAAAAAGGAGGATTTTCATCTGCTAACCGAGAAAAAATTGCGCTTGCTGGGCGATGGGGACCTGAAAAGTCTCGAAGACCGAATAGAGTCCGCCGAGAGTGACGGAGACATTTTTTCCGGCTGGACGCATTCAGGCGAAACCCATTTGCAGGCGGCGCTCGATATGGCTAGGGCGCGCTGCCGCAACGCAGAGCGCGAAATTGTTGGGCTTGCGGAAACCGAGGGGCTTGCTCGCGATTTTCCGCTTGTGTTTATAAACAGGCTCTCCGACTACCTTTGGATTCTCGCGCAAGTGTCTTTGCGCTCTTAATTGCCATTAAAAACTAAAAGGAAAATGCTATGAAAAAAATACTCTGTACCGCAATAATATCGATAATTTCGGCATGCGCTTTCGCCGCAGGAGACTGGGCGAATTTCGGCCGATACGCAGAGGCGAACAAGAGCGTAAAAACTCCTCCGCTTGCAGTGCTCATGGGCGATTCAATTACCGACGCATGGGTTAAAAAAACTCCATCGGATTTCTTCAAAAAAAATAACATTGTGGGCCGCGGAATAAGCGGGCAAGTGTCGTCGCAAATGTTGGTGAGATTCCGCCGGGACGTTCTGGACCTCAAACCCAAGTATGTTGCGATTCTCGCCGGAACAAACGACATCGCACAGAATCAGGGATACATCAGCGTTGAAAACATATTTGGCAACATTGTGTCTATGGTGGAAATCGCAAAGGCAAACGGCGTAGTGCCTGTGGTATGCTCTATTTTGCCTGCGAACAAATATCCGTGGCGCAAGGAGATAAAACCTGTTCCAATGGTCAAAAAACTAAACGAAATGCTCAAAGACTACTGCGAAAAAAATTCCGTAATATACGTAGACTACTTTACGAAGCTCGTGGACGATAAAGACGGCCTTCCGAAAAAGTACGCCAACGACGGCATACATCCGACTCCCGACGGATATGCGATTATGGAGGAAATACTCATAAAAAACCTCAAATAAAAATATCTTCCTGAAGAAGGAAACGGCAAGATCCGCATCGGATTTTGCCGTTTTTTTTGGAGTGTGGAGGTTGTCTCGAATAAATATTTTTTTCGGACAAGGCGTTTGCCGGCAACCTGTACCTATATTGCAGGAGCAGCAATTTTGCCTGCGCTTACAATTTAAAGAAGATTTTTTATCTTTAACAAGCAGTCCATTTTTGCTTTAACAGAGTTTTTAATTTGAGGCGGACAGCACCGCTTGTTTTTATGATTGAGATAAGGGAATTGAGGCTCTCGTACGGAGCGAGGACTATATTCGACAATGTGTCGGCCGTGATAAACAAGGGCGACAGAATAGGACTTGTCGGCTCCAATGGGGCGGGAAAAACCACGCTCCTTAAAATTCTTACGGGCGCCGAATCCCCCGATTCCGGAAGTATTCTCAAACCAAAATACGCAACCATTGGATATTTGCCCCAGGAGCTCGTTGTGAGCGCGCAGAGGCCGCTTTTTGAGGAGGCTGAATCCGCCTTTGAAAGCATATTGGAGCTTCGGGAAAAACTCGCGCAAGCCGACGAAGTTATCCGCACGGCAAGTCCATCATCGGCTGAATATGCGGACGCCCTCCTTGAAATGGGGGAAATCAGGCATAGGCTTGAAGACGCGGAAGAGTCGAAATTGCGTTCGAGAGTAGAAACTGTGCTAATGGGGCTTGGCTTTGAAATGGCCGATATGGCGCGGCCGTGCTCGGAATTTTCCGGAGGCTGGCAGATGCGCGTTGCGCTCGCGAAGCTGTTGCTGACCGAGCCGACTCTCCTGATGCTCGACGAGCCGACAAACCACCTCGATATTGAGTCGGTCGCGTGGCTAGAAGACTATTTGAAGTCGTATCCCGGCTCGATATTGGTCGTAAGCCACGACAGGGCTTTCCTAAACGCCCTCACAAACCGCACATTTCACCTTTCAAAGGGCAGGCTGGACTCATATTCTGGCAATTACGATTTTTTCGAGTCGGAGTCCGCCGCGCGCAGGCGCACGCTTGAACATACGGCGGAAAATCAAAGGCGCAGCATTGAAAAGACGGAGAAATTTATCGAGCGTTTTAGATATAAAAGCTCAAAGGCGGCGCAAGTTCAAAGCAGGATTAAGGCGCTTGATAAAATCGAGCGCATAGAGGTTGAGTCGGACGAAAAAGAGATACATTTTAAATTCCCGGAGCCGGAGAGGACTGGGCAGATTGTCCTTGACGTCGAAGGAGTGGAAAAATCGTTCGGGGCGCACAAAGTTCTGAACGGAGTTTCGATGCGCTTGGAACGCGGCGACAGGGCGGCGCTTGTGGGAGTAAACGGGGCGGGAAAAACGACGCTTGCAAAAATTATAGCGGGCGTTATGCAGCCTGACGCGGGAAGTATAAAACTGGGGCTCAACGTAAAAATGTCGTATTTTGCGCAGCACCAGACGGAGGAGCTCGACAAGTCAAACGACGTATTGGAGGAGGCTCTGTCAGCCGCTCCGATGGAGCGCAAAGGGGAAGTGCGGGGGTTGCTTGGCTCTTTCTTATTTACGGGCGACGATGTCCTTAAAAAGGTGGGCGTATTGTCCGGCGGCGAAAAAAATAGGCTTGCCCTCGCAAAAATGCTCCTGCGCGATTTTAATTTTCTGCTGCTTGACGAGCCGACAAACCATCTGGATATGAATTCAAAAAATATCCTCGCCCAAGCCCTAGCCTCGTATCGCGGAACGTATCTTATAGTGAGCCATGACAGGGCATTTCTCGATCCGATAGTCGATAAAGTCTATGAGTTGGGTCCTGGCGGATTGAAAGTCTATCCCGGAAATCTGACCTCGTATGTGGAGCGCATAAAATCCGAGGGAAGGCTGAACCTTAAAAATTCACCCGCGCCTAAAAAAAGCGGCTCTGCGTATTGGGAGCGCAAGGCGGAGGCTGCAAAAAAGCGTGCTGAAATATCTTCGCTAAAAAAGAGCGTCGAGCGCATAGAAGCAGAGATTGCTGCGGCGGAGGGGGACGTCGCCAAAATAGAGACCGAGATGTCCGAGCCCGACTTTTTTAAGCGCGGCGCGCAATGTTCTTCGACAGCAGAGGCGTACAATGCATTAAAAACAAAAATAGAAAAACTCTACCGCGAATGGGAGGAGTGCAGCGAGCGTCTAAGCGCCGCGCAATCGGAATGATTTTCCCAAAATTGGAATTTAAGCGAATTTTCTATAAAACAATGTAATGTTCGGCTCCTAGATGCTGATGGGATTTTCTTTCACCAGAGAATAGTACTTTGAGTCTGCTATCGAACAAATGAGCAATTTGTGTATTGAATTTTTTGCAGTTTTATTAGATTCTTTATTTGATGAAAATTAAATGCGCGAAAGTATTTTTCTTTTTTATTGCAACTGCGGCTGCGCTTCTTTTGAGCGGGTGCGAAATGCCTGAGTCGTGGAATGATCCTGCATATTTTGGAGACGGAAACGATTTGGGGAAAAAGGTGAACGGCTCCGGAACTGGTTATGAAACTTGGGATCCGGACGTCCTTTAACCGCGCTTTACTTTCAATATATCCGCAGACTAAAATATTTTTTGCGACGCATGAATGCGCCGCAATTTTTTTCCCGCATAATAAGCCGATCGCCTCTGAAAATCGACGCAAAAAAACGCGGAAAAATATTTCTCCGCGCTTTTTTCGCATACTGCTAAATTTTTCTGCGGCGCATGGCAAACCCAAGCGAGGCAAGAGCAATAATTGCGGCTATCGCCGAAGGCTCCGGCACGCTCACCCTGAGAGTCAGCAAACCGTTCGCCAGATCTCCTTCAATAACTTTTACGTCAACCCCGTCTTCTGCAACGAGCATTTGATTGAGGACGTCTATTGTTATGTTGGAGGAATTCTCATCGAAAGACATTACAGTATAGTCGAGATACGATACTTCGGAGGCTTCAAGCCACATTGCTAAGTCGTAGGGATCTACATTTACGAGGAGAGCGGCATTTGCGGGATCGAGTACATTGACCCCGCCTGTGACATCTATTCTGTCGCCCTGCATTTCGGAAAGGTCAAAGCGTATCGTGCCGCTTTGAAAATCAATAGATGAAAATCTCGTGGTGCCGATTTCCGAACCGCTGTCCAATCCCGTGGAACTGTAAAGCGCCTTTTCACCGACAACTGTCAAAGTGCCGGCGCTCATTGCGGAATGCATGCCGATATTCAATTCGCCCCATTCTACTGTTACGTTGCCCAAGTTTGCCATCTTAAAGGTTTTCTCGTCGCTATAATCGGCAAACTCTTGAAAGCGCATAATCTGTTTGCCGGTGTCGGAATTTGCGTTCATATTCAAGTGCAGGGCGCCGCCCACGCCGTTTTGGGTCGCGTACTTCCCGCTAAATTCAGCTGTGCCGTTGTTTGTCAATATTACGGTTGTATCCACACTTGGCAACCCGACTTGCAGCCGCCCTATTCCGTTTATGCCGCCAATCATGCGGCTTTTGCTTCCGGAGCCGCCGCCGTCTTGTTTTGCGAAATCAAGCGACGAGTTTACAGTACTTAGATTTAAAGTGCCCCAGACAGTAAAACCGCTTGTCGAATTCCCTGAAAGATAAAGCCGCGTATTGTTGATGTCAAAATTTCCACCTACTTCCCAAGCTCCCTGCGCAGCGTGTATGATTAATGGAGAGTTTAAGCTAATATTGCCGTCTACCTTAAACGTTTTATTGCCAAACCTCATCTGTATTACATATCCGGGCACTGAGGAGAAATTTACATCGCCCCTGAAATATGCTCCTTGATTAAAATAAAATGTATGGCCCCACGCACCTTGGGGGATAGATGCTATGTTAAAATTAAGGTTGTTGCCGACAATATATTCCGAGAACTGTCCGATGCCCGAGGATGTAGCGTCTACGCTTATATTAAGGTTGTTTGTCGAAGCGCTTACTTCGCCCTCATATGCTTCGCCGTCGAAAGATCCAACACGCCAGCTTAAACCGTCGTTTAGGCTAAAATCGGCGTTGGAAGTCGAGTTGTATATATCCTCGGCATTTGCGTTTGAAAAACATAATGATGAGAAAAACAACAGTAGGGAAACTGAAAAACATTGGCGGGGAAAATTGCCAAAGTGAAATTTTTTGTGGGTGAAAGTTGAGGATTTATTTTTCATATGGCGCTTCAATGTTAATAAAACTTTTTTATATATGAGACGCTACGAGTTCAATTTAAAAACAACTATTTTTATTTTAACTGTTAAATTCGATCTTTTTATTATTTTTACTTATGAATTCAAATTGTTTTTGGCATTATAACTAAATCCGCGCGCACATAGAAAATTATGTTATCCGCTAAATAAAAAACTCGCCGTCGCGTAAAAATATTCAATAACACAACAAAAAGCCCGCGGCTTTCTTTTAGCGCGCGGGCATCTCGCATTAATTTTCTATTGCCTAAGCTTTGAAGTTGGGAAGGTACGCCCCAAATTTTACGAGTTTTCCTTGAAGGGTTTTTACGTCTATATCGTGGACTGACACATTTGAGCCCGCCGCCATAGAAGCTCCGATGCCGGCTGCCTGGCCCATTATGAAGCACGCGGGCATGACGCGTATTGAACCATGCACAAGTTCGTCGGAGCTTGCGCATCTGCCGGCAGTGTACAGGTTGTCGAACCCCTTTGGTGTCAAAATTCGGTAAGGAATGCCGTAGCTTTCGCCCTTTGCGTATTTGTACAGCTTGTCGAATTCTTGGCGGTGGCGTTCAAGCTCTCCCTTGTCGAAACTTGAAGGGTGTATGTCTATTGGATAAGCGTAGCGGCCGATTTCGTCGTCAAAAACCGCGCGCTTCATATAGTCGTCAATGTTTAGGGTGTAGTCGCCCACAAACCTTCGGGTCTCGCGGATTCCCATTGCGGATCCTGTCGATACAACTTTGGCGTTTTCAAATCCGGGCACGTATTTATTGTAGTAGTTTTTATATTCCCGCATAGACTTTCTGCAATGCAGCAGCGCACGCGTGACCGAGCCTTCGTCCGTGCCGTCTACTCCGAAAGCGTGCCCTATGTTTCCGCCGCCAAGGCTGTCGCCTATTTCAAATATGCCTGTCATGTGCGGATCGTAAAAAGAGAATACGCCGGCCTCGTACGCTTCCTTTACTTTGAAGGACTGCGGCTGGGGCATGTCGGGCTTGTTTTTTCTCCATTTTTGCCAGTCGATGGAGCACCATGTAGAGCAGAGCGAACCAGGCATCATTTTCCCGTTTTTATCGCCCTTTTCATATTTGGCGCCCGCCATGAAGGCAAGGTCGCCGTTGCCTGTCGCGTCGATAAACACTTTTGCCTTTACGGCGAATATGCCTCCAAGTCCCGAGCATATGGCGCAATCTATTTTCCCCTCCGACGCTTTTACTCCGATGACTTTTGTGCAGAATGTAAACTTTGCTCCGGATCTTTCGGCGAGCTCGTCGTAAACGCGTTTTAACGTCTCGATATCGTGCGCGACGCCTTTAAAAGACTTTTGCGAATTGAGCGCGTTTTTTACTCTCGACCCGAACCCCGCGGCGAGGAAATTTATCCCGTCCGTCATTTGCATGAAAAGCGGAACCAATGCCGAAGTCCCCATTCCGCCGAAGCAAGAAAGCGCCTCCGCCGCATAAACGTCGGCTCCGCTTTCGGCCGCTGCAACCATTGCGGCTATTCCGGCAGGGCCGCCCCCCGCAACAAAAACGTCAACGTTGTATTTCACTGGAACGTCAGCGGAGAAATTTACTGTTTCTTTCGGCTTGCCTGCGGAAATTTCCGCCGACATTGCCATTGCATTCGATGTTGCGATTGCGGGAAGTCCCGCAGCAAGTTTTAAATAATCCCTTCGTTTCATACGCATAAATTTTTTTTTAACATTTTATTCAAAGATAAGAACAAAGCAAAAGAAAAAATTGACATATTTTGAATAAAAAAGACATTTTTATTCAGATGGTTTATTGCGGCTTGCAATTGCGTTTCCCATTTTAAGATATTTATACGCAACCGTATTCTGCCCAGATAGTGTAATGGAAGGGTAGTGGCAGCATTAAGAGTGGACAGAGTGAAAAACGTCTTTGCCAAAAGAAAGCGAAATTAAGGCGAAGCACATTGGCTGTAACAGGTAAATACGTCTCAATTTTTTATTTGGGATATTGCAGTTCGTTTTTTAGGCTCAATCCTCAAATTTTTGAATAAAAACTTTATGCCAGCGTCTGGTAAGGATAAGTGTTTATATCCATGTTATTCGCTAATAAAAGCTCTCTTACGGACTTTGATGGCAGACTGTTCCGCACATACATATCGGTTTCAGGAATGGACAAAGGCGGGAGTTTTAGGATTTTTTATCTATTAGTATCGTCCCCAATTTTTTCTCCACTTTTCCATAGGGCGAATTTCTAAAGGGCGTTTTTCATGAAAAAAATCGGGCACTTGCGTGCCCGGTTTTTTAGTTTGGCGTATAAATACAAAAAATATGCGAGCTTCTATTAAACTACTTCAATTTTTATCTTTGCGTTGCAACCCTCTACGTATAGCGGCACCGCCTCAAATCCGGGAACAAAGTTGAATATTCTCCCGGATTTTGTGGGGAGAACTTTTATAGGTTTGTCGGAAGTTATCCTCACTGTGCAATTTTTCTTTTTAAGCTCCGCGCTTGTTGGAGATTCAAGCGAAAATTTTTCCCCTGATTCGGATATGAGAGGGAAAAATATTTTAGCCGACTTGCAAAGTTCGGATTCTGACGAATATTTCAACACGGCCGAGTCCGCCGAGATTTCATATACCGCGCGGCATTTGGCTTCTCCCGACGGCGGAGTCTTCTGGTCGGCGTCGCGGAGAACCGATACGGCTTCAAAGACCGAGGCCCCGCCGGATTCTCGATGCGAAAGGCTTGCACTAAGGTCGCTTACATTCCTGTATTTTACGCCTCCGCATTCAAGTTCCGCGCGCGGGGCGAGCGGCATTGTGTCAAGCCCCTTGTCAGACTGCATATTCGGCTTTTCTATTACGGCGTACTCCGTCATTCCCGCCGTGAATATCGGCCCCGCTTTTTCGTGCCAAAGCATCGACAGGGCACCCCCTGTGGCATGCCCGTTTCGCAAATCGTAATACTCGGTGTCGTAGCCTGTGACTGTTGCACGATATGGCCCTTTTGCCGCAAGATATGTGCGGATGTCCTCAAAGCATTTTACCCCGTATGCGCTTTCCCTGGGAAGCTTTGCGGGTGATTGAGGAGCTTTCGCTTCGGAGTCGAGAAGCGCCGCAAGCGGCTTTACATGCGCGAAAGTATGGTGAATGCACGGAGGCTGGCCGTGGGCGCGGAAGTGCGGGCCACCGTAGAGGAGCCCGCCGTGCGTGCATGCGCTTAGAAGCTCGAGGTTTTTAAGTGCAGCAGTGTAGAATCTGGAATCCCTGTCTGCGAGCGCCGCAAATCCCGCCTGGCACCCGTCGGAAGTCCGGCTTCCCCAATAAGTCCACTTAAAATTGCGCGTGCCCCAGCTGTTGTCCCATGCGCCGTCCGGAAGCATAAATTCTATGTGTACTTTCATGGTTTTCTCCATGATGTCGAGCGCCTCTTGGTCGCCGGTTATTTGGGCGTATCCGATAAGAGACGGTATCGTCTCTTCGACATTGTATCCCAAGTCTACCCCTTTGCAGCCGTTAGGGCTCGTAAGCCCGGTCGGCTGGGTTTCGCCGTAGATTAGAAAGTCTTTTTTCGTTATGTATTTTATCGAGCCTTTGCCGAAATATTTTGCGCGTTCTGTGAATTTTGGCTCATCCAATACTTCTCCGGATATAGCAAGCGCGTGCGCGGCTGCCGCCAGATAGTTTATGTTTGGACCCGCGAATTTTACGTCGCTTTTCCCGAACTTTATGAAAGAATCAATAAAGCTTGCGGCTTTTCTGAGCCTTTCTCTCATTC
The DNA here is from genome assembly GCA_900545705.1 of uncultured Opitutales bacterium. GTDB lineage: Bacteria > Verrucomicrobiota > Verrucomicrobiia > Opitutales > Intestinicryptomonadaceae > Merdousia. The sequence continues at coordinate 158,015 of URAK01000002.1, read as the reverse complement.
TTTTCAGGTCTTTGCTTTCGAGTATTCCGCCGCAATTTTTAATGCCTTCCCCGAGCGATATTGCCCCGAAAACGCTCGTGCCCTTCCACTGATTTGAAAAATCGTTTATCCATGAGCCGTCCGCTTGGGAAACGTTATTCTCCATCCAGTCATAGAGCATTATTCCGGAGTCGAGCATATCGGAATCTTTGCGGCGTTTGGCCACGCATAGAAAAGGATATACGGCATCTCCGATTCTTCCGTGTATGAAGTCGCATGCGGGGCACTTTATTCCTCCGAGCCTATCCTTTGGGCCACTTTTTATCTGCAGGTTTCTAAGCCCATTGCACCAATCAGCCAAAAGATTGTCCGCGAGCGTGCGCAAGGGATCTTTTGCGCCGGTTTGCGCGTGGAGCTTTAATGTTGCAACAATGGCCGAAGCGGCCAAGGCCGTCTTAAAAAATTCTCTTCTGTCCATAATTCCTAATAGTTCAAAATATGCGTGCGGTTGTCTGCGCATATATAATAATTTAATTTTAAAACTAAATTATCTTTACCTTTATTTACAATAATTACTTTGCTGTGCGCTAAAAAAATCGATTTTACGGAGTCAAGCGCGGTTGCATTTATCTTAAGAATCTTTGCCAATATTGGTAACTGAAAGTATTTTACCCAAAAAAATTGCCCTCTGTTTGTAGTAGCGGGCAATTTCTTTAATTTTGGATTAAAATAAAACCGGATTTTTCTCTCTTGTGACAAACTGCCTTGCGCTTAGCGTTTGCGCCCAAAAAATATTTTTGGGATTTATATTATAGCCAAATGAAATCTTTCAAGTGCGTTAATTTTCAAAATACGCAGCAAATTTTCATTTTATGCTTCGCGTAAATTGAATCAAAACGGAGATTTTCATTCGCAGATTTTATTTTTAAGGGCGCAGGCAGTTGCGGTGCTTTTAAATCTCGGTGACTATGGCGTCGGCAAGGCCGTAATCTATCGCTTGTTGCGCGGTCATGAAAAAATCCCTGTCGGTGTCGGCCGCAATTTTTTCTATCGGTTGCCCGGAGGCGTCAGAGAGTATTTTATTCAGTTCCTGCCTCATGCGCTCAAGTTCCATCGCCTGAATATGCATATCCACGGCAGTTCCCGTCATTTCTCCCATTATTAAGGGCTGGTGTATCATAACCCTCGCGCTCGGGAATAGAAACCTCTTGCCTTTCGGCGCGGCGCTTAAAAGTATCGACCCCATGCTCATCGCTATTCCGGTGACGACAACCTTTACGGGGGCTTTTATAAGCTTCATTGTGTCGTATATTGACATGCCTGCGCTTATAGAGCCTCCGGGAGTGCTAATGTAAAAAGTTATCTCCTTTTCGTGGTCGAGCATGTCGAGATACAGCAGCTTGGCTACGGCGGCAGCCGCGGTTTCGTCGGTTATGGCGTCCCAGAGAAAAATTTTGCGGTCGTCGAGAAATCTCTTGGCTATCTCGTTCGAGATTGGTGCCTTGTTGTCCTTTTTATTTTCGCATTCTTCGTTCATATCTATTTGTCTTTTGAAATTTCAAAAATCGCGTATCCCGACATTAAATTCGGCAGAAACGCGCACGGTGTTTCCCAGTCGGCGCGCAAAAAATGGCGCCTATGTATTCTTATATCGTTTTTAGAGCAGAATTCCTTAAAGGAATTTACAGAAATTTGATTCGTTGGCCTGGAACTTTCCCAAGGCTCCGGATAAACTTCGTTCACAATCCTTCTTCCGGTGAGTGCGATTGAGAGCCTGTTTTGCCAATAGCCGTAGTTTACAAAGCCCACCGCTACCCTCCTCGCGACCCTAAGCGACTCAAATACAACTTCCCCCGCGTTTTCAAGCTCCGGGAGAGTCCGCGAACATACTATCCAGTCGAACGAATTGTCGCCAAATGAGCGCAGCAACTCCATAATATCTCCGTGGTATGCGTTGACGCCGCGCTTTATGCAGCGCGAGATTTTTTCAAAGTCCATGTCTACCCCAACGGCGTAAACGTCTTTCAGCCTGACTAGCTCCGCAAGCAGTATTCCGCGGCCGCAACCGAGATCCAGCACGCTTTCTCCCCTCGACACCCACTCGCTTATCGCTTTGAGTTCGATTTTCTTTTTCAGGCTCGATTTTGTCTTGTCTTCCGGCATATCGTTTAGGCGTCGAGGAAAAATTCGACGAGTTTATATAGTTTGGGAGAGTGTATCAGGAAGGAGTCATGCCCCAAATCGCTCTTCACTTCGGCGTAAGAAGCCGTCTTGTGCAGGCGCAGGAGCGCGCGCACTATTTCCCTGTTTTGCTCGGGCGGGAATAGCCAATCTGACGTAAACCCCACGACGAGCGTCTTTGCCTTGACTCCGGCGAAAGCCCCCTCAAGCGTTCCACCTCCGTAAGCACGCAGGTCAAAAAGGTCGAGCGCACGGGTGAAATAAAGATATGTGTTCGCGTCGAAGCGGTTTACGAAAGACTGTCCTTGGTGGTGCAGATAATTTTCAATCTCAAACGACGGCTTGAATATGCCTGAATTTGCAAAGGCGGCCTTATGCTCGCGTCCGAATTTGCCCTCCAGACCCTTGTCGGATAGGTATGTTATGTGCGCCATCATTCTGGCTATGCTAAGCCCCACGCTCGGGGTTCTGTCGAGCGCATAATTGCCGCCGTTCCACACCGGATCCTGCATTATTGCCGACCTGCCGACTTCGTTGAAGGCGATTGCCTGCGCGTTGATTCGCGATGTTGTCGCGAGCGCGCATATTCTCTTGACCCTATCTGGATAGTCTATCGCAAGCTGCAACACCTGCATTCCGCCCATTGAGCCTCCTATGGCCATCTTCAATTTTTCTATCCCAAGATAGTCAACGAGCCTCATTTGCACTGCGACAATGTCGCGGATTGTCACCGCGGGAAAAGACAGGTTGTAGCGCTCGCCAGTCTTTGGGTTTATCGAGGACGGCCCCGTCGTGCCGCGGCAGCCGCCTATGCAGTTGGCGCATATTATGTAATATTTGTTTGTGTCGAGCGGCTTGGAGGGCCCGATTATATTGTTCCACCAGCCCGATTTCCTGTCGTTTAAAGAATAGACTCCCGCGCAGTGGTGGTCTCCGGTGAGGGCATGGCATACGAGTATCGCGTTAGACTTCTCGTCGTTTAAGCGCCCGTAGGTTTCGTATCGTACGTTGAACGAATCAAGATGCCCGCCAAGCTCGAAATCAAGCGGTTCTTCGCACTTGAAATCCGAGTAGGCGACAAGGCCTACCTCTCCTTGGTAGTCGTCGGAGGGAAATATGAAATCGCTCGAATCGTTCATTTTTCTTCTTTTGTGGCGTCTTTGCCTTGGATTGCGCTTTTCTCCTTAGCGGAGGTCTGTGGCTGCGCGCGCTCTGATTCCTGCGGCGGGGCGGGGGCTATGTTTGCCTCGGCGGATTTTATTATGTCGCTGGCCATTCGTTCGGTGACGAGCTCTAACCTTACGCTTTTGCCGTTCCTCAACACTTTAAACACCGCTGTTTCCGATGGGCGTATGAAAAATGTATGCGCGCGCAGCTCTGTATTGTTTGAGACTTTTTTAGAATTTATCTCTATTATTTCATCGCCAACCATAAACCCCGCCTTTTTTGCGGGCGCGTTTTCTGCGACAAATTCCACGACGACTTTCGTGCCGTTTGCGGGATCCGGAACATCTTTTGCCAAAAGCCCGAACCAGCTGTATATCGGCTCTCCGCAAATCATTATGTCGTCGCGTATCTTGGCGGCTGCGCGCGCGGGCAGTATAAAGCTTCCGCCTATTTCAGGAAGGGAGGCTACTATCATTCCAGCGAATTTGCCGTCGAGTGTAAATACCGCTCCTCCCGTGCTTCCGCGCGGCGCAGGTATGTTAGTTCTGACATACACTGTCGGAAGAAACCTTCCGCCGAACTCTATGTTTTGCCCGGTTGCCATTCCCATGCGCGGAGAGGCGGCAAACCCCATTTCATGGGAGATTGAAACAAGCACAGTAGCCGGCTTTACAGGCTCGGCGGCGGAGTCCATCAAAACCACGGGAAGATCCGCCGACTTGAAATTGCCAGCTATCTTTATTACAGACACTGTCGTTATGGGGTCGAATCCCACATTTTCGGCGTCGAGAAGGCGGCCGTTGTATTCTATCCAGAGTTTTTGCGCGCCCCTTGTTATGAATGCGCTCGTCATTACGGCGCCGGTTTTGCTCGCTATGAACCCGGAACCGACGTCGAGTATAGTGGTCTTTGCCTCGTTGCCGGCGGAGTCTTTTGAATGAATCTCTTTTTTCGCGTAAACTTTTACTATGCTGTTTTTGTTGTTCTCAAAAAGTGAATATAGGCTCTCTTGAAGCCCGCATGCCGCGTCAAAGCCTGATTCCGCGCGCGCCGCGGCGGCCGCGGACATCGCGGCGGCCAATATGAGCGTCGTTGCGGTTTTTAATATTCGCATAAAAAGTTTCATTTAATAATGGTCTTCGATTTAGGCGTAATCAAGCGTAAACTTGGCGCGCCCGAATGCCTATTTTTACTGCTCAGGCTCAACCCGGCGGCTCGGCTTTCGGGGAAAAATTTGCGCGCGCTCCCAAGAATTTACACCGTATGGGCGTTTTCCCTCATTGTGCTCAATTCGCAGAAGTGCTCCTGGCAGGAGAACGGGGGCTCGTCGGCAGGCGTCTCGCGCTTGTAGTAGGCGCCGTTGGAATGCAAAAATGTTGCGAATTTATTGTCTTTTAGCATGGAATCGAGTATTTCGTCGCAGATTCTCGCTTTTATATCGGCATCTTCTATCGGAAATATACATTCTATGCGCTTGAACATGTTGCGGGTCATGATATCTCCGCTTCCGGCAAAGACTTCCGGTTTTCCGCCGTTCTCGAAGTAATATATGCGGCTGTGTTCGAGATATACGCCGACGATGCTCCGCACGGTTATATTTTCGCTCATGCCTTTTACTCCCGGAACAAGCCCGCATATTCCGCGGACAATCATGTCTATCTTGACTCCTGCGTTGGAGGCGCGGTATAGGGCGTCTATCGAAGACTGCTCTATTACCGAGTTTACCTTTATTATTATCCGGGCCTTTTTTCCTGCCTTCGCATGGGCTATCTCGCGCTCGACAAGCTCTATAAATTTTGAATGGAAGCAGAACGGCGCAACCCAGAGCTTCTTAAATTCAGGGTTTAGGACTTTGCCCGTAAGCGTATTGAATAAGTCCGCAACTTCCGAGGCTATTTCGGCGTTTGCAGTGAATAGTGAAATGTCTGTGTAGAATTTCGCAGTTTTAGAGTTGTAATTGCCGGTTCCCAAATGGGCGTATCTTCTCAATTTCCCGTCGTCTTCCTTCCTCACTACAAGGCATGTTTTGCAGTGCGTTTTGTAGCCAACAATTCCGTATAAAACGTGAACTCCGCATTCCTCCAATTCGCGCGCCCACTGAATGTTGTTCTCTTCGTCGAAGCGCGCTTTTAGCTCTATTAGCACCGTCACTTGCTTGCCGTTCGCCGCCGCTTTTTTAAGCGAGTTTACTATCGGAGACCCGCGGTTTGTGCGGTAGAGGGTCATCTTTATCGCCAGCACTTTTGGATCCGCCGCGGCGGAAGCCACAAAATCCTCAACCGGATTAAAGCTGTCGTACGGGTGGTGGAGCATTCTGTCGCGCTCGCGGATTACGGAGAATATGTCGTCGCCGCTCTTGAAGCAGTGGGGCAGAAACGGCTTAAAGGGCGGAAATTTCAAGTCGGGCCGCTCTATCATGTCGTAAACTGCGGCAAGGCGCGCGAGATTCAGCGGGCTTCCGTTAATTTTATAGACAAAGCTTTCGTCGAGGTCGATTGCGTCTACGAGCTCTTTCAGGGCGGTTTCACTCACGCAGCTTTCTATTTCGAGCCTTACGGCGGCGCCCTTCCTGCGGTTGTGGAGCTCGTTTTCTATCGTTTGAAGCAGATTTTCCGTTTCTTCGTCGTCGAAGTATAAGTCGGAGTTGCGCGTTATCCTAAATATTGCGCCGCCGCGGACTTTGTATCCCGGAAAAAGCTCCTCCGCAAAATACTTTATGGTGTCGCTCAAATACACCAAACGCGTTTCGCCGTCTTTGCCGAAATTGTCCATTTTTATGAAGCGCGGCAAGATCGGGGGAATCGGGACTATCGCTATGTCGCTCGGCGCGCGCCTTATTGTCGGATTTGCTATTTGCAGCAGCACATACAATCCCTTGTTGCGCAAGTGGGGAAACGGATGGGCGGGGTCGACGGCTAGCGGCGTAAGGGCGGGGTATATATTGTCGTCGAAGAATTTTTTTAGCCACGCCTTCTCCTCCGCAGAACATTCCTTCGGGGTTTTAAAGAAAATTTTTTCCTTGCGGAGGGCGGGCATTATTTCGTCCGCCCAGACCCTGTATTCGTCGTCGTTCATCGCGGAGGTTATTTCGCTTATCCTCCTGAGTTGCTCGCGCGGGCCGAGCCCGTCAAACCCCACTTCCAGCACGCCCGATTCAAGCTGCTGTTCAAGCCCCGCGACGCGTATCTCGAAAAATTCGTCGAGATTGTTGCTTACTATCGAGAGAAATCTGAGCCTTTCAAGCAGGGGGAACGACGGCTCTGAGCACAAATTCAATACCCTTCTATTGAAGGCGAGCCAGCTAAGCTCCCTGTTAAAGTATTTATTTTCGTGATGTCGGGCTGATTTCATATTTCTAATCCTTCTCGTATGCGCGCGCAAATCAAGCGGCTTATATAAAGACGCTTTTTGCGCGGCGTAAGTTCAAACAACTTTGCGGAAAACGCGCATTTGGCGTTTTGCGGCGCTCAGGCAGACTGCGGCGCCAAGTGCCAATTAGGGCGCAAAAGCCGAACTGTGCCGCATTCCGCCGCAATTATATAAGGCAAATTTGTTAGATTTTTGCGAGGGCTTGCTCGAAATCCGCGATAATGTCGTCTATGTGCTCGAGCCCCACGGATACTCTTATTAGTTCGGGGAGTATACCGGTTGCCCTTTGTTCCTCGTCGGAAAGCTGCCTGTGGGTTGTGCTCGCCGGGTGGAGGACTCCCGTGCGGGTGTCGGCAACGTGTATTACAAGCGCCGCGAGTTCCAGCGAGTTTAAAAGTTTTTCCGCGGCGGCTCTTCCGCCCTTCGGCCCGAACGTCATCACTCCGCCGCATGCTTTCAGGTATTTTTTTGCAAGCCCCGCGCTCGGGGAATTTTTCAAGCCCGGGTATTCCACCCATTCGACTTTTGGGTGCGCCGCAAGGTATTCGGCAAGCTTCATGCCGTTTTCGCTGTGCTTTTGCATTCTAAGCGGCAGCGTTTCCAGATTCATATTCGTAAGCCACGCATTCATCGGCGACATCATCATTCCGAAGTCGCGCATTACGTGCGTGCGCGCCTTTGTTATGAAGGCTAGATTCCCGAAAGCCTTTGTGTATACGAGGCCGTGGTAGCTTTCGTCGGGAGTAGTAAGCCCAGGGAACTTGTCGGACGCGGAATAGTCGAAGTCGCCCTTGTCGATTACTATGCCGCCGAGGCTGCATGCGTGCCCGTCGGCGTACTTTGAAAGGCTGTGTATTACGATGTTTGCGCCGTAATCGAAAGGCCTGCAAAGGTAGGGCGTTGGGAAAGTGTTGTCGACGGCGAAGGGAACGCCGGCGCGGCGCGCGACACTCGCGAACTTTTCAAAGTCGAGCACTTTTACGCTCGGATTTGACAGGCTTTCGCCGAATATGAGCTTGGTGTTCGGGCGCACAGCCGCGAATATTTCCTCTTCCGAGGCGTCTTGGTCAACGAAGGTAGTTTCTATCCCAAGTTTCTTAAAAGAGTGACCGAGAAGATTGCTCGTTCCGCCGTAAATCGTTCCCGCGCTAACTATGTGGTCTCCGGCTTCGCAGAGGTTTGTGACGAGAATCGACGTTGCGCTTTGGCCGCTCGAACAGGCTATCGCGCCGACTCCCCCTTCAAGGGCAGCCATCTTTTTCTCTAAAACCTCCACGGTTGGATTAGAGAGGCGCGTATAGAAGTGTCCTGATATTTCAAGGTCGAAAAGCTTTGCGAGCTCTTCGGCGGTATCGTACTTAAATGTTGTGCTTTGGGCGATTGGCGCAACGCGCGGCTCTCCGTTTTTGGGTTCCCAGCCCGCCTGGACTGCGAGCGTTTCAATGTGCAGATTCTTTTTCATATTCTATCCTTCAAATGCGTATGTTTTTTTCAAAAGCCGGGCAAGCGCCTCGAAATCGGCCGGAGGGCGGGCGGTCACATCTATCTCCACGCCGTCGCGGACGGGGTGGGACAGCCTAAGCCTTTGGGCGTGCAGCATTACGCGCTCCGGCGGGGGTATTTCGCGAAATTTGTTCTTTTGGAATTTGTAGGTGTAGTCGCCCATGATTGGAAAGCCGAGATCCGACATGTGCACGCGAATCTGGTGGGTTCTGCCTGTGTATATCTTGCACCTCACAAGAGCAGCCTTGGCGCCGTACTTTTCTTCTACAAACCATTCCGTGTGGGCGTCGCGGCCGGTTGAATCGTCGCACACGCACATCTTTGTCCGGAAGGAGGGGTGGCGGCCAATATTCTTTTTTATGCAACCGCTCCTGACGGTGGGGACTCCGGATATCAACGCGATATACTCCTTGTCAATCTCGCGCTTCCCAAATAGCTCGACAAGCCCGTAGTATGCGGCGTCGGTCTTGGCGAGCACCATTACTCCGGAAGTTTCCTTGTCTAGCCTGTGGACTATGCCGGGGCGCATTGCGCCGCCCGCGAGGCTCAGGGCGCAGTGCGAACTCATCGCATGGACGAGCGTGTCGGGGCCCGTGCCGCTCCCGGGGTGCACTGTCATTCCGGCGGGCTTGTTTACCACTACGACGTCTTCGTCCTCATACAATATTTCAACCGGGATATCCGCGGGCTCTATCGACGTTGGCGGGGGCTCGGGAAGCTCAGCCTCGAGCGTGTCCCCGGGATTGAGTATAAATTTCTTGCCGATAGGCTTGCCGAGGAGAGTCACTTTCCCAGCCGAAAAGCTCTCCAAAAGCCGCGAGCGGGAAATTCTGTCGGATAGAAACGCGGCAAGCGCCTTGTCGGCGCGCGTCGGCTCCGCTCCTTCCGGGTGCGTGTATGTCGCAGTCTCTGGCATATTCCGGTTTTTCCGCGCGGCGTCGGCGCTATGATTTTAGGTATTGGGGGTTTAATTTTTCTATGCCTTCGCCGACAAACAGCCCGTCTTTGCGCACCACTTTGCCGTCAAATTCTATCGTTCCGCCGCCCCACTCGGGAGTTTGAATGCAAACCATGTCCCAGTGTATGCGCGAGCGGTTGCCGTTGTCGGCAGTCTCGTACGACTGGCCGGGAGTGAAGTGGAATGAACCCGCGATTTTCTCGTCGAAGAGTATGTCGCGCATGGGCTTGTTTATGTACGGATTAAATCCCATTGCGAACTCTCCGATGTACGATGCCCCCTCGTCGCTCGCAAGTATCTTTTTTAGCTCTTCTGTCTTTGAGGGCGATTTTGCGTCGACAATTTTTCCCTTCTCAAATACGAGCGTTATAGAGTCGAATGAAATCCCGTTGTAAACGGTCGGGGCATTGTAGAACACGACGCCCTCCACTGAATCGCGCACGGGGGCCGTAAAAATTTCTCCGTCGGGAATATTGTACTGCCCGCCGCATGGAATTGCGGGGATAGACTTTATCGAAAAACTAAGGTCGGTGCCGTTCCCGTATATCCTGACTTTGTCGGTGGATTCCATGAGCCGGCGGACGGCTTGCATGCCTTCCTCCATCTTGTCGTAATCCATAGTGCAGACCTCGAAATAGAAGTCCTCAAATGCGCTTGAGCTCATCTGCGCCTGCTGTGCCATGGCGCAAGTGGGCCAGCGCAGAACGACCCATCTTGTTTTGTTGACGCGCCAGTCGACGGAGGGTTTCATGGCCTTCGCAATTTTTGCCATGTTCGCCTGGGGGACGTCGGAGTTCTCGAATATATTGGAAGATCCCCTGACCGCGATGTAGGCGTCCATTTTCTTCATCTTTGAAAGCGAGCATTCGGCCTCGACCGCGAGGCGCTCGTCGGAGGCGGCGAGGGCGAGGGCGCGGTTTATGCGCGGATTTGAAATGTCCACGTGCGGGAAAGCCCCTCGGGAAACTACTTCGTCGATGAGAGCCTCTACCATCTCGGCGGGCGTCTCGGATACGTCTATGAGTACGTGTTCTCCAGCGGCGACTTTCGTTGAGTGCCCGCAGAGTGTCTTTGCGAGTTTTATGTATCTCGGATCCATATTACGGTTGGGAAAAAGTTGTCTTATATATTTATCGTGAATTTTGCAAAATGTGAAGGCGCTAATTGAAAAAATCAGATTTTTGTCATATTGGGCTTTTTGGGGGACAAGTCTGGAGATTTGGTGTCGAATATCGACTTTGGGAGGCTATCGCGCAGGTTTGCAGATTCAAAGCGCAAAATATCTTTATCGCGCGATGATTCGTCCCTCAATTCCGCTTCCCGCATAATCCACCGAGAATCTATTTTTTTTACAGAAGCGAGCTTCAAGGTTTTTAGCGGCCGCGAGTCTGAACTTAAAATTTGAGCCTGCACGGGAGAGCTAAATTCGCGTGAAAGCGCAAGCCTCACGGAATTTTGTCCCGCAGTTGCGGAATCTGGTGGCGCGAGCCTGAAAAAATGGACTGCCTGGCCTATTCTGCCTGCTCCCTCATAGGCGGGCTTCCAAAATTTGTAGGGCATCAGCAAGTCGAACGGGGCATATAAAAAGCCCTCCGCGAGAGGTTTTGACCATTCTGCCGGCGGCAATTCCACAAACGAGCCGTTTGAGAGTTTGAATACCTTAGGCTTTGCGGGGTTGTTTATTAAAATATAGTCGGCGAGGCATTTCTCAGCAGTCTGCCCGCCGCGCGGCCCAAAAACCCTTATGCGGGTTTTGTCGTAGCCTTCGCCGGTTTTTGTCCCGAAAATTTCCCCCGTGTAGCGGGTCTGTTCGCCTTTGCGCGGGCGGTGGGTTATGGTAAAGCCCATGCAGTAGTCGCCTGAAATTCCAGCGCGGGAAAATTCGCCCCACATTTCATTTGCCTCCTCCGCCGAAAGCGGGCGCACGGCGTTTGTGTCGGCCCCGCCGCGCGGCGCGGCTGACGAGCTTAAAATAAAAATGAGCGCCGCAATAGCGCCCATAACTGCCGTAAACAGTTTTCGCATCAAAGTTATTTCTTGGCGGGCGCGGCCGAATTTGCGGGAGTTTCCGATTTAGCTGGAGTTTCCGACTTCGTCGCGGGAACTGCGACAGTCGCGGTCGCGCTCTTATTTTCCGCTTTTGTTTTGGTTTCCGCAACAGCGTCAAGGGGATTGGATTTCTTCGCGTCGGATTTTCCCGATTCCGGCGCGACAGCTACTATCGAGGGGACTTTTTGCATTTGCGGCTTGTCGGACGCCGAATAGACGTACCCGAGGTACAGCCCGGCTGATATCACGAAGAAAAGCACGCAAAGCTTTACGGTGGTCTTTGTTAGAACGTTAGTAGTTTCCCCGCCGAAAATTCCCTCGGCTGCACCGCCTCCGAGGCTTGCGCCCATGCCGGAATTTGCGTTCGGGCGCTGCATGAGAATCACCAGCACCAAAAGCAGGCACACGATGATTAGTATGAGGGTAAACAATCCTATAAGAATGGAACTCATTTATAATATCCTCTTATTTAAATCCAATTAAAGGCATATAGTTTGATTAAAAATCCGCCTGAATCAACACTTTTTTATTAAAGACAATTAGGAAAATCCGGAGAGGTCTGGGCATGCCGCGCGCTCAAAATAAAACGGTATGGCAAATATCTCATAGATGCCCGCTAAATGTCTGGGGGCGGGAACAGATTTTTTTGCGCTTCTTGCCGGGCATTCATTATTGAAGCATTTTTTTGTTTAAGCGCGCTACTGCCGCGGCCGCAGATAAGATATTTGCAAAAATGCCGCAATGCCCGTTAATTTTAATTTTTTTCCGGTGGATCATCTATTTTATTTTGCATGCCAATCTTATACGCCCGCAAAGACTGCCTGTATTGTTTGACATGCAATTTATATTTTGATAATTTTTTTGCATGAAAAATTTTATTTTAGTTTTAAAGGCATTGGCTATTGCGGCAACTTTCTGTCTTTCGACCGAATCGCGCGCCGAATTTGAGGAAGTCCCTGTCCCCAAAGACGGCTTCAAGGCCGAGTATTCGCCCGAGGTGGAAAATTACCCCGCGCTGCGCGGCATGAATCTCGTATCGTGCTTTAAGTATGGCGAGCGCGATATTGCAGATCTTGCTGCATGGAAAGCCAATCTCATACGCTGGCAGATCAGCCGCAATTACAAGCGCCCAGGCAAAAATAGGGATATCGCCGACTACGACAAGTGGATAGATTCCGAGATTGAAAAAATAAGGAAAATTTCGCAAATGGCGCGCAAGCATGGAATAAGGATTGTCATAGAAATGCATACTCCGGTGGGCGGGGTCGCAAAAAACAACGACATGATGATGTTTTACGAGCCTCAGTACGCGGAACATTTTGTGGAGGTATGGCGGAAAATCGCGAGCGCATTGAAGGGCGACAACACGATATTTGCGTATGATTTGATAAACGAGCCCGTCCAGAGCCGCCCGCCTGTAATCGATTATTTGAAGCTCCAATACGCGGCGGCAAAAGCCATAAGGGAAATAGACCCGTCAAAGCCACTGATAGTTGCAAGCGACGGCTGGAACAACCCTGCGACGTTTAAAAAACTGCGCCCGCTTCCGTTGAAGGACATTCTTTATTCCGTACACATGTACCGCCCCCACGAATATACGCATCAGGGAATTCAGTCTGGAACAAATATGGACGACATACGTGCGGGAAGAACCGTCAAGTATCCGTCTGGAAAGTTTTCAAAGGCGGACATTGCGCGCGAGCTTTCGCCGGTCACAGATTTTGAGGAAAAGTACGGCGCGAAAATATTTCTGGGAGAGTTCGGGCTGGTCCGTTGGGCGCCCAACGGCGGAGAATATTTGAGGGACTGCATAGAATTTTTTGAATCGCGCGGATGGAGTTGGGCAAACCACGCCTACCGTGAAACATACGACGGATTTTCCTCGGAACATTCAGACGACGTAAACGTGAAGGAAAAAGATTTAAACAATCCGCGATTGAAAGCTCTTTTGGAGGGATTCTCTAAGAATAAACCGCTCCGATAAGCGCGGGTGTTTAGAGATTTTATCCTATGCGATAAAATTTGCGTAGCGTTCTAATATATTTATTAAAAGCAGTATTTTTATTATTGCGGGCGGGCGTTTGTTAGCCCGCTTTTTTTTTGATAGATAGGCTGCAAAATGACAAAATTGATTTTTTGCGAGCCGAAAAATTTTTAATCTACCGATTCGGGAAAGTGTAAAATATTTTTCTACTCTTAAACTTTCTCGGCGGTATAAAAAAACTGTGCGGCAAACCATATAGACAATGCGCCGCAATAAAAAGCGCATGGCGTAAAAATATCTGCCCATGCGCGGCAGCCGCCGTCAAATCCCAACATCGAGAGTCTTATAGAGCAGGGAAACAAAAACTGGCCCGCGCGAGGAAGCGCATTATCCCCTACGCATATATTTACCCATGCCTCATCTGGCGGGCTACTCGCAGCTGCATAAAAACGCCGCTACACAGGCTTTAAATGGGATAAATGTTAATGCGCAGCGAAAGATTATTTGCGCCTGCGCCGCGCGGCAAATAAGAATGCAAACAGCCCGAAAACTGCCGCGATTGCCGCGGGTTCGGGAACCTGCGTGAAGCTTACAGTCAGCATATTGCCGTCCCATGCGAAATCTGCGAGGGCCCCCAACAGATTTTTTGCGATGAAGTCGCTGTTTGCGTCGCTTTCGTCAAAGCCTTTGAGCGAGTCGGCAAGTATCAGAGTGTATGCGGGTTCCCCAATAAGCGTAGACGCGTCGAATCCGTTGAAATCTATACCGATTTTCTCGCTTCCTTCCCTTGAAAGCTCTCCGAGAGAGAGCGTGTAAATGCCCGCCGCAAAGGAATCCGCATTGGCTATTAAAATGTCTCCCGAAGACAAAACCGCATTAGCGAACATTGCGCCGTCGCCAAGCGCACCAAATTTTCCGCCGTCGACTATTAAGGTTCCATTGCCTGAAGACGACTGGTTCTGGAAATATAAAGTGCCGCCCGATACTGTGACTGAATCCACAAGATATCCGGTAGCGGAGCTTGTTTGGGACTTGTCGGAAAATATCATCGTTTGGCTATGCGTGGCGGATTTGTCCATCTTTATATGAAACTGCTCGCCGCCTGTATTTCTAAATACTCCCTGCCAGACTGCATCGGACTTATTGGTGAAGGTCATTGTGGTCTTGTGTTCGGAGGCGTTGTAAGTTTCGGTCATTCTGAGCGTCGCAATGCCGTTTAGCCCGCCGATGGTTATGTTTGTGTCGAAGGCCTCCGAAGGGTCGAAGGTGTCCGCCTTGTTGCCGAGCTTATAGTTTATGTCCCATTCGGAAAGGCATTCATAGTTTACCGTGCTCTTGTAAGTAGTGTCAAAGTTCACAACACCGTTTACTATGAAGTTTGTCACCCCCGTATTTAAGATTATTCTTTGCGAATTTAAATCTTCCGACGAGGTATATCCTGGGGTTTGCATGAAATTAAGGTCTCCGTCGAGTTGGAATGTGCAGTTTTTCTGCACAGTTGTTGTTTGCCATACATTTGGGCTGGTTTCTCTCGATACCACCTCATTTATGATTTTCAACGACATACCCTGATTGTATAGCGATGTGTAGGAGGACTTATTTGTAATATTCATGTCGCCAAAAACATGGTATGTGTTCCCCATATAGTTTGTCGTACCTCCTCCTATCATATCACCGCCGATTGTGATATTCATTCTTGCGGCATTCCAGTAAACATTGGCATAGTCCAATGTCACATTGAGGTTCCCCGCAATGTGCAAATCGGTATTGGCAGCGGCTATGATAGTTACGTCAGGGGTGACAGTTGAGGATGCGGATGTTGGGTGGAGGCTTATATTGTAATTCAGATCGTGTATAGTTATTGGAGTGCCTGAATATCCCGACACCAATCCTGTTTGAATATTCGTGTCTATCGTGACCCAGAGATTATTGTTGGCGCCGGGCTTGGTGACTACTCCGTCGCTCGTCTGCCAAATTACATCTGAATTAAAATATGGAGAATTTGCCCAAAGGCCTTCGGTTTTAAAATCTTTTGTGCAGTATAAGTCTATGTATTCCGAGTCTTGGGCGATGGCGGAGAAAAAAGGTATAAAAAGGAGAACAGCTGCAGTGGTATAATTAAGTTTCATATATAAATCAATGAACTCAAATCCCATGAATGTCAATATTTTAAAGATATAAAAATATATTGTACATGGAGCGCAATGCCATTAGGCCGTTGCCTTGAATATTGAAAAATAAAAAATTCGAGAAAATTCTAGAATAAAAGTATGCAGGCGCATCTCGCGCTTGAACGCCTATGCGCGTCCAAGTTTGTCAATCACAAGGGCGAAATTTTTGGGCAGAGGCGCGCATATTTCATTTGCGCCGAGCTCGGGACAGTTGAAGTCAGATCCGTTGAATGAAATTTTCTGCAAGTGCAAAAATAAATGCGGGTAGATTGGCTTCTCGAATTTTTCCCCGCGCTTTAATTTGTAGCTGCCTTTGAATTGCGAGGTAAATATTTGTCCGCCGCGCGAATAAACCGATTCCCCTATTATCTTTAAACCTTTTTCCGCCGCATGCAGGCGTATTTGGTGCGGCCTTGCGCTTGCCGAGTGCGCGCGCCATAATTGAAAATCCCTAAAATCCTCCGCAAGCTCAAAGGCGGTTCTGCATTTTTTGCCGTACCTGTGCGAAACAGTCCATACGCGCCTGTTTTCATTTTTTACAATCGGGAGGTTTACCTCAAAATTTTTTGGGAGATTCTGGGATTTACGGGCAAGCAAAATAAATTCGTAAGCGACATATCCCGAGCCTTCTGCGTTGCGCAACACTGCCGCCGTACTCTTGTCGCACGCGACAACGCATGCGCCCGACACTTCGTAGTCGCATTGAAGCGCGCAAAAGGGCGACTTTATTCCAAGCCTTTCGAGTTCGGGCTTCCCCGCCTGTTTCCTTATGGCAGCCACTATCGGGGCATACTGCATCTCGTAAGGCTCTGTTACCTCATGCGGCATAGCGGGAGAGCCTGAATACGGCTCAAAAAGGGTGTCGGCGGGCTTGGATATTGCGGCGAAAAGCCCTTTTTTTGCGCACAGCACGTCAAGCCGCGCGGGACGGTCGAATAGAGTTTTTTGCGGGAATCCGATTTTATCCGGAATCCCGTCTGTCGAGTTGACGCTTTCTTTGCCCTCTTGCACAGCGCACTTGGCTTTCCTCACGGAATTTTCCTCAAAATTTTTTGCGCAAGAAGTTGGCGATTCGCGGCAGTCGCTTTCTGCGGCGTTATTTTTTTGCGTAGGACATTCGCGGACTTCACCGCGCGGGCAGACTTGCGTATTTTGCTGGGCGGTTTCGTTTTTTGTCGGCTGCAAGGCGCTTTTTTTATCGTCCTTTTCGGGCATAATTTTTTCTTTCGTCAGTGCGGGGCGCGATGAGTTTTGCCGGAGCATTTTTTTTGTATGTTTATCACTACAAACGCGCGCAAGCCGAAGCCATTGGCGCGCTTGTAGGATTCCTCCGGAGCGGTGTTTTATCAGTCCGGAAATTTTGCGTCGAGCACGTCGCGCGTCTGCTTTTCGCGGAATGCTTCAAGCTTCTGCGCGTAGGCATCGTCAGATAGCGCGAGCATTTGCACCGCCGCAATCGCCGCGTTTACCGCGCCGGCTTTTCCTATCGCAACTGTGAGAACGGGAACTCCGCGCGGCATCTGGACTGTTGAAAGCAGGGAGTCCATTCCGTCTGTCGCCCAGCCTTTCATCGGAACCCCGATTATCGGAAGGCGCGTGTGCGCGGCGAGCACGCCTGCCAAATGGGCTGCTCCGCCTGCCGCCGCAATTATTACCTTTATACCGCGCGCCTGCGCTGTCGAGGCAATTTCAGTGGCTTTTGCGGGCGTCCTGTGGGCGCTTGCTATGTTCCTTTCGTATGGAACTCCAAAGTTTTCGAGGGTTTGGGCGCAGTGCTTCATGGTTTCCCAGTCGCTAACGCTGCCCAATACTATACTTACCAAAGGCTTGTCTTGCATAGGGTATACATACTTTCAGAATCGGCGCGGAATACAAGCAGAAAACGATTGTGCCTACTTCGCAATATGCATTTTGAATTTTATCCGAATTTTTTTTACGGCAATAATATTACTCTATTGCCCGAATCACATTTAAAATAAATCGTGTAATTTAAAAAATCCTTTGCGGCATAATTTAATTGCAGTGCGCCTTCAAAATTTTAGGGCTTTGCGCGCAATCCAATCAAAAAAACTTTGCGCAAAAGTCGGATTTTCTGCAGATTTTTAAAATTGCAATCCGCCTGCGCGCGAATTCACAAAAAGCGCACCTTCGGCTACACTACTTTTAATACGCTTGCACTGACAACAAAAGCTCAGACGCTCAAAGAGTGCATTCGCGGCCGCCTGCAAACAGATTGAAACCCCATAAAAATAGAGCTACCTCGGCAATTTTTTTATGCAGCTTTTTGGCGTATAAAAAATATTCCGTAAAAATTGTACTATGGCGTGCGCCTGAAAACCTTGCGGATAATCTTATATCTACTCTAAAAAATCCGCAATCGCTACAATTTATCCCGACCTTCCACCCAATCCTAAAACATGCGAAAGGCTGTATAAAAAATAAAAATTGCGGCTTGATAATCGCATAAAAAAAGCGGGCAGGGGAAATCCCCCGTCCGCTTAAATTATCTGAATTTCTACGCCGTATTATGCGAGCAGCAATTCGAGAATCTTTTTCGCCGATTCCGGAATTACGGTACCGGGCCCGAATATTGCGCTCGCGCCGTGGTCGAGAAGGAATTTGTAGTCCTGCGCGGGAATTACGCCGCCGACTATAATCATTATGTCTTCTCTTCCGAGTTTCTTCAACTCTTCAACGAGAGCGGGCAGAAGCGTTTTGTGCCCAGCCGCGAGAGAGCTCATCGCCACGACGTGGACGTCGTTTTCAACAGCCATTTTCGCTGTTTCTTCGGGCGTCTGGAACAAGGGCCCCATATCGACGTCAAAGCCGAGGTCGGCGTACGCCGTTCCGACGACTTTCGCGCCGCGGTCGTGCCCGTCCTGACCCATCTTCGCGATGAGGATTCTGGGTTTGCGTCCCTCTTTCTCTTCAAACTTCTTTATAAGCTTGGATATTTCCGAAACGATTTCGGCGTTTTTCTTGTCCTTCATAAGCTCCTTCTCGTACACGCCGCTTATCGAGCGGATTACGGCCTTGTACCTTCCGAATACTTTTTCGCATGCGAGCGAAATTTCGCCGAGGCTCGCGCGGGCTTTTGCGGCTGCAACGCTCAATTCAAGCAGGTTGCCCTTGCCGGTAGCGGCGCATTCGGTGATGGATTCGAGTATGCGGCGGACTTCGTCGTTGTCCCTGTTCTTGCGGAGCACTTCCAGCTTCTTGATTTGGGCTTCGCGGACTGCCGTGTTGTCGATGTCGAGAATGTCGAGGGGCGCTTCCTTGTCGAGCTTGTACTTGGTGAGCCCGACGATGGTTTCGCGGCCGCCGTCGATGCGCGCCTGCCTTCTCGCGGAGGCTTCCTCGATTCTGAGTTTCGGAAGGCCCGCTTCGATTGCCTTTGTCATGCCGCCGTGCGATTCGACTTCCTGTATGTGGCCCCACGCGCGCTTTACGAGGGCGTCGGTCAGGCTCTCAACGTAGTAGGAGCCGGCCCACGGGTCGATTACGCGGCAGATGCCGGTTTCGTCCTGCAAGTAAAGCTGCGTGTTGCGCGCGATTCTCGCCGAGAAGTCGGTCGGCAGGGCTATCGCTTCGTCGAGCGCGTTCGTATGTAAGCTCTGAGTGTGCCCGAGGGCGGCACCCATCGCCTCGATTACCGTGCGGGTAACGTTGTTGAAGGGATCCTGCTCTGTGAGCGACCAGCCGCTTGTCTGCGAGTGCGTGCGCAACGCCATGCTCTTGAGGTTTTCGGGGTTGAATCCCTTGACGATTTTCGCCCAGAGCATTCTCGCCGCGCGCATTTTTGCGACTTCCATAAAGTAGTTTTTGCCTATCGCCCAGAAGAAGCTGAGTCTCGGCGCAAACTGGTCGACTTTAAGGCCGGCCTTTTCGCCGCATCTCAAATATTCGAGCCCGTCCGCGAGCGTGTACGCCATTTCGAGGTCTGCGGTGGCTCCCGCTTCCTGCATATGGTAGCCGGAAATGGAGATGCTGTTGAACTTCGGCATATTCTTCGAGGTGTACGCGAATATGTCGCCGATTATGCGCATCGAGGGTTCCGGGGGATAGATGTAGGTGTTGCGGACCATGAACTCCTTCAAAATGTCGTTCTGAATGGTTCCGGTGAGCTGTTCGAGCTTTGCGCCCTGTTCCAGGCCTGCGACTATATAGAATGCGAGAATCGGAAGAACGGCGCCGTTCATCGTCATGGAAACGGACACTTGCGAAAGCGGGATCTTGTCGAACAGCACTTCCATATCCATAATGGAATCGACAGCAACGCCCGCCTTGCCGACGTCGCCGACTACGCGCGGGTGGTCGGAGTCATAGCCTCTGTGGGTCGCGAGGTCGAAAGCAATGGAGAGGCCTTTCTGCCCTGCCGCGAGGTTGCGGCGGTAGAATGCGTTGGATTCTTCGGCTGTCGAGAAGCCTGCGTACTGGCGAACCGTCCACGGGCGCACTACGTACATCGTGGCGTACGGTCCCCTGAGGTACGGAGGTATGCCTGCCGTAAAGCCGAGGTGTTCCATTCCTTCGTAATCGGCCGCGGTGTAGAGCGGCTTTACGGGAATTTGCTCCATCGTGTCGGAGATGAGATCGTCGAACTTGCGGCCGGTCTTCTTTTCTATGTCGGCCTTCCATTGTTCGAGGGTCTGTTTAGGTTTCGGCGTTTCAAACGCCATTTTTGTAAAGTCGGGATTTTTACTCATTTTCGGATTCCTTTCTATTCCCTTTATTTGAGCACGCCGAGGCTTTCGAGCATCGATTTCAGCGTCTGGTAGTTGTTGCTCTTAATGCTTATGCTTCCGTCGAGACCCGCGTCTTTGTAAGACTGTTCAAAGTCGGGATTCGGAATGCCTGCAAGCATTACAACGCCGTCGGGCTTTGCGGCTTTTAGAGCCTTGGTCACCGGCGGAACAAGCTCCGGATACGTGTCGTCCGTAGAGCATATTACGGCGTATTTTGCGCCGCTTTCGGCGAAGGCCTTCGCCGCTTCTTCGGGAGTTTGGAACCCGTTGGGATAGATTACGTCGAACCCGCCGACTTGGAAGAATCCGCGTATAAAGTCTGCCCTTATCTTGTGCTGGACGAGCGGCCCCATCGTGGCGAGGAAAATCTTCGGGCCGGAACCCGTCTTTTCCTTGAAGTCCGCGCTTGCTTTGCGGAGGGCTTCAAAGTGTTCAACCGCCCTGTGGATATGTAGAGGCTTTACGGAAGTTTCCGCCGAGCCGCATTTGCACATCGCAGCGCTAAGAGCCGATATTCCCGCGCCCCTTTCGGCGGCTTCAACGAGCTTTTCAAATGCCTCGGCGCCCTTTGCGGAACCTATCTCGACTTTCTCGTCGGATTTCGAAGCGGCGACTTCGGCTACCCTTTCCTTGAAGATTTCAGCGCATTTGCACGCGGGCTTTTCGAGGAGCTTTTCGCCGAGGTTTGCGTAGTTGTTTGTGCCGACTATCGAGCTTCTGCGGGTGTCGATGAGCTTCTTCTTGGCTTCGTCGGTGGCGGCTATGGCGTCCTGCACAAATCCGGATTCGAGCGCCTTTACTATTCCGCCTTCGGCTTCAATCTTTACGAAGAATTCCCAAGACTTTGCGGCGACTTCCTTTGTCAGCGTTTCGACGTAGTAGGAACCGCCCGCTGGGTCGATAACGTCGGTTAAATTGCACTCTTCCTGCAATATTATCTGCTGGTTGCGGGAGATTCTCGAAGAAAATTCATCGGGCTTGCGGATTATTTCGTCGAAGGGCGCAACCGTCATTGAATCGCAGCCGCCGATAACTCCGGAGAAGGCTTCGGTTGCGGTGCGCAGCATGTTTACGTACGGGTCGTAAACTGTTTTGTTGTATGTCGCGGTAGCAACGTTCAGGCGTATCTTGCGCGAGTCTTCGGAGCCTCCGAACGCTTCTACAACCTTTGCCCAGAGCACGCGCGCGGCCCTGAGTTTTGCTATTGTCATGAAGAAGTCCGAGCCAAGCGACATGCGGAAGCGCACGAGGGGGGCTGCTTCGTCTATTTCCATGCCCCTTGCGAGCATCTCGCGGAGATAGGCGGCTGCCGTTGCCATAGCTATGGCAAGCTCTTCAACCGCGCTTGCGCCGGAGGAAGAGTAGGGCATTGTGTCGACGCCTATCGCGCCGAATGAGGGCATGTTCTTTGCGTTGAACGACGCGAGGGCGAACATTTCGTCAAACGCGCAGTCGAGCTTGCGGTCGAGCTTGCCGCGCTTTGCGAGCGTGCCGATGGGGTCGAATCTTATGCCGCCGGAAAGTTTCTTGCCCTTTTGCGAGGCGTAGAGTATGGCGGCGATGTCGGCGGCTCTCGAACCGGTGGATATGTTTATTTCAACGCAGTCGGTTTCGATGCCTTTCAAGGCTTCGTCGAAGTCTTTTTTAGTGGAGACCGACAGTCCGCAGCAGCCTACCTTGCCTTCTTCCGACTTGTCGGCGTCTATCCCGCGCGAGCTCGGGCAGTCGAGTTTTATTTCCAAGGCTGTCTGCCCCTTGTTCAAGGCGTCGAGCGCGAGCTTGTTAAATTCTTTCGGGGTGGAGGCGTATATCTGCTGGTCGATTTTCCACGGGCTGCCTTTATTGCCTTCCACAGTCGTTCCGCGGACGTAGTCGTCGTATCCGGGCAGGGATATCTCAAAGTTTATGTCCTCTTTATTATATATGGGTCTGAGGACAATCCCTTCGGGTGTTTTTGAGTACATCTTCTTATCGAAGGGCGCGCCTTTTAGGAGTTTTTCCGACGCTTCTTTCCATTCTTCGTAAGTAGACGGTTTGAATTCTGCGAACAGATTGTTTTCGTTTTTCATTACTCGTTGTTTTGGTTTGTTAAATGTCTTGGCGCGGGGGCGCAGGGCATTGTTTTCTTCGCGCATTTTGAGCGCACGCCAAAATTCCCCGGTTTTCAGTCGGGGATCTTTTATGCGCGCAATCTCAAAATTCGCCGCGGCCATAACCGTGGCTTTTAATTATAGTCTTTAAAATGCCCTCCGACAGTCAAGCATTTTTAAACAACTATTTTATTTGTTTTTTTGGGAATTTTTTTATTTTTGTTAGAAAAATCTTGCAATGACCATTCTAAATATGTAATTTATCTAAAAATTTAACTTTTTTGTGTTTATTTAAATTATTGGGGAGAAATTTATGCTGAAAGATAAGTTAATAATTTCCGCGGCTTCAACCTTTGGAATGTTGTCGCTTACAGCGTTTGCGGGCGACGGAGAATTTTACAAATACACGAATTACAATCCCGACGAGCCTTCGAGCGCGCCAAAATACGGCGAGTTCCTAAATCCGACGGGTAAATCTCGCCCCCAGACTTGGTGGCACTGGATTGACGGCAACGTTTCCAAAGAGGGCATTGAAGCCGACTTGAAGGCGATGTCTGAAAACGGATACGGGGCTGCCATCATATTTAATATAAGCGCAAATTGCAGCAACGTAATGAGGAGCAAAACCAAGCCTGGGCCGCTGGTTTTCAATTCCCCCGAATGGTTTGAGACTTTCAAATTTGCAGTCGAAAAAGGAAAGGAGTTCGGAGTCGATATAGGCATACATAATTGCGACGGCTGGTCGGAAGCGGGCGGGCCGTGGATTGCCCCCGAAGATTCCATGAAAACTCTTTCATGGACGATAAAAAAAGTCGAGAGCGCCGGACAGAAGTCGATAAACCTTCCAAAGCCTTACGCAAATATGGGCTATTACAAAGATATCGCAGTAATAGCGTGGCCAAATGTCCGCCCCGACGCCCCTGAAATGTATTCAAAGCTAAAGAGCATTTCACCGGCGACCTCGGAAACTGTCCCATTCGAGCCCATTACAAATTGGAGCGGAAAAAGATTTTCCGCGAAAACTGAAAAGACAAAATTTGAATCGTTCGGCTTTGTGCTTGAATTTAGCGAGCCCTATGAAGCGGACACACTCGCGCTTTCGCTTAGAAGACATTGGCAGCTTCCGCGCCCTGTCGTCCTTGAAGTCTCCAACGACGGCAAGACCTTTGAAAAAGTCGCCGACGTAAACTTTAAAAGCGGCGACGTTCTCTTAAAATTTCCCGCCAAAAAGGCTAAATTTTGGCGGATAGTGCGCAAAGACAATTACCGCGACTGGGAAAATAAAACAAATGTCATCGAGGTTCTTGGGCTTGAGCTCGTCCCCCCGGGATCGCTGCCCGCAAAAATGCCCTTTATCCAAGCCCAGCTTGCGAAGGTCAATATAGTTCCGCATAGAAGCTCAACTTCAATGCCGCTGCCCTACGACGACATTCCCGTTCCCGAAAATGCCGTAATCGACAGCAAGAACGTCCATATATTTAAAAACGCCCTCGATGCCGATGGAAACTTTAAATGGAACGTGCCCGCCGGCAAATGGAATATTATGCGCCTCGGGTTCACAACGAGCGGCAGACGCGTCCACCCCGCTACAAAAGGCGGCTCCGGGCTAGAAATAGACAAAATGAGCAAAAAGGCTGTAGATACTCATTTCGACTCTTATATAAAAAAGATGATTGAGACCGCCGGCGCCGACGCGGGAAAAATATTTAAATATGTAGAGACCGACTCATGGGAGTGCGGAAACCAGAGCTGGACTGACGGGCTCGACGAGACTTTCAAAAAAGAAAACGGATACGATATGCTTAAATTCGCCCCGACTTTTGTCGGAGACTGCGTTGACGGAAAACAGCGCACAGAGGCGTTCGCTTCAGACTTGCGCGCGGTGACCTCAAAACTCGTCATGGAGAATTTTTACGGGCGCCTCGGCGAGCGCATAAGGGAGTCCGGGCTCCTATACGAGAGCGAGCCTGCCTCGGAGACATTTATGTGCGACCCTATGTACGGCTTTAAAGTGTCCGATATTCCGCAGCACGAGGTATGGCAGGGAATGCGCCGCACAAACGGCGTCGCAGGAGTGCGGTTTGCGACGGAGGGGAACGGCAGATGGGGCAATGCCCCGAGCGCCTCGCACTTCTACGGCAAAGGGCTCACTACATGCGAATCTCTATCGCAGGCAAACGGAAACTGGACCGATTGCCCAAGCTCTCTCAAAGGAGTCACGGACACGATATTGCTTTCGGGTTACAACGTGATGGTATTCCATTCATACACACACCAGCCGGACGAGAGCGTTCCCGGTTGGCAGATGGAGCCGTGGGGGTCGGTCTTAAACCGCAAGATGCCGTGGTTTAAGCTTTCAAGGCCGTTCTTCGACTACATCGCAAGAGTCCAGTATATGATGCAAAAGGGGAAATCCGGCGCGCGCATATTAAGTTTTGTATCGGACAGGGTTCCGGTGGAAAACGGCACGATAGAGCCTCCGGACAATGTTGAGATAGACATGGTAAACGGAGACGGCGTCCGCAACTACCTGCGCGTCGAAAACGGAAAATTGGTAAGCCCCGGAAGAATGCAATACGACCTTATGGCTATTAATAAGGACAGATTTTTGCGCCTTGACACCCTTAAAAAATTGAAGGAGTACGTCGAGGCCGGCGCGTCGATAGCCGGCTACTTCTACGACGGCAGGTACGATACGCTCATTGGCGGAAAGCGCGCCGAGCGCCAGTGGCGCGCCCTCAATAAAGAGCTTTTCGGCGGTCCGGAAAAGTCGGTAAGGAAAATCGGCAAGGGTACTGTATACGCGAACTATTCCGCGAAGGAAGCGGCTGAAGCGGCCGGCATAAAGCCGTCGTTTTTCTGCCGTGGCTCGTCTGGCGAATTGGATTCGTCAAAAATCCTCTGGACAAAGAGAATCCACAAAGACGGCTCCGCGTGGTACTGGGTGCTGAACGCGACGGCTGCAACGCAGAAAATTGTGGCGTCGTTCGACGTCGCCGGCAAGGGCGTAAGCGTTTGGGATCCTGAAACCGGGCGCAAATATGCGGCGGCTGCGGTCTCGGAAAAGGACGGCTATTCTTCCGTGCCGCTTAGTTTGCCCCCGCACACAAATTTATTCGTAGTGTTCGACGGAAAGCCCAATGCCGCTCAAATTAGCGGATATTCAATAAACGGAGCTGAGCGTTTCCCGAATGTCGCGGCGGGCGGCGGCTCGCTTGCGGGTTCTCCGGAGAACAATTTCTCGATGGCGTTTACCGTTTCTCCGAAGGCCGAGATTGGCGAATTTAAAGAGCAGAATTACGGCATTATAAATCCGAAGCGCGAAGTTGAAGCCGTGCCGGCTGTTGGCATGCACAATGCGCTTGGCAACAAGCACACCGGAATTGGCGCAATGGCGGGTTCGAACGGGATTGCCGTTGTGGAGCACGGCGCAGGATACAGAAACGCCGTATTGGTCCATATGGCACCGATTTCTCCGAATACGCGCGTTGCTGTGGTTTACCGCGACGGTATCCCGAATCTGTACATAAACGGAAAATTTGTAAAGTCCGGGATAAAATCGCCGCGCATTCCGCACCCATCGGAATTTGAGGGTAGCGGGTTCAATGGAAAAATATCGTCGCTTACGGTTTACAACCGCGCGCTCGGCGATGCGGAAGTGGGGGCTGACGCAAAGAAACAAATGTTTGCCCCGAGGAAGGCTGCGGACGTAGAGCCGGTCGTTTCAGTTTCAGAAGATGGAAAGGTTGTAGCGGAATTTTTTGAAAAGGGAAAAGTTGAATGCATTTTCCCCGACGGTTCCAAGGGTGCGGCGATAGCGGAGGAGGCGGTTGAGCCGACAGTCATAAAGCCGCCGTATGAAGTCAGGTTTAACGAGAAGTTTGGCGGCCCGAAAAAGGCTACATTTACTTCTCCTGAGTCGTGGACAGAAAGTTCCGACCCGCGCATAAAGCATTATTCGGGTGTTGCGGAATACACGATGTACGCCGATATACCTGCCGAAAAGTTGGGAACCGACAAGAGGGCGTACCTCGACTTTGCGAAAGTAGGAGACGTTGCGAGGGTGAGCGTCAACGGCAAGCTTGTCGGAACGGTATGGAAATATCCGTACAGGCTCGATGTCACAGACTATGTTAAAGCCGGCAAAAACAAGATAGTTGCGGAAGTAGGCAACACATGGGCGAACAGGTGCTTGTACGACGCAACATTGCCTGCCGACAAGCGGATAACATGGGGCAACGATTTGTGGTATCATTATCCCGACGCCGGCAGCGGGCAAAAAGGCACTTGGAATTCGGGGCCGATAGCGTCTGGGATATATGGCGGAATGCCTATGATATTGCATTCTCAGGTAAAAAAGGTTGGCTCTGAAAAGTAGCCTTCGCATGAGTCTGCACGCGCCCCATACGGCGCAATTTAAACGGATACGGAGGGCGAAAAATTTTTTTATAGGTTAAGATAATGATACAAACGGTTCGGCGATTAGCCGAACCGTTTTTCTTTGAAATTTTTCATAGGCGTAAATTTTTTTATTCCGCGGCAAAACGGCGCATTTACAACCGGTGGGTTGAGCTTTAATTTAGAGGCACTCAAATCAGAAAATATTATGTGGTTTTGTGAGCCATATTTTAAATGCGCCTAATTACTATAACCATAGATAACGGCTTTCGTAATTTAAATATGCGAGATGTTGTAGAACGAAAATGGCGCAGCTTAAGTCAGTAAAATTCTGAGGATAAGTTTTCTAAAAAAATTTTTAACCGTTAAAATTTGCGATAATAGACTTTTAAATAAACCTTTTATGTACTAGGAGATTATACCGAAAAGGAGAAATTCGATATGAGCATAACGAAACAAATATTAACTACAACTGCTTTATTTGCCGCTGCTTCGCTATCTGCGGAGACGTTTACATTAAACAAATATGACGCAAACGTCAATTGGAACGATGCGTCGGCTTGGGACGTGAGCGGGACGACCTCGCAGACATTTCCCGAAAACGGCGGCGACGTTATTCTTAAAGGCAATAATTCTGCCCAATATGAAATCAAAGTAAACGGGAACTACAAAATTGATTCCCTAACCATGGAGATGACAGGTAGCAATCATTATAGATTTGTTGTGGGCAATACAAATACGCTTGAAATAGCAAACGACTCGGTGATAGACGCGGCCTACAATTGGTATCAGTTAATATTTAGCGGCACTGGCACATTAGATTTTAAGAAAAACCTCACCGTAAAAAGCGACATTGGCGACGGTTTAAAATCGATAGTTGCTTTTGGTGAAAGTTCGCAATCTCCTCTATCTGCTTTTAAGGTTGGAGGAGATTTAAATATCCAGAAAAACACAAAAGGCGATATTAGCGTTTATTTTAATGCCTTAAATGTTTCAGTAGGCGGCAAAATAAATATGGCATCTGGCGCGGCTTTTCTGTTTGCGCGCAATACAAAGGGGGTAGAATCAAACTTTACGGTGGGCGGTCTTGAGGGTTCTGGAAAGTTCGTGCTTGGTTTTGACAGTGCGACGTACTATGCCGCGAAGTCGGTCGCAAACATAACGATAACTAATGGCGGGTCATGGCAGGGCGAATTAACTAAATATACAACCCATGCTGATTCGCGCCTAAACGTGACTATGGACGGAACGGGTACACAAAACTTTAGAGTGACAAAATCCACCGCATGCACTGGCGCGACAAACTCCAACATAATAGATACTCTCACAGTAAAAAGCGGAGTGTTCAATTACGGTGCGGGCGACTACGTCTCGGGCTCGCTGGTGCTCGACGGCGGTACGTTTTCAATAGCCGCCCAAACCGATGCCGGCTCTACCGCCCCCGATATAGGAATTGCGCGCTTTGGTAACGGAACTCTTAATAGCGGGGCTATTCTTTTCGATATCGCCGCCGACGCCACATTCGACAAGCTCGTATTCAGCGGAAAGCTTAGCAAGGGAGACGGTTCGTTTACATTGGAATTTCAATTTGACGCCGAGGGAATGAAGGAATTGATAGAGCTTGATGCGGCGATATTTGAAGACATGATAACATATGAGAGCGGAAGCGACATTGAAGGGACTGTGCTTAACGGCGTGTCGAACGGCTTTGCATGGAAAGCTGTGTTTGGTGCGACAGGCGCCGATGTTACGTTCTCTGTCCCCGAGCCTTCCGAAATTGCAGCGGTGTTCGGTTTGTGCGCTTTGCTGTTTGCAGCCTACTGCAGAAGGAAATAACCTCTCGCTTTTCTCCAAACAAAAAGGCGCGTTCATTATGAATGCGCCTTTTTTATTTTTTCGATTGCAGATAACTTTTTTATATGCGGATTTTATTCAATGCGGGAGCGCTAAGAAGGTTAAATTGTAAGGTTAGCGTGGAATGCGCGCGTCGATGTTTTTTGCATTATGTGTATAGGATAAAATTTTGGCGAATAGTTGCGGTTTAGACGATTGTACTATTTTGATATAATTTTGAATTATATTCTATTGTAATTTTCTAAACAGTTAAGATTTGGGCATTTATTCTTTATATATTATTTTTGTAAAAATATTGTATGCGCTGTTAGGAGAATTACAGTCATGAATCACAAAAAATTGTTTATATCAATAGCAACATCTGTTATAGCCGCTTCGCTATATGCGGAGACGTTTACATTAAATGATTTCAACGATATAAATTGGAGTTTTGAGCCAATATGGGACATCAGCGGTGAGACAACCCAGACTTTCCCCCAGAATGGCGGCGATGTAATTATGCATAATAGCAATTATACGCCAAACGCAGGAAGGACATTAAAAATCGACGGCGATTATAAGATTGATTCTCTAGATTTGGCCATGCGTGGCAAGGATAAAGACTACATATTAAGATTAACTGGCAAAAATACTCTTGAAATAGCTAATGATTCCGTAATAAATGCCGCATTAGGTTGGTTTCAGCTTGTGTTCAGCGGGGAAGGCACATACGATTTTAAGAGTAACCTTACCGTAAAAAACGATATAGGGGAAGGTTTAGTATTATTAGTAGCTTTTGGTCAAAGTACACAATCTCCTCTATCAGCCTTTAAGGTTGGCGGAGATTTAAATATTCAAAAAAACACAGACGGCACAATGAATGTTTATTTTAATGCCTCAAATGTTTCAATAGGCGGTAAAATAAATATGGCATCTGGCGCAGCTCTTCTGCTTGCGCGCAATACAAAGGGGCTAGAATCAAACTTTACTGTGGGCGGTCTTGAGGGTTCTGGAAAGTTCGTGCTTGGTTTTGACAGTGCGACGTACTATGCCGCGAAGTCGGTCGCAAACATAACGATAACTAATGGCGGGTCATGGCAGGGCGAATTAACTAAATATACAACCCATGCTGATTCGCGCCTAAACGTGACTATGGACGGAACGGGTACACAAAACTTTAGAGTGACAAAATCCACCGCATGCACTGGCGCGACAAACTCCAACATAATAGATACTCTCACAGTAAAAAGCGGAGTGTTCAATTACGGTGCGGGCGACTACGTCTCGGGCTCGCTGGTGCTCGACGGCGGTACGTTTTCAATAGCCGCCCAAACCGATGCCGGCTCTACCGCCCCCGATATAGGAATTGCGCGCTTTGGTAACGGAACTCTTAATAGCGGGGCTATTCTTTTCGATATCGCCGCCGACGCCACATTCGACAAGCTCGTATTCAGCGGAAAGCTTAGCAAGGGAGACGGTTCGTTTACATTGGAATTTCAATTTGACGCCGAGGGAATGAAGGAATTGATAGAGCTTGATGCGGCGATATTTGAAGACATGATAACATATGAGAGCGGAAGCGACATTGAAGGGACTGTGCTTAACGGCGTGTCGAACGGCTTTGCATGGAAAGCTGTGTTTGGTGCGACAGGCGCCGATGTTACGTTCTCTGTCCCCGAGCCTTCCGAAATTGCAGCGGTGTTCGGTTTGTGCGCTTTGCTGTTTGCAGCCTACTGCAGAAGGAAATAACCTCTCGCTTTTCTCCAAACAAAAAGGCGCGTTCATTATGAATGCGCCTTTTTTATTTTTTCGATTGCAGATAACTTTTTTATATGCGGATTTTCAATGTTGTGTTTGTGCATCTTCAAAAAAATTGTGGTGTTGCGCACTTGTTTTATCCGCTAAACTAAACATTCCAGGGAAAGCGGTTGAGGCTTAATGCAATTTATTAAAAATAACGCTGGCAAATATGGTATCTGAAAGAATGCAGTTCAAAATAATTTAAAATCCCCAAAAAAAGAACTGGATAGAGTGCCGTAAAAAACACGCGCGAAAAAATTTTTATGTTTGGATAAAAAAAAACGCCCCGAAAAATCGGGGCGCTTGAAATAAATTGTGTTTCTTAGCGAGACTTCGGCTCGTACGGGATTCCCTGTTGCTCGCACAAGGCGGCGCGGCGGGAGAGGCGAACTCTGCCTTTGTCGTCTATGCCTATGCACTTTACGAGTATCTCGTCGCCAAGCTTGCAGACGTCTTCGGTCTTGTTCACGCGGAAGTCCGCAAGCTCGGATATGTGAACGAGCCCCTCTTTGCCTGGCAGGCATTCTACGAACGCGCCAAAGTCTTTTATAGAGCGAACTATACCTTTGTAGGTCTTGCCGACTTCTATCTCGCCCGTGACAAGTTCCACTTCGGATATCGCGCGTTTCATGCTTTCCTCGCTTGTGGCGTATATGCAGACTCTTCCGGGGTTGTCGTCGTCGATGTCTATTTGCGCTCCGGAATATTCCGTTATGCGGCGGATATTTTTGCCTCCGGGGCCGATTAGCATGCCGATTTTATCGGGATCTATCTTCATTATCTTAATCCGCGGCGCGCAAGGCTTGAGCTCCTTGTTGGGCTCGGCTATCGCTTCCGCCATTATGCCGAGAATTTTCATTCTGACATCGTGGTTGCGGTAAATCGCCTCTTTCGCGATTTCAATCGGCAGCCCGTCGATTTTCAAGTCGAGCTGGAAGCCGGTTATGCCGTTTTTGGTTCCGCAGATTTTAAAGTCCATGTCTCCGTAGTGGTCTTCCGCGCCTATGATGTCGGTGAGCACAACGTGCTTTATTATCTTGCCGCTTTCGTCCTTGCGGGTGACAAGCCCGCAGCTTATGCCGGATACAGGCGTCTGAATCGGCACACCTGCGTCCATAAGGCTGAGGCAGCCTCCGCATACCGAAGCCATCGAAGTGGAGCCGTTGGACTCCATTATTTCAGACACCAAGCGTATTGCGTACGGAAATTCGTCTTCCGACGGAAGCACGGGAAGCAGCGAGCGTTCCGCGAGCGCACCGTGGCCGATTTCGCGGCGGCCCGGGCTTCCGAAGCGTCCGGTTTCGCCGACGGAGTAGGGCGGGAAGTTGTAGTGAAGTATGAACGACTTTTGTTTCGTTCCGCCGGTGAGCCCGTCGAGCTCCTGGCAGTCTCTCGTCGTGCCGAGGGTCGTAAGCACCAGTGCCTGCGTCTCTCCGCGGGAGAACAGTGCGCTGCCGTGCACGCGGGGAAGGACGCCTGTTTTTGCGCTTATCGGGCGCAAGTCCATGTATGTCCTGCCGTCGCAGCGCTTGCCTGCGTCGAGGATATTGTCGCGGTATACTTTTTCCTGCAATTCTTCAAACGCCATTTTGATTTGCGCCATGTCGAACTCTTCCTCGCCGATTTTGCCTTTTACAAATTCGGCGGTCTCCTGCATTAGGGCGTCGACGTCGGCCTGCCTCTTTAGCTTGCTGTCTTGGAATACAGCTTCGAGAAGGCGCCCGCCGACGTATTCGGAGCACATCTGCATGATTTCCGGCTTGCATACGACAAGCGGAAATTCGCGCTTTTGCTTTCCGCAAATTTTAGCGAGCTCCCTCTGGGCGGAGATTATTTTCTGAATCTGTACCTGGGCGAATTCGAGGGCTTCTATAAACCTGTCTTCGGGGCACTGTTCGGCGGAGCCTTCTATCATCATCATCTCGCGCTCGTTGCCGACGTACACGAGGTCGAGTGTGGAGTCGAGCATTTGCTCGTGGGTCGGGTTGACTACGAATTTCCCGTCGATTTCGCCGATTCTCACGCCGCCGATAGGTCCGTTCCACGGTATGTCGGAAATAAGCAGCGCCGCGGAAGCGCCGTTTACCATCAAAATATCGGGGTCGTTTACCATGTCAGCCGAGAGCAGAAGCCCTATTACCTGGACTTCATTCATAAAGCCCTTCGGAAATAGCGGGCGAAGGGGCCTGTCGCAAAGTCTCGATGTCAGAATTTCTTTTTCGTTGGGGCGGCCTTCGCGTTTGAAATAGCCTCCGGGGATTTTTCCGGCGGCGGAGAAGGTTTCGCGGTAGTCCACCGTGAGGGGGAAGAAGTCCTGCCCGTCGCGCAGGGCGCCTGCTGCTGTCGCGGTGACGAGGAGGTTTGTCTCTCCCATGCTTATTGTCACCGATCCGTTCGCCTGCTTGGCTATCGAGCCGGTGGAGATTTGTATTCCGAGGTCGGGGACCTCTACACTGTATTTTTGATCCATTATATTTTTCCTTTTTTGCAGCCGTACGGTTGGGACGTCTCGGGCGTGCGATTTCTCTTTGTCGGCGTGTTGTTTTTAGCCGAATAAAATATATGCGTTTGCAAGACAAACATTAAACGGAGGGCGTGTCCAGCCTAATTGAATGGCGATTGCCAGTTTTCGATATTTTTTGCGGCATTTTTTTCGGGCGGCGCCAAAAGCGTCGCGGCGCACGGGGCAGGGGCGGATTTTTGTTTTAGAGTTGCCTTATAATTCCATTCGCGGTTTGGGATATTTTTTGCGTTTGTTTTTCGCGTTTGCCTGTAATGCGGCGAGAATTTTTTTTATCGTTTTTAGTAAGAGTTTTTCTTCAAAGTTTGAGATATGAGGTTGAGGTTCCCCTTCGGCTTGCCAATCGGCAAATTTTTAGGATAAACCTGAAAAATCCACCCGCCGCGCGCGCATTGGCGCAGAATGCAAATGGAGATTGCCAAAATTTGCGGAAGGTTTTTTTATTCGCACGGTGGCATTTTTAAGCTTTTACAAAATTTTTTTAGGAATATCGGTTAACCCTTACCTTGCAATTTGCCTCTTGAAAAAAATAAAATTTCGCGCTTTTTACACCACCTAAAAACCTCACTAATTTTCTTTTGGAAGTTCGTAAGAATCTGCCCGCAGTTAAATAAATGCGGTTAATTTTTGCTCGTGAATCGCACCAGATAAACGCGCCGTTTAGTCGCGGGAAAAAACTAAGCGTTTTCTCCAAAGAGCGACAATAGGCGCGAATGCGATATTTCGTACAGAGTTTTGCGCCCGTCGGGGGAAGTCATATGCATAGGGCACGAGAGGAGGTTCGACAGCAGTGAAGTTGCGGATTCCTCAGTGCATATGAAGCCTCCTATTCCTATTTTGCCCGCGGCGATAGCCGCAAACATTTCGTCGCCGAGCCTCTTGGAACGCGTCCTGAGCCCGCTTTCGGACGAACTTTCGACAATGTCGCGCACAAATTTTTCCGCCTCGAAAAATTCTAGCCATGCGGGAGTTGCGGCAATCCTGTAATATCCCTTGCCGAAATCGTCTATCTCGAAGCCGCACGATTCAAAAAGCGCTCTGTTGGCGCGGAAAAATTCGTCGTCGGAGATTCCGAACTCCATTGTTATCGGCAGCAAGAGTTTTTGCGATAGTGCCTTTTCCCCCTCCAACGCCTTCATTATGCGGTTAAAGTCCACCCTCCTGAGCGCGGATAAAATTGACATTATTGCCATTGATTTTGGCGTCTCGAATATAGCAAACCTTCGCGCTATGCACCCGACATACCTCCATGCGTGCTTTGCCGCCGCCGCCCGAGCCGATTGCGCTGCCTGCAAATCCTCCGAATATCCGCTGAAAGCACGGCTTTTGTCTGCGTCGGGGACTATTGCAGGAGCCGGAGAGGCCGCCGCAACTTCAAAAGCGCGAAGTTCTTCAGCACCGCGAATTTTTTCGGTTCCGCTGTCGGGCGCACTCTCTTTTAGAATTTTCGCGCTCTCGCCTACTTCAAAAGATTTTTCTCCGGCTATCCGCGCATCGGGAAAGTCCGCTTGCTCTTTTTGCCCGTCATTATTGGAAAGGGCGGGGGTTCCGCGCAGGTCGCACATTGCGCCGCCTGCGCCGCCAGAACTTTTTGCCGCCAAGCCCATGCGCGCCTCCTGGGCGTTTTCGGGGTTGTTTTGTCCGGGAGAGTTTTTGCCGGAAAAGCTTTCAAGCGCGCGCGAAAACTCAGCCGATGGAGCGCAATCGCCCGCGCGTCTTCCAAAAGCTCCAAACGGCTCTTGGAACGAAAACGATTTAAGGCGCTCGATTATTGCGTCTGCTATAAAATTTTTTACTCCAAGCTCGTCTTTTAGACGCACCTCCCTCTTTGCGGGGTGGACGTTTACATCGACAGACGACGGGTTTAGCTCGATAAACAAAAACGCTCCGGCAAACCTGCCTTTTGGCACAAATTGCGAGTACGCCTCTTTTACTGCGGCGTACACAGCCCTGCATTCCACGGGCCTGCCGTTTATAAATACGCATATATTGCGGGAAGTAGAAAAAGATTCGCCTGGAACGAGTATCG
Source organism: uncultured Opitutales bacterium (assembly GCA_900545705.1). Taxonomy (GTDB): domain Bacteria; phylum Verrucomicrobiota; class Verrucomicrobiia; order Opitutales; family Intestinicryptomonadaceae; genus Merdousia. The sequence continues at coordinate 123,238 of URAK01000002.1, read as the reverse complement.
CGCCCGAGACTTTCATTCCGTATTTTTGCGATTCTTTCAGCTCTATCAGATTTTCAGCCGTTTCCCGCCCGAATATTTTTGATATCCGCGCAATGACGCCGAATCCCTCCTCCGAATGAAACAGCACTTTGGAGTTTTCTACGAGAGTCAGCGACAAGTTCGGGAGGGCGAGCGCGTAAAGGCGGCAGAGCCTCGCAATATGGCCCGCCTCGACGTTGTCGCTCTTTAAAAATTTGCGGCGGGCGGGCACGCCTGAAAAGAGATTCTCGACGAGTATTTCAGTTCCGCGCGGCATTCCGCACTCTTTTACGGATAGAACTTGGCTCGCGTAGGAGTCTATCTGGGTGCCGACGCTTTCGCCTTCTGGGCGGGTGCGCATTCGGAATTTGCTTACGCTTGCTATCGACGGAACGGCCTCTCCCCTGAATCCGTAGGAAGAAATAGAGAAAAGGTCTTCGGGGGAGCGTATTTTGCTTGTGGCGTGCTGTTCAAGGCTCATGAGAGCCTGCTGGCGCGTCATTCCGCAGCCGTTGTCGAGCACTTTTATAAAAGTCTTGCCGCCGTGTTTAAACTCTATGTCTATGCGCGTAGCCCCGGCGTCGATAGAGTTTTCAAGCAGCTCTTTCACGACCGACGCAGGGCGCTCGACAACCTCTCCCGCGGCGATTTTATTCGCCACATCGTCGGGCAGTATTTTTATTTCCGGCGGCTTCATTTTTTTTTGCGAAAAACATAATTAAAAAAACGCGCTTTTCATCAAGAAAAATATCCGCGCTTGCGGCGTGCGTAGGCACATAATACGGTTGACTTTTTATCAGCAAAAAATTTTTATCAATCCAATGAAGGCAATCAAAAAAATACTTTTATTGGCAGCCGCGTTTGCGGCGTTTTCCGCTTATTCGTCCGACGGCAGATCGCCGCACCGCATGGGCAACCAAATAGTGGTCACTTTCGACAAGCCGTGGAACGTGTCCCTCGAAGAAGGTGTGCGCTTCGACCCTAAGTGTCCCGACCCCGACGTCAAGCTCGACGTCTATTACCCGAACGACAAATTCAAGGGCGGCAAAAAGCCCTATCCGTGCATTCTCTTAATCCACGGCGGCGGTTGGAGCATGGGCAACGAGAAGAAATATGCGATGATGGCGGCGTTTTTGGCGTCGAAAGGCTATGTAGTCGCGTGCACCGCCTACCGCTTGCGGCCTGAGTACCAAATGGAGGACTGCGCGTACGACGTCAAAAAAGCCCTCTGGTGGCTTAAAAAGAATGCTGAAAAATACGGCGGGAACCCGAATCGCGTAGGTGTCACAGGCGGGAGCGCCGGAGGTCACCTTAGCGCGCTGCTCGCCGTGAGCGCGGGCGCGCCTAAATGGAAGGAAATTTTTAAGGACGGATTCGACGATTCCGTGCAGGCCGCAGTCCCCATGGCGCCCGTGACAAACCTCGACACTTTCGCAAGATGGAAGCTCTTCCCGGGCGGAAACGAGAAACAGCGCGCGAAGGAATTGTCGCCGATGGCGTATGTCGGGCCCAAAAGCGCTCCGATGCTCATTTTGCATTCTGAAAGGGATCCCGTAGTCCCGATTTCCGAGAGCAAAAACATCAAGGCCGCCTACGGAAAGGCTGGTGCTAAGTGCGACATAATATTCTACGACTCCGACGACCACGCATTCTGGAACACCAAGCCGTACGACCCCCTGCGCCTGCGTTCGTGGACTGATGCCGCCGACTTCTTCGACAAAATTTTAAAATAGCGCATGCGGCGCCTCTTTCCAGTGCTTGCGCTTTTGCTTTGCGCGCTTCTCGGGGCCTGCGCGACTACAAGGACGGTATCGGGCCCCAACGGAACGAGGCAGACAACTGTCGAAGATCCCGGAGCAACAATATTTAATTTAATCAAATTTTTTAAGGAATGAGAGCACTAAATGTAATATTGTATTCGTGCATTGTCCCTCTTCTTTGCGCGTGCGCCGCAAATCCCGAAAGCGGTTCGGGAAAATGCGCGGGCAGGGCGGGCAACCAGATATTGGTGACGTTCGACAAGCCCGGAAACGTAAATCTCGACGAGGGAATCCGCTACTATCCCGAATGCCCCGATCCCGACGTCAAGCTTGATTTATATTACCCGAACGATAAGTACAAGGGCGACAAAAAGCCTTATCCATGCCTGATAGCAATCCACGGCGGCGGTTGGAGCATGGGCAACGAAAAGAAGTTTGCGATGATGGCGGCATACATGGCTTCCAAAGGGTATGTTATTGCATGCATATCATACAGGCTCTGGCCGGAATACGACTGGGATTGCGCGCTTTTCGACGCGAAGCGCGCCCTAGCATGGCTCAAAAAGAACGCCTCGCGCTATTTCGGCGACCCGGAAAAAATAGGGGTTGTAGGCGGCTCGTCGGGAGGGGTGATGTCTGTGCAGCTCGCGGCGACAACCGGGACTTTCTGGAGCTCCGATTTCTTTGAGGGAATTGACGATTCCGTCCAGGCGTGCGTAGCCATGGCCGCAGGCTGCGACATGACAAATCCGCGCCGCTTCGGAAAAATGTTCGGCAACGACCACAAAAAGGCCGCGCGCTACTCGCCCTACACCTACCTTAACCGGTCGATGCCGCCGGTTTTGCTTTTGCATGCAAAGAACGACCCCGCCGTGACTTCCAATGAAAGCAGAATGATGAAATCCGCCCTCGACAAGCTCGGCGTCAAATGCGAAGCCGTCTATTACGATTCTAACGACCACGCATTTTGGAACGTCAAGCCCAACGATCCGTTCCGCCTGCGCTCTTGGAACGACGCCGTCGCGTTCTTCGACAAAATTTTAAAGAAAAAATGAAAATATTTTTTGTGGGAGTTTGCGGCACAGCCATGGGCAATGTCGCCATACTTATGAAAAAGCTCGGGCACGATGTGCTCGGCTCCGACAAGGGCATGTACGACCCTATGAAATCGGCGCTCGCCGCCGCGGGCGTTCGCTCGTACGAAGGCTGGAACGCCCGCAATTTGGAGGAATTTTCCCCTGACATAGTGGTAATCGGCAATGCCGTAAGCAGAATGAATCCCGAAGTGGAATATGTGCTGGCAAATCCCTCGATTGCCTACACAAGCTTGCCGTCTCTTATAGGAGAAAGGCTCATCGGGAAGCGCCCGAGCCTCGTGATAAGCGGCACGCACGGAAAGACGACGACTACGACAATAGCCGCGTACCTGCTAAAAAGCGCGGGAATGAACCCCGGCTGGCTGATTGGCGGAGTCCCGATTGATTTTTCGGAAGGCGGCTCAAATCTCGGGGGAACAGGCGGCTCGCCGTTTGTGATAGAGGGCGACGAATATGACAGCGCGTTCTTCGACAAGCGCAGCAAGTTTATACACTACCGCCCGAGGGTTCTTGCCATTAACAATATAGAGTTTGACCACGCCGACATATTCCGCGACCTGTACGACGTAAAGCGCACATTCACACACGTCAGGCGCATAGTTTCGCCGCTCGGGGCGATAGTCGAAAACGGGGACGATGAGAATATAGCGTCCCTCGAACCGACTCCGTGGGTCCGCAGAATTAAAGTGGGATTTTCCGATTCTTGCGATGTGCGCATATCGGATTTTGTCCAAAGCGGAGAGTCTTCGTCGTTCAAAGTATCCGGATTCGGTGTTGAAAAGTGCGTCGAGTGGGGCTTGCAGGGGGAATTTAACGCGCGCAACGCGGCAATGGCGATTGCGGGGGCTTCGATAATCGCAGGTCTTGAAAATCCGCTCGCAATCCCCGCCGAATGCCTTGTTGATTTTAAGGGAGTGCGAAGGCGGCAGGAGGTCATTTTAAATACGCCGTCGGTTGTGGCTGTCGAAGATTTCGGGCACCACCCGACCGCCATAGAAATGACGGTTGCATCTCTCAGGCGCAAGTATCCGGACTTTAAAATCTGGGCATGCTTTGAGCCCCGCAGCAACACTGCCAAGCGCAACGTATTGCAGGACAGGTTTGCGCTCGCAATAGACACCGCCGACAGGGCGTTTATCGGCGCGGCGGACACATCAAAAGTTTCCGCCGAAAGCCGTGTCGACACTTCGGCGATGGCGGCTTCCGACCCAGGAAAAATAACTGCGTTTTCTTCCAATGCAGGATTGCTTGAGGAGCTGGAAAAACAGGTTAGGGAAGAGACTGGAAAAGGCGGGAAAATATTATGCGCATTTTTCTCAAACGGCTCTTTCGACGGAATACACAGGCGTTTTAGCGAGGATTTCAAATAGAAAATGAGAGTTGCGGCATTGATAATATGTATAGCCGCGCTGTCGGTTGCGGCGGCGCAGACGGTTCAAAATTGCTGCGGCGTTTGCGGCACTCGCCAGACGCACCCTTCCGACGTAAAGCTTGAAAATCCGCCGGTTCTCGAGAATGGGGAATCCTTCTCTATGATATTGTACGGCGATCCGCAGACGTACACAAAAAATACGTTCTCGCAGCCGATATTCGAGCTTATGACGGCATGGACTGCGGCGCACAAATATGCCTTGAAAATAAAGGCGGTTCTTTGCACTGGGGATATTGTCGAGCGCAACGATACTCTAACGGCATTTCCCCTTACAAGGGGCGACATAAACGGCGACGCCCAAAGCTTCTTACAATGGGAGGCGGCTGCGCGGGCGTTCTCGCGCCTCGACGGGGAAATTCCGTACGTACTGTGCACCGGCAACCACGACTACGGCTACGAAAGCTCGGAAAACCGCAACACATACTTTAATGATTATTTCCCGGTTTCAAAAAATCCCCTCTGGCGCGACAACCTTGTTTCGACCTTCCCGAATGCGGCAGGAATTATGACGCTTGAAAACGCGGCTTTTGCGTTCGACTGCGGCAAGTGGGGGAAAGTCTTGGTGTTGTCCCTCGAATTTGCGCCGCGCGACGAAGTTTTGGATTGGGCCAAAAAGCTTCTCGGAAACAAAAAGTATAAAGATTCAAAGGCTATAATCCTCACCCATTCTGTCCTGAGAGTCAAGAAGGGGCTGAAAACGTCGATTGCCGAGAGCGAGGGCTACAAACTGCAGCCGCGCAACTGGGCGGCCGCGATGATGAAAAAGCTGGTGTCTGATTCGGACAATATAAAACTCGTTTTATGCGGGCATTCAGGCGACCCGTCAAAAATGTCGGACGACATTTTATATGAAAACTCAAAGGGCCGTAAAATTCCCGTAGTAATGTTCAATCCGCAGGCGGTCGGAGGGTGGAATGGCAACGGCGGCGACGGCTGGTTGCGGATAATGGAATTTATGCCGGACGGCAAAACAATTTCAATGCGCACGTATTCGCCGCTTTTTGCGGCTTCCGCAAAGACCCAGCACTTGTCTTGGAACAGGGATTCGGACAACGAGTTTAAAATAGAAATCGAATGACGCGGTTTTGGATTTTTCTCTTTGCCGCCAAAAAAATATGCTACGCAGCAAAAAATCATTGCGCGCAAAATAAAACGCTTTGCGGCAGATTCCGCCGCCTTCAAAAGGCGGTATTCCGAAAATCCTTTGCGAAACTTTGCAATTTTTTGAATGATTACGATGCCGTTTCGGAGGGGAAAAATTTTTGCCTTTGCTAATTTATCTGCGGATTGCCGAAGACATTTTTTTTGCGGATTGTGCGGAAGTTGTAGGCTGTACCTAATTGTAGGCTGCAAAATAAAAAGGGCAGGTGCCCGCAGTGAATTTCTTTTTCCGAACGCTTTTTTATAAAAAAAGCTTGAATAAAAAAGTGGATTCTGAGAGTTTTAAACAATGCGTCAGAATGTGCGACGCTTCTGCTTGCGCAAAATGCGCTCGGGTTGCCGCCACACATTCCGCGAAACTCCGCCAAGCGGGTTTAGACGGCGTTTCCGGCTCGGAGCTGGGGCGCGGCTTTTCAAATGGGAGGCCCTAATTCGCGTAATATGAAAGACTAAAAATGTCCGAACACAAATCCATAAACAAACAAGAAATTATAAAGGAATACGCCCTTAACGAAGGCGATACAGGTTCGTGCGAAGTGCAGGTTGCGATTCTCTCCGCGAGGATTGCCCACCTTACGAACCACCTTTCAACAAATAAGAAAGACTTCCATTCGCGCCGCGGGCTTATCGCTATGACAAGCCGCCGCAGGAAGCTGCTCGACTATCTCAAGCGCACTTCGCTCGACAGATACAACGCGCTGATTCAGCGCCTGAAACTCCGCCGATAAGCGGTGTGGCAAATTTAAAGTCAAAGGGTGGATCGCATTTTGCGTTCGCCCTTTTTTTGTAAAATATTTTGCCCTGCGTTGCCAAGTGCGCCCGCCCTTTTTTTGCGGATTTTTGCAAAATAGTAATATATTTTGTACGTGCACTGGCAAGTGCGGCGCCTTTTTGCGGTTTTTTGCAAAGGCGCAATATATTTGCGCCTGCGTTGGCAACTTAAACCGTTTTTTTGCGGATCTTCTCAAACAAAAATAAAATTATATTTTGCGCCTGTGTGAACAAGTGCGCCCGCTATTTTTATGGGGACGGTTTTAGTATTTTTTGCGCGGTGTGTTGCAATTTAATGTCACAGTTTTTTGTAGGGCACTTTACAGAGTCGGTTTTAACGCTTGTCTCGGAGTATTGTACCCAGCATTTTTTTATTTTGGAGCGGTTATTTCTCAACCCAAACAAAAATCAAAAAATCTTTAGATACCTTCGGCGCGCCTGACTTTTTTTTCTTAATTTGCCGTTCAACAATTTTAAAAATTTTACTACTAAATTCTGGGCGCGTATAATAGCGATGTTCCAAGGAATAGCCATATTTAATATGCCCCATTTACTCCGATGAAATCGATTTTATCCGTAATAATTCTAATTGGCAAAGCGCATATTTTTTATTGGAAAACTTAGATAAAATTTTTATCTCTCCAAAATATGTTATATGCAATTTTTAATAGTTCCTGCGGCGATTGCAGGATATAAAATACATGTCCAGTAATTTTGCAACCGCGCGCCTATTTTTATTCTATTTATATCCCAAGCCGCAAAATATAATAATTCCCGTATTGGTGTTAAATACGGGAAAGCTTATACTCCAAAAATAGAAAATTTTATCCGCTAAAATTTGTAAATAAAAGGCGCGGATAAATAATCCGCGCGCTTCAATTTCTATACAGCAGTTTTATAAAAGTGTCATTTTCTCCTGCGGATTAGGGCGTAGGCTATTGCCGCCGCGCCGAGTATTGCGGCAACAGTCGAAGGTTCGGGGACCAATGCCAATTCAACATATACTGTTGTCAGCCCTGACGATTGGTCGGCGACAAAATCGAGTGCTCCTTCAATGCCCGATTGCGTCTTTAATATGATGTCGTCCTCCACGATATTGGAATCGTCTGTTTTAAACGACATTATATCCCACTGCATCATTTCTTCCCCGATTGCTTCAAGATACATTTTAAGATCTGCTGCTGAAAGATTTATGTCGAAAACGAGTTTTGCATCTTGCGCGAGGCGCGTGACTCCGCCGTTAATCTGAATGAAGTCCTTGTCGACTTCCGCGAGGTCGAATACTATCGTTCCCTTGTAGAAGGACATTGAGTCGAACTCGGCTCTGCCCATTTCGTTGCCCGTCATTAGCGAGGTTGCGCTGAAGACGGCGTCTTCGGCCCTGCCGCTATGACTGTAAATTTGCAGGTTGTTGCCTTTTAGTCCATAATACATGCCAATATCGAGCCTGCCGGAGTTTACCTCCACGTCGTTTATGTTTGCGTCGTACATTTCCACTCCGTTGCACCAGTATAAAGGATACGTGTCAATTCTAAGAATTTGTCTTCCGTTTGCGGCGTCTTCCGCCATCATTGTGAGGTTCAATTTTGCATTATCAGTTTTTGCTCTGGAAAATGCTGTCGTTGCTTCGTACGAAGACTTGTTTTTGAAAATTAAATTGACTACTGCATTGCTTGGTTCTGTAGAAGTATTTGTAATGTTCATTCTGACCCTGTCATTGCTTCCGTCAGCTTTTCCAAGCCCTCCGATTTCCCTTGTATATGTGTTGGCGGATGTTGTAGACGCCAGATTCCACTGGCCGCCATTTAAGTCTATGGTGCCCCCAACCTTAAAATCGCCGCGCACAGTCGAAAATATTATGTTGTCGGGTCCTTTTGAGATTATATTGCCATCAACCAAAACGGATCCGTTTATATCATCTCCACCCGTAGTTATCTTCACAGCTTGGTAGTTAGAGGATCCGGCTCTACTCGAACTTATAATCCAGTCGCCTTTGACGTGTAGAGTAGATTTTGACCATAGAACAAGGCCTGCAGTGCGTTGACTATTAAATGTGCCATCGTTGCCTAATGAAAAGTTGGTAGTAAGATCTCCATTTATTGTGAGAACGGTATCGTTGCCAAGTACCAGAAAATCAAAAGTTGTTAAAATGTCTTCTGCCGTGTATGTTAAATTGTTAAATGTCGGGGTATTGAATGCCGCCACTTTTATGGAAAACCCTCCTGAACCAGAGACATTGCCGTTTTGGTTGCCGTCGAGAGTTCCGGTAAATGGTGTCGTCCGTGAAGTATCCGTATACCAGTTGGAGATGTCGCTTATATATGTTGAATTGTTGTCTGTGACATCGTTAAAATACAACTCCTGGATTTGCGCGGATAGTTGGGGCTGGATTGCGGCAATGCCTGCGCATATTGGCAGAAATGCTGAATTTTTTATGTAAGAAAGCAATTTTTTCATGGGGCAAAAAATAATTTTACATTTCTCTTTATATTCTTCTTTTTATTTATAATCAAAAATAAAAATAGAAAATTTAGTTTACTGTAAACTTAGAGTTTTGCGGCAAAAATCCTCGGCAAAATTGTCTTTGCCAGTTCCTTTGCGCAAAATGAGTATATTTGAGGAATGTTCGCTCCATAGATTTTAGGGAACTTGCCCCCCCCCCACACACACCACACACGCGCCCGCGTCCGACAAATATTTTCGCGGATTCGGCAAACGAGAGTGCTTTTTTTAGGAGTAATTTTCCCCGAATCCAAGGCGGGCTTCTCCCGTCTACCCTCCATTTTTTCGATAACGACAAAAAAACGGCGGGCATAGTACGCCCGCCGCATTGCGCCAACATTCCGCAAAAGCTGCGGAATGCACGATGCGCTTTTACTTCTTTATATCAAAACCGTCTTTTTTGTCGAGAACAGTCCAGCCCAAATCGGAAATCTTCTTACGAAGTTCGTCCGCGAGAGCAAAGTTTTTCGCTTTTTTTGCCTCCCATCTCTTGTTAGCAAGCTCCACAATTTCATCGGGAATTTCAATGGGCGTTTCCTGTGTTTCATTCTCAATTTCCGACAAATCTATGCCCAGTGCGTACATCAACCCGCCAAATGCATTCAAGTTTTCTTGGGAGTCGCCAAGCTTTCCGAGAGAGGCGAATATTTCACCGATTGCCTTTGGCACGTTTATGTCGTCGCAAAGCGCCGTCCACGCTCCTTCAAAAGCCGTTCCTTCAAACTTGGCCGAGGGCTTTACGAGCTTTTTGAAGTCAGACATTTTAAGCCCGAGCTTTTCAAGAGCCGATTTTAGCGATTTCGAGAGCTTTGCAAGTGCGCTCTTTGCGTCGTCGAGCCCCTTAAAAGTGAAGTTGAGTTGCTGGCGGTAGTGCCCGGATATCAGTGCGTACCTTATCTGCTGCGCTGTATAGCCTTTGGACGCAAGGTCGTCAAAGGTGTACAGGTTGCCGAGGCTCTTTGACATTTTCGCTCCCTCAACCATTAAGTGCGCGCTGTGGAACCAATATTTTACGTACGGTTTGCAGCCTGTGGAGCATTCGCTTTGGGCTATTTCGTTCTCATGGTGCGGAAAGCATAGGTCAATCCCGCCGCCATGAAGGTCAAAGGTTGGCCCGAGATATTTTGTAGACATCGCCGAGCATTCAATATGCCAGCCCGGACGCCCCTCGCCCCAAGGAGACTTCCAGAAATTCTCGCCGTCTTCCGGCTTGCGGCTCTTCCACAAGGCGAAATCTGAGACGTTTTCCCTTTCGTATTCGTCCGCGAGATTTGCGTCGCCCGCAGAGTTTACGCTTTGCGTTGCGAGGTTTTCGCGGTCGAGCCCCGACAGTTTTCCGTATTCGGGATCGGACGAAATCTTAAAGTAAACGCTGCCGTCGCCCGAGACGTAGGCGTGCCCGTTGTCGACGAGCTTTGAGACCATTTCAAGCTGCTCTTTAATATGTTCGGTCGCCTTTGGCTCAACTGTGGGAGGAAGCATATTCAGGCGCTCGCAGTCTGCGTGGAACTTGTCAGTCCACTTTGATGTGAACTCCGAGAGGCTGACGCCAAGTTTGCGGCTTTCGCGTATTGTCTTGTCGTCGACGTCGGTTATATTGCGGACGTGCTTTACCTTAAGGCCCGAACATTCGAGAACCCTGCGCAGCACGTCTTGCGCGAGGAACGTCCTGAAATTGCCGATATGCGCCGGCCCGTATACCGTCGGGCCGCAGCAGTACATTCCAAAAACTTTTCCGGACGGTTCGAGAACGTCTTTTCTCCTTGTCAGCGTATTATAAATGCTCGGTTTCATTTTTGTTGAGATTTTTTTTAGACTGGCGCAATATCAAAACACAATGGAAGAAAAATTCAAGCTCGATATGCCCAAAAGGCCAAGAAGACTCCGCAAAGGCGCGTCTATGTTGTCGCTCTGCGCGGAAAACAGACTCGATCCGGCGGATATGATTCTGCCCGTGTTTATTATGGAGGGCAAAAACGGATCCGTCAAAATCCCGTCGATGCCGGGAGTTTCGCGCCATACGATAGACTCCCTCTTGAAACTTTGCGAAAAATCGCTTAAATGCGGAGTGCGCGCAATAGCGCCTTTCCCGCTAGTCGACCCTGCGCGAAAGACACCGCGGGCGGACGAGGCCGTCAACCCGAAGTCTCTTGCAAACCGCGCTATTGCCGCCGTCAAAAAGCGCTTTCCGGAAATGGTGGTGGTCGCCGACATTGCGCTCGACCCGTACACTTCGCACGGCCACGACGGGATTCTCGACTCTTCCGGAAAATGGATTTTAAATGACGAAACCGTTGAAGTGCTCGCGGGAATGGCTGCTTTGGCGGCGCAGGCGGGCGCCGATTTCGTGGCGCCCTCGGACATGATGGACGGGCGCATTGGCGCGATTCGCTCGACGCTTGACGAATGCGACTTTACTGAAACAGCAATAATGGCTTACAGCGCAAAATACGCCTCAGCCTGCTACGGTCCTTTTCGCGACGCCATAGGTTCCGCGCCAAAGTCCGCCGGAGGAGCCAAAAAGGTGTATCTCGACAAGCGCGGCTACCAGCTAAACCCTGCAAACTGCTCCGAGGCGCTCCGCGAGGCCGATTTGGACGAAGAGGAGGGCGCCGACGTAATAATGGTAAAGCCCGCCGGCACATACCTCGATATCGTGGCAAAGATTAAGGCGCGCACGAATCTTCCGGTTGCGGCATACCAAGTGTCCGGGGAGTACTCGATGATTCAGGCTGCTGCTTTGAAGGGCTGGATTGACCTTGAACGCGCAAGGGACGAATCTTTGCTCTGCATAAAACGCGCGGGCGCCGATATAATTCTAACATACTTTGCGCTCGACATTGCCCAAGGTCGATAAGGGGCGGTTTTTATAAAAATATGCGTTTGCCGCGCAAAAACCGGCAAACGCTTTTGTATTGGTTGCGCGCATCGCGGGTAGGGTCGTTTCAAAGAATTTCAGCAGATAATTATGCCGGCAAAAAAAACTTGACCGTCAAAATCTCATAATAAACAATATAGAAAATGAATATGAAGAAATTTATATTGCCAATTTTTTGCCTTGCGGCGGGCTCTGTGCTTGCGAATGTAGGATACATTTACAAAGGTTCCGGGGCGTTGGACGACGCTTCCTCGTGGTATCTGATAACTGCGGGGAGCATAAGTAATTGCAATTACGCCCCCCTCTATCCCGAAGATTATACCGGAGAATATACTACAAAGGGAGACTCCGGAAATTACAGCGTGTATACCCAAGCAACGACTGCTCCAACCGCATCTGACACTGTCGGATTTATCCGTTATGAAGTCGGCGTGATTGGCGAAAATTCGTCGGAAATAACGTTTTCGGGTGAAGCAAAAGACTACGGTGATGTGGTTTTCGGTTCGAGCTACTCGGTCGGAAATATTTATTCGAGATCCTATTGGACGAGGCGCCTCGTTCTGGGCAGCGAAAATGCCACTGAAAGCGAATTTGTGCTTAAAGTCACGGGAAACCTAAATATGTTCTATTCAGGCAACCATAGTATTGTCATATCCGACTCGGCTGCTCAGACTTCCTTTAAAATTGATGTCGGCGGGCAGCTCATGTCCCAGGGTATAACAAACGGCGCGATTGGCGCGCAAGGCGCGTACATAGACGAGGTTAAAGCCAAGTCTTTCGCAATGACCGGGACTGCGGAGCAGACCTTAAATATGTATGTAAAGTCGATGTTAATTGCCGAAACGGTCGAATTTGGCACAAGCAACGTTATTCTCCATATATGCGAGCTTGACCCCGATTCAGCGCTATTCGATTTCGGCGGAAAATTCTCCAAAGACTCAGAGAAGAAAGTGACGCTCGATTTTTCAGAATTGGACTTATCTTCAATATCTTCCGGGACCTACGATATAATCTCGGCAGGCTCGCTTGAAGGTTTTTCTGAAGACGGAACTCTTGCAGATGATTTTATAGTTTCGGGATTGGACGACGAAAACTTCTCGTTGGCGTGGAACGGCAACAGCTTGCAGATGGTCGTAGTCCCCGAGCCGGCGGCGATGGCCTCCGCAATAGGCGCAGTTTGCCTTATTCTTGCTGGATTGCGCCGCAAGTTTCGCAGGTAGTTTTGTGCGATAATTCATTATCCTTTCACCATAAAGCCGCGGCTACCCGCGGCTTTTTTTATTATTTCTTCCAGCGTTTGAAGTTTTATCCCGCCCAGTTAAATTTGGGAAAAATGCCCGATTCACATGAAATACCTGCGGTTCGGACGCTTCCTTTCGCGCGAAAAACATCAAGCGTTTTGCCGCCCAAAGCAACTAAGAAATATCGATTTTCATACGTTAAAAAAAAGGCAAAAAAAAGTTGCATTGCATGATTCTATGTGAGAAATTCCCAAAAACATGGAATTGTCATCGTACATATCGGTATTCGTTCAGATAATAACTGCGCTCGCGATGGGAATTGCAATTGTCGCGGCAAGCCAGATTTTCGGGCAGAGGGCAAAGGCAAATAAACCCGCAAATTCCGCCTACGAATGCGGAGTCGTCCCAGAAGGACAGCCCCACCCGCGCTTCGGCGCAAGATTCTATGTTGTGGCGATGCTTTTTGTGATTTTCGACATTGAGGTCGTCTTTCTGATCCCGCTTGCGGTCGCCTACGGGGATTTTGTTTCCAACAATTTCCCGATTCTGCTTCCGACCCTTTTCTTTATTGCGGTTCTCGCAACAGGCGTGCTGTACGAGATGAAAAAAGACGCGTTAAATTGGAATATCCCAAAGAGCAATTAGCGTAATGAATTTAAAGCGCTACCTATCGAAATCGAGGATTGTAGATGTGTCGGCCACGGATTTTTCCGAGGCGGTCGGTCAGCTTTTGGAATGCATACCGGATTCTATTCTCGGCGGGGCGGAGCGCAAAGACGTAGTTGAAAATCTAATCGAGAGGGAAAGATCAATATCAACCTATCTGGGCCACGGAATATGCATGCCGCATACGCGTGTTCCCGGCTTGAAGCAAAAATACGTATTTGCGGTTGGAAAATGTACCGAGGACGGCATAAACTTCGACGGCTTGGAGGACTATAAGCAGACACGCATACTTTTTTTGATGCTCTCGGACGAAAAGGTGGACAATTATCTCAGCGTGCTCTCAAATCTCGCCAAAATATTTTCTGCCGACGTCTGCGCAAAAATAAAGTTGGCTGCCGACTTGCCCGAGTTTAAAGACGCCGTGATGGGAGCGTTTAACGGCGGAAAATCAAAATCTACGGCAAAATCTGAAACCAAGCGCAAGCCAATGCGCAATGAAGAGCGCCTAAACGATATGATTATGCGCTCTGCATTTAAAATTTCCAAGGCGGCAAAATGCTCGGCTATAATTTTATTGGGCGACTCGTTTACCGAAATGCCGGATATTTCTTCGATTTTCGGCGATTCAAAAGTTGTAATTGTAAGCGAAAAACCGCCCGTATCAATGCCCCCTAAATGCGAATTTATAAGCGTGAGGTCGTTTTCTGACGTGAGGTTTTCGCAACTGCGCAGCGCGGTTATGATAGGGCTTACACGCGGAACTTTCGGCGCGAAGGAAAAAATCTGCTGCCTCGGCGGAGTCCGCGAAAGCAATCTGATTGATACGATTGTAATGCTCGACATCGGCAAGGAGTTTTCCAACGTGTTTATCGGGCAAAAAAATATGCTTCCGGAAGGCGTCACCCCGGAAGTGCTCGAACGCGTTTTGGACATAGCAACTGAGCTTTCAGTCGAGGGGCGCGAGGGCAAGCCGGTTGGCTGCATATTTGTCATCGGTTCAGCTGAAGAATTAAAGCCTCATCTGAAGCAGCTGATTTTAAATCCCTTCTACGGATACAAACCTGAGGATAGAAATGTCTTGAATCCGTTTATGGACGAGACTGTGAAGGAATATTCGCTGATAGACGGAGCATTTATAATAGATTCCTCGGGGGTTCTTGAAGCCGCCGGCGCACTAATCCATACTCCCGATTTTAAATTGCAGCTCCCGGGCGGCCTGGGCGCACGCCATGCCGCAGCTTACTCGATTTCCCTCATGGCGGACTGCATTTCCATTGTGGTTTCGTCGAGCACTGGCCAGATAACGCTTTTTAGAAAAGGACAAATGCTCCCGATTACGGAAAAACGCAAGTAGCGCGTCGCTGTTCGGGGGAAAATATAAACTACCTATGTTAAAATATTTTGAATGGTCGATAGGGATAATGATTGTGGGGTTGGGCCTCGCATTTTACCGCGGAGAATGCGTGGGGGCGGGGCTCGGGTGGAGCTTTATGTTTACGGCTCTCGTGATTACAGCCCTAGAAGTGAGCCTATCATTTGACAATGCCGTCATAAACGCCACGAAGCTTGAAAAAATGTCCCACAAATGGCGCATGCGCTTTTTGACTTGGGGCATTGCGATTGCGGTTTTCGGAATGCGATTTGTATTCCCGATTGTGATAGTAGCGATATTCTCAAATATATCGTGCATGGAGGTCTTGCGCCTCACACTCGAAAAGCCCGACGATTACGCCAAATTGCTTCATGAGTCGCATGTGGGAATATCTTCGTTCGGCGGAGCGTTTTTGATGATGCTGTTTTGCGAGTTCATGTTCGACAGGGAAAAATCTCTCCACTGGCTCTCGATGCCGGAAAAGCTCTTGCAAAAAATCGGCAGGAGCAGGTTCGCGCCGACCGTCCTTACGCTTGCGGCGCTCGGGGCGATACAGCCGATGCTTTCTGGAGGGCAGCACTGGGTTTCAATTATAGCAGGGATAGTCGGCATTGTGGCGCACTTGCTAATACACGGGGTAAGCTCAAAGCTCGAATCGCTCGCGAAGCAGGAGAATGCGTTTGCATTAAAGCATGCGGGGCTTGCGGCATTCATTTATCTCGAACTCATAGACGCGTCGTTTTCGCTCGACGGCGTGCTGGGGGCGTTCGCACTTACGAAGGACGTTGTGGTGATAACGATAGGCCTTGCGGTGGGCGCGTTTTTTGTGAGGTCGCTTACGATTATGCTCGTCGAGAAAAAGACTCTTGAAAAGCTTGTGTACCTGACGCACGGTGCGTATTGGGCGATAGGTTCGCTTGCGGCTATAATGCTTATTGCGACTTTTATGGAAGTCCCGGAAATCGTCACAGGCTCTATTGGAATGGCGTTTATCTTGGCTTCTTTGGTGTCGTCGATATTCGAGAGGAAGCGCGCTTAGCTTTTTGTGGGAGGCAAAAATAGCTTTCCGCATGCGCCGCGCGATATTTTTAGTTGCGCCACAAATTTTCGCAATCAGGTACTTTTTCATAGAATATTTGGGCGGGAGTAAAATGGCTTTTCCACGCTTACAGATGAATTGCAACGATGTTTGCCACGGCGAATCGAAGAATTTTTTGCCATTATTTTTTTAATGCGCCGGCTTTTCGGAGGGC
The DNA here is from genome assembly GCA_900545705.1 of uncultured Opitutales bacterium. Taxonomy (GTDB): domain Bacteria; phylum Verrucomicrobiota; class Verrucomicrobiia; order Opitutales; family Intestinicryptomonadaceae; genus Merdousia. The sequence continues at coordinate 107,087 of URAK01000002.1, read as the reverse complement.
TTTCCGCACTGCTATTGCGCCGAGCGCAAAGAGTAATTTTTTACTTTGTAAGTTTTGGGGATATTTTTTTTGTAAAAAAAACCTAATGTGCATATATTCGCAAACTTGCCCGCGCGAAAGGCGGCGATTATCTGCAGGCTAACGGAAGGCAGTGGTAGGCGATTGGGCGAGAATAAAGTGTATTGGAACTTGTCTCGGGGGATAATAAAAAGTCGGTCGCCAAGGTGCGAACAAGAATTCATCGTAAGGGTGCGCGCAGGATTAGGGGATAGCCGTATATGAACGCGCAAAAGCTTGCCGCAATCTGAATGCGCGCTTTTCAAGAGCGCGCTCCCGCACAAAATTTCCGCGCGCCCGATTGCTGCTTAGAAAAATTCGTTTGGACAACAGTTTTAATGTGCGTGAAATTTTTAGCATGCGCGCTTTTTAATTAGCGCGCGAAAAATTTTTCCGTATTTTTTATACAATTTTCCACTCGCGCGCGGAGGTATTGCGGAAGAAAATTTTTTCTCTAATATATCACAATCTCTTTCCCTCAGCATGCCGTTAAGCAAACTGTCAAATAATATTCAATTCCTAAGCTTGGAATGCGTAAAAGTTTTCCCTGCTTAAATACGGGCTCGCCCGCTGGCATAAGATGTTTTTTATAGCCAAGCTGCTACCGCATAAAACTTTTATGGCTACTCTTATTTTATCCGCCTATTGGAGGATAGAATTTTAATTTTATAGGATAAAAAACTTGCGCGCTTGCAACATACAGGGGAGGCGCAAAGAGAATTGTCGCTATTGGGCGCGCGTGCAAAAATCTTTTCTTGTGCAGAACTATCGTGCCTGCCGCGCGAATTTAAAAATTTTTACAAGGCGTGGTATTTGCCCGTAAGTTTATCCTTTTCGAGAATCTTGAAGCCTGCCTTTTTTATGCGCGTTGTGTCTGATAGGGATTTCTCCTTCCCAGGGGTGTACTCTATGTTTATATTGGGAGCCTCGAACACTCTTTTTACGGGCTTGCCGTTTTCAGGGTGTTTTGTTATCGGATCCGAATTTGCAGACTGTTCGACTTCAAAGACGTCGCCTTCGGAGCCGTCGGGTTCTATCGTAATATACTTGTATATTGGCATTGTTATGAAAACAGTTTTACGACAAGCAGCGCCGCGTATATGAAAACCGACGCTATTGCCCTCGTTATAAACATAAATATCGACGCGGTAAACGGAATGTTTACCAATAAAAGCAATATTAGTATTCCGTACCTCGAAATTGCGTAGTAAGTATGCTCGCTCATATCGACCGCGTATTTGAGGAAGCGGCTGCCGTCGAGCGGCGGTATGGGAATCATATTTATTACAAAGAGAACGCAGTTTATGTACACCGATTGAAGCGCTACCTCCTGCATATTTTCCCAGCCCAAAAGCAGGAATACCGCAAGCAGCATCGCCGACACAAACGCCACAACCAGATTCATTGCGACCCCTCCCGCCGTGGAGATAATGTCTATCCTTTTGCGTGTCTTTGGGTTGGATAGGGAAATCTCTACGGGTTTGCCCCAGCCAAATACCATTGGAAATCCGGTCCCCATAGACAGGGCTATGGTTATTATAGGCAGGACGACTGTCCCGATAGTGTCCATATGCGCGAGGGGGTTTATTGTCACACGGTCTTGCAGGCGGGGAAGCGGATCGCCAAGCTTGTCGGCGAAAAATGCATGCCCAAATTCGTGCATAGTCACTGCAATTAGCAGCAGTATGTAGAGTATGCCGCCCTCTCTTATCTGGCTTAAAATGTCGGGATTCATCGTTAAAGGCTATTTTGATTCTGATTGGGTTTTATTTTTTGCGTCGCTTTCGATTACGCCTAAAAGCTTTGCTTTATCTTCGGCCAAGTGCTCGTTTACTACTTTTGCAAGGATTTCTCTGGCTTGGTCGTCGCGCCTAAGCTCTATTAGAACTCTCGCTTTGTTGGCGAGGGCAGTCTGCCTTTCAAGCTCGAGGGCGGAATTTTTTATAATGTCTTCCCAACGCGAGAGCGCCTCCTCCCAATCGGGATTTGAGACGCTGTAAAAGGCTTTTGCGCACTCCCATTTTGCCTGGGAGTTTGGAGCGGAGGAGTCCGCCCACTTGCGGTAGCATTCGAGCATTTTCTTGTCGAGATTGGCAATGTCGAATTTCCCGGACGCGGCTAGCTCCGTGCGCGCAACCATCAGGAATTTTGCTGTTTGGGATATGTAGACGTTGTTTTCGGGCTCGAGTTTTAGCGCATCGAGAAAATGCGCGTAAGCCTCCGGGAATTGCCCGTTTTCGCTTTCGTATACCGCGAGCTGGTGCTTTACCGAGGCGAGGGTCGGGTCCAGCGCGTCGGCCGCGAGAAACGCCTTGTAGGCGGCGGTCGAATTTGATGTTTCGCGCAGGTATTTCCCGTAGATTGCGAAGCTTTCGGCGTCGCGCTTCTCGCCTGTGAAGTATTCGTTCCAGAGGGAGTCTATGCGTTTCTTTTCCGACAGAAGGTCGGAGTTTTTCATTATGGAAAGGCTTTTTGTGTCCCTTATTTTTTCCAGTAGCTTGTTTTGCGCGGCGACTATTTCAAGGAGCTTTTTTTGCGAAAGCGTATAGGTTTGCGACGCCGCCGGCGCGCGCGGGATTTTTGCGCCGCTTTCGCTTCCGGCGCAGCCGCAGAGCAGGGCGGAGGCAAACGCCGCCGCCGCAAAGAATTTTGTGGATTTTACGCCGTTTAAAATCATCTTGTTTAATGGCTGTGCCCGCAGTGGCAATGCCCGCAGCACCCGTGGGGTGACCCTTGGGCGCATGCGCAGCTTTTGGAGCGCGGCTTGCGGGCTGTCCCCACGCCGAAAACCGACACGAGCTTTTTCAGCCGCTTGGAACCGCACTCCGGGCATGCGGGCTTTTCGTCCCCGCGCACCAGCGCCTCGAAAACGGCAGAGCACTTTGAGCATTTGTATTCGTATATGGGCATATCGTTTATATAAGATTAAAATGTTGAATGTTTGGCGATTCTTTTTTTATTTTAGAATATATTTAAGGTTAAATCGGCAATATAACTTCAATGGCAAAATCGGAAAAAAAATCTGATAAGCAGACTCCAATGATGGAACAGTATTGGAGTCTTAAAAACTCCCTGCCGAAAGACACTCTGCTTCTTTTCAGGCTCGGAGACTTTTACGAGATGTTTTACGACGATGCCATTGAAGGCTCGCGCCTGCTGGGCATTACCCTTACAAAGCGCCAAAATTATCCCATGGCTGGGATACCGTATCATGTAATTGACCAATACCTTCCAAAGATTCTCGCATGCAACAAGAAGGTTGCGATATGCGAGCAAAATGAGCCTCCCGTCGCGGGCAAATTGGTAAAGCGCTCAGTGACCCGCATAATTACACCCGGCACCGTCATGGAGGAGGCTCAGCTCGACAGCCGCCGCGGAAATTATATTTTTGCGCTCGACATTGACAAATCCCGCAAGTTGTACGCCGCGTGGATGGAGATTAGCGCCGGGGAATTCTATTGCGCCGAATTCGACTCCCCGCAGGATTTCCTGCCCGTGCTGTCCGCTTTCGACGCCAAGGAAATTCTACTTCCGGAACAGGCGTCCCGCGAGTGGCCCGCGGATCCGGCTCTCGCGGCGTGGAACGCGATTTTTAGGAGCGTTCTCGACACCCGCACGGTCACTTTGCTGCACGACTTCCGTTTTGAGCCTGATTGGGGGGCGGCGCAGGTGAAGGAGGCGCTTTCGGTCGCGGGTCTTGAAGGGTTCGGAATAGAGCGCGGCTCGCGCTTGGCTGGCCCCGCAGGTGCAATAGTCTTTTATGTGACAGAAAACCTACGTGCACGCCCCGGAAATTTGAGAACCCTGCGCAAATTCTCCGGTAAAAAATGCGTGCTTATCGACCCCGCAACCCAGCGGAACCTTGAGATATTCCGCTCCACATCGAACTCGCGCGAGGGCAGCCTGATTTCCGTCATGGACGGTACGAAAACCGCCGCCGGCGCGAGGCTCTTGGAGACATTCCTCGCGGCGCCAACGCTCGACTTGGAGGAAATTTCCGCGCGCCAGGACACCGTCTGGGAACTTTATTCAGCCCGCGAGGAATCCGCGGCCCTCGCGGATTCGCTTTCCCAAATAAGGGACATTCCGCGAATACTTGGAAGGCTTCAAAACCGCATACGCAACCCGCGCGAGCTGCGCGCAATTCTCGAAACCGTGCGCCAGATACCTTCGATACGCGAGGCGCTTCGCGATGTTGGAGGGCGGAGATGCTCGGAAATTGCGGAATCTCTGCCGGATCTTTCAGAGCTTGAAGCGTACCTCGAATCGGCGCTCGCAGACGAGCTGCCGTCGAAAATCCAGGACGGCGGCATTATTCGCGAGGGCTTTGACGCCGAACTCGACAGGCTCAGGGGGCTTTCGCGCGACAACATGGCGTGGCTTGCGGAGCTTGAACAGTCCGAGCAAAAGCGCACGGGAATACGCAATCTCCGCATAAAGTACAACGGAGCGTTCGGATATTTTATAGAGGTGACAAAGTCGAACCTCGACAGCGTTCCGCCCGACTATATACGCCGCCAGACGATGGTCAACTGCGACAGGTTCACCACCGCCCAGCTGCGCGAAAAGGAGCGCGAGATTCTCCACGCCCAAGAGTACGCGCTCGCGCGGGAGCAGGAGCTTTTTGCCGCAATAGTTGCCCGCACGCTCGATTTCGCGCCCGCACTTTCAAATATGGCGGACGCCCTTGCGAGAATTGACGTTTTTAGGGGCTGGGCGGAAATCGCGCGCGAGTGGGACTATTGCCGACCCGAGGTTGACGACTCAGACGTGATAGAAATTTCCGAGGGCCGCCATCCGGTCGTCGAGCAGATGCTGCGCCGCGACGCAATCGGCCTGGCCCGCACGGAGTCGTTCGTGCCAAACGACGCGTCGCTATCTTCTTCGGGGGAGCAGATCGCGCTGATTACGGGCCCGAACATGGCTGGAAAATCGACTTATATCCGCCAAATCGCGCTAATTGCGCTCATGGCGCAAACGGGAGCTTTCGTGCCGGCGCGCAAATGCAGAATAGGGCTTGTCGACAGAATATTCAGCCGCGTCGGCGCAAGCGACGAGCTATCTCGCGGAAATTCCACCTTTATGGTCGAGATGAACGAGACGGCGAACATTTTAAACAATTCGACTGACAGGTCGCTCATAATACTCGACGAGATAGGCAGGGGAACGAGCACCTACGACGGCCTAAGCATTGCCTGGGCGGTGGCGGAGTTTATCCATGGCGAGGGAGCGCGCGGGCCGCGTACGCTTTTCGCAACCCATTACCACGAGATAACGCGCCTCGAAGAGACTCTTCCGCGGCTTGTAAACCTTCGCGTGAGCGTTAGGGAATGGAACGACGAAATAATTTTTACCCGCACGATAGAACGCGGCGCCGCGGATAGGTCGTACGGCATACAGGTGGCGCGCCTTGCCGGGCTTCCGCAAAAGGTGATAGACCGCGCCAAGGTTATTCTCGGGGAGCTCGAGTCCGAGGGCGAGACAATGCTCGACAACCTCGGTGAAACCAAAAAGCCCAAGGCCCGCGCGCCAAAGCCCCGCAAGGGCGGAGGCTCGGGCGAGAGCAATTTCATGCAGCTTTCGCTGTTCTGAGCACAGGCATTATGCGCAACCTTCCCGCCATAAAAGAAAAGCTCAGGCGCCTGCCGAAAACGAGCGGAGTCTACGTTATGAAAGACTCTCTCGGAAATGTAATATATATCGGCAAAGCCGTTAATTTGAAGCGCAGGGTGGGGCAGTATTTTATGAACTCGTACAAGACGCGCGCCTCAAACCCGAAAATCGCGTCGCTTGTAGACTGCATTGCAGACTTTGAGTTTTTTAACACCCGCAGCGACGCGGAGGCCGTCATACTTGAAAGCAAGCTCATAAAGCGCTGGAAGCCCCGCTACAACACTCTCGAAAAGGACAACAAAAATTTCCTGCTGCTGAGGGTCGAAACATTCGCACCCTTGCCGAGGTTCACGTTCGCGCGCCATAGGAAAGAGGACGGGGCTATGTACTTTGGTCCATACCTCGGGACCTCGGCAATAAGAAGCGCGCTGACGGAACTAAAAAAGAAGTTCGGAATACTGCTCTCGGACGCGCACCCGAAAAAACTCGAAAACGGAAAGTGGCGTCTATACGACGACGCCAGAAGCCAAATAACGAATTTTGAAAACGAAGTTGAGGAGCCGGAGTACGCGCGCAGGGTTGAGGCGGCTCTTGAATACCTGCGCGGGAGAGACAGCGGGGCTATCGACGAGGCTCAGATAAAAATGCGCGAAGCCTCCGACGCGCTCGACTTTGAGAAGGCCGCAAAGTGGAGAGACCTGATTGCGGCAATAGAGGAAACGCGCGTGGCAAATGCCCGCGGAAACGTGGAGGCTGACATTTCAGCGTCTCCCGCAGACATCGCAATTGCCGCGATGGATTCGCTGAGAAAAACGCTCGGAATGAAGAAAGACCCGCAGTCGATAGAGTGCTTCGATATATCGCACATTTCGGGCAGCTTTTGCGTGGCCTCAATGGTGAGGTTTGAGTTCGGAGAGCCGGCAAAGCAAAAATATAGAAGGTTCAAAATAAAGTCGTTTGTCGGCAACGACGACTTCCGCGCCATGCGCGAGGCCGTAGGGAGAAGATACGCGCGGCTTCACCGCGAGGGTTTGCCCATGCCCGACTTGATTCTAATCGACGGCGGAAAGGGGCAGGTATTCTCGGCTCTTAAAGCTTTCGACGAGGAGGGCATAACGCCCCCCAAAATCATAGGGCTTGCAAAGAAGGAGGAGACGATTGTCACCGACTCTTTCGAGGAAAAGCTTCTCCCGCGCCGCCACGAAGGCTTGAAACTATTGCAGCGCGTGCGCGACGAGGCGCACAGATTCGCAAATTCTTTCAGCGAGTCTTTGCGAAGCAGAAAAATAAGGGAGAGCATTCTCGACGACTTTCCGGGGCTCGGCGAAAAGCGCAAAAAGGCGCTTCTCGAACATTTTGGATCCATATCAAAAATAAAGGCGGCCACTGTCGGTCAGCTTAGGGAAGTGGACGGAATCGGATTTGAAACTGCGGCGGCTCTCAGGGAATTTCTCGACGCAAATTTTCCGGCGCATAAAAATGAAGGGCAAAACGTATAGAACCCGCGTTGCACCGACAGTATCGGGGCTGTTGCATATAGGGCATGCGCGCACATTTCTCGCCGCATGCGATAGGGCGCGCGAATTTGGCGGAAAAGTGGTTTTGCGCATTGACGATATAGATTCCCAAAGATGTTCCCGCGCGTACGAAGATGCGGCGATTGAAGATATGCGCTCTGTGGGCGTGCGCTGGGACGAAGGTCCAGATGTGGGGGGAGAGTATGGCCCGTACAGGCAGAGCGAGCGGATTTCCCTGTACGAGTCTGCCATGGAGAGGCTAATTCGCGGGGAATTTGTCTATCCAAGCCCGCACTCGCGCTCGGAAATTAAAAAATTTGCGCGCAGCTGCGCGCGTACTTTCCCGTTTTGCGACGCGGAGCCCATCTTCCCGGAGTCTTTACGCCCGCTGTCCCCACCAACGGAGGAGGAATTAAAAAATTTCAGAAATTTTAATTGGCGTTTCCGCGTCCCCGACGGCGAAAAAATACGCTTTCGCGACTCGCTCGCGGGGGATATGGAATTTGTGTGCGGGGAGGATTTTGGAGATTTTCTCGTCTGGCGCAAAAGCGCGGAACCGTCGTACGAATTGGCTTCGGCTGTCGACGATTGGCTTATGGATATAACTGAAATTGTCAGGGGCGAGGACCTGCTTCTTTCAACTGCCCGGCAGATACTCGTTTGGCGCGCGCTCGGGACGGAAATTCCGGATTTCAGGCACTGCCCGCTTTTGCGCGGCGACAACGGAGAAAAGCTTTCAAAGACTTCAATCGCAAAAAGCGGCGGCTCAAAGTGGCTCATACGCCGGCGCAAAGGGAAATTATAAACTCGCAAAAGTTCTCGGCCTCTTGGGGCGAGTCTGCAAAAAACGGCGGAATGCACATGGATTTCGACGATTCCGCGCGCGCGGCAGCGCTCCCGTTGGCTCCGAAGCCGCCCCAATAGATTGGCGCAAACATGCCTTCTTTTCTTAGCTCTGCATATACTGCGTCGCGCACATGGGCGGCGCGGAATCTCAAAACGGGGCAGTAGACCGAAAATTTTTCGGGATTTCTCCCGCCCGAAAAAGAGAGCTCCTCAAAATATCCGCCGAGTGCCGCTTTAAGCGAAAATGCGCGAACCGAGCAATAGCGAACCTCCGCCATTTTTGTTACGTCGAGCCGTGCGAGCATATGCATTGAATACGCGCTCATTCTCGCCGGGTTTGTTATAGCCGAAATTTTCGCTTCTGCGCCGTAAAATAGCCTTTCCGCGAAGTCATCTGAAAATCCGTTTTCCTGCGCGCGCGAAAGTGATGCCGCCAAAAAGTCCGACGCAAAATCCGGCATGGACGACGCAGGCTTCCTAAATATTTCCGCGGGATTTTTTGCGGACACAAACCCGCCGTCAGACAACGGGAGCCATTTCCTCAGCGAGCCGAACGCAAAGTCGGCGTCTGCCGCTCCGTATGAAAAAGGCGTGTGCGAGGCGTTTTCCAAAAGTATTGTTTCAGGATTTAAACGCTTCCATTCCGCCCATAAAGCCATATCGCGCAGGCCGAAAAAATTTACTGCCATTACGGCGTCGCCGGGGGCTGCGTTTAGTGTTTCAAAACGCGGAGAGTCTTCGGAGGGCAGGTCTTCAAAAAACTCAACTTTTACGTTCTTTGAAATCGACCTTGCCGCTTCAGGGCAGAAGTAGCGCGGCAAGAACATTCTCCCGCGGAATCCGCGCTTTTTGATTTCCAAAATTACCCTGTTTAAAGCGCATCTTCCCGAAGCGAAAAATTCCCAGTCGCCGCGCAGGGGCGCGGGCGAGTCAAGGAGGTATTTTGATATTTCATCCGGGCTCGGAAGCGGATATATTTTTCGCGGGTTAAATTTCACGCCGGACATTTTCAGAAAAGCGACTCTGTGCGTCCACAAAAAAATTTTCCGCGCGCGTATTTGGCTTCCTGTTCCCGCGCGGGATATTCATATTTGCATTCCAATCCTGCGTGTTGGACTTGGCTTGCGGTACCCGCCTTTAAAAAAGCCATTTGCGCTTTTGCTGATTGTGGAAAAGCAATTTCCCTTATATGCGGCAAACGGTGATTCGGCTTGTGGGCACAGTTTTGCATGCGCATGCAATCCGGTTATTTTGCTCCGATATTTTTTATCGAAAAAAAACGCCTTAAAATCGGTCGGACGATTTTCAAAGGCGTTTTACTGCTTTTCTATACTTAAAATACTATGACGATTTCTTGCGCAATTTCCCAGCCGCAAAAGCCGCCGCCGCGATTGCAAAGATAGCCGCCGCCGCATTTGGCTCCGGAACAGCGGCGTTTATAACGCCGACTCCGCTCAAATCAAACCCGGGGGATCCGTGCGTCGGATAAGCGTCGTATATCGGGGTTCCCGTGGAGTCGAGCGTTTTGCCGTCGCCCACTATATCGATAATCTTTACGTAGTTTACGCTGCCCATGTCGAGGTATGAATAGTTGGCCTCGAAGTCTGCGACGTACGTGTCTGTGAATTGGCATTCGCCGGTACCCTTGGTTTCTGATATGTATTCGGCGACGCGGTTTAACTCTTCCAAGTCGTATCCGTTGCCGTAGCCTATCATATACTTGCTACCGAGGTTGTAAACGTATGTAGGGTCATTTGCGCCGCCGCCAACTTCGGTATCCGAGCCCACAGGTTCGCTTCCGAGATAATAGTTCGGGAATCTTACAAAGTGCTCGCCGTCGCTCGAAACCTCTATAAATGCGAACTCCAAGAAAGTGTCGTTTAGGGAATTTTCAAAAACGGCGAAGTCGTATCCGCTGCCGTTGCAAATGGGCGCGTCGAAGGTGAGCGTTATGCTTCCGGCGTCCCCGAGCACTACGACATCAAAAGTATCGTTCGACGTGGGCTTCCCAAGGGCGTTTTCCGTGTTTTGCCACATCGGCGGTACGCTTGTCGGGCTGTAATCCGCCACTCCGCTCGCCCAGCCTGCAAACGTTATTTGCGAGCCGTCGGACAATTTGCCGTTGACGCTTATTGACAGATTCCCAGGCGCGCTTATGCCGCCGCTAAACGACGTCATTATTCCAAGCTGCTCGTTGTAGCCCGCATTGTCGTATATCGGGATATATGCCTTTGCAGGCAGCGTTTCAGCCGCGAACGCGGCTGTTAATAATATGCATGCTATCTTTTTCATACTAGAATTTCAAATTTAAGCCTATTTTCATCATGCGCCCCATTCCCGGATAGTATGTTCCGCTCCAGCCGCACGAGACGTATCTCTTGTCGAAGGCGTTTTCTATCGAGGCGAAAATAGAGCCGTAGCGGCAGAAGTTGAACGACGCCTGAAAGTCGAATGTGGCGTACGCGGGAATCATTCTTTCGGTGTTGGAATTGTCGTTGCCTTCGTACTGCGAGTTTGCAAGATTCGCCCTGAATGTAAGCTTTATCCATTCAATAGGCTTTACGTAAACCGCGGCGCTCCCGTAGAAGTCTGGCACGAGAGGAACTCGCCTGCCCGAGTGGGCGCCGCCGTCAAATTCCGCGCGCACTGCAGTAAACATTATGCTCGCTCCATAATATTGCGAGTCGTATGAAATTTGCGCGTCTATTCCGTAGCGGCGCGTCGGCGGAAGGTTGACGTTTATGTTCTGGGTGTTGTCGAACGAAATTTCGTTGTCCAGATATTGCAAAAATGCGCTCGCGACAACCGTCCAGCTATCGGAAAAATATTTTGCGCCAATCTCGTAATTTTGCCCGGTTTCGGGCTCGAGATCGAAATTGAAGGGAAGGGCCATGGTGTAGCCTTGGTATGCGGCGACCTCGTCTATCGACGGATAGTGGTATATCTGGTCGAATTTAAAGAATACCGATGTGTCCTCTCTCAGGCTGTAATTTGCGCCGAAATTCGCGCCGAACCCATGCTGCCACTTGGATTCGTCGTAGGCCGATTTTACGGTCGGGCCGTAGTCGGGATTTGGTATTTCGTACCGCTTGCCCCCGACGGTTATTACGCGCGTCGGAAGAATTGAGTTTTCAAAATATTCAGTGTTGCGGGCGTCCATGCAGGCGGCGTCGAACCTCCCCGCGGCGCTGATTGTAAGCTTTTCAAAAAGAGTGGTGTCGGCGCCCAGGTAGGGCGAGAAAGAGTACCTCTGGGCGTCGGCAAAAGAGTGGGTGTATGGCGTCTGCTGGTAGTAGCGCTTGAAATCGACGTCTTCGTACGTTCCGTCAAACCCCGCGAGTATATGCGAATTTTCCCCGACATCAAAGCGGTAGCGGGGAGTAAATGTTGCAGTCCATTGAACATTTCTGCTGTTAGAGCTCGTCTGCCAGTATATGTCCCGAAAGTTTGCCGCCAGCCCAACTTCGCCGCTACCTGCGGTGGATTCAGTCTCGAGATTCAGGGCAAAAATGCCATCGTCGGATTTTGATGATTGCGACTTTCCGTCAGACTGCCGAGGGTCTTGCACATACTGCTCCCACGAAAGTGGACCGGGGTATTCTATATAGGATTTCGTGTATGAACCGGAAAAAACGAGCGAATTTTTTTCGTTTATGTCGTACCCCAATGAAACGTTTGCGCTCCGCGCCCAAGCTTCGGAATTCTCCCGCCAGCCGTCAGTCTGGTAGTCGTTCACTCCGGCCGAAAAAAACCAGTCGCCTTCCCTCCCGCTCGCGCGGGCTGCAAGGTTGTATGTGGAGTAGGAGCCGTAAACCGCCTCGCCAAAAAACGAATAGCCGTCCTCAGACGGGCGGCGAGTCTTTATCTTTATAACACCAGCCTCTGCGGACGCCCCGTAAAGCGCGCTCATCGGCCCGCGCAAAACTTCCACGCTCTCAACATCGGAAAGCGGTATTTGCAGCCAGTTTATAGCTCCCATGTCGGGGCGGTTAAATCTCTGACCGTCCACCATTACGAGTATGCGGGTCTGCGAGTTTTCCCCGAACCCGCGCATCGACAAGTCGCCGGTGGCGTTTGATCCGACAACCGAACGAAACCTCACGTTCGCTTGTTTTTCAAGAACATCTACTATGTTTAACGCCGCGGATTCCTCTATTTTATCACGCCCAATGTAGGTCGAATTCAACGCCTGCGAAAGGGGATCGGACTCCCCAACGCGAAAAGCCGTCACGACAAATTCGTCGAGGACGGCGTCCGCGGATTTTTCGGCCTGTACTTCCGGGCTTGCGGCGTCTGGGCGGCTTGTCGACTCCGCCGGTATGTCGTCGGCGAGCGCGGGCGTCGAAAGCAGGGCGCACAGGGCGCAAAATCTAAAAAAAAGTTTCATTTGAGAAAGCGAAACGGGGAAAGCGCCCGCGAAAAACGTAAAAACGGACGCTCCCCCCGGTGTTTATTTGCGTGAAGAAATCTTCCTGCGCGAAACCGCGAATGCGAGTGTAGCCAAACCGAGCATGGCTGCCACTTCCGCAGGTTCAGGAACGGCGAAATTTACGTTGTCGATTGCAATGTAATTGGGCATTGTAAGCCCGCCGCCGTTGCCGAAATTGCTAATAAGCTGGAAACTCAACCCTTTCAAGCCTTCTTCGAGACCCTCGCTTAAAGACGCCACATTTATAGTCATCCAGTCTGGCGATATGAAAACTTCGCCGCCGTCGTTGCTTGCAAGAATCGTATCGACATAGTCTTCCGTCAGCGTGCCGCTTTCGTCGACAAGCCCGTATATCCTAAGCGCAAAGAACGATCCTTCCGTGTTGGATATCGACTTGTAAGGGTTGGTGACGGGATCGTAGGCGCCTTCGTTTACTGTTCCGGTAAGGTAGTTGCCATTTTCAAGCACATAGTAATCATAGGCGGTGAGCGCAACGTCTATCGTGGTAAACTTTACCGACTGGTCGGTTATTATGCTTGTGACATTCGGGTAATTTTTATAAAAAATTGTGCAGTACGCATTGCCGAATACCGGGTCGTTTTTCAATACAGGTGTATTGTTCATAACGTCCGGGTCAGAGTAGTCGCTCCCGTCATATGACGGCAGATACATTACAGCAAAGTTTTCGCCAGCTGCCGCTCCGCCGGGTTTCGACTGCAAGTCGTTCCCGAAGTCGGTGGAGTCGTTGCCTTTTTGGTTGGAAACGGCGCTTCCCGCCCAATAGCCGGAATATGTATCGTAGTCGAATGAAAATGCGTATTCTATCGACGCGTTAATTCCACTTGAAGATGTTGTGAAAGCTCCGCAAGAACCGCCGGAATATGCGTCGGCCTGTAAAGCTCCGGTATTTTGGGGAATTAAAGACGACGAAACGTCCTCAAAACCAAATGTGCCCGCATAGGAAACGCCCGCGGACACTATTGCCGCAAGAATCAATGCAGATATTTTGTAGTTTTTCATATGTTGCCTTTTTTCGTTTCGGAATTTTCCCCAGCGGGGAATTCGGAGGCTCACAGCGAAAAAAGGCGCGCCCTGCGCATCGACGTAAGAAAATGCGGGGCAAACGACAATCGCAACCAAGCCCTCTGCCTTCCTTGCGCGGGAATCAAAGGGAAATTTTTAAACACGTCTTCTGGCTTATGCCCGCGCTGCGGATTTTCCGCACGCAACCCGGACGCCTTCCCGCGAATTTCGCAGTGGCATATGTTCGGGTATCGGGACAATTACAGAGGCGCGACCGCGTCCGATTTTCACGGACTTCCGTTTGTTTAAAAACGTCGCAGCCGACATAAATGCCGACTTATAGATTTAAATAAATCCTATTTGAATGAACTGTTGCCGATAAAAATTCATACGGCATAGGCATGTCAATCTTTTTTAGAAAATTTCTTTAGAAGAATTTTTTCTCATTTTCACAATCTTGCCAGTGGCGCCATTGCCAATTCCGGCATACGCCTTTATTGAGCCAAAAAATGGGCGCTTTTTTTTCGCGCTCGTTTTTTTTATTAAGAAGTTTTTTTACGATTTCCTAAAAAGAGACTATCAGCTGGCCTCCGATTACGAGGGCGTCGTCTATATCGCTATTGCCGTTCGGCCTAAATATGTACTGAAAGTCGGGCTGTATGGATATATTTTCATTTAACTGTATGACGTATGTCGCCTCGACAACCATTTCGTACGTTGCCGAATAAGATTCCGACCCTTGGCCGTATCCGTACTTTGAATTAAACGAACCGTACAGCCATGAAAAGTAAATCCCGTCCTGGCTTCTGCGGGGCACAAAGCCTTGCAGTTGGACTCCCGCGTAAAACATGAGAGGCATAGTCGATATGCTTTGAACAGGCGCGTATTGCATTCCGCCCCAGATGCTGACATGGCGGTACGGCGCGTCGGAGTCGCGCCAAATCATCTGCTGGCCCTGAATCCAGAATCCGTATCCGCTTCCGCGGTCGCCCCCGGAGTAGTCGGTCAGCCCTTCGTATCCTCCAAAAAAATATCCGCCTATCTGGTACAATCCCTGCAAACCAGTTCCCGCTATCTCTTTTCCGCCCGCCTCCGTCTTTGCGAAAAATTCAGGGCTCCATGAGGCTTGAAAGAGCGCCATATAGCCGTCGTCAGCGTGTATGCCGAACTCCGTGCCGTTCCAGTTGGCGTCTGAAAGCGATTGCGGCGCCTGGTATAGCCCCGCCGCAAATGTTATCTCCTCGGAGGGCGAATACTGGACGTTCACTCCCCAAGTCGCCTGAGGCGACGAGGTGAAAGGCGAGTTGTAAAAAATAGCCTCGGGAGTGCTGTCGGCCCCGCCGCTTACGAGGTATCCCATTACAGGCAACGCCATAAATACGTCGGACATGCTCATGCGCCCGAAGTTGACTTCAATCGAGCCCGCGCGCGTATCGAGCGACTGAGTGAAGTACATCTCATAAAAAGCCGCCCCATTTGTGACGTACGATTCCGACGCAGTAAAAAAATTGCCGATTTTGTCGGAGAGGTTTGCCCCCGTACTGTACGCCCCGGAAATTGTAAAAGCCCCTCCCTTCCAGCCTATCTGCTTTTCCAAGTCGAAATCCAGCCCGAACAACATTTCACCCGTGTAATTGGTGCCCTGCGCGGCGCCGCCGTAAGGATTGCTTACAAGCACAGAGTAGTAGTTGAAAAAGAAACTGACGCCTGTTTGCTCTTGAAGGTCGTTGTCGGCGGAGTTTATTTTGTCGGACATGTAGTCAAGCCCCGCGTTTCCGTAGGGCAGGGAAATATCGGCAGCTTCGGCTGCCGCGAGAAGCGCGCACAATGCGCATGACGTGGCGAATTTTTTCATGGTTTTAACTTTTTTTTGCGCGTCCGCGCGGATTCCCGCCCGGATTTTTTTTTTCGACATGCTTTTTTATGTTTTTGTTCCGTATCGCCCGGCGTTTTGCAGTGGGCGCATTTTCGCGCCGCATGTATATTGCATTCTCAATTCGCCGCCAATTAAAAAATTTTCTGGATTGTTCGCGTTAGTTCAATCCGATTTTAACTTTTTTTGACTTAAAATACGGCGGTACTTTTTTGTCAATTCTCCATGGAAAATAGAAAAGCGTCCGCAAAAAATAGAAAAAAGCGCCACAAAAAAAGCCCGACGCATAAAAACGCTTCGGGCAAAATGTAATTTCCGCATAAGGGGCGAAAGCCCGCTCAATGTTAGAAGCTTTTTATGGCTTCGTCGCGCGTAGTATAAATCGGGAAAATCGTCGTAAAGCCGGATATCTCAAAAACCTGCTTAACATTCTGGCTCAAACCCGACAATGCAATCTCGCCGGATATTTTTTTAAACTGCTTTGCCGCCGCGAGCAACACTCTAAGACCCGCGCTGCTTATATATTCGAGATCGCGGCAGTCGACGAGTATCTTTGTGGATTTTTCTTCAAAAAGCTTGTTGAAAACCTTTTCGAGGTCGGCGGTTGTCGTCACATTCAAGCGCCCGTTCAAGGCGATAATCGACACGTCGTTGTTTTTTTCTTCAGTAATTTCCATATTGCGTAGCGGATGTTTATAAAAAATTTGTACCATTTTGAAGCGCATTTTGAAAAAATCAAGTAAAATACTCGTTGTCGGTTTCTCACAAAAATATTCAAATTATAATTCGGGTCGCAGGGTATTAAAAATGGGCAAAACGCCAGGCTCCAGAAAGCTCTTTTATATATAAGTGTTGTTTGGGAACTGTATTCTGCACTCGAAAAATAAAAAATACGCCCTAAATTTGCCTGTTGAAGAAAACATTGCTCTAAAAAAATTGCCCTAAAAAATAAAAATGCTTGAAGAAAGTGCGGGGCGGGTATTATTTTTATTCCAATCAACGCATTTAACAAACAAAGGAAAATAATATGGCAAGACCTCTGACTATATTCACCGGACAATGGGCCGACATGAAACTCGAAGACCTCGCGCCCCTCGCGAAAAACATGGGCTACGAAGGCTTGGAAATCGCGCTTACCGCCAACCACTTCGACATGACAAAGGCCGACGATAAGGACTACCTGAAAAGCCGCTGGGACATCTTGGCCGCGAACGGCCTGAATTGCTTTGCGCTTTCGAACCACCTCGTCGGGCAGTGCGTGTGCGATAATATTGACACCCGCCACAAGGCGATGATGCAAGATTACATCTGGGGCGACGGCGACCCCGAAGGCGTGCGCCAGCGCGCGGCGGCCGAAATGGTCAAGACAGCCTCCGTCTGCAAAACTTTTATGGAAATGCGCCCCGAGACGCTCGCCGAATCTCCGATCCCCCCGACTGTGACAGGCTTTACGGGCTCGTCGATATGGCAGTACCTCTATTCTTTCCCGCCGGCGTCCAAAGAAATGATTGAGGCCGGATACGAAGACTTCGCAAAGCGCTGGAAGCCGATTCTCGACGCCTTCGACGAACAGGGCGTAAACTTTGCGCTGGAAGTCCACCCGACGGAAATCGCCTTCGATATAGCCTCAGCGGAACGCGCCTTGAAGGCTATCGGCGGCCACAAGCGCTTCGGATTTAACTACGACCCCTCCCACTTCGGGTACCAGGGCGTAAATTATGTAAAGTTTATCCGCAAATTCTCCGACAGAATCTTCCACGTGCATATGAAGGACGTTTGGTGGGGGCACGGCAACGGCGAAGCCGGAGTGTTCGGCGGGCACACCGAGTTCTGCGATCCGCGCAGATATTGGGACTTCCGCTCGATAGGCCACGGCGACATCAACTTTGAGGAAATTATAGTCGCTCTCAACGACATCGGCTACAACGGCCCGCTCTCTGTCGAGTGGGAAGACGGCAGAATGGATAGGGTGCACGGCGCAACCGAATCTGCCGGCCGCGTGCGCGCCTTTGATTTCCCGCGCTCGGAGATTGCGTTCGACTCCGCTTTCGACACGTCGAATCAATAATTTTTTCGAGTTTCGCCCGCGGGGCTCCGCAAGGAATCCCGCGGCGTTTTTTTGTATAAATTTTTTCCGCGGCGATGTGTTTTTTTTATCTTTACAAAAACGGCGCGCGGGGTATAGCTTTTGAGAAAAGGACTCGTTCCGACTAATCTAAAATAGAAAATAAAAATAATGAAATCTGCAAATCTAACATACACAATGGCGTTTTGGCTGCTTCGTTTTTGGCTCGCTGCAAGGGCGATAGGAACGGGGCTCACAAAATTCATAGGAAAGGTTGAGGGGGAAATACCGAATCCCGAATTTGAGGCAAAAATAAAAGAGACCATGGCTGACGGGCTCAGCAGAAGCGAAGCTATGGAAATAGTGACCGACGTTCCCGAAAAAATCAGCGGGACGATGGATGTCATAAGCTTCTCCTCCTACCACGGACTGCCCGAAAAAGGCCCGATGACGATTGAAACATTCAGCGCGAGCCCGCTGATGCCATCGTTTATGGTCGAACCCTACGCGGCGGTTCTCGGATACGCCCTCGTGGCGCTCGGCATAACCGTGTTGCTCGGCATCTGCACACGCGTGTCCCTCTTCCTCATGGGTCTGCTCTACATCTCCCTGACTTGGGGCTTCATTATTCTCGAACCCAATATGGGCCCGAGCGCGGCCGCGGGCATTGCGTACCTCGGCGTGCACATGGTTCTCATAGTCGCGGCTCTGTTGCTTGCAGACTATAATAAATTCGAGCTTCTGCCCTGCAAAAAATTCGGTTTTTGCAAGTGCTGCAGCAAAGAGTAATATTTTAAATAGATAAAATAAATACGATATATAACTATGAACGACTTTAATCGCAGAGATTTTCTAAAATTGGCTGGAACTGCCGCCGGCGGCTTAATGCTCTCGCCCGGCATGCTTTCCGCACAGCGCAAGGGCGGCGACAAAGTGAATGTCGCTATCGTAGGCTACGGCGCCGAGGGCGAAGTTCTCATGAACAGCCTCTTGAAGCTCCCCTACATAAACTTCGTTGCTATTTGCGACATTTGGCAGCCCAAGTGCAATTACGCGGCGGCTCGCGTTATGAGGCAGCTCAAACAAAAACCCGCCAGATACACCATTGTGCTCGGCGGGAAAGACCCCTATGCTCCCCTCGTCAAAAAGGGAAGAATGGGCGAAATAAAGGGTGAAAACTACAAGGATCTAATAAAAAATCACGCTAACGAACTTGACGCTGTGATTATCGCCACCCCCGACTTCTGGCACTCGCCAATGACGGTCGACTTCCTCAATGCCGGCGTAAACGTCTATTGCGAAAAAATGATGTCGGACACTCTTGAAGGGGCAAAAGCGATGGTTCGCGCCGCCCGCAAGAGCGGAAAGCTCCTGCAAATCGGCCACCAGAGAACTTCAAACCCGCGCTACATTTACGCCCGCGATGTCCTGTTGCGCAAGCACAATATTTGCGGCAACATAATGGCTTGTAACGGGCAGTGGAACAGGGCTGTATCGCAAGACCTCACTTGGCCGGAAAAGTCGGCGATTCCCGTCGAAAAGCTCAAGGAATACGGCTACAAAGACATGCACCAGTTTAAGAATTGGCGCTGGTTCAAAGGCCTCGGCGGCGGCGCGATATCCGACCTCGGCGCCCACCAGATTGACATATTTGGCTGGATGCTCGGCGGACACCCCAAGCGCGTTATGGCTTCCGGAAACCGCGACTATTACAAAAAGCCCGACGGTTCCCCCGCACACGACTGGGACGACAATGTAATGTGCATATTCGAGTTCGACAAAACCTTCCAGGGCAAGAAAGCACAGGCGTTCTACCAAGTGCTGACAACAACATCATCGGGCGGCGGATATTTTGAATCGTTCATGGGCGACCAAGGCACATTGAAGATGTCGGAAAATCCCGCGCTTACAAAGCTCTTCCGTGAAAATAACGCTCCCAAATGGGACGATCTCGTAAAGAATGGTGTAATAGGCTCAGGCGATGCTTCCGCTGCTAAGACAACTGTTGCGGACTCACGCGAATCGGCTGCACTCGTCGGTTATTCCTTCCCGGAAAAGATTGACGGATACGAGCCGGACGTAGCAAAGAAGCCGATTCATATGTACCACATCGAAAACTTCTTCAACGCCGTCATGGGCAAGGGCAAGCTAAATTGCGACGCCGAACACGCCTTCGCTGCTGAAGCTGCGGTATTCAAAGCGCGCGACGCCATAACGGAAGGTCCGCTCGAATTTAGCGACGACGACTTCATTGTAAGCTAATTTAACCCTTAACTAAGCATAATAAAAAAATGAAAAAAATTCTAATAGCAGTTTCCGCTTTGGCATTCGCTTTTGCGCTTAGCGCCAAGCCCTTAAAGCTCGATGTTCCCAGAGCACAGATAATCGGAACTCCCGTTCCGGTAAAGCTCCCCAACCTCGAGCCCAAAACTCCCAATCCTGAACCCGACGTTCCGGAAGATGTAAAGAATGTCGCCAAGGGCAAGAAAGTGACAAGCTCTGACGATTTCCCGCTCATTGGAGAACTCGAGCTCGTTACCGACGGCGACAAGGGCGCGGCGGAAGGATGCTATGTCGAGCTGATGAACGGCTTGCAGTGGATTCAAATCGACCTTGAAAAACAGACGGAAATCTTTGCGGTTGCGATGTGGCACTACCACAGCCAGGAACGCGCCTACAAAGACGTCATAATTCAAGTTTCCGACGACCCGGAATTCATCAAGGGCGTGACGACTATCTTCAATAGCGACCACGACAATTCCGCAAAGAAGGGCGCCGGCAAGGACAAAGCTTACATCGAAACCAACATCGGCAAGCTCGTCGTTGTAAATCCCCCGGTGAAGGCCCGCTACATCCGTTTGTTCTCCAACGGAAACACGACTAACGACATGAACCACTACATTGAAGTGGAAGTCTACGGCCGTTAATTCGATAAACGCAAATAGGAGAAATCAAAAAGCGCGGAAATTTTCCGCGCTTTTTTTGTTCCTAAATTTTTTTGTCTGGGTGGGTATATAAATTTTTTGTGCGTGGCTGAGGCATAAAAATTTTTAACTTTTTTTTAGAAATTTTTAGTCTTATCCGATTGGTTTTGTCCGCGCATTTTATATTGTCCAAAACATATAGGGTTAAGGAAAGGCATTTCAGTGCTTGTGGTTTCTTTGGGAAGCAAAGTATGGGATTTTTTTCGAAGCGGGTAATAGAAAGGATTGCGCGGTTTGTAGCCATTTTTGTTCGAGGCGGATTTTTGCCGATTTCGCATTTTATATTTAAAATTTTTCTGATATTTTTGTAGGGATAAATTTTGATGAGTCTGCGGCAAAAATAGTTGCTAAAAAAATAAAAATTGCGTCTCGACACCGACTTATATGCTACATATTATTTAAAATATTATACAAATATGATGAATAAAATTATAGCAATTTTAACGATTATGGCATGCGCTTTTGCAAGCGCTGCGGAACGCGTCGAAATACTTACAAAATATAAGGACGGAACGGTAAAAAGTTCGGAAAAATTCCTAAATTTTGAAAATGGGCGCGCCGTTTTAAAAATTCCCCGCAACTCAATAGACGCGCGTACCGATACAATTTCCATAATCCCCGATTTTATGAAAGCATCCGCGGGCGACGACGGATACATCGTTATGCCAAACAGCGTAATAGTACCTTTTATAAAGCAAAAGGACTCATCATTCACTCCGTATAGCACGAGCAAAAACGAATGGCATCTTCCAATCGGCGGGATAAAAAAGGCAGATAGGGCGTTTTATTATATTGTTAACGGGCTTCGCCACGAGCATGCGGCACTGGCAAAGCTGAAGGACGGCGGATACTCGCTCTCGACGGTTTTTAATATCGGCAAAATGGCATTTAAACCCTATGAGGACATTGAAATTGAGTACAGAATCCTCGACGGCGAAAATGCAGATTATTCAGGGATAGCGCGCGATTACCGCAAGACACTTCTCGACTCGGGCGTTTGCAAGCCCATATCCGATAGGCTTACACCGGAGCTCGAGTACGCATGCGACGCGCCTGAGCTTAGAATACGCCAGGCTTGGAAGCCGGCGCCTCCGAAAATCGAAGAGCAGACGGTGGAAAACGAGCCCGAAGTGAAAGTCAAAATGACTTTTGAAAAGGTTGGAGACTTTATCTCGCGGCTAAAATCCGCGGGAGTCGAGAAAGTGCAAATATGTCTTGTCGGCTGGAATGTGAGCGGGCACGACGGAAGGTGGCCGACTGCATTCCCGGTAGAGCCCAAACTCGGCGGCGAAGAAGGCTTGAAGGAGCTGATAAAAAAAGCGCAGTCGATGGGATACCAGATAGTTTGCCATACCAACAGCACTGATATTTACAGCATATCAAAAGATTGGAAGGGCGGGGCGCCAGTCGCCAAAAAGTCCGACGGCTCTCTGCAAAAAAATACATGCTGGAGCGGCGGAAGAATGTACAATCTCTGCCCCAAAATGGCGTGGGAGTTTGCAAAGAGGGACTTGCCGAAAATTGCCGAGCTCGGATTTAGGGGGCTGCACTACATAGATGTGATATCGATGATTCCCCCGCACGAATGCGCCGACCCGAATCACCCGTGCAACCGCGTCGAAAGCGAGGAGTATATGAATAAAATTTTAAGGCTCGCGCGGTCGCTATTCGGCGGAGCGGCGTCCGAGGGGCCATCTTATTTTGTGGCAGGTAGCCAGGATTTCGGACTGTACATACATTTCGCGCTGCTCGATAGAAAAACTCTCCCTATGTCCGGAAAGCTCGTGCCTCTTTGGCAGATTGTCTTTAACGGCATAATCCTCAGCAACCCCGCTACTGAGTGCGCCAACTACACTATAAAAGACCCCGTAAAGCGTTTGAAGCTTGTGGAATTCGGCGGCAGGCCGATGTTTTACCTATATTCGGCGTTCCGCGACAACGGCGACAACTGGATGGGAAACGCCGACTTAGTCTGCGAGGACGAGGCATCGACTAACAGAAGCATAAATGCGATAAAAAAAGGCTATGACGAATACGCGAAACTCTCGCGCCTCCAAAAAGTTTTTATGGACTCCCATGCTGAGATATCCAAAGACGTTTTTTGCACGAGATACGCGGACGGCACTGAAATTGTCTGCAACTATGCGGACTCTCCATTCAAATATAAAAATGCGCAAATAGAGCCGCTCTCGTACAAAGTTTTCGAGCCGCATGCGGACAGTAAAAATTGAAGCAATTAAATACAGACTTTTTCCCCCTCAAATATTTTAGCAGGGGGGAAAGAATTGAGAATTTATCCTCCAAAATGTCCTCAAGAAAAGAACCCGCACTAAAATGGGAAAAGTCGCTTTTTTTATAAAAAGCTTGTTATGCGGGCGCGGATATGTAGAAATGTTGGACGTGAAATTTTTAAGGACATTAATTGCCGCAACGACGCTCGCGCAGTTGTGCTGCGCGCCGGCAGCGTTTTCGGCGGAGCCCGCCCAAAAGCCGCGCAAGCGCGCCGACGTGCCGTGGGTGTCTCTAGAGCATCAGAGGGCACTCGAAGCCGAACGGCTGGGTCTTGCGAAAAAAACGGAGGAAACGGTGCCCGTGGTGAAGAAATCGGACGGGAAACCCAAATTGTCCAATATGATTACCGCCCCCGAAATATCGGCCGATAAATTTGAGCATGTCCAAAATAGCGAGGGCGACTTAATCGCTACCGGCAATGCAAAAATTGAAGACGAAAAATTCGAGCTTCACGCTGATAAAATCCGCTACTCGCAAAACAGCGGCGCGGCCGAGGCGTCAGGCAAAGTCAAGGCTTCTATCGGCCAATCGCGCGTCGTTGCCGAAAAATTTTCTTACAATCCGTCAAAGGAACTGCTGCATACCCCCCACGCGCGCTTCGGTTCGTCGCCAATGTTCGTGGAAGCCGACAGCATAACTTCCGATAAAAACAAAGTTTCGATAGACAATCCGACTGTGTATGTCGGCGAGCCCTCGCCATACTCAATGTCGGCCTCGGCGTCGCAAATAAGGTACGATACGCAGACGGAACTTCTTGAGCTCGACGACGCTCTCGTATCGATAGGGCTCGTCCCGGTTTTTTACGCGCCATATTACTCACAGTACGGTCTCGAACGGCCCCCGTTTGATATTCAAACGAGAGCCGGATACAACTCCGACTACGGGGCGTTTCTCGCAAATACGGTAATGTATAACGGTCTCGGCAGCCTCAGTCCCGGAATGCTGCTAGACTATTACACCGAGCGTTCCGTACTGGTCGGCCCCGCCCTTAACTACGACTACAAAGGCGCCGAAACATGGCTGAAAGGTTTCTTCCAGGGCGCGTATATAGACGACCACGGCAGCAAGGACATTCTCGGTGTCGATTCCCTCGGCAGACCTATCGACAACGACAGGTTTTTTATGCAGATGCGCCACGCCCAGATGGTGACTGACAATATATCGGTAATAGGTTCCCTCGCTTGGTGGAGCGACGAGTTCGTCACGCGCGACTTCCGTCCGGAATTCTTCTATGACGACCAAATTCCCGACAATTTTGGGGAAATTGACTATTACGGAAGCGCATACACAATTTCGCTCTTTACGAGGTTCGCGCCCAATAATTGGGAGATAGTCCAACAGCGTTTGCCCGAGGCGCGCTTCGACTTGCAGCCGGGGGAAATCTTTAACACAGGTTTCTATCAGAACATGTACCTGTCTGCGGGATATTTCCGCAATAGCGGGCCGGAGGAGTTAATATATGAAACTTTCGAGACTGCGCGCGTAGACGCCTATTACGGTATAATGCGCCCAATACACTTGAACTCGTGGAGCACCATTACGCCCGTCATAGGCGGCAGGCTGACGTACTATGGCAATCCCAAAAACGGGGCGTCCGAATATACGCGAATTTTGGGTCAGATAGGCTTTGACGCGCAAATGGATATTTGGGGCACTTGGGAATACCAAAGCAAGACAATGGGCATAGACGGCTTGCGCCACCATATAACCCCGATAATGAGCTACCGCTACATACCAAACGCAACTCAGGGCTCCGGCGCAATACCTACAATCGACGAAATAAGCATAGAGGATTTCACCTATCCGCCGATACTCGACTTGGGAGAAATGCGGAACACCGACAGGCTGTTTAAGACAAACACTTTGCGGCTCGGAATAAAAAATACTCTCGAAACGCGCGACGAAACATACGGCTCGCGCGAGCTTGCAAGGCTCGACATATTTCAGGACTTTAATTTCGACAAGCGCGTGCTCGCCCAGAACGATTTTAAAAGCTCTTCTTTCTCCGACTTGTACACGAACGTTTCAATTTCTCCCGCGCGTTGGCTTACTATCGGCTGCTATAACAGGTTTAACATAGAAAACCTAAATGTTCCCGAAACAAACGCGTATATCGGGCTTTTCGATTCCGACAAATTCTCAATATATTTTATATCGAGCTATCTTGCAGGGGCAATCACGCAGTATTCGGCCCTTGCGGAATACCGCATAAGCGAGCGCTACAAGCTGCTCGGGCGCTGGTCGTACGATTACCGCTTGAATATGATGACCGACCAAACTTATACCCTTTGGACGCGGCTTGGAAATTCGTGGATAGTCGAATATCAAATATCGTACCGCTCGGGTTCAACGCGCCAGAATAATTTCTCGTTCGGTGCCCGCCTGTCTATGGCAATCTTCTAATACAGCGATGCCAGAAGACATTCCAGCATACGAAGACGCCCTCGCGGGAGGGCTTGAAATGTCGGTAAAGTTAAATGTCTTTGAAGGCCCCCTCGACTTGCTTTTATTCCTTATTAGGAAAAACGAGATAGACATATACGACATACCGATAGCGGAAGTGACCCGGCAATACATGGATGTGCTGCGCTCGATGAAAAACATGTCGCTCGACGTGGCGGGCGAGTTTTTCGTAATGGCCGCTACCTTAATGTACATAAAAAGCCGAATGCTCCTGCCGACGGACGAAAGGGCCGTTCAATCCGAGGAGGACGACGGCGATTCCGAGCTTGACCCGCGCTGGCAGCTTGTCGAGCAGCTTTTGGAATATAAAAAGGTAAAGCGCGCTGCGGACGGGCTCGAAGACCTAATAGACGCGCGCCAGAATTACGGCGAGCGCAGAGTGTCGGTTACGGAACTGCCTGAGAGGCCGTTAAAATCCTCCGATAAAATGGAGGTTTGGAATGTGTTTAATCTCGTTCTCAGGCGGCTTGCCGAAAAGCTCGTGCAGGGCGAGATACGCGAGGAAAATGTGACTGTTGCCGACAGAATGGAATATCTGCTTTCTATCCCGGAAAAGAATTTTACGTTTTCCTCGGTATTTAACGGAAAGAAGACCGGAATAGTGACGATAATGGCTACCTTCATTGCGATGCTCGAGCTCACCCGCCTCAGAAAGCTTAGAATATCGCAAAACGAAAGTTTCGGAGAAATATATTGCGAGAGAATAGACGAGCCGCGCCCCGCCGCGGACGACGAAAAGGAGCAAAACTAAATATGGCGAAAAAGAAATCTGCGCACTTACTTGGCATAGGGCTTGACAGCGACGGGCAAAAGCGCATTACGCAGGCCGAAAAATTCTCCCTCGTTGGCGGAACCGAAGAAACCCACGAGTTCATGACGGAAACCGTGATAAAAACCTTCGAGGATTTAAAGCGCAAGGGCAGGGAGCTGGAGGATACGTCCGCGGACGAGCTTTCCGACATTTTGAGAAAAAATATGCCAAATAGGAGAAGCTGATGAAATACTTTGGAACGGACGGGATTCGCGGAAAATATGGAGATTTTGAAGTAAGCGAGCCCTTTTACGAAGGGCTCGGTGTGGCATGCGCAGGCTCGCTGAATGAAGAATGCGGGGGAGGCTTAGTGGTGGTCGGGTGCGACACACGGGCGTCTTCGGAATCTTTGAAGGAGGCGTTTTGCCGCGGTTTGGAGCGGCGCGGAATAAACTTTGAATACATGGGCGTGCTGCCGACGCCCGCATTGGCATACGCAGTGTTAAAGCGCAGAGCAAAGCTTGGCGCAATGATAACGGCTTCCCACAACCCTTACACAGACAACGGCATAAAATTCTTCGATTCCAACGCGAGAAAAGTCGACGACGCTTTCCAGCTCGACATTGAGCGCAGGGTCGATTCCATGGGTATAGATTTTGAATCGTATACCAAGAAGGAATTTTCGCCGCGCGCAATAAGAGCCGGGAAATTCGCCCTTGAAGAATATGCGCAAAAAATGGGTTCGCTTTTTGAGCCCGGTTTTCTCGAAGGGTACACTGTCGCGATAGACATGGCAAACGGGGCAACTTCGGAAGTCTCGTCGAAGGTTTTTGAGGGGTACGGCGCGAAAGTTGTAAAGGCGGCGTTCTCGCCCGATGGGTTTAATATAAACGCGTCCGTTGGCAGCCAATTCCCGGAAAACATAGTGGGCATATGCAGGCAGAGCGGGTCGGACGTAGGCTTTGCGCATGACGGCGACGGCGACAGGGTGGTCGTATGCGACGATAAATTTTCGATTCTTGAAGGCGAGGAGGTTTTGGGGCTTATTGCAATGGAGCACAAAAGCCGCGGCGCGCTTTCTTCCAACGCGATTGTCACTACGCTACAAAGCAATACCGGCCTTGACGAATCGCTCGCAGCAAACGGAATAAAAGTTTACAGGTGCGGCATAGGCGACAGGCTTGTAATGCGCGAGATGCTCGAGCACAACTGCAATGTAGGTGGCGAGAATTCGGGGCACTTTATATTTTCAGAAATATCGCCATGCGGCGACGGGCTTGCGGCGGCGCTCGCAGTGCTTTCTGTAATGGCAAAGCAGCGCAAAAAACTGTCGGAGTTAAGGGGCGGCATAGCGATGTATCCGTGTATATCAAAGTCGGTTGAGGTGGCGCGCAAAATACCCGTAAACGAGGCGCCCCAACTTTCCAAAGCCATCAATAAATGCGGCGAATTGCTTGGCGGCAAAGGGCGAATTCTTGTCCGCTATTCCGGAACTGAAAAGAAAATACGTCTGCTTGCGGAGTCTCCGGAACTCGAAAAGGCAAAAAAATGCATTTCTTTTTTGCTTGAAGCCGTAGAAATAGACTTGAAATGAACGCGCACTCGTTTTAATTTATAAGCTTTAACGACAAACAGGCTTTATTTATGGCAGAAACCACATCTACAGAACCTACGGAAGAAGTAATTGAAACCCAAATTAACGATTTGGATCCGCGCTTTATAAAACAACTCGAATCCGCAGAGAAATCAATAGACAAGAATCCCGGCTATACCGTCGATATCTGCGCAACTATCCTTGCGAAATATCCTTCATGCGTAGAGGTTCGCAAGATTATGCGCCAGGCTCAGTTTAGAAAATACGGAAAGGGAAACTTTGTCGCGAAATTGTCTAGCGACATTAAAGGAATTATTCTCCTTATAAAATCGTCGTCTATGATAAAAAGCGGGAAGGCTCTCGAAGTTATGACTGAGGCCGAAAAAATTCTCTCCCAATGCCCGCAGTGCGCATATGCGCTGAACGCACTCGCGGATGCGGCAAAATCTCTCTCATATTGGGGAACAGCGGCTTCCGCGTATCTTGCGATTGCGCAGTTCCAGCCTAAAAACGACAAAAATCTCCTCGCGCTTGCAGATGCGTACGTAAAGAATAAGCAGCCCGACGAAGCTTCTCAGATATGCGATCAGATTTTGCGCCGCAGCCCCGCTAATGGCGAAGCCCAGGCTCTTGCAAGGAGCGCTTCGGTCATAAAGACCATGAACAAGGGCAACTGGGAAAAAGAGGGCGGAGACTTCCGCGACAAACTCAAAGACGCAAGCGAAACGGCGGATCTCGAAAATGCATCGAGCCTTGTCAGCGACGAAGCCACTCTCGAAAGGATTGTCGACAGACTTAAAGAGCAAATTAAAACCGACCCCGAAAATATCAATCTTTACCGCGATATTTGCGCGAATTTGCGCACTCTACACCGTTTTTCTGAGGCTCTCGAATACGTTAGACAGGCGCGCCAGCAGCCGCTCGGCAAGGGCGACACCACCCTCGAAAAATGGGAACACGACTTTATCGTCGCCGAAATGGAGGCGAAGATTGAAGCGCTCAAAAAAGAGCTTGAAGCAAATCCGAATGATGCCCAGAAAAAGGCCGAACTTGATGAGCTCTCTAAGAAAGAGCACGACTATAAGCTGGAAAATGCAAAACTTATGGTCGAGCGCTACCCCAACGACTTCAACTATCGCTATATATACGGGCAGCTGCTGTTTGAGGACGGAAAGCTCGACGACGCAATTATGCAATTCCAGCTTTCGCAGCGCAACCCCAAGGTTCGCTCACAGTCATTGCTCGGGCTTGGCCGCGCGTTTATACTTGGCAAGAAGTACGACTTGGCTGTCGACCAGCTTGAAATTGCCAAGAAAGAAGCAAAAGTTATGACGGACGCCAAAAAGGAAATCATATACGAGCTTGCCACGGCGTATGAAAAAATGGGCGATGCCGAAAAAGCCTTCAACGAGTTCAAGGAAATATACTCTGCGGATATTTCTTACAAGGACGTCTCGAAGAAGATTAATGATTATTACGAATCGAAGCGCAAATAATAATCGCCTTGCAATTTATTTAGATTATGGCCGCGCGGGCAAATCCCGCTGCGGCTATTTTTTGCAATACGCTCCTGCTTTTTGCGGGGTGCGGATTTTTATAGCTTGGGCACTCACTGTTCTCAATCGGGATAAATTATAAAAGGTATACAGTTGCGCTATTGAATTTTACTATTAGATTTTAGCCGTGCTATGGCTTAAAATTTTTTATCTGCGCTGTTCGACCGGAGATTGCATTAGGCCGCGCAAAAAATTGTTTGCTATGATACACTGATTCCAAAGATAAAAAAGCAATATGCCTAATTATTTAGGCACGGATTTTAGGCCGTTGCACAATTATTCAAATCAGCTCATTTTGCAGTATGCCTATGTGGATTGAAAATCTAAAAAAATTTTTTTTATCCGCGCTCAGAAATAAAAAAAAGCCGCTTAAAAAGCGGCTTTTTTTACTTTCTATTTTCAAAATATTTTTCAGCCCTTCCGAGCGAAGTCAGCGGGAAGTAATGCCTGTACCAATTATAATTTAGCATAAAGCCTCTTGCGAGTTCTTTCCCCTGCGGAAGCGGCGCGCCGTTGCGCAAATCGACTTTCGCGCCGAGCCCGTATCCGGGGAAGCCAGTGCCTGTATAGTACGGCTCGTCCCAAGTGCCGTCTTCCTTCTGTGTCGAGACGAGGAAGTCGCACGCTTTTTGGATTATCTTATCGTAGTTCTTGTCGCCCACCGCAAGGAACGCTCCCAAAGCCCATGCAGTTTGGGACGCCGTAGAAGGTATGCCGGTTCCGGCGTACTTTGGCTCCATGTATGAGGCAATGCTTTCGCCCCAGCCGCCGTCTGCATTTTGTTTTGACGCAAGCCAGTCGAGGGCCTTCCTTATGCGCGGAGTTTCCTTGTTGTCGCCTATCGCAACAAGCGCGGGAATCACGGCGCCGCACCCGTAAACATAGTTTACGCCCCAGCGTCCAAACCAGCTTCCGTCGTCCTCCTGTTCGTCGTATATAAATTTTATGGCTTTTTCAATGGCGGGGTGGTTGCGCGAAAATCCGCACAGCGCAAGCGCCTCGACAACATGCGCTGTAACGTCCGAGCTCGGCGGGTCGAGCACCTCTCCAAAATCGCAGAACGGGATTTTTGTGACTAACTCGCGCGTATTGTCTTTATCAAACGCAGCCCAGCCGCCGTTCGAGCACTGCATTTCCAATATCCAATTTACAGCCCTACGCACGGCAGCATCTATGCGGCGGCTCCTGACGCTCTCCCTCGGCAGGAGGCGCTGTATGCGTTTTAGCGCGCATATTGCGATTGCCGCGTCGTCGATGTCGGGGTAATAATTATTAGCGCGCTGGAAAGCCCAGCCGCTCGGCTCTATGTGCCTGCCGACTTTTACCGACCAGTCGCCGTAGTACCTGTTTTCCTTCGCCAAAACGTAGTCTAATGCCTTTATTAGCTCAGGGCTTGTGCCGGGCGTTTCGCCGGAGTCCATCAAGGCTATCATCGTCAAGAAAGTGTCCCATATTGGGCTTTCACTCGCCTGCAACATTGTGCCTTCGCCGCGCGGCACCTGCCAGTGGAGATTGAAGGCGTCTATCGCGCGCGACATATTTATTTGGTCTTTTGCAAACCCTTCGACGTGCATTACGATTATCGCGTATATCCACGGCGGTTGAATGCCGCCCCAGGCGCCGTCTTCATCTTGGTGTTCAAGCATCCACTGCAAAACCAGCTTTATGGCGCTTTCCCTAAACGGCTTTATCGGTGACCTATTGTAGGCGTGAAGCGCGTGGTCGAGCTTCATGAAGAAATTTTCCCAGCTCAAAAAATTCTCGTTCTTGCGCGGCAGGCGGTAGTCAACCTTATCTCGCCCTTCCGGGAATAGTTCGTCGAGCTGCAAGTCTTCCGGCAGCTCTTTTACCGGCCTGCGAACCGTCAAAATTGATATGGGCATCATTGTTGCCCTCGCCCAGGCGGCAAAGTCGTAAATATTGAACGGGCACCAGCTCGGCAAAAACATTATTTCCGGGGGCAAAACAGGCGTATGCGCCCACGGCCATTGTCCAAAGAGCGCAAGCCAGTATTTTGTAAATACGCGTATGCGTTCTGTCCACTTATTTTCTATGAGCCATTTGCGCGCTTTCGCCAAAACTGCATCGTCGGGGTCGAAGCCGCTGATTCTTAGGGCAAAATAGCATTCCAAAGTGGTGTTTATGTCGCCGTGTTCGGAACCGTAGTAGACGTCCCACGCGCCGTCTTCGCGCTGCCTATCGAGAATATATTGTATGACTTTCGGCTTCTTAGGATCGTCGAAGTCTATAAAGTGCATTGCCAATATCCATTGCGCCTCCATGCAGCAGTTTGTTTCGAGCGGGGCGCACCACATGCCGTCAGGGCTTTGGCGGGGCTTTATCCAGTCTATCGCCTTCTTTATTGTGTCGCGCATGGATCCTATTTTTTTGTCCTGATCCTTGGGGGTATCTATTTTTTCCTTCTGCATTATGAAATAGTTTCTTAACGTTTCGCAAACAATCCCGAAACGGTCAACCAAATAATTCGCTTTTTGTGAAAAAAAAGAGCAGTTGCTCAAAAAAATGCCTAGTTTTTTCTCCCTGCCAAAGCCTGTTGAAATCCGCCTAGATTTTGCCGTAAATTTCGCGCGGTGATTTTCTTAGTTTTTGCAATTATAAAAATCGGAATTTGCAATGTTTCCAAAACCGTAAAGTGCCGTTTCCGCCGCCGCGCAGCAAAAAATTGCCTTATGAGCCCTAAATAATGCCAATCGAAAAAACGCAAAAAAAACAAAAACTCCGCGCGCATTTGCGCATGCGGAGTTTATCCCCAAAAAATTCGAGCCAATTATCGGCTTATATTTAAAATTTTCGCAATATGGCTGAGCCGCTGTCACGCAGTACGGCGCAAGGCGCTCCCTAATATCCATACGAACCGGCTATGATTATAACGTAGCATGGGTTGCTGAACGTGGGGTTTGTCATAATTGTGGTCACGCAGCAGATTTTGTCCGGGCTTTCGCAGTTGTAGCATTTATCGCCTTTTATCGCGCAGGGCGTCTTGCGGCCGAGCCTCTTGGCGTTTAGGGGGGCTGCGATATTTTTCGCGCGCCAGACGGCCTTTTCGAGGTTTTCCTCCAATTTGTTTTCACCGCATACTATAAATACGGCTTTGCGGTTCGGCCCGTATATTGTAGATGCCACGCGGTTGCCCCTGCCGTCTATATTTATTATCTCTCCGTCGGCGCTCAGGGCGTTTGCGCTCGAAATGTAATATTCGGCGTCGGCAGCGTTGCGCATCGTATTTTCGTCGCGGTTTGCGGCAGCATGCCAATATACTTTGTTGCCTGCCGACAGAAAATCGTACAGACCAAGTTCTGATATTGTGACTGAGCCGCCCATGCCGATTGTTGAGCCGCTTCCTATCGTTTCGCCGATAAATGCCTTTGCTTCGTCGGCGTTTTTAAAATAAAAAGCCCTAAAACCTTTTGAATTGAATTTTTTTATAACCTGTTCGATTTGCATGCGCCGATTATCTTAAAAATTTGCCGCGCGCGTCCAGCTTTTTTGAATTTGCCATGCGCAAAAAATTATTGCAAGGGAAGTGGTTTTCTGCTCTATTTTACTTCCGACATTCTATTTCGGTCAGGCGCAAACGATTTTTTGCGCGGGGTTTTTTATATTCAAATATTCTCCACACCCGAATCCGAATGGCATAGTAAAATAGGCTTTTGCGGCAATATTGGAATCAGGCTCGCACGCGCTAAGTTAGTCCCGCAAAACGCCCATACCGAAAACAAAAAGATACGCTAAAATATCATGGAAGAAGAAAATAATAGGGACGGACAAAACGCCGCCCCCGTTGAAGAAGTCTCAAAAGAGCAAGTAGAGCAGGCTTGCGAAGCCCAGGAACAAAAAAAACAGGAATACCGCCCGCGCAAAAACGGCAGAAATAAAACCGGAGTGCGCTCTTCCTCTCTAAAATCCGCCCCAGTGATGGAATCTTGCGGGGAAGTTGAGGACATATCCAACTTCAAGGAAAAATTGAGCGGCTCCAACGTTTCCGGGTACGGTTCGGACAAGGGAAAAAACTCCGGCGATGAAGGCGAAAAATTCCGCCGCAGGCGCCGCGAGGAAGCTCCGGCGGAGGCTCCGGAAGCCGCAGGCGCGGAGCAGCCCTCCCAAAAGAGCGAAGCTGGCGAAGAGGAAGTTCCGGCTGCGGAAAAAACTCCCGAGGGCCCGTTTTTTGAGTCTAAGAAATTCACTCCCCGCGCGGTGGAAGTTCCGCTTACCGACAAGCGCCCGAAGTTCTCCAACGACAAGTCGCCGCGCGACGACGGTGTGGTGTCGTATTCCTCAAAAATGGATTGCCCGTCTTTGTCGCTGTTCTCCAGAATAAAGAATGCAATAGCATCTATTTTTGGAAAGAAGCCCGACCATGGAAAAAAGAAGTTTCACAAGGACCGCAGAAACGGCGATTTCAAGGGAAGACGCCACGGCGGAGAGAAGCGCCCGTACAACAAGGACCGCAGAAATGGCGACTTTAAGCGCAGGCACGATTCCGACAGGCGCCAGGGCGGAAGACATAACCGCGACAACCGCGGATCCCGCGAGGGTTAGTTTTGCCTTTGACCATCATTTTGAGCGCGCGGATTTTTTCTCCGCGCGTTTTTTTTTGCGCTAATTAGCCTTAGCTCTTGAAAAAAAAATACGGGGAAGTACTCTTGGCAATAATGCGGGAAATTTTTGCCGCGAAGTAATTTTTCAGGGGCTATGGATTCACTTTTAATAAAAGGCGCAACGCCGCTCTCCGGGGAAGTCAGAGTTTCCGGCGCAAAAAATGCATGCCTGCCGATGTTCGCGGCGGCTCTGCTCACTGACGAAAAATGTGTCTTAAAAAACGTGCCGAATTTAAGCGATGTACGCTTTATGGCGGATATCGTAAGAGCCGTTGGCGCCGAGGTTTCAAACCCTTCGGAGGGTGTCTGGGAAATATGCGCAAAGAATCTGTCGCACATAGCCCCATACGAGCTCGTGCGCAAAATGCGCGCGAGCATATGTTTGCTCGGCCCTCTCTCTGCACGCATGAAAAAGGCGGAAGTGTCGCTTCCAGGAGGGTGCGTAATCGGAGCGCGCCCGGTCGACTTGCATATAAAGGGCATGAGGGCGCTCGGGGCGAAGGTGGAAATCGAACGCGGCTATATTTGCGTTGACGCACGTAAAATGAGGGGGGCGCAGGTTTACCTTGGCGGCAGGTTTGGAAGCACCGTAACGGGAACTGCGAATATTGTAATGGCGGCGGTATCAATCCCGGGAACTACGGTTATCGAAAACGCCGCATGCGAACCGGAAATTGCTGACCTTTGCGCAATGCTCGAGAAAATGGGCGCAATTATAGAAGGGGCAGGGTCGCCTACAATTTCAATTACTGGAGTCCCGCGGCTTTGCGGCGCGACGCACTCGGTAATGCCGGACAGAATCGAGGCCGGAACCTGGATAACAGCGGCGCTTGCCTCGCGCGGAAAAGTGCTAATTAGGGACGCCCAAAAAAAATATCTCGGCTCTTTCCTCGATGTGCTCGAGCGCGCGGAGTGCCCTGTAAAGGCTAAATCTCCGTCGTCCATATACGTTGACGCCTCCGACTTGAAACTGCGGCCGATTGAAGCCATTACGCTTCCATACCCGGGGCTGCCGACGGATTTGCAGGCGCAGCTCTGCGCACTCATGACCCAAGCTGACGGAATATCCATAATAACGGAGAGGATTTATCCGGAGCGGTTTATGCATGTTCCAGAACTTGCGCGAATGGGCGCGAACATAGCCCGCGAAGGCCCGAGCGCGATAATAAGCGGCGGAACGAAGCTTTCCGGAGCCCCCGTAATGGCTTCCGACTTGCGCGCGTCGGCGGCGCTTGTAATCGCGGCTCTTGCGGCGTCGGGAGAGACACTAATCCACCGCGTGTACCATATCGACAGGGGATATGAGAAAATCGACGAGAAGCTCGCATCGCTCGGCGCGCGAGTGGAAAGGTTGAAAGACGCGGAATATCAAACGCGTTAAAAAATTATTGAAGTTTTTTTAATACCGTCTTTTATATGAAGGCAAGAACTACCAACAAAACTGCAAAAAATTAATGACACCAAACAGACCCTACAACGGCGGTGATAGGCCGTACTACAATAAAGGAAAAACCTTCGGCCCGAGAAAGAACGAAAGGATTAGGGCGCCAAAAATCAGGGTCATCGGCCCAGACGGTAAGCAGCTCGGCATAATGACTCCTCAGGAGGCTCTGTCGATTGCTAGGCGCAACAGGCTCGACTTGCTTGAAGTTTCCCCTACTGCCGATCCGCCGGTATGCAGAATCCTCGACTACGGAAAATATATGTACGAGGAATCCAAGAAGCAGAAGTCGCATAAGTCGGCAACCATAAAGGTCAAGGAGATAAAGCTCCGTCCAATGA
Source organism: uncultured Opitutales bacterium (assembly GCA_900545705.1). Lineage (GTDB taxonomy): Bacteria > Verrucomicrobiota > Verrucomicrobiia > Opitutales > Intestinicryptomonadaceae > Merdousia. The sequence continues at coordinate 71,623 of URAK01000002.1, read as the reverse complement.
TTGAACAGAACGACTTTATGACAAAAATCCGCGCTGCCGAGAAATTTTTATATGCAGGCAACAAGCTTAAAATTACGCTCATGATGCGCGGACGCGAGATGGAGTACAAGGACAAGGGGTTCGAGGCTGTCAACAGGGCTGTTTCCGAGCTCTCGCATGTTGGAACTGCCGATTCCGAGCCGAAGCTCGCGGGCAGAAACATAAGCCTTTCGATGTCACCGCTGCCAGCCAAACAGCGAAAATTAAAATATTCTGTTGAAAGCGACGCCGAAGAAGCGGAGCCTGAAAATGATTAGGGAAGGGCGAAATGCTCTGTATATCGCGGCGTGAATTTTTACTCGGCTTATTCGCTTCGGTTGCGGCGGCGAACGCTGTTTGTGCTGTCGAATTCAAAGGGGTCGATTATATTTCAATTCCGCAGCTTGCCGCGCTATGCGGAATGAAATATACGCGCATATCAAAAGACGGCAAGAGACAGAGCGTTTTCAGCAAGTACTCGCGCTTCGACTTTGAGCTGCACAGCCGCTCTATGTCGCTTAACGGAACAAACGTCTGGTTGTGTTTCCCGATAGCTGGAAAAGGGGCCAACCTTTACATTGCGAAGCGCGATTATGTTAAGACTATAATCCCGATAGTTTTCCCGCAGAAAAATGAAAAGCCGAAAAATCTCTTCCGAATCGTAATAGACGCGGGCCACGGCGGTAAGGATAACGGCGCCATGAATAAGCGGTACGGCTTAAAAGAAAAAGCAGTCGTTCTCGATATCGCAATGCGGCTTGGTCGCGAATTGAAAAAGAACGGTTACGATGTTTCCTATACGCGAACAAGAGACGAGTTTAAGGAATTGTCCGACAGGCCGCAAAAGGCGAACAGCCAGCGGGCGAATATGTTTTTGAGCATTCATTGCAATGCTGCGGCAAACGCATCTGTGTCCGGAATAGAAACGTTTGCGATTACGCCGCGCTGGGCGCCGTCGACATCGAGCTCCAAGCTGTCTCGCTCCGATTCAACGGAATATCCAGGCAATGACAACGACGGATGGAACCAGCTGTTGGCGTACTATATCCAGCGCTCGCTGTCCGCTGCGACGAGAATGCCTGACAGAGGCGTGAAACGCGCGCGTTTTGCAGTGTTGAGGGATTTAAAAATGCCGGGCGCGCTCGTAGAATGCGGGTTTATTACAAATTCGACCGAGGCTCGGAACTTGGGCTCGGCGGCATATCGCCAGAAAGTAGCCGAGGCGGTTGCCTCCGCCGTATACCAGTACCACAAGACTCTCCGCAGATACATAAAATAGCACTGCCGCCAGCGCGAACCGGGCCGCTTTGGCTAATGCGTTAGTTATTCGATTCACAAAATTTTTACCGTCTGTTGCTGCATCTAAATACGCCTTTTATAAGCGTATTTTTTTTATATATGCGGCTTGTAAAGTCGCGCTTTTCGCGGCCCGTTTACATTCTTTCAATGGATTGGCGGTTGTTGCTGTTTGTTGAGCTTAGACAATAATTCGCTAACCGTATTTTTTGCCTTTTTATTTTTAGCAAATTAAAAATTCCCATTAAAAATTTTCGCGGATAAAAGAATGCAACTTTACGTTCCCAATTAACGCACGCAAAAATGCGGCGCCCGAGGAAAAAATTTTTAAAATCCAGTTTCTGAAAGTCGTATGAGCATTCGTCAAACTGAAAAATATTTATGGCGGTTGCTAAATTTGTTTTTTTTGAGTGCCGTCCATCCCGCGCATTGGCTTTGGGGAAACGGCAAGCACGGCTGGCCCTTTCGGCTTTAAATTTTATAACGGCAAAAAAAAGCCGCGTTGTAAAACGCGGCGTTTAAGGCTACTTTTAAATTATTTGAAATAGCGGGAGAGCAATCCGAGGAATGCAGAGCCGTGGCGGGCTTCGTCTTTGCACATTTCGTGTACGGTGTCGTGTACGGCGTCGTATCCGAGTTCCTTGGCTCTCTTTGCGAGCATGAGCTTGCCTTCGGTCGCGCCTCTTTCGGCTTCGACTCTCAGCTGGAGATTTTTCTTGGTGTCGGGATATACGCATTCTCCGAGGAGTTCCGCAAATTTTGCGGCGTGTTCGGCTTCTTCAAACGCTATCCTCTTATACGCTTCCGCAACTTCCGGATATCCCTCTCTGTCGGCTTGGCGGCTCATTGCAAGGTACATTCCAACTTCCGTGCATTCGCCGGTGAAGTTTGCGCGCAGCCCTTCGACAACTTCTGCGTCGAGGCCGGCAGCAACCCCTATTTTGTGTTCGTCGGCCCAAGAGGCGGCGGGAGCGTCGTCCTTGACAATGAACTTGGATTTGGGAGCCTTGCACTGCGGGCAGACATCCGGAAGATTATCCGGATCTTCGAATACATAACCGCATACCGAGCATACTACTTTTTTTGCCATGATTTTATTCCTTGTTTGTCTGTTATTGTTTTTTGGTTAGATTGAATATTTTTGTTTTTGAAAAGTACTCGTTGTAAAGTTTGTTTACGTCCGAAAGCAGCGAACCGAATAGGCAGTCTTTGCCTTCGCACCGGCGGGTGTCAAACATGCAGGCGCAGCTTGATGTGCCTGAGCCGGTCGCCTCCATTATGCGCATTAAAGGAAGTTTTTTTTGATCTTCTGTAAAGTAAAATCCGCCCTTTGGCCCTTTTAACGCTGAAACTATTCCCGCCTCAACCATCTTGCGAAGCACCTTGCTTAAGTGGTGGCGCGACACTCCCGACTCTTCAGCTATCTCCGCGGAGGTCATGGGCGATTCAGCCCGCGCAAGCGCTCGCGCAGCATGCAATGCTATCGACGAAGACTCGGATATGTTGAGGACTCTTTTGGGCATATGTAATCTTTAATAGTATTGTGGTACTATAATACTATTATTTTCCAAGAATCAAGCCTTTTTTTATTTTTTTTTATTTTTGGGCTATAATGCTAAAAAGCGCCGGTGAGTGTTGCGCCAAGCCACATCCAAACGGGCAGGGTAAACGGGGCCACAACGAGGGTAGCAATCGTGATTTGGACTGCCATTTGCGGGTATCCGCCAAAATGTTTTGCAAGCACTGCGGCTGTGACTCCGCAGGGGGAGAGCGCCTGGAATGCGATAAGCTTTTTTAGTGACGGGTCTATGGGCAGAATAGTCGCAAGCAAAATAAAGGCGATTGGCAGCAGAGCCATTCTCATACACACGGCAGTTCCTACAATTTTCGCGTTGAAACTTTCCCTTGAAAACAGGTCGTAAATTAAAGTTCCAAACATGAAGAGGTTTAGCGGGATTGCCGCTCCGCCAAGCAGCTTTAACGAGGAAAGCGCAAAGTCTGGAATTTTTCCCGCAAGGCCCGTCCAAATGAAGAACAGCGCGACAAATACCGAAAGAACCGGCCCTTTAAGAAGGATTGCCGGCGAAAATTTTACACTTGGCGACAATAGCGCCACTCCGAGCGACCAGAACACCAAGTCGCAGCCGACATTGTGGGTTAGCACAAGCCCCATAAAATCGTTTTCGTCGTTCGGATATAGTATGGCGACAAGCGCAATTATAAAAAATCCGTAGTTGTGAATGCCGGTTGTCACGACAAACGTTCTTTGGCCCTCGCCTATTTTTAATCCGAGGAATTTTGAGGCAACCCAGGACAAGGTAAGGCACATGCCGACTCCTATCGCGCCGAGAGAAATTGCGCCGACCGCATAGCTTATGCTCGCGAGCTTTTCGTTGCCTATCATATTGTAAAATATGAAGCACGGCAGCGACACGTCTATTGCGAACCTCATGAAAGACCTGTCGCTTTCAGGGTGTATCCAGCCTATTTTTCGGGTCAACCACCCTATAAAGATGATTGCGTAAATCGGTATTGTTGCGAGTGCTATCGACGGATTAAAATCAGTTCCCATTTCCAAAAAAAAATTATTTCCGCTCCATGCGGAAAAAAAGATTATTCGGTTGATTTTAATCCGCCTTGAAAAATATCAAGTAAAATGGCTGAAAAAATCAGAGCAGGGCGCTGGGAAGAAATTTTATGATGTCCGATGTGGCGACTGCGGTTTCGCCCAATTCGCGCGCGGCAAGCTCGGCGGCGCGCCCGAGCCAGTCCGAGGCGCAAAGCGCGGCAAGCGCAGGAGAAGGGAACTTTTTAGACGCTGCAATCCCGCAGCACAACCCCGCCAGAATGTCTCCGCTTCCGCCGCGCGAGAGAACAGGCCCTCCGCGGGTGGAATATATTATCCGTCCGTCCACGCAGGAGCGCGTCGCGGAAGATTTTAAAAGTATTGCGCAGCCGTATTTTTCGCAGGCTTCGGCAAGCGAGCTGTCCGAAGCGTCTTTCGCAATTCTCAGAAATTCTCCCTCATGGGGAGTTGCGATTGAAGGGGCGAGCCTGCCTTTTAGCGCGTCCATAGTCTGCTTCGTTATGGCGTCGGCGTCGAGTACTGCCGGCAGCTCTGGAAAGTCCGACAAAATTTGTCTTACAAGGGCTGCAGTTTCGGCGCACGCCGTAATTCCCGAGCCCGCGAGCAGAGCGTCTGCCTTCCCGATTCTCGACCTGATTAGCCCGTATGATTCAAGCGCAATCGCTCCGTTTTCGTCCTCCGGGCAGCCAACCCAAATTGCGGAAGGCTCCGCTGCGGCAAATTGCGGCGCGAAAGTCTCAGGCACAAATGCTGTGACGAGCCCTGCGCCGCTTCTTAGCGCAGCTTTCACGTTCATGAGGGCCGCCCCTGGATATTGCCGCGAGCCTGCAAGCACGAACGCATGCCCGTAGCTGCGCTTGTCTGATATGGACGGGCGCAATTCTTTTAAAGGCCCCGATATGCTTTCCGAAATTATGAACCTCTGGGAGGGCCAGTCTCTGTCTTCAAAAAAACCGATGTCCACAAGGCGAATTCTGCCCGCGTATTCCCTGTTGAACTTTTCGAACAAGGCGGCTTTCGCGATACCTGTTGCATAGGTTGCGTCCGCGCGGAATACGGGGGAGTTGGGGGATCCGTCCGAGGCTCCCGCGGGAATGTCTACGCTTATTTTTATCCTCGCATGAAGCGCGTTTGCGCTTTCGATTGCCCTTGCGAGGTTTTCCCGCGCCGGCGGGCGAAAAGTCATTCCCGTAAGTCCCTCAATCGCGAGGTCGAAACGGCCCGCAAGCTCAAAAATTTCCGCGTCGGGCACAATGCGCTCTATCTGTGAGGAGAATTTTGCGGCGATCTCGTCAAAGGCGTGTACCGTATTTTGTTTGAGCTTCTCGCGGTTTGGAATTGCAATATAAATTTTTGCGCCGCGTATTGACGCGCATATTTGCCTTGCCGCGACAAGCGCGTCTGCCCCGTTGTGCCCCGCGCCGCATAAAACAGCGATTCTCGGGTTTTGGGGAAGCCTAAACTCACTTAAAAAACTTTTGGCAATGCCGCTGCCGGCGCGCTCTATTGCCTCCGCTTCGCCAAAAATGCCTGCCGCGAAAAATTCCCTCTCGCATTCGGCGGCTTCTTTGCATGTCAGTATCGGGAGTGCGTATCGCATTTTTCTACCTCGTTATAATCGCGAAAGCTTGTGCGTAATCCTTTGTGTGGGTTAGGCTCAGAAAAATTTTTTTCCCACCAAGGGAATCCATAATTTTCTTCGACGGGGCGTCGAGTTCCACTTGCGGCGCGCCGGAAGGCGTTTTTACAACAACTATTCCGCGCAGAGTGACCCCTTCTGAAAAGCCCGTTCCGAGGGCCTTTGCAACAGCCTCCTTCGCCGCAAAGCGCGCGGCGAGCGATTCCGCGGGATTTGCAAGCGACATGCAGTACGACGCTTCGACATCTCCGAACGCCTTTTTTAAAAATGCGTCGGAGTATTTTTCAAGGAGAGAGCGAATCCGCGCAACGTCGGTAAGGTCGGTTCCTATCCCGACTATTCCTCCCGAAAAATGCCCGTCATTTTCCATGCTTTAAAATAAGCTCCTTCATTTCTCGGACGGCTTGCCCGATTCCAACAACAAGCGCGCGGCACATTATGCTGTGGCCTATATTCAACTCGTTGAAATCGGCTGCTTCAAGCAGGGGGGCAATGTTTGAGTAGTTTATCCCGTGCCCCGAATTTACCGTCATTGAAACCGAGTGCGCGTACTCGGCTGCCGAAGCGAGCCTTTCAAGCTGTTCGCGCGTTTTGGCAGGGTCGCCCCACGCGTTTGCGTACGCGCCTGTATGGAGTTCTACAACTTTCGCTCCCGCGCGCTTTGCCGCGTCTATCTGCCGCGCTTCCGGGTCTATAAAAATCGAGCATACTGCGCCTGCCTCCGAGAGCCTTTCCACAACCGACGCAACTTTGCCGACGTCGGAAGCCACGTCCAGACCGCCTTCTGTTGTGACTTCCATTCTGTTTTCTGGAACGAGGCACACATAGTCGGGCTTTACCTTAAGCGCAACTGACACGACATCTTCCGCGCACGACATTTCCATATTCAGTTTCGTGCGGATTTTTTCGCGGAGTGCGAAAATGTCCGAATCGTTTATATGGCGCCTGTCCTCTCTCAGGTGGGCTGTTATGGAGTCGGCTCCCGCATTTTCTGCGAGGAGTGCGATTTCCGTCGGATTCGGCTCCACTATAATTTTTGAGCCAGCCGGAACCTCGCGGTAGCGGGCCTGCCTCAGCGTCGCGGAGTGGTCTATGTTTACACCGAGTTTTACCATGATTTTTACCTATTGAAATTTGCGCCACAGCGATGGCATAAAGAGCGCGAGCACCGCATAAAATTCAAGGCGCCCCATTATCATTAATACGCTCAGGAATATCTTTGATGCGCCGTTCATAAATCCGTAGTTTTCTGCGGGGCCTATTCTGCCGACGCCGGGGCCGACGTTGTTAATCGAGCTTATTACAGCCGTTATGGATTCCGACAATTCCAAGTCGGTCTCGAAAAACGATATCGCAAGTATTGAAACCATTACTATGAGTGCGAACATTGTGACATACGAGAGCACTTCGTACGCGTCGTCTTCGTCAATAATCTTGCCGTTTATCCTCACCGGGCGCACGACTCTCGGCCGGAATGATTTTTCTATATGGTTGCGGCATAGCCCATAGGATAAGATAAGGCGCGATACTTTTATCCCGCCGGACGTCGAGCCGGAGCACCCGCCTATTATCATAAGAATAAAGAATATTGAGTGAGTTATTGGCAGCCACTTTTGGTAGTCGTCGCACATAAAACCGGTGGTTGTCATTATCGAAACCGTATTAAACATGCCGTATGTAAGCGTGCGAAAAAACGGCTGGGAAGTGTCGGAACTCGCGTATACCGCGATTGTCACAGCAATCCCGGAGAGGGCGAGAATTGCAGCGTAAACCTTAAATTCGGTGTTTTGAAGCGCCTTTCTGATATGGCCAGAGGCGAAATATATTATTACGGAAAATCCAATGCCGCCGACAAACATAAAAAACGTGACAGCCCAGTAAATTAACAGGTTGTCGTACCTAGCAATGCTGTCTTCGTAAACGCTGAATCCGCCGGTTGCAACAGTTGAAAACATATGGCACACGGCGTCGTACCAGCCCATGCCGCAGAGCCTAAACGTCAGCGCGCATACCACCGATATTGCGCTGTACAGCCCCATTATTCTGAGTGCCGCCGACTGAATGCGCTCGGTTTCCATTCCGCCGCCGGACGCCGCGCTCGTTTCCCTTGAATATAGCGTGCGCCCGTCCGAGCCCAAAAACGAAAGTATCGCAACGAAAAACACGATTACTCCCAAGCCCCCTATCCAGTGCGACAGGCACCTCCAAAACATTAGGCTCTTGGGAAAATTGGAGAAATCCCCGAAAACCGACGCCCCCGTTGTTGTCAATCCGCTTGCGGATTCAAAGAATGCGTCGCTAAATGATGCGTCGATAATCATTATGTATGGAAGCGCTCCGAGCAGCGAGGCGAGTGTCCACCCAAGCCCCACTATGCACATAGCCTCCTTTTTAAACAGCTTTCCGGACGCCGTGCGGCTAGGCAGGAAAAACGCGAATGTTAGCATTATCGAAAGCGCGATTATCGAAATCCATGCGGGAAGCGCCTCGCCTTCAAGCGGAGAGCCGGAATAATAATACACCGAAACCCCCGCGCTCAGCGAAAATGCCAGCGCCATTATTGCGAACACCATCGACAGTATTTTTAATATCAGCGAGTAGTTCATTCGGCTATTTTACAAACATTTTTACGACTTCCGCCGCCTTCTGCTTTTCGAGAATGACAATGAGCCTGTCGTTTGCGGCGACATAGTCGGCGGCTCCAGGGACTTTCGCGCCGGAATCGTTTACTATTGCAGCTACTATGCAGGCGGGCGGCAGCCCGAGATCGCGCAACGGCCTGCCTATCGCCGGGGCTTTTTCCCCTACATTCAGCTCCAAAAATTCTATCGTTCCCCCGCGCAGCGAGCCTATTATCGAATATTCCTTATTTGTGACGAACTTCTTAATTTCCGAGACTGTCACACGGCGCGGCGATACTATCGATTCAAAATTCAGGAATCCGCTTATGTTTTGCAGAACCTGCTCGTAATCGGGCTTATTTATGACAAGCTCCACATGGGCGACGCCAAGTTTTTTGGCTTGAAGGCATGTCATCACATTTTCCTCGTCGTCTTTGGTGCAGGCGATGAAGTAGTCGGCGCTGCCTATTTGCTCTTCTTCCAGCAGGCGCAAGCTCGTCGCGCTTCCGTTTATGACTGTGACGTTTGGGAAGGCTTCGGCGAGCGTTTTGCATTTTTCTAGATCAGGCTCTATGACGCGTATCTTAAAGCGGTGGTCGCGCAGGCGCCTGATTACGGAAATTGCAGTTTCAGTAGCTCCATACAGCACTATCCTTTGCGCGATTGGGGAGGCGCTTGAAAATATCCGGCGGTCTTTTAGAAGATTGTCGGGCGTGCCTATTATTGTCGCTTTATCGCCGGCGCGCAGCACGGTTTCGGCGCGCGGCACTATAAGCTCTCCCTCGCGCTCTACGTACCCTATTTTTACTCCACTGAGCGGCAAGTCGCGCAGGGAAGTGCCGGCGGCCTTTGAGTCGGGCGATATTTCAACTTCTTGCAGTTCAATCGCGCCCCTTGCAAAGTCTTCTAGCGCCATTCTTTCGGGGTTGCGGACGTGTTTTGCAAGCTCCACGGCAGTCAGCGCTTCGGGATTTATTAGTATGTCTATGTTAAAATGCTTTTGGTAGTTTACGACCGACGCGTCGGCGTACACTTGGTCGTGTACTCTCGCGATGGTGGTTTTCGCGCCTAGGCTTGCGGCTATGGAGCATGCCACGATGTTAAGCTGGTCGTGCGCCGTCATTGCCATAAAAAAGTCGCAGGCCTCGACCCCTGCCTTCAGAAGGCATACGGCCGACGCCCCGTTGCCGCGCACAACGCGCACGTCGAGATGTTCCTCGACATCGTCGGCTGTGGAATCTTCGGACTCTATCAGTGTGACTGAATGCCCGTCCTCGCTTAGAATCTGGCAGAGATAGTGCCCGACATCTCCGGCGCCTGCTACTACAATTTTCATAATTCTCCCGCATAATAGAGAGCATTTGGGGGGAATGGCAAATAAATTTGCGCTCTTGCCGCAGGAGTGGAGGAAGGGCGATAGCGGATTTTTTTTCTCGCAAAACACGGCTGCGTCGCAAAAATCTCCGCCAGAAATCATGAAATTAGCGTTAAAAATTCTATTGTGCGTTTTTTTGTGCTCCGCCGTATTTGCAGGCGCCGGGCAGCCGAAAAAAATAGCGGTCGTTTCAGGCGGGTCGATACATTATTGGGGCGACCACGAAAACGAGCTTATGGGCGAGCTCGTTTCGGATATGCTTAAAGAGGCGCTTGCGGGCAGGGCCGAGGTCAAGTTTGTGAATCTTGCGGCCGGCGCAAAAATCGAGGAGTTGGAGGGAAGCGACGCAGTTGTGGTTTTTGGCGAGGGCGAAGCAGCGCACCCGTTAAAGGGCAAAATGCAGTATCTGAAAAAACTAAACGAAAAAGGGACTTCTTTCGGAGTGTTCCACTACGCGCTTATGTTTGGGGAAAATGATTCCGAGGAGGTCTCGATACTCGACTCGCTCATAGGAGGCCACTATCAGACCCATTGGTCGGTAAATCCGTATTACGACGCCAAATTTAAAAAATTTGCCAACCACCCTGCCGCCCGCGGCGTAAAGCCTTTTGAAATCTACGACGAATGGCATTTTAATATGAAGTTTTCGGACAATCCAAAGCAGAAAATCACGCACCTTGCCGTAGTGGTTCCGCCGGATAAGGTTCGCAAACTGAGGTTTGGCCCAAATACCGGCAACGAATTTGTGCGCAAAAATCTCGGCAGGGAGGAGGCGATTTTGTGGCTTTGCGAGAATCCGAATTCAACGCGCGGCTTTGGCTGCACGGGCGGGCATGCGGTTTGGACTCTTGCCCACCCGGACTTCCGAAAGCTCATTTTAAACTCGATTGCGTGGCTTGCGAAGATAGACATTCCCGAGGCCGGATTTACAGCGGGCTGCCCGTCGCTGGACGAAATTGCGTCCAAGATAAAAAAGCCCAAGCGCCCCGACTACGAATACTATTTCCCGGACTGGAAAAAGGCGGCGGAATCGTGGGGAGTTCAAGACAAAAAATCTGAGGCGAAAAAGTAGCCTTTGCATGCGCAAGTGCCAGCGCCGCGCAGGCTTGAAGTTCGGCGGTTGGCGGCGGAGCCTAAAATGCTTGCGTGCGGAGGAATTTTGCCTCAGCAATAATTTTTTTTCTCTATCTGCATTACAAAAAAATTCTGAGCCTAACCGGGATTTCCGTTAAAGCTGTGGCTGAGCTGTTTGAGACTGGGCGGTGGTTTGCTTAAAGAATTGCAATCCGAATTGCGTTGCAGTTTTTGCGCAAAAGTTCGCGGGGCCCCAGCGTAGGTTTGTGCTCTTTCAATCGCTATTAAAAAATCCGATTCCGCTTAGCGGAAGATTTTTTATTTATGAAATTTTTGTGGGCGCGAATGCGGAGGGCATTGCGAAAAGTCTTGCAAGGGCGGTCGGCGCGGGTAAATTACTGTAAGAAATAAAAACGGATGCGGCGCGGTTTAAAGACGGGCGGCTTATTGTTCGCAGCTGTTGAACATGCGCTCCGCACTCCACCGCAATGGCAAATATGAGAATAAGGACAAAGATACTGGTATTTGTGGTGTTGCCGATTTTCCTCGTGGATTTGGCGATGACGATTTTAAATTGCTACGACAATTACTCCACATTCAAGTCTCTATCCGAGGCAAAATTTCTTGCGGACACGCGCCTTGCGGCGGAGCAGGTTTCAAAGGAAAATGTACAGGGCGTGTCGATAGCGCGGACAGCCGCAGCCGCTGGGGAGATATGGTTCGGGTATCGGCCCGAAAGCGTCGGATTCATTCGTGATCTCCTTGAAATCTTCCCGACTTTTGTAGGAGCAAGCGTAGGGTATGAGCCAAACGCCGACTTTAACGACGCAAAAACCGAACGCGGTCTCAAAAACCTGCGCGACGCGGTCGACGTGTCCGAGGGCGGGGGAATCGACGCCTACGGATTGAAAAGCAACCCTACAAAAGTGACGGTCGACGAATGGCTCGGCAGAACCGAGGGCGGGAGGTTCCTCGCCTACTGGGGAAGGGGAGATGCCTCAACACTATCGATAGAGCCCTTGCGCGACACCGAGACTTCAATGTTTTATGCGGGTCTTAAGAAGAAGACCGAGGCAGGGGACAAAGAAGGGTATGTCGTGACGGAACCCTATTTGTACAATAACAAGACTTTGATGGTTGAATATTCGGCGCCGATAATGTTTGAGGGCATTTTTGCCGGCCAGATGGCATTTGACAGGGATCTGGCGCGGATTTCAGAGCTCGTTTCCTCGCTTAAAACTTTTCCGGGCAGCGAAATATTCCTGATTAGCGCGCAGTCGCGAATTATAGCCGCCACAAAAAACAGCGCGTTGCGCACCGTATCCATTGACGACCTTTACACCGACGAAACAGGGGCATTTGTAATCGAAAGCGGCAGGGGTGAAGGGCAAATGGGACGTGACAACCCGGCCTCGCGCCGCGACCCTTCCAAATACGGGACTGTTTACCGCGACCTGCTCAAATCGGCCTTGGAAATGTCGAAGAGCACAATGGCGGTAGGAGGGACTGGCCAGCAGGCGACGTATTTTACGGATCCTCAAACCGGGAAAGTATATTGCGTGGCGCATGCGATAATCCGCCCAGGGAACTGGGTGATGGTCCAGATGGCCCCCCGCTCGGAGCTGCTCGCGCCGGTTTATGCATCGATTGTAAACGAGGCGGTTGGGCTTGCCGTTTTTGCGATAGTGACGCTTGCGGCGCTTGCGCTTTCAAGCCGGTTCCTTTCAAGGGTGACGAAAGCGAGTGAACTCGCGGAGGAAATCGCCCGCGGCCGGCTCGACGTGGAAATACCGCCGGTGGAAAATTCCCAGGACGAAACGAGGCGGCTTATGGCGTCCATGGGGCACATGGCGTCCAACTTGCGCTCGCTGATTTCAAGCGTGTCGCAGTCGGCGCACAGACTGTCGTCTTATTCCGACGGCGTGGAGAAGGCTTCGGCAGAATACGAGGAAAGCATGCAGAATTTCTGTTCCTCAACAGGGGAAATATCCGCCGCCGTAAAGCAGATGACCGCAACGAGCGCGGAGCTCGCAAAAACCGTGGAGACGCTTTCCGACGGGGCGTCTAAAGGCTCCGAGACCGCAGAGGACGGGCGCGCGCAGCTGTCTTCCGTAGAAAAGACAATGCAAATTCTATCTTCGAGCACTTCGTCCATCGCCAAAAGGCTCGCGATAATTAGCGAAAGGGCAAACAACATAAACGCGGTGGTCGTCACCATTTCAAAAGTTGCGGACGAGACTAATATGCTTGCGCTCAACGCGTCAATAGAGGCCGAAAAAGCGGGCGCATACGGATTGGGATTTTCGGTGGTCGCGCGCGAGATAGGCAGGCTCGCCGACCAGACGGCGCTTGCCACGAGTGACATTGAAACTATTGTAAAAGACATGCAAAATGCAGTCGTCGCGGGAGTGTCTGAAATGGACAAGTTTGCGGAGGACGTGCGCATGGGGGTATCCGACGTGGAGCGCATAATCGGCGGAATGGATACTGTCATAACAAAGATGCAGTCAATCGCCCCGCAGCTTGAAAGCCTGACGGAGGGAATGAATTCGCAGACGACGGGGGTTTCGCAGATAAGCGAGGCTATGGCGTCTCTAAACGACGGAGTGCGGCAGGCGGGCTCGCTGCTCAAACAGGTTTCGGATAGCCGCTCTCAGATGCGCGAGGCTCTCGAGGCTCTCGACTCGGAAATTTCAAAGTTCAAATTCGGAGGCCGCTCATAGAATATGCTCGCCATACTTTTCGAGATGGACGGAAGGCTTTGGGGAGCCGACGCGCGGATTGTGGAAACAGTCGTTCCCGCTGTCCGGCTCCGCGGAGTGCAGGGTGCGCCGGAATGGATTGCGGGCGTGTTCAACTACAAGGGCAATACGGTGCCTGCCATAGACTTGTCAATGTACGTTTGCAATAGGCCCTCGGAGCGCATTTTTAGCACGAGATATATGATAGTGAAAATATCTTCGGGTATATCGGAGGGGCTTGTTGCGCTAGTTGCTGAGCGCGTGACGAGGGTCGTTGAAATATGCGATTCTGACATAGGCCCGTCAGATGGCGGCTCTTATTGCGGGGGGATTTTTACCGTTGACGGAGAAATAGCGCAGATGTTGAAAATTGAAAAGCTCATAGATTCGGAAACGGCTGCCAAAATAATCGGAATGTTTAACAAGTGAGGGACATCGCAAAAAACTTGGCCGCCGCAGTGGAAAAGGGCTGCGGGGCGAGTGTTGAATCCTTCGGGGACTCTTTTGTGGAGTCTTCCGCGAGGGACTTTGTGCGCGAAATTGGGCTTTCCGACATATCCTGTCTGCCTGCCGAGCTCGAAAGCTGCCCCGAGAAACTCCGTAAATTTTGCGAGTCTTTATGCGTGCCGGAGACATGGTTTTTCAGACAGCCGGAAAGTTTTGAATTTTTGGGCGTGATAGCGGAGAAAGCCGCCGCAGAAGGCCGATTTTTAAGGGTCTTGTGCGCGCCGTGTTCGATAGGGTGCGAAGCTTTTTCAATAGCGGCCGTCATCGCCGCGGCCGGCGCTGATTTTGAAATAGAGGCCTTTGACTACTCCGAGAAGCTTATAGGAGTGGCGAAACGCGCGGCCTACGGCAAAAACTGCTTTCGTTCCGCCGCTTCTGAGGCAGCATTTCAAATGAAAAACGGCATATTTGAAATGCCGGATTCTTTGAAAAAAAAGATAAAATTTGCCACGGCAAACATTCTCGACGACAGATTCTCCCCCGGATTGTTCGACATAATTTTTTGCAGAAATCTTGCGATATATCTCACCGAACGCTCGAAAAAAAAGCTCTTTGACAAAATATTGTCGATGTCTGCGCAAGGGGCCGTGATATTTACGGGGCATGCGGACGGATTTGTTGTGTCGGATTCAAGATTTGAAAGGGCGGGCGTAGAAGGCGCGTTCGCAGTCAGGCCCGCAAGGCAAAAATCCGAAAATTTTTCCGGGGCTTTTATAGGCGAAAACAGGCGGGAACAACTTAAAAAACGCGCAAAAAAAATAAATAAAGATGCGGTAGAATCAGCGGCTGCCGTGCCGGACCAACTCCCCGAAAATCCAGATTGCTCCGCTGCAAGGGCTCTTGCCGACGCGGGAGATATCGCGTCCGCCCGCAGTGAATGCCTGAAAATGCTCGCCGAATATCCCGACTCCGCAGAGCTTAACATGCTTGCGGCGGAGATTTTTTCAGCTCAGGGGGATCTTGCGAACGCGGAAAAGTATTTTCGGCGCGCTAGGTATGTAGATCCGCAAAACGCCGATGCGGCGCTCGGATTCAAGCTTGTGAGGAGGAGGCTCGAAGGGCGCTCTTAATTGGCTTGAATGCCGGTTAAGAGGCGTGCAATATGTTTTATGGATATGGAAGATAAAATAGCCCGCCATTGCTGGACCAAAGAGGGACTTTGGGGCGACTCGTCGTGCCCTGAATTGCGCAAGCATATCCATTGCTACAATTGCCCGGTTTATTCTGCAGCAGGCAAAAAACTTTTCGACAGGCGCGTCCCGATAGAATACGTAGAGCAGTGGGCTGGCGAAATATCAGAATCCCGCGCGGATACTTCCCGCGAAAAGACTCCGTATTTTCTCTTCAAGTGCGGCGGCGAAAATCTCGCGTTGGAAATGCGCGTTGTTTCGGAAGTTGCAAGGGACAGGTTTATACACCGCATACCGCATAAGGGCGACGGCGTAATATCAGGTTTGGCAAACATAAACGGAGAACTTGTCATAGCGGTAGACGTTGCAAAATTGCTCGGAATCGGCGGAAGCGAAACGCCCCCGTCCGATTGCGTGAGAATGTTGGTGTGCTCTAGCGGCGAAGACAGGTTCGCCTTCCGCGTGGAAAAAATTGCCGGAATGGCGCTCGTCGAAACAGATAGGCTGCGCTGCGTGCCTGTGACTCTCGAAAAATCGCTCGGCGGATTTGTCGACAAGATTTTTGATTTTAACGGAGATCGTTACGGCGTTGTTGATTTTGAACTGCTGGTGCATGCAATAATAAGGAACCACCTATGAGCTTTGACAAGTCGATGCTGTCCCTATTTTCCCGCGAAGCGCTAGACGCGTGCGAAAAGATGCGCATTGCCGCGCGCTCCGGCGACGGGGAGCTTGCGGCGGGCGCCGCGCGCGCGCTTAGGTCGGCCGCTAAGATGCTTGGGTTCGACTCTTGCGCCGCGCTTGCCGAAAAACTCGGAAAATCCCTGTCGGAAAACTTTGAGAAATCTTCGTCGAGCCCCTCAACTGTAAAAGCCCTTGAAGTAATATCTGAATGCGCCAAAGTTCCGCCAGAAAATATACCGGCGGCTTTTGAGGCGCGCAAAGAAGAAATTGACGGGCTTTTAAATTCGGATTTTGCTGCAAT
The DNA here is from genome assembly GCA_900545705.1 of uncultured Opitutales bacterium. Classification (GTDB taxonomy): domain Bacteria; phylum Verrucomicrobiota; class Verrucomicrobiia; order Opitutales; family Intestinicryptomonadaceae; genus Merdousia. Next base: position 55,650 of record URAK01000002.1, on the reverse strand, counting down.
CCCCGCCGCAAAAGTCAAAAATCAACCGGCTGCTCCGGTAATCTCAGCTGTAAAGCCCGCGCAAGGCGCACCCGCCGCAAAACGCCCCGACGGGGAAATATTCGGCGTGTTTCTCGAAGACGCGCAGACCCAGTCTTCCGCCCTCAACGACGGGCTGCTGAAGCTGGAGCGCACTCCGGGAGACCTGCCTACGATAGACTCGCTCATGAGGGCAAGCCACAGCCTGAAAGGCGCTGCGCGTGTTGTGGGGTTTGAATGGCTGGTAAACCTCGCGCATAAAATGGAGGACTGTTTTTCGGCGGCGCGCGATGGAAAAATGTCCGAAGACTCCGATTTTTTCGACCTGCTTTTTGAATGCTCGGACTACATTTCTTCTACAGTATCGGCGCGCTTTGAAAAGGTAGACGAATCGATTGCGGCGGCTTTGTCACGCGATTTGACAGAGCTTATAGACGGCGTTTACAAGCCTACGCGCGGAGTTGGCAGGAATGCGGGTCCCGCAGTAAAGTCGTCCGGGCGCAAGGATTCGGGGGCGTCCGTAAAAGTATCGGCAAAAAGCCTCAGCAGCCTTATGGAGCTCGCGGCGGAAAGCCTCGTGGAAAACAGGCGCATAGAGCCGTACCGCGAATCTATGATTTCTATAAAAAATGAGCAGGAGCAGATAGCGAGGCACTTGGAGAACGCAATATACTCGCTTGAAGGTTCGCCCGGGGCGGAGGCGGCGCAGGCGCATTTGGAGCTCGCGCGCAGGGCAGTCCACCGCGCTGTTTCGGACATCAGGGCGCAGATAGAATCATTCGGCGAGTATTCCAGAAGAAACGTGCTAATAGCCGGCCGCCTATACGCCGAAGTGCTTTCGAGCCGAATGCGCCCGTTCTCCGACGGAATATCGTCGCTGCCAAGAATGGTGCGCGACATCGCAAAATCCTTCGGCAAAAGAATTGACTTCGAGATAGACGGCTCAAAGACGCCTGTCGACAGGGACGTTCTCGAAAAGCTTGAGTCCCCCCTAATGCACTTGGTGCGCAATGCCTGCGACCACGGAATTGAAACCCCCGAGGAGCGGGTTGCAGCCGGAAAGCCGCCCGTGGGCAAAATACTGATGCGCGCTTGGCACTCGGCTGGGCTTCTTAGAATTTCAATATCCGACGACGGGCGGGGAATCGAGGAAAAGGCCGTGAGGGAAAAGATTCTCGAAAAAAAGCTCGCCGCGCCAGAAATGTTGGAAAACATCTCCGGAGACGAACTCTATTCTTTCCTAATGCTGCCCGGATTTACCACGAAGCCCGACGTAAGCGAAATTAGCGGAAGAGGCGTGGGGCTTGATGTTGTGCAGACAATGCTTCACGATGTCGGCGGGACAATATCAATAAGTTCGAGCGCAGGCGAGGGGTCGACTTTTGAGCTTAAACTGCCGATAACGCGCTCAGTGTTGAAGTCTCTTGTGGTGTCGATAGCGGGGCAGCCGTACGCCTTTGCACTTGCGCGTGTGTACCGGACGGTGCGGCTGGATCTGTCGCAGTTGCGCACGGTTGAGGGGCGGCAGTATTTCGACCTTGACGGAAAATCAGTCGGTCTTGTAAGCGGTGCGCGCGCGCTCGGCTTTGAAGACGCCCAGAGCGAGTCGCGGTCGGTATACGCGGTTGTTGTTGCCGACAGGGATAATTTGTATGGAATAGAAATAGACTCGCTCCCGGCCGAGTCCGAGCTTGTTGTCAGACCCCTGCACGAAAGGCTTGGCAAAATTCCGTGCGTATCCGCCGCATCTCTTACCGAGGACGGACTTCCGATACTAATACTCGACGTGGACGACCTTGTAAGCTCAATAGACAAATTTTTGTCGAGCGGCGAATTGCTTTCGAGGCATTCATCTCAGGCGCAGGCGAAGGAGCTTGGCAGAATTCTTGTGGTGGACGATTCCATAACTGTGAGGGAAACCCAGCGTCAGATACTCGAGGGCGCGGGGTACAGCGTTGATACGGCTGTCGACGGAATGGACGGGTGGAACAGCGTGCGGCTAAACAAATACGATTTGATTGTTTCAGATATAGACATGCCGCGCCTAAACGGATTTGAATTTATCGAAAAGGTGCGCTCGAGGGAGTCCTCAAAGTCGATTCCCATAATAATAGTATCCTACAAGGATAGGCAGGAGGATCGCGCCAAGGGCCTTGAAGCCGGCGCCGACGCGTACCTTACAAAGAGCAGCTTTCAGGACGATACTTTTATAGAAACTGTCCGAAATCTCCTTTCTAAATGAAAAAAATAGCGATAATTGCGGGCGGGGCGTTCGGAAAGGCTGTTCCCGGAGAGCTCGAAAAAAGAAACTTTGAGCCCGTTTTGTTTGAAGCTGGCGGCGAAAATTTGTCCGATTTTATATTCAAAAGCGGAGCCTTGGCAGCCGTTGTTTCTCCAAATTTCAAATTGCTTTCCGAAAATAAATCCGCTCCGCAGATAATAAAAGATTGCAAAATACCCTCGGTAGTTGCCGCATACAAACAGGATATGGACACCTCTTCCGCGTACGACTGCATTTGCGCGGGGGCTTTCGGAGCCGTGGAAATAGACCAATTCAGCGGTGTCGGATTCGACGAATTGGCGGACAAATTGTCGCTCGCGTGCGTTTCGCGCGCCTCAATGCAAAAGCCTGAAAAACCGGCCGCTGAAAATATAGTTCCTATAGCGGCGATAGGGGCTTCGACAGGCGGCCCCGGAGCGATAGCGGAAATTCTTTCGGCTCTTCCAGCCGATTTTCCCGGAGCCTGCGTGATTGTGCAGCATATGGATTCAGAATTTTCCGGGAATCTCGCCGGCTGGCTTTCGAGGCGTTCGAAGCTTCCCGTTGAGATTGCTGCTGAGGGCGATTTCCCAAAGGCGGGAAGGGTGTATGTTTCAAGGGCCGATGCGAATTTAGGCATCGCGCATTCTGGAAGATTCGCGTACGAAAGCTACGGGGGCAGTGGCGTATTTTGCCCGTCTGTGGACTTTTTTTTCAAAAGCCTTGCATCATCGCCGGCAAAAGGCTGCGCCGCTCTGCTTACCGGAATGGGCGACGACGGTGCGGAGGGATTGTTGGCGCTCAAACGCGCGGGGTGGAAGACAATCGCACAAGACGAGGCAACAAGCGCGGTTTACGGCATGCCTAAAAACGCCGTGCGAATGGGGGCTGCGTCGGAAATTTTGCCTCCCGACAAAATGGGGAGCCGCATCGATTTTATTATTAGAAGCCTTGCTTATAAAGATAGCGGCAAGACTTTCTGAGTGATTGTTCCAAAATCCGCAAAAATTGAGTTTTTTTAGTCCTTATTGGGTATGTTTTGCGCTGTTTTGCAAGCGTGTTTGAGGCTTGAAAAATTCAATTTGCGGCTACGCGAATGCGATGATTGCGCGGTCAAATAGCGTCAGATGCAATTTATTTAGGCTTTTCATAAAAAAAGCGGCGCCGAAAATTTTCAGCGCCGATAGTTTTATATCTAAAAAGGCGCGGGCTTCTGCCCGGCTGCGCACAGCGCAGCTTAAATGTCTATCATGCTCGAATCGTCATGGAGTTCGTTTTCGTCCGGTATGACGTCCGAGAAAGTCTCTGAGGAGTTGTTGGCTTTTAGAGACTCTATTTCGTCGAGAATCTTCTTTCTGTCGCGCACGAAAATAAATCTGTCGCTCGAGAGGCTGTTGTATACATCAGTTATCAGCTCGCGCGGAGGACGGCGCATTTGTAGCAGCCGCAATACATGTTTGCCGATGTTTGTGGAGTCCCCTATCTTTATTTCGTTTTGGACGAGCCTAATTAGCGCCATCTGATAGCGCGGAAACTTATTTACTGCGTGCTCAAGTATGGAGTTGGCAACGAGCGGTGCATTTAGCTTGTCGAAGCGCCTCGCGGTGGCCACAAGCGTTTTGGGGGATATCCTAGAGCGCTTTAATACGTCGGCGATGAGAATGTCGGACATATTGGTATTGCCTGTGGCGTAATATGCTATCGAGCGTATTGCGGACAAAACATCTTCGTACCGCTTGGTCCAAGACGGTTTGCCTTTCAAGATTTCCTCGGAGAACTTTACTGCGCCTGCATAGTCGCCGTTGGTTATCATAGTTTCCAGTAGAAGCAGGCAGTATCTTCCGGGGGCAAAGGCTTGGCGGATGGCATTATCGTAAATTTTGCGCATCATTTTAATGTCGCCCTTGTCCGCCGCGTAGTTGGCAAGGTGTATCATTGCCACATTGTTTGTCTTGTTTATCTCGAAGTATTCGTCGAGCATTTTCCCGAGATTTTGGGTATCTCCGGATTTTTCGAGCAGCCTAATCAATTCGAGCTTTTGGGTCACCGAGAATGGGTCTTCCGCTTGGCGCAATATGGAGTATCTTCTCGCCGTTTCGATGTCGCCCATAGCTGTATAGTAGTTTACGAGAAGGGCGTACATTGGGTTTTTATTCGACGGATACTGAAAATTTTCTTTTATAATTTTAATTGCCTCGTCGCGGTTGCCCATTTCCCACTGGTTTTTTGAGAGGCGCAGTATTCCCGGGAGAGATTTTTCAAGGTCGTAATTTTTTAGGTACTCCTCAGACTTTTTGTAGTTGCCGTGCATTGCGTAGACAGAGGATAGCGTCATTGCAATATACGCTTTTACTTGCGGATTTTCGACTCCGACGCCCTTGCCGCCGGTAAGCAGTTTTTCGCCGACTGCAATTATCTTGGAGTCCTCCATTCTGTCGAGGAGAAGACGCATATAAAGGCGGATAAAGTCTATATTGTCCTTGGAGTAGATAATGCCCTGCTCGAGTTTTTCAATGGCGATGTCGGGGCGGTTCATCGCGACGTAAATGCGGGCAAGGTTAAGGCGGCCCTCAATATTTTTAGGTGCGCGGTTAATCCCCATGTTTAGGTTCATGAAGGCTTCGTTAAACTCCGACATGTTGCCGGATTTTAAGATGTCGAGAGCTTTTTTGATGTTGTAGTTGCCGACCTTCTCGCGGTGCGACTTCATGTCGAATGGGGCGATTATTGCGTCATAAACAGTGATATCGTCGAAGCCTTTTGAATATTTAAAAACGAAATAGATTGTGGCGCTTGCCGCTACCCACGCTAGCAGCGAGAGGATTATGGCGACAATGGCGATTCTGCCCCAGTTGATTTTAAAGGACCACTTATTGTTCTTTTTTACGCGCGACAAGAGTCCGAAAAACAGAGGCTGTGATTCGGCGGAATTGCGTTTTTTTATTTTTAACTTGTTGGACGATTCGCTCATTTTAAAAAAATAATATATCTTGCTGAATTATCGTACGCATGGTAAATCTTTCAATATTATTTTAGAAAAAAATCCTAAATGGGAATGTCCGTTTTTTTAAAATAAAAAAAGAAAGTGAGGATAAAAGTGCTTGACAAATAGTACGGGAAATAAAATAATCCGAACATTAAAAATTCGGAAACACCGATACTGAGAACCCCAAAAGGCAACTTTAACAAATAAAATAAAGATGAAAAAAATATTCGCAACATCCGTATTCGCAATGGCTGCGCTATCAGCCAACGCCGCCCCGTTGGTAACGATTGGCGATCAGTTAGACATATTCTTCAGGGGCGCAGTCACCGGCAGCTGGAATAGCAACGTGACGTATACGGGATCGAGCAATAAAATAAACGACTACGCGGCGATATTCCGTTTGGGAGCAGAGGCAGACTACGGCCGCAACAGCAAATTTAAGGCAAATGTAAAATTCTTTGAAGACTTGACGCGCTACGCCCAGCACAAAGAATTCAATTCCAACCTCAGCCACGTTATGGCGACAGCCTCATATACTGAGCAGGTTCTGAAGATCGACGCGAACTTTTCATTTGACCAGCGCTTCCAAAATAGCAGCACAACCATACAAAATGACGCACTTGTCCGCTACGACGAATACAATGCCGGCATAAATGCGGTCTATAATTTCTCAGACAAACTTGACGGAGAACTCGGCGGTATGTGGCAGTACACTGAATATGTCGGGCAATGGTCAAGGCTCTACTCTGACGTAGATGTATATTCAATCCCGGTAAGCTTGCTTTATAGAATAACTCCTAAAATTTCCGCAGGCTTGACTTATCAATACCGTTATACTGAATTTTCAGGCGGCGATCCTTTGAATGCTTATTTTGGTGGCGATACTCGCAACGACCACTTCGGCGGTGTAACACTGCGCGGCGAACTCCTTCCGAAATTGACTGCAATGGTATATGCAGGTGTAACATACCGCGATCCCTCCGGTTCACCCTATGTTGACGGGCAAGACGAAACGACTTTCGCGTTTAGGGCGACCTTTGGGTACGAAGTTTCTGAAAAACTCGGTCTTTTCGCCACAGGTTATCGTGACTTCGGAAACGGTGCTTCCCGCCAGTCTGCAATCAACTCTGGTTGCGAAATCGGTGCGAACTACTACTTCTCCGAATTTATCCGTTCGACAGCAAGCTTCTCGTATGTTAACAGCAACTATGCTACATACGCAGGCAACGATCGTGACGACGATGCATTTGCTGGCCGTATAGGTGTGTCTTATCTCCCGAACAAGTTCATAACACTTTCGGCGAATTACAGGTTCATAACCAACTCTTCAAATCTGGCTGGTTGCACATACAACCAACACTTGGTTGATATATCAGTTGCTCTGAAATACTAATTTTGGGTTCTTGAAAAAACCGCCTCAGACGAGGCGGTTTTTTTTTGTCTTTTGATTTCTTTCTTTCGGCCTAAACTTTTTAGATTATGTTTTTTTGTGGCAGTTAACCAATAACTGTTGGCCTAGTTTATGTTTAAAAAAAGTATTTTATATTTGTACGTTTTTGCGTGTGGGAACATTCTTTACCATTACATTCAATGGGCGCATAAAACTTAACTTTAGCAAAATTTTCTACTTTTTAAGGTGAAATATATTCGATTTTTTAGTTTCTTGCACCTATCTAATAAAATATTTTATATTATTTAAAGTGTTTTGAAAAATTTGCCTTTGAAAAATGCCGTTCTTCCCAAGACAGGTTTGAATAAAATTTTTATTGTAGTTTTTTATTAGCTGAGCAGTGCGGCGTTTCATCTTGACTTTTGCGGCAATAAAGCATTTCTTTGAAATTGACAATCGGGTTGGAAAACAGTCCCACGATTGCCGTATTATCATGAATAAAAAATTAAAAGTATTAGTAGCAGATCCAATCTCGCCCAAAGGCGTAGAATTACTCAAACAGAAGGGTTTCGAAACTGTCGAAGCCTACGGCTCCACTCCCGACAAGGTCAAGGAGCTGATAGCCGACGCTGACGCCGTAATAGTCCGCTCGGAGACTCGCATTACCTCCGACGTATTGGAGTGCGCGAAAAAACTGAAAGCAGTTGGCCGCGCCGGTGTAGGGGTCGATAACATAGATATACCAGCCGCATCCGAAAAGGGCGTAGTGGTAATGAATACCCCCACCGGAAATACGATAGCAACTGCCGAGCTAACATTTACCCACATATTGTGCGGAACTCGTCCGATATCGCAGGCAAACGCCTCCATTCATAGCGGAAAGTGGGATAGAAAGTCTTTCAAAGGAACAGAGCTTAAAAATAAGACCCTATCCGTGCTTGGAATGGGAAGGATAGGCGCGGAAGTCGCCAAGAGGGCAATGGCCTTCGGAATGAAAGTATTAGCTTATGACCCGTTCTTAACTGAGGCCCGCGCAAAAACCATAGGTGTAGAAATGGTGCCGCTTGAAGACGCATTTAAGCGCGCCGATTACATAACTGTTCATATGCCGCTTACCGAGGCTACCAAATATATGTTGGACGAAAAGGCTTTTGAAATGATGAAAAAAGGCGTGCGCGTATTCAACTGCGCCCGCGGCGGCATCATTAAAGAAAGCGCTCTTGTTGAGGCGCTCGAAAGCGGCAAAGTCGCAGCGGCAGGTCTCGACGTTTACGAATCCGAGCCGCTGTCGAAAGACAGCCCGCTTTTGAAATTCCCGAATTTGGTATTGACTCCGCATTTGGGAGCTTCGACAAAAGAGGCGCAGGAAAGCTGTGGAATCGAAGTAGCCGAAGTGATTGCCGACGCCCTGAGCGGCGGCGCAATCCGCAATGCTATTAACAAGCCGAGCATCGACGCGGAGTCGATGAAGCAAATATCCCCGTACATCGAGCTTTGCGAAAAACTCGGGTTGTTTGTACAGCAGCTTGTCGACGGGCCCGCATCTAAAATATCGGTAAAATACTTTGGAAAGCTCGGCAACATAGACAACAAGCTTTTGACTCTCGCGGTCCAGAAAGGGTATCTCTCGAAGATTTCGGAGAATGCAAACGACGTAAATGCGCCGGCAAAAATGAAACACCTCGGCATAGAAGTCGAAAGTGTAAACAGCTCGACAGAGGCCGACTATTCGGAACTTGTAGAAGTTGTTGCGTATTCGCAAAGCGGTGAAACTCATTATGCGGCGGGAACAGTCATGGGGACGAGCGCCCGCCCGAAAATCGTGAGGATTGACTCCCACGAGGTTGAGATAAATCCGCACAACAAATCCGCGATACTCTTGCGCAACCAAGACACTCCCGGAATGGTTGGGATCATCGGCACGATAATCGGCAAGTACGGCTGCAACATTGCAAATATGACGCTCTCGCGCGACGAAAAGGGCGGCATGGCCCTGAGCGTGTACGAGCTCGACGCGCTTCCGGCGCCTGAGGCAGTCGCAGAGCTTAAAGCTCTCGACAAAGTTGAGGCTGTTCGCGTCGTAGATTTCTCGTAGTATGGACGTAGCCGGATTTCTAATAGTGGCCGCAGCGGGATACCTTTTGGGGTCAATTCCGTTTGCGGTTATTATTGCCCGCTTTTGCGGAGTGGATATTCTGAAAGCGGGCAGCGGAAATCCCGGGGCGACAAATGTAAAAAGAGTTTGCGGGAAAGTTCCGGGAAATATATGTTTTATTCTCGACGCCGCCAAGGGATTTTTAGCGACGGCTTGGCCGTTGTACCCATCGGTGTTCGGAGTCCAGTTTCCCGATCCTCAGACTCTTGCGTATGTAGGGTTGTGCTCTGCGATAGTAGGGCACAGCTTTTCTTTATTTCTAAAATTTAAGGGCGGCAAGGGGGTCGCTACTGCAATAGGAGGGCTGTCGGCAATAATGCTCTGGGCGATTGTGGCGGCTCTTGTAGTTTGGATCGTAGTTTTCTATGCGAGCAGATACGTTTCATTGGCGTCGCTCGCACTTGCGGTTGCGCTTCCGATAGCCTCTTTTATAATATATCCGTCGATGCCCGGGCATTTTTACATTTCTCTGGCAATAGCGGTGGTCGTAATTTTCAGGCATAGAAGCAATATTGCAAGGCTTCTAAAGGGCACGGAAAACAGATTTTAGCCTGCGGGCGAAGTGCGCTGTTTTGCGCATTCGTATGATTTTTTTGGGGCGCATTGATTTATGGATACAAAGAAAAGAACATTTAAGATAGGTTTTATAGGGTTTGGGACTGTCGCAGGCGCGGTATGGAAGAATCTCGACGGGGGCAGGCTTTCGGCCCGTTTTGGGGTTGACTACGAACTCTCAAAAGTGTGCGTTCGCGATTTGTCTAAAAAGCGCGCGGTTGAAATTCCGCCAGAAAAATTGACCCAGGATCCGTACGATATAATAAACGACCCGGAAATAGACATAGTTTGCGAACTCATGGGCGGCACGGGAGCAGCGTTCGATTATACGATTGCCGCCTTGCGCAACGGCAAGACAGTCGTAAGCGCAAACAAGGCTGTGATATGCGCGCGCGGCGAGGAAATTTTTGCAGAGGCTAAAAAATCGAAAGGCAGCTATTTTTTTGAGGCGAGTGTTGCTGGGGGAGTCCCAATAATAAAGGTTCTTCGCGAAGGGCTTGTCGCAAACCGCTTCCCGCTCATTTATGGCATATTAAACGGCACGTGCAACTATATCCTGACCCGCATGGAGCGCGAAAACGCCGCTTACGAGACAATTCTTGCCGATGCCAAAAGGCTCGGATATGTGGAGGCGGACGAATCTCTGGACCTCGACGGAATAGACGCTTCCCATAAGATATCGATACTTGGTTATATAGCGCACGGGGTATGGATAAAGCCTTCGATAGTTTGCGGCATAAGGCGCGTGACCCTTGAAGACATGGCGTGGGCGAAGGACTTTGGATACAGGGTTAAGCTCATTGCGGCGGTTCGGACGGTAGGTGAAGAAGGCGCACTTTTTGCGTCTGTGTATCCGGCGCTCGTGCCGCTTTCAGACGCGGTGGCGAACGTAAATGAGGTATACAACGCAGTTGCGATAACCGGAGATGTAGTGGGACGGACTATCCACATTGGGCGCGGTGCAGGCGGCGACGCGACTTCAAGCGCAGTAATCGCCGATATTTTTGACGCCATAAAATATATTTCCGGGGAGCCAAAGACACTAATCCCGACGCCGCCTGAAAAAGTTAGGGTAGCCGAGCTCGACGAAGTGTCAGGAGAGTTTTATATTAGGCTCGAGGTGGACGACGAGGCAGGGGTTTTGGCGTCGATAGCCAAGACGCTGTCGGATTGTGGCATATCGATAGAGACCTTGATGCAGCGCTCATGCAAGACGGAGGGAAGGGCGTGGCTGCTTCTCACAACCCACACTACGACCGAAGGTGCCATACAGAGGGCATGCGAAGAGTTGAAAAACAATCCAAAAGTGTCGTCGGAGCCGTTTGTGCTGCGCTTTGGGTATTAGTTTTTTGAATGTTGCGGCTTCTCTAATATCGCGGCGGGTATATTTTTGACCGTTTGTTGATTTGCAGTGTCGAGCCGCTAAATATAGTGAATTTTTTACTTTTTTGAAAACACCCGCATTTGCGGGCGTTTTTTATTTTATGGATTTGATGGCGGCGCTGGTGGCTGCGCTTTTAATTATAGATTAACCAGTAGGATTGCGCCAAATTTGGGAACTGGTTTCAATCGTGTGTGTCAAAAACTGGCAGTGTGTGCGATTTTGTCACATATTGAATTGTGCCTCTTTTTATTAAGCGTCTAATCATTAAATTATTGCATTCTGGCATAACAAATGCTAGATATAAAAGTATATGAATATCAATCCCGAAAAACTCACAGAAAAAAGCGTGGAGGCCATCAATGGCGCCATAGAGATAGCCAAAGGCAGGGGCAACACTGAAGTACAGCAGGTGCACTTGTTGGCGAGTCTTGTTGCGCAGGACGGCGGCATAGTTGGAGCGCTGCTTTCTAAAATGGGCGCCGACAAGCGTTCGGCGTTGGAACTCGGCATACGCCGTGTTCTCGATTCGCTTCCAAAGGTTTCGGGTTCGAATACCGACGTGTACATGAGCAATTCATGCTCGCAGACAATAGGGCGCGCGGAGGAGATAGCCAAAAAAATGCGCGACGACTTTGTCTCGACCGAGCACATGTTTTTAGCGATAATCGAAAACCCCGAGCCCTCCCAGATGGCGGATCTTTTTAGGAGTCTGCAAATAACGCGAGACTCGGTGGAAGAAATAATTAAACAGATGAGAGGAAACGATCACGTGACTACAAAAACACCGGAAGACACTTACGACGTTCTCGAAAAGTACGGCGCGGACTTAGTTAAACTTGCCGGGGCCGGCAAGCTCGACCCTGTCATTGGCCGCGAGGACGAAATAAACCGCGTAATTAGAATTTTGTCCAGAAAGACTAAAAACAACCCCGTTCTCATAGGCGAGCCGGGCGTTGGTAAAACGGCTATAGCCGAAGGCTTGGCGCAGCGCATTGTGCGCCGCGACGTTCCAGACGGATTGAAAGACAAGACCGTATTCGCCCTCGATATGGGCGCGCTGATAGCCGGCGCAAAATACCGCGGCGAGTTTGAAGAGCGCTTAAAGGCAGTTCTAAATAAAATAAAAGAGAGCGAGGGCAAGATAATCCTGTTTATCGACGAGCTCCATACGATAGTCGGAGCCGGAAAGACTGAAGGGTCGATGGACGCCTCCAATATGCTAAAACCGATGCTCGCGCGCGGCGAGTTGCGGTGTGTCGGCGCTACTACCCTCGACGAATACAGGCAGTATATCGAAAAGGATCCCGCTCTCGAACGCCGGTTCCAGAGCGTCTATGTCGCGGAACCCGACGTCGAGACTACAATATCCATATTGCGCGGGCTCAAAGAGCGCTTCGAGACTTTCCACGGCGTGCACATTCAAGACAGGGCGCTAGTAGAGGCGTCTGTGCTAAGCGACAGGTATATTTCAGGGCGCCAGCTCCCCGACAAGGCGATTGACCTTGTCGATGAGGCTTGCGCGAGAATCAAGACACAGCTTGACTCTATGCCCACAGACCTCGACACGATGCTGAGAAAAGTGCGCAGGCTCGAAATAGAGGAAAAAGCTCTTGTAAAGGAAAACCACGATGAGAAACGCCTCGAAGAAGTCCGCAAAGAGCTCGCCCAGCTTCGAACGGATTCCGCAGCGATGAAGGCAAAATGGGAGGCTGAAAAAGAATCAACCAAGAAGGCCGTGACTTTGCGCGAGAAAATCGAGGCCGCAAAAATGCGCATGGAGCGCGCCGAGCGCGACTACAATCTGACCGAAGCCGCCGAGATAAAATACGGCGAACTTCCAAAGCTTGAAGAAGAGCTTAAAAAAGCAATGGAAGTCGAGAAGGAAGGCAATTCTCTGATAAGCGAGAGCGTGAACGCCGACGAGATAGCGGCGATTGTCGCCGAATGGACGGGAATTCCTGTAAAGAAGCTTGTTGAAAGCGACAAGGAAAGACTCTTAAAACTTCCGGAAATATTGCACCACAGGGTGGTCGGTCAGGACGAGGCGGTCGAGAGCGTCGCCAATGCGATTCTCCGCTCGCGCGCTGGAATACAGGATCCCAAGCGCCCGACGGGAACATTCCTATTCCTCGGGCCGACGGGCGTTGGAAAAACAGAGCTTGCGAAAACTCTAAGCGAGGCGCTTTTCAACAACGAAGAGAACATGGTAAGAATCGATATGTCCGAGTACATGGAAAAACATTCGGTGGCAAGGCTCATAGGCGCGCCGCCCGGATATGTCGGATACGAACAGGGAGGCCAGCTGACCGAGGCGGTTCGCCGCAGGCCGTATTCTGTCGTGCTGTTCGACGAAGTTGAAAAGGCACACCCGGAGGTTCTAAATACTCTATTGCAAGTAATGGACGACGGAGTGTTGACGGATTCGCAAGGGCGCAAGGTAGACTTCAAAAACACCGTCATAATAATGACGTCCAATATAGGGGCGCGCTTTATTACCGACGGTAAAATAGAGCCTGACGGATCGCTTTCGGAATCTACCCGCGAGGGCGTTATGGCCGAGGTAAGGGCGCACTTTAAACCCGAATTTATCAACAGAATTGACGATATAGTAATGTTCAAGGCGTTGCAGCTTCCGGAGATAGTAAAGATAGTAAAGCTGCAGATAGATTCGCTCAACAAGAGGCTCGAACCGCAAAATATAAAGGTGGAGCTTACAAAAGGCGCGTACGATTTCCTCGCCGAAAAGGCATACGATCCGCTCTATGGAGCGCGCCCGTTAAAGAGGGTCATAAACAACAGAATAGAAAATCCGCTTGCCCGCGCAATAATTTCCGGAAAGGTTACGGAAGGCGGCGTGATGAAGTTTACGGAAAAAGATTTGGCATAAACCCTTTTCCTTTTGCGACGCGCAATTCGATGGTTTTTATACTGCGGGTTGCGCGTTTTTTTTCTGCTTAACTGATTGTTTTTCCCGGCGGATTTTTCTGAGTTTGCGCGCAGTTTAAAGTATCCCTAACCCGTGCGCATTATTTATATGGTAATATTTTTTTACAGGGCAGTGTACATACAAAAAAACGCCGCGGAGTCATGGTCCTCCGCGGCGTTGCGATTATAACAGACTATTTCATTTCCAAATTTTTTTTATCGGAGCACGCGCAAGTTTTCCCGCGGCAGCACCCGCAGCATTCTCCGCATGCCCCATTTCGGGAGGCAGCTTTGAGCTTCTTTGAAAGCCTGAACAAAAGCAGGCACGCAACGATAACTGCGATAAGAGCTATTATTGTTTTTTCCATAAAAATATCTCCAATCTAAGGTTTTTAATCCAATCTTCTATCCTATCCCAAAACCTTTGTGCCTATTCCCAAAAGTGTTCCTGCCTGATATATTATAAAAGTCAAAACATAGGCTATTGAAAAGAGCATTGCGGCTTCGAATATCGGCGCTTTCCAAGAGTTGAGCTCCCGTTTTATAATTGCGAGGGTTGCAAGGCACGGTATTGAAAGCAGACAGAAAACCATAATGCAAAAGGCTTGTAGCGGAGTGTATATTTTTGCGAGTTTATCGCGGAGCGTTTGGCTTTCTTCGTCACTCTCTCCCTCGGAATAGAGAATGCCGAGCTGGGAGACAAACACTTCCTTGGCCGCAAGCGCGCCGATTGTGGCGGTCGTGAGCTTCCAGTCAAATCCGATTGGCTCGAATACGGGCTCGAAGAATTTTCCAACGCGCCCCGATATTGTATATTCGAGCATTTCGGCTGATCTCTCGTTTTCGAGTGCGGCGATTGATGCGTTGGCGCTCGCAGCCGTATCGACAATATTTTTCTGATCGGCAGTCAGTTTTTTTTCGTAGAGCAATTCAACCAGATTTTCGGGGATAATGCGCGAATTTCCTTCAATCACCGCAATGTCTGCGGCGCCGAGGGCTCCGCCGCCTTCCAAAATTTTAATTTGTGCTTCTGTGATTTGCGCTTCTGAGATTTCTTTCGATATGAGGGTGTCGTAATCTTTCGAAAATTCGGTCTTTTCCGGGAAGGTATTGCACGCGTACAATATTATGGAGGTTGCAAGAATTATAGTGCCGGCTTTTCTCAGGTACACTTTGCCTTTGTCCCACATATGCAGAAGCAGGCTTTTTAGCGTGGGGAATCTGTAAGGCGGCAGTTCCATGAGGTACACTTCGCCTTCCCCCTTGAAAACCGTTTTTTTCAAGGCGAGCGCGGCAAGAAGCGCAACCGCTATGCCGAGTATGTATATCGTCCACATTGTAAATGCCTGGTATTTTTCCGCGAAAAATGCCGGTATTATTAGAGAGTATATTGGCAGGCGCGCACTGCAACTCATGAGCGGCAACACCATTATGGTTGCCTTTCTGTCGCGTTCCGACTCTATCGAGCGCGTTGCCATTATGGCAGGCACGCTGCACCCAAAGCCGAGAACAAGCGGCACAAAAGATTTCCCTTGCAGTCCGAAACGCCTCATCACTCCGTCCATGATAAATGCTGCGCGCGCCATATATCCGCTTTCTTCGAGAAGCGCGAGCGCAAGAAACATAAACAGTATGTTAGGCAAAAATACGACAACTCCGCCGACACCTCCGATTATCCCGTCTGTCAAAAGGTCTCTTATGTAGGGGAGAGTGCCGCTTCCCCATGCGGATTTTATGCCGTCTCCGAGGGCCGCAAACGCTTCTTCAATCCAGCCCATTACGGGATCGGCGCATGCAAATGTAAACCAAAAGGTAGCGTACATTATTGCAAAAAATATCGGCAGGCCCAAAAACTTATTGGTGACGACTGTGTCAATGGCGTCGGAAATATCGCGCCTTTTTTGGGCGGGGAAGGAGATTGCGCCGCGGCATGCGCCTGCTATTATTGCGTATCTTTTATCCGCCATGAATGTGGGCGTATCGTCTATTGCGTGGATGGCCGACAAGTGCTTTATTTGTCTTGAAACCTCCTTCCAGACGGGCTGCAGCTCCGGAATTTTCATCGTGCAGGTGTCGCTTTCGAGAAGTTTTATGGCAAAGAATCGAGGGGGTATATGGGTAAATCTTTCTATATTTAATGCCTTAATTTTCCCCGCTATTGCTTCTATCGATTCGTCCAAGTCTTTCCCGTATGATGGCGATTGCGCGGCATGGGGCTTGCGATTTGAGAGCATCTGGGAAATTTTTTCAATAAGAGGTTTTATTCCCCCGTAATTGCGGCCGACTGTCTGCACGATTGGAAATCCAAAGTATTTTTCAAGTTTTGGAATGTCAAATTTTATTCCCTTTCTCAGCGCGTCGTCGCTCATGTTAAACGCTGCAATCATTGGGATTCCAAGCTCTGAAAGCTGGGTTGTGAGGTATAGGCTCCTGTTGGGTGTTGACGAGTCGAGAACATTTATAATTAAATCAATACTCCCGCTTGTGAGTTCTTCGAAAGCGACAGCTTCTTCCGGGGAGTTTGAGGAGAGCGAGTATATTCCGGGCAGGTCCACAAGCTCAATTTGAATATTTCCGATTGAGAATTTGCCGGACTTGCTTTCTACCGTAACGCCCGGATAGTTGCCTACATGCTGCCTGGCACCGGTCAGGCAGTTGAATATGGAAGTTTTGCCGCAGTTTGGATTGCCGGCGAGCGCAATTCTAAAAAAATTTCTCATTGGGCTGACCCTCTATATAAAATGATGTTTTTAGCGTCTAAGGAATGAATCGCTATGCTTGTTTGCATCACTTTTATCCTTATAAGACCCCCGAAGGGAGCGTGGGCTTGCATTGCAAGCGTCTCTCCTGGAACAAGCCCAATGTCGGCGAATTTTTTTTCTCCGCGAAAGTTGGGGATTATTTTAAAGATTGTTGCGCAAGATCCGACAGGCAGGTCTGCGAGTGTTGTCGAATGTTCGCTTTCTTTGTCGCTTTTTGTTAATTTGTTCATATGCGGTTTTTAATTGTAAAGGTGCGGAAGGGCCGCTTTTTTATAGTTAGATAAGTCTAACTCTATTTTTCAAAAAAAACGCCAATTTACATTTTGGCTTTTTTATCTGAATTACCCCTTCAATGAAGATAAAGAACTAAAAACTGGGGGTATAAAAGTTAGATAAATCTAACTTGTCAAGAGAAATTTTTTCTTTTCTTCCGAAACTGGAATCTTCAAAATTTTATCTGCTGTCATGTCTCTCCTGAAGGAAAGATTTTTGAGAGCAGGATAAAAGAGTTTGGCTGTGCCGACATTAAAAGGAGCCCGAATAGTAAGGTGCCTTAAAATATATTTCCTTTTAATTGTCTTGGGTTTCAAGAAAGCTGATTTATGCGTTTTTGGTTAATTCTTTTTAAACAAAGGAAAGTGAAATTTATAAAAATTGAATTTTATTCTGAAGAAATACTAACAAAATTTTTCTATATTAAATGGGAAAAATAAAGAAATTATTTGACACAAGTAAATAGAAAGTTTCTTTATGCGGGAATATAAATATATGAAAAGGGAAATGAACACATTAAAAACTTCTTTCGCAGCGTTAACATTGGCCGCTACATTGCTCGCCCCGAGCGTCTATGCGGCAAACACATCTATACATTATTATAACCAAACTAAGGTTTACTACGAGCTTAACGTAGATACTACCCCTGGATATTTAAAGTTGAATTTTTATACTAATGAAACTCCTCCGCCGCCGGTAGAAGTTTTTTTGAGAAAAGGAACAGGCGAAAACCAGAGCGGTGTATTCAATATCACAAACTTGACCATAAGCGGCAGAGATTATGGCGCGGGTTTCGACAACTTCCAAAGGTGCATTTTAAACCTTGAAGAAGGCACAAATCTGAACATGTCGGGCTACGCAGATGTGTCTGGTAAATTGTCTGCAACCAATGCCAACATTACAGCAGAGTATTTACAACTAAGTCCTTATGCTATATTTGAAATGCAAGGTGGAAATTTATCCCTAACCGGGACATCGCCAAAAGCTAATCATGAAATATATGGGACAATGTCGCTTAATAATGTGAAATTTAGCACTAATTATAACTTTATAGTTACTGGCGGAACTTTTGGACGTACTGAAGAAAATGGTTACAAAGGTTACGATCTTAATTGCGCTGATGTTGTATTTTCCGGGAATACTACTATGACGGGCACAGAAATAAAAGTGCTCGACACCAATAAATTATCCGTTCTCGACAATGCAGTAGTTGACGTAAATTCGCTTGATGCGTCCAACCTCTCCGTTTCGACAAGCGCGCAAATCCACATTTCTTCCGCAAGCGCCCTGTCTGTCGATGCGCTTACTTTGGTATTGAATGACCTTTCCGCCGTGGATCTGTCCAAAATCTTCATAACCGATAACGGCGACGCAATCGCTTTCGACCAAGACCTAACTAATATTACCGTCACAGACCAGCTCGGGAACGAGTTCCAAGACGTTGTTTTCGACTTTAACGAAGACGGAAATGTAATAGGCATAGCTTCCGTTCCCGAACCTTCAACGTATGCCGCAGTCTTCAGTCTGCTCGCGGCCGCGTTTGCAGTGTGCCGCAGGCGCAAATAGGATATTTTTTTAATCCAATAAAAAGCTCTCCTTATGGAGGGCTTTTTTTGTGCGTAAAAAGCAACAGCTATTTGTGAAATCGTCGGAATTTACGCCCAACCAAGCGGCTAAGATAAAAATATTTGAGACCGCATAGCAGGGCGAAAAAACTTTGTCTTTTGCTAAATATGCGCACCCAATAAAACAATGTACCGAATAGAAAAAACAATATTCTACACGTTGGATTTTATTAATCCAAATCCGAACGGGCAAAATTTAAAAGCGGGCAATATAAAAATCGGCAATAGATGAAAGCAATTTTTTATTGATGCAAAAGCCTACCCAATACCTGCCAGACAAAAAATTTTGCCGCGTAAAATAGCAGTTATTTTTCGCGGTTCTTGCGCCTAAAATTAATTACCATGCGCTTTACGCCAAAATATGTAAGCGGCGTCATTATGGCCGCAAATAGCGCGCCTCCCACGAGAAACCCGACAATGAGGTCAAAGCCCGTGTTCATTAACGCCTCATAGCTTTGTGTGTTAATCACGTCAACCATTGCTTTTTTTATCGCCTCATAGCTCAGCGGTCGCCCTGTGATTAAGCATCCTACATAGCATTGGACAGGATATATTAAAAAGATGGTAAAATGGTTTGTTATGAAAGTCCCAATGGTTGCTCCAATCTTGCTGCCCTTTAAGATAAAAGACGTTGGGATTGAAAACAGAAGCTGAAGCCCGAACGGGCATATGCAACCCCAAAACATTCCGATTGCCCAGCCCCGGGCGATATATTCCGGAGAAGCCTGTTCGCGGACTATTTTGTTGTACAAAAGTTTTAACTTTTCCGTAATTTTTGACATACTCGTATTTTTTATGCGCGTTTTTCGCCCATTATCTTACGGTGCAGGGCAATGTATGCAATAATCGCCACGGCAAGCCCGCCTATTATCCACAAATAGTGCTCGTTAATTATGTCAGATCCTTTATGAATTAGTTCCAAATAAGATATGTCGCCCGTCAGATATCCAAAGTAATATCCGACACCTGCGAGGATTGTTGTCCATATCCCGGCTCCAAGCCCTGTGAATAGGGTAAATCTTGCGATATTCATTCTCGACAGCCCTGCGGGGATTGAAATGAGCTGCCTAATCGCGGGTAGCAGGCGGCAGACGAATGTCACTATTTCCCCGTATTCCCTAAAAATTTCCTCCGCGCGGTTTAGGGCATTTTCTTTTAGAAAGAAATATTTTCCGTATTTATGCAGAAAGGGCCTGCCGAGCTTTATCGAGAGCGCGTAGTTTACGAAAGCCCCGGCTATGGAACCCGCCGTGCCGAGTATTATAATTATCAACAAGTCCGACAAATGCGAGGCTGTGAGCATATTGTATCTTGCCACCAAAAAACCTGCCGGTATCATAACCACTTCGCTTGGAAACGGTATGAAAGAGCTTTCTATCGCCATAAATACGAATATAAAAAGGCAAAATAATACGGGGTATGCTTGCGAATACGCCGCAAATGCTTCAATGTAGTTTGCTATGAGGTCTGCTGACATGGCTGTGTAGATTCCGCCTGTTTAAGAGTGTATTTTTCAAACAATAAAGGCAAGTTTGGCCGCCCTCGTCAATTTATAAAATGCGATTCTTTTGCGCAGAAAGTAAATTTATATTTCTTGCAAAAATTTTGCCGCCTAAACTTGCCGCTTCAAAAGCTCAAGCGCGCGATTTGAAAATTTATGGATCCGCAGAATTAAAAAAAAAGTTTGGCGCGATGCCAAACTTTTTGGAGAAAGATTGCGCTATAAAAACTTCTCGATGGCTTCAAAATCGCGCCTTGCCGCGCCTATGTTAGACGAGTGCCATTTCTTGGCGGATTCGGCGAGCGTTTTTCTCAATTCCGGATTTTTTGCAAGCCGCTCAATTTCAGCAATGGCGCTTTCAGCGTCCTTTACTTTTATCGCCGCCGCTGATTCTTCAAGAGTTGCGCAGATGCGCCTGAAATTCGACATATTCGGCCCGTATACCATAGGCACTCCGAGCGCGGCGCAGTCTATCGGTGTTTGGCCTCCATCGTTCGGGGTGAGGGACTTACCTATAAAGGCTATATCGGCTATCTGGGTAAGCGTGCGAAGCTCGCCGGTAGTGTCGGCGAGATACGCGAGCGTCCCGGCGGGGGCGCGGCGCGACTTGCTTCGGACGCAATACGGAACATTTTTTATCAGTTCCTCTATATGCGCGCGTCTCTCGGCGTGGCGGGGGACCAACAGCAGACGGCAGTCTATGCCCTCTTTTCTCAGCTTTGCGGCCGCCTTCAAGAGCATTTCCTCTTCGCCCGGCCATGTCGACGAGCCGAGCAAGACAAGCGAATCATTTGCGAAGCCAAGCTCTTCGCGCAAAGCTTGTTTTTGGTTTTCACTTAAAGTTTCGGCTGGCTTTGAGTCGAATTTAAGGTTGCCGGCGCAAAAAGTTTTTCGGGGATCGGCGCCGAGGCGGATAAACCTTCCGAGATCGAGCTCTCCAGACGCGGCAATCAGAGAAAGTTTGCCGAGTATGCGCCTGGCGATATTTGGAAAACGCGAGTATCTTCTAAAACTTTTATCGGACATGCGCGCGTTTATCAATAATGCAGGGACATGTTCCTCTTTTGCGCGGTGGAGGTGTTCCGGCCAGAGCTCGCTTTCCATCAATACAATTACGTCGGGCTTCAATCGCTTCCATGCACTCGCGGAGAAGGGCATAAAATCGAACGGGAAAATACCTGCGTAAAATATTTTGCCGGCGTATTTGTTGCGCAGGATTGCGTAGCCCGTGCTTGTTGTCGTCGTCACGACAAGCTCCACTCCGCCGCGCTCGCAGAACAGGTCAATAAGCGGCGCGAGCGCCTCGACTTCCCCGACGCTTACCGCTTGAATCCATATCCTTTTTTTGCCTTTTGCGGGGGGCGGCAAATTTTTTTGGCGCCCGAAGCGGTGTGAAAAATCGAGTCCATACCCGCCTCTTCGGAGCATTCTCAATCCGTAATACGGTGCGCTGAGGACAAGCGCGGGCAAGAAAAGCAGCCTGTAAAGCCAAATCATCTTACGCTTTTTGCAAAACTATCGCAACATTTGCTCCGCCGAATCCGCTCGAAAGCGAAAGCGACGTTTTGGGTGCCGTCATTTGCGTTTTAGTGATGATGTTCAGCCCTTCGGCTTCCGGATCGAGTTCAGAGATGTGCGCCGAGCCTGGTGTAAAGCCCTCCTTCATCGCGAGCGCGCAGAATGCAGCCTCCATTACCCCTGCCAGCGACAAACCATGCCCGGTTATCGCTTTTGTCGAGCTTATCATTGCTTTCGCATTGCTTCCAAAGACCGATTTTATCGCCTTCAATTCGGCGACGTCGCCCATTGGGGTAGAGGTGGCGTGGGCGTTGATGTAATCGACTTCGTCCGCGCTTATGCCCGAGCTTGCAAGGGCGAATTTTATCGCGTGGATTACGCCTTCGCCGTCCGGCTGCGGTATTGCAACATTGTAGCCGTCGCTCGCCTGTCCCCAGCCGAGCATGCGCGCATAAATTTTGGCTCCGCGCTTCAGGGCGCTCTCCTCGTCTTCAAGAACGGCAACAACCCCGCCGCCCGTACCGACAAAGCCGTCCCTATGTTTGTCGAACGGCCGCGACGCTGTCTGCGGATCCGGATTCATGCTTAGGGCCCTCATTCCGACAAACGGAAGGAGCGTGCGCATATTGCCGTCTTCGCCGCCTACGACAAACATTTTGTCTTGGCGGCCGTTTGCTATTTCGTCGTATGCGAATCCCATGGCGTGGGCGCTGCTCGCGCAGGCTGAAGCAAATCCGCAGCTTGCGCCCTTGATTTTATATGCCGAAACCAAATTGAATGAAAGCGTACCTACTATTGAGCATACTATCGCGAATGGAAAACAGCGCAGCGCCCCGACTTTGTCCATTTTTTGCATATGATGGTAGAGCATTCCGGAGGAGCCAGCAGAGGCAGTGTACATGCCAGTCATTATATTGGATATTTCGGCGGGGGATAAATTGGCGTCTTTTATTGCCTGCTCCATTGCGCAGTAAGCGTATAAACAGTGCGGCGCAAAGCCTCTCAGCACATCGCGGCGAACGCGATATTCAGGAGGATATGTCCAGTCTTCGGGGTCGCAGCTTTCGGTGTCGAAATTCTTTATTGTTCCGACGCATTTCGCGGGAATTTTAGGGTCGTCGAACTGCTTGTACACTTCGATGCCGTTTTTGAGGTTTATGAGGCTGTCGGCGACAGTTTCCCTGTCGTTGCCAATGCTTGTTATGAAGCCCAATCCTGTTATTACGACGTTTCTTTTGCTCATTTTAAGATTTGTAATCGAAAGTTAAAGTGATCTTTTCCACGAATGCGGCTCGCTCGCCGTTTACGGAGCTTTTCCCTTCAAAGAAAAATAACGGCCGGCGTATGCGGGAAACTTTAAGGTCAATATCAAGCGTTTCTCCGGGGCGGCAGATTCTCGTGCACCTGGCGTTGTCGGACGACATAAAAAATATTTTTTTTCTGTCAACCGGCTTTTCTATCGCGGGGTCGTCCGAAGAGAGCAGATATAGGACACCAAGCTGGCCTATCGCCTCAAACATCAGCGTGCCTGGAAATACGGGATTGTCCTTGAAGTGCCCCTTAAAAAAATATTCGTCGTCCCTGATTTTATACCGCATTTTTGCCTCCCCGATTCCAATCTCGGCAGAGTCAATAAAAAGAAACGGTTCGCCATGCGGCATCAGATTCTCAATTTCCTGTCTGTTTAGCTTTTTCACCATAATAAAATCTGTTCGATTTTATATTAAAAATTCGACGTTAGACAATAGTTTTTGCGTCTAAATCAGATTTTTCCTTATTGCGGCAAAAATCAACTGTTGGGCGAACCCGGCGTATCTGCCAAATCTTCCGGCGGCAAATTCCCTGATTTTATCTGGGTTTTGCGGGGTTGAGTATAAGTTTGTCATGGCTTGCCTTATCCAAGTGTCAACGGGGAACGCTTCAAGGCGGTATGCGCCAAACAATAAAATGCAGTCTGCAACTTTGTCGCCTATGCCGCTTAGCGACAGCAGATATTTTTTTGCGTCTAAGTATGGCATCTCGCGGAGCGAGTCGGGATTGAAACCGTCGGATACAATTTTCAGGGCGGACTTTTTAAGATATGCGGCGCGGAACCCTAGCTTACAATCGCGCAGCGTATCGTCGGGGGCTGCTGCGATGTCGGAAAATGCAGGCAGCGCATATCTGCCGCCGCCTGCGGGCTTTCCAAGTTTATCGGATAGAAGGCGCACGCACTGCTTTATCTGCGTTATCCTTTTGCTGGACGAACAAATAAAGCATATTATTGCCTCTGCGGGAGACTGCCTCAGTATTCTAAGCGTTGGCCAGATTTTTAGAGCTTTGCAAATGTTTGCGTCGCCGGTTTTTTCGAGAGTTATGCGAATGGGCGCGTAGTCGGTTGAGGCGTCAAGATATTCGAGCAGTGCTTGCTCGGCTCCCTCGCAACTATCGGCAGGCGATGAAAAGTGCACGTTTCCGGATTTGTCGAGTGCCACTCTCAGCGCCCTCCCTCCAAAAACGCCCTCGTACGCCGCGTCAAATTCATTTCTATTGGCGTCGAATTTGTCCCATGTGAACGACTGCCCTCCGTCGAGCGTCTCGCAAAAATCGCTTTTCTTAAAAGAAATCCCTTCGAGTTTTTCAAAGGGAGTCCATTCGTAATCTTTATGCATTTTATGCTTTTATTTTTTCCCGGATATCAATCCTTCGATGCTGTTGTCAACTGCCGTATCGGGATCGTCTTCCCACAGCCAAGAATGCTTTTGCGCCAAAATTTTTCCGGTGGGAGATTTTAGGACAAGCTTCCACGCGTTTACCTTTGCATCGGGACCTGGCCAATCTGATCCGGTGACTCCGAGTGCTATTTCACGGGTCACAGAATGAGTCTCTGGAACTGTAAACTTGTAGGTTTTTGTTTTGGAGTCCCCAGTTGAATCGACCGACAACTCAAAAGTGCAGGCGAGGGCTATGTCGTCAGGATCGTATCCGAACATCACAAAAAAATACATTCCGGCTCTTTTGTCGGGTTGCGTTCTTATCACGAGTTTCCCGTAAGTTGTTTCTTCGCCGGTAAATATTTCGTATATTGAGCGCGTCTCGGGATCGGATATATACCGGTTGAGAACGTATGATATTTTAGGCTCGCCTTTGAAATCCACGCCTATTGTTCCGCCCTCTTGCTCTTCTGGGGCTGTTCCGGAGTCTGACGAGCACGCTCCGACCGCGGCCGATACGGCAAGCGCTGCTAAAAAAACGGCGTATTTAAGCAATTTCATAACTCAATCGATAATCGCCTTAGTAGGCAAGGTGGTCAAGTTTATTCTATTCTATCACGCGTTCGGCACAGAGTCCTTTGCGGAAGCTAAACAGCGCGATTTACAATAGAGAAATTTTTTATTTGTGATAATCGTAAACTGTAAATCAGCTCTCGAAAGGAAAATAATTTTAGATTTATGCTGTATAAAATATCCTAAAAAACTTGTTTTATTTTTTCATCACTTTTGCTTTTTTTGAATTACATAATATAAGATGTTAGAGAGATAGGAACATAGGACGGGAGATTCATTATTTTGTGTATAAAAAAAGCGGAGGCAAAATTGCCTCCGCTTTTTGCAGAAAGAAGAGCTATTTAATCTTGCGCCTAAACGCGAATGCCATTGCAAACAATCCAAGAAGCGCGGCAAAGGCGGAAGGTTCGGGTACGACTACCAGCTGCAAATTGTTTCCGCTCCATTGGAGGAAGGCGTCTTCTCCAAATATTGCCGATATGGAGTCTAACGTCGCCGAGGAGATGTCGTTTGATGAGTCAGATGTGTTAAAACCGCTTAGAGAATCGGCACTTATAATGTTAAAAGTTCCGTATATCCCCTCCTCATATCCGACGTTGTTGAAATCGAAATTCAACTGCATAGTCTCATTTTTTGAAAAAGTGCCCCCTACTTTTATTAATGCGTCTTCACCGGTGCAGTTAAAAATTGAGTCGTCGAGAAACATGTTAATCGAAGCGTTGGAAGTCATTTTAAAATCGCCTGAGGTTTCTATTCTTCTTACATACGCATTCATCTTTCCTTCGAGTGTAAATGTTTTTGCTGTGAGCGCGTCGAGTGCCGCTCCAGATTGCCCGAAGTTGAATGAATTGCCGCCCCTGAGTGCAACATCTCCCGAAACATTTATTTCAAAACGCTGTTGGGCTGCTCCCTCTGCAATATAAAAATTGGCGCTTACGTAGCCTACCTTCAATGCACCGGTATTTATAGCAAAAGTAGAGCTCGAAGAATCTGCGCTGCCAAGCAGAAAACTCGGAGAACCGCCCCTTATGAGCATTCCGCCGTTTGTTGTTGATTCTTTTATACTTATAGGATATGATAAAGTAATTTCATCACCCCATGTTACAGTGTCACCTTCGACAGTTGCAAATCTGTAGCTATGAAAATAGATTATGTCTGTAGCGGATGGGGCGGTTGTCGCCTGCGCATATTTGCCTGCTATGCCTCCGTTTGGTTCAGGGCAGTTCGCGCGCATTGCGGCGTTGTCGCCGGCGTAGTCGCTCGAATATAAGTATAGCGCCATTGAATATACATCATTGGAATTTATATCGCTTAAAATGTAATAATTGTCGGGATTGGAAAGGTCGGAATCCGTTCCCTTGTATGCGTAATAAGCAGCGGAGGCGATTTGTGATAGTGTTGCTGATACGATAATAAATGATAATAACTTTTTCATATATAGGCTTCTTTGAAAAAAAACTTATGCGGGCAATTGCTAAAATTGTCAAGTAATTTAAAACTCTAAAAGAAAGATCTAACAACATTCCAATTATTCGATAACTACACATAACCTGCTTGACTCTTTTTAAACATGGGAAATACTTGGAAGTTTCATCTTTAAAGAAATGACAAAAGAGCGATTGCAGGGACACGCATGCATATTTGCTGCGAACGTTATTTTCGGGATTTACATACCGATATCAAAGTATTTGGTGGCCAACTGTATGTCAGGAGAAATGTTAACCTTGTTTAGAATGTGGGGTGCGGCCATTTTATTTTGGATATCGTCGATTTTTGTAAAGTCCGACAAGGTAGACCGCCGCGATTTGGCGTTGATGTTCGTTTTTTCGCTTTTTGGAGTGGTATTAAACCAAGGCGTCTTTATATACGGGCTGGGGAAAACCTCACCGGTGGACGCTTCTGTGATTGTCACAATGACGCCCCTTATGGTTCTGATAATATCGGCGCTCTTTATGGGAGACCCAGTCACTTCAAGGAAACTGACAGGCGTTTTTACAGGGGCAACTGGCGCGATATGGCTTATTCTTTCGGCAAACCACGCTGTAAATTCTACAGGCACGGCGTCGGGTGACTTGCTTATTTTGCTTAGCGGACTTTCTTCCGCAATATATTTTGCTATGTCAAAACCTCTCACATCGCGCCATTCGCCGATAACGCTTATGAAGTGGATGTTTTTATTTGCATCAATAATGTTTTTGCCGATAACCCCATCGATAACCTGTGCTCCCGACGCGTTTAAGGATAATTTTGGAGCGGCCGATTTGGCGATGTTGCTGTACGTCGTAGCCGGCGCCACTTTTATAACATATCTTCTCATAGCGATGGCAATCAAGAGAATGAGGCCTACGACAATGGCGATGTACAATTACGTTCAGCCTTTTGTGGCGTCCATGGTTGCTGTGTATTTGGGGCAGGACAATTTTTCATGGGAAAAGGTTGCCGCGGCATTTCTAGTATTTATTGGCGTATATCTTGTCACTTCCTCACACCAGGCAAAAGCCAAGGCTAGTGGTGCGGAAGGCGGACAAGGTTGAGCGGATTGCGGGCGTTCTTAACGGCGCTTTAATGTTTCTTTGCTATTGTGCAACTACACTACAGCTGCGATTGCGCGCGAATAAATATTATAAATTTCCGGTGTAAAAATTTTTGAGGCAACATGGTGTACAATTTTGCCGGAAAACCGACGTGGAGAATTGCGGCTTTTGCATTAGGCATACGACTTCTTCTGCATTAGCCATACAACTTTTCTTTCTATTGTAAAATCGCCATAATTCCCGATTGTGCCAGAATTTATTAAAGGTGCGTTTGCAAAATAAGAAACCTCCACAAAAAAACCCGCGGAGAAAACCTTGCGGGCTTTTATAGGAATAATACTTATGGGAATAGTTGGCTTGGGCCGGAATTATGAATGAAGCTCCAAGTCGATGTCTATAAATCTGCGGTCGACAGCCTGGGCTGCGACTATCACGCTCGTGCCAAAAATATTTGGGACGCTCGAACCGCGCGATATTTGAGCCGCGGGCTTTGTGAGCCCCGTCAGAATTTGCCCGTAGCATTCGATTTCTGGCGCGAGAACTTTTATCATTTTGGACGATATGTTTCCGCTGTCGAGATCGGGGAAAATTAACACATTCGCTTTCCCTGCAACAGAGCTTGAAATATTCTTCAACCGCGCGACTTCAGGGTTTAGGGCTGTGTCAATTTGAAGCTCTCCGTCAACCTCCATGTCGAGCATATCCCGCTTTGCCTTTTCGTGGGCAAGGGCGGTTGCCGCTTTCATTTTTATGACGCTTGGGTGGTTGGACGTGGAGGCTTTCGAGGAATACGACAACATCGCAATTCTCGGAGTTTGAAGCGTAAGCTGGTTAGCAAGCAAGCCGGTTGTTAAGGCAATATTGCACAGTTGCTCTTCGGTCGGTTCCGGAATGACGCCGCAGTCGGCTAGGAATAGGTCGCCGTCAATCCCGACCTCCGGGCGTCCTGTTGAAAGTATCATAATAGAGCTTGCCGTCTTAAACGCCTTTTGCAGAGGTATAATCTGAAAAATCGGGCGCAGCGCATTTGAGGACGAAGTAGTAGCCCCTGCGAGCATTGCGTCGGCACGGCCTGTTGCTAGCATCAACGTTGAATAGTAGTTCGGATTTGATACTAGATTGTGTATGCCGTCGTCGTCGAGGGCCCTGAATTTTGGCAGGGCTTTCATTATCCTGCACAACTCGGCAAAGTCGTCCGATTTTACCGGGTCGATAATTTTAATGCCGTCGAGCCGCACGTCTATTGCAGCCGCAATCTCCGAAATTTTTTCGCGGTCTCCCAGCAGAATTGGGACTCCGAGCTTGCGCGTTGAAAATTGGCGCGCGGCCTGCAATATTCGGGGATCCGCCCCTTCCGGATACACTATGCGTTTGGGGTGGTTTTGAAGGCGCGCGGAGAGTTTTTTTATGAGTGGCATTTGAATTTATATTTGGGGTTGCAAAAAATATTTTGCCCGCACAGTTGCGGACGGGACAACTTTTCGGCAATATTTCATTCTTAGCCTGCGAAGTCAAGTTTGAAGAAACGAAGCCCCAAAAAAAACGCCCCCAGCGGGGGCATTTTGCAAAAAAGCGCATGGGGAATTTCAGTTCCTACAACGCGAATTCTCCGAGGGATATTGAGCCGTCTTTCGAGGCTTCGTTTGCGGCGAATTTAAAGTCGTGGAAAATTTTATTTTTGTGGGCGAGGCGCGCGACGAGTTCGTATTTGCCCTCTGGCAGATTTTTGGGCAGTTCAAATTCGTCGGACGCTGATATTTTGCCGGGCAGCCATTTTGTGGGATCTGCCTTTGATACAAAAGTTGCCGCAGTTTTGCCGTCGGGTGCGCGCAGCTCGTAGACAAGCTCGTAGGGAAGGGATATCCTCGCAATCCCTCCGTTCTCGCCTTCGAGGGAGACTTTTAGCTTTCCGCCGCCTAATGCGGCTTTTGCGGCGTCGACAAATATGCGCGCGCCCACTCCGCGAGAAATCTTCTCAACCTGCGCGTACTCTTCGGCGGGGACTGACGATGGCCTGAGATTTTCAGAAACGAGAGATGCGTGGTTGGATAGTATGAAATCGACAGCTTTCGGAAGCGGCCATTTTCTCTTCAACATGTCGGGATAGCATACGTACCATTCAAACAGCATCGGCTTGTATTTCCATACGTCCCCCATTTTTGTGACACCCGCTTTGAGGTATTTGCCTTTTCCTATCCAGTGGTCGTAGTGGCCTTCGCCGCCCACGCCGTCGCGGCGCAGGCCCACGCGCGAGCCTTCGCCGTCGCCTATTGCGTATTTGAGGACAACGGCGTCGTCAGTCATAAATACGAGGTCGGTTTTCTTGAAATTGTCCAGGTACATGTCGGCGTACTGCTTTCGAACTTCGAGCGGGGCGGGCTTTATTCCAAGGCCGAACGTGTGCCACTCGCCCCAGTTGCCGTAGCTGCCTATGTCTATCGTGGATATGCGAGGGTCGCCGTCATACCTTTCGGCGAGGGCTTTTATAAAGCGCGCGTGGAGTTTTATAAATACGGGATCTTCAAAAATCGGAGTGACGCGCTCAAACCTCGTATCGCCCGTAGAGGAGTCTCCGTTGGGGTCGTTTTTGAACATTGCAAATTTTGCGCCTTTTTCCTTAAAAACCCATTCAGGCGACGCATATGGGGTGGCGCTGTGCGCCGATGCGCACATTACGCGGAAGGAGAACGGAATCCCGAGCTTTTCCGCGCGCTCTATTTCATTGTCTATGGGCTCCCAGTTGTATTTGCCTTCTTCGGGTTCAAGGCTTCCCCAGTGGAAGCGCACATAGCGCGAGCCGTACGGCAGTTTCGGATCCATCTTCCGGCCTATTGACATCCAGCCTTGCCCGGGATTTTGGATTATATCGTTATTGCGGGTGAATTTCTTCTCCGCAGATTGTTCTTTGCAGCCGCATAGCAGCGCGCAGACACTAAGCAGTAGGATTATTTTTCTCATATGTATATTTTAGATTAATATTTTATGCGTATCGGATTGCAAGTCTATATAGGGGTTAGCCCCGCCGTAAAAGTTCATTTGACAAACAGCGCGGCGCCATTTGTCAAAATAAGTCATAGAGATATTTCAGCGAGAGTGACCGAGCCGTCTGAGTTAGATTCTTTCGCGGCAAATTTAAAGTCTCTAAAAATTTTGTGTTTGTGCGCAAGCCGCGCTACAAGTTCGTATTTGCCTTTTTGCAGGTTTTTGGGCAGAGCAAATTCGTCTGAGACTGATATTTCGCCGGGGAACCATTTTGCGGGATCTGCCTTTGAAACGAAAGTTGCCGCCACTTTCCCGTCGGGATTGCGCAATTCGTATGCGAGTTCGTAGGGAAGGTATATTGGGCAATTCCCAAAATTCAGCAAGTCCAGCGATACCGCCAAATTTGAGCCGGACAGCGCCGCGCGCGAATGCTGTGGGCATATTCTCGCTCCTATCTCCTTTGCGAGCCTGCGGAACTCAGCTTTCTCTTCGTCGTTCATTTGCGACAGCTGCCAGTTTTCGTTGAAAAGGCATGCGTGGTTTGATATTACGAAGTCGACGGCGCGCTTCATCGACCACTCTTTTTGTTTCGCGGCGTTTGCGATGAATTCCAGAAGAACCGGGCGGGTCTTCCAGATATCTCCCATTTGGGGAATGCGGGAGTATTTTTTAGAGCCAATCCAATTTTGATAATGCCAGTATCCCCCTACGCCGTCGCGGCGTATTCCGACTTTCGGAAATTCCTTGCCTTCGCCGAGCGCGTATTCGAGAGTCGTATGGTCGTCGCTCATGAATACGAGAGGGGTTTTTTTGAAATTGTCCAGATACATGTCGGCGTAGATCTTTCGGATTTTCGGATCGGGTTCGGGTATGCCGAGCCTGTGTGTGTGCCATTCGCCCCAATTGCCGTAGCTGCCTATGTCGATAAAAGCTATGCGAGGGTCGCCGTCGTATCTTTCGGCGAGCTTTTTAATGAACTTGGAGTGCTCTTTTATGAATATGGGATCGTCAAAATGCGGAGTGACCCGCACGAGGGTCGTCATTGGTTTTGAAGGAATTTGGTCTTTCTTTTCCCAGGAAAACTCCGAGCTTTTAACGCCTTTTTTGAATACCCATTCCGGGGTGGAATATCTTCCCTTTGAATGGTAGTTTGCGCACATAATTCTAAACGACGCGGGGATTTTGTTTTTTTCGCCCCAACTTATGGCTTTGTCGATTTTAGACCAGTCGTACTTGCCCTCTTCGGGCTCCAGATCCGCCCACAAAACGCGCGTGTAGCACGCTCCGAACGGCAGCCCTTCAATCCGCTTTGAAACGAGCATTAACCCTTGCCCGGGATTCTCTATTATCGAGTCGTCCGGGGTGAAGGACTTTTCGGCAGACTGCCCGCAGAACGCAGTAAGGCATGCGATTAGGGCGGTAAATATAAATATTGTTTTCTTCATTTTTTTATTTTTTAAGAATTTTTCTTTGAGCGGGCAGTGTGTGGCGCGCGCTATATTGAGATTTTTGCAATGGTTATTGAGCCGTCAGGGTTGGCTTCGCTTACTGCAAATGCAAAGTCTCTGAGAACTTTGCCCTTGTGGGCAAGGCGCGCGACGAGTTCATATTTGCCTTTCGGCAGATTTTTGGGCAGTTCGAATTTATCTGATGCAGAAATTTTGCCCGGCAGCCAGTCCGACGGGTTTTCTTTCGACGAAAAGCTTGCCGCCGTTTTCCCGTCCGTGGCGCGTAGATCATAGACGAGTTCGTACGGCAGGTAGATTTTGGCGCAGCCGACATTTCTCCCTTTGAGTGAAATTTCAATGCTTCGGGAATCTGACGCTATATGTGCCCGGTCGATAACTATTCGCGCCCCTATATATTTTTTAAGCTTTTCGATAAGGGGGGCGTCTTGGGCGGATGTAAAAGTGTTTTTGAAGTGGAAGTTATCGTTAAATACATTGCAGTGGTTGCCGAGAATGAAGTCGACGGCGCGCTGCATGGACCACTCCTTTTGTTTGTTGGGGGACGATATAAATTCGAGAAGCACTGGCTGCGATTTCCAAATTTCTCCCATTTTTGGAATGCGCGAGTATTTTTTAGAACCAATCCAATTTCTGTAATGCCACGGGCCGCCCACGCCGTCGCGGCGTATGCCGACGCGCGGAAATTTTCCGCCTTTTTCAAGTGCGTATTCGAGTGTCTGGGCGTCGTCGCTCATAAATACTATTGGCGTTTTTTTAAAGTTGTCGATGTATGCGTCGGCGAATTTTTTGCGCGTTTGCGGTGTCGCTTCTGGTACGCCAAGCCGGTATGTATGCCATTCGCCCCAGTTGCCGTACCCGCCGAGGTCTATCGAGCTTATGTGTGGATTGCCGTCGTAGCGTTTTGCAAGCTCTTTCACAAAGCGCGTATGCAGCTCTATAAGCAGCGGATCGTCAAAATACGGCGTATAGCGCGTCATTGTGGTGAAGGAGTTTTTTGGGTTTTGCCGTTCCTTTTCCCAGTTGTATGGCTTGTATTTTATGCCTTTGTCGAGCGCCCATTTTGGTGTGGAGTAGGGCTTGTTGCTGTGGTAGTTCGCACAGGTTATGCGGAATGATACTGGCAGGCCGATTTTAGCGTAGTTTTCAATGAGGTCGTCGATTTTAGACCAGTCGTACTTGCCGTCTTCCGGCTCAAAGTCCGACCAGTCGTATCGCCCGTAGCCGACGCCGTAAGGGAGTATTCCGTCCGTTCTCGGCTTTTGCGTGCATGATGCGAATCCCTGCCCGGGGTTTGTTATTATTTTATCGCTTTCGGTAAACGCCGTATCCGTCTGTTGTTTGCATGCGCATATTGCAAACGGCAACAGGGCTAGCAGTAAAATTCTCATAAATTTCCTTTGTCCATTACATGTATAATTAAATAAATAATAAAGTGTTTGTGCATGCCTTCAAGAATTTATTTATAAATAAACCTTCCTGACAGGGGCATTTTGTATTTTTTTCTCAAAATCTTATTTCAGAATATTGAATTTCCCAATTTGAAAGCTGGGATTTAGGAGATATTTTTTAACGAGTGTTTTAAAGTTAATTTTTTCAGAGAAATTTTTTGTGTTGGAGGATAGATTTTGGATTTACAGCGGGAAGTCGCTATGTGCGCGGCGGAGTTTTCTTTGAGGCGCAGGAGTTTTATTTTGCCGCCTCCGCCGGGTAGCGCAGTGTTGCCGAGAATCTTCTAGCAGTTTGATTTCAAGGCAAGCCTAGACGAATAGTAAATATATTTTGCGCGAATCGTCCAAGGCGGAGTCCGATTTATTTCATCTTACCGTTTTGCGCGTGGCATACTTACTTTTTTTTGCAGAATGCCGCCGTAAACTCTAAATACTTTAATAAGAGTCCGAAAAAGTAATAAAAAAACATACGCAAAAATCGCGGGGGGCAAAAATATTTTACTTCACTCCAATCCCTTCCGTCGCTTTTAGACAAAAAGCGCAGAAAGAAAAATATCTTGCCGAGCTATAATTCTTGCACAATTTTTTGGCAGAATCTCAGACAAAATATCTTGCCCAACAATAATCCTGCCGCGGTTTAAAAAAAAAGCGCGAGCGCAATTTATTCTTTGTCGCAGCGCATGCCTGTGCCTATAACCTTCCCACAAGCGTTATTTACCCTGAAATTATGCCGCCCGCCATTTTTAACAGGCAGCCTTTTGTCGCAAACAGTATGTGCGCCTGTAAAAGGCGTTTTGGGTTAAAATTTATAAAAAGGTTGCCATTTGCCGAAATCAGCAAGGCGGCCAGTGCAGTTGGCGCCCGCCGAGTATATGAAGGTGCAGGTGCGGAATGGTTTCGCCGGCGAGGAGCCCGTTGTTTATAACAACCCTAAACCCGTCTTTAAGCCCGCATTTTTCCGCGACTTTCGGCACGGCGAGCATGAGGTGCGCGAGTATCTGGGCGTCTTCCTCTTTCGCTTCGGCAATTCTCGCAATGGGTTTTATCGGGAATAGGAGAACGTGGACGGGCGCCTGCGGATTGATGTCGTTAATGGCGGCGCAAACATCGTCTTTATAGACGATTTTCGACGGTATTTCTCCGTCGAGAATTTTTTGAAACAGAGTTTTCATGCGTTTGAAACTAAACTCCTTTCGACACCATTTGCAAACGAAAAAGATTTTTCTCTTTTTATACTTATATAAAAAGAATCTCGAGATTGGGCACGGCTTTTTCGTATCTGGAAATAAAGCCCTCTATGGTTGCTACGTCCGAAGAGTGGGTTCTTATAGATTTTTTTGTCTTTCGGGCGAACTCCCCAAGCCCGCAAACAACGAGGTATGCCCTGTCATGTCCGGAGAGCCTTTTTACCGCCAAAGAAATCGGCGCGATCGCAAATAGCGGCTCCGACGGCGCGAGCTCGACAACCTCTACCGCCGCAGACGGATCGTATAGCGCGAGTATGCGCTTCGCAAAAATTTCGAGCGGCGCGAGGTCGTCTTCAGGCAGGCTGAGGGCTGTTTCCACTCCGCGCGCGGCGTCCGCGCACATCGGCAGACTGTACGGGCTTGAATGCGCGAGAAGCTTGTTGAGCAAGCGGATTTTTCTTGCGTACTCCATATTTGAAATTTCCCTAAAAAAGACGCTCCTGCCCGGCGTCGCCGACTCCCGAATATTTTGCGTACCACGGTATGTCTGCGCGCTCCATTCCGTCGAACTCTCCTATTCTTATGAACAGGACGGCGCAGGCGATTGCGTCGTAAAGCGCGCGGTGCCACTTTGCGCGGTTTTCCGGGCAAAATTTTTTCGCCGCTTCGTCTATCCTTTCTTGAACTCCGAACGAACGCGCGCAATCCGACAGTTTCGCACCCCCTGTGGACGGAAATAAATTCCTTACGAGCACGCACGTATCGAGCCACGGGGCCCATTCGGGCGTGACGCCACCGTGGGCGAAGTCGGGGACAATCCCTGGCGAGGGGAGTGCCGAGCGCAAAAAACTGTCCTCAACAACCGCATTGTGCGCCATAAAAATTCCGCGCGCCCTCATTTTGCAAAATAGCGGCAAGTCGGCTGAAAACGGCTTTTGGGAATTTGCCATTTCGTTGGAAATTCCGAAGAAGCCCGAGTCTCTGGCAGATATTTTCGCTTTCGGGGCGCAGATGCGCGTGTGCGCACAGACAATCTCGCCGCCGCGAATTTCCGCGACGCCATATTCAACTACCCCGATTTTAGCCGACCCTTCAAAGTCTACGGCGAAAATCGGCGGCATATTTTTCATCTTGCCCATTGTCGTAGGAATCTCATACATTACGCCCATGCAAAGCGAAACTTTCAAGGTTTTTATTAACGAACTCGCCGACATGAGCGGCGAATACATCGCAAAGTCTTTCGGCCGCCGCCACGGCGTAGATTTCAAAAAAGACAATTCCCCCGTGACGGAGGTGGATAAAAATACGGAATACATGCTGCGCGAGGCGATACAAAAAAAATTCCCCGACCACGGAATAATTGGCGAGGAGTACGGCACCTTTAACAAAGACGCCGAATACGTATGGGTGATAGACCCGATTGACGGAACAAAATCGTTTATAAGCGCCGTTCCCCTCTTCGGAACGCTCATAGCGCTTACAAAAAACGGGGAGCCTGTGCTTGGGCTGATAAACCAGCCTGTCTTGCGCGAGCGCATGGTAGGCGATTGCAAAGAGTGCCTGTTTAATGGGGCGAAAGTCTCGCCCTCCAAGAAAACGGAACTCAAAGGCATAACGCTGCTGACTTCCGACTCGCGCTATTGTTCGCGCCTGCGCGGCGAGGAGCAATGGAAGAGGCTTGAAGATGCCGCGGCAATCTCGCGCACATGGGGCGATTGTTACGGGTACATGCTCTTGTGCAGGGGCTACGCCGACGTTATGGCGGACGCACTTCTTGAAGTTTGGGATTTTACCGCGCTCTTGCCAATATTGAAGGGCGCGGGGGTCGCATATTCCGACTGGCGTGGCGGCTGCGAAATAGGCCACGATTGGGGGCTAATCGCTTCCTGCACGCCGGAGCTGCATTCAAAGGTTCTTGCTGCAGTCAAGCGTTAGCGGTATTGGATTCCGAAAAGGCGCTGTAATTTATAAAAAAAGCCTATCGGAGACATTCCCGCAAATATAAAAAAAAGACCAATCGCGCGGACTCATTCCCATAAATATAAAAAAAGACCAATCGCGCGGACATATGCCCGCAAAAAACAAAAAAAAGGCGCAGCCGCACGGCTGCGCCTTTTTGCATGTTCGCGTCTTTTTCAGTTTACTTTCAGGTTTGCTTCGGCATTTGCGGAAGCGGCGTCGGCGCGCTCTTTTGTCGGCACCGAGTGTCCGTGGCGTTTTATTATCGGGGAGTGCTTTATTTGCTGTGTGGCGACTGGCGTCGGGGTCGATGGCGTCCCTCCGAGGTTGATTTTTCCGGCTGCCATGGCGTATATTGCGCCGACAGATACAGCTGCGAGCGCGGCCGCCCCTATAAGCTCGGCTTTGTTAAACGCCTTTTCTCCGTTTTCTTTGCGCGCCCAAATGTAAAACGGTATCCCTATTGTTAGGAATATGACAGATGCCAGCAAATATTCCAAGCCGGCTGCGTAGATTAGCCATAAAGCGTATACAGCGCCGATGCAGCCGCTCGCGGCAGCCATTGACGCGCTAACCGAAAGCCCCGGCACCACCGATTTCAGCTTTCTCTCCTCTGAGATTTTAAACAGGTACGCCGTGCTCGACAGATACGCCGGCAGAACCATGACGCCCGTTATGCTAAGCATGGTATTCCAAGCATTGTTGGAAAAGAAGACCATAAGCATTGCCATCTGCATGAGAGCGCTTGTAATCCAGAGCGAAGTCGATGGAGAGCCGCTCGCGTTTGACTTTGCGAAGAACTTTGGGAATGTTCCGTCATTTGCGCATGCAAACGGCATTTCGGCGGTGATGATAGTCCAAGCAAGCCAGCTCGCCAAGACCGATATGAGCAGGCCTATATTCATAAGCCAAGCTCCCCATGGCCCGACAACTTTTTCGAGCACACCGGCAGTTGATGGATTTGCGACCGACGCAATTTCTTGTTGGCTCATAACGCCGAACGGCAGAACCGAAAGCATTATGAAAACTATCAGCCCTCCGAGAAATCCCATAATGGTGGCTTTACCCACGTCGCCCTGCGACTTCGCCCGTCCCGAGAGAACGACTGCTCCCTCAATGCCGATAAATGCCCAGAGCGTGACGAGCATAGTGCTTTTTATCTGTGCGCCGAGCCCTCCGAGCGTATGCCCGTCGATTGCCATTTTGCCCCAGAAGTCGAATGTGAATTTGTCCCAGTGGAAGGCAAATAGGAGAATTATCGAAAAGAGCAAGAGCGGTACGAGCTTTCCGACAGTTCCGATTATATTTATAATGGAAGCTTGTTTTACACCCGCGAGCACCACAAAGTTAAATGTCCAAATCAGGACCGACCCGCCGAGTATCGACCAAACATTGTTTCCTCCGGTAAATACGCCCGGGAAGAAGTAGTTCAGCGCGTCCATAGTAATAACCGCATAGCCGACGTTTCCGAAAATCTGGCAGAGCCAATATCCCCATGCGATGGTAAAGCCTGCGTAGTTGCCGAAACCGTCTTTGCTGTACATGTAAATGCCCGCGGTCAAGTTCGGGCGCGCGGACGCGAGAATTCTAAACGAATTTGCGATAAAGAATATCCCGATGCCGGTTATAATCCACGCGATAATCACCGCGCCCGCGGAGGCCGAGGCCGCCATGTTTTGCGGTAAACTATATATGCCGCCCCCAATCATTGAGCTCAGCACTATTGCGCCGAGCCCAATGACGCCCAGTTTTTTGGCGGAAGACTGGGCGGCAGGGGCGGCGGAGCCGTTGTTGGAGTCCGCCATGGTATTTTAGGGGTTATACCGTCGCGGGGGCGGCGAATTCAAAGTTTAGGAATCCGAGCGCGGTCAGGCAGTAGCCGAAATTCTGCTCGATATTCACAAAGTTGTGGAACATCTGAAATTCGCTGTGCTTTTGAACTCCGCGTATATTGAGCTCGTGGTTTAGTGATTTTGTCAGCCACATTTCGGCGTGTGATTTTGCGATGTCGTCGTCGACGTACGTGTCGAAATATTCGACGTATTCTGCGGCCCAGCCGCCTATCAGTTCTCCTTTGGAGTCTTTGCCCCAGCATATCCCGACGCCTGTTGCGATTGCCTTGTGATCCTGTTGGCGTGCGCCGTTGCCTGCTATGATGACTTCGAGCACGGCTCCATGCTTAAAGAATTTTTTGACTTTGTCTACCGGATATATTTTGCCGAATAATTCTTTCGGGAGCACGGAGGTGTATGGAATGACGTTAAAATTTTCGATTTTAGCCTCCATTAGAGCGGAGTCGTAGCAGAACGTTTCAAATGGCTGTGGCGGAATACCGTC
The DNA here is from genome assembly GCA_900545705.1 of uncultured Opitutales bacterium. Taxonomy (GTDB): domain Bacteria; phylum Verrucomicrobiota; class Verrucomicrobiia; order Opitutales; family Intestinicryptomonadaceae; genus Merdousia. The sequence continues at coordinate 17,116 of URAK01000002.1, read as the reverse complement.
TTGCGCTTGTCCTGCGCCGCCTGTGTGGAATGCGAGGGTTGGATATCTTGTGCCTAGTACCATATGTTTTCCTTTTTTTTAGTGTTTTTTTTGAGATTTTACATTTTTCTAATTTGCGGCAGGCAACGCCGTTTTTTGCGGGAGTTTGCCCTGTCGGTTTGGAGTCTCTTTGGGAACAGACAGCGTATGCCGCAATATGTTCCAGCAATCATTTTTATCGTAAAACCCTTTTGCGCAGACGGCAGGCCATTGCTTCTATAATTTCCGCGCGCCGCTCAAATTCAAACGTGCGTCCAATTGCCGAGATATAAACTAAAATTACGAAACCAATATGCTAAATATCAAAATGTGTCTGAAAAAATTTTTTCAAAAAAAATTTACAGGAGACTTGCCCTCCGATTTTGAGACTAAAAAATTTGGGCTAAAAAGGATAGATTTTCGCAAAAAAAAAGCGCCCGTAAAAGCGGGCGCTGATTTTTTATCGTTAAAATAATAGGCTATTGCGCAGACGCATCGTCGACCACCGCGATGTGCAGGTCTTTAAGCTGCTTTTCCGTCACAGGGCAGGGCGATTGAGCCATTAAATCCTGGCCTCTTTGGGTCTTGGGGAATGCAATGATATCGCGTATGCTCTGGCGGTTGGTCAGAATGCTTACGAGCCTGTCAAATCCGAGCGCTATGCCTCCGTGCGGCGGAGCCCCGTATTTGAAAGCTTTTAACATGTAGCCAAAGCGGGATTCAATTATGTCTTCCGGAATTTTTAGGACGTCGCGGAAAACTTTCTCTTGAACTTGGGGCTGATGGATTCTTATCGAGCCGCCGCCGAGCTCCACGCCGTTGAGGACGATGTCGTAGTGCTGCCCGCGCACGCGAAGAGGGTCAGAGTCGAGATATTTTATGTCCTCCTCGACGGGCGATGTAAACGGGTGGTGTGCCGAAACGTACCTGCCTTGCTCTTCGTCGAAGAGCATCAGCGGGAATTCTATGACCCACAGGAAATTGAATTGGTCGGCTGGGATTGAAAGCTTTCCGCGCGCCTGCAAGAGCTTGGCGCATTCAAGCCTTATTCTCCCGAGGATTGAGCAGGCCCTTTCCCATTCGCACGCCGCGAAGAAAACGATATCGCCGTCTTCAATGTTCAGCTTTTGCTTGAGTTCCGACTGTTCGGCTTCGGATAGGAATTTTAATATTGGGCTTTTCCAAGATCCGTTTTCCGCCTTTATGAAAGCAAGCCCCTTTGCGCCGAGCGTCTTTGCGACATCTTCAAGATTTTTAAGCTCACCCTGCGTGATGTCCGCAAGCCCCTTTGCGTTAATCGCCTTGATGGAGCCGCCGCCGTTTGCGACCGACGAAAACACTTTAAATTGGCTTTGCTTGAAAGTGTCGGTGAAGTCGGTGAGCTCCATTTCAAATCTCGTGTCGGGCTTGTCGACGCCGTAGCGGTTCATCGCTTCGGAATAGGGCATTCTTTTAAACGGAGTGGGAATGTCGATGCCGAGGACGTCCTTCCAGACTTTTTTGAGCATGTTTTCTATTAAAGAATACATGTCTTCGCGGTCGATAAAGCTCATTTCGATGTCGACCTGCGTAAATTCGGGCTGCCTGTCGGCTCTTAGGTCTTCGTCGCGGAAGCACTTTGCCATCTGGTAATATCTCTCGATGCCAGAAACCATAAGCATTTGCTTGTATTGCTGGGGCGACTGGTTGAGCGCGTAAAATTGCCCGGGGTTCAGGCGGCTCGGTACTAGAAATTCCCTCGCACCTTCCGGAGTACTTTTGAAAAGTATGGGAGTTTCGACTTCCGTAAAGCCGTTTGAATCGAGATATTCGCGCAGGGCTTTTGCGGCCTTATGGCGCATTCTCAGCAGATTGAGATTGCGCGGGCGGCGGAGGTCGAGATAGCGGTACTGCAAGCGCAGGTCTTCGTTGACTTTGTCGGCGCGTTCGTTGTCGAGCGGGAAGGGCAGCGTTTCGCAGACATTGTGGATTATCATATTGTCGGCCACAACCTCAATCTCGCCCGTTTTTAGGGAGGGATTTACGGTGTCGTTTTCTCGCATGGCCACTGTTCCGAAAATCTGTATTACGCTTTCGTCCTTGAGCTTTTGGGCGTCGCGGTACACGGGGCACTCCGGGTGGAATACTACTTGCGTTATGCCTTCGCGGTCGCGCAGGTCGACGAAAATTATGCCGCCGTGGTCGCGCACGGATTGTACCCAGCCTATTAGGGTGACCGATTTGCCCTTGTCGGCGGAAGTGAGTTCGTTGCAGGTATTAGTTCTTTTCATTTTAAAAAATCGTATTTGAATAGACTCTATTTTTTTGCGGCGTAATCAAGCTTTTTCATCATAAATTGGGGCATTTAAAGGGGCTTTCGCTTTCGCGTGCCGATTCGCAAGAAGTAATTGGGCGGCTTCCCCGCGTGGGATTTAACGCCAAAAGAAAAAATGTCTTATCAAATTGAGTGGCGTTAAATTTTTTTGGATATACTTCAACCGTGGTTTAGAGTTTGGGGCTTTTTTTATATTTTAACGAAAGGAAACTTGCGGCAAAATTTATAGAAAGGGAATTTGCACTAACTAAATTAACGCAATGCCCGATTGCGTTTTGTCGAGTGCGATTTTTTTTACTTTTCGCGGCTTTTCAGTGCGGGTGCAGATTGTGGAACGGGTGCAAAAAAACGGGCGCAAAAAAACGGGCGCAAAAAAACGGGCGGATATAAAATCCGCCCGCGGGCTATTTTATAAAATTTTTATTTTTTCGCTCTTTTCCGCCATGCAAAAAACAGGGCGGCAAGTCCGAATAGAACCGCAATTTCAGCGGGTTCCGGGACTGTCGTAAGGCTTGCAGTGATAGTTGATATGCCGTCGAGGTCAGTTATGGACAGTTTGCCAAATACGCCGTCTTGAAGTTTTAAGGTGATATCGTCGGCGGTCAAATTGCTCTCGCTTGTTGAAAACGACATCAAATCGACATTCCATTCGTCTTCTTGGGAAGCGCTAAGCCAGCCTTCCAATTCGTACGCAGAGATATTTATATCAAATATCAGTTCAGCTGTATCTGAAGTTCTGGTGGCGGCGCCGTTTATTTGAATAAAGTCGCTAAATTCTTTTTCCTCCGCCAAATCGAAAACTATTGTTCCTCGCGAAAATTCCATAGAGTCGAAAACAATTTTCCCGTATTCCATTCCGGAAAGCGTTCCCGTGGCGCTGAATATTGCGTTGGTTGCGCCGTTGTAGCCGTTTAGCATGAGCTTGCCGCCCTTCATGCCGTCGTACATTCCGATATCCACCCTGCCGTTTGATACTTCCACTTCGCCGAGCGAATTGGGGGAACCCGTGTGTACAATGTTGTCCATAGACCAATCTGGGAGATTGTTGAACCTCATAATTTGTCGCCCTCCGACAGAGTCGGCTGTCATTCTTATGTTTAGCTTATTGTCGGGCAATACACCATTTGATTCAATGCAAAAAAGTCCGCCTACGTATTCGCTTTCAGAGGTGTTTGTAAAAATCAAATCTGTTGTGCTAGCCTTTTCCGGGGTTCCATTAAGTATAATCATTCCGTTTTGGGATACGCGTAAGCCGCCAAACGAGCGCGCGTAACTTGTGCTTGAAGTGCCACACATATAGATAATATTCTTATCCCCTCTACTGTTTTGAATGGTTACATTGCCGCCAACGCGAAAGTTTGTGGCGTTGATTTCCAATACTACAGCGTCCAAGTTGTTGCTCCAAGCTGCCGTTGGCTTTGAATCTATCGTCAAATTGCCATCGACATTGAAGCTTCCGGAGCCGGAGATAGCCAGTCGTGTCTGATACCAGTCTTTATTGGCTCTGATGTCGGTGTAGAGAAAGTCGCCGCGAACTTTTAAAGTAGCGCCGCTATTCAAATAAAATGAGAGTTTCGGGTGAGAGGTGATGCTCTCGTTTATATTAAAATAAAAATTATCTACGGAAAATGTGTAGTTGTTTGATAAGCTTAACATTGTCTTTCCCCAGAAATTCTTGGGGAAATTCATATTGTATGTAAAATTGCCCGCTGTGATATTAGACGAGACAGAGACAATGTCTTTATCGGGGACGCTGTCAAATTGCGCATTTAAAGTTATGTTAGTTGAGGAATCGATTGTGCCGGTGTAGGGGGCTCCGTTTTCGAGATAGGCGGAGGGATCTGAAAGATTGCCGGGAAAAGTTGAGGAAGAATTGAGATTCATCTCAATATCGGCGGCATTTGTGGCGGCAATAAAGCCTGCTGTTAGCAGGGAGAAAATAATTTTAGTTTTTGAGATCATGATTTGAATTAGGAATTATTGGGGAATGAGATAAGAATTTTATTAGCAACAGCGTTGAAAATGTCAAATTTTTTCTCAAAAATATTAAATCTTTTATTTTAAATTGTGAGATATTTATATGCAATAAATACTAAAAAATAACTAATGCCCCACTCTAACTCGTTGACGCAAAAATTAAATAATTTTTGCCTTTTTTTAGTTTTAGGAATAATGTAAATTCTGCAAAATTTCCTTAAATCATTCAGTTTTTCTTAGATTTTTTTTACACAATTTATACGCAATATTTTTTTTGCGAATTGCGCAAAATTTGCCAAAAATTTTACTCTATTACTCTAATTGCAAGCCGCATTTAGAAAAATTATCTGAAGATTATATTTTTTTGAAAAATTTATAACTTACTTTAAAAATACAATCCTTTTGGCGCGTAAAAAATTGGATTTTCCCCAAAATTCTTTCTTTATTCATAAAAAAATCTAAAATGTTTAACGCACAAAAAATACGTTGCGGGATTTAATAAAAAAAAGCCTATGAAACATTGTGAAAAACGGGAAGCAGGCGCTACATAAACAAAATAGAAAAATTTTGGGATTATTCCGCCTCGCAAGTGGTTAGATCTTATCCTAGAAAGCGCATTGATGGTTAAGTCCGCATTTTTTGTCGCAGGGTTGGCAGCTCAGAAAGCGCGTTGGAGATTAGCGCGCATTCCATGCCGCAGGGATATTGGTTAGTCCACATTTCAGATGACACGTTAGCGGTTAGTCTGTATTGCGTACCCCATGCAATCGGTTGGTTTGCGCACAATACCCCGCGCAGGCGGTCAGCCAGTATTCTATACTGATACGCAGGCAGTTGGCCGGCATTCCATGCCGCTGCGTAGGTGGTCAGTTCGTATTCCATGCCGCAGTATTAGAGGTCCGTATCCCAGATTCCGAGCTTGTGATAAACCCGTATTCTATACCATGCGCAGGTTATTAGTCTATTTCACGCGCGAACTGCCAATATGTCATAAATCAAGGTATAATAGGAATTTCATTTTTTCTATCACTACCAAAAATATGCGGGCACAAAAAAGACGGGTACGAATAAAATCGACCCGTCATCTTATATTTTGTGCAAACTGATTTGCAGCGCCTAGAAAATTCAGCAAAGCTTTTTTGTTAAGCGTAAAATTTGCGGATAAACTGCGCGTTGTGGCGGATTGTGTCTATTTCCTCGCCGTCTTTTTTCCTGTTAAATCCGTGCAGCTCAAACACCAGCCACCCTTCATAGCCGATGGTTTCTATCGTTCTCAAGCATTCGTCCATTTTGCGCGGAAGCCCCGAGTTGGAATCGAGCTTGTGCTTGGAGTCTTTCAAATGCATTTGCCCGATATGGCCTTTAAGCGCTTTCAGAGAATCAAGAGTGTCGTGGCCGTAGTATTGGAAGTTGAAAATGTCGAAATAGACATTGACCCAGTCGCTGCCAACTGCGTCAATTATGCGCAGATTGTCCTTGGCAGACACAGAGTTTTCCATCGAGACCATGACATTTTTCTTTTGAGCATATGCCGCAACTTCTTTCAGCCGGGAGACAAGCGGGGCAAAGCATTTTTCGTTCATGGTCTTGTCGGGATTCTGCATGTTTGCGGGGCCGTAGAAAGGCAAAAGTATGCAGTTGGAGCCGAGCTCCGCGGCGGCGTCTATCGCGCTGCATGTAAATTCGACAGCCCCCTTCGCGGAATAGAACGGATTTGTGTTCATGCAAGTGGGGGAAGTTGACGCGATTTTCATTCCCGTTTCCTCCATTGCTTTTTTGTACGCCGCTATTTGTTCCTTGGTGAAAAATTCGCCCTCGGGCTTTTCCTTTGCGGAAGAAATCTGCGTCCCGTCCAGTCCAGCCTGTTTTGACAATTCGAGAGCCTTTGGATTGCCCGCGCCCCCGAGAGTCCAGTCGCACACGCCGAGCGGATAGGCCTTCTTTTTATTGCAGGCCGATAAAAATTGCAATGAAAGCGCACCAAGCCCCGCCGAAAGGGCCGCGCGCGCCAGAAATTCTCTTCTTGAAATATTTTTCATACAATATCCTTTCCCTATGTAGCTGAAAATAGAATTTCCGAAAATTTTGTCAACATGCCTGGCGGGTAAATTGTAAACAAAGTCAAAATAGTTAAAACTTTTAGGCGTTGCTAAGCAGGTACAGCCTGTCGTTGGCGCGCATTTTTGACGGAACTTTTATCGCGGCTATTTGCCCCTTTTCTATTTTCTCAACAGGCAATCCGTTTATTTGGGCGCTTTCGAGCTTAAACTCCTCGTATCCTGTGGAGTTCCCCTCCACGCACAAAGTGTCGCCGAGTTTTACAGGGTGGTCGTCAACTATTATTTCCGCTACCCCTATTCGCGGGAGATAGTTTCTTACGCGCCCGACTATGAGTTTTTTTACGGTGGCTCGGTTGCCCTCGGATGTCCAGTCGCCAACGGGCTTGCCCATGTAAAAACCGTCGGAAAATCCCCTGTTGAAATTCTTTTCAAGAGTCGCAACAAGCTCCGTTTTGAGCTGCGAGAATTTTTCCGCGAAATCGGGCGCACTGCGGTTTTCAAGCCAAAAGTCGCGCGCCTTGCGGTAGGCTCTTGCAGTCGATGCCACATATTGGGCATTCCGGTTCCTTCCCTCGATTTTTAGCGAGTCCGCTCCGGCCTCAAAAACTTTTTCTATAAACGGGAGCGTACACAAATCTTTCGGGCTCATGACGTACCCGCCGTCGAGCTCAAATTCCGCGCCGCCCTCCTTCACCTCGCTGACGCGGTACTTTCTGCGGCAGGGCTGCTGGCATTCGCCCCTGTTCGCGCTCTTGCCCGATGTGTACTCAGACATAAAGCATCTGCCGCTTATTGATACGCACATGGCGCCGTGCGCGAATACCTCGATTTCAATCGCATCATGTTTGCCGAGCCTGTCTGCAACCTCGGCTTTTATGGAGGCTATCGCTTCGAGCGAGCATTCCCGCGCGAGAACAAACCGCCTTATCCCAAAGCGTTTGAAGTATGCGCAGACGCTGTCAGAATTTGCGACGCTTGCCTGCGTGGATAAAAATACCTCCAACCCTAAGTTTAGCGCGCGCTCTATTGCGGCGAAATCCCAGGCGATTACGGCGTCTATGCCGGCGTCCTTTGCAGCTTTTATATTGGTATCGAGCGACGGGAAGTCGGAGTCGAAATATATGTTGTTTAGGGTGAGGTATGCTTTTGCGCCGTATTCGCGGCACTTTTGCACTGCGGCGGGGAGTTCGGAAATATCGAAGTTCCTCGCGCCGGCTCTCATATTGCTGCCCTTTATCCCGAAATACACGGCGTCGGCGCCGTTTTTTAAGGCGGCGTCGAGGCACACGAAGTCGCCTGCGGGCGACATAATTTCCGGTTTGCGGGGATTTTTGATATCTGCCATTTAGTTGCTTTCGCCTCCGTCCGCGCGCCGTAGGGAAAGGTGCGCCGCGGATTTGGCCGCGATGTAAGTGGGTTTAAATATTGCTTTTGGGGGTGCATTTTTAAAGTTTTCAATGCGGCGGCAACAAAAAAGTAATGCTTGAAGAAACAGCGGAATTCTGCTGTAAATATAAAGCTTTAAATACGCGAAATGCCGCCGGAAATAAAACAGACGCAGCGGGTGGAACAGGGTCTTGTTCTGACTCCGCAATTGAAGAAGAGCCTTGAAATACTCCAAGCCTCTTCGCTCGAGTTGTCTGACATAATAGCGGCCGAGCTGAGGACGAATCCACTGCTTGAAGACGCCGCCGCCGACGGAATCGCCGAAAAGCCGCAGTCTGTCGGGGAAAGCGGCGATACTTACGACGACTCAGACTACGACGGCGCGGACTCTCCGGATCCTGACGGGGCAAAAGACGAAAATAAGAGGCGCGACTTCGCCCTAAATTCCATACCCGACAAAAAGTCCCTCGGGGAGTATCTTCTAAACGAAGCTTCTCTTGACGCCCCAAACGCGGAAGTGGCGAAGGCGTTCGCATTTCTTGTCGGGGAGCTAGACGAGAGGGGATTTCTTCCGCGCGAGGCGCTAGAGCGCGCCGAAAAAGATGGATTTTCGAAGGAGGATATAGACGCAGCGCTCGCCCTTCTTAGGGAAAGCGAGCCCGCGGGCATTGGGGCATTCGACATGCGCGACTCGCTAATGCTGCAGCTTGAGCGCAAAGGCCTTGGCGGAAGCCTCGCGCACAAGATATTGGAATTTCATTACGATTTGCTCGTGCGCCGCAAAGTGCCGGAAATCGCGAAGGCCGAGGATGTCACAGAGGAAAATGTTGAAGACGCAATCGGCGAGATAGCCAAGCTGAACACTTCCCCTGCGCACGAATTTTCCGACGACGAAGAAAAGTATGTAGAGGCCGACATTATTTATAAAAAACTACCCGACGGCGCGTGGACAGCCGAGCTTGCCGACGATTCCCTGCCGAAGCTCAGGATAAACCAAGAATATAGAAAAATGGCCGCCAGCGCGACATTGAGGGCCGACGAAGCGGAGTACATATCCGCGAAGCTCCGCGAGGGTAAATTCATAATCGACGCGATAGAGCACCGCAAGCAGACTCTTTTAAAAATAGCCTTTGCAATACTCTCGCTGCAGCCCGAATTTTTTGAAAAGGGAAAGTCGGCTCTAAAACCAATGACGATGCAGGAGGTCGCCGACATTGTGGGGGTCCACCCGACAACCGTCGGCAGGGCTGTGTCGGAAAAATATGCAGATACTCCTTTCGGGATTGTGGCGCTGAAAAGCTTTTTTAGCGCAGGGTACGAGTCTGCAGGCGGTGGAGAGGTCGCAAGTTCTTCGGTCAAGGAACGCATACGGGAAATTGTACGCGGTGAATCTCCGCGCTCGCCTTTGAGCGATTCTAAGATTGCCGACATTCTTGCGGCGGAAGGGCTAAATGTTGCGCGCAGGACTGTCGCAAAGTACAGGGAGGAGCTTGGAATTGCCCCAAAAAATTTGAGAAAGAGGTTTTGACATGCTTTCGGACTTTAAAAGCATTGCAGTTGCGGACGCTTCGGGGGAGCGCGTAAAAATGGCTCTCATGAGCGGGGGCGCAGTTGTTTCCGAAATATCGCGGGACAAAATGGCAATGGAGATTTTCGCGGAATCGCTTTCGGAGCTTTGCGGCGGGGAGCCTGGGAAAGTAGAGGCGTTCGCGCTGTGCATAGGCCCTGGTTCGATGCTTTCAACGCGCGTTGGCAGCTGTATTTTATCGACTATATCTGCCCTTACAAATGCGGAACTCTTTTCATGGGATTGCATGCAGACTGCCGCTTTTGCGCTATATGGGGGCTTTGCGGGCAATTTGAATGCGCGCGAAAAAGGTGAATTTAGGATATTGGCGCCGTCGAGAAAAGGCTTTGTAAATGTGCTCGATTTCAAGGGAGGGGAAGTCGCCCTTCAAGAGGAGGTTGAAATCGGATTGGCGCAAGAATGTGGAGGGCTGGCATTTTTACTCGACCAGCGCTCTACTGTGGACGACAGGCTGAAAGGGCTGCAAAGGCTTGATTTGACTGCGAAAGCGGCGGCTCTTACTCTGCTTTCCAAGCCTTTGCTCGCGCAGGAATGCAAAGCAGTGCCGGAGCCTAAGTCGCTTTCAAACAGGGAGTATGTAAAATGGAAGGCTCAAGCACGCATTTAAGGTGTTCGGTGCATATAGATTTGTGCGCCTTGGAGAGAAATCTCGGCAAGCTCAGATACTTCATGGGGCGCGAGAGGGGGTATATAGCTCTGCTGTCGGCTGACGCTTTTGGGTACGGGGTCGAGGCGGCAGTTGTTAGGCTCATGCTCAGCGGCGCCGATGCATTTGCCGTGACCAACGCGGAAGAGGGCGAGCGCGTGAGGGAGGTTGGCCCGGGCTGGAAAATTATAGTTATGAGTTCATCTCTGCCTGGAGAGGAGCCGGCGTATTTTCAAAACGATCTCATACCTGTAATAGCGAGCTCCGAGGAGGCCAAAAGGTTTGAGGCGGCCGCCAAGGCTGAGGGACGGGTATTGCCTGTGCATTTCAGGCTTCCCGTTTTCGGAGACGCGATTCCGTCATTCGACGATGCTGTCGACATGCTCGAAGTAATTGTAAAATCGCCGTTTTTAAAATTGGAGGCGTTTTGCGTGCCCGGGACGGGGACTGGCGCGCCGAATGAAGGCGCCGAGCCAAACGCAGAATTTCTAGAATACGCGGCGCGCAGGCTTGGGGGGGCGGGGAGATCCATATACCTCCATCACGCCGATGTATGCGACATTTCCGCTGTGCCTCCCGTCTTTGGCAGGGCGCTTAGGGCGGGGCTTGTGCTTTTCGGCATAAAGCCTTCGGAAAAGTCGATGCTTCGCGGATTTGAGCCTGAGAGGGTGCTTACTTTTAAAACTTCCGTAAGCCTTGTAAAAGATCTGCCTGCCGGAGCAACTGTCGGGTACGGCAAGACTTTCACTTTGCGGCGCGATTCAAAAATAGCGCTGCTTTCAGTTGGGTATGGCGACGGAGTCCCGCGCGAAGGCGGTGGGCGGATGTCCGTACTTTTGAAGGGTGGGCGCGCGCCGGTAATCGGGAGAGTTTCCATGGACCAGGCGGCGATTGACGTCACTGACATTGAAGGCGTATCAGAAGGCGATGAGGCAATAATTGTTGGGGCTTGCGGCAAAGACGAAATATCGATAGAGGAATATTGCAGGGGGCTTGCGATAAGCCCGGCCCAGGCGCTTACTTCAATCACAAAGCGAGTTGCGCGCTTTTACAAAACTTTATATTGATGGAAAGTTTTTGGATTTTTTATGCTGCTGCTCGCCGTATTCCTTAATTTAGCCGTTGCAACGCGGACAGTAAAACTTCTATATAATAGAGAATTTGGCTCTGATTTAAAATAGGAGCGCGGAATATGGTGGTGGGTGTTGATATTCAAATGAAGTGCGGCAAAAGTGTGTGTATTGGCGCTTCAAACGATATGCGCTGACGGAGATAAAACTTGGCATTTTAATCTCATTGCGCATTAGTACGAGCTGGCGCTTGGATACTGGAAGTCAATCGGGGTGCGCATGGGCTATCCAATTTTGCCGTGCACAAGCCCGACAATCGAGAGGTTTGGCGCAAGAGCGAGGTTTTGGGGAGGATAAAAACTGCCGTTTACGGCGGCGGGTAGAAACTTTTGTTGGCGGGCCGATATATCAAGTATCTGTTTGACTTGCGCGCGGTTTTAGTCAAGACTATGTAGATTATGAAAATCCTTTTAAAATGGTTGCTCGTCGTATTCTTCGCGGCGGTAGTGATAGGTTTTTGCTATTTCCTTACAATCATATCTCCAGGAAAATCGGTTAAGGCGCCGACGGAATATATAGATCCGTCTGTTGAAAGCGCGCAGCTTTTGAAGGAGTCCGAAGAGCTTGAGTCCGAATTTGAAAAGGCGGCGTCGGTTGGAATGTTGTCGGCGGGCGATGTCGATAAATTGCGCAAGGCAATAAGGCTGCAAGAAATATATATAGAAAAGGCAAGGGCGACTTCTTCAGACAACACTCCGATGGAGCGGCTTACGGCGCTGCGTACGCGCCTGCAAAATATAGAGGCGGAACCGCTCTCGAGGTTAGTTGCAGATTTTGAAAGAAACGCCAAGTCTTCCGAGGCGTCTGGAGATTCCATAGGCGCGGAAAAGTTCTATCGGCAGGCGTATGACATTCAGGATAAAATAAACCGTGCGTATTGGCTTTCAAAATATAAAAATGTCACAAAAGTTGTCGAGCTAGACAAAGCCGTAAAAAATCTTGAAGTGCGCCCGATGTACGAAAAGAGCCTGGAGGCCGAAAAAAATGCGCGTGCCGCTCTTACGAGATCCGATTGGAAAACGGCAGTGGCGGAATTTGAAAAAGCCGTGCAGATAAGCCGGGACATAAGTGTGAGATATCCCACTTCAGGATACAACGACTACATGCGTTTGCAGCGTATTCGTTCGGAGATAGACTCTTTAAAATCTTCCGACGTCAAGGTAGAAATAGACAAACTCATTGAAGACGCCAAGGCTCTGCTCAAAAAGGGCGAATATGCGGCGGCTTCCGACAAATACTCTCTAGCGGCGCAGCGGCAGAAGGATATAAATACGCTTTTCCCGCGGAGCGCACATGCGTCGGAAGAAAAATTTTCCGAATATTCCAACTTGTCGGCAGATGCCAAGAGCAAGATTTACGTTGCGGATATAAAGGCGCTTGACCGCGACTTCACTGCCGCATTGCAGGCGTCCGACATATCCAAGGCGTCCGACATATCGTCGAATCTCGTCGCGCGCGTAGAGCAGTTTAAAAATGATTTTCCGCGCAATGCCGACATAACTTCCGAAGACCTTATACGAGTTCGCTACCTAAACTTTGCAATGGGGCGCATAGCCGAGATACAGAAATCCGTAAACGCCCTACTGTTGCCTATCGGTTCAGGCAAAAAAATGCTTAAGACGGAAGTCAGCCAGAAGCTTTATAAGACAGTAATGCAGGAAAACCCGAGCAGAAACCAGTCGTCTGAAGATAATCCTGTGGAGTCGGCAACATATGGTGAGGCTCTTACATTCTGCCAAAGGCTTGGGTGGATACTTGGGCGCAAGGTTTCCCTTCCGTCTGCGAAGGAATTTGAGAATGCCGTAGGAAATCTGCGCTACGCAGACATAGATGCCATCTCATGGAATGCTTCCAATAGCGGCGGATCTGTTCACAAAGTGGCGACAAAAAAGGCCAACGACAAAGGGTTTTTCGACTTGCTTGGCAATGTAGAGGAGTTCGTATCCGGAGAAACCTCCGACGGAAGCGTGACGGTAATGGGCGGCGACGCGCAGACGTCGGTTGATTCAATATCGAGTCTTCCGAGCTCCAAGACTGACATGAACAGGCGAAACCGCATGCTTGGTTTCAGGATAATTGTTTCCGAATAGGACGTTCCTCCCGATTAAGACTATCGCCTCTAATATCTTAAAGTTATGAGAATTTACCCCGCTGTGGACATAAAGGACGGCAAGTGCGTGCGCCTGAAAATGGGCGACGCCTCAAACAAAACTGTGTATTTTGAAAATCCGCTCGATGCGGCAAAATCTTTCGCCGAAGCCGGAAGCAAAGTGATACATGTAGTTGACCTCGACGGGGCGTTCGGGGGAAGCATTGCAAATATGGAGGTTATATCGAAAATCGCGGGGCTTGGAATGTTCGTGGAGCTAGGTGGCGGCCTGCGCGACGAAGCCTCCGTAAGGCGCGCGTTCGACGCCGGCGTAGGGCGCGCGATAATCGGCACAAAAGCCTGCACAAATCCTGAATTTGCAATTTCTCTAGCCGAAAAATACGGGGATAAAATTGCGGTAGGCATAGACGCAAAAGGCGGGAAAGTCGCCATAAAGGGCTGGGTCGAGGTATCCGATCTGACCGCCTTTGAGCTTGCGGAAAAACTTGCGCGCGGAGGAGTGCGCATGTTTATATATACGGACATAGACACTGACGGAATGCTTTCCGGACCGAATATCCCGTCGCAGAAAAAGATGCTCGAAACTTTGCTCCCATTTGGGGCATATCTCATAGCTTCGGGCGGAGTATCCTCTGAGGAGGACATCTGCGATTTTATTGAATTGGGGAAATCGTTTAAGAACCTTGAAGGCGTGATAGTGGGCAAGGCGATTTACGAGGGCAGGGTGGATTTGCGAAATGTCATAAACAAACTCTCATGCCGCTAAACATACAGACACTCTCGTCGCAATGGTCGGACTACGAACTCCTCGACAGCGGCGACCGATTAAAGCTTGAAAGGTTTGCGGACGTCGTAGTGACGCGCAGCGAGCCTAAGGCGTGGTGGAAGCCCGCAAGAAAGAATCTGTGGAGGGAATCTGTCGCGCGGTACATAGACGACGACAAAAAAAACGCGCGCTGGGAGTTCCGCGGCAAAGTCAATGCGCCGGTGCTGCATTTGGGAAAGATAAATTTCCTCACTAAATTTATGGACGGCTCAAAGCATCTTGGAATCTTTCCGGAGCAGAAGCCGCACTGGGACTTTATCGCCGAGAGAGCGGGGCTCTTTGCCAAAAAGCTTGCCTTAAAATCCCTCGCGCCGAGGAAGCCGATTCTTCTTAACTTGTTTGGCTACACCGGGGCTGCGAGCATAGTGGCTGCGGCTAGCGGGTATGAAGTCGTGCATGTTGACGCGTCGAAGCCGTCGGTTGACTGGGCGAGAAAAAACCAGGCGGCGAGCGGTATGTCAAGCGTGCCCATCAGATGGATAGTTGACGACGCCTCAAAATTTGTTGCGCGCGAAATAAGGAGGGGAAAAAAGTACGACGCTATAATTCTCGATCCCCCCGCTTTCGGAAGGGGGCCGAAAAACGAGCTTTGGAAACTTGAAAAAATGTTGCCCGAACTTTTGTCGGCGTGTTCGCGCATACTTTCAGACACTCCACTGTTCTCATTAATAACCCTATATTCGATTGACGCCTCGGCGATTATGGCGGCAAATATTATGCGCGAAAATTTTGCACCGTTGGCTAAAAGTTCCGTGAGTTGTGGAGAGCTTGTACTTGAAGCGTCGGGCGGGGCGTCTTATCCGTTGCCTCTTTCAATATGGGCGGCGGCGGTTTTTGAGTAGGGGCATGCTCGCATTTGCGTGCAGGATTTTTATTTCAAAACTTTTTCCCCGAAAGTATCGGCGCAATTCTCCCGGCAGATTGCGTAATATAGAAGAGCCGCTTCTTTTTTGAGATTGGAAATTATCCTGTTTGGAAAAATTTTTTGATTCAATACGGCGCGCATTATTTATTAAAATGGAATGGCTGCGAAAACTGGAGTGCTTTTTGCAAGCCTAGTTGAGTTAAAACGAAAATAAAAGTCGGTTAAATTTCTTTATGTTCGGAAACCTTAATCAAGCGCAATTTCCGTAAAAATGCCTTGCAAAGCAGAAATTTCCCTGAATGATAAAAATAATGATAAAAAAATAATAAAAGATCGGGGAATGCAAAGGTGGAAGATTGGAAATCGTATATAAAATTGTGCTCAATTCCCGATATCGGCTCGATAACCGCAATGCGCCTGCTGGAAGCGTTCGGCTCACCTGAGGCGGTGTTCGAGGCGCCCCGCGAAACGCTGCTGTCAGTTCCGAAAATTGGCGCGAAAACCGCCGATGCAATTTTGGCGGCGCGCTCGAAAGGCGATTGCGAAAAAATATTTGAGCGCATGTCAGAAATCGGGGCAAAATACATACACTATAAAGATCCCCGTTACCCGCGTTGTCTGTCTCCGCTTTCGGATAAGCCCATCGGATTTTATTGCATAGGCGATTGCGACTTCAACGCGCCGTGCATTTCAATTGTTGGCTCCCGAATGTGCAGCCTATATGGTCAAAGCGTTGCCCGTAAATTTGGTGCTACATTTGCGCGCGCCGGATTTACAGTGGTCAGCGGAATGGCGCGCGGCATAGATACATACGCGCATCTTGGCGCAATAGAGGCGGGCGGAAAGACAATAGCTGTTTTAGGCTGCGGGGCGGACGTCGTCTATCCTCCCGAAAATGCAGAGCTTTATGAAAAGATAAAAAATAGCGGCGCTGTGATATCGGAGTTCAAGCTTGGAGCGCGGGCCGACAGGCAGAATTTCCCGATACGCAATAGGATAGTTTCAGGGCTCGGATTGGCGACTGTGGTTGTGGAATCCGACGTGCGCGGCGGAAGCATGATAACTGCGCGCCTTGCGGCCGAGCAGGGCAGGGACGTTTTTGCCGTTCCCGGCAGAATAGATTCCCGCGCAAGCAGCGGTTGCAACCTCCTCATACGCGAGGGGGCGACTCTTGCGATGTCGGCCGATGATATAATTGACGAGCTGCGCTCTACAGGCCAGGTCGAATTCGCATTTTCCCCCTCCGAAAACGCGCCTGCCCAAGAAAGCGGAGATTCCAGAATAAAGGCAAAAATCGCATTGTCGCAAGACGAGGAGGCGGTTGTAAAGGCAATGTCGGGGCCCGATGTATCGTATGCCGACGAAATATCGGAGCGCAGCGGATTCCCAATCCAAAAGTGCCTTGCGCTTCTTACGATGTTGGAAATACGCAAGGTTGTAAAAAAGGCCGACGGCGGGTGGATTCTATAATTTTTTTAAGTAAAATAGGTATTTCTATTTGTGTGTAGCATCGCGCTTATTCGGGATAAGTAGGCGAGGAATCTCGAGGTATTGTTTTGGAGCGCATTTTTTTCGCTGTTTAAACTTTAAAAAATGTGCAACGGCAAAAAAGCTCGCGGCAAATGGCAAAAAAAGTACGCGGAGTATAGCGTATTGCCCCGCGAGCGTGAGAAAATTACCCCAGAAAGCATTTTCGCAAAACATAGCCATCGGAGAATACACTCCATGCGCTTGGTTAAATTGCGCGCAGAGCCGTTCCCGCAAAACATAATGACGCGTATGTCCCCTCCCCGCGCTTGCGAAAATTATGTTCGTAATAAGGCGCAAAACTTCCCATATTTAATAAATCTTTCGAGGCGAAATTTTTTACGAGCCATTTTGCTTACTATATTTGTTGGCCTGGTTATTTTACGGAATTGAAGAGCGTGTTGGGTAATTTATAGAAGATTTTTACGTAAGTGCGCGGTCTATCATTTTTAAAGCTGCGAAGCGTTATATTACACGGGTAGCTGTTTTTAACCGCTTAGAAATAAAAAAAAGTGCACGGTAAAAAATAAAAAACGCGCGCAGCATAGCTTATGACTCCGCGCGTTTGCGAAGATTATCCAGAAAGTCGTTCCTCAGACCATAACCATCGAAAAATGCTCCCTCTTCGCGCGCTTGGAAAATTGCGCAGCCGTTCCCGCCATTACAACC
>URAK01000001.1 GCA_900545705.1 uncultured Opitutales bacterium | reverse complement strand
ATATAGTTGTATTTAAAATAAAAAGCCTCCGTTTTTGCGGAGGCTTTTTTTATTTTTTCCCCATAAAAGAGAAATCCTTTATGCTAAATGGCTAAACATTACCTTGCGAAATTTGAATAGACAATAATCTCAATGCTATTTTTAGAAATTTAGCGCAATCGGAGCAAGTGGGAAAAATACGCAATACAAACCATGTTAAATAGTAAAATTTATAAGGCTTGATTGTATTATTTTTATAAGTTTAAAGCACACTTTTACAATAATAGTAAAACAAGCAATTATTGCAATAAATCAACAAATGCGCTTTATATTCGCGAGCGAAATCGCATTACAGTTATTGCAACCTGCTCTGCACTATATGTTGTAAGCCTACAATTTCACGCGTATACATCTATATGAAAGCAATGGCGCCAGAAATTTCCACGACTTCGCAACAATAAAAATCCCCCTGTCTTAATCCAGTTTTAATAGGGTAATGTATTATTGACCAGCAAAAGCATCATAGGCGCGCATTGTTGCGTAAATTACGCGCATAAGATTTGCTTTCTTATAAAAATTATTTGCGCCTGCGGCAAGCTGCAATTCCAAGGGCAATTGCTCCAAGTACAGCAGCGCAAACTGAAGGCTCTGGAATCGCCGCGCCGACGCTTATGGAACCGTCTCCGGCAAGAGACGCGTTAAATTCTTCACCATGCGAGTTGGTGACAAGAAGCGACGTTTCAGAAGATTCAATGGCGCTTAAGACTATGGTGGACGACTCCCCAAAAACATCTGTCATATAGAATGTCAATGTATCGCCAGTCGCAAAATCTTCAGAGAATATTATATTGAGTTCGCCAAACTTGGAACCTTCCGCAATTGCCACTGAACTTCCAGAAGCAACTTCAAGGAGAGAGACGTCTATTGGAGCCCCAAATTTCACTGCAGACCCAGAAGAAACTTTTACGTTGTCGAAATTTGAAATTATGATCGCGTTGCTCCCAATATAATTTTCTGTGTCTGTTCCAAAGTTTATGGTCTTAGTTCCAGAGACATTGTTTCCGCCGTCTATTGTTCCCGATACTTGCGCATTTCCAATGGAGACTAATACGCTTCCGCCAACTGTAGTTCCCGCTGTCCAATCAGCCCCGTCAGATTCTCCAGCGCTAATATTCCCGCTAATTGCAGCTCCATTTGTAGCAGATATATATACGTCGCCTTTTATATTGCCTATCGCGCCATATACATCGCCTTTTACGCTCCCGCCATCGATTGCAACGTTTACGTTTCCGCCAACAAGCCCCAGCCTTGAAGAGTCGTAGTGCGAACCGTAAATATCCCCGCCAACACTTCCGCGCACGGTGACATTGGTTGAGCCTAAGACATCGCAAGAAAATGTATCGCTTATATTAGAGCCGCCGCCGAGAACATAATTTGTGACTGCTGCGTTTTTATCTATTAGTATATGCGTATCCCCGTTTATAGTGGCGCCGTATGAACCGGACCACACATATCCTGCGGATCCGCTATACATGTTAACGCGGACGTCTCCGCGGACTGTGCTCGTGCCGGTTGCGACGACAAATCCATTTGCGTTTTTCCCGTCATCGTATCCGATAAACACATCGGAAGTGCTTCCGTTCTGGGAGCCGATGTTGAGAGTCACGTTTCCGTAAACTTCGCTTGTGAATTTCCCCTTTTGCCCGTAATAGCCCGATGGCATCAAATACATTGTATCGGCCGAATATCCCGAACCAATTCCTATGCTGCCTGAATTTACATTATATAATATGTTCCCGTAAATCACGCTATTGCCAATATTGGAATTGTTAGAGCGGGCAGCCTGTTTTATATTGCCTCCGTTTATATTAACAACTACCGCGTTAAAATCCGGATCAACAATATTGCCCTCTGAATCCACATTGGACAGTCCGACTGTCCCGCCGTTAACAGCCGATAGATGGCCGCCTATTATATCTTCGCGATTTTTTCCGTTGACGACAATTTCCACGGCGCCATCAATCCTGCTGCCATCTGCCGCACCTATTATGTTGTCGCCAGTATAAACATCTATCGACTGCACCGGGCTTATTATGTCAGCCGCATTCGCAGACCCAACTATCAAAAGAAAAGATGCCAACAGCACCAAGTTTTTTAAATATTTATTCATTTATCCCCCTAAACTTTTTACAATGCATAAGATTAAAATGTCTTCTATAGGTCAAGTTTTTTTATTATGCTATATTTTTATAGACTTACCTATTTGCCAAGAGTTTCCAATATGCGCATTTTATATTAAGGACTATTTTCTAAGGGACAATCGCATGTTAAAAACAGCGGCGGCAAATTCCCTAAACCGCAAGGCAATCATATAAAATGCGGATATTATTTTCCGAAACAACAACGCAAAAAATAGACAAATGCGACGGCAACAGCAAGCAAATGGAGAATGTAAAAAAAAACGAATCCGGTAAAATGCCGGACCCGTTTTTTTATAAAGCGCCGCCCGCTGTTTTAGCGAATGACACGCGCACCCGCCGAGGTTTCCGCAAGCCGCTTGACTTCCTCCAAACGCGCCGTAGATGTGTCTCCGGGGGTTGTCATCGCAAGCGCCCCGTGCGCCGCTCCGTAGTCGACAGCAAGCTGAGGGTCGCCAAGCTCCATCATTCCGTATATGAAGCCAGACGCAAAACTGTCGCCGCCTCCAACGCGGTCGAATATCTCGAGATTTTCGCGTTTTTTGGACTCGTAGAAATTTCCGCCGCACCAGCATATCGCGCTCCAGTCGTTTAGCGTTGCACTTTTCACTTTGCGGAGGGTGGTTGCTGTCGCCTTAAAGTTCGGGTATTTTTTTACGGCGTTTTTTATCATTTCCTTAAAGGCTTCGACGTCTATCTTTGATATATTTTCGTCAAGCCCCTCCACTTTCATTCCAAGACAAGCCGTAAAATCTTCCTCGTTGCCTATCATCACGTCAACGTATTTTGCGATTTCGGAATTTATCTCGACCGCGCGAGCCTGCCCGCCGATGTCCGCCCAAAGCGACGGGCGGTAGTTCAAGTCGTACGAAACAATCGTCCCGTGCTTTTTCGCGGCTTTTGCGGCTTCGAGAACTACCTCGCCTGTTGTTTCGGACAATGCTGCAAAGATGCCGCCTGTGTGGAACCAGCGGACGCCCCTATCTCCGAAGAGAGACTCCCAATCTATATCGCCGGGCTTTAGCTGCGACGCCGCCGAGTTTCCCCTGTCAGAGCAGCCGAGCGCACCGCGTATGCCGTATCCGCGCTCGGTAAAGTTTAGGCCGTTGCGGACTTTTCTTCCGGCGCCGTCGGCCTTCACCCATTTCACGAAGTCCATATTTACCCCGCCCTGCATTATGAAGTCTTCAATCAAATATCCGACTTCGTTTTTTGCGAACGCGCTTACGAGGCCTGCGCGCAATCCAAAGCACTTTTTCAACCCGCGCGCGACATTGTATTCGCCGCCGCCTTCCCATACGCGGAAATTTCGAGCCGTGCGAATCCTGTCCTCGCCGGGATCTAGACGCAACATTACCTCGCCAAGCGAAACTATGTCAAATTCTGCGGAAGATTTGTCTTTTATGCAATTTTTCATAATAATTTGTATTTTGAAATTTTCAGAAAAAATCATTAGTACGAGAGCCATGCATCAGCGCATGGTGCTCTTGCGGACTATAAGTTCGCCTTCTACCAAAATAGTCTTATTGTCAGATTTATCTATTACAGCATTGAAGCATTCTTGTACGAAACGTTTTGTTGGCTGGCGAAAAGACGTTATCGAAGGAATGTAGTTGGCTGCCGAGGGAATGTCGTCAAAGCCAACAACCGCAATATCTTCCGGCACGCGCACTCCCGATTCGTAGAAGCGCTTTATTATGCCCATTGCGATATTATCAGTGGCGCAAACTATAGCCTGCGGCAAATTTTCCCTCCCGCGTTCGAGCATTTTTATGGCTATTTCCATTCCCGCCTTAAAATCGGAATCTTTTTCGGAAGGCTTCAAAACCTCCACAGAAATCCCGCATAATTTCGACGATTCCTCCACCGCCTTTAGCCTCATTTCATGGGCGGCCATGGAACGCGACGCATAGGCAATATTGCTCAAATTTAAGTCACATTTGAGGTGCGTAAAAATTTTTCTCATGGCGTCTGCCTCGTCGACACCCGCTGAAAGAGTCAAATTGGGGTGTTCGCCGTGCCCTATTCTCGCGATTGGAATATCTTTAAAAGAATCCGTCCAAGAGAGGTCGCCGCCCGTCCCGAGTATTATTATTCCGTCGACAGAATGCTTGTAGAGCGGCATTAGGTCGGAGTCTTTCGGCTTGCGGTTTAGAAAGCCCACAAGTAGCGTGGAATAGTTGTGCATATGGGCGATTTCTTGCACATCTCCTATGAGCATTGCGAAGTATGGATCGTAGAAATCGTATACTACAAGCCCTATTGTGCGGGTTTTTTTCCCTTTAAGCATGAGAGCTGCCGGGCTCGGCACATAATTCAACTCCTTCGCAACCCTGAAAATCTCTTCTACTTTTTTCGGATTTACGCCTATTTTATGCGCCTGCCCGGAGAGGACTCTCGATACCAAAGACGTTGAAGATCCGACCCTTTTTGCGATATCTTTTTGTGTGACTTTCATAAGAAAAATGCTTGACCATAACTCAAACGTTTGAGTATCTTCTCGTCAATGGAAAAATTTATAAACGAAGATTTTCTTCTTGAAAACGACTACTCGCGAGAGCTCTACCACGACTACGCAGAGAAATTGCCTTTGATAGACTTCCACTGCCACCTCGACCCAAAAGAAATCTACGAGGACAAGCATTGGGACAATATCGCTCAAGCTTGGCTTGGAGCCGACCATTACAAATGGCGCGCAATGCGTTCCGACGGTGTCGAGGAGCGCTACTGCACGGGAGACGCCCCCGAACGCGAAAAATTTCAGAAATTTGCCGAGGCCATGCCGCGAATGTTGGGCAATCCCATGTACCATTGGTGCCATTTGGAACTTGCAAGGTTTTTCGGCATTGACGACGTCCTGCTTTCGGGAGACACCGCGCAGGAGGTTTGGGACAGGGCAAACGAAGTTCTATCTTCCGGCCTCAGCGCGAGAAAATGCATGCTTAAAAGCAGAGTTGAAACCGTCTGCACGACTGACGACCCCACAAGCGAGCTCGAATACCACAAAAAGATTGCCGAAGAACCTTTCGGCGTAAAAGTTCTGCCTACGTTCCGCCCCGACAAAGCGTTCGCAATCGACGGCTACGAAAAATACATCGAATATTTAAACAGCCTCGAGCAGGCGACGAATATGGAGATAAAATCCTACGACGACCTGCTCAACGCCCTAAAACGCCGCCACGACTACTTCCACAGCATAGGCTGCCGCGTGTCGGACTACGGCATCGACACCGTATGGTATAAGGACGCATTCTACTACGAAGTAGAGGACACATTTAAAAAGGCAATTTCAAGCCCGGAAGAAATTGCACCCGAAGAAGCCTTGGCGTTCAAGTCGGCGATTCTGTTGGAGTGCGCCGCTATGGACTACGACAGCGGCTGGGTCCGCCAGCTGCACATCGGCCCAATAAGAAACAACAATTCGTCAATGTTCAAAAAGCTCGGCGCCGACGCCGGATTCGACTCTATGGGCGAATCCAATTTTGCGTGGTCGCTGTCGCGCCATCTGGACAGCCTGAATTCCGCCGACAACCTAGGCAAGACCATTTTCTACAACATAAATCCGAAAGACAACGAGGTGATTGCCTCGATGCTCGGCAACTTCCAAGACTCCTCCGTACCTGGAAAATTGCAGCTTGGAAGCGCATGGTGGTTCATGGACTCCATCGAGGGAATAATCCGCCAGCTTGAAGCAGTATCGACAATGTCGCTTTTGGGGCGATTTGTTGGAATGCTTACGGACTCGCGCTCGTTCATGTCGTACACACGCCACGAATATTTCAGGCGCATTTTGTGCCAATTCCTCGGGGAGC
The DNA here is from genome assembly GCA_900545705.1 of uncultured Opitutales bacterium. Taxonomy (GTDB): domain Bacteria; phylum Verrucomicrobiota; class Verrucomicrobiia; order Opitutales; family Intestinicryptomonadaceae; genus Merdousia. The sequence goes on along the minus strand of URAK01000001.1, from coordinate 292,060 downwards.
GCATGCGCCGCGGTTTAATCCCGCGGGATATTAAGCTCGTCGGAACTCTCGTAAGCGACGTCTGCTACAACAACGCAAAAAAATATTTTTCCTTTTAACCGGCCGCGCCGACTCTTGATAATGGAATCGGCGCTTTTTTAAAAGAAGAGGTCAAACGATTGATTAAACAATAAGGCAGTTATGATTAAGATAGGCATTGTCGGACTCGGGCCCATAGGCTCCATGCACGCTGAAAATCTCAAATCCGGAAAAATTCCCAACGCTGTGCTGCATTGCGCATGCGAGCAGAAGCCGGTGGACGAATCTAAATACCCGGGAGTCAAAATTTTTAAGGACACTTCCGACATGTTCGCGAACGGCGGAATGGACGCCGTAATAATCTCGACTCCGTCCTTTACGCACTATCCACTTGGAATCGCCGCGTTAAACGCAGGTTTGCACACGCTCGTCGAAAAGCCTGTCGCCCTATGCACGGCCGACGCCGACGAGCTCTCCGCAGCCGCGCGCAAAGCGGGCAAACTGTGCGCAGTCATGCTAAATCAACGCACGACGCCCCTTTATGCGAGAATCAAGCAGCTCGTTCAAAGCGGAGAACTCGGCGAGATAAACCGCGTTGATTGGACAATGACAAACTGGTACCGCCCAGACATCTACTTCACTTCAAGCCCGTGGCGCGGCACTTGGAAAGGTGAGGCAGGCGGCGCTCTCCTCAACCAGTCAATCCACAATATCGACATATTCGCGTGGGTTTTTGGAATGCCAAAACTCGTGCGCGCATGGTGCAAGTTCGGCAAATACCACAGCATTGAAGTCGAGGACGAAGTCTGCTGCAGAATGGAGCTTTCCAACGGCTCGAACGCTACATTCACAACCTCGACAGGGGAATATCCCGGCCTAAACCGCCTCACGATAGCCGCCGACAAAGGATTTGTCGTCGCCGAAAACGACACCCTAAAAATCACCCGCTACAAGAACGGCTCTTTGAAGCAATACACGCAAACTACAAAATACATGTTCGGCTCCCCGGAAACGGAGGACACTGTCGAAACCTTCGAGGGCAAAGGCGAACAGCATGTGGGAGTGCTTAAAAATTTTGTCGGCGCAATCGAAGGCAGAGAAAAGCTCGACTACGCCGCAGAGGAAGGGAAAAAATCCCTTGAAATAGCAAACCTAATGCTGCTTTCGGCATGGAAAAATTCGGAAGTATCGTCGCCAATAGACTCCGCCGAATACAAAAAGATTCTCGAAGAAAAGTCCGCGGCTTCAAAGTTGCGCGAAAATCCAAAGACAGACTTTATAGTAGAATTCCAAAAATCGTTCAAATAATGGCGCGCCACTCGACAGGATACGACTACGTCCCGGACGGCGGAAAGGACGCCGTAATCGGGGAAGGCGAACTTAAATTCGCGGCCGCGGGGCTCGACCACGGGCACATTTACGCCATGGCGGCCGGGCTTGAAAACGCCGGGGCGCAGTGCGAGTTTGTCTGGGACCCGGATCCCGCAAAGGTTGCCGCATTCGTTGCGAGATTTCCCAATGCAAAGCCCGTAAAAGAGCTTGGAGAAATTCTCGATTCCCCCGATATAAAGCTGTTGGCAAACGCCGGCATTCCGGCGCGCAGGTTCGACATGGGGAAAGCCGCTCTGGAAGCCGGGAAGCACTTCTTTGTGGACAAGCCGCCATTCACTACACTCGAACAGCTCGAAGAGGCCCGGAAGCTCGCCGCGCGCACGGGGCTTAAATACATGCCCTACTATGCTGAAAGAATCCACAACGAAGCGGCTGAAAGAGCGGGAGAGCTTGTAAAGCAGGGGCGCATAGGAAAAGTTGTGCAGGTGCTAATAACGGCGCCGCACAGACTCTCAAAAGCTGCCCGCCCGAAATGGTTTTTTGAGCGAAAGCAGTACGGAGGGATACTATGCGACATCGGTTCCCACCAGTTTGAACAATTCCTGTATTTTTCTGGTTGCGACAATGCCGAGATAAAATACGCGCGCGTGGCCAACCTAAACAATCCCGACACTCCCCAGCTCCAAGACTTCGGAGAAGCGTGCGTCGAGATGAAAAACGGAGTATCGGGATACTGCCGCGTAGACTGGTTCACCCCCGATGGGCTCCCGGTATGGGGCGACGGCAGAACTGTAATTCTCGGCACGGACGGCTATATCGAAATCCGCAAATACATAGATTTTTCGCAGGAGGGCAATCCGCCCCAGACGCTATACGTCGTGGACGGCAAAAGCGTGGAAAAGATCCAGTGCCTCGGCACAGGGTTTCCATTCTTCGGCAGATTTGCACTCGATATTTTAAACGGCACGGAGAACGCAATGAGCCAGTCGCATGCGTTCGCCGCGGCGGAACTTTCTTTAAACGCGCAAAAATGCGCCGAACTCAACTCGGACAAACAATGGGAGAAATAATCGGCAATCCTAAGCTCGAAGCCCAGCGCCAGCAGCTCGTGCAGGCGCGCGAACAGGGAACTTGGGCGACTTTAAAAACTTTCGCTAAATTTTCAGGGCCCGGGTGGCTCCAAAGCGCGACTACCCTCGGAGGGGGGTCGCTCGCGTCGGCGCTGTACCTCGGCGTTTTGGGCGGAGTCGGCTTTATGTGGTTGCAGCCGCTTGCTATGATTTTTGGCATAGTGATGCTCGCGGCTATATCGTACGTCACACTATCGGTGAAAGAGCGCCCGATGGACGAAATAAACGCGCGCATTTCACCGATACTCGGATACGGCTGGGCGCTTTGCTCCATGATTGCGTGCTTCGTATTCGCGATGCCGCAATTCGCGCTCGGAGTGGCGGGAATTACCCAGAATCTCGCGCAAATGCCGACTTCCGAAGTGGGAATCGGATTAGAGGCGCTCATAACAGTATGCTTCTACGGACTTGCAATGTTTATGGTTTGCATGTACGCGCTGGGCGGGAAAGGCTTAAAATTCTTTGAAAGAATTATAAAGCTGTCGGTCGCTGCGATTGTAATATGTTTCTTCGGGGTTGTGGCAAGCCTTACATTCTCGGGGAAAATTGACTGGTCGGCTGTAATGGCCGGGTTTATACCCAATTTCTCCGTGCTTTCGGAGCCGTCTTCCGACTTCATGGAATACATAGCAAAGCTCGCGCCAGACGGAGCAAAGTTCTGGTCTGAGATGATAGTCTCACAGCAGCGCGATGTCGTAATCTCCGCGGCGGCAATGGCGGTGGGCATAAACATGACATTCCTATTTCCCTACTCAATGCTGAAAAAAGGCTGGAACAAAGACTTCCGCGAACTCGCGATATTCGACCTCGCCACGGGGCTCTTCATTCCGTTTCTACTAGCTACATCTTGCATAGTAATAGCCTCGGCGTCCCAGTTCCACGCGACTCCCGCGCAGGGGCTTGCGGAATCGCAAATAGTTGGCGGCAAGCTCGTCCCCTCCGGAGCAAAGCCTGCGGAAAATCTCGTAGCCGGCTATATCGACTTGCTCGACAAGCGCATATCCTTCGACATCGGCGCGCAAAAGTTTGCCGCAATGACGCCCGCGCAAAAAGACACCGCGCGCAACGCTCTTGGCCGATCAGAACGCGACATGGCGGCAATGCTCGTAAAGCGCGACGCCTCCAACCTTTCTGAAACGCTCGCCCCGCTTGTCGGCGAAGACATTGCAAGGTACGTATTCGGATTCGGAGTAATCGGAATGGCAATAAACGCAGTGCTAATGAACATGCTAATATGCGGATTGTGCTTCTCGGAAATTCTTGGAAAGCGCGGAGCCGCAAAATGGCAGATAACGGGTTCCGCCCTTATTGCATTCAGCGCGATAGCCTCGGTTTTCTTCAAAGGGGCAAAGATGTGGCTCGTAATCCATGCGGGAGTTATTGCAATGGTATTTCTGCCCGTTGCGTACTGCGCGTTTATGCTGATTATGAACAGCCGACAAATTTTGGGTTCGGAAGTTCCCCGCGGCGGGAAGAGGATCGCATGGAATATCCTCATGTTCTGCTCAGTTGCGGCAAGCCTTGTAGCGAGCATTTGGGTGCTTTGGAACAAACTAGGAGTTTGGGGGCCTTCGATTCTCGCGGTATTTGCGATAGCAGTAGCCGTATCAAACAGGCTCTTAAAGAAATCCTCCAACTAATTTCATTAAACACATTTTATGAAAGACTTGTTTGACATAGGTAAAAAAGTAATTGTCGTCACCGGCGCAACCGGCGTTCTTGCCGGAGCGACAGCGCGCTACCTCGCCTCCTGCGGGGCGCGCGTGGCATTCCTCGGCAGAAACGAGGGAAAGCTCGAAGAAGCCCGCGCATATTGCACAGAAAACGGATTTGAAGGGCTCGCAATAAAATGCGACGTCCTCGACAAAAACTCCTGCGACGCCGCAAGGGACGAAATCATTTCAAAATGGGGAAGCATCGACGCGCTCGTAAACGGCGCCGGCGGCAACCTCCCCGGAGCGGTAGTTCCCCCAGACAAGACTGTATTCGATATCGACGTTAAGCAGTGGTCGGATGTGTTGAATCTAAACCTCGCGGGGACTCTCCTGCCAACTCTCTCATTCGGAGAATGCTTTAAAAAATCAAAATCGGGGGCAATTGTAAACTTTTCGTCGATGACTGCGCAGTCCGCCGTGACGAGGGTGCTAGGGTACTCGAACGCAAAGGCAGGCATAGACAATCTCACAAAATGGCTGGCAGTCGAGTTCGCCAAGAAAATCGGCGAGGGAGTAAGGGTGAATGCGGTCGCGCCCGGATTCTTTATAAGCTCGCAAAATAGAGCTCTCCTCACAAACCCCGACGGCAGTCTCACGGAAAGGGGCAAGGACATCGTCCGCAAAACCCCGTTCGGGAGGTTCGGAGAGCCGGAAGAAGTTTTTGGGGCAGTCCGCTTCCTCTGCTCCGACGCGTCGAAATTCATCACAGGAACAGTGCTTGCAATAGACGGCGGGTTCTCGTGCTTCTCGGGCGTTTAGCAGCTGGAAAGAGGGGAAAATTATGCAGCCTTTGAAAGCAGGGTTTAGATGGTACGGCGACAACGACGAAGTCCCGCTGGAATTCATAGCCCAAAGCGGCGCGAAAAGCGTGTTTACGTCGCTGCACCAGATACCGTACGGGGAAGTTTGGAGCGTCGAAGACATCGCCGCCCGCCAAGAAAAAGTTGCCTCTTACGGGCTTGAATGGGACACGGTAGAATCAGTGCCCGTCTCGGAGGACATAAAACTGCGCTCCGGCGATTTTGAGCGCCATATTGAAAACTACAAGCAGACCATACGCAATTTGGCGGCATGCGGCATAAAGAACATAATATACAATTTTATGCCCGTGCTCGACTGGATACGCACCGACTTGCACTATCGGTTGCCGGACGGCTCGCGCTGCCTGCGCTTCGACCCCGTGCAATTTGCCGCGTTTGAGATATACCTGCTAAAACGCGAGGGCGCCGAAAAAAACTATACGCAAGCCCAATTAGAAGCCGCTGAAAAATTCTTTGAATCTCTCGACGGTGATAAGAGAAAAGCTTTTGAGAGATCGATAATCGATGTGTTCCCCGGCTGCAAAATGGGGCTTGAAATAGGCGATGTCCGCAAAATGCTCGCCAAGTACGACGGCATAGACGCCGCAAAGCTTAAAACGCACTTGAAGCTGTTTTTGGACGAAGTTCTGCCCGTGGCGGAGGAATTTGGAAGCATAATGGCAATCCACCCCGACGACCCGCCTTTTGACGTTCTGGGGCTTCCGCGCATAGCCTCGCGGTTGTCGGATTTTCAGGAAATGTTCGCGGCGAATCCGAGCCGCTCAAACACAATATGCTTCTGCACGGGCTCCCTAAGCGCAGGCTTGCACAACGACATTCCGCAAATGCTCGACGCCCTCAGGGACAGAATATACATCGCGCACCTTCGCAGCACGCAGGTCAACCCCGACGGCAGTTTTTACGAAGCAGGGCACTTGGAGGGGCGGGTGCCTATGGTAAAGGTAGTGCGAAAGCTTATGGAGCTTCAAGACGAGCGCCTTAAAAGCGGCGGAAACAAAATAGTCTTCCGCCCCGACCACGGCCGCGACATGGCGGACGACCTTCTCAAACCTCCGACGGCAAACCCCGGATACTCGTACATAGGGCGAATGAAGGGTCTTGCGGAAATCCGCGGTGTTGAGGCGGCCCTCTGCGATTGACGCCGAATAAAAATACTTTTTTAAGCGCCGGCTGACGTTTAGCCTGCGCTTTTTTTATCCGTCCAAAAAATTTCAGTCATTCGGTAGTAATGTAATTATAAAAAATCGGCGGGCGGAATTTTTTTTGGGGGGGGGGAAAATTGCCAGTATGCGCCACCCCGATTAGATATTTTTGCTAAGACAATTTTTTTACATTCGGGAAATGCCATGCGGCATTTGGCTTAAAAATGCAAACCTTCCGCGCCTTGAAAAACAATTATCAGAAAACAAAAAATTTTCAGCGCGCAGATAGAAATCCGAGAAAAGCGCGCAATTAAAAGCGCCGATAAATTTTCTATAGAAGCCGATTATCAAATAAAAAGATATGCCTCGGGCGCAGACAACAAATCTTGCGTTGCTAAATTTAGCGTTGCGATAAAATTGCTTATTAGCGCCGCTTTTTGAGGGATCGGCGAAATTTTAACGATGCGGATTGGCAGTCGGAATTTAGAATAGAAAACCAGCCTTTGCTTGTTTTCCCCAACGCAAAAAAAAATTTCCATTTGCACAGGCAAAGATATTTTTTACGCGCGACGAATTGCCCAAATCCCTTTTCATCGCAAGGTAAAAAACCATAAAATATTTGAGATTCCAATAAGCATGCCCCGCCCCGCGGGAAAATGAAAAAACTCCGCGCCAGTTTTTTTTATGGCGGCTATGTCGAAAAATAAAGCTAACGGATAAAAGCAAAGCAATGCGCTTTTACCCGTTAGGGTTAGAAAATTGGGAATCAAAAGCCGTTTTCAGCCACAGACAATACATACATTCCGGCGTCCGGAGATTTGCGGGAAGTCTGCAAGTGAAGGTATGAAATCCCTATCGGAGCTTTGCGGGAGATTTTGCAATCGGCAATTTTTTTGCCGCCGCAGGAAAGTTCCGCCTTGCCGCTGTCGGCGTCGAATGTAAAAACAAGCTCGCGGGTGGAACCGTCGCCGAGAGACTCTGGTATGTCCGCGGAAAAAAGCGCGTAATTTTCGGCAACTTCGTCGGACGGATTTATCCAGCGGTCGTGCAGCATAACCTTAGCTCCCTTAAATCCCGACGGAATTTTCACTTTGAGCTTTATTTCGCCTTTGCGCGCCATTGGAAAATTCCACACCGCCCCGCGGAGATCGCTTACGAGAGAATTGTCGGGAACATATTTTAGTAGCAAACATTTTTTGTCTGGGGAATCCGGATTGTCGGCAAGCCCGCAACCCTCGATTCTATCGTATGCGCAGTGCCCCTTTATTCCCTTCTTGTAGTTGAACACACTCCAATCCTGCAAGCCGTTTGAAAAATCGCATTCGCGAGACTTTTCAAGAAGCCACCCGACATCGAAAAGCACGAGCCTCCTGTTCAGCTTGCTTTGCCCGATTGAAGCCAAAATTTTTCCGGGCGCAACCTCGATAAATTGCGACTGGTGGACGCTCTTGTCCCTTCCGGGGGCAGAAGAAAAATCGGAAGCATTGCGGCGCGGATCGAGAAGTACCTCGCGGAATCCGCGCCACGTTTTGCCATCATCGTCGGAAATTGCCGCATGAATTGCGCTGCGATTCGTAAATACGTCCTCCCAGACGCCGTCCGCGCCTTCAACTTCAGGAAGGGCCGTTCCGTTCGACCACATCAGCAAAAGGCGCCCGTCGGAAAGGCGTTTTATTTTTGGCATAACGCACGTTCCGTAAAAATTTGTCGGCACGGGCTTGCTCCAAGTCAAGCCGCCGTTGGAAGAATACGACTGCCAAAGGTTGTCGAGCGACGTGCGCAGGATAACCCACAACCTTCCGTCTTTGAGGCGCACGGCAGAAGGTTCCATTGCGTCGTGATTCCAGCGCGTGCCTTTGTGCAAGCCTCCCGCCTTGTGGTGCGGCACGTTTAGGCGGCTCGACTTCTTCCATGTTTTGCCAAAATCGTCGCTAATTAAAAAAATCGCGCCGAATACAAAATCTAAATTCTGGGAGCTTGAAGTCCGCAATGTAATGGGCATAAGAATGCGCCCGTCAACTATAAGAGGCTCCGCGTTTAGTTCCAACCTCCACGGGCATATCTGCGTTTTTTCGACACATTCTCCGTCTGTTCCGCAATCCAAGAACCAAGCGCTTCCGCCGATATTTATAATGTTAAAATATTTGCCGCGCGACTTGTCGAAATACACCCCAAATTCCTTTCCAGCCGGAGCCTGGGTTTCGGTCCAAGTCAGCCCCATGTCGGAACTTTCTATATACATTCTGTTGGAGACTTCGCCGTGCGTACCGCTCTTTAAATTTTCGGGCTGCCCCCCGTAGTTGTAATGGCGTATTTTCCCGTCGGGCATCGTGCAAAGCCCCGAGACTGCGTCCGCCGGCGGAACTCCAACAACCTTAGGCGAATATATTTTATCCAAACCGTTTTCGCCGCCGATACAAAATTGGCCGGCAATCGACAATAATCCCGCAAGACAATAAACGCCAAACTGTTTCATACGCCACTAATATTAGCGCCGCATTTTACCGTCAAGCATATTGGGCAAATCGCCCCATCGGAGAAATAAAAATTTCAGCGAAAAATAATTTTGTGGACACCCGGACGCCGCAGGAATATAAAAACACGCGAATTTAAAAATAAATCCTCCGATAATATAAACCATGGCAAAACAGAAAATTCCCACACAACAAATCGCGAAGGACGACAAAGCCCTTGAAGCCGCCCTCAGCATGGTCAATAAACAATTCGGCGAAGGCTCGCTAGTGCGGCTTGGAGACGCGACAAAAATGAATGTCGAAACGATTAGCACAGGTTCGGTCGCAATAGACCTCGCCCTCGGCGTCGGCGGTCTTCCGCGCGGAAGAATTGTTGAAATTTACGGCCCTGAATCCTCCGGCAAGACAACTTTGTGCCTTTCTCTTATCGCCGAAGCCCAGCGCAAAGGCGGCAACGCAGTGTTCATAGACGTGGAACATGCGCTCGACCCCCACTACGCAAAAGTCGTCGGGGTTGACCTCGAAAACTTGATGGTCGCCCAGCCCGAATGCGGCGAGGACGCCCTAAATATAGCGGAGACCCTCATACGCTCCGGCGCGATTGACGTCGTTGTTATAGACTCGGTTGCGGCTCTCGTATCGAGGCAGGAACTCGACGGGCAGATGGGCGACACCACAGTCGGGCTTCAAGCCAGAATGATGAGCCAGGCAATGCGCCGCCTCACGGCCGCAATCAGCAAGACGCGCTGCATATGCGTATTCACAAACCAAATACGCGAGAAGATCGGCGTGATGTTCGGCAATCCCGAAACGACTCCCGGCGGCAGGGCTCTAAAATTCTTCGCTTCTGTGCGCATTGACATACGGAGAATCGGCCAGATTAAAGACGCCTCCGGCAAAGTCATCGGGAACCGCACAAAGATAAAAGTCGTAAAGAACAAGGTTGCGCCGCCGTTTACAGAATGCGAATTCGACATCATGTACAACGAGGGCATTTCTCTTACGGGCAGCCTAATCGACTTGGGCATAGAGCAAAAGATACTCGAAAAGAAAGGCGCTTGGATTTCCTATAACGGCGAGCTTATCGGACAGGGGCGCGAGGCTGCAAAAGCCTATCTTGCCGACCACCCGGACGTCGCCGACAAAATCCGCGAGGCTATAACCTCGTCAACGACAGTCGTTGGCGGCACTGCACTTGGCGAGAACGTTTAACCGTATATCGTCTCGGAAAATTTATAAGACCTACAAACTCTTTTTGAGCAAGGCTTGACGCCGTAAGTTGCGGAATTTTTAACATCGCGCAACAAATGCAAGATATTCTTCCCTCCTGAAATAGGGTGGGAAGAATTTTTTTACGTTTTTTAATTTTTATATCTAATATGCCATTCAAAATTTTTAATCACCCGCGTTGACTATTTCCTTTTAAAGAAAAAATCTAAAAAGTCTTTGCGCGCATAATAAAAGACATTCTCCGCGCGGGGCCTGCCGCCAATCAATAGCTTTACAAAAATCTGCCCGCCGCGCGGTAAAGCAAAGTATATCCATGCCGCACAAAAAAACGCTCTATTTACTTTCTACGGCACAACTCATTAAGAAAAATTCGCCCATACAAAGAAATAATTATGGTAAAACTGCACTTGGCGAAAAAATATTTTTTAAAAGCCAAGATTTAAACCCGCGCACAGCCACGATACGGAAGCAAAAGCACTTGTTAGCAACAAAGACTGTTTTAAGCACACCTAAAATTTGGTAGAGATTCGAGAAGAAAAACAAAATATTTTGGCAAAAATTGCTGAACGCGCGCCTAAAATTTAGTCGCTATACAAAAAGCAAAATATTGATGAAAAAATTCCGGCAATTTAGAATAAAAGACGCAATTTAAGAATAGAGCAAATCATGCACAAAAAAATTTTGCGGGCGGAAAATAATTCCGCCCCGCCCTATTTGAAAAGCCGCGCATAAAAAAACCCCGCGATTGCGGGGTTTTCCATTCAAGAGATTTTTTTAAAGCTGTTTAAAGAAATCGTTGCCCTTGTCGTCAACAAGGATAAACGCCGGGAAGTTTTCAACTTCAATCTTCCAAACAGCTTCCATTCCAAGCTCCGGATATTCCACAAGCTCGACTTTCTTGATGTTGTCCTGCGCGAGAATCGCCGCGGGGCCTCCGATTGAGCCGAGATAGAATCCGCCGTGCTTCTTGCAAGAGTCGGTGACGACTTGCGAGCGGTTGCCCTTGGCAATCATAACCATGCTTCCGCCGTTGGATTGGAACAGATCGACGTACGGATCCATGCGCCCTGCGGTCGTCGGCCCGAAAGAGCCGGACGGCATTCCTGCGGGAGTCTTTGCGGGGCCAGCGTAATATACGGGGTGGTCCTTAAAATACTGCGGAAGAGGCTCGCCCGCTTTCAACCTCGCGGCGAGCTTGGCGTGGGCTATGTCGCGCGCTACAATAATTGTTCCGCGCAGCTTCAACCTCGTCTTCACGGGGTATTTTGACAGCTCCGCGAGAATCTCGGGCATCGGACGGTTTAGGTCTATATCCACAGCGCCGTCGCCGGTATCTACATTTTTATATTTTTCGGGAATAAATCTTCCGGGATTGGGTTCAAGCTGTTCGAGCCAAATTCCGTTTTCGTCGATTTTGGCCTTCATGTTTCTGTCGGCGGAGCATGAAACGCCAAGGCCTATCGGGCAGCTCGCGCCATGGCGCGGCATGCGGATTACGCGCACGTCGAGCGCGAAATTCGCGCCCCCGAATTGCGCTCCTATTCCCAATTTGCGGGTTTCCTCCAAAAGTTTCTTTTCAAGCTCCACGTCGCGGAAGGCGTGTCCAAGCTTGTTGCCCTCGGTCGGGAGAGAGTCGAGGTACTTGACCGACGCAAGCTTTACGGTTTTGAGGCACGCTTCGGCGCTCGTTCCGCCCACAACCCATGCAATGTGGTATGGCGGGCATGCAGCCGTCCCGAGACCCTTCATTTTTTCAACCATAAAGGGAATGAGCTTTTCCGGCGTTATTATCGCCTTCGTTTCCTGATATAGGTACGTTTTGTTGGCGGAGCCGCCTCCCTTTGCTATGAACAAAAATTCGTATTTGTCGGAGTCCGTCGCGTAGAGGTCGATTTGAGCGGGGAGGTTGCATCCGGTGTTTACTTCGTCCCACATATTAAGCGGGGCGTTTTGCGAGTAGCGCAAATTTTCCTGCGTGTAGCAGTCGTAAACGCCCTTGGAGAGGTATTCCTCGTCGCAGGCGTTTGTCCATACAGACTGACCCTTTTTGCCGATGATTGTCGCCGTGCCGGTATCCTGGCAGAACGGGAGCTTTCCCTTGGCGGCAACTTCCGCGTTGCGGAGCATTGTAAGAGCCACGCTTTTATCGTTGTCGGAAGCCTGCGGATCTTCGAGTATTGCCGCAACAAGCTTTAAATGCGCAGGCCTCAGCATGAACGACACGTCGCGCATGGCGTTTCTGGCGAGAACCGCGAGCCCCTCGGGATCGACTTTGAGAATCTTGCGCCCCTCGAATTCGGCGGTTGAAACATAGTCTTTGGTCAGCAGGCGATACTGGGTGTCGTCCGCGCCCATCGGAAACATTTTTTGGTATTTAAACGGTGGAACTGCCATAATATTTTAGTCTGTTAAAATTTTTTTGACCGGCGCATTAGTCGGCGTATTTTCGCATAATCTGCCAATTCCGCCCCTTAGACAAGCAATTTTTTACCTGCGCGGGCTTATCTCAGGGAAAAAACGGCAAATAGCGTCTTGACGCGCGCTAATAATTTCTGAACATAGAAGAAAGGAGTTTTGTCAGATAAAAACTCCGCGATTTTTATTAGGCGGGAATATGAAAATTATCGATTCCAAAATTGTAGACAGCGGCTTCGAAAAATTTAACGGGCAAAAAATACTTAAACTCAACCTTGGCTATGCCGCAATGCGGACGCTCTGCGCGAACACGCGGCGCGAATACGTAATAGACTGCTCGCTCAATAAAATAGCCGACAGGGGAACTGTCCTCGCCCTCGCGCTCGCCCTCAAAGAATACATACAAAAGAAATTCCCAGAATACGAAAGAATCGGCATAGCGCTGCCGTCCTGCCTGCCCGGAATCGCGGTAAATCTTGCAGTGCAGCTCGCGGGAAAAGTAAGCGTAAACCTCAACTTCACCATGGGGGCGGAAGCCGAAAGATCCTGCCTCGAGCGCGCAAACGTAAAAATGATAATCGGCTCAAAGAAAGTTCGCGACAAGGTCGACTCCCACTCGCCGGACTATCCATGGACCGACAATTTCTTCGACATCGGCGATATTTTGAAGGAAATCGGCAAAAAGCGCATAGCCGCAAAACTCGTAGCCGTACGCCTGCTTCCGTTCTGGGTATTGTCGCGCATATACGGGATTCCGCGCGATGGCGGCGACAGGGAGGCATCGATAATATTCACAAGCGGCTCCGAAGGCATGCCGAAAGCGGCAGTGCTCACCCACCGCAACATAATGGCAAATTGCGTGCAAATGTGGAATATTGGCCTTATAAATTCCGACACCCGCCTGCATGCAAACCTGCCGTTATTCCACAGTTTCGGGCAAACAATACAGGTTTGGATGACTGCAATATACGGAATGCAGTCGGTGACAGTCCAAAGCCCGCTTGAAGTGCAGGCAAACTTGGAGGCCTCCCGCAAATACAAATCTACAATTATGATTAGCACCCCAACCTTCCTGCGCTCCTATTACAAAAAGGGAAAGCCGGAAGACTTCCCCGCAATGCACGGGGTAATCGGCGGCGCAGAAAAAACTCCCGAAGGATTTATAGAAAAGTGGAATGAAAAGTTCCCGAACGTCTATTATTGGGAGGGATACGGATTGACGGAAGCCTCGCCGGTAGTGGCCGTAAACCTTCCGCCGAACCTAAAACGCGGGGAATTCTGCCCGCAGCCGAGCCAAACAAAGGCGGAATCCGTAGGCGAAATTTTTCCAGGAATGCTTGCGGCAGTCGCGAACCCCGACACAGGGGAATTTCTGCCGGTCGGCAGCATCGGCTTATTGCATCTCAAAGGCGCGAGCATTTTCGGCGGATACCTAAACCAGCCCGAAGAAAACAAGAAAAAACTCCGCGACGGCTGGCTAAATACCGGCGACCTCGCCGCCCTCGACGAAGACGGATTCATATTTATAAAAGGAAGAATTTCCCGCTTCTCAAAAATCGGCGGGGAAATGGTTCCCCACATGAGCGTAGAGGAATCGATAGTCAAAGCGCTTGGAATACAGGATTCGGAAGTTCCGCTGATTGCGATAGGCTCGCGCATAGATGAAGCCAAGGGCGAGTCGCTCGTGCTGATCTCCTCCTTCGACATTGAGATGGCAAAATTGCGCCGCCTGCTTACGGAAGCAGGACTTCCAAACCTCTGGATACCCAAACACCTTGTGAGAGTGGACGCAATTCCGCTGCTTAGCTCCGGAAAACTCGACCTCGGCAAGATCAGAAAACTATGCGCCGAGGGGGAAACACCTTCCGCCTAATAGCCGCAATACTTTACAAAATTGGAGCAATATGGACTTATCTGAAAAATCCGCATTTTTAAAAATCGCCTCGTCCGTCGCAAAGGCCGCGGGCGAGCGCCTGTCGGCGATAGCGGAGCGCCGCGTAAATTCCGACGCCGGCAATGACGTCAAATTGCAGGAGGACGTCGAGAGCGAAATGTTTATCCGCGGCAAGCTCGAAACGACCGGCATACCCGTCATCGGAGAGGAAAACGGCGGGGACACGTCGCTTGCATTCAACGATTCCTACTATTGGATAGTAGACCCAATAGATGGCACTTACAATTTTCTCAGGGGCATTCCGGGGGTATGCGTGAGCGTTGCGCTGATGAAGGGGCGCACGCCGGTTGTAGGCGCGATAAACGACTTCACCCGCGGCGAGCTCTACGCAGGCGGCAAAGGCCTTCCCCTTACGCTAAACGGCGCGGAAATAAAGCCCGCCTGGGCGCGCGAGCAATCGCAAGCAGTGCTAATGACGGGCTTCCCGAGCGCGACTGACTATTCCGACGAAAACCTTAAACATTTTGTGACAGCCGTGCAAAAATTCAAGAAGGTCAGAATGTGCGGAAGCGCGGCGCTCGCAATGGCGTGGGTAGCCGCCGGAAGAGCCGACGCCTACAAGGAAAACAGGCTGTATCTATGGGACGTCGCCGCGGGGCTTTCATTGATGGAGTCCGCCGGCGGGGCATACGAGTTTGAATTTTTGGGCGTAGAAGGAAAGCCACTTTGCATTTCCATACAGGCGGCCGCCCGCAAAGAATTTTTTACCGAGTGACAATGAAAGACTCAACCTACCTTTCGCATCTCGTGCGCCGCCTTAAATGGAGCGACATCGACGAAAAATACGTCGCCGAGCTTGTCAAGACTGCACGCGCCGAAGACATAGAAGGCGCGGGGCTTGCAGTGCTTCCGAAAGTCGCGGCCGACATAACTACGCGCTCGCTGACCCCCTCCATAAAAACGGCGGCCGCCCTATGCGCGCGCCGCGACATGGTTGTTTGCGGCATGGAGCTTGTGCGGATTGTCCTAAAAGTCTATGAAGAAGCCTCCGACGACTTTGAGTGCAAGTTTACCCCTCTCGCAAAAGACGGCGACAAAGTTTCAAAGGGGGCAAAACTCGGGGTAATAGAAGGCTCCGCGCGTGTTATATTGCAAGCGGAACGCATAATGTTGAACTTTCTGCAAAGGCTGTCGGGAGTTGCGACCGAGACCGCAAAATACGTCGAGGCGCTCGGCGATTCGCCAACAAAATTGCTGGATACCCGCAAGACGACGCCGGGGTTGCGCGTGCTTGAAAAATACGCCTTTGCGTGCGGCGGCGGATACAACCACAGAATAGGGCTTTTTGACCGCGTAATGCTGAAAGACAACCACCTTGCCGCTGCCGGCGCCTCGAAGGGCGAAAGGCTGGCGGCTGCCGTGCGCACCGCGCGCGAAAAAAATGCGGGATTCGCGATAGAAGTGGAAGTTGACGCGCTCGAGCAAATTCCGCCTGTGCTCGAAGCGGGCGCTGACGTCATAATGCTCGACAACTTTACCCCCGCCGACATAAAAACCGCAGTGAATATGATTGGGGATAAGTCGTGGACTGAAATATCCGGGGGAGTCACGCTCGACAGCATTGGCGAGCTTGGAAAGCTCGGCGCGGATTTTATATCTACAGCCGCCCCCGTCCATTCGAGCAAATGGATAGACATCGGGCTTGACTCATAGCCGCAGAATATCCTGCATTTAAAAAATTTGCCGCGCCTGCAATTTCAGGGCTTTCGCGGCAATTTTTTTGCCTTCAAATTTTTAATTTTATAGATTGCCGAAACATTTTTCTGTATGGGCGCAATTAAACTCCGAATATTTTTGCGCGCTTTACCGCGCAGCAGAACCCGAAACCGCCGCCGCTGAACAGGCGGAATTTAGGCGGCGGGCAAAGGCGGACTGAACCCCAAGTATTACAGCCGCCGCAAAGGCGCGCACCGTAATTTTTAGCATATTTTTCATAAGATTTTCCTATTAGTTCTTTAGCAATTTTTATAAAGAAAACGCCGCCTGCCACGAGCTTTTTTATTGCATTTTATCTTTGCTTTTTTGCTCCGCATATTTTATGATTTATTTTGTAAAGAAATAATTTACGGAATCGAAAGCGGAAAGCGAGAGTGAAAGAGCTGCCGCCGATAGAGTGTTTTTGATTTCAAAGGCAAAAAGAAAATATTATGAAAAATCTCATTCTACTTGCGTTGATTTGCTTCTCGGTAAACGCGGCTTGCGCGGAGGGAGAGCGCATTTTCTCGGTAGTCGCTAACGATACTACTACGGCGGAAGGCGCAAAAAGCACGCTTTATTTCAACCACGAGCCCGGAGCTATAAATTTGCCGGATAGAACACGCGGAGAGCGCATACAAAATGAATATTGCGTTTTAATAAACGATAGAGGCGCGCTTTCAAAACAAATAAAACGACTGCGGAATTTTTCGTTGTACAATCCTGTGAAATATCTCGCCGAGATTGACGGCGCAAATGCCAAAGCAATTATATCGCCTTTAGAGGGAAACATAGGGGAATTTTCGTCTTTTGACGCGAGGCTTTATATCGCGCTTTATCCCGACGCATTCATCGAAGCTCTGCGCGGCAAATTTTCCGACGGCAAAAACGGCCTCAAAATCTCGGACGACTCAATAAAATATTCCGATTTGTCGACGGACCATTTCATACAGTTGAACAAAAGAAAAATCGTCTCGGTTGAGATGCGCAACAAACATTCCGGAGAAAAGCTTTCGGACCTGCTTTTCCACTACACCGCCGACGGGACTCCGATAAAATCGGAATTTAAGATTTACGCAAAAGGCAAAGTCCTATCATCTATACAAGACACCTACCGCGAACTAAAAAACATCGCCGACTCCGCCAGCGACTCACTATTTGATACGCGCGACTTAGGCCCTATGAAATTTTACGACAGCCGCGTTCGCCCCCAAAAGACATACATTTACGCCAAAGGCATTCCTTCCGTATCCTCCGTAAAAGATATTCCTAAAGCGGACAATAACGGGAAAAAATCAAAAGCTATGGAAGATTCTTTAACCGCGCCCGCTAAATCCAAATACTTGGACAGGGCGGAAGATTTTTTTGCAAAGTTTTACACCCAATTAGACCGCAATTCTTAGACTATTTTTAGCTTCCATACTGTAAAAAAATTAAAGCCGCGCCGCCACCGCGCGCAAAAAATTAAAGCGCCTGCCGCTCTCCGCGCCGACGCGCCAATTCGCAAATGGGCTAAAAGGCAGACCTTTGCGCAGAATTGCAAAAACAATCAGAAACGAGTATTAAACAAAGAGAGCGCGCTCCTACATGCGGCGCATGAGAGACGACATCATTCGCCTTCCCTTTTCGCCCTTCATCATTTTCATCATTTTTCTCATCTGCTCGAACTGTTTTAGCAGAGTGTTGACGTCCCTTACCTGAGTTCCGGAACCGCCCGCAATCCTCATTCTTCTGCGCGCGTTTATTATTGACGGATTGCGCCTTTCGGCGGGTGTCATTGACAAAATTATCGCCTCCATTCGGCGCATGCGGCTCTCCTCTTTTTCTCCTATTTCAATTCCCATGCCTCCAAGCCCCGGCAGCATTTTCATTATGCCCCCAAGCGGGCCGAGCTTTTTCATCTGGCGCATCTGGGCGAGAAAATCTTCGAGGTTGAACTCCGCCTTGCGGAGCTTTTCGGCCATTTTGGCGGCCTCCTGCATGTCGATATTTTCCTGGGCCTTTTCAACGAGGCTTACGATGTCGCCCATGCCGAGTATGCGCTGCGCCATTCTGTCGGCGTGAAATACTTCTATGTCGGAAATTTTTTCGCCCGTGCCGGCGAACTTAATTGGCGCTCCTGAAACTGCTTTGATGGAGAGCGCCGCCCCTCCCCGAGCGTCGCCGTCGAGCTTTGTCATCACAACGCCCGTCATGCCTACCGCCTCGTTGAAGGCCTTTGCGACGTTCACAGCCTCCTGCCCCAACGCGGCGTCGGCGACGAGCAAAACCTCCTTCGGGGAGACGTTTTCCCTCAGCTTTTTTATTTCTTCAATAAGCTCGGCGTCTATCTGAAGCCTGCCGGCGGTATCGAGTATTACAACATTTGCCCCGTTTTTTATGGCTTCGTCGCAAAGAGTTTTTCCGAGGCGCGGAACATCTTTTGAATTTCTGTCGGAATATACCGGAACTCCAATTTGCTTTCCGAGTATTTCGAGCTGGTCGATTGCCGCGGGCCTGTAAACGTCGCACGCGATGAGCGCGGGATTCATTCCCTGTTTTCTAAGCAGCGCCGCGAGTTTTGCGGAAGTGGTAGTTTTCCCAGAGCCATGCAAGCCTACCATCATAATTTTAAGCGGCCTTATCGGAGAAAGCTCAGTCTCGCCAGCGCCAAGAAGCTTTTCGAGCTCGTCGCTTATAATTTTTACAATCTGCTGCCCGGGCGTCACAGACTTTACCACTTCGAGACCCACGCATTCCGCCTTAACCCTGTCTGTAAAGTCTCTGGCAACCTTGAAATGAACGTCTGCCGATAGAAGCGCCTTGCGCACTTCGCCGAGGGCTTCGGCCATATTTTCTTCCGTTAGCTTTCCGAGCCCCCGCAAATTGCGGAGGGCTTTGGATAGATTTTCCGTTATTGCTTCAAACATTTTTGTGGAGTATCGGTAGTCTGCGAATATTTCTTGGCAGGATTTTTGTCTTTTACGGCTGCGGCACGATGCGCGAATGCACCGCTGCGTTATTATTTTGGCAGGCAGGCGAACCTGGAATTAAAATTGTACCGGCTTCGCGCCGCAACCCATAAAAACAAGGAACAAAACGGCGTATCCCGGAAATTTTGCGTAAAGGCAGCCGAGGTGTGAAGCAACGGCAACCCTATGGCGAATTTTCCCCGGCGCGCCGCAGCACGGCGCGCGGTAAAGCGCGCTATTTTCCGAGAGTGTCGGAGCCGTACCAGTGGGAAAGAACTTCTGGAATTGCTATCGAGCCGTCGTCGCGCACATTGTTTTCGAGCAGGGCCGCCAAAACGCGCGGTATCGCAAGCCCCGAGCCGTTCAGTGTGTGGACGAAAGCGGGCTTTCCGCCGGCGGACTTAAACCTTATGTTTGCCCTGCGCGCCTGAAAATCTGTGAAGCAAGAGCAGCTCGACACTTCGAGCCATCTCTGCTGCCCCGCCGCCCAGACTTCGAGGTCGAACTGCTTGGCATGCGGGAAGCCAATGTCGCCCGTGCATATAGAGAGCACGCGGTAGGGCAAGTTCAGCTTTTGCAGGATTCCCTCGGCGTCTTTGCGAAGCTTTTCAAGCTCCTCAAAGCTGTGGTCGGGGTGAACCCATTTCACAAGTTCCACTTTGTCGAACTGGTGGAGGCGGTTGAGCCCGCGCACGTCTTTGCCCCAGCTGCCCGCCTCGCGGCGGAAGCACGGAGTGTACGCGCAAGCGTACACCGGCAATTCGGACTCGTCAAAAGTTTCGTCGCGGTAGAAGTTGGTGACGGGAACTTCGGCGGTGGGAATCATATAGTAATCGTCAGTGGCGTCGTGGTACATTTGCCCCTCTTTGTCGGGGAGCTGCCCAGTGGCGGTGGCGCTTGCCGCATTCACCATAATCGGGCACATAAGCTCGCGGTAGCCGTTCTTGCGCGCTTCGTCTAGGAAGAATGCCAAGAGGGCCCTGACGAGCCTAGCCATGTCGCCAACATAGAAAGGGAAGCCCGCGCCGGTCACTTTTACGCCGCGGCGGAAGTCGAGCATCTTTTCAAAATAGGGCAAATCCCAGTGCGGGACGGCATTTTTTATCTTGGTGACGTCCCCCCAAGTGTAAACGGTGACATTGTCCTCGGCGGATTTTCCGACCGGAACGCTGTCGTCGGGCATATTCGGGATTGTGAGGAGGATTTGCTTCCAGCGCTTGTCAATCTCGGCAGCGGCGGCTTCGAGGTCCTTTACGCGCTTTGAGACTTCCTTCATTTCCGCGAGTTTTTCCTTAAATTCTGGGGAACCTTTGGGCAATTCCGCCATAGCTTTGCTTGCGGCGTTTTGCGCGGCGCGCGCGTCTTCAAAATCGGCAACGGCCTTGCGCCTCTGGGCGTCGAGGGCGAGCACGGCGTCGATGTCGCACTCAAAATGTTTGAGGGCAACCTTCGCCTTCACCAATTCGGGATTTTCCCTTAAAAATTTTACGTCTATCATAATGGGTGTCTATAATTGACTTTCCACATTCGCATTTCAACAAAATAGTTGAGTCTATTGCCGCAACGTCTCTAATATTGCTTGTCTTCCGCGACGGCGGCAGCTAACATTGCAATAGATTTTTGCCCGTATGGTTAGCAATTTGAAAAAAAACGCCCTACCCGCCCTCATCTGGGCAGCCGCAGCCAATATTTCTATCTTTACGAGCCAATCTGTGGAAGCCGGCGCATATCCGCCGCCGCCCGGACGCGAGCAATGGAAATTTGTAGGCGACCTCGCAAAACGCCAGCCGCAGAGATTTTTTTGGAGCCGCAAAGCCCTGCCCTCAGAGCTTGACTTGTCGGGCGGCATAACAGTCGCCGACGAATACTCAGCGGGGGATAACCTCAAAACAGCCCTGTCCGACCTCGGCTTATTTTTAGCCGATGCTAAACTCCCTAAAAACGGCCCCGCAACACTTACACTAAAACGCGGGAAAGTGTCGGGATACGAAAGCTATCGCGTTGATGTCGAAAAGTCCGGAATAACAATCACCGCCGAAGACGACGAAGGGCTTAGAAGAGGCATATATTTTCTTCAAGACTTAATTCAATCGCAAGAAGGCGCCTTTTTGCCCGTCGGAAAAATCGAACGCAAGCCGTGGATAAAAAACAGAATATCGAGATGTTTTTTCGGGCCTATAAAACGGCCTCCGTTCAACCGCGACGAACTGCTTGACGATATCGACTATTATCCGGACGAATATCTGTCAAAACTCGCGCGCGAGGGCATAAACGGGCTATGGCTTACAATCGAGTTTAGGGAGCTTGCCAAAACCTCTTTTACAGAACGCGACCCAAACGCTGAAAAGAGGCTCGAAAAGCTCCGAAATACAGTCGAGAAATGCGGCAGGTACGGCATTAAAGTTTGGCTGTTTGCAATAGAGCCAAAATCTCTTTCGGCCGACGACCCGCTATTGGCGGCGCACCCAGAATGGAAAGGCGCGCGCGGCTGGGGGAACGACTACGCTTTTTGCACCGCAAGCGAATCGGCGCGGCAATACTTGCGGGAGTCTCTCGCCGACATATTTGCTAACGTCCCAAATCTGGGAGGTCTTATAAATATCAGCCACGGCGAAAGAATCACCAACTGCCTAAGCGCACTTCCGGCCGTCTCGGACGCTGAAATAAAATGCCCGAGATGCTCCAAAATCCCCAAGTGGAAGGTATATGAAGACGCGGCGCGGGCTATGGTTGAAGGCATTCGGAAGTCCGCCCCAAAAGCCCAGCTAATCACATGGCTCTACCAGCCCCAGCAGACGCCCGAACGCGCGCAGTGGGTATTTGAAATCGCGCGGCACGTTCCCGAAGGCGCAATATTGCAGTATAATTTTGAGAGCGGAACCCTCGCAAAGCAGCTCGGGCGGTGGAGATGCGGAGGAGACTATTGGCTCTCACGCACGGATCCGTCACACATATTTAGGCGGGTAGCGGATACCGCGGCTTCGTCGCGGGCGGAATTGTCGGCAAAAATCCAAGTCGGCTGCTCGCACGAATTGGCGACAGTTCCATTTATCCCGACGCCGGGGCTGCTGTATGAAAAATACTCCCACATGAAAACTCTTGGCTGCTCGAGCGTCATGCAATGTTGGTACTTCGGCAACTATCCGGGCATTATGAACGAAGCCGCCGGGAAGCTCGCGTTTGAAGATTTCAAGAGCGGCGTGGACGAATTTTTAATGAAACTCGCCAAGCCGCATTGGGGCGCAAACACAGGCAAAATCATAAAAATATTGAAGGCTTACGCCGAAGGATACAAAAATTATCCGCTTTCAAACAATATGCAATACTACGGGCCAATGCACTCTGGAACAGTTTGGCCGCTGTATCTCGACATACAAATGCGCCCGCTAAACCCGACGTGGATTCCCGACATCTGCCCCAATGGGGAAACAATCGGAGAGGCGCTCGAAAACCATACGCTCGATGAGGCTTTGATGCTCTCTCGGCTAATTTGCGAAAAGATTGAGTCGGTCGCGCCGGAGATTGAAGATATTGAGAAGTCTCTTTCCAAAGACGACACCGCTGCAAAGCTTGACCTCGGATTATTGAAAGCCCTTAGAATACAGTTTGAGAGCGCGAGAAACATATTTGAGTTTTACCTGCTAAGGCGCGGCGCCTATTGCGCCTCGCGGGTTGAAGGCGACACAAAAAAAGCTCTGAAAAACCTCGAGCGCATGGGCGAAATAGTGGTGTCTGAAATAGATGCCTCAAAAAGGCTAGCGGAACTGTGTGCAGAGGATTCGCGTTTGGGCTTCCACTCCGAAGCCGAGACGCACATGTATTCAAAAGAGAGGCTTGAATGGCGCGCCGACATCTTAAAGGATACGCTCAATCAAATCGCAGCCGCTAAAAATATTTTGCGAGAAGGCGGCAAACTTCCCGAAAGTTCCTTTGAAGAAAACGCGCCGAAAGTGCAGACCGGCGCGCAGTGGAACGAAGCCCCTTCTACGCGCTGGAAAATTTCCGAATGCGACGGCGGAATAAAATTTGAAGCCCAACTGCGCGGCGACTACGGATACGACGAATTTAGCGTGGCAATGCTCGACGCCGCCGGAACAATTTTCCCGCTTGCCGTAAAAATAAACGGGAATTCCGTTTCCGACGAATCCGGGCTGTTTGAGACAAAAATAGAACGCTCGGGAGAGATAAAAAAAGTGTCAATATTTCTGCCAGATATCGCCTACGCCGGGAAGGAAATAAAACCGTCGTGGATATTTGTCCGCCGCGACGCGGCTGGAAGCCCGACAAAATTGCCCGCCGTAAAATACAGGTGGCCCGCGTGCGAAACCCTCCCCAAATGGCGGCTCAACATCGGGCCAATCCGCCCCGACATGTTTGGGAAGATTATTTATTGATTTAAAAATTTTTTTGCAAATTTTCTATTATCAGGCGTGCGGGGAAGGCAGAGCAATGAACCGAACCATCGCCAAAATATAGAGGAAAAGGAGATATACATTAAAGCCTCGCCCTATTGATTTTCGCCGCATTTCTTCCGGCGCACTAAAAATTCAATATTATGCGCAACGTAAAATTCAGAGACACATTTTGCTGGAAATGACCTGAACGCAAAAGTTTTTGCGTCGGCAAATGGCAAGCCGAACGCGCAAATTTTTAAACCTTGCAAACAAAAATACAAACTCCCTCAAATGCCTTTCCCTCCGCGCCAACAAAAGGAATAAGCCACATGCGGCACTTACGCTCTCCATAAAAAATAGCTCCGCTCGCACTACCTCATTTTCGTACAAAAAAGAACAGTTTGCACGCAGTCCCCTTCACGCCCCACAAAGGCAGATTCAACGGTGAACTTCCACTCCATATCCGCAAATGGCAAGCCGAACGCGCAAAATCCCACTATGCACAACACAAATAAAAAGCATTGTGAATCGCAGAGTATTTGCAAAGCACACCCGCTTCAACGGAAAATCTATCCTATAAATTGCGATACAGGCTATTTTTATTTTTTACAATGCGCCATGTAAAATAAAAATGGCGGCACAAATACGTCCGCCACTTCTTAGGATTTTTCCGCGCGCCGAAAATCTCAGGCTTTTGTAAAATGCGCCCGCGCGCGGGTATTTTGTAGCATTCGCGCGGGGAAATGAAATTTTTTGAGCTTAGAGGAACTAAGGCTTCACGACTCTCAATATCGAAACTACGGGCTTGTATCCGTCGAGCCCCACAATTTCCAAATCGTGCTTCAATTTCATATTTTTGAGGAAGTCTGCCGTTATGAAAAATGTCGCAGTCCTAACTTTCCCAGTGTCGCCGCATTCCACCTTTCTGCTTTCTACTTCGCCGTCGAGATTGTATCTCAGCTCAAACGCTCCCTTGCCAATGTCGAAGTACGATATTTTAACGGCGACTTTCTTGTTCCTGCCGCGCAAAAATTTGTCGTCGACTTTAAATCCGATTTTCTCGCCTGTCCGCGCCACATAGTCGTATCTTTTGTCGTCGCGCACCATCCACATTTTTATGGCGTGGTTTATCTTCACGGCAGGCTGCGTTTCGTATCCTTCGCTGTCGCGCTGGTAGACCCACCTCTCAAAATTCTTAACTCCGGTATTTAAATTCGGAACCCCAGCGCGCTTAAAATATGACTGCCACAGATAGCTCTCGCGCAAAAAGCACCATGCGTCCGGCGCGGTTTTCGCCGTCTTGCCAAGCTCAAGCCCAACCCATACAAACATCTCGGGATTTATTGTAAACTCGTTCCAGATAACATCGTTCGTGCGCATTTGAAGCAGGCGCAAATTCGATGTAAAGTAGCGGTATCCGAAAGACGCCGTGCTTTTTCCAAAGCGGTACCTGCCCTTCGGAGTTGTCCACCAAACTTCGTACTCCTCGTTTTCCTCGCCGTTGCGAACGCCGCTTTTTACTATTTTATTTTCTTCGTCGACATACAAGTATCCGTCCTTGTCGATTTTCTGACCGATTAAATCGTCGGGTATGTGGTATAGATACATCTCTACAAACCCGCGGCGGATCCCAAAGCCTTTTGATATTCCGTAGTCGCTCCACCCGCCCATAAATACTTTGTGCTCCACGCCTTTGGCAGCGTTTGCCCAAGCGTCGAGCCGCTCCCTTACATGAGGGAAAGCGTCGGGGTTTTTATCCTCCGCGACGGGGCCTACGCCCTCATCGCCGTTTGAGTACGAAGCGTACCCTACAAACATTCCCTTTACCTCCTCCATTTGCGGAATCCCCGACTTCCCGAACGCATCGACCAATTTCAGATAGCGTTTATGGAACTCTGGGTGGGCGGGGTCGAGAGGCTTCATTCCGTCGCCCTTGCGCTCGGGATTCTCGTCTATTGGAATTCCGTACTTAAACAGCCACTCTGGGGCGAACCGCGTCGAGGCCGTATGGATTCTTATCACGCTTCCGTAGCCCTTTTGGGCGGCGACCTCTATCATATTTTTAAGCGTCTGGAAGTCGTACACGCCCTCGGTTTTTTCAATATCCTTCCAGTCGAGCCAAAAGCCCACGACAGGTATTGACGGAAAGTTCACAGGCTTTAACTTTGAAACTTTCCACATACCGTTCATATTCGTGCGGTAGAGAGTGACGTATGACTTCGGGTCAGGCTTTACGCGCGGCGGCAGCGACCAATCCCAACCGTCTTTCACGGAATCTTCCGCAACCCATTCCGCGGGTCGGACGTCCTCAAATTTAGTCTGTTTATATTCCCCCCAATACGGATATTCGCTCTCAGGCAAAACGTGACTTGCCGCGTCCTCTGCGCCGAAAGAAGATAACCCCGCCATAGTGCATGCAATGCAGCCTGCCAATACTTCAATTTTTTTCATAATAGCTTTAAATTTAGTTCTTTTCAAAATCTCATCATTGCGCGGATAAACTTATCCTACGCACTGTTTTTTCGCCGCGTTTTCCCGCAAATCATTTAAATACCGACAAATCCCAGCTGTCATACCACTTTATTACAGGCATATCGCCCTCCCATTCAACGGGAAGAACGATATAGCGCCCGTCCATGGCATCTTCGGGGATCCATCTGTCTCCAAAATATATGAATGCGTCTTTCTTGCCTTGCACCGGAATCACCGCGCTGCTTTGCGAGCGGAATGTCGTGTCCGCCTTGGCTTCGAGCGGGGCAGTCTTCCATTTTTTCTGGCCTTCGCCGCGGCAAGGATTGCCGAGCTCGCGCCAATCGCCAAGCATTTTGTCAGCGGAGGAGACCCTGCCCGGATTCGGCGCCCAGCCGGTGCAGTGCGAAGAAAACATATAATATTTCCCGCCTTTTTTAAAGAAAGCGGGCGCCTCGTGGTAGCCGCCCGGGAATATGCGGACAAATCTTCCGGAAAAACCTGTGTAGTCGGAGTCGAGCTCGTGAATATGGAAGGTCGAGTTGTCTTCGCTCGCGCAACCGAGATACGCTTTTGAGTCGTCATCGACAAACAGAGTCATGTCGCGCGACATTTGCCCCTTGTCAAAATCGCGCAGAAACGCGAAGCCCTTTATCATGGCCTCATTGTATTCGTCCTTTTTTAATTTTTTCGATCTCCAATTGGGGTCTTTTTCAAGTTCAGCCTTGTATGCTTTGAGTTCCTCGGCGCAGTTTAAAGGATATTTCCCGGCGTTCGGGCGGAAGGAGCCAATGTATTTGTACGGCCCGGTAATTTTGTCGGCAACTGCAACTCCCGCGCGGGCTGTGGAATAGTCTGGCTTTTCATTGAGGATGTCCGCAATGTCGGTCGATTTTGCCGTCGGGCCTTTGCGAAATTCGAGGTGCATCCACATTACATATTTTTTCGTCTTTGGGTTGTATATGACTTTCGGGCGTTCCAGTATGGTTCCAAGTACAATTTCCGAATTCGGATCGGATTGCATTTTGAGGGCGATCCCTTCGTCCGTCCAGTTGTACAAGTCTTTTGAGGAGTAGCAGTGGACGCCAACAACAGCCTTGTTGCCGAGAGTTCCACCCATTTTATGTTCGCCGAAAATATAATATTTTTCTCCGTCGAAAATCGCCCCTGCCCCGTGCGCGTTGATGTGCCTGCCGTTGTTGTCGAGCCATACTTTGCCGGGATTGAATGCGCCATACTTCAAAATATCCGCCGAATTGACGCCTTTGTCGCATGCGCAACCCGCCGCGAAAAGCGCGCAAGCCGCGAATAAAATTGCCGTAAATTGTCCTTCTCTCATACAAAAACGTTTATCTAAAAAAGGCAATCCGGTCAACGCATTTGCAAAATTATTTTTCTGGTATGCTTTAATCGCGCATATCGGGAAGAAACTCCGCGCCTGCCATAGGCGCTTTGTACAGAAACCTTTGATGCTAAAATAACCATACATTAAAAAAGTTGCGGAGAACGTAACGAAAAGATATTCAAATTTTATTGTCTTCAATAGGCGTTTTTTAAGCGTGCGCCGAAAAATATTTGCGTACAAATTATCAATTCCCACCGCAAAGCGCAAAATATTGCATTGCAAAATAAAAAAAGGGCGGAAAACTCCGCCCTAAAAGTCTTTTAAAAAAAAATCATTAGCGGCGCATTCTGCGGCGCGCTAAAACTGCGAAAAGGGCGATAGCACCTATCAGGGCTGCGGTTTCATGGGGCTCGGGAACTGTAAACGTCGCAACAAGGCTGTTCCCCAAAATAGAGAGTTCGACGTTTACGCCGTTGTCCGACAAAATTTGTATATCGCCAAGATAGTCTCCGAGGTTTGACGATGTTTCCCATGTCATTATCGTGCTTTCGTACGATTCAAGGCCTTCGTCAAAGAGGAATTGCTGCAAATCCTCCGCGCTGAGGTTGAAAGTCATTTTAAGGTCAGAGGCTCCGTCCGCAACTGTGATTGTTCCGGAATTTTCGACACCGTCCACAACTACGGCATTTATAACGTCGCCGCTTGCAATATTGGGGATAATATCAAAAATAAATCCTCCGCTGCTCCAATTTACCGACGCGAAAGATATTGTTCCATCTTCGTACGCCGATGATATTCCGGTCGCGCCGAAAGCGGCGTCCCGGCCGATAACAGATAGCGTGCCGCATACGTTGCCTGACGTGTTCATTTCGAGGATTCCGTTTTCCACTGTGACGGAATCGGGCGTGTGGCGCGTAGAATTTTTAAGGGGATCGCCACTTGCCAAATCCTCGGAACCCGCGCCGAACCTCAGGGTCTGCTTCGCGTTGGAAACGTTGGCATACATTGTAATATTTAGCTTGCCTGTATCAACCATTGAAAGCGTTCCCGTCCATTCGTAATTTTGGCTGTTACTAAATTCCATATTTACGGTAGAGTTTTCCTTTGACAATTTTAGCGCGCCGTCGCCGCGCAAACCGCCGATTTGAATATTCCCGATGTCTCCGAGACCCGAATCGCCGCTTCCTTTAAGATCCCAAATAAGGTTATTTTCGCTGCCCCTTACTATCGGCTGTGTGAGGTCGACATATCCGTTGACTGAAAAATTCGTGACCCTCGTAATAAATTCTATGCGCTCCGTTGGCCAATTTGTGCCCTTATTTACAGAGCGGAACAATAGATTCCCGCCTATAAATACTGTGCCATTTGTGTGGTCGGTTGAATGGTGCTTAAATACAAACTTAAAGCCTGCATTATTGGCGTCGGCAATATTGTTGTTTTCTATTATGAAATCTCCGGTAACGCTGAAATTTGAGTTTGTCAGAACTTTTACACCGCTCTCGATTTGGCTCCATTCAGCGGCACTCCTCGCGGAAAAAAGGAAATCGCCCGTAATTGAAGCCGTGTTGTTTTCTGTGAGCAAAAACCATGCGCCGCTCGAGCCTGTTCCGGCATCGCCGACTTTAAATGTCACGTTGTGCGCATTGAAGTCATGGTAGTTTGTATTGGCTGTGTACCCGTCGGAGTTGGCTGTTATAAACACGTTTGTGTTGCGCCCCGGAACTTCCGTCGCTATTTCCCCTTCAGGAATGCCGACAGCGTAGTTTTCGGCTAAATTAAGCGTCGCGTTCCCTCCGGTTGTTGGAATAAAATAATAATCCGTGTATGTCTGGGAATATGAGTACGATGAAATTAGCAAAAAGGCGATACTTGAAAACGCCTTTGAGAAACTTGAATATCTTTGGATATTGTTAGGATTGTTCATTATATTGCTTTTTTTTTGGATTTATGTAATTTTTTATAGGGTATGTTTTTACACAGTCAATTCAAAACAATTACGAATATTCCCAAATAAACACTCTATAGATTTCTAAACACAATCCTTTTTATCAATATTTTTGAAATTTACAAAAAAGAACTCATGTATTTGTACAATAAATAATTGTAAAATAAGTTCCGCAACGTTAATTACTATTTATACAAATTTAGTTAAAACCAAGATTCTACGAATATTGGATTTATCAGTTTATTTTTTTACTAAATTACAGAAAAAAAAAAGAATCATTCCAAAATAAATATTGCGTCAATTTTGCGCTAATTCAAAAAAATTAAGCAAAAAAATTTATAAAGGCAAATTTTCCCATGCCATTTGTGAAGACACCTCAAATTTTCCGCAAATGCAACTTGGATTAAGATGCAGATTCCCTATCGTCCTCTGCCCATTTTTTTGCTATGATTGATACAATTATGAGCTGGTATGCGTGATAAAGCATTGTAGGCAAAAGCACCACTCCAATTATCGCCGGGTTTGAGAACAAAACCTTACTCATTACAGACCCGTGGACGAGAGACTTCTTGGAGCCGCAAAATAGAGCTGTTATAGTGTCTTCGCGGTTGAATTTCATCGCGCGGCAGAAACACCAAATAATGCCGTACGCTGTAAAAAACAAGGCTATCATGGCAACTGACAGCTCAATAATTTCCGCGATGCTAAACCCCTTAAACATCTCTTTGTAAAAGGAATCGCAGAAGGACGTGTACACAATCAGAAGTATTACGCTTTCGTCGAACTTTCTGAGAATTTTTTTGTGTTTTTCCGCAAACCACCCGAATTTTGGATTAAGCAATCCCCCGGCTACCACCGGCAGTATTACTTGCAAAACAAGCTTAAAAATCACGTCTCCGAGATTGTGCGCCCCGTCTATGTTGTCGAGGAAAAGCCCCATCCAAAGCGGAGTTATGAAAACACCGAGAAGGCTCGATACGCTCGCATTGAAAATCGCCGCCGGCATATTTCCGCGCGCTATCGATACCATCACCACCGACGACGACACCGTAGACGGCAGCGTTGCGAGGAAAAACGCTCCAATCCACAAGTAATACCTGTTGCCCTCCGAATCGAAAGCCCCGCCCGCCCACATTGCGGCAAGCATTATTAGCGGGAACAGCACAAACGTCGACATGTGCACGAGAATATGCAAACGCACATTCACAAGCCCCGCTTTCAGCTTATCGCGGTTTAGCCGCATTCCGTAAAAAAAGAATATGAACGAAACTCCCCAGTTCGCAATTTCCCCGAGCGACACCCCGCCCTCGCGCTCTATTCCTATCGGCGGATAAATATACGCCAACAGTATCGAGCCAAAAAGCATAATTATAAAAGGTTCAAGCCCTATTTTCTTTAAAAAGTCCATATGCAAAAAAAATTTAGGCAGAAATCGCTGCCTATGCACTCATTTTGAGGTTATTTTTACAGGCGCAATATTTGCCGAATTTTACAATACAAACGCAAGCATTTTTCCACTCTTGACCGAGGTATTAAGGCTTTTTTTTGAGGGAGCCGCCGCCGAAGTAGTTGCCGCTTTTTGCTTGGCAGAATCGGAAGAAGCTGCGGGAGTTGCGGCGGCAGCGCTTTGCTGCTTTTTAGATTCGTCAGGAGTTGCAGTTGCCGCATTTTACTTGGCGGAAGCGGCAGGAGTTGCAGTTGCCACATTCTGTTTGGCGGACTCTGCAGGAATTGCATTTTGCTGTTTTTTAGATTCTGCGAAAGTGGCGGGAATTACATTCTGCTTGGCAGATTCTGCGAAAGTTGCAGAGGCTGCGGGAGTTGCATTCTGACTAGTGGTAGCGGCAGATACCGCTGTTGCCGCGCCCTCCGCGCCGGAAACGCTTTTAACCGCCCCGTATTTTTTGTACGCAAGTGCCGCCGCCACTGAAAGAATCGCCAAGATAATTGCTGCAAATAATATCTTTAAATCGCGCGATTTTCTCAGACTTCTGCGCACAGTAAGCGGTACGCTCGCAACCTTTGTAAGCTTTCCTCCAAATAGCACACTGATTGCCGCCTTGCCGTTTACTGCCCAGCCGTTTGCGTCCAAGAGCGGCGCCAAAGATCTTATCCTCAATTTTAACGCCGCCACAATCATCGACGGAAGCGATATCGCAAGAACCACACCTACTATTCCCAGCGGTATCCAATAGCCGAGATGCAAAAATGAGTCCAAAATAATTCCGAAGGCCGTGGTTATGCCGCCTACCGCAACGCCGAGAGCCGCCACTGTGCCGACGTCGATTTTCTTAATTTCTACTTTCGTGGAAGCTTTTGGCTGCAAAACACTTTCTGTGAGATTTTCAACTACCTTTGTATCTGCCGTAGACGTGTATTTTGCGACCAGCTCGCTAAACCACTTTATCGCGCGCTTGTATGGCGACCAGAACGCCTGCATAAGGCTAACCGGATTGTGTATTATCTTAACGACCGATGCGTCCCAATCTCGGCCCGCCCTATCATAAAATACGCCGTTGCGCCCCACTACGAGGTTGTCGGAATCTCCCGCAGTAACGACCGCAACAATATTTATGTCCGCTTCTCCCATTCTGCGGCATGTGCAATATATCAGATACCCGTAGCTTGCCGCCGCCAGCGACGCGTGTTTTGAGACGTCGTCCACCCTTATGCACAACCCGCAGTCGCGGCTGTCGATAAACAGCCTCCCATATTGAAATATCGCGGGGGCGTCGGAATAAAATTCCTCGAAGTTCACAAAATTGCGCAGTAGTTCGAGCAGATTTTTATTGTACCTTACAAGCTTTTCCAGCTCGTCCACATTGTCTACATGCTCGCGAATTGATACGTCTTTCTCTACAAGTTCCAAAAGCTTTTCGCGCGCGGCTTCCGGAACTCCCCTGAGAACGTCTTCGTCGATTTCCGACACGGCGGTTTTCGGGCGCGCCGCGAACCAGTTTGCGCGCGGCTCAAAAACTTTTTTTATCTCAGCCCAACCCTTTGAATCAAGCGATTCTTTGGTTTTTAAAATCGGCTTAACGCAAAGTTCGGAAAAATCGAGAAGCTCTCTCTCATAAGCTGGATTGACTCCGCAATGGAAATCCAGCACACCCCCGCCAATCTTTGCAAGAGGCAGGGCTTTTAGGCTCTCGCGCACCTGCGAATTGTCGCCGTATTTGGCGAATATCGATTCTATCTGCGATATTTGCGCATTCACCGCGGCCTCCGCATCGGGGCCAAACGACGCCACTGCAGTCCGCGTAAAATAATCGTCTATTTTTTCTACGAGCGCCGCGTACGCCGCGTACGCCTTCGGAGTCTCATCTCCAAACGGAAGAACGGACCCGTCAGTGCGCGGAATATCGAGCCATTTTAAGAATTCCGCCCGCTGGGAAAAGAAATCGTCTATTGTCTGGGCGTCTGCGCCTTCGAGCCCAGAGCGGTCGATTTTCGCCCCGCAAGTTTTTATCGCGAGCTTTAAAACATCAATCAGCTCGGAATCCCCTTCGCACGATAGCTCGGTTATTATGCCGTCGGCGTTGAAAGGCGTCTTTGCAAAAATCTTGGACTTGTCGTCGAAGTCCGACACCGCAATGGAATCCGCGCCCGCCTTCCCGATATTTTTTAAGACTTCCGCCGCGCACCCAAGCAGCCTTTTTCCGGAAATGGAATTTTCGTCTATATCCGAAAGTTTCAGGCTGTCGGCGCCCTCGGCGAGAGTGTCCGGATTTTTCAGGGCTGCGCACGCGAACTCGCACGCGGCGACCACATCGTCGCGCCTTATTCTGCCGTCTTTGTCGGCGTCCATGAAATCGAGTGTCTTTTCGTCGAAATACAGCCCGCGCGTCGGACAGCTCAGGGCGGCCCAAAGCTTCATGTCAAGCTCGCCGACGGCAGCTATGTCGCTTCCTCTTTCAATGAGCGGCTGATACGCCCCTCCCGCCTTGAAAAATCTCCAATTATATCCCTTTGAACTTTTTTTAAGACGCATATTTTTTATTATTTGAATTTAAGCGCCGCCGCGGATTTCCACAACTCGCCTAATCTTCGACAGACACACCGCGAACAAAGTTCGCCTGCGGAATGTCTTCGGCTTTTAGAGGTTTAGAATTTATCGTAAAATTCTTAAATACTATGTTTTCTACAAGACTGTTTTCGTCAAAACCGCCAAGCTTTATTTTTAGGGGTTTTGAAGACTCCGCCCTTATGTTTTCAAACCTGACTCCCGACACGCTCCCGCGCTTCTTGTCTTTCGAATATTTGGAGTTTAGAACGAGTATGTTTACAATGTGCCCCTCGGCCTCCTCAACGCGAATGTCTTTGTAAAGGACGTTGGATACTTTTGCGCGGTCTCCGTTATGTATAGTTAGGACGCCCTCGTTCCCCCATGTGCCGAGTACGTTAATTACGTCTATATTTTCGTACACAATGTTTTTTATTTCGTCGCCGCGCGTCTCAAATCCTATTTCAAGCGCATTGCCCCAGATGTCGTTCCACAAAACGCAATTTTTTATGGATACATTCTCTACGGAATTGTCAGCGCGCTTTTCAAAATACGCGACCCCTCCGTATGTCACGCCAGCCTTTATTGCTATGCAGTCGTCCTTTGTTCTAAAAAAGGAGTTTTCCACCGATACGTTTTTGCATGACACAATGTCCATTCCATCGTCGCACGAATTTTGGCTGACCACTTTTACATTGTCCACCTTTACGTCCTCGCACGCGAACAGCGCAAAAGTCCAGTTGGGCGATTGGACGACCGATATCCCAGACAAATCGAGCCCGCGCGTCTTATTGAAAAAAAGTTCCCTTCCGGACGGCGCACCTTTGTTTTCTACCGCAACCGGAATTTTCTCTCCGGATATTATTCCATTTCCGGAAATGGATATGTTGCGGGTTTCCTCCAAGCTTTTGATGTCGCCCGCCTGGAAAGTTCCATATACAATCGCGCCGCCCTCGACAACCACGGACGTGTCGGAGTCTATCTTTTTCATGAGCCCCACATCATAAATTTCCCCCGCCTTAAAAATCATCTGCGATTTCTTTTTGTCCGGATTTTTCGCCGGAGGATTTGCAAATATGAAAAGCGGGTGCTTGCGCCCGTTTATTTCAAGGCTTATATTGCAAGGTTCGCAAAGTGAAAGCTCAACGGTTCTGCTCCCCGTCTTTTTCGCTTCGATTTTTTTAGAAAGGGGCCGAACTACCGCTTCTTTGACGTCCTCAAAATAATCAATGCGCAATGTCGCCTTTCCCAATATGTCAAACGGGGCTATGTCGCCCGCGGGGGTCGGGTAAACTAGGCAGTCTTTGCCGTCCACCGCAAGAGTAAATTTTTCCGAGCGCGGAGCGTTAGTCGAATATTCGTAAACCCGCGACTGTCCAAACAACGCAGCTCCCATCGCCGCCGCTGCAAAAATTGCAAGAAACGTTTTCATTTCTTATATTTATAATATTTTACGGCTGGAAATCAACAAGCATTTACGTCAGTTTCCGCGCCTATCTACATAGCGTTTTTGCTCAGGCGGCGGAATCGGCCGCGCAGACGGCTTAAAAGCCAAAACGGCGGGCTCACCCATGAGTTTTCGGAATACCGCCGGAGAATACGCCGTCTGCGCAATTCCGGAATCCGACATCTCAATAAATTCGTCGTCGCCCACGCGGACGCGTATTTTGTGCCTTACTTGCGACCCCTGCGCGTCGCGGTGCACGTAGTTTGAGAGGAGCTTTATGAACCTGTCGGCTCGCGCATATGGATCGATAAGCCATTCGACATACCGGCAATGCCCGGCAATAGCCTCCTCCATATGCTCTATCGAAGCGCATGTGAAACGTATTTCGCCCCCGTTGTCCGCGCGGCAATCACCCACTACACATATGCAGTCGCCCTCCCTGAATTTGTCCGCATAAATCTCGTATGCGGCAGGAAAAACATTTATCTGCCAGACTTTCGACGACGACCTCCCCGACAGTGTAAAGTAGCACCACGGTTTGTTGTCTTTTTTAGTAAGCCTTTTTACAATGTTTGACACCACCCCGCACGCCCTAAACGGAAGCTTTTTTACGCGCCGCACAGCGTCCGGATTAGGCAGATCGTCGAGGGCGTCATCGAAGCCGGCATACTCCGCCATTGGATGCCCCGACACATAGAAGCTCAGCAGCTCCTTTTCGTGGCGCAGCTTTTCGCCAACAGACATTGGCGCCTTTGTGGTGTCGATTATATTTCCGCCGGAACCGCTGTCATTTTGCGATGGCCCCAAGTCAAGCAAGTCGAACATATTGGTCTGCCCGGCAAGCATGTCTTTCTCCATCTCCTGAGCGTGGTTTAGGATTGCGTCGAGAGACCCCAAAAGATGGCCGCGGTCTATCCCGAAAGAGTCGAACCCGCCCGCGAGTATCAGGTTCTCGACGACGCGCCTGTTTATGTTTTTCATTCCAACGCGCTTTAAAAAGTCGAAGATGTCCGAGAAATTCCCGTTTTTATCGCGCTCGGCGACTATCGCGTTTGCGGCGGCGTCGCCGATGCCCTTGATGGCAGCAAGGCCGAAGCGTATCGAGCCCGCGCTCCGCTCGAAAGGCGTGTCGGAGTCTGTTGACGGACTCCAATCCGGGTCGATTATGGGGGTGAACATCTGGCGGGATATGTTTACGTCGGGGCCGAGAACTTTTATGTTTATGCCTTCGCACGCCTCGATGAATTTGGAAATTTTATCCATATTGCCGAGCTCGCTGGAAAGCAGAGCCGCCATAAACTCGACAGGATAATTCGCCTTCAAGTACGCTGTACGGTAGCTTAGCATTGCGTATGCGGCGGAGTGCGACTTGTTGAACCCGTATTGCGCAAATTTTTCGAGAACTGCAAATATCGACTCGGCCTCGGGAGCGTCGATATTGTTAAACTCTTTGGCTTTTCTTACGAACACCGCCTTTTGCTTCGCCATTACCTCCGGCTTTTTCTTGCCCATTGCGCGGCGCAGAATATCCGCCTCGCCGAGAGTGTAGCCCGCAATTATGCGGGCGGCCATCATAACCTGCTCCTGGTACACAAGCACCCCGTACGTCTCCTGCACCAAGTCTTTGAGAAGCGGATGCGGGACGTGCATTTTAGACGGGTCTTTTTTCGCCTCTATAAACTGGTCGATAAACTGCATCGGCCCCGGGCGGTATAGCGCGATGAGAGCTATAATTTCCTCAAACGAACTAAGCCCTATGCGGCGGCAGAGGTTTTGCATGCCTTCGCTTTCAAGCTGAAAAACGCCCACCGTGACGCCGCTATTTAGGAGTTTGAAAGTTGGCGGGTCTTCAAGAGCGATTTCTTCAATGTCAAAATTGCTGTGCCTCGTCCTTCGGACGTTGTCTTGGGCGTCGGAAATTATGGTGAGGGTTTTCAGCCCGAGAAAGTCGGCTTTAAGCAGGCCGAGCTCCTCGACGGGCGTTTTTGCGAACTGCGTCGTGAGGGTGTGCTCTTGAATCATCATCGGGACGATGTTGTCGAGTTTTTGGTCTCCGATGATTATACCGCATGCGTGCTTGCCGAGTTGGCGAATCATTCCCTCGATTACTTCGCCCTCCTCGAATATGTGCTTTACCTCAGGATCGTGCGCGATTTCCTGACGCAGCTCGGCGGACATTTCGACCGCCTTTTTAAGAGTCATTTTAAGCTCGTCTGGAACCATTTTTGCGATTGCAGTGGCGCGGTCGAACGGAATGCCGTTTACGCGCGCCAAGTCGCGCACGACAGCCTTTGCGCCAAGCTTGCCGTATGTCACAATGTTTGCGACCCTGTCGACTCCGTACTTGCCGCGGACATATTCAATGACGTCCTGCCTTCTACGCTCGCAGAAGTCAACGTCGAAGTCCGGCGGGGAAACTCTTTCAAGAGAGAGCATTCTCTCGAAAAGCAGGTTGAACCTGATTGGCTCGATATCGGTAATTTTAATGAGATACGCAATCATGCAGCCCGCGCCGCTTCCGCGCCCGGGGCCCACCGGAATGCCGTGAGTGCGCGCCCAGTTTATGAAATCGTACACAATTAGGAAGTAGTCCACAAAGCCCGCGCCGACAATTATAGAAAGCTCATAGTCGAGCTTGTCGCGCAGCATCTGCGCCCTGTCGGGCGACTCGTTCGGCTTCGGGACGTACAGTTCGGGGTGGTCATAATCAACGCCGTAGCGCTTCACCATGCCCTTTTTTGCGAGGTCGAAGAGAAGGAGGCCGTTTTTCATCAAAGCCTTGCGCTTCTCGTCCGACAATGTAAAGTCGGCGGGCTTTCCGTTTTGCTTCAAAACCTCATTTTTCTTCGATACGTACAGGTCGAGAATGCGGTTAAAGTTTACCTCGTCGCGGTCGTATTTGATTTCGGCGGGCTGCTCGTATTTAGGATAGTGGTTTTCGCCGATGGGAATTTTTATGTCGATTTTTTCCGCGAGCTCGACTGTGTTGTCGAGCGCCTCCGGTAGCTCGGGGAATAGAGCCTCCATTTCCTCGCGGCTTTTAATATAAAACTCGTTGTTAGGGTACCGCATGCGGTTCGCGTCGGACACGAGTGCGCCGGTATTTATGCAAAGCATGGCGTCGTGGGCGGTGGCGTCTTTTTTATAAACGTAATGGCTGTCGTTTGTTGCGACCATTTTAAGGTTGAGCTCCCGCGCGATGCGCACAAGCCCGGGGATAACCTTTTTATCCGCCGCGAGAAAATGGTTTTGAAGCTCAATGTAATAATTTTCACGGCCGAATATGTCGACAAACTTCGCGGTGGTTTCGAGGGCTTTTTCGTAGTCGGAATAAAGAAGATATTGCGATGCAACGCCGTTTATGCAGCCGCTGAGAGCGATTATGCCCTTTGAATATTCCGCGAGAGTGTCGAAATCTATGCGTGGCTTGCGGTAGTAGCCCTTCTCATACGAGAGGCTCGTAAGCTTTGCAAGATTTAAGAATCCCTCATAATTTTTTGCAAGAAGCGTCTTGTGGTGTATTTGGTACTTGGGGAAATTTTCGGGTTTAAGCATCGATGGGTCGCTCTCGATTCCGTCGATGTCGTCCGACTTTTCCTTTTCGCGGAGGGACTTTATGAGCTCCTTAATGTCATCTTTAAGGGTATGGTCATTGATATAGTAGGCCTCCATGCCGATAATCGGCTTTACTCCTGCTTTTTGGGCAGCCTGGTAGAAGTCGATAGCCCCGCACATATTTCCGTGGTCTGTAATTGCGATTGCCGGCATGCCGAGCTCTTTAACCCTATCGATTAAGACCGGCACTTTAGCGCAGCCGTCGAGAACGGAGTAGTCGGTATGGACATGCAGATGTACGAAGTTTGACATATTTTTGGATTTTAATCCACACCCCGGGCCGGGCGTCAAATATAAAGAGAATATTCCAGAGAATTTTATATTCCGAGGCAAGTTACCTGCAATATGAAAAATCTTGACAATAAATGTTTATATTGCCTATCTTTATTGAATATGTGGGATTTTACATATCGCACAGCCTAAACCAATATGTAAATAAATAACGATAATAATCATTTGTTATAATGAAGAATAACACTAAACTAGTTGAAAATAGCAGTGATTCTTCATTGGATAGCGGCAAGATTTTATCAAGACTTGTAAATTTCAGATACTACGATACAGTAGTTCAAATATTTAAGTATTTTTGGGTATCCCTTTTAGCGGCGATAGCAGACTTTACCCTGTTTATGGTGCTGTTTGAATGGGTTGGTGTATGGTATATAGCGGCCAATACAGCGGGATTTGCGCTCGGAGTATATATAAATTACACATTGTCGACAATATTTGTTTTCAGGGGGCAGTCGACAAAGACATGGACCGAATTTATAATATTTACAATAATAGGGCTTGTAGGACTTGCCGTATCAAATATAACTCTCTATTTGACAATAGATATAATGGAGTTAGGCGGTGGAATTTCAAAGATAATAGCGATATGTTCCGCATTTTTTTGGAATTTTTTCGCGCGAAAATTTTTATTATTTAATGGAAAGAAATGAAAGAAATATCGGGAAAAAAAGTGGTGATTGCCGGTGCCGGCCCTGCCGGACTGACTGCAGCATACGAGATAAAATCTCCACACATAAATGTATTTGAACGCGAAAACTTTATCGGAGGCATATCACGAACTGCCGTATATAAGGGGAATCATATAGACATAGGCGGTCATAGGTTTTTCTCAAAGAATGACGATGTAATGAATTGGTGGAACGCTGTCTTGCCGTTCCAGACGGAGGAGCTAAACCCCGATAAAACCGATTTGATAATGCTCAAACGTTCTCGTCTTTCGCGCATATTGTGGATGCGCAAGCTATTTGACTATCCGCTCACCCTCTCACCCAAAACAATTCTAAATCTTGGCATATTTAGGACATTCTTATTGGGGCTAAGCTACTTAAAAGTAATGGTATTTCCGCCCAAGAAAGTGGAAAATCTCGAAGATTTTTTTATAAGCCGTTTTGGTAAGAGGCTCTATTTGCAGTTTTTTAAAGACTATACCGAAAAAGTCTGGGGGGTAAAATGCTCTGAAATAAGCTCTGCTTGGGGAGCGCAAAGAATAAAGGGCATCTCTATAAAGAAAGCGATTATGCACGCGCTTTCTAAGAAGAAAAAACAAGAAGATATATACCAGAAAGATGTAGAAACCTCTTTAATAGACAGTTTCTTATATCCGAAATACGGCCCTGGGCAACTATGGGAAAGAGTCGCGGAGCTATGCGAAGACAAAGGTGTACAAATTAGCAAGTCTGCGGAAATTGTCGGAATAAATGTTAAAGACTCAAAAATAGTAAGCGCAGAGGTAAGACATGCCGATGGAACAGTAAAAACCTTTGAATGCGATGAATTTGTGTCTTCAATGCCAATCAAAGAGCTCATTTCCCGCATAAAAGGGATTGATGTGCCTAAAAACGTCATAGAAATTGCAGAAGGGCTTACATACAGAGATTTCATAACAGTTGGGGTGCTCTGTAATAAAATAAATATAAAGTCCGACAAAATGCAAAACGGGTTAACAAAAGATAATTGGATTTATATACAAGAGTCGGATGTTAAAGTTGGCAGGTTGCAAATATTCAATAATTGGAGTCCATACCTTGTATCCGACAGAAATAAAGTATGGATGGGGCTTGAATACTTCTGCCAGGAAGGCGACGATATGTGGAATATGCCCGACAATCAAATGGTGGAAATGGCAAAAGAAGAAATGCGCAAATGCGCCATAGCAGATCCAGAGGACGTAGTAGATGCCGTTGTCATAAGAACAAAGAAGGCATATCCCGCATATTTTGGAACATATTCTAGATTTGGAGAAATTAGAGAATTTCTCGACGGTATCGAGAACCTATATTGCATTGGGAGGAACGGACAACATAGATATAATAACATGGACCACTCAATGCTTTCGGCAATGGAGGCCGCCAATATTATAAATGGCAATAATATATCTGATAAGAGTTCTATATGGAATATAAATACCGAGGAAAATTATCATGAGTCTAAATAGCATATTAAAAAAGGAACTGCCGCTAAAGGATTCATTAAAAAGAAAGATACTTTTTATTTCGATATTTTTCTATTCTCTGACTTCAGTATTATTCATATTTGGATTTGGAGCGTATCAATGGACAATAGATAAAAATGGAGATGAGATATATAGATTTTCAGAGAATTACGCATTTGGTAAAGGCGTAAGCCCTTATAAAATCATGTTGGGAACTATTCCTCAGCTTGATGTTGAAATTGAAAATCGCGCAGGAACCACCCCTTATAATTTTATTTTTTATTATTTATTCCACTTTTCGGATTCAAACAAGGCAGTCGCAATGACGGTAGCCTTCTGCTTCTATATTTTAGCCTTAATTGGATCTTCTATTATAATATATAGATATGTACGTCCAAAAACAGATTTCTACGTTGCATTGCTCTGCATATTGGTTTTTCTAAGCCAGTATGGAGTTGGAGTTGCATTTGGGTTAGGCAACTACGCAATATTCACATACTTTTTCATACTATTATTGGCATATACAAACTTCTGCGAAAAAAGACCTGCCATCGGCGGACTACTCTTAGGATTGGGTATGATGAAACCCCAGACTATGATGCCTTTCTTTGTTCCATTGATAATTAAAAAGCGGATTCTTCTTGTATCTATCTCGGTTGCAACCGTAGTTGTAGCCTATATGTTTGCATGCTGCGTCTTATCGACAAGCCCTATTGAACTTTTCAAGGACTTCTCAGCGCAAGGTAAATCGGCTACTATCATATCGAAAGTGTATTGCGGCATAATTCCATCAGTAGCATCATTTATAAGCAACAGGGAACCAACAGATTTTCTCAATATTAGCTTTGTCATATTCCTAATAGCTACATTTATAATATGCTGGAAATATAGAAATATTGAAAAGGATTATACATTCATTATACCTGCGGCTATTTCCACGGTCTGGACTTATTCGTACGCCTGCAATTCGACAGGCATATACATATTATGGGCAATACCTATTCTTATAGACTTTTTCTCTCGCGACAAAATTAGCCTATTTAGGTTATCTCTATATATTCTGACACTATCCGTAATGTTGGTATACCTTCCACGAAATACATTGGGGCTTCCAATACATTTATTCCCATTTGCGGAAGATATTTATAGGCTTTTTATGGTGTTTATGGCATTCTATATTGTTATTAAACGCGATACTTTTCTAGAAGGATATAAGAAATAACTTTATATTACCGAAAAAAATATTGCAAAACGCTTGACAATATGGCGTATTGTTGAGCTATGAAGCATACTGAGGACATTATTTTGAGGCTCTTGCGCATAAGAGAGGCGCGGAGACTATCCGAGTCGCCTCTGGCGTCTCAGGACGATGTCCAAATTCTCAGGGACTTCATTATCGAAAATCGCCGCCAGATTCCTTCGTTTGCGCTTTCGCATTTTGACAGGCTTGAAGCTTGCGGAATGCGCGGTTTGGCGGCTGTAAAAGACGGCAAATGCTCGGCTTGCGGCGCAACGGTTCCTCCCGACGAAATTGAGTATCTCGAAAAAAATAAAAATATAGGAGTCTGCGACGGCTGTTTTTGCTTCCTATATCTCGACGACGAAAAATTCCACGACGAGGATTTTTTCGCGCGCCTTCTCAATAAAAAATGAACTACCAAAATCTGCCCTTTAAACCTAAAATTCTTTCCTGCATGAAGAGCTACAACCGCTCTTCTTTTTTTGCGGATCTCTGCGCCGGCGTAAGCGTTGGAATACTCGCCCTGCCGCTGGCAATGGCATTTGGCATCGCAAGCTCCGTAACACCCGAGCAGGGGCTTTATACGGCAATAATCGCTGGTTTTATAATATCCGTATTTGGGGGCTCGAAAGTTCAAATCGGAGGGCCAACCGGAGCTTTTATAGTGATTGTTGCATCGATAGTCGCCCAATACGGATACGGAGCATTGGCGGTCGCAACTATCATGGCGGGAATTTTTCTCATCGCAATGGGGCTATCCAAGATGGGAAATGCCATACGCTACATTCCGCGGCCTGTCGTAGTCGGCTTTACAAACGGAATCGCGGTCTTGATAATGTCCACGCAGATAAAGGATTTCCTCGGGCTAAAAATCGAGTCCGTCCCCGAGGACTTCATTCCAAAACTTGTTGCAATCTGGGAAAATATCCATACCACAGACTGGCGCACGCTACTTGTGGGTGTTGTTTCCATACTAATAATCGCATACTGGCCCAAGGCGTGGCGAAGGCGCGTGCCAGGCATGCTTGGCGCGATTTTTATAACTACAATTCTTGTATCTATCTCAGGCTTCAATACGCCAACAGTCTTTGCGAGGTTTGGGGAGATACCAAACTCGTTGCCCGCCTTCACCATTCCGGATTTTGAGTTTTCTGAAATAAAGCAGTTGCTCATGCCGGCAGTCACGATAGCGATTCTCGCTGCGATTGAGTCGCTGCTGTCGGCTGTTGTCGCTGACGGAATGATAGACGACAAGCACGACTCAAACCAGGAACTAATTGCGCAGGGCATGGCAAATATAGTTTCTCCATTTTTTCTCGGCATTCCTGCAACCGGCGCTATTGCGCGCACGGCTACAAACGTAAAAAACGGAGCGCGGACGCCTGTTGCGGGCATTATACATTGCGCAGTACTTCTTGCAATTCTTGTCTTCGCGGCGCCCTATGCCCAATACATACCGCTTTCCACACTTTCGGCAGTGCTGTTTGTTGTGGCATACAACATGGGAGATTGGTCGGCATTTTGGCAGATGCGCCGCCTCCCGCGCTCTGACGACGCGGTCTTTATGGCGACTTTCCTGATAACCGTAGTATTTGGACTGACGCTTGCGATAGAAGTAGGCATGGTGCTTGCGGCAATGTTGTTTATAAGGCGAGTTTCGCAGACAACCGAAGTTATGCTTGTGGATAAAAAGCTCGAAACTGATCTTTCAAAATATTCGCTTGAGGGCAAAGATGTTCCGGAAGGGGTAATGGTTTTTAGGATATTCGGCGTTCTTATGTTTGGCGCGGCGGACAAACTTGAAAGCATACTTTCTGAAATGGGGGAAGCTCCGAAAATTGCGATTCTTAGAATGCGCACGGTGCTTGCGATGGACTCCACCGCCCTGTCGATTCTGGAAAAATTGTACGACAAGCTGCGCGCCAGAGGAGTCGTGATGATGATTACGGGAGCGCATTCGCAGCCGCTGCACATGATGGAAAAGTCCGGATTTTTGGATAAAATCGGAGAGGAATATGTCGTAGAAAATATAGACATCGCCCTTGAAAAGTCGCGCAAAATTCTCGCCGCTGAAAAGCAGTAGTATTCATAAAAAAATCCTACATTTTAGCCTCATATTAGGCAGTTTCTTGGTATCCGATAGAATTGCAGGCAGAAAAATTTAAAATAAAAACCAACGGATTTTTAGTTTTATTATCGCTGTTAAACAGGCGCGAAATCAGAGTATTTAAGCGCCTATTTGCCCGGCGCAATTTGTTGCCGGCTTGCCTTAGAGAACACCGATAATATGTCCTCCGCGCTAATTCAATCGTGCAATATAAAAATATTTTTCAGATCTCAAAAAATCCTTCATTGAATTTATAAGAAGCAGTCCTGTACTTGAAGACATATTGCAAGTACGGTTTGCGGATTTCTATCGGCAACCCGTCATGTGCGATTTATATACGCAAGAAACCATCAGTGAACCCAAGCACTTTGCACCGACATTTTTAGGTATTAAACA
Organism: uncultured Opitutales bacterium; assembly: GCA_900545705.1. Taxonomy (GTDB): domain Bacteria; phylum Verrucomicrobiota; class Verrucomicrobiia; order Opitutales; family Intestinicryptomonadaceae; genus Merdousia. The sequence continues at coordinate 247,779 of URAK01000001.1, read as the reverse complement.
TCTTATTTTGAGCGTTGCCGTAAGCCGCAACGCGAAATCTTTGTGCATTATTTGGGAATTTTAAACGCATAGAGATTTTTATTTCTGCAAAAAATCCTTTTGCGCCGTAAAAAAAAGGCCGTACTCGCCTATAAAAGTTTTGCACGATTGGCTTTTACTTGCGGAATCTGTCCATACCGCCAATCTCCGACAAATTTAAGCAGACAAAAACTTTTGTATTGGCAATTTAAAGCGCTGTTTGAAGAAACTAAAAAGTTATTTATTGCTAGATATGTAGCCAGTATATATCCTAAAAACGGCGGCTCCGTTATCTCGGAGCTTCAACTCCTTTTTTGCACTTTAAAAGGCATCTCGCGCCCAACCTGCATATATGGGCACCTATCCCCCGCAATAAAAAAATAAAAAAGCCGCCGAATAAAATCGGCGGCCGCAAAACATTAAAAATTCTTTTGTATTCAACTGTAAGACTATCCCTATGCCGCGAGCGGAATCGCATTTGGCGCTAAATAGTACAAAACTGTGAATTAATCGTATTCTGAAACAGGCTTCAAACCTTTCAACACTCGGCTTCTTCCGCCGTTGTTGGAAGATGTGAATTGTTTTATTACCCTATTTTCTGCGGGAGTTAGGTTTTCATTTTTGCCGCGGAAAACAATCATATTGAGAGTCGGGGGCTTCATTTGCTTGTCGCGGTAAACCTCTTTAAAAAGTTTTTCGTAGTACTTTAATATCCCGCTTCTGCCGTAGCTGTCGAACTTGATTTCAGGAGCCTTTACGCCGCCTGTTGACGGAGGATACGGCTGCGGACGTTCATAAAATTTGTTGTCCCACATCGCCTGGGTGACATTTGCCGTATACAAAGGCTGACCTTTTTTAGCGCGACGTTCATTTTCATTCTTTATCCATTCGCGCGCCTTCTTAATTCCCGTGCGCCTTGCAATCATATCCTTGCGCTCGAACTCTATTTGTTTTTGGTCATTCCAACCGGCAGAACGGCGTTGGCGCTCAATGTTTTCAGAGTACCTTGCCATATCTCTTACGTAGCGCTGCGTCTGGGCGTTAGTCCAAGGCTTTTTAATCCTTTCTGGGTCTGTCCATGAAGTCGTAAGCATATATATAGTATCAGCTCCCTGCTCGAGCGCAGCCTGATATATGCGGTATATGTTTGAAACTCCCTGGTTATAGTGGTTGGAATCCGGAGGTTGGGGAAGGAACGGATATTTTAATTTGTAATTGTTCCCGCCGGGGCCGAGACGGCTGAGGCTAGCATTCAAAGGCTCTACCCAGTCGCACGCCATTTTCTTGTTTGCGGAAGTAGCCGCAACAAGTGTCGGCTGGAACATATTTATTGCCGTTCCATATTCGGTAGTGAAAGCCATCAAGTTAAAGAGAACTGTCGGAGGCAGATTATTCACTAGCTTCTTAATATCTTCGCGAATAGCCTTGTATGTATCGAGACCGCCTCGTTCGTCTGTCATCAAATACTTGCCGGTGTCTATGCAAATGAGCACTTTTTCCGTTTTCGATTTGATGCCGCCAATATCAACTGTTGTGGTTACGATATTAAACTTTGAAGTCATATCGATGTTTGATATCGTGTTTATAGCGGCCCCCATAGACATTGTGGGAGGCAGCGTTATATTTACCTGCGGCAGATTCGTATTTTGAGGATTTGTGATGCTTATGCGCCGCGTAAGCTTTTGGGTTTTTTTCTGCTGTTGCTGCACGCGAACGCGCGTCTCCTTTTTTACTTGGTCGACTTTCTCAATCGTAGGCGGAGCATCAAACTTGCTCTCGTCCATTATTATGGATTGCGTGACTATCACGCTGCCCAAAGTAATCAGCAGCACAATCTGAATAATCGCAACTACTATAAACACCTGATATAGGAGTCCGCGTTTCTCTTTCTTTGGCCTAAAATGATGAAGTTTCATAATAAATCGCTATGGGGTGATTGAAAGGCTATTCTTCGTCGTCTTCGTCGGAATCGTCTTTTGGCTCCTCCTTCTTTATCTCGACTATCTCTTTTTTGCCTAGATTTGTAAAGGGATTTTCAGGATACAGCGTTTGGAGCTGCGCAAATATTTCATTCGAAGCCACAAAATTTTTTATATTTTTGTATGCCATTGCCGTTCTATAAAGCAATTCGGGCATCCAAGAGTCGGTCAGAGAGCCGAACACCACACCTTCCGAGTAAAGCTCGAGGGCGGCCTTATGGTCGGGGGTCTTGCCCGATTCCTTGAACATTCCCTTTACCATTTGAAGCAACGAAAATTCTGGAACTGCCCTATCCATTTCGATAGACGACAACCTTCCCTGCGCCGAAAGTTGATTGCCCATTGCCATGTCGCAGAATACGCCCCAAAGAGCAGCCTGATTTTTCATTGGGTTTCCGTCAACCGCCGCAAGTTTTGCGTAAAGCAGAACGCACCTCTTGTAGTCTCCGGCATTTCTCATCTGGTCGAGAACATCCATTACTTGGGCCAGTATTTCGGCAGACGCCGAATTCAGCTTTATTCTGTCCACTATTTTTTCGGCCGATTCCGTATCTTTATTTTCAGCGAGGGCTCTCGCCACACTTAAGGCAGAAGATTTTATCGATTCAGACGCATCTTGTACGGGAATCATCGCAACATACGCCGCCGCCTCTTTGAGCCTTCCGCAATTCAACAATCCCGACAGGAAAAATTCTATCATTGCATTGCCGTCCGGGAATGATTCGTCGGATAGAACAGCGAGGGGAGCGAGCGGATAGACTATCGGGCGCATATAGTTTACTGCGGAGTCCCAGTTGCCGTCGTTGGCGGCGTCGCGCGCGGCAGACAGCACTTTATTGTCAGCCTTTACTCGGAAAGCGTATACTTTTGAGTCTTTCGCAACAGTCATCTCTCCGCCGGTTGCGTCGGAAAACACAAAATTTTTGCCCTCGGCGCTTTTGAGCGTCATTGAAGACTCGTTTTTATTGGTTTTGTCAACGAGAAACAGATTGGCTTTCCTATCTGCGTAATCCGCCGAGTATGAACGGTCGGGCTTATCCGCCGGAGAAACCTCTGCCGCCGCGGGCGCAGCTGCCGGTGCCGGTGCGGCCGCGGGAGCGGCCTGCTGCGCCGGCGCGTATGACGCCGCCGCTACAGCCAAAAGTATAAGTGCGCTTCTCTCAAAATGTTTCATATCAATCCTTGGGGAAAATGGGTTTTATATTGTAAGCTCGAGCTGTTTGACTTCTTCGTAGTCGGGAGATTTCTTATTTTCCTCGTTCCCCACAAACTCTTTGCAAATAGCCCTTCCTTCGTCCCGCTTGCCCTCTGCGGCCAGAACCTTGGCGGCCTGAATTACCGCTTTGCCGGTCCAATTGTAGCAGTTGGCATAGCCGAGGAAACATCTTTCATAATACATTATCGCCTTATTGGGATCTTTTGCGTCGCGGGCGATATTGCCAAGCTTGAACAACGCCTCTGCGTATGATTCGCCGCGCCAGCTTGGCGATTTAAGTATTTCCTCGTATTTTTCAGACGCCTCTTGGCGCTTGCCGAGAGCCATAAGCGTATCGGCCTTTTTGAGAGCTGCCTCCGCCGCACGGGGATCCGACGGGAAATCCTCCTCTATTTGGGTGTAAATTGCCAAGACCTTGTCCCAGTTAGTCTGGCGCGTTTCGAGGGCCGCCTCGGCGAACAATACATCTATCAGATAGTCATATTCATCGCGCGCTTTTGCCTCGTCAAATGCCTTGCGCGCCTGCTCAGGACCGAACTTCTCGTTTATTTTGCCTATCCATGCGAGAGTTCTGACAGAAGCCTTTTTAATGTCTTTCTCGTCGAACATCTTTGCAACCTGAATCGGCTTTCCGATGGAGTCGAGCCCCATCATTAGCCTGAATGCGAGCGTGTCGCGCTTTTCGGACTCGGCCTTTTTGAGGAGATCCTTAAAGAAGTCCTCCGCCTTCTGGGGATATTTCGCAAGCTGCCCCTTGTATTTTTCAAGAAGCGCCTTTATATTGGACTTGTCGTTGTAAAGATTCGGACCGAAAGAAGTGTCGTGCTTGAAACTGTTGTATATGCGCTTGTCTATCTTCGGGTTGGCCATGAAGTACCTGTACCTTTGCGCGGGCACCTCAACCATATTATATAAGAGCTCTCTGTCGCTCATCAATTTTTCGATAAACGCAACTGTGGCATTTAGCATGTCGTAGTTCACATTGCGGAGACGGTCGTAGTCGAGTATCATTTTGTCGACGCCGTCGTCTTTTGGATTGTCGCCGTATTTGTCGATTGCGCTGCGGTATATTTCAAGCGCGTCGGCGGGCAACCCAAGCTTTTCGAGCGCCAGAGCCTTGTGCGAATTTATCGTCGAGGGAATTCCATCTTTCTTAAATGTAGAAAGATATTTATCCATTAGTTTCACGACATCCTCGTATTTTTCGTCCGCCATGAGCAGCTTTGCCGCCTGCGTGTAGGCGTTGTCTATAATACTTTGGTTTTTCGTGTACTTCTCAACATTCATGTAGTGTTCGATAGCTTCCTTGACCGCCATCGAATTTGCATAGATGTCGCCGAGGAAGTATTCCACTTCGCCGCGCAAAGCACTTTCGGGATATGATTCTATGAAGTTTGTAAGAACCTCGCGCGCTTTCGGGAAGTCGCCTATCCCGAAAAGAGCCACGCCGTTGCGGTATCCGGCGTCCTCCGCATAGGGGCTTATCGGATAATTTTCGGTAATCTCGCCGAATACCCTTCCTGCATTTTTGAAGTCGCCGTCGGCCATATAGCCCATGCCGAGCCAATATAGCAAGCCGTCGGATATGCTCGAATCCTCAAAGTCTTCAACATATTGCGAGTATGTTTTTATCAGTTCCTTGTATTCGCTGTTTTCGAGCCATGTGCGCCCCATCAGGAATACGAGGTCGTTTGAATACGGGGATTCGTCCGGATATTCTTCCACAAAAGCCTTTGCAACCTTGAAAAATTCCGGATAGTTTTTCTTGCCAAGCCAATATTGCGCTATGCGAAGCTGGGCGTCATTATAATACTGCCCGTCCGGAAAATCCTTCAAATATTCAAGGCAGAGTTTGTACATTTCCTCGTTTTTGCCTATTTTGTAGGCGCCGATTATCGCAGCGTAAAAGAAGTCTTCGCGCGCGGGATGCTCCCTAAACTTGGGATCGAGCAGCTGCATGTACGACCAGAAGCTCTCGTAGTCGCGGTTTGTGAGCATATAGTTGCGGGACGCTCTCAGCATCAAATCCGCCGTGTAGTCCATGACATCGTCGTTTATCTTGTTAATTGCGTATTCTATGGACTTAACTTTGTTGTCGAGCTCCGTTATTTGCGGGTTTGTCGGGTTTATGCGCTTTAGGATTTCTACGCGCTTTTTTGTCTTATCTACATAGGAAGTCAGATTTTTTAGGATTTTATCGCGGCCGAAAACCATAGAATAAAGCGCGGAAGCCTCGCTGTAACGCTTTTGCTCCACGAGCTTGTCGCCAGCGTTTAGCAGAGCCATGTTCAGCCCGAGATCGCTGCGCGAAACAGTGTCTATCGACATGTATTTAAGATACTGTTTGAGGTCGTCGAACTTTTTCAGATTCGTTGCGGTCTGGATTAAGGCTGAAGCCGCAGAGACTTTATCTTCGGGATCTTTCGCACCCTCGAGCTTCAACTTGAACCATTTTTCACCCTCCTGCCACTTTTGCGCAGCAAACAACGAATCCGCTATCTTCTTTATAATTTCATAGCGCTTGGCGTTGCTCAAACCATTGGAATAGGGCGGTTCAAGCAGGCGCTCGCGGCAGGTCGCCGCCTTTACGAGATCCCCGCGCGCCGCGTAGCAGCTCGCCTCGACTTCTATCGCGTTGTTGGCCATTTTACCGCCGGGGAATTCCTTTATGACTTTGTCGAAAAAGCTTATCGCCTTGTCCAGAAGCTTATCGTCCTTCGTTGCGTCGTACTCTTGCACGTAGCTGTACGCCATGAAGAAATACAGGTCTTCAAGCTGCTTTTTCAGGTTGGCGTCGTCGGAATCGGAAATTCTCGTCACGAGCTCTACCATGTACGGACGCGCTTCAAGATACCTCTTGGCGTTTACTAGCTCCATCGCCTGGTCCTTCAAGACGGTCGTTCCCATCTGTTTTACCTCCGCCGCGTCTTGGGCGAGGGCCGCGGCCGGCAATACCGCCGCCGCGCAGGCCGCCGTTATTATTTTTATAAGTCGGGTTCTAAATCTCATCTTATACAGGAATTGCAAATCTTTACCGAAAAACGTATTTTTCGGAATGGTTTGATTGGGATATTCTTCTTGTTGATGTTTAAATCAAATAAGATATCGGCGGCATTTTCCAGCTTTTTTTTAATTTTTTCAAAAAAACGCCGCAAAAAAATGGTTGAAGAAATGCGCAATGCTTGTAAAGTAAACTAATTTTAATGGGGTCGAACGCCTTCTTGAAGACGCCGCCCATACCTAAAACAAACAAAGCCTATATATGAAAGTTAAGACAAAGACATCAAAAAAAACTGTTAACCCCGCCGCGATGAAGGGCGCCGACGTCGTAGTGCGCTGCCTCGAAAACGAAGGGGTAGACATTGTCTTTGCATATCCGGGCGGTTCTTCAATCGATCTCCACAACGCCTTTACGCGCTCAAAGAAAATCCGCGTGATTCTCCCCAGGCACGAACAGGGCGGCGGTTTTATGGCCCACGGATACGCTCGCTCCACCGGCAAGGTCGGCGTATGCATGGCAACAAGCGGCCCCGGCGCAATGAACCTTCTCACCACAATTTCCGACGCGTTCATGGACAGCATTCCCATGGTCGCAATCACCGGGCAAGTTTTCCAGTCGCTAATCGGCAAAAGCGCATTTCAGGAGACGGACGTATTCGGAATGACCCTGCCCGTCGTAAAGCACAGCTATCTCGTCCTAAACGCGGAGGATTTGCCGCGCATTATTAAAGAAGCGTTTCTAATCGCAAAGAGCGGCAGGCCCGGCCCGGTTGTCATCGACATTCCCAAGGACGTCCAACAAAAGGTGTTCGTCCCGGACTTCGACGCCAAGCCGGATCTCCCAGGAGTTAAGCCGGTTTCCGTCGCCTCCGACGCCGACATCTCCAAAATTATTTCCATGATTTCCGCATCAAAAAAGCCCGTAATATACGCCGGCGGCGGAATCATATCTTCCGGCTCTTCCAAAAAGCTCGACGAATTTTCAAAATTATTCGGAATACCCGTCGCAACGACCCTTATGGGAATCGGCTGCGTCGATCCGATGGAAAAGAAAAACCTCTACTGGTTTGGAATGCACGGAACGTATGTCGGCAACAGGGCAGTGCTTGAATCCGACCTGCTCATTGCCCTTGGCACGCGCTTCGACGACAGAATAACCGGCGTTGTTTCCAAGTTTGCGCCGAATGCAAAAATTATACATCTGGATATCGATATTTCAGAGCAAAATAAAAACGTAAAGGTTGACCTGAGCGTGTGCTCCGAAGTTGGCGCAGCCCTCGACAAGCTTTTGGCCGCCTCGAAAAAGTTGCCCAAAAAGCCTGACTTCTCTGAATGGATTGGGCAAATATCCCAGTGGAAAAAAGTCCACCCCTACCCATTCGGGCGTCATAACCGCAAAAATATAACCTCGCAAGAGGCAATAGCGGAACTTTACAAGGTATCAAAAGGCGACGTAATTGTCACCACCGGCGTGGGCCAGCATCAGATGTGGACCCCGCAAAACTTCATATTCTCCAAGCCGCGCCAATTTATCAGTTCTCTCGGCGCGGGCACAATGGGCTTCGGTCTGCCGGCGGCAATAGGCGTAAAAGTCGCCAACCCGAAGGCGAAAGTTGTCGATATCGACGGCGACGGCTCATTCCAGATGAACATTCAGGAAATGGCCACGGCGGTAATGGAAAACATTCCCGTGAAGGCGATGATTCTAAACAACCAATTCCTCGGAATGGTCATGCAGTGGGAGGATATGCTCTACGGCGGAACGCGCGGAAATACTGTTTTGTCGCGCGACCCCAACAATATGGGCGGCCCCGAAAATATCGAAGCAATATACCCCGACTACTGCAAAATAGCCGAGGGATACGATTGGGCCTGCGAAAGGGTATGGAAAAAATCCGAGCTTCCCGCCGCGATTGACAGAATGTTAAAGTCCGACAAGCCGTATCTTTTGGAAGTGATTGTAGAGCATGACGAACACGTTCTGCCGTTTATTCCCCCGGGCAAGTCGGCCGACGAAATAATCGTCGAATGCTCAAGCTGCCCGAACGCTCCAACCTGCGACATAAAGAAATAGCCATGCCAGAAAATAAAAATATAGTGACCCTTCACACGAACTGCGGAGACATAAAAATAAAATTGTTTCCCGAAGTAGCGCCCAAAGCGTGCGAAAACTTCAAAAAGCTCGCAAGTAGCGGGTATTACGACGGCATAACTTTCCACCGCGTAATAAAGGACTTTATGATTCAGGGCGGCGACCCGACAGGTTCTGGTTGCGGCGGACAGTCCGTATGGGGCAAGCCGTTTGAGGACGAGTGTTCTCCGGACGTGGCGTTCGACCGCCCTGGGCTTTTGGCAATGGCAAACGCAGGTCCTGGAACAAACGGCAGCCAGTTCTTCATAACAACCGTCCCCACCCCGTGGCTTCACATGCACCACACTATATTCGGCGAAGTCATCGAGGGAATGGACGTTGTCAGAAAGATAGAAAACACCCCCACAGGATTCATGGACAAGCCCGTCAAGCCCCAAAAAATAGAGTCGGCAACGGTCGAATAAATTTCTGCTTCAGAGAATCTCCGGCTACATATTTTCCCAAACAGCCGGCTTTGTATTTGCAAAATTCGACTCCATTATTCCCCGCCTAAAAATTTTCGGCGGGGATTTTTTATGGCATTTTGCGCGCAAGTTCTTCGCGCGGTTGTTTTTCTTTTACGCTAAAAAAATGCCTCCGCGCTTAGTTAAAAATACTGCCCATTGGCGCAGCGATTGCCGTACGGCGCAAAGTGTTTAACCGGGCAAAAGCCCGACTCCTCCTCCCAAACCAATGCAGCCCACCGCAAAATGAAATACACTCGGATTATTAAACTCAAAAAAATACTAATTTTTAGGCTAAGCGCGCAGCTTTCAAATATCTTTTGCGCATAAGGAGGGATTGCCGGCGGAAAATCCGGCGCATATGTCCCCTTCGGCTCGGCGCATAGTTTTCGGCTCAGACTTGCCGCTACCTGCGAGCCTTTGCGGGGAAAAAATAAAATTTATCTGCCTGCAAACTCACATGGGAAAAAGCCGATATCATAGTATTATATAAAATAAGGGTTGCATTCGGCCCGCGTAAAAAAATATATTCGACGCAATGACGGACATATCACATTTATCGGGCGCCCTGCAAGAGGAGAAAGCGAAAGCGCGCGTTCTGCTTGTCGACGACCAAAAAATCATAGCGGAAGCAATGAAGCGCCTGCTCGCCGACCAGCCCGACATAAGCTTGTATTATTGCCCCAATCCGTCAAAGGCCATAGACGCCGCAAAGGAAGTCAAGCCAACTGTAATTTTGCAGGATTTGATTATGCCGGAAGTCGACGGGCTTACCCTCGTAAAATTTTTCCGAGCCTGCCCCGACACGCGCGATATCCCTCTCGTCGTGCTATCCTCAAAGGAGGAGCCCGACGTAAAATACCGCGCATTTGAAAATGGCGCAAACGACTATATGGTCAAATTTCCGGACAAGCTTGAAGTCCTCGCGCGCATACGCTACCACTCCCGCGCATACACAACGCTGTGCGAGAGAAACGACGCCATGAACAAGCTCCAGCAAAGCCAGATTGCGCTAAAAAAGGAACTGGACGAAGCCGAGAATTATGTGACAAGCCTCCTCCCCGAAAAAATAGAAACCTCAGACCTCTCGTCGGACTGGATTTTCAAGAGTTCAACGGAGCTCGGCGGCGACTGCTTCGGGTACGGGTGGATAGACTCCGACAGGTTTGCCGTCTATTTGCTCGACGTGTGCGGGCACGGGGTGGGAGCCGCGCTGCTGTCAGTTTCGGCGATGAATGCGCTAAGGTCGCGCACGCTGTCGGACGTGGATTTCGGCAAGCCCGACCAAGTTTTGTCCGCGCTGAACAACGCCTTCGAGATGGAGCGGCAAAACGGAATGTATTTTACACTGTGGTACGGCGTCTACGACAAGTCCTCGCGCGAGCTCTCATACGCATCGGGTGGGCACCCTCCGGCGATTCTCGTTTCAGGCGGAAATGTTCGGCGGCTTACGACAAACGGATTTATAATCGGGGGAATGACTCCGATGAATTTCCGCAGCGACAAAGTAAAAGTGGAGCGCGGCTCCAAGCTGTACGTATTCAGCGACGGCGTGTACGAAGTTGAAAAGCCGGACGGCCACACGATGTCTTTGGACGAATTTGTCGCTGAAATACCAAAGCCCGCCCGCGCAGGGTTATCGAAAGTGGAAAGCATGATGGCATTTTCCAAGGATATCCAGAGGAGCGACTCCTTTGAGGACGATTTTTCCCTATGCGAAATAATTTTTAAGTGAGATGAGAAAAGCCTATCCAGCAGTGCTCGATTCGCTCGACGCCTTGCGCACCGACGCCGACGCCTTTTGCGCCGAAAACCGCATAGACGCCGATTCTGTTTTTGCGCTGAATCTATGTCTTGAAGAAGTCTTTTCCAACAGCGCAATATACGGGTGCGGGCTTTCCCCCGACAAAAAAATAGAAGTTTCACTCTCAGCGGCAGGGGGCAAAATTGTTGCCGAAGTATCCGACAGCGCGCCGCCGTTCAACCCGCTAAAACAGGTCCCGCCGCCCGACTTAAAAGCCGACGTATATTCGCGCTCCGTGGGAGGTTTGGGAATTTTCCTTGTCAAAGAGTATATGGACGACGTCTCATACCGCCGCGAAAACGGCAAAAACATACTTTCCATGAAGCGCAAAATTGCCGGCGGAGGCGGCGCGCAATGAGCCTGCTGGAAGTTGAAAATCTCAAAATAAGCTTCGACTCGCGGCGCGGGCACACGGACGCCGTAAAGGGAATCAGCTTTAAAATAGACGACGGCGAGAGCGTCGCGATAGTAGGCGAAAGCGGCTCAGGCAAGAGCGTGACAGCCATGAGCTTGATGCGGCTTCTCCCTCCGCCGCCCATATGTTCCGTATCTGGCAAAATCTTGTGCGGCGGCAAAAACGTGGGCGAGATGACTGGCGCCGAGCTCAGAAAAGCGCGCGGCGGAGAAATAGCCTACATATTTCAGGAACCATCAACATCGTTCAACCCACTTTTTACAGTGGGCTCGCAAATTGCGGAAGCGGTCAGGCTCCACTCGCCAAAAGGCACGGACGTTGAGAAGACGGTAGCGGACTCCCTCGCGGAAGTCGGAATCCGCGACGCCGCGTTGCGCGCGCGCTCCTATCCGTACGAAATGTCCGGCGGAATGCTGCAGCGCGCAATGATTGCGATGGCGCTCGCATGCAGGCCGAAATTGCTCGTTGCGGACGAGCCCACCACCGCGCTCGACGTCACCATTCAAAAGCAGGTAATAGACCTTCTTGTGCAGATACGCAAAAATCGCAAGATGGCGATTCTGCTAATTACCCACAACTTTGGGATAATCTCCGAGCTTTGCGAGCGGGTAATCGTAATGTTTAGGGGAGAGATAGTCGAGACAGGCAAGTGCAGCGACGTATTGCACAATCCGCAGCACCCATACACCAAGGCTCTGATAAACTGCATTCCCAGATTGGGGCACAAAGGCGAAAGGCTCCGCCCAATAGACTATGCAAAACTCTGAAAACACGCCGCCTTTGCTTGAAGTGCGCGACTTGCGCGTCTCCTACGGAATAGGCGGGGGAGTGTTCTCCCGCGCGAAAAAATTTTTCAATGCTGTCGACGACGTAAGCTTTAGCATAGGCAGGGGGGAGATTGTCGGGCTAGTCGGCGAGAGCGGCTCGGGCAAAACGACTACCGGGCGCTCAATCATAAGGCTCGCCCCGATATCGGGCGGCGAAATTTTTTACGAGGGCAAGAAAATCTCGGATTTGCCGAACGCCGACTTCATGCCATACCGAAAAAAAATACAGATGATATTTCAAGACCCGTTCAACTCGCTAAACCCGCGTATGAACATCTTGCAGATAATATCCGAGCCACTCGGCATACATTTTAGGCAAATGACGCGCTCCCAGAGGCGCGACCGCGTAGCCGAGCTTCTCGAAACCGTCGGGCTTTCCCCCGACCACATGCAAAGGTACCCCCACGAATTTTCCGGCGGGCAAAGGCAGCGCATTGGCATAGCCCGGGCGCTCGCTGTCGAGCCCGAATTCGTAATATGCGACGAGCCTGTAAGCGCGCTCGACGTGTCCGTACAGGCGCAGATAGTAAACCTGCTGGAAGACTTGCGGGCTAAGTTTGGCATAGCAATGCTCTTTATTGCGCACGACATAGCGGTGGTTGAATATTTGAGCGACAGAATAATGGTAATGACGCGCGGCAAAATAGTCGAAACGGGCGATGCCGAAGAAGTATGCAAAAATCCGAAGCACCCGTACACAAAGGAACTGATCGCCTCCGTCCCAAGATTTTAAAATGCCGCGCGCCTTTACATACATATTCCGCCTTCTATCTGCGGCAGCGGCCTCGTGCGCGCTGTGTGCCTGCTGGCAAAGCCGCCCCGCCGCGGAAATCGCCGCGGAAAAGGGCATTTTGCTCGTCGGCAACGGCGCGGATCCGGCGACACTCGACCCGTCGCTTGCGACGGGCTTCGGGGAGTTCAAGATTCTCTCAGGCCTCTTTGAGGGTCTCGTATGCGCAGACACAAAAACGCTCGAACCAAAGCCCGCCGCGGCGAAGTCCTGGGAAATTTCCGACGGCGGGAAAACATACACTTTTAAGCTCGACGAAAACGCAAAGTGGTCGGACGGCTCGAAAGTCACCGCCAATGACTTTGTATTCGCATGGCGCAGGGCGCTGCTTCCGCAAATCGGCAGCGAATATTCTTCGCTTTTCGCGCCCATAAAAAACGCCGAAAAAATCCGCGCGGGCATTGAGAAGGATACGGTAAAGCTCGGGGCGCGCGCAGAAGGCGACGAAACTCTCGTCGTAGAGCTCGAAAGGCCGACGCCGCATTTTCTCTCGATGCTCTGCCACAATGCGTTCTTTCCGCTCCCGCAAAAAACGCTCGAAAAATTCGGGGCTTGCGACAGGCGGAACTCGGTCTGGACGCGCCCCGGGAATATGGTCTCAAACGGCCCGTTCATTCTCGCGGAATGGAGAATCAACGACAGGGTATCCCTGCGGCGCAATCCGCATTTTCGCGCGGCTAAAATGCTAAAATTAAACGGCGTGGATTTCTTCCCGATATCGAACATAAATACGGAAGACCGCGCCTTCCGCTCCGGGCAGCTCCATATTACAGAGTCTGTGTCGCCCGCGCGCATAGAGCATACGAAGAAAAATTTTCCGAAGTGCCTGCGCTCCGATCCGTGGCTTGGCGTTTACTACTACATGCTAAATTCAAGCCGCCCACCGCTCGACAACCCACTTGTAAGAAAAGCTCTCTCCATGGCGATTGACCGCAAGGCTATCATCGACGGCATACTGAAAGGCGGCCAAACCCCCGCATTCTCGTTCGTGCCGCCGAACTGCGGAACATACTCTACCCCTCCGGAATTTATGGTGCGCGAAGACGTAGCCTCCGCGCGCAAACTGCTTGCAGACGCCGGATACCCAGGCGGAAGGGGACTCGGAAAAATAACGATAACCTACAATACGTCGGAGCAACACAAGCCGATAGCCGAGGCAATCGCGAATATGTGGAAAAAAAATCTCGGCGTCGACGCCGAGCTTTACAATCTTTCATGGCCCGCGTATCTTGCGGCAAGGCGCAGCGGAGACTTCTGCGTGGCGCGCTCAAGCTGGGTTGCGGATTTCGCCGATCCGGAAAGCTTCCTTTCAAACTTCCTATCAGACAGCGGGCTAAACCATAGCCGCTACTCGAACGCGAGATTCGACAAGCTTTGCGACGCCGCCTCTAAAACCTCCGATAGGTCGGCGCGCAACAAGAAGCTTGCAGAGGCCGAAGGCGTCCTCCTTGCCGACGCCGCCCTTATCCCTGTATATTTCTACTCGCGCTCCTACCTGATATCTCCGCAAGTGCGCGGATGGGATTCAAACCCTCTCGACTACCACAATTTTCTCGGCGTCAGCCTCGACGCCTCCGCCAAATGACAAAATACATTTTAAAGAGAATATGCGAAGCTGTCCCCGTTTTCCTGATAATCGTGACGGCCGTGTTTTTTATGGTAAGGTTCGTGCCGGGCGGGCCGTTCGACCGCGAAAGGCCAGTATCGGAGGAGACGATTAAGGCGCTAAACGCGTACTACGGATTGGACGAGCCTATCGCAAAGCAGTACTTTAAATTTCTCGGCAATCTCGCCCGCGGAGAACTGGGACCAAGCTATAAGTACGACGGCTGGAAGGTGTCGGAAATACTAAGGGAAAAGGCGGCGGTTTCGCTCGAATTGGGGGCATACGCGCTTTTATTGGCAACGGTATTCGGCGTTTGCCTCGGACTCGCCGCGGCGGCCCGCGGGGGAGCCGCGGCATTCATATACGGCGCGGGGCTTTTGGGAATATGCCTTCCGGCGTTTGTACTTGGCCCCATACTCATATTGATATTTTCAACAAACCTTAAAATGTTCAACTCGATGGGTTGGGAGTCCTTTTCGGACGCCGTATTGCCGTCAGTTACGCTCGCGTTTTTCTACACCGCATGGATAGCGCGCCTTACAGGCAACTCCGTCCGCCGCCAAATGAAGCTTCCGTATGTGCGGACCGCGCGCGCAAAAGGCGCGGGGGAAGCGAGAATCCTTTTTGCCCACGTTCTCCGCAACGCGATTGCCCCCGCAATAGCATACCTAGGCCCGGCCGCCGCAGGGCTTATGACGGGCTCGTTTGTGGTGGAGACAATCTTCCAGATACCGGGACTTGGGCGCTTCTTTATTTCGAGCGCCCTCGACAACGACTACACTATGATTATGGGCTGCGTAATGCTTTACGCAGTATTCATACTTTTATTCAACCTGCTGTCCGACATTGCGCTCGCAGCGGTAAATCCGCGAATAGCCGGAGAAATGAAAAAATGAGCGGAGACGGGAAAAAATCAGGGGCAATCAAAGCCTCAAAAAGCGCCGCATCTTGGCGGGCGAAAGCGGCGGGCGCGGCGGAACTTTTGCTGGGCGACAAACTTTCGCTCGCATGCGCGCTGTTTGTAATTCTCGCGGCGGCGGCGTGCGTAGCGGCCCCAATTCTCGCCCCGTACGGGTACGACGCACAAGACCTCGCGCTTGGAGCGTCCGCGCCGTCG
This sequence comes from uncultured Opitutales bacterium, assembly GCA_900545705.1. Taxonomy (GTDB): domain Bacteria; phylum Verrucomicrobiota; class Verrucomicrobiia; order Opitutales; family Intestinicryptomonadaceae; genus Merdousia. The sequence goes on along the minus strand of URAK01000001.1, from coordinate 232,412 downwards.
CTCGAACACCCGTTCGGAACGGATATGCTCGGGCGCGACTTGCTTTCGCGCATATTGTACGGGGGGAGGGTTTCGTTCGCAGTCGGAGCTCTTGCAACTTTCGTTGCGGCGGTAATCGGCGTATCATACGGGGTTGTCTCGGCGATGTGCGGCGGAAGGACGGATTCGGTAATGATGAGGATTGTAGATATTGCATACTCCCTGCCCTTCACAATATTTGTAATTTTGCTAACGGTTGTCTTTGGAAGGTCTGTATGGCTCATATTCGCGGCAATCGGCGCTGTTGAATGGCTCACTATGGCGAGAATAGTCAGGGCATGCGCTCTCGACGTAAAATCGAGGGCGTATGTTGAGGCGGCAACAGCCCTTGGCGAGAGCAGGTTTGGGATAGTAATGCGGCACATATTGCCGAACATATCTGCGCCGATACTCGTTTGCGCGGCGCTTACAGTTCCGAGCGTAATGCTTTTGGAATCGTTTTTAAGTTTTCTCGGGCTCGGAGTCCAAGCGCCGCTTCCGTCGTGGGGAGCGCTTATAAAGGACGGGGCAGAATATATGGAAGACGCCCCGTGGATGCTTATATTTCCCGCCCTGTTTTTCAGCCTGACCTTGTTTGCGCTCAACAGGATAGGCGAGGCTCTTTCGAGAGGTTCCGACGAATGAAGACGGTGGCGATAATTGGCGCGGGAGCAGCTGGAATGTTTTGCGCAGCGAACCTTCGCGGCGTAGAAGGCGTCGAAGCCGTAATTTTGGAACGGACTAATTCCCCGTTAAAGAAAGTCGTACTGTCGGGCGGCGGCAGGTGCAATTTTACAAACACGGTAATCGACGGCGGCAACCCAAAGGCTTTTTATCCGCGCGGGGCGGGATTTTTGAGGAAGCCGCTTATGGGATACGGCTGCGCAAAGACCCGCGAATTTTTTAAAACGCTTGGAGTAGAATCCAAAGTGGAAGATTGCGGAAGGGTATTTCCCATATCAGACGACTCCCGCACGATTGCAGGCGCGCTTGAGCGGGCGGCAGGAAAAGCGCGGCTTATTTGCAGGGCGCGCGTGGAATCTGTCGAGAAAACTCCCGACGGGCGGTGGAAAATTGCATATATAGACGAATTGGGAATGAGTCCGCGCAGAAGCGCGCCGCGTCACGGCGCGGGCGTTGCGGATTTTTCGGGCTGCGGGTGCGACACAGCACCGATGGAAGCGATCTGCGCGAAACCGAATAAATCGTGCGGAGAGCAAACGGGTGAAGGCGCGCGCAATATCGTTGCCGCAGATTTCGTTTTATTCGCAATCGGCGGAACTTGGGACAAAAAGCTCAAAGAAAGCGTAGAAAAACTCGGCGGGGAATTTTCGCCGCCAGCGCCGTCTCTCTTTGCTTTAAAAACAGACCGCGCGTCCGACGCTAAGTGGCGCGGCATGTCCGGAGCGTCTGTTCCCGACGCGGAAATAAGGACGCAGACGCCTTCCGGAGAGTTTTCAGCGCGCGGAGCGCTGCTCCTGACAATGTTTGGGCTTGGGGGGCCGGCAATCCTAAAATTATCCGCTTTCGGCGCGCGGGCTTTTGCGGAATGCGCATACAAATTTCCAATAACGGTAAATTGGATTGCGCCGGTCGGCGACGAATCCTTTAAATCTGCAATTTTATCCGCGCGCAAGAATAACCCGAAAAAGTTTGCGGGCAACACGCCGCTATTTGACATTCCGCGCGGGCTGTGGGAATACTTGTGCGCGAAGGCGGGAGTGCACGGCAGGGTGTGGTCAAACTTTTCAAAAGGCGACGAAGCCACACTAAAAAACGCGCTTAAAAACGACAAAATGGAGGCTGTTGGAAAATCCTCGCATAAGGGCGAATTTACCACATGCGGAGGGTTAAAATGCGGGTGCGTGGACTCAAAAACATTCTCTTTAAAGGGAGAACCTACATTGTTTTTCGCGGGAGAATGTATGGACATAGACGGAATCACCGGAGGGTTCAACTTGCAAGCGGCATGGACTACGGCAAAAATTTGCGCCGATTCGATAAAAAAAATCGCACAAAAAAACATCTAAAATCACAACTCATTGATAATGATATTAAAAAAAATTAAAATTTTTCTTGCATAAAAAATAAAAACATATGAATATACGTACATAAAAAATTTCCTCCCCCATCATATGTATAATATGCACCGCCTTTGAAGGATACTTCAAGGCGGTGTCCTTTTTTATATATTCAAAAAAACAGCGGATACTTTTTATATCCATTATTTACACTCTGAGCGGAATCCATTTTAGACAAGCCCAGGCTCGCCGGTTTTAAGATTTTCAAAAGAGCGCGCCTAACAGAATATCTTGCCGCCCACTCCAAATCGGCAATATAAAATGAAATGTAAAACCAATCCCCTTTTTTTAAAGTCCGCCTTTGCACAATTAAAAAATTTACATATAAAAATCTCGCCTCTTTTTTTCGCGCATAAAGAAGCAATATGAGAAGAAAACAACAGAATTAAAAAAAGCGCGCAAAGCATGCGGCGGGCCAATCATCACAATCTAAAAACTATCGGCCCATATTTGCGCCAATATAAAAGCCCCGCAAAATCGGCACTGCATCGGAACGTAAATTTGCCTTCCACTGTCAACGCCAATTAACGTACGCACGCGCGGGCTAAGACTTTTAATTTTATAACTTGTAAAAATAAAGGGCCGATATTATTTAAAAGTCGAAATATTTTTTTTACCATGATTGTAGCTCTAAGAGGAAAGCTTGTAAAAAGTTCCCCGTTAAGCGCCGTCCTCGACGTGGGCGGCGTTTATTACGGAGTCAATATCCCCATCACAACCGCCGAAAAACTCCCCAAATTAGGTTCGGAAACTTTTCTGCACACTTTCGCAGTCTACCGCGAAGACTCGCAAACCCTATACGGATTCGCTACGGAAGCCGACAGGGATTTCTTCGCGGTGCTCGTCGAAAAAGTGTCGGGCATAGGCCCTAAAATCGCGCTAAATATGCTAAGCAGAATGTCGTCGACCTCGCTTAAAAGCGCAATCGCCGCGGGCGACGTATCTTTGCTTTCAAAGTGCCCTGGCATCGGGAAAAAAACCGCCGAACGCCTCGTGCTCGAACTGCGCGAAGCCCTCGGAGCCTCCGCGGGAGGCTCAACGCCCCTGCCATACAACCCGTCATCGCCGACAAACGTCTCTGACGCGCTCTCGGCGCTCGTAGCACTCGGCGTTAAACCAGCCGACGCCGACAAGGCGGTAAGGCTAGCAGTCGCAAAACTCGGCGAAGACGCAAACGCAGAAGAATTAATAAAACTATCCCTATCCGCAAAATGACAAAAGAAGAAATACTCGACGCCCTAAAAGCCGTAAAATATCCGCCTTACAGCAAAGACATAGTGTCGTTCGGCATGGTAAAGTACGTTAAAATCGACGGCAAAAAAGCAGAGATAAAAATATTCACAGGCGGCGCCGAAGACACCGCAAAAAAAGTGGTATCGGATTCTGCGCATGAGCTGTCTAAAAAATTTCCGGATTGCGAATTCAACGTATCGCTGCTCGCGGAGGATCCCTCCAAGAAACAGCCCGTCCACGCGGAGAGTTCCCCGGAGGGAATGTCGGGCGCAAAATTTACGATAGCGGTCGCCTCCGGCAAGGGGGGTGTCGGTAAAAGCACTGTTGCTGTAAACCTCGCCAGGGCGCTGGCTGAGAGATTCTCGACAGGCGGAAGCGCAAGAGTCGGGCTTATGGACTGCGATATCCACGGGCCGAGCGCAACTATTCTATTCGGCGAAAAAGTTTTTCCGTCGGTAAACGCCCAGCAAAAAATAATTCCCCCGCAGATGGACGGAATTAAGACAATATCCATGGGAATGCTCGTTGACGACTCCCAGCCGCTGCTATGGCGCGGGCCGATGGTGACGAGCGCAATAAAACAATTTGCGGGGGAAGTCGAGTGGGGAGAACTCGACGCAATGGTTCTCGACCTCCCCCCGGGGACGGGAGACGCCGTTTTGAGCGTAATACAAACCATACCCATTGACGGCGCTGCGATAGTGACTACTCCGAACGAGCTTGCCGCGACAACGGCAGTAAGGGGAGCTGCGGCGTTCGAGAAGAGCGGCGTAAAGATTCTCGGCGTTATCGAGAATATGGCCTACCTGCAAATGCCCGACGGCACGCGCGAATACATATTTGGCGAGGGCTACGCCGACGATGCCGCAAAAAAGCTCGGGACTGAAATTCTCGCGCGGATTCCGATAGACAAGTCGCTGCATACCCGCGAGCTTTCGGAAGGGGCACGGAATATTTTTAGGGAATTGTCGCGAAAGATTATCCCGTAAGCCGCAAGCCTTCCCGCTTTGCGGGCATGAGGCGCGATTAAAGGCAAAATTAAAACTTGCGGATTTGCGCGCGGAACACAGAAATGCGGAGCCCGCCTATTAAGGGATAGGCATTTTGCTTGGCGCAAGTTTTTATGTGGCGAGAGCCGCAAACAATCTTCTGTTTGCGGCTTGGCGCAGGATAAATAAACAGCCTACTTGATAGGATTGACGCAGTGCCTTGCTTGAAAATTCGCGGGAAAGCGGTAGTTTGGTTCGAAAATCCGTAAAAAAATGCCGCGGCAATTTTGCCCGAAAATTCATAAAAAATATCGCGTTAATCCGCCTTCTCGCCCTGCCCGACAACGGCGGCGCGGCAGGAAGAAAAATTGAACGCAGGAAAAATGCGGCGATTTAAATTTCAACGCTCACTGCCGCATACCAGCAAGCCTAAACAGTTTTCGCGCCGCGCAAATTCGGAAGACTTCGCCAAAGCCTAAAAATCCGGAAGCCCGTACAAAAATATAAGCCGGCATAGAATAGATAAAATTATTTGTTGACAATGCCGTTATTCAAACTAACTTGTTTGTCTTTTCATTAAATTTAAAAGGTAATACCATGGGTCAACCAAAACGCAAACAGTCTAAGCAGCGCACGCGCCTTCGCCGCGCCGCCAACAAATACAAACTTCCGCAGGTTGTAAAAGACCAGACTGACGGCTCTTTCTTCATGCTCCACAGAGTCAATCCCTCGAACGGAATGTACCGTGGGCGCCAGGTGATTAGCGTCAAGGTCTAAAACCTAAGCTTGAAGTCATTTTTTATTGTAATGCGGGTTTATTTCCAATAAATAATTCCCGCGTTTTTTTCTTTTATATGCCGTAAAATTTTGCGAGCGCCCTTTTGCGCGCAAAAACGGCATTGGGATTGACCGCGGCAACCGCGCCTTTCCCGCCCTTAACCGCCAAATGAAACCCGAAATTCCAACTATCGCCGTAGATGTAATGGGCTCGGACATGGGGCCCGAGGAGATCATTATCGGCATAAAAAAAGCCCTTGCCGAAGATAAGTCGGAATTCGGGATAATAGTGGTTGGCAACGAGGAAATAATAACGCCGATGTTGCTTCGCCATAACTTAATAAGGGAATCGCGCGTTATGGTCTATAACGCCTCCGAAGTCATAGAGATGGACGAGAAGCCCATTCAGGCGATTAAGACAAAAAAAGACTCCTCAATGATGCGGGCAATAGAGATTGTCAAGCTCGGCACTGCAAGCGCGGTCCTCAGCTGCGGCAACACGGGAGCGTTAATGGCGGGCGGCACTATAAAGCTGCGCACTATGCAAGGCATAGAAAGGCCTGCTCTCGGAACGGTAATCCCAGGAAAGATAAAAAATTTTATATTCATAGACGTAGGCGCCTCCCCCGACCCCAAACCAGAGAGCCTCGTCGACAACGCAATACTCGGCGCGAACTACGCTAAAATCGCCCTCGGCGCAAAAAATCCGCGCGTTGGTTTGCTTAGCAATGGCACTGAAGACGGTAAGGGCAACATGCTTGTGCAAACCGCCCACAGGCTTTTTAAGGCGCAGGAAGGGGTCATAAATTACGGAGGGCTGCTCGAAGGCTTCAATCTTTTCGACGGGCAGTACGATGTCGTCGTATGCGACGGGTTCACGGGAAACGTCGTGTTAAAATCTCTTGAAAGCTCCGTACGCCTCTTTAAGGAAATCATAAAGGAAGAGGTGTACAAGTCGTGGATTTCCAAAATCGGAATGCTGCTTGCAAAGGGAGCTTTTATGCGAATGAAAAAGCGCCTGCCGATAGACAAATTCTCAGGGGCGCCGCTTTTGGGGCTCAACGGGCTAGTTGTGAAAGCGCACGGCTCGAGCAACCGGAAACAAATTGCAGGCGCGATAGAAATCACCCTGCGTTGCCTGCGCAAACGCATGAACGACCGCATCGCCTCCGACGTCGCAAATCTCGCCGCCGCGCGCGAGCAAAACCGCCTCGCCGCCGCCCAGAAAGACTCCGAGCAGACGCAAAAAAAATAAAGTTCTTTAGCCAATAAAAATATCGGCGATCTCAATTTATAGGCGCCGAAAAATCTGCAACAAAATATTAACGCGCAGAAATGAAGAACAAAAGACCAAACTCAATAGTGATAAAAGGCACCGGCAAATATGTGCCCGAAAAAATTGTCACGAACGACGACCTCGCAAAGATAGTCGATACGAGCGACGAATGGATATACGGGAGGTCGGGAATTAAGTGCCGCCGCATTGCCGCCGACGGAGAAACCACGTCAGACATGGCTTTAAAAGCGTCGAAAGCGGCGATAGAAAGCGCGGGGCTTACTCCGCACGACATTGACCTTGTGATTGTGACGACGGTAAACCCCGATATGCTCTTTCCGTCGACAGCCTGCATATTGCAAGCGAAGCTCGGCATACGGAACAATATTCCATGCTTCGATCTCGAAGCAGCCTGCTCAGGGTTTGTCTATGGAATGGAAGTTGCAACAAGCATGATGGCGTCGGGAAGGTACAAGAACGCCCTCGTGGTGAGTTCGGAAAAGATGAGCTCTATGCTCGACTGGCAGGATCGCTCAACATGCGTGCTGTTTGGCGACGGCTCCGGGGCTGTCGTGCTTTCGGCAAGCGAAGAGGAAAATGTCGGGATTCTCGGGAATGTTTTGGGTGCCGACGGCTCGGATACTGCGATGCTTTGCATGCCCGCGGGCGGCTCGGCAATGCCTCCGAGCGAATACACGGTGAAGAACAAGCTCCACTACCTGAAAATGGACGGCAGGGAAGTCTTTAAACACGCCGTTAGAATAATGCAGGAAAAGGCTCTCGAAGTTCTGGACCTGTGCGGAGTGACGGCGGACGACGTGGCGCTCTTGATTCCCCACCAAGCCAATACCCGCATAATAGAGACTGTCGCCAAGAGGCTGAAAATTCCTTCGGATAAAGTTTATGTTAACATAAAGGACTACGGCAACACTTCGTCGGCGTCCATACCGATAGCTCTCGACGAAGTTGTAAGAGACGGGCGCGTAAAGAAGGGCGACATGGTGTTGCTCGTGGCTTTTGGCGCGGGGCTTACATGGGGAGCCACTCTCATAAAGTTCTAGCATTTTAGCCAAATCTCAAAGACAGATATTTTTAAAATTTATGGAAGTTTTATAAAAGCTGTTTTTAAGTTTTTTGGCATTCAAATAGGCTTCTTAAAACCCCGGCAATGTTTTCAGTTGGCCTACAGCAATAAAATTATTGCCGGGAGTTATTTTGCGGCAGAAATTCGGTAAAGTAATATCTGAATTTGCCCATTGGGTTGGGCAACCAATGCTAAGTTGAGCTTACCATATTTTACGATGGAAGCCAAAATATATTTATCCTGCAAATCGGCGCATTTTATTTTTATGCGCCTTTTTTTTGCGCGATGCGGCAATTCAATATAACACTCTAAAACTTGTCCTAAACCGCAACTTCTGAAAAAAATTTTTTGCACCCGTATTTTAGTGCAAACAATAAAGTCTCTATAAAGCGCATTTGAAAAAAATTTTGACTGTTTTTTCGATATAGATGAATCGGCAATAGTTAACGCCGCTCTTGAACTCACCACCGCGTAAACTATGCCCGCGGCGGCATTGATATTGCTCAATGCGGGCATGTTTATTCCCTCTACGCTTATCCCGATACAAGGCGGAAAGAAGTTATTTTCCCTCCCTCTCCCCCTAAATTATCGAATGCGCATGAGGGCCTTCTGTGCCTCCTCGTTGCCGAGTTTTGCAGCCTTGCGAATCAGAATTACGCCTTTCTCAGTGTCTTGCGGGACACCCAAGCCGTTGTAGTAGCACGCACCAAGATTCCCGAGAGCCTGAGGATCGTCCGCCGCCGCCGATTTTTCGAGCCACTTTACTCCCTCCTTGTAGTCAACCCCAACTCCGACACCGTTTACATAGCACGTCCCAAGATTGCTCTGTGCCGAAATGTCGCCGGCCTCAGCCGCTTTTCTTAGCCATTTTATTGCGTCGGAAGCATTCCTGCCTATTCCAATCCCGTTTAAATAACAGTACCCGAGATTGCTCTGCGCCGAAACATTGCCCTGAAAAGCGGCGCGCCTGTACCATTTCACGGCCTCCCCCTCATCTTTCGCAATTCCGTAGCCATTTAGATAGCAGTCGCCCAAATTGTTTTGCGCATCTGCGAAGCCGCCTATCGCCGCCTTCTTATACCAACTTATTGCTAAATCGTAATTCTGCGGAGTGCCTATTCCGTTAAAATAGCATGCGGCAAGATTATTTTGCGCCTCGCGGTCGCCCGACTGGGCGGAAAGCTCCAAGAATTTAAAGCCCTCGCGGGCGTCGCGCGCCACCCCGATTCCCTGTATGAGCGAAAGCCCGTAAGTTGCCTGCGACGGCGGATAGCCGCGCATTGCGCTCTCCTTTAAAAGCGACATTCCGCGTATCTCGTCTGGATTTGAATCAAGGCCTTTTATGAGCAATATCGCGAGATTATTCTGCGCCACGGCGCTGCCCAATTTTACGCCCTCCTCCCAGTATCCGCGTGCCGCCGCCGCGCTTTTCTGCAATCCCAAGCCCTCCAATGCCGCCCTTCCGAGCGAAACATACGCCCTTGCAACCCCGGCGTCAGCCGCGCGTTTAAATAGCTCCACAGCTTTTGAATAATTTTTCTCCGCGCCGTATCCGTTATAGTAGCATACGCCGAGCGCGTTCGCTGCGCGAGCGCAACCGGCTTGGGCTGCTCTCTTAAAATAAGCGTAAGACGATTTTGGGCTTTCCGGCATTCCCTTTGCGTCGCGCATGCAAACTGCAAGGCCGAACATTCCGAGCGGGTACTTTGAGAAAGCCGACATCGACATATACATCGCAGCCGTCTGCAAATTTTTTTCGCACCCCGCCCCGAGTAGATTCGCCGCGCCTACCGCAAACTGGGCTGCAGGGTTGCCCGCATCTGCCGCCTTTTTCGCCGCCGCGTATTCTGCCGCAGTGGTCGTCGGGATTTTATCCCAATCCATTGCGGCCGCAAGAGTTTCAGCCATATCGGAGAACTCTAATTCTGAGGAAGATTTTACGCCGCTCTCGGTTTTGCCATTTTGCCCGGTATTCGGCTTTTCTGAATCGCCAGCCGCTTGTCGGGAGTCGGGCGAAGGCTGTTTTGCCGTTTCAGCTTCGGCGGCAACGACTGCATTTGCGCAAAAAGCAATAAATGCTGCAACCGCAAGCATTGGCGCGCTTCGCTTAATTTTTCTAAAAAAATCTGAAAATAAAATTAGCACTTTTATTTTTATTTAAACGAATTTTATAAAGACTGTACTATTTCCGCAAGCACTATGTGCGAATTTCCAAAACGTTTTATTCGATAACTGCCGATTTAAAAGACCCCCGCAATAATGCGGAAGAACCGTACCCTTTTTTTGAATGTTTATTGAACGGAGAATTGCGGCATACTTCTTTTATGTGAAACCTTTAAACGAATGCTGAGCATACTGCATTTTGCGCAAATTTTATGCGGTATCCGCGCCGAGCCAAGGGGTAGGCAAAATATCCGGATTTGATAAATAACACTGCCTTATCCAGCCGAAGCTATTTCCGCAATTTTATATTTTTAAAGTTTCATTGCGGATTGTAAAATTTTCTAAAAATTCTCTTAGCTCCGATTTGCGCAATATAAAAAATTTCGCAGCGCCGGTTACTCTGCATGCCGTACTTGCCATTTTCGCACAAAATGCGGGAAAGTCCCAATTCAATTCATACTAAATTGCGGCTCGTTTCCCGCTTATTCAATTTTATGGCAGTTGCTAAACGAAAAAAAAATGCACAATAAAAGTACGCCACAAGCATAAAGCAAATTCCACCAAAAAATTCAAAATTCCAATATTGGAAACAGCAAAAAAAACCCGCCTTTCGGCGGGTCTTTTAAATTTACTCTTTGCAAACCGGCAATCCGGAAAGCGCCATTGAAATTTCCTCTTCCGGATATTCGTAGTTTTTAAGCTTGCCTGCAAAATAGTCGGTGAAAGCCGACATATCGAGATGCCCATGCCCGGAAAGATTGAAAAGTATGGTTTTCGACTTCCCCGTTTTCTTGCATTCACGAGCCTCGTCCATCGCCGCGGAAATTGCGTGCGAAGATTCAGGCGCTGGTATTATGCCCTCTGAACGCGCGAAAATTACGGCGTCGCGGAAAACGTCAAGCTGCTGGACGGTGCGCGCGCGCATCAAGCCGTGGGCAGCCACATTGCTTATCTGCGGAGCCATTCCGTGGTATCTCAGACCACCCGCATGAACCGCCGGCGGGATAAACGAGCTGCCAAGCGTGTACATCTTCATAAGAGGTGTCTTCTTAGCGACATCTCCGTAATCGTACGCATATTTACCCTTGGTGAGACTTGGGCACGCCGCCGGCTCTACGCCCAGAACGTCAACTTTTCTTCCGCCCCTAAGCATTTCGCCTATAAACGGGAAAGCCATTCCCGCAAAATTTGAGCCGCCGCCGCAAGCGCCGATTACTATGTCCGGGAAATCTCCGGCCATTTCCATTTGCTTCATCGCTTCCTGCCCGATTACAGTCTGATGTAAAAGCACATGGTTTAAGACAGATCCGAGGCAATATTTTGTATCGTCGTTTTTGAGGGCCTCCTCTACAGCTTCGGAAATCGCTATGCCGAGTGAGCCGCGGCAGTCTGGATCTTTAGCCAATACCGCCCTGCCGGCCTCTGTGTACGGGCTCGGCGAAGGAATTGTACGCCCGCCGAACAGCTCCATAACAGCCTTACGGTAGGGTTTTTGATCGTACGAGCATCTCACCATGAATACCGTGCAATCCAAACCGAAAATATTGCACGCTTGCGACAGCGCCGACCCCCACTGGCCCGCGCCCGTTTCAGTCGTCACTTTTTTTGTCCCGCACCTTTTATTTTCAAACGCCTGCGCGATTGCGCTGTTTGTCTTGTGGGAGCCGGAAGGGCTTACGCCTTCGTACTTGAAATAAATTTTTGCAGGAGTGTCGAGCGTCTTTTCAAGCCTGCGCGCGCGATACAGCGGCGTGGGGCGCCATTGACGCATTATTTCGCGCACGGGTTCAGGAATTTCTATGTAGCGTTCACGCGACATTTCCTGGTCTAACAGCGTCTTGGCAAATATAACTTCGAGCTTTGCGCGTTCGAAAACTTTGCCCGTTGTAGGGTCGAGCGGCGGGGGAGTCGGATTTTTCAGGTCGGCCTCAATGTTGTACCAATGGGTCGGGATTGATTCTTCGTCCAATATATATTTTATCTGCGATGACATTTTCGTATTGTGAGAAAATTTTTTTAATTAAAAGTAGCTTTCGTCCTCAAACTGGACACCCCCGCCTTGCGCGGGACTTTTATTCATGTCGAATTTTATTTTATGCGGAACCCTGCTCTTTTCGGGATCGGAAATTTTGAAGGCCGGGAATGTCACAACCTGCGTGTGCAAAGACTCGTTTTGAGGAATTGCAGTTATCACGGTTTTCCTCACAAAAAAGCCGTCCTCAGTCGTTTCCACCCCTATGCTTAGAGGGGTCTTGCCCATTTTCAAGCCGTCCACCACAATCGCCGCTCCACTCGGAATGCTCGATATCTCTATCTGGCGGCTTAGAAGCTCTTTGTCTTTCGTCTGGCAACCGCAAAGGCATATTGCCAGCGCCGCAAATATGGTGGGAAATATTTTCATAAAGAATTAGTTTTTACAAAACCGGCCGGGGTTGGCAATAATTTTTGCGGTTAATATTTCAAAAAGAAGATAACTCCGAATACCAGTGTCGCCGCAGACAGGGCTATCATCGTAGGCAACATCGCGTAAGAGCCGCTCAGGCGGCGTTCGTCGCCCATTCCGACATCGACGCTCGCGCGTATCCACGAGAAATAGTAGAATATCGACACCACTGAGCCCGCTATCATTATTCCCATCAAAACGTAGAGCTGCGCGTACCACGCGAGAATCAAGATTAGCAGCTTGCCGAAGAATCCGGCAGTCGGGGGAATGCCCGCAAGCGAAGCAAGAGCTATTATCAGAGTTGAATCCGCAACGGGATTTTTGCGTATCAGCCCCCTGAAATCGGACAATTCGAGCGGACTTAGGTCGTCGCCTTCAAATTGGTTTATTACAAAGAAAATCGCGTAGTTAGCAAACATGTACGCCGCGAGGTAAAAATACAGCGACAACTCAAAAAGTTCCGAGGATTTTGGCGCTTTCATAAGAGCCGCCAGCAATACGAGCAAATATCCCGCATTTGCTATGCCGGAAAATCCCATTAGCCTCTTTGCATTCGTTTGGGTAATCGCGCCCAAATTTCCGACAATTATCGTGAGCGCGGCTATGACCGACACTGTAAATACAGCCTTTGACCCTATAGCCGGCAATGCCGAAAAATCTATGTACATGAATACTTGCGCGAGGAATACGATTCCTGCCGCCTTTGACCCCACGGCAAAAAATGCCGACACCGGATTCGGCGACCCTTGGTAAACGTCGGGAGACCAGAATTGGAAGGGGAAAGCCGCCAATTTGAAAAGCGCAGCACTCGCCACCAGAGCCAATCCTATCACAAACTTATTGCTGCAAAGCCCGAGCGTAAAGTTTTCAAAGAACAGGAAATCTACGCCCGATTCAAGACCCGCTCCGTATATAAAAGCCGTGCCGAGCAGGAACAATCCCCCGCTTACGCCGCTTACAACGAGATACTTTGCGGCGCTTTCCAAGCTCGCAGCCCTATTTCTTCCCCAAGCCGCCATCACATAAAGACATACCGTGGCGCATTCGAGAGCCACGAACGACAACATCAAGTTAAGCGAGCGCGCAAATATCGAAAGAGCCGCCGCGCACACCATTAAGACTGCGAGAAATTCGCATTTCCTTTCGCCTCCATTGGAGAAATAGCCGAAACCAAGCAACGCCGAAAGCAGCGCGCAAGCCGTTATGAAAACTCCGAACCCGCCGCGTCCTCCGAGAGTCTCCCCGAACGACAAGCTCTCGACCGGAACAAGCACATACGCAATTATCGCCGCCACCATGGCAAGCAGGGCGAAAGCGCATATTGCGCCCTTGTGTTTCGGCGCGAGAGCCTCAAACAACACGACGAGAACCGCCCCGCAAAACAGCACGGCTTCGGCGAATACGCTCGTCCATTCAAAAGATGCAATGTTTTCCATAAAATTTTATTTTGTTTGCGCGTATGTTGCTACATTTGAGAGGTAGGAATCCAGCCCTTCGCTGACAGTCTTCGGAAAGAATCCGACGACGAGAAGCGAAACTATCAGTATCGCGGCCGGGATTTTTTCGCGGAGAGTCATATCAGTTATAGAGTCGAATTTACCGGCAATTGCGGGCGACGGCTCGCCCATAAATATGTTGGCAATAGCCCGTAATGCGTATATCGCCGATATTATTATGCCTGTGGCTCCGAGAGCGCATACGACTGGCGAAAATTTCCAGAGGCTCGTAAGCACGCATAATTCTCCCCAGAAATTGGCGAATCCGGGCAGGCCTGCCCCCGCGAACGACGCCGCGATGAAAAATGCCCCGAGAATCGGCGCGCGCCGGTAGAGCCCGCCCATTTTCCGCATTTCCCATTCTCCTGTGCGGTTTATAATCATTGTCGAGAGCATAAGGGTGAGTGCTACGCTCGCGCCGTGGCCGAACATGAGAATCATAGCGCCTCCCACTCCGAGCACGCTCGCCGTCGCAAGCCCCAGAAAGCATATTCCCATGTGCGCTACGCTCGAATATGCGACCATCATTTTCAGATCGCGCTGCGCCATAGTCACAAGGCCTATGAATATTACGTTGAACAATGCGAGCACCGCGAGCGTCTCCGACCATTCGAGAGCGCCGAGTGCAAGCATTGGATACGCAACTTGTATTAGCACATACAATCCAAATTTTTTCAGCACGCCCGCATGCAGCATTGCAAACGCTGTCGGGGCTGAAGCATAAGCGCGCGGAGCCCAAGAATAGAACGGGAATAGAGATACGAGCGTCCCGAGCCCGAAGAGCAGAAGAGCAAAAATGTAGTATTGCCATTCCGCCGAGATTGGGTTTGCAGCTGCGGCGAGGGCAATATCCTGCAAATTAAAGCCGTCAGCCCCTGTCTGGGCAAAGAGCGCAATAATGCCTATTAGCGATACGAGCGCTCCGAGGGTCAAATAAACCGCCATCTGCATTGCTGCCATTCTCCGCCCGGCGCCTCCCCACAAATTCATTGCTATAAAAGTCGGAACGAGCGCAAATTCATGGAAGGCGTACATCCACAGCAGATTCACGCTTCCGAAAGCCCCAGCGAGGCCTCCGAGCATTATTGAAAGCAGCATGAAGTAAAGCTTTGCATTGCGTATTTCGGATATGCAGGCTTGCCAGACAGCCGCAAAGCCGACTATTCCGGCGAGTGCGAACAGCGGAGCCGAAACGCCATTCAAAGCCAACTGCGGAAGGATTATTCCGCAGAAGTTCGGCTCCGTAAAGAAATTGAAAGAGCCGTCCGAGGGCATTGACGCCCAGAGCGCTACGCCTGACGCCGCCGTTATCGCTGAGGCGAGCAGCGCAAGGCATTTTGCGGCTTTCGCCGAAAATACCGGCCAAAGGCACGCGATTATCAAGGCGCACGCGAGCGGAGCGTAAACCCCAAAATTAAGAATGATTCCGTAAAAGTTTTCCATAAAAGCAGTCTCCTACGCGAAGATTAGGACAAACAGCAGTATCGCCCCGAACACCATCCATTTTACCTGTGAATTGCACGAGCACACATGCAGTTTTTTGATTCCGTATCCCACCACCGAGCATATTACGCCCGAACCACGCACACACAACATCTCAATAAAGAGCAAGTCCGCGAATGTGGCAAGGAAGGTTGCGATTCTCTGCTGAACTTTCGCAACATACCAATTATAGACGCAGTCGAACCAGCCGTGTTTTTCGAGCGCATTGTATAGGTAAGGCGCCCTCCTTTGGACAGGGTCGTAACCGCGGTTTCTGCCGTACAATACATAAGCTATGCCTATTCCAATGAAAGTGCATGCAAGAGCCGCATTTTCGACGAATCCCACAGTTCCCTCGATTTCGGGCGCAGGCGAATGCAGCGACAACAGGCCGCTTACAAATTTGACGGCCGCGGTAGGCAATATGAAGCTAAATTTTCCGTCGAGCCATTGGAATTCGTACGCGAATCCCCACGCTCCGAACACGGAGTAAACGGCCAACACAATAAGCGGGAAAGTCATCCAAAGCGAGCTTTCGCGCGCATTTGCGGCGCATTCCGAATGGGGCGTTCCGCAGAATACGTTGAAGAAAAGCCTAAACATGTAGATGGGGGTGAGCGCAGCCGCCGCGAATATAATCCAGAACACCGCCTGATATATAAACGCCCCGCCAGCCGAGCGTGTGTAGGCAGCAAGCACTATCGCCTCCTTGCTGTAATAGCCTGAAAAATACGGTATCGCAATTATCGAGAAAGTTGCAAGCAGCGCCACAATCGACGTTATCGGCATGCGCGAGAATATTCCGCCCATTTTATATATATCCTGTTCGTGGTGGCACGCATGTATGATAGACCCCGCCACGAGGAACAATGTAGCCTTAAAAAATGCGTGGGTTGTCAAGTGGTACATCGCCAAGTCGTATCCGAGGGCGACCCCAGCACCCATTAGGCCCAAGTGGGCGAGGGTTGAATAGGCGAGAATTTTTTTGATGTCTGTCTGCCCTAGAGCCCATAGACCCGCGCAAAGCGCCATTAGCGAGCAAAGCACGAGGACCGTGTCGAGCACAGCCGGCGTCAGGAAGCCGAACGAGCACAAGCGAACCATCATAAAGACGCCCGCGGCAACCATTGTCGCAGCATGTATTAGCGCCGAAACTGGGGTTGGGCCTGCCATAGCGTCGGGCAGCCAAACTTGCAGCGGAAATTGCGCACTCTTGCCGAGGAATCCGCAAAGCAGAAGCATTCCCATGCCGGTGGAAGCCTTAGAGGGATCGGCCGCGATTATCTGCGCAAGTTCCGAAAAATTTGTAGTCCCGAAAAAACTCCAGCAGTATATTATGCCGAGAAGAAATCCGAAGTCGCCCACGCGGTTTACTATAAACGCCTTTTTTGAGGCCTCTTTCGCCGCTTCAGTGGAGGAGTACTGCCCAATCAAAGCGTAAGACGAGAACCCGACCAGCTCCCAAAATACGAACATCATAAACAAGTTCGACGAAAGAACCAGCCCGGTCATAGAGAACATAAAGAAGCTCATTCCCGCAAAGAATCTGCCGCGGGACTGGGCGTCGTCCATATAGCCTACGCTAAATATATGTATCAGCAGCCCCACGAAACAAACCACGAAAAGCATATTTGCCGCTAGGGGATCGAACAGAAGGCCCATATCGAGGGTGAAACTTCCGAGCTTAAACAATTCAAACGACGAATTGAAACTCGAAACGCCGGACAGCATTGCCGAAAGCGCAAGCACAAACGCGAATAGGGCGCTCGCCACGGACAGGAATGCCGGCATCTTGCGGCTGGTGCGAAAGAATAGTATGATTATTGCCGCGGCAAAGAGCGGCGTTGCAAGTGGAAGCAAAAGTTTAAGTTCCATACGGGTCAGTCTCCCAATGAGTTGAGATTTTTAGTCGACACGGTGTTTTCGACTTTAAACAGCTGGGTTATTATCGCGAGCCCAACCGCGACTTCCGCGGCGCCGATGGTCATCACAAAAAACGCGAATGCCGCGCCCGAAATATCTCCGTACGCCGCGGCGAAAGCCACCATTGCGAGAGTCGCCCCGCAAAGCATAATCTCAACGCACATAAAAATCGTAACGAGATTTCTCTTGAACATCACGCCCATCAAGCCTGTCACAAAAAGCATCAAGGCTGGCGGCAAAAATTGATTTAGGATATCCATGTTGTCAAATCCTTTCCCGTGGGGGTGTTTCGCGGTCGCGCGGCTTTTTTGCGATTACTATCACGCCGAGCATCGCCGCAAGCAGCAGCGCCCCGCATATTTGAAACGGAAGCATAAACTTTGAGAAAATTGCCAGCCCGTAATTTTTGGCGGAGGCAAGAGGCGAAGCGGTATCGGCAATTTTATCCGCATGCAGAGCCGATTTGCCGAGGAATTCCGGCGAAACCCAGCCGATAAACGCCCCGAGTAAAACCCAAAGCGCGATTAGCTCGAGCTTTTTTATGGTGCTTGCGCCGTCCTTTTCCTCGCCCATAAGCATTACCACAAAAACGAAAAGCACGAGCACCGCCCCTGCGTAGACGCTCACCATTATGAAGGCTGGGAAATACGCCTCCATAAGAACCATCATTCCGGCGACTCCAAGCATCGAGAGCAACATCGACATCGCCGCGTTTACATATCCGCGGGCGAGAATCGTTCCGAGCGCCCCTCCGAGCATCATCGCGCAAAAAATATAATAGACGAAATGTTCCATCAATGTTCTCCTTCAAGTTCCGCGGTGTCTTTAACCTTTTTCCATTTCATTATTTTGTCCGGCATTACGCCTCCGCGGGCGTATAAATCAACCTTATGGCGGATTAGCTTCTCGCGGGAGTCGGCATTTATGGAAAATTCGTTTTGAAGGACTATCGCCTTTTCGGGGCAGACTTCCTGGCACAATCCGCAATATATGCAGCGGAGCATATTTATTTCAAAGTCTTTTGGGGCTTTTTCAATAAATGCGTAATCGCTCGAAGGGTCTATTTCGCCGGGGGTCACTTTGATGGCTTTCGACGGGCACACGAACTCGCATAGTTGGCATGAAACGCATTTTTCGCGCCCGTAGGAATCTTTAACGAGAGTCGGTGCGCCGCGGTAGCCCGCCGGCAGCACCGGCCGCTGGTCGGGGTATTCGAGTGTGACCTTGGGCTTGAAGAAATTTTTCAGGGTTATCCACAAGCCCGACGCTATCTGGGGCAGGTAAGTCCGCTCCAAAAGCGATAGGGGTTTTCTTTCAACTACAATAGCCATGGGAAATATGTTTTAAATTGAGGACAAGCACATGTAGAACACGAGGTTTGCAATGGCAATCGGCAGGGTTATCTTCCAGCCAATACGCATTACTTGGTCGTACCTGAAACGCGGGAGAGTCCATCTCACCCATATCATAAAAAACAGCATCATAGCGATTTTTACGATAAACGTCAGCAGCGAAAGCAGGACGGAAATCCAGCCCCACGCCTGCGGCCATTCCAGACCGGGGAACGGATTCCACCCGCCGAGGAACAATACTATAAACAGCGACGACCCCGCCACCATGTGCCCGTATTCACCGACGAAGAACAGCCCGAATTTAAATGAGCCGTACTCCGTATGGTATCCGCTTACGAGGTCGGTTTCGCTTTCCGCCATATCAAAAGGCAGCCTGTTTGTTTCAGCGAACAGGCATATGAGAAATATTAGCGCCGAAACGGGCTGTGTCAGGCAGAACCACCAGTTTCCGGACTGGTAATTCCCTATTTCAAAAAGGCTCAGCGGATTTTGAACCGAAGCCGATATCCAAAGCACTATCGGCAAAACGCTAAGTCCCATGCAAAGCTCAAAGCTGATGACCTGCGCCGAAGCCCTCATTGCGCCCAAATACGGGAATTTGCTGTTTGACGACCAGCCGGCCATGCACGAGGCAAACACTCCGAGGGAACTTACCGCGAGAGCCGCGAGCAAACTTATGTCGATATCGCATGCGGCAATCGGGCGCGGCGAGCCGTTATCCCACCAGACTCCAAACGGCAGTAGACCCGCAACTACAAGCACGGGTGCAAGCGCCATTATAGGAGCTGCAACATACCATATTTTGCGCACATGGTTTGGAATCGGATCCTCTTTAAAAAGGAATTTTAGGCCGTCCGCCACGAGCTGCATCAGCCCGTTCTTTTTCAGAAAATTGCCAACGAGCGGTATCGCCGCAACGAGCGGTATCGCCGTCCGATTGGGCCCGTACCGCCCCTGGATATACGCGCATATTTTGCGCTCCGCCACGACGCTAAGCCCAGCGAAGCACATCACGAGCATTATCGCCCCCAGCGCGAATAATATTTGCAGGAGAACGTCGCAAACTGTCGCGGACGCTAGCGCGGCGTTTAGAATGGAAGTGTTTTGAAGTAAGACCATTTTATTCTCCTTGCTTTTTTGCAGGCTCGAAGTGAAGCGCCGCAGTCTCCGGGAATTTTATGTCGGAAAATTTCGATCCGTCGATTAGCACGCCCGAATCGCCCACCCGCGCGACATCTTTTAGCATTTCAATTTTTGAGGCCATTACCGAGCGGATTTCCCCGACAGTCGGCGTCTTGAAAGATTCGTTTGCTATTTTGCGCAGCAGAGCCGAGAGCAGCTCAATTTCGTCGAGGCTGTTGGCCGGCGGATTTATCGCGCGCTCGAATCTCTGGACTCTGAACTGGCGGTTTATCCAAAGGCCGTCCTTTTCAAATTCGCTGCGCAGGGGAATGCATATTTTTGCCGATTCGCTCGTGCGGTTTTCGAGCGCGCCGCAATATATAATGTTGGCGGACTTAAAATCCTTGGAGTCTAGCCCGAGGGATTTCAAATCTTCGCGGAAGCACAGTACCGTCTTAATCGCGCCAGAGCGTATTTCATTTGCAAGGGCGTCGAGCGTAGAAGAGGGATATTCCTTGATGAGTCCGGTGACGAAAGCCCCGCGCATATTCGGTGTGCGGTCGGCGGACACGAGCTTGCCGTCGTCTTCGCCAATGTGGCTTGCCATGTAAACTTTCGCCGAGCATTTTTCCGCAAGCTCCGCAATCAAAAACTGTTCTTCGAGCGTCTGCCAACCGTTTGCCACTATCGCCAGGCCGCCGAGCTTCGAGATTTCCACAGCCCTGTCCACCGCGTACGACAAATCGCACGGCGACGAATCAATGCGCGGGATTTTCAGCCTGTTTTCCGGGCGGAAGCGCTCGTGGACATATCTGCCGCTGTCGCTCATAAACATGTCGTTGACAGCCGGATTTTCGCGCGGGGTTATGCGGTAGATTTTGTCGCCGCGCGACCATACTCGCGTGTTAACGCCCGCGCTGCTTTCGGCGCAAATGCTTTTTGCGGTCTTTAAGAACCAAGTGCGCATTTTAAAGCGGAAGGCCTTTTCCGTTAGCGCGCCCACAGGGCAACCGTCGACAACATTGAGCAGGTAATTTGAATCGTTGTCGTCGCCGTAAACGGATATCTGCGTCTTTGAGCCCCTCTTTGTGAAACCAAATATGCTTTTGCCGATGAACTCGTTGCAGAAGCGTATGCAGCGCGAGCACTCTATGCAGCGTTCGCTGTCGAGCATAATTTTGCCCGCAACCTCGACCTTTTTCGGTTTTACATTCTTGCTTTCGATATACCTAGACTCTCCCGCGCCGTACCTGTTGGCGTATTCTTGGAGTTTGCATTCGCCCGCCTTGTCGCATATGGGGCAGTCGAGAGGGTGGTTTAGAAGCAGAAATTCGAGCACGCTTTTGCGGCAGTTTTTCACCGCTTCAGAGTCGGTGACAATGTGCATGTTTTCGGCGACGGTAGTTCCGCAAGCTATTGCCGGTTTCGGCATAAACGCAATTTCCGGGGAGCCGTCGGATTTTTTGAGAAGCGCCCCGGTGGCTCTGTCGCGCGCGGGGAGACCTATCGTCACGAGGCACATTCTGCAAGACCCCGCCACTTTCAGATTTGGGTGGTAGCAGAAAAACGGAATCTCCACCCCGACCGAACGGCAGGCTTCAAGGACACTCATTCCAGCCTTGACATTGTAGTCGGTGCCGTTGACGTTGATTTTTACCAGTTGGGTTTCCATGCTAAATAAGTCTGTAAGCGTTGTTGTCGAGCCTCGCCTGGCCGCCGACGGCCTGTTGGCGGCGGATTTTCTCGAAGTATTCATCGCGGAATTTTGAAACGTTGCTTTGAACCGGCCAAGCGGCGCCTTCGCCGAGAGCGCAAATCGTGCGGCCGCAGATGTTGTCAGCCACGCTTTTGAGGAGGTCGACGTCCTCCATTCTGCCCCAGCCTTCGCATATGCGCTTTGTGATTCTCGACATCCAAAGAGTTCCCTCGCGGCAGGGCGTGCATTGGCCACAACTTTCGTGCGCGTAGAACTGGCTGAGGTTTGCGAGGGCTTCAACCATGTCGATGGTGTTGTCCATGACTATTATTCCGCACGAGCCTATCGCCGTGCCGCACTGCATAAACGACGCCGAATCGAGCGGAATGTCCTCCACCCTTCTTTCAGATGTCGTTCCGTCGGCGTTTTTGACGGTGAATTTTTCGTCCCAGCGCAGAATCTTCATAGACGAGCCTCCCGGGATAATCGCCTTAAACCTGCGCCCGGGGAGCGGGCCGCCGCAAAGGTCGTGCAAAAGCTCTCCGAGAGTGCATTCGCCCGTAGTGATTTCGTACCTGCCGGGCTTTTGGACCAATCCGCTTACCCCCCATACATGGGTTCCGGGATCCGCCGGGCAGCCTATTTTTGACACGGCCTCTCCGCCGCGCTTAAAGATTTCCGGAATCCAGCAAACTGTCTCAACATTGTTTACTGCGGTCGGGCAGTCGTAAAGCCCCTTTACCGCAGGGAAATACGGCGGCTTTATGCGCGGATACGCCCTGCCCCCTGCGAGGGAGGAAATGAGCCCCGTTTCTTCGCCGCATACATAGCAACCCGCCCCGCGCGAAACAGTGATGTCGCAACAATAGTCCGAACCGCAAATATTTTTGCCTACAAAGCCGCGCTCACGCGCTTCCGCAATGGCCTTTTGAAGGATTCTGTACCCGTTTATGTATTCGCCCCTTATATATATGAAAGCTTGTGCGGCATTTATTGCGTAGCAGGCGCACATTATTCCCTCTATTATTTTGTGCGGGTCTTGATATATTAAAAGCCTGTCCTTGCAAGTGCCGGGCTCAGATTCGTCGGCGTTGCATATAAGGTAAATCGGCTTGCCGCTCTTGCGGTCGAGAAATTTCCATTTAGTTCCGGTAGGGAAGCCCGCGCCGCCCCTGCCCTTGATTTTTGATTTTTCAACCTCCGCGCAAAGCTCCTCGCGCGGGCGTTTCACGGTCTCCGCCAAGACTGCGTATCCGCCGTCCGAGAGATATTTTTCAATCGATGCGTTCCAACCTTCAAGCCCTATATGGCTGTAAATTATTCTGTTTTCCTTTGCGGGCATGGCGTCATCCTTTATATGCGGGAGATTCAAAATCGCCCTCTGCGTTTGGTTCGCCGTCGAACGGAGCCGGCGCAAGAGAGCCGTCCGCGTCCATCGCCGATATTTTTTCAACAAATTTGTCGGCCTCCTCCGGGAGAACCTTTTCAAAGAGCTTGTCGTTTACCTGCACGTTGGGAGCCTTTGCGCAATTGCCGAGGCACTCCACAAATTCGAGCGTGTAAATGCCGCGGGTCTCTCCTATGGGGCAGTTCACGAGCTTGGATATCTCGTGCCCGAGCTTTATCGAGCCCGCCATCGCGCACGAAAGCGTGCGGCAGACTTTTATGTGGATCCGCCCGCGCGGTTTAGTTGAAAACATCGGGTAGAACGATATCATTCCGTAGACCTCTATGGGGCGGACGCCGAGCTTGTCGGCGGCGAATTTTATCGCGTCGTCGTCAAAGTATCCGAAATTTTCCTGAATCGTGTGAAGCAGCATCATCGCGGCGGATTTCTTTCGCGGATATTGGGCGATAATCGCGTCGCATTTTTTTTCGATTTCGGGGGTGATTTCCATTGTAAAAGCTCCGTTTTATCTGTCGCACTCTCCGAGGACGAAGTCCATCGAGCCCAGTATTATCGGCACATCGCTGATATGGTGCCCGGGTATTAGCGTCTGCATCGCGCAGAGGCTTACGAAGGAAGGCGCGCGTATTTTTACGCGGTACGGCACACCGCCGCCGTTGGACATTATGAAGAACCCCAGAGCGCCCTTCGGATTTTCCGCCTCAAAGTACGCCTCTCCCGCCGGGAGGTCAGGCCCCTGCGTGGTTATTATGAAGTTGTTTATTAGGTTCTCCATATATTTGAGAACTTTTGTCTTTTCTGGCGGGGTTATATGCGGATTGTCTATGCATATGGGGCCGTCGGGCATTTTCTCTATCGCTTGGCGGACTATGCGTATGCTCTGGCGCATTTCTTCGATTCGCACGAGCCATCTGTCGTAGCAATCGCCGTTTATGCCTATTGCGACGTCGAAATCGTAGTCTTCGTAGCCGAGGTACGGCACGTCTTTGCGGAGGTCGCTGGCCACCCCGCTCGCGCGCAAATTGGCGCCCGTAAGCCCCCACTGCATTGCCTCGTCAGCGCTTATTACGCCTATGCCGACAGCCCTGTCCATAAAGATTTTATTGCGGGTTATCAGGGCGTCTATTTCGTCGAGGGCGGGTAGAAATTGGTTCGCAAAAGCGTTTACCGCGCCCAGCCAGCCTTCGGGAATATCGCGGCGCATTCCGCCGACGCGCGCAAAAGATGTCGTAAGCCTCGCCCCGGTAAGCTGTTCAAACAGCGTGTACAGCTTTTCGCGCTGCGTGTAGCAATACATAAAAACCGTCCAAGAGCCGGCGTCCATGCCGTACGCTGCGATTCCTATCAAGTGGCTCGCTATGCGCGAGAGCTCGCAGCATATTACCCTCAGAGCCTTGCAGCGCGGAGTGACATCTATGCCGGCGAGCTTTTCGGCGCACAGGCAGTAGGCTATATTGTTGCAGAGCGGCGCAAGGTAGTCGAGCCTGTCGGTGAAGGGCACAAACTGGTTGTACGTCATATTTTCCGCGAGTTTTTCCTGCCCGCGGTGCAGCTGCCCTATTATCGGGTCGCAACGCGTCACGAGGTCCCCGTCGAGCTCGAGTTTTAGGCGGAGAACTCCGTGTGTTGCGGGGTGGTTCGGCCCGAGATTTACAATCATCTTCTCGCCGATTCTGTCCGCGCCGAGGTTTGCGGGTTCGGGGTATGTAAATTCTTCTTGCATTTTTTCAGGAAATTAAGCGTTGCCGTTTTCGCCGCTCGGAAATTCCGCACTGCGCGGCTCCCGTTGCGAGGCGAAAACCGTCGGTTTTGACGGCGAATGGAATGGGCCGCCCTCCTCCGGAGCGGGAACTACTTTTGTAGCGTCTTCGTTGTCCGCAAAAGTGTCTGGAAGCGGCGCTTCGCGCCCCGCGAGCGGGAAATCCTTGCGGAGCGGGTGCCACGGGTATGAATCCCACATCAGAATGCGCCTTAAAGACGGGTGCCCTTCAAACGTTATGCCCATGAGGTCGAACGCTTCGCGCTCGTGCCAGTCAGCCCCTTTGAAAACTCCGCACAGGGAGGGCAGCGACGGATTTTCGGAATCTGCGCACATGCACACCAGCCGCGCATATTTTTTCTTGGAGTGCGAATAAAAGTGGTAAACCGCTCCAAAGCGTGGATTGCTGTCAACTCCCATGTCTATTGACGCAATGTCTTGCAGGGAATTGCAGTCAAAGCTGTCTCTGAGGGTTTTTGCGGCCTTTACGAGATTTTCCGGCGGGCAGTCGAAAGCTACGATTGAGTCGATCGATTTTCGCGGCTTTAAGAAGGGGAGTTCGGAAATTATTTTTTCGCTGTCCATATATATTATTTTGCCGAAAACAGATTTTTTGCGGATCTTTCGGTGCGTATTTTGTTTTGCAGAGAGACCATTGCGTCGAGCAATGCTTCCGGGCGCGGCGGGCAACCGCTTATGTATATATCGACCGGAATTATCCTGTCGACCCCTTGGAGCGTCGAGTAAGTCCGGAACATTCCCCCGGAAGACGCGCATGCGCCCATAGCTATTACCCATTTGGGAGCCGTCATTTGGTCGTATATGCGCTTTATTGCGCCCGCCATTTTATAGGTCACAGTTCCCGCTACTATCATGCAGTCGGCCTGCCTCGGCGAGAAGCGCATTACTTCCATTCCGAAGCGTCCGATGTCGAAACGCGAACCGCCAACCGCCATTAGTTCTATTGCGCAACAGGCCAACCCCATTGGTTGCGGCCATACCGAATTAGCCCTAACCCAGTTTATGGCTGCGTCCAATTTGGTATAGACAAATCCCTGCTCGCCTTTGGTGTCGAAACCCTTGATTGCACTATTATCCATAATGAAATTTTCCACATAAAATATAACCCGCTTTTTAAAATACAACAAAATTTTAGACAGGCAAAATCGCCAAATTGACGCATTTTTTATAAAATTGCCTTTGCCGGCTCTATCTTCTCAACTATCAAAGCCCAAAGGATCCGTTCAGCCATTTGCGGGAACACTATCCGCAAGCGCATATTCCCGCAAACAAGCAGTAGAAACATTTCGCAGGCTTCGGGAACAAATTGTGGGCAGCCACCCTGCGCGCATTTTCGGCATTTTTTTGAGCAGTTTTGCTCATTTTATACGGACCGCCTCAAAGAAACCGTCGCACAAAAATCCCGATTGAATTTCAGCTTGAATAATTGCAGATAAAGTGCAGCGGCGCCAATGAGGGCAACTTGCCTTTGAAATTAAAAGCCAAACGATATCGCAAGTGCCAAGCGTCAAAAGCTATTTTGAAAAAATGAAATCCCGACAGATACTGGCGGAATAAAAATTAAAATACAAAAATAAAGAAAAGACTTCCGCCCTCCATTAAAAAAAAATCCGCCTCCTTTTAGAGGCGGACTTTTTATAGAGCGATAAAAATCTATTCTTTGAATTCAAACTCGTGGACAGACCACCATTTGTCCGAATTTACGCCGGAAACAATCTTAAATATCCTGGCGCTGACGGGAGGCTCGAAAGAAACCTCCAAAACGCTTCCGTTCTTTGAAGATTTGAATGGCACTTCGGACAACGAATTCATCGATTTTCCGGCAAACACCTTGAATGCCGACGGGAAATCGCTCTGCGAATAGCCGAGATTGAACAATAGCTTGGAGATTTTTTTCGGAGACTTGAAGTCTATGCCAAGCCAAGCGCCCTTCTCGATATTTTTATTGCTCGACCAGCGCGAACCTTCGCTTCCGTCAAGGGCGGAGTTGAAGTCTATGATAATTCCGTTAAAGGCGAACGCGGGGTCTTTAGAGTTGTCGTCTTGCACGTATTTATCCTTAAATTCGACTTCGTGAATCGACCACCAGTTGGAACTCTTATCGGCAGTTGCGAGGAGTTTAACAACCTGCGCGGAAATCGGCTTCTCAAACCCTATTTTAAGGATTCCCTTTTTCTTGGATACAATGCATTCAACTTCGCGCGCGGAAGCCGCCGTCGGCCCCGCAAGAACTTTAAAGCTGTCCGGGAAGTCGCTCTGCGATGTGCCAAGATTAAAGTCTATTTCCCCTATTTTCTTGGGATAACCGAAGTCGAAGGCAATCCAATGTCCCTTGCGGATATGGGAGCCGTTTGTCCAGCGCGTGGACGGATTTTTGTCGAGAGCATTGCGGAAGTTGGACTCGCCCTCGGAGCTCTGGAACGCCATCTTTATCTTGGAAAGCGTCTTTTGTGCTTTGTCGGCCTCGGCGGTTTTGCCGATTTCCCTCAGGATTTCAACGCCGCGCGGGGTGGGCTTGCGAACCATTATGTCGGCCGCCCTGTCCTTTTCCTCTTGGCGGATTGCGCTGTTCATTATGTAGTTTGCGGAGTCGTCGTCAAAGCTGCAGCGGCTCGCCACGTCGACAATCGCAATCTGCGCAAGCGTTTTTTCCCTGTCGTCTGAAGAAGCTTTCGCTATCTGTACGAGCGGTTCAAAAGCCAAGGCGTTTTCAAATTCGCCAAGAGCCTTTATGGCTTCCGTTTTGAATCCTTCGGAGTAAGCCTTTTTGCAAAGCTCGACAGCCCTGCTGTCGGAAGCGTAGCGCACGAGTCTTAGCAACATTTTTTTCGTCGCAGCGTCGCACTTGTCATAGGCGGCCTCCACATGCGCAAACATATTCGGCTCAAAGTAGGACTGCGCCGTGCGTATGAGAGCTTTCAAGGCTTCTGTTTTTACTTTTTTGTCGGTCTCGCCGGGCAGGTACTTGGCGACTGTCGAAAATACTTCCGTATTTGCGATGCTGGCGGCGGTCTTCATTATCGACGCCTTAAGCTCGGGCGACTTGCTTTCGTACCCTGCAAAAAGCTCCTTGACCATTCTGTCGAGGTTCATTCTCACAAGGCACGCCGTTATTAGAGCCGTCTGGCTCGCGTCGGCACTTGCCGACTTTTCGAGAAGGGTTTTCGCAGTATCGGGAGACTTTATTGAAACTATGTATGAAGCAACATTCGCAACATATCCGCCATGAAGGAATTTTGCGCCCTTTAATATATTGGGAATGTCTTTGTCCGAGCCTGCCTTCGCTGCGGCGAACGCCAACGCGACAGTCATATCGGCATTAGTCGGCTCCAATTTCAGGGCTTCCGACAAATCTCCGCCGCGGGCGGCGATTGTATATATTAGACGGGTTTTTCCGTTGTCGTCGAGGTTTGCGAATTTGAGGTACTCGGGCATCGGCACATCGGGATTGTCCGCCAAGAATTTCATCAGGCGGCACTGTTCCCTGAATCCCTGCGGCAATTCTTCTGGCACTTTAAACTTGCGTTCGCGCGCATAGGGAACATTGCGCTTTTTGAAGTGGTCAACGGCATTCGAGAGCCTTCCCCTTATGCCTTCGCTTTCTGCTTCCTTCATAAGGCGCTCAAATTTTCTGCAGCTTGCCTTGTTTGATATTCCGGTAGCCCACAGAAGTTCGGCGAGCATTGAGCGGTAATATTCAGTGCCTTTTTTCTGGGAAATTTGGTCGTAAATAAACTTCTCTATTTCCGCGCAATATTTCTTGTCGAAGTTGTTCGAGAATACGCCGAAAATAACTTCGTTTATCTCTTTGTCGCCCTTGCCGTAGTCGAATGTCGACATTGCCTCTATCTGTTCGACGGTTGGGGCGTCGCAAATTGCGCCGACGGGGCGCTTCGTTCCCATGGGAATTGACGATGTGTCGGCTTTTAGGTCGCCGCAGGCGAACTGGACCAAACGCATCAACATTTCCTGCATGCGCGGATTCGCATAGTTGTTCCAATCGTGGCCAAAGCCGAAATAGGCGACTCTTCCGTTGCCTTCGCTCTTAATCCAGACAACGCCAATATCTTTGTCGGCGCGGATCTTCGGGGGGTTAAGTCTATTGCTTTCGCGAAGGAAATAGCTCTGGTCGGTATCCAGGCGGATAAGAATCCTGCATTTCGAGCGGTCATAGGACTTGCCCATCATGTAGATTTCGTCATAGACCATAAAGCCGTTCGAAGGCCATATGCCTTTTGTTATCGGAGAGTTTTCATCGTCTATGGAGAACATGTATTTAGGGGACATCACGCCGGTCCAGCCTCCGAGAGTCCACGGGTGGGCGACAAAGTCTCCCCCAAGCAAGTTGGTGTATTCCCAGCAGCGGATATTGTCGTAGTTGTAGCAGTCGGGAGCCGAGTGCAATCCGACGACGCCGCCGCCATTCTTGACGTATTCGATAAGGTTTTTGCAGTATTGCAGCGAATTCTGAACCGCTTTTTTAGCCTCCTCCTTGGACATTTCGTCCAACTCCACATTTGTGGGGCCGAAGCATGCGGCGGTCGGGTTGTTGAGGATTACTACGTCGTATTTTTTAAGGTTTTCGGGCGTAAATTCGTTTACGTCGTCGCTGATTACGGTTTCCCAAACGCCTAGCTTTTCGCCCATATGTTTTAGGACTTCCTTTGCGGCAACAATTCCGCCGTAGTGCCTAAACCCGGAAGTGCGCGAAAATATGAGCATTTTGCGCGGCTTTGCGGGGGCGACCGCCGCCTTTGCAGGCGCTGCGTCGTGGAGCTTCTTAATTCTGTCCTGGCCGAAAACCGGATCGGGCTGATATTTCATCTTCACCTGGCCAAATACTGGCAACACGGCGAACGCGGCGGCCGCCGCGAGGAAAATTGTCGTAAGTTTTTTCATCAAAAAGTCCTCCGGTAAAAATTAGAATACCTTAGCCCATTCGCCGCGGTTTTCGCGCCACATTAGCGAAACGGCCTCTGGATCGTTAACGAAAGTCGAGTTCTTCCAATCCCATTCGAGCATACGGCCGAGCCTATGGGCAATGGTTCCCATTATGCACATGTTGGAAGACGATACGCCTGCCTCTACGGGGCATATTGTGGGCCTTCCAGTAAGAATGCTTTCTATAAAGTTGCGGTTGTGGTTTCCAAAACCGTTCACATAGGCCGATTCCTGACCTTCAGGGAGCTTTACGTTCATAAGCGACGGCGAGCTTGCCCAGAAGAATCCGCCGCGGCTTGCGCACGCCGTTCCTTCAGTGCCTATAAAAGTGACCATCGGGCCGAGGTTGCTTGCGCCGAGTTTTTTCAAATGTTCGGTCGGATGGCCGTAGAACACCTTTGTGCCGTTTTCGTATTCGTAGTACAAGCTGCGCTTGTCGTGTATATTAGAGGGATTTTGGGCGGTGTACGGACGCACGTATTTCGGGCCTTTGCCGTCCATATTCAATCCCCATTGGGCGATGTCGAAGTGGTGCGCGCCCCAGTCGCCCTGCATGCCGTTGCCGTAGTCGTAGTGCCATCTCCATGCGCCCCATTCGTATCCGAAGCGCCCGCCGCGGGCGTTCGCCGGAAGAAGCGGGTGCAGCAAATGCCGCGAATAGGGCCTCATCGGGGCGGGTCCTACCCACATTTCCCAGTCCATTGTAGCCGGAAGCTCTTCCGCCGGCCAGTTGTAAAATACCGGGAATCTCCACGGCACTGCGCAAAATACGGCTTTTATCTCGCCGAGCATTCCCGTGCGCGCGAGCTGCACGGCGTTCCTAAACGAAGTCTCGCTGCGCTGCTGCGAGCCTGTCTGGAATACTACTCCGGCGGCCTTGACAGCCTTCAAAACCTGTTCGCCCTCCTGTATCGAGAAAGTCAAGGGCTTTTCGCAATACACGTGCTTGCCGGCGCGCGCGGCGAGTATGCTCATTATTGCGTGCCAGTGGTCGGGAGTGGCTATCGAAACTGCGTCTATCGACGGGTCGGCGAGCAATTCGCGGAAGTCGCGGAAAGTCTTTACCTCCACGGACTGTCCGCGGTTTTTATAGTCGTTCTCCAATTTCTGCTTGGCCCACGCCGTGCGCTCCGTATCGACGTCGCAAACGGCTGTCAACCTGCAAACGTCCATTCCAGCGTAGCTTAAATGCGCGGGAACCTGTTTGCCTATGCCTATTACGGCTACATTTACTTTTTCATTTGGCGAACCGTTCGCCAACAAATCTCTGGCAATAAAAAAGGGAGCCGCCGCCGCAGTCGCGAAGGCCGTCCGCTTTATAAAGCTTCTTCTGTTTATTTTTTCTTCTTTCATAAATGTCTTTTACTTCATTGGAATTGCATAAAGACTCACAATCAAGGCACTATGCGGCGTGCGCAAGTTGAGGGCGTTTTTATAAAAATTTTCACAATTTAACGAATAGTCAAGCATTAAAAAAACGCCTAAACCAAGCTGAAAACAAACTTGTCTATCGTAAGAAGGCGGCTCAAATTAGCGCCTTCTTTTGCCGCCTTTGCCGCCGCCCTTGCGGCCGCCCTTTTCCCTGCGTCCGCCAAACTCTTTATAGCTTTTATTCTTAGACTTTCGGGCGTCGGCGATTTTCGCGCCCGCAAAGCCGCTTTCGCCGCGCTCGTTCAAAGGCTGTGCGCAATCCGCAAGCCGGAAGTCTATTTGGCGCTTAAATCTGTCGACACTCTCCACATCGACATACACTTTGTCGCCTGCGCGGAAGGTGGTGCCCGTCCGCCTGCCCCTAAGCTCTGTGCCGTCGTCGGAAAGATGGTATATGTCGTCGTGCAATGTGCGCAAATGGACAAACCCGTATGCTTGCGACTGCGTCAAATCCACAAAAAATCCGTGGTTTGAAAGCGACGTCACTATCGCTTCAAACGCATTGCCCTTGCCTATTCTGCGCTCAAAATACTCCATCAATTTTATTTTGTGCGACTCCCTCTCGGCCTCCGTGCTGTTGCCTTCCGTGCGCGTTATCGCCTCAGCCACGGCTTCAAGCTCCGTCTTTGCAAGAGCCGCAGGAGCGTATTTCGGAGCCGTTGGGATTTTACGCTCCCACAACATGCGGTCGAAGCACCTGTGCACTGTGAGGTCTGCATAGCGGCGTATCGGAGAGGTAAAATGGGCGTAAAAGCGCATGTACAGCCCGTAGTGCCCGTCGGGGCTAGCCCTGTACTCCGCCCTCTTGAGGCTACGCAAAAACATTGTTTTTAGAATGTACGCCTGCGGATGGGCGTTTATCTGCTCGAGCAGCTTTATTATTTCACGGCGGCTTGTGAGGTCGCCGCATTCAATTCCGAAGGGTTCAAGCTCGTCGCGGAGTTCGGATAGCTTGTCGGGGTCAGGCTCGTCGTGGACGCGCGATATGTATGGAATTTTAGCCCCGAAAAGCGCCTTCGACACTTCCCTGTTTGCCGCAAGCATAAACTCCTCCACAAGCTGGTGGCTCTCGTTGTATTCTATTTTTTCGATTCTGTCGGCGTAGCCATCTTTATCGCAAAAAATTTTAAACTCCGGCATATTCAGGTCGAGGCTTCCCTCCTTCATTCTGCGCTGGCGCATGCCCGAGGCTATGCCCCACAAGGTGCGGACCATCTTTTGAAGCGCCGCTAGGCTCTCGGGAGAAAGCTCAGTCAAATCCTTGCCGGAAAACGCCGTCTCGTAGTTTTCGGGTGGCCTTACAGCCGCCGCCTCGCCGAGATTGTCTAGCGTTATCAGCGCGTGCGCCTGCTCGTATGAAAGCCTCTTTGAGCTGCGTATCACCGAATTTGCAAAATGCGCCCCCAAAATATTCCCGTTCGGGCTAACTGTCAGAAATACGCTTTTTACGAGCCTGTCTTCGTCCTCGACAAGGCTGCATATGCCGTTTGAGAGCTTAAACGGCAGCATGGGGATAACCGTTCCAACAAGATATGTGGAATTCCCGCGTTTTGCGGCCTCGCGGTCGAGCGGCGAAGATAGCTTTACGTATTTTGAGACGTCCGCTATGTGGACTCCGACTTCGTAGTTCCCCCCCTCGGCAGGGCGCAGGGATATTGCGTCGTCGAAGTCTTTTGCGTCTTCCGGGTCAATGGTTATTGTGGGAATTGAGCGCGCGTCGAACCTCCCGGATATGTCGCGGGCCGAGACTTCGCTAGGGACGGAATCCGCGCATTTTTCGACATCTTCCGGGAAGGTTTCCGAAAGGTCGTATTTCACAAGTATCGAACGGTACTCCGCCATCGGCGTGTGGCTCTCGCCGAGATTCTCCACTATCTCGCCTGTGGGATTCATATGCTTTTGAACCCACTCGTTCAGTCGGACAACCACTTTGTCGTTCTCCTTCGGGGGCGGAACGACTCCAGATTTCGCCGGGTCTGAAACAATTACGTCGTAGAAAAACTTGGGGTCGTCCGGTACGACATGCCAGAACGAATACGATCTCCTAAGCGTCCCAACGACCTTGGAGTTCGCCCTCTCGAGAATTCTAATTACCTTTGCGTATCGAACGCCGTAGTTTGCGGCATTCCAATCGCGCCTTCCGTTTCTGCCTCTGCGCGGCTTGAAAGATTCCGGAAGCAGCCGCGCGAGAACTTTGTCGGAATTTAGGGCAACGCCAGTGTCCTCGGGTCGGATTTCTATTCTTTCGTCGGAGCCCGGAACGTCTAAAAATGCCCCGCCGCGCTGTCTAAACGCTATTGTTCCAGCCAGAAGGTTTAAATCGCCCGAAAGCCCGTAGCGGTCGCCCTTCACTTTCGCCGCGGTGCCGTCCGCTATAAGGGAGTCCATCGCCTTCCGAAGGGGCGCGCAAGCCTTTCTTGAGAGGCCGAGGGCAGTCGCTATTTGCGGGAGGGTAAGCGGGGTGTAGCTTTTGCTCTTCATGAAGTCGAGCAGGTCTTTTCGTATGTCGCTTTTCATTTGGATATGTTAAATATTTCAACAGGAACCATCGCGGCGATCGCAATCGCAGCCAAAAGTATTTCTATCCGCGCAAGCCTTATTCCATTTGCCTTACCTAACGCGCAAAGCATGAACGCCGCAAGCTGGGCGCAGAAAAGAACAGCCGCCGCCGCGAACTTCCAGTAAGCGGCCGACGATGCGCCCTCCGCCGCGGGAATGCCGGAAAGCGCGTAAAATCCGAGTGCCGCCGATATTATCATCGAAAACACCGAGCCCCCGACAGACATCGCCCCGAGCCTGTCGAGAGTTTCTAGCGACGGCAGCAGCCGCGAGAAAATTCCGCGCGACTTGTCCCTAAGCGAGCGCCTTTGCAAAATATATAAAATTCCGAAACACGCCGCCGCCGCCACGAATGCGTACGAAACGAGCGCAAGAATCGCGTGCATTCCGACCGCCGCCGACGCTCCTCCGCCGCCGCCCACCGATCTTACAAATGCGGGGCACCCGAGCGGCAATAGCGCCAATACGCAAGCCGGAAGCATCGAGAACACCCCCGTAAATTTCAGGCCGAAGAGAGCCGCCCCCGTCTGTATCAGCACAAAAGTCCAAACTATTATTTCGAGCAGCCCGTAAGGCGTGCCCGTCGGGAATTTTCCGTAGTGCGCCACAAACCATACGAGGGCCGCCGTATGCGCCGCGAATCCCGCCAGCGCTGTTTTTAGGGACTTCCCCGCGGCTCCTCCCGCCCCGAAGTACGCCGAAACTCCGTAGAGCGCACCTGCCAGAAATATCAACGCAGCAAATATCATTTCATCCTCTCGAAAATTTCAGAAAACATAACAGCGTGGTCGGCCGAATCGTTAAGGCACGGGATATAATTGAATATTTTTCCGCCCGCGCCAAGAAAAACTTTCCGCAAATCGCCGTCGATTTCCACGAGTGTTTCTGTGCAATCGCATGCAAAGCCCGGGCATATTACATTTATTCCGTACGAGCCGTCTTTTGCCATTTTTTCGGCCGTCTCTGAAGCGGAAGGCAAGAGCCACTTGACAATTCCGCCCATTTGCGACTGCCATGCGAGCGACACATCGGATATCTCCGCCGCGGCCGCAAACTTTTCGACAGTCTTCGAGCACTGCCCGGAATAATCTGTCCGCGAATTTTGGGACACGGGTATCGAATGGAACGACGCCAATACAGGCAGACTTCTGTCGCCGTATTTTTTAAAGGAATTTGCGAGAGCTGAAACATATGCGGCATCGTCAAAGTAGTTTTCCTTAAATAGAAAACGCTCGCCTTCCCTGCGGTGGGAGAACACCTCCTTCTTAACGCTAAGGGTCGTGGAAGATGCCGACTGCGGGAACATCGGCACAAACCTGAATTCCCGCGCGCCCAAAGAGCGCGCCGCCCTCAAAGCGTCGGCAATCGAATCCTCTCCGTAGCAGTATGCCGCGAAGGTGTCGACAGCCGTAATCGAGGATATTTTCCGCGCGAGCGCCGAGCAGATCGCACGGAGCCTTGGAACCCCGTTTACCGATATTTTTTTTAGGTTTTCGAGATACGCCTCCGCCCTTTTAGACGCAATGCGGTACGCGAGCGGATAGCGAATGAAAAACGGCGCAGAAATAACCTCCGGATCCGACAAAAATTGGCGTAAAAAACTTTTAGCCGCCCCGACGGACAATTCCGACGGGCTTCCAGTGTTTACAAGTATGAATGCCTTTTTCACTTGCATTTTTCGGCAACGGAATCCGCCGCTTTTAGGGCGTTTTCTATACAGGCTCCCACTCCGACTCCGCCGCGGTATGAACCTATGAGGGCGAGCGAATTGAAACGTTTTTCAGCCTCTGCGGCGGATTCGATTATATCCCCATATCCGATATTATACTGCGGGATTGCATGCTCCCAATAGAACATTTTTTCAAAGGCGGGCTCCGATTTCACCCCCAAGAGCTTTCGAATGTCACGCAATACTACTTTTCTCATTTCCTCCTGCGGAAGCGCCGCGAGTTCCGGGTGGCGCATGCCGCCAACATAGTTTGTAAGCGTGACAAACCCCTCAGGCGCGCGCCCGCAAAATATGCTCGATACGAAAAGCGAGCCGAGAATCGAAAAATCCTCGCGCTGCGGTATAAGCGCGCCAAAGCCGTCGAGCTTATGCGATACATCTTGCCGCTTAAAGCCCATAGAATAGGTTGCCACTGGCGCGTAGACAATTTTAGAAAGCGGCTCCAGCGCGGCAGCGAGCGCCCCTCCCAAGGGCAGTGACTTTAAATCCGGCGCGGGAACGGCAATGACGAGCGCGTCGTAAGTATCGCAGCAATCCTCGGCAGTCGTGCCCCAAGAGACCTCCCACCTTCCGTCGG
Organism: uncultured Opitutales bacterium; assembly: GCA_900545705.1. Lineage (GTDB taxonomy): Bacteria > Verrucomicrobiota > Verrucomicrobiia > Opitutales > Intestinicryptomonadaceae > Merdousia. The sequence continues at coordinate 196,852 of URAK01000001.1, read as the reverse complement.
CTGTGGAATCTATCGATATTATATGCGCGGACGTTTTCAATCCGTCGCCAATATCCTCCGACAATTTTTTGATGAGAGTTCCCATGCCGCCATCAAAAGAGATCATCACGGGCTTAAAAATGTTCCCGGCGGCCTTTTTTTCTTTCATCGATTTTATAGCCCCGCGGATAATCGAGCCGTACTTTTGCTCAAAATTCCAAAATGCGGGGAAGGCGTATTTTATGGAAAGCCGCTTGGGATCCCCGCCATAGACGCCCGCCATGAAAGGGTTTATAGCGTAGTCGGAAACGTCCTTGCCGAGCCTGCGCTCAGAGAATTCTTCCACACTCGGTTCGTTGTCGGGGTTGGAGGGCCCGATAAACGGCTCCATAAAAAGCCTCAATTTCCCGAAAAACGAGAACAGGCGCGTAAACAGGAGCGACAATGGCCCCATCGGCACCGCGCGCGGCTTACCTCCGCGGACAAAAAACCGCTTCTTTGCGGCTGGCTTTGAGCGCTCTACTTTTTCGCCAAGGCCGGCGTCATCAAAAAATTTAAGAAGCCGCGGGCTTGTCACCATTACGGAATTTGTCCCGCTTTCGGCGCGGAAACCTCCCGATTCAAACGTGTGTATTACCCCTCCCGCGGCGTCGCGCCTTTCGATGACGGTGACTTCAAATCCTTTATTTTTAAGCTCCCAAGCGGCGGACAATCCGCTCACGCCGCCGCCCACGACAATAGCCTTTTTATTTTCCATCGCTCCACATAAAACCCGAAAGCACTCCCTTTTGCAAGTCTCTAATTCTCCATTGCCGCCTATAAAGTCCGACGAAAAGTTAGACAAAAAAATAAAATGGGATATCTTCTATAAAATGCGAAAGCGACCGCATACCTACACAAAATAGGCTATAATCGCGCGGCTTCGAAATATAATTACCGCCTGCGCGCCTGCTCAACCCAATCGACGGCCGAACCTCTACTGTTCAAAACAGTTTTCCCACGTGCGGCTTCATAAAACAATCGCTGTCCGCACCTCCTGCCTACCCGCATCGCCGGCCGAGCCTCTACATTTTCACCAAGAAATTTATCCCCCCGTGCGGCTTCCCTAAATAATTTACTCCAACGCGGCTTCCCTAAATAATCGTCGCTTGCGCGCCTTGTTTATACCTGTGCAGTTTCATAAGATAACCGCCGCCTGCGCGGCAGATATAGGCGCGGCAAAAGTGCCCGACTTCAAAACCGAATATTTTAAAGTTGCGCAAAATAAAGAAAACAGCCTGCCGAAAATCCGCCGCTCGGTAATTTACTTAAGAGCGGAACAAAATGCAGACAAAACCCTTCAAAAGAATCTTGCCTACTTTTAGATAAAACTGCATTATTGTAAAACTATGGAAGAAGTAATAATTATCGGAAGCGGCTGCGCTGGAATGGGCGCCGCAATCTACACCGCAAGGGCGGGAATGTCGCCGCTGGTGATTGAAGGCTCCCAGCCGGGAGGGCTACTAACCACGACAAGCGACGTCGAAAACTTCCCCGGATTCCCCGAGGGCGTAAACGGCTTCGACCTCCTTTGGAAAATGCGCGAACAAGCCCAGAAATTCGGTGCGAAAATAGAAAACGCCGTCGTCGAAAAAGTGGACTTCGGCTCCGAAACAAAAAAAGTGTTTTGTGAGGGCGGTAAATCGTTCGAGGCAAAGAAAATCATAGTCGCTACAGGCTCGTCGCCCCGCATGACCGGCGCGAAGGGAGAAGCCGAGATGTACGGCGGCAAGGGAGTGTCGGCGTGCGCGACATGCGACGGCGCATTTTACCGCGGCAAAGACGTAGTAGTAGTGGGCGGCGGAGACTCCGCTTGCGAGGAGGCGGTTTTCCTGACAAGATTTTGCTCGTCGGTGAAGATAATCCACCGCCGCAACGAATTCCGCGCCTCAAAAATCATGGCCGACCGCGCGCTCGCCAACCCTAAAATAGAGCCCGTTTGGGACAGCGTCGTCGAGGAGGTAATCCCGGACGAAAACGGAATTTGCCGCGGCGTACTCGTCCGCAACGTAAAGACGGGCGTTAAAACAGAAATACCCTGCAAGGGGGTTTTTGTAGCGATAGGGCACACGCCGAACACCGGAATTTTTAAGGGGATATTGGATATGGACGCCGACGGATACATAACCCCGATACCCGGCACACAGGTAAAAACGAACATCGAGAACGTATTTGTAGCCGGAGACTGCTCCGACAGGACTTTCCGCCAGGCAATTACCGCCTCCGCCATGGGCTGCATGGCGGCGATTCTCGCAACAGTCTGATTTAAGGAAGCAAGAAGCAGCATGATAAAAATCAAAACAGCAATAAAAGAGGCGCTGTCCGATCCGCTTGAAGACCATTTTTGCGAGCTCGTGCGCTCAAACTGGGGAATAGAAAAAGTCGACGACAAATCTCCGACGGTTCTCTTCGGCTTTTTTGAGACGCCCGACGACGCCGCCGCCGAATACGGCGAGCTCCGCAAAGCCTTCCCTGCGCTTCCCGAAAGCTACGACACCGAAGCCGTAAACGACGCCGACTGGCAAAACGAATACAAAAAATACCTAAAACCGTGGGATTGCCGCGGGCTGCACTGGGTGCCCGTCTGGATGAAGGGCGAATACCGCGTGCCCGAATCCGACAAGGCGCTCTACTTCGACGCCGGAATGGCCTTCGGAACGGGCGACCACCCGACAACAAGGCTCTGCGCAATGGCATTGATAGACGCCCTCGCGGACAACCCCAAAGATAAGTCCGTCATAGACGCAGGCTGCGGCTCCGGAATTTTGGCTATTAGCGCGTACCTTTTGGGCGCAAGAAAAGTGTTCGGATTTGACCGCGACCCGGAAGCCGTGAAAGTAAGCATTGAAAACGCCGAATTTAACGCAATACCAAAGGGCGCGATAGAGTTTGTCCACTCGGGGATAGAAATGGCGCTCGCCGGGAGGAAGGCGGACATTCTGCTTGCGAATATAATTTCCGATGTTTTGTGCATATACGCCGACAACCTGATAGACGCTGTAAACCCCGGCGGAAGGCTCATACTCAGCGGGATTCTCGCCGCAGAAAACGACGAAGTCAAAGAATGTTTTGCAAGCAGGTGCAAGAGGGCAAAGTCAATAGAATCCGCGGTTATGGGGGAATGGTCGAGCCTCGTCATAGAGATGGAGAAGTAAAGTGAAAATAAGGCTTTCAGAGCTTAAAAATTTCGGCGAACAAGACAGGCGCAAGACATTTACAGCTACTGTCCTGTTGCGCTCGAAAACCGTAAAAACTGCGAAGAACAATACGGAATTTCTCGTGCTGGAATTTGTCGACAACTCCGGTTCGATGACCGCGATGTGCTTCGACGGGGCGCCGACGTACGCCGTCTTGCAGGACGCCCCCGTAGGCACAGCATTCGAGATATGCGCAAGCGTCGATTTTTTTAACGGGAGGCCAAGCCCCAAAATAGAGTCCGCGCGCAAGCTCTCGGACGAGGAGACAGCTGCGGAAATGCCTTTTTTGGTTGCCGTGTCGAAATACGACCCCGCCGCGATGAAAGCTGAGCTGCTCGACTATGCCGGCAAAATATCAAACGAAGCCCTGCGCGGCACGGTAATCTACGCCCTAAACGAGCGCGAAACTTTCTTTACCTCGACTGCCGCCGTAAAAATGCACCACGCATACATGTATGGATTGCTAGAGCATTCCTTGAAAATGGCGCGAATGGCCGACAAGCTCTTGCCCCTATATCCGTTTGTCGACGCCGATTTGGCGATAGCCGGCTGCATACTGCACGATATAGGAAAAACTGTGGAATATTCGCAGGGGCTTGTGACCGACCGCACGCGCGAGGGGATATTGCAGGGGCATGTCGTTCTCGGGTACAGGATAGTCAGGCGAGCGGGAATTAAAAACGCGCTGCCTGCGGACATACTGTTGAGATTGGAGCACATAATATTGAGCCACCAGGGCGAGCCCGAGTGGGGGGCGGCCGTTCGTGCCGCGACTCCCGAAGCGGTGTTTGTATCCACAATAGACAACTTTGACGCAAAAATGGGCGCGCTCGAAGCCGCGCTCGACACTGCGGAAGGAGCCGAATTTGTGGAAGTGCCGGCTCTTAAAGTAAAACTTCTTGCCGACAGGCCGGATTACAGCGCGGAGGGAAAATGAGCCGTATAAAAATTTGCATAGCAACTTCCAACGCGCACAAGATATCCGAATTCCGCGAGATGTTTGCAAACGCCAAGCTCGACTGCGACGTATTCGGAGCGGGCGAATTAAGCGGATTTGAGCCGCCCGAAGAAGACGGCAAAACATTTTCAGAAAACGCGCTTATAAAGGCGCGCGCCGCTGCAAAAATCGCACCCAAAGGCTGCTTTATAATGGCGGACGACAGCGGATTATGCGTCGACTTTCTCGGCGGAGAGCCCGGCGTAATGTCTGCAAGGTACGCGGGCATAAAAGGCGATGGGGCGGACGCCGCCAACAACAAAAAGCTTCTAAAAAACCTCGAAGGCGTGCCCATGCCCGACCGTACCGCAAGGTTCGTCTGCGCGATAGCCCTCGAATGCCCCAACGGAATTGAAAAAGTCTTTACAGGGAAGATTGAAGGTGTCATAGACAAATCGGAGCGCGGCGAGCGCGGGTTTGGATACGATCCTCTTTTTCTGCTCCCGGAGCGCGGGAAAACCACAGCCGAACTCACCGAGCGCGAGAAGAATTCCATAAGCCACCGCGGCAAGGCTTTCTCACAAACAGCGGAATTTATAAAATCACAAATATGAAAAAGACAATATACACCTTATTCTCGCTAGCGGCGATTGCCGCCGCGGCATTCTCGCAAAGCATAACCGAGACCGACTGGGGCAAGACAAAAGACGGGACTCCTGTCAAGCTGTTTACGATGAAAAATGACAAGGGGCTCACCGTAAAAATAACGAATTTCGGAGGGCGCATAGTGCAAATACTCGCGCCGGACCGCAACGGGCAATTCGGCGACGTGGTTCTCGGCTTTGATTCTCTGAGCCGCTACGACAGCCCCGACCACTCGTATTTCGGCGCGCTCATAGGCAGGTACGGCAACCGCATATCTGAGGGCGAATTTTCAATAGACGGCAAAACCTATAATCTGCCCAAAAACGACGGCGGGGTAAACCACATACACGGCGGCAAAATTGGCTTCGACAGCAGGGTTTGGGACGCTGAAGGCTCTGCGAATTCCAAGTGCGCAACATTAAAGCTCAACCTCGTCTCCCCGGACGGCGAGCAAGGGTACCCCGGAACGCTAAAAGTGGCTGTCACCTACACGCTCGACAATTCAAACAACCTGACCATAAACTACAAGGCAACTACCGACAAACCCACAATCTGCAACCTGACAAACCACTCCTACTTTAATCTCGCCGGAGAGGGAAAGGGGAGCGTCGCCAACCACGAGCTTACTATAAATGCCGACAAATTTACGCCCGTATCAAAGAAATTCCTCATTCCGACGGGCGGTCTTAAAGACGTGCAGGGAACTCCGTTTGATTTTCGCAATCCCCGCCAAGTGGGCTCGCGCATAGAATTTGACGACCCGCAGTTGAAGGGGGCAAACGGCTACGACCACAACTGGGTGTTGAATAAATATCCCAAAAACCCGAAGGCGCTGACGTTTGCCGCGCGCGTTTACGAGCCCGTATCCGGAAGGGAAATGACCGTTTCCACAACCGAACCCGGAATGCAGTTTTACGCAGGCAACTTTTTGAAGGGAGTAAAGGGTAAAGGCGGCAAGGAATACCGCTTCCGCTACGGAATGTGCTTTGAGACCCAGCACTTCCCCGACTCGCCAAACAACGAGGATTTCCCCTCGACAATTCTGCGCCCCGGCGAAACGTACGACACTACGACAGTATTCCACTTTGGCGCTTACTAATTTTGCTTAGCCAAAATAATTTTAAAGCAGGAAAGCCCGAATCTAAAACAGATTCGGGTTTTTTGTTTTTTTGGCGCAAACTTCTTTGAAGATTTTTGCGCATTAATAGGCGAAAGAAAGCATTGCGCATGGGATATGAAAATTTGCGGCGGGAGCATTGAGTATTACAATCAACGCGCGCATGGCTGCCAAATATTTTTACAGCACAAAAATTCTTTATAGCCGGCTTTTCGCGGCAAATTTACGCAGGCGCGGCAGCCCGTTTACAGTGCAAATATTCTTTGCATCGCTCAATTAGTGCGGCAAGTCTGCATATGCGCACAAACGCGAGAACAGTTTTTCTTAAAATAGACACTTTATAAAATGAATCCCACGCTCCCCCTGAAAAAGAAAATATAAAGTGCGGGAATTAGCGGATTTTTTCGCCAAACCCCGCGCAAGGAAGATTGCATTTTCCATAGCTTCAAGTCAGCAGATGTTTTTGAACCTGCCAAAGACGCTCTACAAAATTATCCATTTTAATATTCTTTTTTATCCGTAAAATTTTCCATTTATGCCTGCAATAAATCTTTCAAAAAATACGGGAAACGCGCAAAGTTAGGCCGCGGCTTTCGCGCATGCCGCAGAGCAAGAAATGCGCGCACATTTAAAGAAATTACAGCTCTATAGCGGATAGTTTTGAAGGGCGCAAAACAACAGGCCCAATCAAGCCGGATTCTATAAGCGGGGAATCTTTGCTCCAATTTCTGAAAGTTGTGAAAGCCTTTCTGCCGGACGGGCTCTTTTCGCCTTTCATATACCAGTCGGGGAAAGACTTTAGAAGCTGTCCGTTAGAATTTCGCGGTTTCCATTCGGCGTCTTCCGGAAGCGTTTCGTCGCCGACAAAGCGGTTGAACCATGTGTTAGCTACCTCGACTTCAAGTATATTCTCGCCTTCTTTCAGGGCCTCTGTCACTTCCCTGCTATAAGGAGGATACCATAGGTTCCCCATGTCCTTGCCGTTAAGCCGCACACGGGCAATGTCGCGCACTTTCCCGAGATCCAAATCAACGGCGACAAGCTCCGACAAAAATCCCTTGGGCAAGTTGAATTTTTTTGAATACCTCGCAGTGCCAGAAAAATATTTTACATCCGGATTGCCGCTTTTTGACAGAGATTCGAGCTTATTTTTGCGAAATTTTTCCACGCCTGAATCTTTGAGCTCCACTGTCCACCCGCGCGACAAGTCTATCTTTTCGGGAATTTTGCCCGAATTTATTTTTATTGCCTTCCCGTCCGCAGACAAAGCCTCAAAAGAGCCTTCCGCCCAGGCGCGCAAAAACAATTTTCCGCCCCTGCGCTCTACGGCAAATTCCCTGTCGGGCAATCCGCTTTCGGAAAGCGGCGGACATTTTATCTCTGCGGACTTCCATTCGTTGACAGCCAAGCGGCCTTTCTTTCCGTCGATTGAATAAAAGACTTCGAGAACTTTCGGCATATTCGGGGCGGCGTCGCCGCCAAGCTCTCCGCTTGTTGCAGACAATTTCAGCGAGGAGTCTTTTATCTTTGACCGCACAAGCTCCGACACGTCCGCGCCTTTCGAACCGTCTATACTTCTCCATAGAGCCTTTTCAACTACAAGCCGCTCGGAGAGATTCTTTGCGGGCTCCCATTTAACCTTTTTAAGGTGCGGATGAGCCTCGGCATTCTTATTGAAAACCACAAACAGCGACTGCCTCGGCAAAAGCGCAAGCTGCGCGACAGTGCGCCCGCCGGAAGAATCCCAAACCGCGGCAGAGATAATTTTCCCGGTCTCGGCGTCCCATATTTCGGGAGACGGGCATGAGGACGCAAATTCGGCGTTTATGAGAGTTGCCAATCCGCTTTCCGCCTGGTTTGCTACAAAGTAGATGTCTGCGGATTCAGTCTTTCTCAGTATGTATTTTATATCTTCAAGTTTTTTTCCGTCAACGCGCGTCGCGGAGAAGTCGGGCTTAACACCGATTTCCCTGAAGACGCTCTCCGGTGAAACTCCGAAGAAAACCCTGCCCTTTCCAAGCTTTTTCGAGGTCTTGGAAGCGCCGTCAAGCCCGCCCCACAGTTCGGATACGAGCCTATCGAAACGCTTTTGATTTTTGGGATACCCCGAAAGCCCGAAGGATTTTTTCGGGGGGTTGCCGAGCAAAACAATCGCACCGTCATTCGCAAAGGAGAGAATTTTGCCGAGGAGCCTGTCGGAAATCGTCTCAGTGTTGTTGGCGATTAAAATGTCGTACTTCATTCCACTTTTTAAGCGTATTTTTCCGTCGGAGACAGAGATTGAATCAAAGGCCGCATAGGGCTCGCAAACATTTCCGGCGTAGCCGAACGGGAGATTCGGCGCAAATAAATCTACCCCGCAATAGAAATCCTTCGCGGCGTATATCTGGGTAAGAGGAGTTATGCACGGAACTTCCTCGGGGGCAATGTACAGGGCGGAGGCGGAAAACCTTCCCTGTTGAAGCATAAACTGCGACTTTCCAATGTAAGACAGCCAGCCGTCGTAAAAATCCCAAAGAGTATTCTTTCTGTTGAAATGAAACCCCCATATCCCCATGGTGATTCCGGCCCCGTCCCTTTCGTACGCCTGGTGCGCGTAGCTATGGAAAACAAACCTGTTTACCCCTTCCGAAAACGCGTTGTCGCCCTGTGTTTTGTGGTTCGCGGGGGTGCTTTTCCAGCATTCTCCGGGCCCGGAAGTAAACGTTTCTGTCTGCACGAACTTGCGGCCGTTTATTTGGGCTATATTAGATGCCAAGCGCGCGTTGCCAGTATTGTTCCAGCCGCTCCAAAACTCGCCCATTGGAATGTCGGCGTACCTGCCCTGCAAAAGCTCGTCGAAGGGTCCGCCGTAGGGCTCGGATATGAATTTCAGGCCGCTTTTTGCCACGAGTTCAGAAAAATATTTTCCGTAATACTTTGCGAACAGGTCGGCGATTGTCCTGCGGAAATCTTGAAGGAAACGCTCGGAATAGTCGGCGCTCTCAACGTATCTGCCGGTTAAGATAGGCAAATTCTTGACAATGTCGTAGCCACGCAACTCTTTAAACTCGGCGGGGAAGCCGTCAGTCCAGTTTTGGGGGCCAACTTCATAGCTGTCTATGAGTGTTGCGCTCAAAACTTTTCCGGCGTATTCGCCCGCATCGGAAACTATTTTCGACATCATTCCCGACCATGCAGCGTCAACCCCCCGCTTGGACATTTTGTCGCATTCCAATCCGGAACCCTCGGGGGTGGCGGGATGGTTTCCGCGCCCGTTGCACACCATTCCAAAGCGAAGCACAGTCCAGTCGCCTGCAGGCGCGCGCCATTTAAGATTCCCTTCGGAATCCATATATTTTGTGAGGTCAACAATCGAGTTTTTTGCGATGGGCTTGATTCCTTCGGGAAACTCGCGGCGCGGAATTGTCCCCCACTTTGAAAAGATCTTTAAATCTATATCAGGAATTTTTACATACGGGTAAAATGACATATTGTAGAGCGATACGGGTTTCCCGCCGTTGCTTCCGACCAGTTCTACTTTTATGAATTTTGCCGTCGCCGCCGAAAATCCGCTCTCCGCAGCAGGGTGGCGCATAGGGGCTGTCGTGAAATGTTTTCTAAAAGTTTTTCCGTCGTCAGAAACCCAAATGTCAAACACAGCGAACGCGTTGTAAGGAGGGCCGCCTATGCTTACTTTAAATCCGCCAATTGAATACGGCTTGTCGAACTCAAATACGACAGAATCTCCCGGAGTGTTTTCTTTGGCGGGACGCAGCATCGCGACTTTTCTCCAATCGCCGCCCAACAGGTCTTCCGCCTCTTGCGTCACTTTTATATAGTCCGGCATATACTCCGGAACTTTGAACTCTTTCGCGGTTGGGAAATTTTTTATGATTTTAAATCCGGCATTTTTAAATGCGTCGGATTCTCCCTCGAGGCTCGGATACGCCACAACTGCAATGTCCTTGTAAAATCCCAATTTTCCCTGCGCCTTTGGAAGCTTTACATTGACTTCGCCGCCGCCCTTTACGGCTGTTTGGGTCCACGCAATTTCCTTCATTGCGTCTTCAGGTTTTATCCACGGACCGCCTGAGCTCGACCACCCCGGACAATTATGGACAGTTATTTCCATTCCAAGCCTTTCAGCCTCTCTTATCGCATGGTTTACGAGCTCGTACCACCGGGGAGAAAGAGTCTTTACAGGGCCTTTAGGCAATCCGCTTGTGATGTCGAGAATTGTCGCGGAGCCTATGCCAACCTTGCGCATTGCCTCCAAGTCTGCAGTTATGCCTTCTTCGGTTATATTTCCATCTATCCAATGCCACCATGTGCGCGGCAATGATTCCACTGGGGGACTTTTAAAGCCTGATTTCAGATTGTCAGAATTTTCCGCCATTGCCAAAAACGGCAGCAATGCAAAAATCGCCGCATATAAAATTCCCATTTTTTTCATAGAGCTTATAAGTTTCACGAATTTAATATAAAACAAATACAACAAAAACAAAACATTTCAACATTTTTTAAATAAGAATTAATAGATCCCACCATAAGAATCTTTCGGGAAAAGAAATTGAAAGTCCCGCTGTAAAATTGCCGCATGACTTGCATGTTCGCGGTGAAGAAGATACAGTACCTGCCATGAATCAATATCACGCATTGTCGAACCCAAAATTATGAAAGCGGCACTCTCAAGTTATTGCGATTTTAATCATGTAAAAATATTGAGTGCCTGTAAAATTCACTTTAAGTTTCTTACAATATGAAAAAGCTTTTATCGATATTATTACTAAATTGCTTTGCGGCGGAACTCTTTTGCACGAGCGCTACACAACCTTTGGAGGAGGCGCATTATCAGCTTTGGTCGAAATTTGTCGGCAACGACGGCATTGTGCTCGACTACGTCGGGGAATTGCCGAACGCCAAAGACGTTGAAGATGGAAATCCCAACTATCTTTCCTGGTGGACTCCGATAGAAAACGGCGCAAAATTTACGGGGTTATACCTTGCGGCGATGTGCAGGCGGGCGGAAATTTCAAACAGCGATGAAGACAAGAAAAAGGCTGAAAAACTTTTTTCGGGACTTATGAAATGCGCGTCTTGTTCCGACGTGAGCGGATTCATTGCGCGCGGATTTGCTTCCGACGGCCGCTCGCACTATCCATGCGGCTCCGAAGACCAGACTATCCCGTGGCTCTATGGCATGTATGTCTACTACAAAAGCTCCATAGCAAGCGAATCCGCCCGCGCCGCTATACGGGAAAAATTCATGCAAGTATGCAACGCACTGGAAAAGAATAAATGGAATTGCCCCTGCGACGGCAAATTTACAGGGCAGACGCGCGGAGATTTATCAGGTTTTAGATTCTTCCAAGTCCCCTGCTATCTTTTTTGCCTGCGCGCCGCATCCATAATAAGCGGGGATTCTAAGTGGGAGGAGAAATACCGCAAAGCGCTATATGAGAAACCCGCAGGAAGTTCGGCAAATTTCCAAACCACATGCCTTGAGATTTGCTCGCTCGGGCACGAGCAAGATGAAGGCTGGCTCAAAAACATAAACGGAAACCTATTGTGGATATATGTAAAAAATTACGCAGTACTGCGCGAACTTTACGACGCCGAAACCGACAAAACCGCAAGGGAAAAATACCGCGAAGGCCTTGAAAACGGAGCCGCCCACACAGTTTCAACACTGGAAAAATACGCCGATTTCGACAATTCGCAGAATTTGGAATTCAAACTTTCCAACTGGAAAAAATATTTTAAGTGGCGCCCGCAGGATTCGCAAAAAAGCGCCGAAAAACTCGCCTTCGACCAAACTAAAATCCGCGAGGCATGGGGAAGGCGCAACTACGAAAGAAAGCTCATGACAATGCCTCTTTCCGCGGCGAGCATTTGCGCGTTTTCCGGGAATCCAAAGTATTCCGAAACGATAGAAAAAGCCGTATCGCACTACGACTATTCTAAACTTAATTTAGGTGAAATATTTTTTGCGGAAGTTGCATGGTGGAATTCGCCAAAAAACAGGCCTATTGAGAATCCGTAAAATTGCTGCAAACACGTGCTCGCGTTTGCAATAATCCCAACCCAGTGCCGAAACCTCGAATATTTTTCGAGCCTAATACGCAGCTATTGCTAGACCGCATGAGCACTGATTGGGCCATCACCTACACTGCAAGAAAATTAAAATTATTTTCTAAATGCCGATTTTAAATTTAAAGGCGGCAAGCGAATCCGCCTTGGCTTTGCTTTTTCCAATGCCGCCGAACTTTTTGAACTTGAAATTGTCAGAAAAAATATGGACGTTAAAGATTTTCTAAAAGCCGTATCCGCGCGCAGGAGCAACTATAAGCTTGGAGGTTCATCGCCTATTCCCGGAGGGGAAATAACCGAAATTGTCAGGGAAATTGTAAGAAACTCCCCTTCGGCATTCAACTCGCAAAGTTCAAGAGTTGCGATACTGTTCTTTGAGAGCGCAAAAAAGTTTTGGGAAATTGTCTTTGAGACGTTGTCCCCAAAAACTCCTCCTGAAAACGCCAACGCTTTCAGAGATAAAATCGACTCTTTTGCAGCCGCGTACGGTACAATCCTATTTTTCGACGATGAAAAAGTGACAAACGCAACCGCCGAAAAATTTCCGGAATTCGCAAAAAATTTTCCGCTTTGGGCACAGCAGTCAAACGCAATGATACAATTCGCCGTATGGTGCGCGCTGACTGCCGCAGGACTTGGCGCCAATCTGCAACATTACAACCCCGCAATCGACGAAGCCGTGCGCGAAGAATACGGCTTCCCTGTGAGATGGAAATTAATAGCCCAAATGCCTTTCGGCAGCCCCGCCGAACCCCCAGCGCAAAAACCCGATACGCCTATCGGCAGCCGCGTTATTGTAATATAAAAGCGCTTTTTGCGGCAAATCTCTTTTAGTTTTTAGTGGCGCGGCGGCATAAAATATCGCTGTATTGCAGCGCAAAATTTGCGTAAGGAACTGCTTTCTCCATAGCGGGCGGCGAAGATTCCCCAGTGGGCTTGCGACAACCCATAAATATACACTCTGCCTTTTTACCCGCGCTTGAATTACGCTTATAACAAGCAGCTTTTTTCAATACTCCCCGCAGCGTTTATTGTGGACGCCGCGCAAAGCGCAATTACATTAAGACGCCTTTTGAATATTTCACGCAGGCGGATAATTTTATTTACGCGCATGGCAATTATTGTGTGGTAAGATATTTCCTTTAATGCTATTTGAAAAATAAAAAAACTCCGGCAGATTTCGATTCGCCGGAGTTTGAAAATTAAAAGATGCCCATTAGCGTTTGAGATGCCAGATGTCGTCGGCGTATTCCCGTATGGTGCGGTCCGACGAGAAGTATCCCATGCGGGCTGTGTTGTTTATGACAATCCTCGCCCAGCGCTTTTTGTCGCGGAAAGCCTCGTCCACCTTGCTCTGCACATCGCAGTACGACTGGTAGTCCGCGCACACGAGGAACGGGTCGCCCCAATCGAGCACTGATTTTCTCAATGGCATAAACGCGTTCGGATTCTCCGGCATAAAGTAGTCCGACACGAGCCAATCGAGAACGTCCTTCAAGTCTTTATTCTGCGAATAGACGCTCCACGGATTGTATCCGCGCGCGCGCAAATCCTGAACTTCGGACACGTTCATGCCGAATATGAACATATTGTCCTCGCCGACAGAATGCAGAATTTCGATATTCGCGCCGTCGAGAGTTCCTATTGTGGCGGCGCCGTTTAGGGCGAGCTTCATATTTCCAGTTCCCGACGCCTCTTTGCCGGCTGTCGATATTTGCTCGGACAAGTCCGCCGCTGGGATTATGTTCATCGCAAGCGAAACGCTGTAATTCGGAATAAACGCGACCTTTAATTTTCCCTTAATGCGGGGATCGTTGTTTATTTTTTCGCCGACTTTGTTTATCGCAAAAATTATGTTTTTGGCGATGTCGTATCCGGGAGCCGCCTTGGCGCCGAATATGAATACTCTCGGCGCAATATCCAAGTCGGGATTGTGCAGGAGTTTCTTATAGAGAGTCAGTATGTGCAGAAGGTTCAGATGCTGGCGCTTGTATTCGTGCAGGCGCTTTATTTGAACGTCGAACATCGCGTTTGGATCGACCTCTATTCCGCATTTGTCCTTTATGATTTCGGCCATGCGCTTCTTGTTTTCGAGCTTTACGCGCATGAACTCCTTCTGGAAGCTTTCGTCGTCCGCGTATTTTTCGAGAACGCGTATTGCGTCCAAATCCTTCGGCCAGCACACGCCTTTAACCTTTGTGTCTATCAGAGCCGAGAGGCCAGGGTTGCATGCTTTAAGCCATCTGCGCGGGGTGACGCCGTTTGTTTTGTTGTTGAATTTTTCCGGAGAGAAATCGTAGAAGCCGCTCAGGACGCTGTCTTTGAGAAGCTCCGTATGCAGCGCAGCAACCCCGTTTACACTGAAGCTGCCGACCACCGCGAGATACGCCATGCGGACCATTTTCGGCGAACCCTCTTCAATAATGGAGAGATACTCCTGCTTGCCGACGTCGTTGGGATATTTTTCGGCGACTTTTCTCAGCCAGCGCGCATTTATTTCGTAAATTATCTGCAAGTGGCGCGGCAAAAGCTTTTCAAAGAAGGCAACCGACCATTTTTCGAGAGCCTCAGGCAGTAGCGTGTGGTTTGTATACGCAAATATCTTTTTGCACATATCCCAAGACTCGTCCCACGGCAGATGGTATTCGTCCATCATAATGCGCATCAGTTCCGGTATTGCGATTGCCGGGTGGGTATCGTTTAGCTGTATGACAGTCTTGTCGACAAATTGCGACCAATCCGAGTGGTTTTCAAAATAGCGGCGTATAATGTCCTGCAATGAGCACGACACGAAGAAGTATTGCTGGAGAAGCCTTAGGATTTTTCCGTTCTCAGTTTTGTCGTTTGGATACAAAACCTTTGAAATTGTCTCTCCCATAGCCTTTTCATGGACAGCCTGGGCATACCCGCCCTCGTTGAACGCGCCAAGGTCGAATTCGTTTGACGCGCGCGACTCCCACAACCTGAGGAAGTTTACGGTTTTTGCCCCGAATCCCACGACTGGAATATCCCACGGAACGCCGACAATCTCCTTTGTATCCTCCCAAGACGGGAACCAGTCGCCCGTATCCGACATGCGGTTTACCACGCGCCCGCCCATCGGGACTTTCACTGTGTATTCAGGGCGCACAATTTCCCACGGGCAGCCGAATTTTAGCCAGTTGTCGGGCGATTCGACTTGCCTGCCGTTTTCAAAAGACTGTGTGAAAAGCCCGAACTCGTACCGTATGCCGTAGCCGATTGCGGGATAGTCGAGCGTTGCAAGGGAGTCTTGGAAGCATGCCGCGAGCCTTCCCAATCCGCCGTTTCCGAGCCCCATATCGACCTCGGCGTCGAAAATCACGTTCGGGTCAAGCCCGAGCTCGCGGAGAGCCTTGCAAGTCGGCTCCATCAAATTCGTGTTTATAAGCACGTCAGTCGTAAGGCGCCCTACGAGGTATTCGAGCGAGAAATAATGGACTCTGCGCACATCGTTCTCATGTTGCTCATACATCGTATTGATGAAGTGGTCCATTATATGGTTTTTTATGGCAAGCGCCGTAGCCACCCACCATGAATGGATTGTCGCAGTCTTTCTCGCGCAGCCGAGCGAACGCTCCAAGTGCCAAAGAATGGCTTCTTTCATTCCCTCGCCGCTCTCGTGTACGTAGAACGGGCAGTTGTTTGAATCGATATTGAAGTGCTTTTCGGATTTCATTTTACAGCGTGTCTTTATAAAAAATTTTTCGGATATTTTATTAAGGCTCGTTTCCATTACAAGCAATATCTGTCACGCTATTGGACGGCAGAAAATGCGCATTTGTGCCGGAAATTATTTTGAAAGGGTTTTTGGATTGCAATCCGCAGGCAATCGTGCGGTAATCACTCTCAGATGGGCACACTCAATAAATACATTCTAAAACAGGTCGCAGGGGCCGCATTTCTGACGGTCGCGCTTTTCGTATTTGTGCTTGTGCTCGGCAATGTCATGAAAGAGGTTGTCGGCGACCTCGCGGCGGGGCGGCTCAGCATGGGGTTCTTCCTATACATAGTAGCTCTCCTCATTCCGGGGGTTATTCCGTACGCCCTTCCAATGGGCATGCTTACGGGAATACTCTTGGTATTCGGCAGAATGTCCGCACAGAGCGAAGTTGTTGCAATAAAGGCATGCGGAAGATCCATATATAGCATGGCTGCGCCGGTTTTTTTCATCGCAATAATCGCCTCGCTCTTTTCGGTCGGCATAAACTTTAACTACGCACCAATAGCCGACAGAACATATAAAAGCGCGCTCAAAAACCTTATCCGAAACAACCCCCTTCAATTCATACAGCCGGGCTCTTTTATAAAGGATTTCCCGGGATACGTAATTTACGCAAACAGCGAGGAGAACAACGAGCTTACGGGATTTAGAATCTGGGAACTCGATCCCCAAGGACGCGCGCATGTATCCATACGGGCCGACAGGGGAGTTCTCGACTACAACGACGAAACCGACGAAATTGTCCTAACACTCAAAAGCGGCAGCGCCGAAAAAGCGCGCGCCGACGACCCGGAAAATCTGCGAACTCCGCTGCCTACCGCCCGCTTCGACGAGCTTGTCATAAAACTTCCCCTAAACGAGATAATCGGCGGAATGGACAAAAACAACACGCGCCTAAAACTGATGACATTTTCGGAGCTTATGGCAGCGCGCAACACTTGGCATCCGCGCCCCATTGAAGAAACCACTCCGGAGCTTGCATTCCGCGACAAGATTGAAGTCCAAATTCAAATCCAGAAAAACTTTGCGATGGCGTTCTCGATTTTCTCGATGGTCGTCCTCGCAGTTCCGCTCGGGATAAAAGCTTCGCGCTCGGAGACGTTTGCTAATGTAGCGATTGCGCTCGCCTTGGCTATGACGTATTACATGATGATTGTCGTAATATCGTGGCTTGAAAAATATCCGCATACCCGCCCAGACCTGCTAATATGGCTGCCCAATATAATATTCCAAATAACGGGCTCTATTCTCATATACCGCTCCTCTAAAAACTGACGCCGCGCAAAATGCGAAGCGCGGCGTACGGCAAGCGGATTCGCTGATAATTGTAATTATTATGCGTTGGTAGCGGGAAAATACAAAGATAGTCAGCGTGCGCGTTTTTTATGAGGAGTTTTTTTGTTCGGGCATTTGCAAATATGATATGCAAAAAAATTTCCTGCGCTGCCGTCAGTAGAAATTTTCCCGCAAAAAATAAAATCCATCGCCGCGCGCAAATTGAATCTAAAAAAGATTCAATATTTCAAAGGCTGCAAAATATATTGCAGAGCGCATGGGTATCTGTGCAGGCAATTGATATGCGCCCCAAACGAAACAATAAAATATTGTTCAAAACTGAAAAATAAAAAACGCGCGCAGCTAAAATCGCTTCTTTTTTTCCAACCAATGCCGAGTCTTCCTTTTGGAAAGTTAAAAGTTTTTTACATGGCTTAATATGCCGACTTTCTGCCCCACACTCAGCGCACAATAGAAAAAAGTTATGAACAAGACTCTGCGGCAAATAAATATTTTCTTTGCCCAGTGCATAAAAATAAAATTTCTACAAATAAGATTTTCCGCGCCGATTTTTTTCAAAAACCTACGTTTTTTTGATTTTTGCGAACACAAATCAAGCGGTAAAATTTTTTCGTAAAATATAAAATTTTTTGCCGCCAATATAACCCATGCGCAATTTTCCCAATGACATTACACTTTCCAATCATGATATAAAATACGCAAAAAAAATGCCTTTGCAAATTAGGCAAGTTTGTCTTTCCCATGCGCGGGCAGGCGTGGAAGCTTTTGCGGAAGGCCGCGCATAAATCGCGGCAAAATGTAAAAATTTATTCGCTCCTATATAAAATATTTAACCTCCAATTATAAAAGGACATTTCCCGTTTCGCGCAATCCTTGGCACTCATAAAACATTTTAGGCGCATATAGTTTTTTATATAAAAAGTTCCGAAACTGGAATTTACCTTGCCGCAGAATCCAAGTCGAAATTTCTAAAAAAACGCAAAAAACTTTTTTCAATTATTTCTTTTCCCCAAAACCCGCGCGACCATTAAGGAAAATCCAACACGCACAAATTTCAAGCCGACAAAAAAACGCGAAGCCCGCAATAACGGAACTCCGCGTTTTTAACGGAAAACGCGCTCTCAAATCCCCCGGGAGCGGCAATCAAGCCCGCCCGAAAAGCGCGTCCGCCGCAAATTTTTGCATGCAGATTAGAAACCGAAATCAACTTTGCCGCCGAACCAGAAATTCTTTTCGCGGCCCATGAGTTCGTAGCTTCCATCGCTTTGCGGGCCTTCGCCGCCGCCGCGCTGCGAGAATCTCACGCCCGCGCTAATCGTGCAGTATTCGGTGACCGCGTAGGCAACGTCGGCGCTAACACCATAATACCAGTAGTTGCACCCCTGCCCGCCAAGCTTTCCGTCGTCCTTTTTGCCTGCGGTAAGATAGCCGCCGTACACGCGCACCGGCAACGTTATGCGGCCGTAGTTCCATATCCATTCGCCAACCGGGAAAGCATAGCCAAGAGACATTTCAAAGACATGCTGTTCAAGTGTCCAGTTGTAGAAATAATAGAAAGACGGGCTGAGATTAACGCCGAACATATACGACGCCGTATCAAAAGAGATACCTCCATATACTTCCATGTCTCCCGATATGAGTGAGCTCGCGCTGTCCGGATACCAATAGTATATGTATCCGACGTCAACGCGCATATCTTTATAGTAATATACGGCGCCAACATACGCATCGAGTTCCGACATCTCGCCGACGCTCGTGCCCTTTATCGGAGAAGAATACCACGCACCCGCATACAAGTCCAATGCGTAAAGCGGATATGAAAATTCCACTTTCGGTTGAATCGCGTGCCCTGAACGCTTCTCGCCTCTAAAAACGTACTCAGATTCGTATCCTACCGCCGCCGATACGCCAAGCAATGAAAGAGAGAGCTCCGGAGTGTATTCGCGGTATTCTACAACGTTTCCGCCGAGCTGTGTCACCGTCGGGGAGTAGCTAGTATTTTGATTGGCAACTACTCCTCCACCCATGTGGGTGACTTCCTTGTTTTCCTTTACCTGAGAGAACGCGGTCGACACGCTTCCGAGTGCCGCAACCGCCGCTATGAATGATACGATTTTTTTCATGTTTATTGGGGGATTTTCTTTTTTTGGGGAAATTAGAAGCTTTAATATCTATAAAAGTCCGGCTTGTACGGGCCTTCGACTTTCACACCGATATACGCAGCCTGTTTTTTGGTCAATTTTGTAAGCTTTGCGCCAATTTTTTTGAGGTGCAGGCGCGCAACTTCTTCGTCAAGTTTTTTGGGCAAAATATATACTTTATTTTCATATTTGTCCCTGTTCTTCCATAGATCCATCTGCGCGAGCGTCTGGTTGGAGAAAGAGTTGCTCATTACAAAAGACGGGTGTCCGGTCGCGCAGCCGAGGTTCACGAGCCTTCCTTCGGCGAGAAGGAATATTGAATTGCCCTTCGGGAATGTGTACTTGTCGACCTGCGGCTTTATATTTACGCGCTTTATGCCGGGGAAGGCCTGCAATTTCGCAACTTGGATTTCACTGTCAAAATGCCCAATGTTGCAAAGAATCGCCTGATCCTTCATTTTCTTCATGTGGTCGATTGTAATAATGTCGCAATTTCCGGTTGTTGTGACGTATATGTCGGCGAGCGGCAAGGCGTCCTCGACAGTCACTACGCGGTAGCCTTCCATCGCCGCCTGCAATGCGCATATCGGGTCGATTTCGGAAACAAGTATTGTTGCCCCCAAGCCTTTGAGCGCCTGAACGCAGCCCTTTCCGACATCGCCGTATCCGCACACGAGCGCAACCTTCCCTGCTATCATAACGTCGGTAGCGCGCTTTATGCCGTCCACGAGAGACTCCCTGCAACCGTAGATATTGTCAAATTTGCTCTTTGTGACGGAGTCGTTTACATTTATTGCGGGGAACAAGAGCCTGCCGTCTTCGACCATCTGGTAGAGGCGATGGACGCCGGTCGTAGTTTCCTCGGACACTCCCTTGACGTCTGCGACCACTTTGTGCCAATGGTCTTTATCCGCCGCATAGACTTTTTTCAGGAGCTTTTTAATGACCTCCTCTTCATGCGAGTCCGAAGGGGCGTCGACCCATTTGTCGCCATTTTCAAGCTCGTATCCTTTATGGATTAGCAAAGTTGCGTCGCCGCCGTCGTCGACGATCAGTTGCGGGCCTTTTCCGTCCGGCCATGTCAAGGCGCGGTATGTGCAGTCCCAATAGTCTTCGAGCGACTCTCCCTTCCATGCGAATACCGGCACTCCAGCCTTGGCAATCGCCGCCGCCGCATGGTCTTGGGTAGAAAAAATATTGCAGCTTGCCCAGCGGATATCGGCGCCGAGAGCTTTCAGCGTCTCGATTAGAACCGCCGTTTGTATGGTCATATGTAGCGAGCCGCTTATGCGAACTCCTTTAAGGGGCTTTTTGGGCGCGTATTCTTCGCGTATTGCCATAAGCCCGGGCATTTCATGTTCGGCGATGTCGATTTCCTTGCGTCCCCACGGAGCGAGGGATATGTCTGCTACTTTAAAGTCTTTGCTTAATTTTTTTGCCATTTTATTTTGACGAGATAGCTTTTTTGAGTTCGGCAACTTTATTGGTCTGTTCCCACGGCAAGTCTGCCTTTGTGAAGTGCCCGTAATTTGTGGTCTTTTTGTATATCGGGCGCAAGAGATCGAGCTGCGCTATGATGTCTGCTGGCTTGAAGCTGAAAACGCTCCTTACAGCCTTCTCAATTTTTTCCTCTGGGATTTTAGCTGTGCCGAAAGTTTCTATTGCAATGCTCAGGGGCTGCGGATAGCCTATCGCGTAGGCGACCTGAATTTCGCACTTGTCTGCAAAACCCGCCGCAACAATGTTCTTTGCAACCCACCTGCACATATAGGCCGCCGAGCGGTCCACCTTGCTGGGATCCTTGCCTGAGAATGCTCCGCCGCCGTGGCGGCCGGTTCCGCCGTAAGAGTCGACTATTATTTTTCTTCCAGTGAGCCCCGAGTCTCCCTGCGGACCGCCTACGACAAAATTGCCGGTGGGATTTACCAAAAATTGCGTCTTTTTTGTTATGAGCTTTTTCGGCAATACTTTTTTGACGACTTTTTCGATTATATACTTCTCGATTTCAGCGTGCGAAACGCCTGCCGCGTGCTGGGTGGAGACAACAACGTTTTCGATGTAAGCCGGTTTGCCGTCCTCGTAGGCGACAGCCACTTGGCTCTTGCAGTCGGGGCGCAACCATTTCGGGGCCTTGCCGCTCTTGCGCTGCTTGGCGAGCTCCGTGAGAATTCTGTGCGCGAACATTATCGGTGCCGGCATCATCTCAGGAGTTTCATTGGTTGCGTACCCAAACATAATGCCTTGGTCGCCTGCGCCCTGCTCCGCGGTCTTCTTGCCCTTGGCTTTTCTGGCGTCGACGCCCTGCGCTATGTCGGGGGACTGCTTTGTCAACAAATTCGTTAAAAATACTTGGTCGGCGTGAAATACGTCGTCGGAATTTACATACCCGATTTCCCTTATCGCGTTGCGCACGATTTTTTCGTAGTCAAGCACGGCTTTTGTAGTTATTTCACCCGCGATTACAACACAGTTGCTCTTGACGAGCGTTTCGCAGGCGACGCGGCTGAACTTGTCCTGTTCGAGGCATGCGTCGAGAATGCTGTCGGAAATATAATCGGCAACTTTATCGGGGTGCCCTTCGCCCACCGACTCCGATGAAAATACGTAATTATTTATCATAAGACGCAAAACATATAACTATAACCACGCCGCTTTCAAGCTTTTTTACCTCTCAATAGGCTTTTCTTTTATCGGCTTTTTCAATATTTGCCGCGCAGACTTTCGATTTTGGCAAAACGCCCTATCCCATAATTTCTGCTGATATGGAGCCGCAGTTTTTAAGTGGGCACGCTTTGCCAAACGCCGGCCGGGGCGCCAAATCCTTGGCGCCCCGGAATAGCTTGCATAAAATAGCCTCTATAAGAAAGCCCTACTTCGCGCGCTTTCTCGCAAACACAAAAGCCAACACCGCCGCCGCAAAAACCGCGGCAACCGCGGACGGCTCCGGAACTTGCGTTAGGCCAACCTGCAAGGAATATCCGTTTGCAGAGTCGTTTACCCACCTGAATACTGCCATGGCGTTCTCGATTCCCGACCCTTCAAAGTCGCCGCTCGCATCATAGATTCCCTCTGAAATCTCGTTGAGAGAAAACCCCTCTAAATCCGCAGCTACAAGTATCTCAGTCCAGTTGTCTATCTCTGAATAATCCGCGCCGTATTCGGCGAGTGTTATTCCAAAATCTCCCGGATTAAAAGCGGCTCCATTGGCGTTTGTGAAATCCACTTTTATCTTCTCGGCGCCGTCTTTTGAAAGCTTTTCAGTCACCACTATGAGGCTCGGCACCTGCGCCGCAAACAATTCCGTATTTTCTACGGATATTCCCCCGCTTTTGAAAGTTGCGGTCTTAAAGTACGCAAACCCGCGCTCCGTCTCGGAATAGTTGTACGCCCCGAAAATACCGCCGTTTAGAACGAGCGACGCTTTGCGGTTTTCCTCGCGCAGAAGCTCGTTGCCAAGATAAAATTTGCCGTTGTTTACGGTAAAAGTTCCGCTCTGCGTGGAGTATGCGAGGTCGTCGGCGCGGTATGTGTATATTCTCTGCGTGCCTTCGCCGTCCATTACAATATTTAGCTTACTGTTAGTATTGACGGGCGGTGTGCTAAGATACCCAAAGTCTGACACATTACCTCTAAACTTGTAATCAGTTCCCTTCGCATTCTTAAACACGAGTGTCGACGTTAATCCCGTATTGGGATTGTTGTATATGCCGCAGTCCACATGCGTTTCGTCAGACAGCTGCAAACCGCCAAGTTCAAACACCATTCCGTCCTTTGAATTTTTAATGTTGGACCACCCCATGCCGTCGCTCTGAATCTTCACAACTCCATTTACAACGGCGCGGTCGACATTCAGCACAAGCGACGTCTCGCTCGCTTTTTCATACCCGTATCCGCCGAGCTGCACATCGCCGTCGACAATGAATTCACTATGCGTAATTATACTCCTAGAGCCAAAAGCAACAGTGAATACAGTATGGATTGTGTCGGTCCCCTGGTAGCCTCCGCCGTATCCCTCCACGCCGAGTTCAAAGCCTTTGGCCCTCACCGTCACATTCGTAGTCTGTCCAGTGGTAGTCCAAAAACTTCCGTCCATTGTGAAGTAATTTCCCAGGCCGGTTCCTATTAAACCTTTTATTTTTCCGTCAATTTCAAAGACCGCGTTATTGTCGAGCGCCGCGTTTCCGAATACCACTTCGGCCTTACCAATCGAATTTCCGGCGACAATAAGCTCTTTTATCGTTGTTTCCGCCGAGCTCAGTTCCAAGGTCTTCTTATCGCCGGAGTTGTTTACAAAATATACACTATCCCAGCTTGAAGGCGGCACAATTGCACGCTGGCTTCCAGCCTCGTCATAGCTCCATGCGGTGTCGGACGAAAATTTCGTCTGTCCGGAGGACTCTGGCGTAAAATAGTAATTGGTCTGGGCAAGCACCGGAAATGTTCCAGCAGCCGCTATACCACCAAATAATATGGACTTTTTAACTATTTTAAAAAATATATTTTTATCTTTTATTTTCATTTGCCCCATTCTGTTTTTTATAGACCTATGTAAATTCTGATAAAATTCTTATAGAAATTTTTCTTTTTTATTCAAGAAAATATTAACACTGTCTCATAATCAAAATCGAATTTTATTCCAATCTACTATTTTTTCTAACATTAGAATTAAATCCTCAATAATATTTTAATTGTAAGTATATAGACATAAACAAGTAATATAAAACCGCAAATCGGCATTAAAACTTGTAAAATTTATGAGTTTTTTGGTGGAAATACACAATGCTATCGCCGACAAATTATTTCATTGCCGATGCCTAACATAAGAACTGTGAATTTAAAAAATTAACAAGCCTGACAGTTTTATTTTGAGCGAATAAATAAGCGAAAAAAATTATGCAAGGCCAATCCCCCAATATGGGACCAACCTCCCATAAGCCGCAAAACAAAAAGAGGCAAACATAAGTTTGCCCCTTTTAATTTCGGCGTTAAACGCCAGTCTTGCAAATTAGATTAGAACAAGACCTGAACTTGCGCCCAGACAGTGTTGCCGTAAACGCGTTCGACAACCGCATCGCCTTGGTCGTAGTAGCCAAACTCGTAGCCGAGAGAGGTCTTAACCGCGGTAGTTGCATACCAGTTTACGCCGCCGTAGAAGGTCATCGCCTGGTTTATGTTGCCGAGATCGTCGCCGGTGTAGGCGGATTTCAAGCCCATGCCGTTGGTCGTGACATAGGACGCGCGGAATACGGGCTCGATAGCGCCCCATTCGCCGATGTCCATTTTGTACGCCGCGGTGAAGTTCGCGCCCATGGGGGTGCGGCCTACGCCGTCGCGGCCGGGAGTGTAGTCTTCAACCTGCTGGAGGAAGAATTCACCGATGAGGGTGAGTCCGCGCCAGTTGATTGTCGCATAGGGGTTGATGCCCCATACGCTGCCCTTTTGGGTGTATGCAAGGGATGTTGAGCCTTGGGGAGCATAGCCGAAGTTGATGCCCAAGTCATAGGAGAGCGTTTCGCCCTTGATGTCGGCAACATTCTTGTAGCCAGCATTTACCCAGAAGCTGAGAGCTGAGCTGTTTTGAGCGTCGGTTATGAAGTTTTCAACGCCGCCTTCGGAAACGCCGGAGGTCACAGCTGCGCCATAGTAGAGGCCGTCAACCTGAGTGATGTTGCCGTCCCAGAATACGCCGACTGTGCGCGAACCGAAGTTCTTGCCTTCATAGCGTGTGAAGAAATAGGTTGCGACAGAACGTTCTACGGCGTATTGACCGAAGTCGTCCATATTCTGTTCGTAGCCCATATTTACCTTGCGGAGACCGAGCTGGAGGGTTCCGTTCAGATAGTCGAGGTCGATCTTCTTGGAGGCTACGACCTTGTCGAGATAATTCTTGGAAGCGCCTTCTGTACCGAAGTCGGTGACTACTTCCGCGCTCCAGCCGCCGCCAACGTCGGCTTCAATGCCGAGTTTTACGTAGCGGAGAGTAAATCCGCTCTGCTGGTCAAAAGAGCCAGTTCCGGCCTTTACGCTGTTTTTCCCCCAGCTATACCAGCCCTGACCGCCGCCGAAAATCTTTATGGATTTCGTCGACTTTGTCGCGGGAGTTACCGCAACGGAGTCCTTAGCGATTTGGGCAGCTTCCTGCTGAGTGAGCATTCCCTTCTTCACGAGAGTTTCGAGAAGCGCTTTGTCTTGCGCGTTCGCGGCGATAACCGCGCCCGCTACGAGTAAGCTGATAATTGCTTTTTTCATATCTTATTTGTAGTTTGTTTTAGTTTTTTAAATCAAGCAGGCACATTCATACCTATTCGATTTTCATTACATTTTATTTTTTCAATACAGAAATCAAGCTTTTTTTTAACGTTAATATTATTTAATTCAAAACAAATTCTAATATTTTATCTATTCTAAAACACTGTGAGATCTGCTCGGTAATATTCCCTTCGGTATACATAGTCCCGCAAAGACATTTTTGTATTTTCCCATAAAATTGGTGAAACAGGATTGGAATGAAACGCCAATGTCTTTTACATATACTAATCGGCAGACTGGACGTGCGCAGGTTGATATGTTTTAATCATAAGGCCTTTCTTTTGAATCGGCTGGGGAAGCGAAAAATGCGTGTTGGTATGAACGGAAAAAGAGTGGGAGAGATATTATTCTCTGGGGCGGAAATAAGAAAATTCCTAAACTACCACCAACATCGAAATGGGGCATGCGGATATATGCAATAGAGTATGCGGGATTGTAGACAAAGCGTGCGTGCGATTCTTCGAGCGTGGGCGCGAATGGTCTTTTTATGTATCTTATTTAATCTGCGCAGCCCGCGTAAATTCTTTATATTAAGCAAGAAAATATCTGCCTCTACGCCTTGCTTCTATGCGCGCTTTCGGAAACAAGCTGCAATAATAGCAAGCGCCGCCAACACAGATGCAACTGCCTCCGGCTCCGGAACAAGCCCGAGATTTACGCTCAAAGAAATCATTCCGTCGGCTTCGTCCATGGAAATTTCCCCGGAAACGCCGTCGAGCAGTTTTAGTGAAAAATCTTCGGCAGTGACATTGCTGCCTTCGCTTGAAAAAGTTATCAACTCTACCGACTTCGAATCCTTGCCGGCTGCCTCAAGCCACGCGCGCAAATCGGATTCATTTACGCTCATTTCGAGAGTTAATTTTGAAGAATCGGAAACCTTTTCGATTGAACCATTTATTTGCAAGGAGTCATTTTCAGTTTCAAATATGTCAAAATAGATAGCTCCTTTGGAAAATACAATTTTGTCAAAAACAACCTTCCCCATTTCAGAGTTATCACCGGCGGCGCTAAAAACACCTCCCTCCATCGACAGGCTTGAGGCTTTCATTCCATCGTACATGGCAATGTCGAGCCTGCCGTTTTTCACTACTATTTCATTTAGAGAATTTGCGCCGCTTGTGAATGCGTAATTTATCCAAGTCTCGTTCTCGTAATTGTCTATTTTTGAAAACCGCAACACTTGATAGCCGTTTTGTGGGTCAGACGCATCCATTGTTATATTCAGCTTATTGTCGACGACATTTCCCCATGAGGATATTTTTCCGTCTGTCCGCTCGACTTCTATGCGGGTTGCCAGCGAGCCGTTGAATTCATTGCGCCCCGAATTTGTAAAAGTAAGGGTAGTCGCGGTGACATTACTTTGCCCATCAAGCTCAATTACGCCGCCCAAAGCCACATTCAATCCCCCAAAGCTTCGCTCAAAAACATTGCGGGTGTTGCTGTTGAGCCTTATCCATTTTTTATCATTCCATATCGATTGAAGCGTCACAACCCCGCCCACAGTAAAAGAATTTATTTCCGAAAGTTCGAGCTTAACCCCGTTTAGAGGATTGTCATATTTAGCGGCCATTTCGGAGCTTATAGTAAGATTGCCATTTATATTTACATTCCCGGAACCCTGAAAGCCTAGCCTCGTCTGGTACCAACTTTTCGTTGTTCGCCTGTCGCTTACGACCAAGTCGCCTTCTACTTCAAACAGGCCGCCTTTGTTTACTGTTATATTGTTTATAGGGTGAGATGTTGCGGAATCTATTATATTATAACTTACTGAATTTAATGATACAGTCTTATTATCCAAAACGTTCAGAACATAAACGGCCCACAGATTATTCCCAAAATTAATGTTAAACGTAAAATTATTTGCCGTTAAATCTTCGGCAAATTTTGTTATCCTACTTGTATTATAGGGATTATCGCCCGACGTTACGGAAGGGATAGTATAATCCACCGTTATATTTGTGCTATCTGTTATGGGATTCGCCAGCCCATAGGTATCGGGATTTGAAAGATCCTGCCCAATTTGTGAAACATCTGTCGGCGTAAAGCTCAGGGTTGCCTCTTCCCCGCTTAAAACCGTCATTTCAGCCATAATTGCTATTAGACAAAATATACGGATAAATTTCATATAGTTTTTATTAGTATCCACTTTTTAGAAAATCAAGCATAAATTGTGGAATACAATTTTATTTATATTTTTAATGCAAGATAAATAGTATACTCTTAAATAATTAAAAAAACACCAACGACAGTGTTATTGCAAAAGGGTTTTTTGTTGAAAAATTAAGAGAAAAAAACATTTTTTTTATTTATGCAAAACCTTATATTTTTATTGTCGCCGATTATATTTGCAACCGCCTGCCTTGCAGCTTCGGAAGGCGTAGAATATTTTAAAAACCTGAGCCTTGACTGCGTGCGCATAACGGGCGTTGAAAAAATCGAGGCGGGAAACAAGATCGACGGGGCAAAAGCCGCAACCGACATGATAATCGTCAAAGCAGAGGCCTTGCCGCCGTCTAAGGTCAAGATTGCAGTCGCACTCCCTCCCAAAGACAAGTGGAATGGCGTATTTCTTGGGAACGAAAACGGCGGAATGGGACAAAATCTCTCAATGAAAATGCCCATAATAGGGGCAAATGCCGGATACGCGTCCGCACACTGCGACCTCGGCACCGACAACTGGTGGAAAGATCCGGACAACCTCGATGTCGTCCTCGCCGACTTCGGCCACGACGCCGTTTATATGATGACCCGCGCAGGCAAAAAAATAGCCGAAGCCTACTACGGAAACCCGCCTAAACGCTCCTACTACCTAGGGGGTTCGACCGGCGGGCAGGAAGGCCTGTCTATGGCCGCGCGCCACCCTTCCGAATACGACGCCGTCGCGCTTTTATATCCGGTATCCGACAGGACTGCTCTCCACACCCGCTTTGTGTACGAGAGGGCGCTCCTACACCCCGGCAAGCGTTTTTCGGACGACCAGATAGCAAGAATCTCAAAAGAAATCGTCGCACAAAATAAAAACAATCCGTGGGAGCCCAAAGATTCCAAGCCGTACTTAAAATATCCGGAAAAGGCGAAGGTCGACTACGAAAAACTCGACTTTCTGACAAAAGACCAAATTGATGTGCTGACAAAAATCCACTCTCCGTTTCTCGACCCGCAAACGGGAGCTTTTGTGACTTTCGGACTGCCGCCGTCGTGCGAGATTGCCGACAACGGCAAAAGTCTGAAATGGGGGTTCGGCGATTGGATGGTTCAATGGTTTTTTAAGAAAAATAAAATCGACCCGTCGGGCATAGACCTTCACAGATATGCCGTCGAATTTAAAAAACGTTTTTCGCCCACTGCCGATGTTGCGCCCAATCTCGGAAAATTCAGGGCGCGCGGCGGAAAATTGCTGGTTTTGCAGGGAAAGATAGACACGATTGTCCCGGCAAGCTACATTTGCGACTGGTACAGTGCCCTATGCAAAAACACGGGCTCTTTTGAAAAAACCCGCGATTTCGCGCGCGTATTTCTGCTACCGGGCGGCTGGCACGGAAATATTTCAGGAGTGGATATGCTTGGAATTGCCAGAAATTGGGCTGAAAAAGGCATAGCTCCGGAAAGCATAAAGGCAACCGTCAATGTAAACGGGCAAAAATATACGGAAGAGGCGGAATTGTTCGTACCAGAGGAAGACGAAGAAGAATAATTCAATCGCGACTGCATTTTGGCGCGTACAACAGCGCCTGCCGCATTTGCGCATTCGCAAATTTTTGTTGAAAAAACCGTCAGGCGCATGTCTATACTTACTTCCGCATAAAATGTATAAGCAGAAGGCGTGCATATCCGCGCGTTTTTTTATTATATGGCAAAACGCGTTCCATTTTTATTTTCAATTCCACTGCTCGGGATTCTCGCATTTCACTTGATATGCGAGAGCATGGTCATACCGATTCTCATACCAACCCTCATAGATGCCGTATCCGAAAGCCACGATATGCTTCCGGGATTCTCGCCCGCCGCGAGAAAGCTCATTTACGGCATAGTGCTTTCGGTTTATCCGATTGCCCTGTTTTTTTGCGCGCCCATTATAGGCGCGCTGTCGGACTCGATAGGCAGAAAGCGCGTGTTGCTTGCAACCCTTATCGGAGCAATGCTCGGGTGCGCCGCTCAAGGGGTTGCGATGGAAATACTCAGCGTTTGGATATTGGCTATCGGAAGAATTGCGGTTGGCATCACGGCGGGGGTTGACGGAACGATACAGGCAGCACTAATCGAAAAATGCTCCGGCAAAGACCAGAAGAATTTTTATCTCGGCGCAACTCTCCTTGCGATGAGCCTCGGGCTTATGCTCGGACCTGCGTTCGCCGCGATGTTTATAGACGAAAAGGCGTCGGCGCTTACATGGAGCCTGCCGTTCTTCATAATGGCGGCACTGTTCGCGGTGTCGGCAGCAATGCTGTGTTTTTCGATGAAGGACCCCGCCGCCGCGAAAGGCCTCAAATTATCGCAGATAGACTGGCTCGGCGGCTTGCGCGACCTCCGCAAACTTATGGACTCCGGGAAATCCAGAAGGCTTATTGCGATATTCTGCCTAAACCAAGTCGGCGCGGGCGCGTTTTTCGCGGCTGTCCCGCTTATATTGGAGTCCTCCGGCGGATTCTCCCCGAGGGAAATCGCGGCGTTCCTTTCTGCTGAGGGGATTTTCTCCGGCGCGGTCTTTGCATTTTTTGGGCCGATGCTCCTTAAACGTACTTCCCTTAAAAACGCGCTTGTAATAGGGCTGTCGGCAAGCGTTGCTACGATAGCGGTTCCGCTCGTCTCGGACAACTATTTCGCTCTTTGGTCGATAACCATATTGCAGGCAGCCGGATTCGGGATAACCTATTTCACAACGCTTGCAATATTCTCAGAAAATGCGCCCGACGGAAAAAGAGGGTGGGTTTTGAGCGTTCTATCTTCGCTATGGGGGCTTACCATGGGCGGGGGATTGGCTCTATGCGGGGTCCTCGCGGGGATTTCAAACGCCACATGCGTTTCGGCGTGCCTTATACTTTGCGCGGCGGCGCTCTTCATTTCACGAAAAACCTCCGTGTGATTCGGAAGTTCTCCCCTATTTTTTGCGAAGTATCCGTTTACGTTTGACTTGCCGGCAAAGGTCCGATAAGCGTCGTAATTTATGAAAGGTTTTTACAGTTTATTGGTGGGGGCAATATTTTCGGCGGCTGGCGCGTATGCCCAAGAAAAGATATTTTCCGAAAACTTCGATTCGTCCGACGACATTGCGACGGTCAACGCATTTGGCGATTTCAAGCTGGACTCGTCTTCCGCCGCCGCGGCCGGCTCCGGAAAATCGCTTAGGATAAGCACAATCGGCAAAAAAATGGGCGACTGGCCTCTGGCGGCAAGATTTCCAGTATCGGGGATAGACGGCGGGCAAACAGTGACCGTAAAATTTTCGTACGTCATACTTGGCGGCAATACAAATTACGCCATTGTGTGGGCCGACGGTAAAAGATGCGCTGAAACGACGTTTTCCGGCAAAAAGGGAACGCGCGGACAGGTATTTATGCGCGCAAACATTCCCGCCGGAAAAAAGGGCCGCGTGGCGATAACCTCCGCAAAAGGGGCTGAAATTGCGATAGACGACATAGAAATTGTCTCGGTTCCGACGTCGTGGCTGGACGACCCGAAAGAATTTTTTACGGGAATGAAATTTCTGCCAAACAATCCCGTGTTCGCAAAGCCCGACGATCCCATCTTTTCAATGAGCCGCGAGGAATTTTTCCCGTTCATAGACGAATACGGGCAATTCAAACACCGCGACTGGGAAGATAAAATCCATAGCGACGCCGACTTTCAGACCCAGAAAGAAAAGGAAAAACAATTTAACGCAAAGCTCGCCAAGATTCCGCACCGCAGCCAATACGGCGGCTTTAAGGACGACTCCCTAAAAGCGGAAGGCACCGGCAGGTTCAGGCTGGACAAAATAGACGGCAAATGGACTTTCCGCGACCCCGACGGCTACCCGTTCTGGTCTTTGGGAATCGACTGCGTGAACGCGAAGGGGCCGAGCGGTTCTACTGCGATTACAGACCGGGAACACTATTTTGAAAAGATTGACCCCAAATATGTTTCAGGCGGGGCGCGCCTTTACGACACAAAAAAAGGCGAATACAGCAAGCCTCAGCAAACGATGAATTTCAACAGGCGCAATTTCGACAAAAAATACGGGAACATGTCTGAAGAAGAGCAAGTCGCGCTAGTCGAGAACCGCCTCCGCTCGTGGGGATTTAATTCAACTGGGGCATGGAGCAACGAGCGTCAAATTCAGAATGCAAATATCCCGTACTGCGTAACGTTGGGCAGCGCCCGCCCTGTATACTTGGCGCCCGAAAACAAAAACCTGAAACTCGACCTGTTTTGGACAAAGTTCCCCGACTACCTCCACCCGGACTTCGCAAAAAATACAAAGGCAAATGCCGCCAAAAAAGCGGATCTGATAAACTCTCCCTACTGCATAGGGGCGTTTATCGACAATGAACTTCCGTGGCAGGGCAAAGAAGGGCTAATAGGCCGCGCCCTGCTGAGCTGCCCCGCCGACCAGCCAAGCAAGATAGTCTTCCGCGATATCCTTAAAAAGAAATACTCGGACATATCAGCCCTAAACAGCGTGTGGAAAGCCGACTACAAAGACTGGGAAGACTTCCTCGCCCGCAAGGATTTCGACACCACCTGCGACGCCGCCCAGGAAGACTTCAAGGCGATAGAAAAAATCATAACCGACGCCTACTTCACCGCCTGCCGCGACGCCGTAAAATCCGTAAACCCCGACGCCCTGTATCTCGGCTGCCGATTCGGGTTCAGCTGGCTCAATAAGATTGTCATAACCGCGGCCTTTGAGAAGTGCGATGTCGTGACCTACAACATATACAATGACACCCCCAATGTCCTGAAAACAAGGCTCTACGAAGGCATAGAGGACAAACCCGTCATGATAGGCGAATTCCACTTTGGCGCAGGCGACCGCGGCAATTTCTGGGCGAGCCTATGCCCGAAAAGCTCGAGCAAAGAGCGCACGAAGTCGATGAAGAACTATTTAAAAGACGCGATAAAATCCCCGATGATAATCGGCGCCCACTGGTTCCAATACGCCGACCAATACACGACCGGCAGATTCGACGGGGAAAACGGAGCTCTCGGGTTTGTCGATATTTGCGACACTCCCAAATACGACATGGCTGCCGCCATGAACGAGATGTCGCGCAAAATGTACAGGCTAAGATTTGGCAAATAGCCGACTTATATTGTCAATTTTTATGCGCGCCGCGGATTTTCCCCGCGGCGTTTTTTTTGCGCAAAATTCGCTTGCGCCCTGCGGACTATGGTAAGCGCAAATTTGCCCCGCGCGCGGAATTTTCACGGCGCTCGGGATTTTTCCGAGGCGGCAATCTTGCGTTTTTCTGCTAATCCGCTAAGCCCATTCATACTTTCTGAAGACTGCAAATTTTTTACTGCGGCATTTTTCTTGGCGCGCCGATTTTTTTTCATTCGTTGCGCGAGCGTTCAAAATACCGCAATGGCATTGCGCATTTTGGCATGGGTGGCGGAAAGAAATTCGGCTATAAAAGCTTATCCGCAAGGGTGCGCGGCTAGGTTTACAGTTAACCATATTTTAAGAACTATACTTTTGACTTGCCCCCGTTTTTAGGAGAAAAAGAACATGTTAACACATTTCTTTTAACAAAAACTAAAATACATATGAAATTACTAAAAAAGACATCTTTTGCCGTAGTGGCGTTTGCGGCTGCATCGGCGGCTCTCGCGGGAACACAAAAATTCCCTAGATCGGAAGCGGAAGACACCGACAAGCTGATGAGCAAGGAATACTGGGCAATATGGAACCCTGAAGTACAGAAAAAAATAGACGCGGAAATCGAAAAAAACCGCAAGGCCGACGTCGTCGTAAATCTCGGCGAAGCGGCCCCGGGCGGCGACGTGAAAGTCGAGCAGCTCAAGCACGACTTCATATTCGGCGCGCACATTTTTAATTTCAACCAGCTCGGCTCATACGAACGCAATAAGAAATACCGCGACTTGTACGGAGAGCTTTTCAATTCGGCGACAGTCGCCCTTTACTGGAAAAAGCTTGAAATGGAACCCAACCGCCCCCGTTTTGTCGAGGAATACTGGGATACCGAAGAATATTGGAACAACTGCAAAAACCCCAAAGAGCAGCCGCACTGGCGCAGGCCCGCGCCGGATCCGGTAATCGAGTACTGCAACAGCCGCGGCATAAGAATCCACGGCCATCCGCTAGTTTGGGGCAACCAAAGATGGCACTATCCGGATTGGATACGCCAATACCTCTCGAAAGAAGAGAAGAGTAAATTCCCCAATCTCGGAATGTACGGCGAAGAAAATAAAGCCCTTAGGAAACTGCCGCAAGCGGAAGCCGATAAGCTTCTCGGAAATATCGGCGAAAAAATAGGCGAACTCTACGAAAAGCGCGTCGCCGAAATAGCCGAAAGATACGCAGGCAAGATACACAGCTTTGACGTCGTAAACGAATCCGCAACCGACTATTCCCTCGGTTTGCTGGTGCCCGGCTCAAAAGTTACCCGCAGCACTTACGGGATAATGCCCGGCGACTACGCATTCCACGCGTTCAATATCGCCCAGAAACACCTCCCGACAAACACTGCTTTCAATATCAACGACTATAAGACGGACGACCACTACGTCGCGCAAATTAAAGACATGCAAAAGCGCGGCGCAAGAATCGACATCGCCGGAATGCAAATGCACCTCTTCAACCCGAAAGAATCCGCAAATATCGCGGCCGGTAAAAAAGTGCAGACCCCCGACCACGTATTGGGCAGCATGAACAGAGTAGCGAAGACAGGGCTTCCGATACACATGAGCGAAATTACCATTACCGCCCCCGGAACTACCAAGCGCGACTGGGACATTCAGGCGGTCATCGCCCAGAACCTCTACCGCGCATGGTTCAGCCACCCGAACGCGATGGGTATTACATGGTGGAATGTAGTCGACGACTGCGGCGCGCCCGGCGAACCGTCGTACTCCGGCATTTTCACGCGCGACATGCAGCCGAAATCTGCATACTACGCCTTAAACAACCTAATCAACAACGAGTGGAAGACGAAGCTCACTGTAAAG
Organism: uncultured Opitutales bacterium; assembly: GCA_900545705.1. GTDB lineage: Bacteria > Verrucomicrobiota > Verrucomicrobiia > Opitutales > Intestinicryptomonadaceae > Merdousia. Next base: position 162,210 of record URAK01000001.1, on the reverse strand, counting down.
CCAGACGACAGCGGGAAAATCTCCTTCCGCGGGTTTAAGGGTACGTATAAAATCTCGTGGAAAGACAAGTACGGCAGAGACCGCCAAATGCTCTACCACTTGAAATAATCCGCTATCTTAAGGCGGCGCGCTTAAAAAGTTGCGCTGCCTTTTTTTATAGGCAATACAAACAACAAGTCAGCGAATGAAAAATCTTAGCAAAACCATTTTACTCGCATCTATCGCCGCAACCGCGCTAAATATGGGCGCCGTTTGCGAAGCATCGAACTCCATAAAAATCCCAAGATGCCAGAGCGAAGACACTGAAAAAATCGTCACCCCGCAATACTGGGAAAAATGGACCCCAGAAGTGCGTAAAAAGATAGACGCCGACATCGAAAAGAACCGCAAGGCAGACGCCGTCGTAAACCTCGGCGAGGCGGCTCCGGGAGGCGACGTGAAAGTCGAGCAGCTCAAGCACGACTTCATATTCGGCGCGCACATTTTCAACTTCAACCAGCTTGGCGCGCACGAATACAACGAAAGGTACAAGAGGGCATACGGCGAACTTTTCAATTCAGCAACAGTTCCCTTTTACTGGAGCGATTTTGAGACGCAGCCTGGCAGACCCCGATTTGTCGAGGAATACCGCGATACCGAGGATTTTTGGAACAACTGTAAAAATCCGAAAGACCAGCGCCATTGGCGTCGACCGGCGACCGACCCGATAGTAGAATTTTGCAATAAAAAAGGCATACGCGCACACGGGCATCCTCTCGTATGGACTGGGTTTTTCGCGTGGTGGATATATCTTGAAGAAATCCCAAAGGAAAAACTCGCGCTTTATAGAAAAGTCAACCGCGATAAAAAGCCCGGGGTATATCCGTTTCAAAAGCTCACCCAAGAGCAGGCGGAAGAGATGTTCGGCTCAGTCGGGGAGACGATACGGGAGATTACCGAGCGGCGCTTTAAGCAAATCGCGCAAAGGTACGGAAATAGAATACAAAGCTGGGACGTCGTAAACGAGTCCCAAAAGGACTATATCGCAGGCGTTCTAATTCCCGGAACGCGGGTCACGAGAAGCCACATAGGGCTATTGCAGGGCGACTACGCATTCCACGCCTTTAACGCCGCCCAAAAGTACCTTCCGACAGATGTCGCGCTCAATATAAACGATTACATTTGCGCGGAAAAGTACGCCGAACAAATTGCGGAGCTCGAAAAGCGCGGCGCGAGAATCGACATAACCGGCGTGCAGGAGCATGTATTCAACTATCGTGAGCCCAAAAAGATTATGGCGGGCGAGTCGTTTATCAGCCCTGAGGCACTGCTCAAAAGGCTCGACGATACTGCAAAATCGGGGCATAAGATACATATAAGCGAAGTGACAATCACCGGCAACGACGATTCCCCAAAATCGCGCGCGCGCCAAGCCCTGTACGCTGAAAACCAGTACAGGCTATGGTTTAGCTATCCAAATGTAATGGGCATTACATGGTGGAACACCGTCGACGATTGCGGTATGAAAAACGAGCCCTCCCATTCGGGTATTTTTACGCGCGATATGCAGACGAAGCCCGTTTACCATGTTCTCGACAACCTCATCAATAAGGAGTGGAAAACTAATCTCACAGTAAAGCCAGACTCCGACGGTAAAATATCTTTCCGCGGGTTTAGGGGGACGTATAAAATTTCATGGAAAGACAAGTACGGCAGAGACCGTCAAATGCTTTACCATCTGAAATAGCAATAATCTAAAACAAAAAACCGCAATCGCCCCGCGGCGGTCGCGGTTTTTTTATGCGCATAAGCCCGCTCAGCGCTCGGCAGATAAATAAAGTTTTTTGCAGTATGCGCAGATATATGGATAAACTGCATTGCCTGCATCGCGCGAAAGATAAAAACGCTTCCCATAGCGCGGATAAAAGAACAACATTTTTTGTCTCGAGCTAAGCGATGAAAACATTCTTTGGGAATGCTGCAACACGGAAACGCTTGAAACGAGTCGCCTTCATAGCGCGGTGGATAATGTGCGCACTAAGAAATGGGAAACATTGGATATTGCAAGAAGGCGGAAAAACATATTGCTGTATGTTGCGGAATAAATGCGCCTCGTACAAAGGCAAAAAACACCGGCTTGGCGGCGGCACATTTTACTTTTTTATCCCGTTAAAACATGCAATAGGGAATAAAAAATATTGCGCGCCTTTGATATGTTTTAGGGCTTCCAGAATTTTCTTATATGGCGCGACAAATCCGCCTCGGAATCCAGGGCAGATTTTCCGTAAATCCAATCCGCAAAGTTTTTAGAAAAGTACGGGCACAGCGCAAAGCCCTTTGACCCGAATCCGTTAAACGACAGTATGTCAGGCTCCGAAGGGTGGACGCCCAAATGCGGCCGGGTAGTAGCAGTGCACGGCCTCACCCCCGCCCTGCAATCTACAACTTCAACCTCTATATCTGTCTTAAACATATTCGCCAAGATTTTTAAAAGCTCCGCCCGCGCCGTCGGAGTCGGATTGCAGTCGAGATTTTCCCTGTCCCACGTCGAACCAAGCCTAAATGTGTCGGCACCATTTTTCATTATCCAGCCGCCCCTGTGTACAATATGCTCCGGAATTGGCTCTCCGGATTTAAGCGTCAGTATTTCACCCTTGGCGGGACGGTACGGAAGCCAGGAAAAATACGGATTTTTGACGGCCTTCCAACCCTCGCAGAAAATTATTTTTTTGTATTTTATCCCGCCGTAAATATGCCCGCGGGCGTCGAGTTTTGAGAAGTCGAACGATTCTGCCCGCAAAACCCCGTGCTCCGCAAAATATTTTCGGAATGCAGCCATTGCGGCGGGAGGCTCTACCCACGCGGAGCGGCCTATAAAATGCGCCCCGAAAGAGTCGTCCAAGTTTCCGAACGATTCCCCTTTCGGAGGCTCCGACATAAACGCGGCATATTCGGCGTCGAGGGCGCGCGTTCGCCATAATTCTGCCTCTTCCGCCGACTTACACAGTTGGAGAATTTTTCTGTCGTGAAAAAATACGCCGCCAAGCCGCCTTTCGAGCGCCTGATAAAAATCCCGCGCGTACGGGTGCGCCACCGCGCTTCGCCAGCTTTTTACGAGCCTTTTGCCCGTTATCGGGTTTATAACGCCTGCCGCGACAGTGCATGCTGCCGACTTCCAGCCGTCGTCGTACACTATTGTGCGCGCGCCACGTTCCAAAAGCTCGTAGGCGAGGCACGAGCCCGCTATGCCCTGCCCCACGACTATAAAATCAATCTCAGGCGTCAAAGGCATCAAAACAACTTCCCTTGGCTGTCGCCTCCAACGAGGCCTATAGCCTGCCACGCCTTGTCTGTCATGACCCTTCCCTGGGGTGTTCTGCGAATGAATCCCTCTTGAATAAGATAGGGTTCGTGGACTTCCTCCAAAGTGTCGGCCTCCTCGTTTACGGCAACTGCTATCGTCCCCATTCCGACCGGGCCGCCATTGTAATTGCGCGCCATTACAGTCAGCATGCGCTTGTCCATTTCATCGAGCCCGTTGGAGTCGATTTCAAGGAGTTCGAGCGCGGCAACGGCGCATTTGCGCGTTATCTTGCCGTCGGAGCGCTCCTGGGCGTAGTCGCGCACGAAGCGCACAAGGTTGTTTACGATTCGGGGCGTGCCGCGCGCGCGCCGCGCTATCTCTTCGGCGCCGCCCTCGTCTATTGGCACGTCCAAGAGCCCGCAGGTGCGCTCCACTATTGCCATTAAGTCGGCGCGGGAATAGTAGTCGAGCCTCGTTTGAAGCGTAAAGCGGCTGCGCAAGGGCGACGTTAAAAGCCCCGTGCGGGTTGTCGCCCCTATTAGGGTAAATTTGGGGACATTTAGGCGCACACTTCTTGCGTTTGGCCCTTGGTCTATCATTATGTCTATCCTAAAATCCTCCATCGCTCCGTAAAGGAACTCCTCAACGGTGCGGGATATTCTGTGGATTTCATCTATAAACAGTATGTCGCCCTCCTGCAAGTTGGTGAGCAGGCCCGCCAAGTCGGAAGCCTTTTCTATCACCGGCCCGGAAGTCACCCTTATCTGGGCGCCCATCTCGTTGGCGAGGATAAACGCGAGAGTCGTTTTTCCAAGCCCCGGAGGCCCGTGGAGAAGTATGTGGCTTAGCGTATCGCCCCTCCTGCGCGCCGCCCCCACCATGACTTTCAGCCTTTCTACCGTCTTTGGCTGACCGGTAAACGAATCGAACCCGGAGGGGCGCAACGACGCGTCTATGTCGTCCTCGCGCTTTTCGAGCGCCTGCCGAATATAGTCCGTACCTTTTTCCATGCGCAATATTCTTTACAAAATTCCTTTTAAATTAGACGCTATACCCGTTTTTATTTTTGTGAAGATTAAATTTGCAAGACTCCAAAATTTCAGAAACGTCGGCTTTGCGGAAATCGGGCTGGACGCCGCCTCTGTATGGATATGCGGCGCAAACGCCCAGGGAAAGACAAACTTGCTTGAAGCTCTCGGGCTCCTCGCCGCAGCAAGATCGTTTAGAACCTCCGACATTTCAGTCCTTGTAAAAAAGGGGGAAAAATCCGCAGCTGTGCTTGTCGGCGCGGAAATAGAGGGCACGGGCGAAACGGAAATCCTCATCGAAATATCAAAAACCCGAAAAATTTTTATAGACGGCGGACAAGTCGCCAAACTCGGCGACTTCATAGGGCGCTTCCCGGCGCTTGCAATGACTTCGGAAGATATGAAAATATTGCGCTCGTCGCCGGAAGTCAGGCGCAGAGACGCCGACATGTTCATATCGGGCATCGACCGAGAATATTTTGAGGCGCTCAAACGCTACCATTCGGCAGTCGGGCATAGGAACGCGCTTCTTCGTGACGGCGAAACAGACCCGTCGCTCTATTCTCCGTTTGAGATACAAATGGCGGCCGCCGCCGAAACCATAGTGCAAAAGCGCTCTCAAAGACTTGAACAAGTCGCGCAAATTGCGGGGGAACGCTACGCAAACTTCTCAGGGGAAAACGGCGAATCCGCCAATATTTCCCTAAAAACATCGGCGGAAGCGAAAACCGCCGAGGAATTTGAAAGGCTTTTTTCTGACGAGCGCCCCAAAGACATCGAAAGGCGCGTCACCCGCAAAGGGCCGCACCGCGACGATTTTTACGTATCGATAGGCGGGCTCGACGCAAAAACGTACGCATCGGAAGGCCAGCAGAGATCCGCCGCGCTGTCGATAAAGCTCGCCCAGTTTGAAATATTTAAGCGCGAAAAGAAAATCGAGCCCGTAATTCTGTGCGACGACATTCTCGGAGAGCTCGATTCCTCGCGACGCGCCGCATTTTGGGCTGCCGTGCCCGCAAGCGCGCAGGTGATATCAACCGCCACTTCGGAAGCTCCCGATTGCGCCGCGCGCTCCCCTTGGAAAATTGTTAATGTAGAAAACGGAAGATATTTTTAATATGCCGGTTGAAATCGACTCAAATCCCGTCTGGGAGAAGCTAATCGAGCGCAGCGGCGGCTCTGCTTTCGGCTGGGCGGAGTTTGTCGAAACGGCGCTTTTCGACCCGCTGCTCGGATATTATCGAAAAACGCAAAAAAGGGTCGGCGGCGAAGGCGCAGACTTTTACACTTCCGTTTCCCTAAAAGAAAAGGTTTTTTCCGCGCTCATTTCGGCAGCCGCAAAAAAAATGCTTTCGGACGCCGGAGAAAATCCAGACAGTTTTGATTTTTACGAAATCGGCGCCGAACCCGAAACGCAAATAATCGAGGGTTCCAAGACCGCCCGCATTGGCGAAAAAATAGAAATACCGCCAAAGGCGATAGTAATTTCAAACGAGCTGCTCGACTCCCGCCCGTTCGAGAGATTCGCGTTCTTAAACGGGCAATGGCGCAAGCGGCTGATATCGGCAAAACCATTGCCCAATGGAAAAGTGCGGATTTTTGAAACTCTCGAAACGCCTTCTGACGCCGAATTGTTCGCAATTCTAAAATACTTTCCGAACGCCCGCGACGGATTTCTGCTCGACATATCGTTTGACGCAATAGATTTGTTCGGCAAGATATGCGCCCAAAACTGGCGCGGGATACTCATCTTTGCCGACTATTTTAGGTCGTGCGCGGAGCTTATGGAAATACCGTCAGGCACGACGCGCGCCTACGAGAGCCACAAAGATTCAACCGAGCTTTTTTTGCGCGCAGGCGCACGCGACATTACGCACTCACCTTGTTTCGAACCGCTGCTGGACACCGCAAAAACGAGCGGATTTAGCGTCAACCCGCTTGTTTCGCAAGGCGATTTTTTTATGAGGGAATCGACCTACTACATAAGAACACTTGCGGAGACCCAAGACGCTTTCGATACGCGGAAGCGCGAACTCGCCCAGCTGCTCTCACCGGTATTTATGGGCGAGGTTTTTAGGATACTGAGCGCAACCCGCCTTTAATTTATATCAGCATAAAATTTCTGCGCATTTTAAAAATTTTTTTATTAGCTCTGCCCGCGCAAAAAAGCGGAAATGTCAAAATCCCAGCAAAAATAAAAACTCCGCGTCCCGAAATTCGCATTTAAACGAAAGCGCCTACACAAAACGGGATTTGCAAATTCGGCTTTCGCGCCGTGCATTTTACAGGCGGCGATTGTACCTTAACAAGCACTCCGCCGAATAAAATTTTTTGCGCGCGGATTTTTTGCCAAAATTTAATTCTCAAACTTTTTGAATATAGATAAACGCAGCGCTCCGCAAGATTATGCCAATGCATAGTCTCCGCCTTTATTGCACACTGCACTTTCCAAACCTAAGGCGCAAAACTTAGATTGGAATACCAAGAAAAAAATTTCTACCCCCCGTTTTTAAGGCTGTGCGGCGTCTTGCCCTCGGATATAAATTTCGCCGCGGCTTTTCCGGCGGAAAACCCCATATCAACGGCATTGCCCGTCACCCGATAACTCGCGTGGGCTATCCTGTCGCCGCTTATGCACCTGCCCGCCATCATGAGGTTGTCGATATCTCGGCAGATTAGCGCGCGCAAAGGTATGTCGTAGGGCTTGGCTATTACATGGCTTATTGTCTTGTTGCGGTTTGACTCTTTGTCGGGAGCGTGGATATCCGCGGAAAATGTGACGCGCGTGACGGCGTCGGGGTGGCGGGCACCCGATTCTATGTCGGCGCGCTCTACGCGGTACAGGCCGTTTATGCGCCTGCCCTCACGCATTCCAATCTGCTCGCATGTGGCTATTACCCGAATATTGCGCCACGGGGAATCCGTCCGCGCGAGCGTATCCGCCATTTTGAAAACTTCGCGCCTCGCTTCGACTGTCGCGCGGGTTATTTCCTGAGCGCTGTCGCAATGCACGCCGTACTGGTGGTTGAACATCATCAGCAGTATGTTTCCGCCGAGATGAAAAAGCGTTGGCATGTGGTATGACGGGTCTATGCCAGCGTTGAGCAAATCTTTTAATATGCGCTTTGTGCATTCTACATGTCCGTCGAGGCTGTCCTTCTTATAGACACTTATTCTGTCGGCGAGCTTTTCGGCGTCCTCCACGCAAATTATCGCATTGAAGGAACACTGCTGTATAACTCTGTCGCCGTCAGTTCCGAAATCGTAGGAAGCTCCAGCGTTTGCGCACACATCGCCGTCGCCCGTGCAATCTATAAATATTTTTGCATTCCACGCCTGCCGCCCGGACTTCGACTCCGTCACGAGCGTTTTCATTTTTCCGTCTGGGGCGTACGAAGCTACACAATTCGTAAAATACAGAAGGTCAATTTTTGATTCCACCGCCATTTCTTCGAGGACAATTTTCATCGCGTCCGGCTCGTAAACAAAGTCTCTGTCGTTGCCGCCGTGGCGGGCATTGCGGGCATCGAGACGCTCTATTATCTCGCGGCAGATGCCGCCTTTTTTAAAGTCGAATATCCAAGAGAGCTGGCCGCGCGTCCATGTCCCGCCGAGGCACCCTCCCGATTCCACAATCAGTGTTTTTGCGCCGGCTCTCGCCGCCGCAAGCGCAGCCCCGATTCCGGCAGGGCCGCCGCCGCAAACTATGATGTCGTAATCTGAATTTAGCGGAATGGATTTTGATGGCTCTTTAAACTCTCCGGATTTCTTAGATGTCACCGAAAGCGCCGCCGCCGGAAGCCCGGCTATTCCTGCAACAGACAATGCGTTCTTTATAAATTCTCTGCGAAACATATTTGGAAAATACAGAACACATTTTCACAGCGCAAATAAAAAGCTAATTTTTGACAGAATAAATCTTCCGCAAACCGCATTCCGAAATATCGCAAGCCCCACGGTTTTTTATAATCCATAATTATCTGAATCGATGAATTGCACGCTGGCTGCAAAAAAACGCAGCTTAAAAAAATTTCTCCGCGCAAAAATTTTTGCGTCGCCATTGCGATTAAACTTTTCTGAGAAAAACAATACGTTATTGCCCAAAACTCCGTTTCTTAAAAAAAGATAAAATACAATTGCGCCGATTTGAGGGAATTACCCTCCCACAAAAAAAGGCGTCCCGACATGCGCGGAACGCCCTGACAAATAAAATAAGTCCAGTGCGCTATTGAAGGCGGTTTAAAGCCGACACAAGGCCTTTCAACCCCGCAGACTCGATATTGGCGTCAACCCCAACGCCCCAAACCAAGCGCTTGTCGTTCGCAGATTCAAGGCAGACATACGCCGCGGAGTTTGTTGCCGACCCCTTGCCTATCGCGTGCGAGCGATAGTCCACAACCTTGAAATTTTTCATTCCGTTTTTGTCGAAAGCGTTTACTAGGGCGTTTATCGGACCGTTTCCGCGCGCAGAAACCGTCTTTTCATCGCCGCAAACAAGCAGCTTTGCGGTAATCTTTACGGATTTTGGCTCGTCTATGTCGCCTTCTTCATACGCCATTTTGTAGGATTCAAGCTTCACAGGAGCCTCGCGCCCCACAAACTCCTTCGCAAAAATCGAGTATATTTCGTCGGGCCTCAGCTCCCTTCCGAGCTTGTCGGCTTCGCCGTTTACGAAGTCGCCGACCTGCTGCATCATGGGCTTTGGAATGTCGAAGCCAAAGTCCTCGCCGAGTATGTAGCAAACTCCGCCCTTTCCGCTCTGGGAATTTATGCGGATTATCGCCTCGTATGAGCAGCCTATATCGCGCGGGTCTATCAGCAGATACGGGACCTCCCACTTGTCGTCGCCCGACCGCATCAGCTCCATTCCCTTTTTTATTGCGTCTTGGTGCGAGCCGCTAAACGCCGTAAACACGAGGTCTCCCGCATAGGGGTGGCGGGGCGGCACTTTCATTCCGGTGCATTCTTCGTACACCCTCCTTATTTCCGGAAGATTTTCCAAGTTCAGCTCGGGGTCGACCCCCTCAGCGTACATGTTAAGCGCGACAGTCACAATATCGAGATTCCCCGTGCGCTCGCCATTTCCGAATAAAGTTCCCTCAACCCTGTCGGCGCCAGCCATTATACCAAATTCGGTGGACGCAACTCCCGTGCCGCGGTCATTGTGCGTATGCAGGCTTATCTCAACCTTGTCGCGGTCGGATATATTGCGGTCCATCCATTCTATCTGGTCGGCGTATATATTCGGAGAGCTGTATTGGACTGTCTCGGGCAGGTTTATTATTATTTTATTGTCGACAGTCGGCCTCCATATTTCTTTTACAGCCTCGCATATTTCGAGCGCAAAATCGAGCTCTGTGTCGCTGAAGCTTTCAGGGGAGTATTCCATGCGCACGCGCGTTCCCGCCGCTTCCAATTCGTCGGCCATCGAGCGCACGAGGCGCGCGCCGTTTCGCGCTATTTCCACAATCTCCGCGCGCGACATTTTAAACGTCACTTTGCGCTGCAGCGCCGATGTGCTGTTGTACAGATGCACTATCGCGCTCTTCGCGCCTTTTAGCGATTCGAACGTTTTCCGTATCAGGTGCTCGCGGCTTTGTGTCAGAACCTGCAATGACACGCCGTCCGGCACGAGATTTTCCTCAATGAGTTTTCTCGTAAAAGAATATTCGGTATCGCTCGCCGATGGAAAGCCCACCTCAATCTCCTTGAAGCCGATTTTCAAGAGTTCCTTATACAAACGGAGTTTTTCGTCGACGCCCATCGGAATTGCGAGCGCCTGGTTTCCGTCACGCAAATCGACGCTGCACCATATCGGCGCGCGCGTAATTTTCCTTGACGGCCACTGCCTGTCAGGCAGATCTATATCGGGCCTGCGGATGTATCTTTTATTTGTTTGCATTTTGTTCTCTCTGTTAAATTTTACCGGCATAAAAAAACGCGATTCTTAAAATTTGAGGGAATCGCGTTTCTCCGTTTGTTTTATAAAAGTACGGCTACGACAAATTCCCCTTTCCGATGCCACGCAAAAGGAATCCGAGTTCGCTAAGAAGTCGGTGGTCGAGACAGTTTCTGCCGTCGAATATCCACGCAGGTGTTGTCATTGCCGATTTAATTCTTTTGTAGTCCAATTTTTTAAATTCTTCCCAATGTGTCAACAAAACAATTGCATGCGCCTTTTCAGCGGCTTCGTACGGAGTCCGGCAAAATTCAATCCGCGGATCTCCCTCCTCAACGTTTAAATCGGCCAAAATCTGTTTTTTTGAAACTTTTGGATCGTAAATTGCAAGATTCGCGCGCTCGTTTAGAAACAGTTTGCAGATGTCAATCGCGGGGGATTCGCGCGTGTCGTTGGTGTCTTCCTTGAACGCGAACCCAAATATCGCAAGCCTCTTTCCGCAGATATTCCTATAAAGCGAGTTTATCACTCCCTCCGCAAAGCGCCTCTTTTGGTATGCGTTTATCTCGACTACCCCCCTCCAATAGCGGGCAACCTCAGGCAGATTAAAATGCTCGCAAAGATATATCAAATTAAGCAGGTCCTTTTGAAAACACGACCCCCCATAACCTATCGAGCTGTTTAAAAACTTTGAACCTATGCGGGAATCCGAGCCAACTGCGCGCGCGACCTGCTCTACGTCCGCTCCCGTTGCTTCGCAAAGCGCGCTTATTGCGTTTATAGAGCTTATTCTTTGTGCAAGAAATGCGTTCGCAGTAAGCTTGCTAAGCTCGCTCGACCACAAATTCGTCTTTATTATTTTATCCGCCGGAACCCAGCGCATGTATATCGAAGCAAGCGCGTCTATCGCAGCCTTGCCCTCGGCGGTTGTCTCGTCGCCGCCTATGAGAACGCGGTCAGGGAACTCCAAGTCCCTCACAGCAGTTCCCTCCGCGAGAAATTCAGGATTCGACAACACCTGAAATTCCATTCCGGTTGACGACAATATCTGCTTTATTACATCGGCTGTGCGAACCGGCAGCGTGGATTTCTCAACCACTATTTTCCCGCGCTTGGAAACTTCCGCTATTTTGCGCGCGCAGCTCTCGACAAACCGCAAGTCCGACGCGCTTCCCGCGCCGTACCCATACGTTTTTGTCGGCGTGTTTACCGATATGAAGACGATGTCCGCCGCGTCAATCGCGGCGTCGACATCGGTGGAAAAAAAGAGGTTTTTGCCGCGGCTGTGGCGCACTATCTCGTCGAGGCCGGGCTCGAACACGGGCAGGCTGTCGGAATTCCACGCCGCTATGCGCTCGGCGTTTATGTCCACAACGTCTACCCGCACATCGGGGCATTTGCGGGCGATCATCGTCATGGTCGGCCCGCCTACATACCCGGCGCCTATACAGCAAATCCTCATAACGCGGACAGCGCTATTCTCTTACGAGGTTAGTTTTTCTCGCGAACGCCTCTGCGGGAACGCCCTGCTTGCGCGCGCGTTCTTTTAGGCGCAGGGACTGCAACTTGATAAAGCCCGTTGCATCGTCTTGGTTGTAGTCGCTCTTAACGCCTTCCATCGAAGCGATATTTTCGTCGTAGAGGCTGTACGGGCTCTTTCTGCCAACGCAGATTATGTTGCCCTTGTAGAGCTTCACCCTTACGACGCCGCTTACCTTCTCCTGGCTCTTGTCGATAAACGCCTGCAACGCCTCGCGTTCGGGGGCATACCAGAAGCCGTTGTAGATTAGCTCGGAGTATTTGGGTATGAGAGTGTCGCGCAAGTGCATCAATTCCCTGTCCATGGTGATTGTTTCCATGTTGCGGTGCGCGAATTCGAGTATCGTGCCGCCGGGGGTTTCATACACGCCGCGGCTCTTCATTCCGACAAAGCGGTTTTCCACTATGTCAACTCTGCCGATTCCGTTCTCGCCGCCGATTTTATTGAGCGTGCGCAGAATGTCGGAGGGTTTCATTGCTTTGCCGTCTATTGCAACGCAATCGCCTTTTTCAAAAGTGAGTTCGAGATACACGGGCTTGTCGGGCGCGTCCTCCGGGGAGACTGTTGTCTTGAACATGTCTTTGTTTTCGGGGACGGTCGGGTCAAACCACGGGTCTTCGAGAATGCCGGCTTCGTAGGAAATATGGAGCATATTTCTGTCCATTGAATACGGCTTTTTTACCGACGCCTGGACGTTGATGTTGTGCTCTTTGCAATAGTTTATCATCTCGGTTCTTCCGGGGAAGGCCTTGCGGAACTCGTCTATTCTCCACGGCGAGATTACCTGAATATCCGGGGCCAGAGCGGCGTAGGATATCTCAAAGCGGCACTGGTCGTTGCCTTTGCCCGTAGCGCCGTGCGCTACATGGGTTGCGCCCTCCTTGCGGGCTATTTCAATCTGGGCCTTCGCGATGAGCGGGCGGGCAATTGAAGTGCCGAGATAATATTGGCCTTCGTAAATCGCGTTCGCGCGTATCATCGGGAAGATGAAGTCGGAAACGAATTCGTCCTGCAAATCCACGGTGTAGTGCGCGGAAGCTCCTGTGGCCTTCGCCTTTTCGGCTAGCCCTTCAAGCTCCTCGCCCTGGCCGACGTTCGCGGCGAATGTAACCACTTCGGCGTTGAAGCGGTCTTTTATCCACTTTACAATTACGGAGGTGTCGAGACCTCCCGAATATGCTAATACGACTTTCATTTTAATTGATTCCCGTTAAAAAAATCATCTTATTCATAACCTTTTTCAGGCGCATTAAAAGCTTTATTTTTATCAATTATATTGAAATTGCTTTTTAGCCGTTCTCGCTGCGGCAGAAAAGTTTTCCGCGCGAATGCAGAATTTTTCCATATTTTTCTCGGGAGAACCCTAAAAATCTCCCGAACCTACGCGCGGATTTTTTAGAAAAACTGCGCAAAAAAAATGCGCGGCGGTAAGCTTTAACACATACGCGCCGCACAGTTCTAAATTTCGTCCCTATTGAAAGGGTCCGCGCAAAGCCGCCGCTGTTAGCGCGACTGCCTGTTTTTGCCGACAAGCCAGCTCACAATCGCCTTTTGGACATGCAGGCGGTTCTCGGCCTGGTCGAATACTATGCTCTTGTCAGAGCGCAGCACGCCCTCGGAAACTTCCTCTCCTGCATGGGCGGGAAGGCAGTGCATGAATATCGAATCCTTTGCGCCGAGCTCCACGAGTTTTTCGTTCACCTGATAGGGCGACATCGTCTTTATTCTCTCAGCCTTTTCGTCCTCTTTGCCCATGCTCACCCAGACGTCGGTGTAGAATACGTCGGCGCCCTTTGCCGCTTCGCGGGGATCGGAAGTAAAAGTATAGCTCTTCTTTAAATTGGCGGCGTCGAACAGCGCGTCGAGCTCGGCTTTCGGGCGGAACTCTTCGGGCCCGCAGAGGACTACCTCCACGCCGAACATCGAGCCTGCCAAAGCAAGCGAATACGCCATATTGCATGCGGTGTCGCCAAAGAACGCAAATTTTTTGCCGCGTATGCACTCCGGATTTTCCGAGCCCTTGCCAAAATGCTCTATCATTGTGAACATGTCAGTGTAGCTCTGGCAGGGGTGGAGCAAATCGGTCAGCGCGTTTATTACGGGGAGCCCCGAATATTTCGCGAACGAGTCAACCATATCCTGTCCAAATGTCCTTATTACTATGCCGTGCAAGAACCTTCCAAAGATTTTCGCAGTGTCCTCGACCGTCTCGCCGCGCGATATTTGCAGGTCGTCCGCCTGCAATACCATCGGATTGCCGCCAAGTTCGTAAATTCCGGCTTCGAATGACAGGCGCGTGCGAGTGCTCTTTTTGAAGAACACAAGCCCCCAGCTCTGCCCGCGCAATACGTCGAGCACGCCCGCCGGGCGCAATTTCTTGTAGCGGTGCGCCAATTCAAACACTTCCGCCGCCTCGGCGGGAGTCAAGTCCGTATCTCTTAAAAACGATCTCACCATTTCTTTAAAGTTCCGATATTGTTTTATCTAATATTTTGAGTGCCTTTTCTATTTCGGCGGGCTTTACTACGAGCGGAGGAAGCAGGCGCAAGGCATTCGCGCCCGCGGGTATCAGAATCAGTCCGTTCTCGCGCAGCTTTACACAAACCTGCGAGTTGACGTATTGCGGCTGGAAAACTACCGCGCGCATTAGCCCCAAACCGCGGGTCGTTGCGATTTTGTCCGGATATTTTTTTGCGAGCTTTTCGAGCCCCTTGGCAAGCAATTCACCCATTTTGCGCGCATTTTCCACGAGGCCGCGCTTTTCAAACTCTTCCAAAGTTGCCAAAGCCGCCGCGCACGCGAGGGGATTTCCGCCGAAAGTTGTACCGTGGGAGCCGGGAGTGAATATGTCGCAGCACTTGGAGTCGAGCCATATAGCCCCCATTGGGAAGCCGCCCGCAATTCCCTTCGCCATCGACACTCCGTCGGGCTTTACACCGTAGCGCTGGCATGCCAAAAATTTTCCGCTCCTGCCGGCCCCGCACTGTATCTCGTCGAAGAACAAAAGGGCGTTGTGCTTTTTGCAAAGCTCTTTTAACCCTTTTAGGAATTCGCGCGTCGCGGGCGTCACGCCGCTTTCGCCCTGCACGGGCTCTACGAGAACCGCCGCGACATCGTCGCCCATCTGCTTTGCAAAAGATTCGATATCGTTGAACTTCGCGTACGAAAATCCCTGCAAGAGCGGAGAAAAATTGTGCTGAATTTTATGCTGGGCAGTCGCCGCGACAGACCCAAGCGTGCGCCCGTGGAAACAATCCAGAGCCGTCACAACCCTATATTTTACCCCTTCTTTCCCGGAGACTTTCACCCCATAAAGCCGCGCAGCCTTTAAGAGAGCCTCGTTGGCTTCCGTTCCGGAATTGCAGAAAAACACTTTTCCCTTTCCGATTAGCCCCACGAGCTTTTCAGCCAAATCCGCATGCGGTTTCGTCAGATACAAATTGCTGCAATGCGCGAGAGTGTTTGCCTGGCGCGCAACGGCATCCGCCCAGCGCTTGTTCGCATGTCCGAGCGAATTGACGGCTATGCCCGCCCCAAAGTCGAGATATTTTTTCCCGTCGGAGTCCGTAATGGCGCAGCCCTTTCCGGAGACGACTTCAAACTGCCTGTCCCCGAACATGGGTATCGTGTATTTTTTATATTTTTCTGCGGTGGTCATGATTGTCTGCAAATAGTTATTCGGCGTCGGTGACAATTTCCGTTCCAATGCCTGTGTCGGTGAATATTTCTAAGAGAATGCTGTGCGGCAGATAGCCGTCGACAAAGTGCACGCGCCTGACTCCGTTTTTTATGGCGTCCACGCCGCTATCGACCTTCGGCATCATTCCGCCACCTATTACCCCGGAGGCCTCCAACGCTGGAACCTCGGAAACTTTCAGGTGCGATATTAGCGTAGAGCGGTCTTTCGGGTCGCGCATCAGCCCGGGGACGTCGCACAGAAATACGAGCCTGCGGGCTTTCAGAGCCTTCGCAACCGCCGCCGCCGCAACGTCCGCATTCGTATTGTACGCGTGGGAGTCTTCGCCTATTGCTATCGGCGATATCACTGGCGTCATTCCTTCGTCGAGAACCTTCTCTATGGGAGCCGCATCGACGGAGTCTATCACGCCGACATACCCGATATCAACGTCCTCTCCTTCCGGCGATTTCGGAACGAGCTTTTTGCATTTTAGGACTTCATTGCCCTTAATAGAAATCGGCTCGCAGCCGCCCGCCCTCAGCAAATCGACAATCTCGCCATTTACGGAATTGTTTAATACGTCCTCGACTATCGAGACGGTCTTTTCGTCTGTGACGCGCATTCCGTTGCGGAATTCAGGCTTCAATCCAGCGGCCGCCATCGCGCGGTTTATCGCCTTTCCGCCCCCGTGGACAACGACAGTCTTTATTCCGACCGTCGCCAAAAATGCGATGTCGTTTGCAACCGACGCGCGTATCTGCGGGTTTGGGTCGTCCATAAACGCCCCGCCGTATTTTACGACGAAAACCGACCCCCTAAAACGCTTTATGTACGAGATCGCCTCTATGAGCACTCCCGCCTTTTTCGATATTTCCGAAATATCCTGCTGCATTGCATATTGGGCTATTCGCCCTTATTGAAGTTGACGTATCCCTCAGTAAGGTCGGCGGCGAGAATTGATTCTTCGGCGTCGCCGAGATTGAGGTTCATATTTATGGTAAAAGTTTTTTGGGAGACAATTTTCTTCCAGAGCGGCTTGTTTTCGGCGACGGGCTGCCCCTTGACGAGCACCGCAACGCCGTCGTAGTCGAGGTCTATCTTGTAATATTCAAGCCCCGTGCGCGCATAGCCCGCGGCGTCTGTCAACCTTCCCCAGTTCGGGTCCTCGCCAAACCACGAAGATTTTACGAGCAGAGAGTTGCCAATTGCGCGGCAGATTTTTTCCGCCTGCGCCAAGTCGCGCGCGCCCTTGACTTTGACCTCCACAACCTTCGTAATTTTTTCGCCGTCGCCTACAATCTTGCGCGCGAGCGCCCTCGACACTTCAAGCAGCGCCGCCTTGAACGCGGCCAAAGCCTCCGGATTGGACTCCGACACTTCAACACCCCCTGCGCCGTTGCATAGGCAGAGCACAGTGTCGTTGGTGCTCATGTCGCCGTCGACCGTCATTCTATTGAAAGTCTTGTCGGCGCACTCTTTTAGGAGCTTTTTTAGCAATTTCTGTTCGACCGCCGCGTCCGAAACTATAAAGGCGAGCATCGTTGCCATATTAGGCTCTATCATTCCAGCGCCCTTTGCCATTCCAGCGACAGTTATCTTTTCGCCGCCAAATTCGACAGACGCGAGTACCGTTTTTGGGCGCGTGTCGGAAGTCATTATCGCGCGGCTTGCGGCGATTGAATTTTCGTCGGAATTTGAGAGCGAAGCCGCTGCCGTTTCTATTCCTTTGGCGATTTTTTCCATGGGCATAAATTCGCCGATTCTTCCAGTCGAGCAAACTAAAACCTCCTCTTTGCGCACTCCTGCGGCGGCAGCTGCGAGCTCGCACATTTTGTCGGCGTCGGCGTCGCCGCGCGTTCCGGTGCAGGCGTTGGCGTTTCCGCTGTTGGCAACTATCGCGCGCATTTTGGGCGATGCTTCAAGCCTCGACATATCGAGCAATACGGGCGAAGCCTTCACGTCGTTTGTCGTAAACACGCCCGCTGCGTCAGCCGGGGTTTCCGATACGACAAGCGCCAAGTCAAGGCGCGTAAAATCGTCCTTGTTTCTGATGTCGCACGCGGCCGCGCCAACCTTAAATCCCTTTACAAGCCCGAGTCCGGAGACGTCCTCGCGGACGGTAATATCGAATGTTTTTTCCATTGCCGTAAATAAAAATTCCTATGTTAGAGAAGTCCCGCCGTTTCGTCAAAGCCGAAAATCAAATTCATTATCTGAACTGCCTGGCCGCTCGCGCCTTTTACAATGTTGTCTATAACGGAGCATATTACTATGTTCTTGGTGCGAGGGTCGTAGACCGCCGAGATGTCGCAGCGGTTTGTGCCGCATACGTGCAAAGTGTCGGGATACGAGCCGCTGGGGAGAATTTTTACGAACGGCTTGCCCGCGTAGGTGCGATTCCATATCGCGTATATATTTTCAACGCCCTCGCCGACCGCAGGGAGCGTAATAGTCGTCGATATTCCGCGTGTCATCGGCGCGAGATGCGGATTGAACTGCACTACAATGGTTTCTTTCGCCGCAATCGAAAGCTCCTCCTCAATTTCCGACAGATGGCGGTGCTTCGGCAGTCCATAGGCCTTCGCGCTCTCGTTTCTTTCGCAGTAGGCGTACGCCAAATCCGATTTCTTTCCGGCCCCGGAAACACCGCTGTACGAATCTATCACTATGTGCTTTTTACCGACCGCGCCTTCGCGCATAAGCGGCAAAAGCGGCACGAGAATGCTCGTCGGGTAGCAGCCGGCGCAGGCGATGAGCCTGTCGGATTTCGACACCGGGAAGAGCTCGGGAATCACATATTTGCCGAGCTTTAAAAGTTCCGGCGCCTTGTGGTCTTCCTTATAATATTCGCGGTATATGTCGAGTGAATGCAGGCGGAAGTCGGCGGAGAGGTCGATTACTGTTTTCCCCGCTTCGACAAGGGCCTTAGCGTATTCAGCGGCGGCTCCGTGCGGAAGCGCCAAAAACCAAACGTCTATATCCATCTTTGCCTGCTCCTCCGGAGAGGACGGCGAAAATTCCATGCCCTCCGGGAGCAGATGGCGCAGCGCGGGCATAGAGTCCGCAACTTTCGTCCCCGCGAGGCTTCGCGAAGTCACGCACGCCAGCTCCACATTGGGATGGCGGGCAAGCAATTTTACTATTTCGACGCCGGCGTATCCGGAGGCGCCTGTTATTCCTGCCTTGATTTTAGACATATTTTATTTTTTTAACGGCAAAAGCCGCCCTTTTTTTAAAGTTCCGCGCATACGCGCGGCGTTTTTTATTTTTTGCGCCAAAATCTGCGGTACAACTCCCCAAATTTTTAGGCAGAATGTCCTCCGCAGCAGCGATATTTATTATCGAAATTCTTTATTTTCCAGTCTTCCTCGGCCCCCAATCCAAGAAGCGTCCAGCAGAATGGAGTACGCGCCATGGAAAACTTTTTAATTTTTTTGGTGAAAGACGCCAATTTTAAATAGCTTGGCTACACTTTTGCCAAAACCGCCAAAAAGGTCGGGGAATGTGGCATTCCGCACTCCGCAACACCGGCAATCGGAATCCGCTTTATTTTTCGAATCCGCAAAAAGAGTCGGACTTCAGCGCAACCTATCGCAAAGAACTCTGTTTTCGCCTTGAGCCAGCCCGCCAAAAATGCAACCACCCCCGGCAAAACACAAAAGCCCCTCCGCATTCGCGGAAGGGCTCCAGTGGGAAAATGTATCCGAAAAACGATTAACGTTTTGAGAACTGGAAACGCTTGCGCGCGCCGGGCTGACCGGACTTCTTACGTTCCTTGGCTCTCGGATCTCGGGTCATGAGCCCTTCCTTTTTGAGGACCGCCCTGAGAGTCGCGTCCATCTTTTCGAGCGCGCGGGCGATGCCGAGGCTTATCGCGCCTGCCTGCCCAACGGGGCCGCCGCCCTTGACGCCGATGTTCGCGTCAACCGAATCCTGAAGGCCGGTGCATACGAGCGGACGCATAGCTATCATCTGAAGCTGGTCAGTATAGCAATAGTCGGTTATTGGTTTTTCATTTACGAGAATCTTGCCGGTTCCCTTGCCGAGACGAACGCGCGCGACAGATGTCTTGCGGCGCCCCACGGATACGAAAATTTCGCTGTCGCTCATATCTTGGATTAGAAGTTAAATGGTTTGGGTTGCTGCGCGGCGTGCGGATGCTCGGCACCGGCGTACACATGCAGTTTTAAGAACATATCGCGCGCAAGCTTGTTCTTGGGAAGCATTCCCTTGACAGCCGCCTCGATAATATATTCGGGCCTGCGGGCGCGGAATTCGGAAAGTTTCACATATTTTTCGCCGCCTACATAGCCGCTGTAAAACATGTATTCCTTTTTGTCTTCCTTTTTGCCTGTCACGCGAATTTTGTCCGCGTTGATTACAACTACGTGGTCGCCGCAGTCGATATTGGGCGTATAAATAGGCTTATGGCGTCCGCGGAGTACGTTGGCGATTTTTACCGCCAAACGACCCAGCACTTGGTCGGTCGCATCGACCACATACCACTGCTTCTGCTCGTCTTTCTTTGCTATTGTCGTTTTCATCTATGTAAAGAAAAGTATGGTACTTTAGAATTTGAACCGCATTCGTCAAGTGTTTTTTTGCGTTTTACTAATTTTTTATAAAAATATTTTTTCGATATTCCTATTTTTAAGAGGCTTTGCAAGCCTTATTTTATAAAAATTATCCCCATTTTAAGCGGAGAACCGCGAAATATGCATTCCGACCGCCAATATAAAAACAACCTGCCTTCACATCAGCATACCGAAAAAAATTTTTTATGATAAAACCACAAAATTTATAGCCGCTTCCGCCAACATCGTTTCTGGCCCTATTTTGAAAAAGTTGCAGAAAAATTTATTGACCAATCCACCTCGTGGAAAAATCATATCAAAAAATGAATTTCACAGCCATAGATTTTGAAACAGCCAACTGCGCCAGAGCCTCCGTTTGCGCCGTGGGCCTCGTGCGAGTCGAAAACGGCAAGACGGTTGCGGAATACAACACACTTATAAATCCCGAGACATATTTCGATTGGCGTTGCGTAAATGTCCACGGTATTACCCCCGAGGATGTCGAGTCCGCCCCGACCTTCCCCAGAGTTTGGAAGGAAATTAAGCCTTTTCTATCGGACAATGTCGTTGCGCACAACGCCCCGTTTGATATGTCATGCCTGCGCGCCGCGCTCGCGGAGTTTCGCCCGCCGGACGCCTCCGAATTCGACTATATTTGCACGCTCGCCATAAGCCGAAGACTTTTTGGCATGGGCGGAAACCGCCTCAACGAGCTTGCGGAAAAATTCGGGCTTAATTCATTTAGACACCACGACGCTTTTGAAGACGCCGCCGTCTGCGCTGAAATATTTAAAATTTTTGAAGCCCGCACAGACGTATCCGCTTTTAAAAAGCGTTTAATACCCCCCTTTTGATTTCGGCCTTCGCAAGGGCAGTTTGCCGCGCAAAGGAAATTTTTTGAAGAAAAATAAAAAAAAGAATTTTTTTTCTTGCAATAGGGCCGATATTTGAATGTATTCATTGCTTCAAACATTGACGCAGGGTGGAGCAGCTTGGTAGCTCGTCAGGCTCATAACCTGAAGGTCAGTGGTTCAAATCCACTCCCTGCACCCATTTAAAGGAAACGCGAAACATTCTAGTTCGCGTTTTTTTTACGCCCAGAATTTGCAAGCGCAGTAATTGATATCTTACGGAAGCGAGATACAAACAAAGCCGCAAAATAGTGCAGGAAAAAGCAGTGAAGCCCAAAATCACTGGGAATTAACGAAAGATGGGGTCAGCACAATGGCACTACAATAGCGGGATTTTTAGGGTCAACACCAAAGGTTGTTGAATAGAGTGATTTTTGGGGAACACAAAAGGTTGTGAAGTTAATGAAATAGGGGAAAGACCAAAGATTGTGAATTTTAGTGATAGACGCCCTATTGGGCAAGGGCTCCCAATCTATAACTTGCAAAGTTTCGGCAGCCGTAATCGACTCTTTGTACTAGCTTCATCTTGCGGCGGAATACTCCCCATTGTTTATCGCGTACCTTTTCATATTAGAGGCGGCAGCAAATGTTTGGGGGCGGAATATCAGAGAAACTTTTTTTACAGACTCACTCTATTTTTTAATTTTTAATGCAGTCTAAAATTTACCCTATTTGCGCTCCCGCGCCGTCGCAAAAAACAATCTTCCCAGGCTTTAAAATCCATCGCACTACCCGCATTCAATAGATTTAATTGCGGCATAAAAATCCCTTTCTTCCAAAGAGCAAACATCGGATATGCCGCGCGCCACCGCATTTAAACAACGGCACATACGCCTTTAACGCCTAACATATTTTGCATTCTCCGCGCAATATATTTAACATTCATTCCGCGCATAGAAAAAATATTTGAAATTTAACCCGTCGAGCGGGTAATCCGCCCCGCTGAAAATTTTTCTATCTGCAGATTGCGCATTTTGACGCCCAATCATTAGCATAAGCCAGCGGGCAGCCGGCAACTCTTCTTACAATATACGCATAAAACAAATAGAAAAAAAACGCGCCGCAATACGGCGCGCTTTCGGGATTTTTCACAACAGCAATTCTACTTTATTTTCAAATTCGGAATTAGAGGTTTTACGTCAACAAGCTCGAGCGATTTCACCATTTCAAGCGTCCCACGCTTGTATTTTTGAAAATGAGGGCTCTTTATATGCTCTTTGTAGGCCGCCTCATTGGCGTAAATTTCGAGTATCGTAAACCTGTTAGGCGCGCTTTTATCGGATACTGCATATAAAGTCAGGACTCCGCGCTCCAACTTCATCGATGCCTTTATTTCCTCTTCAAGGAAAGCTTTGTATTCCTCTAAAAACCCCTCCTTCACTTCTATTTTTGAAAGCCTTACCATAAGGGCTTCTTCGGGCTTTTCCACGGCGCACAAGCACCATGAGAAATTGGAAAATACCATAACGGCAACCAAAACCTTAAATATGTTTTTTATGTTTCCCATAGTGATTTGAGATTATTATAGCCCCTTTAGAATGACGTCAATACCCGACCCGCACCGCGCTAAAAAAACACTGCGAAATTTCCACAACTTCGCAAAAAAATTTTTCATGACTGCCAAATGCGCAAGTGCACCTTAGCGACTTTTCCCGCCCCCCAAAAAAATTCCACTTGCCGATTTCTATAAAAAATTTCCCAATCAATAAAAGAATCTCCGAGTTCAAAAAAAATTTACAGAATAAAAAACCGCACCCGATTGCGCGGATGCGGCCTTTAAAACGACGAATTGCGTCGCAAAAAACAGCGTTATAAGTGGAAGATTTCCTTTACCGCCGTCTGTTCGTCCAACAGTTCCTTGTTGGTCGCGTCAATTTTTTCGCGCGAGAACTCGTTTATGTCGAGCCCTTGGACAATTTCCCAATCTTTGCCGTCGGAACGCACGGGCAAGGAAGTTATGATTCCCTTCGGCGTTCCATAGCTGCCGTCGGAGCAAACGCTCACGCTGAACCATTGTCCGTCGGGGGTGGGGTTCACGAGAGTGCGGACAGTGTCAATAGCCGCATTCGCCGCGCTCGCCGCGCTCGACAAGCCGCGCGCTTCGATAATCGCTGCGCCTCTTTTTTGAACTATCGGTATGAAATCGTTTTTGAGCCAAGCTTCGTCTTTAATGACATCCGTGACGGGTTTTCCGCAAATCTTAGCATTGTAGAAGTCCGGATACTGTGTCGAAGAGTGGTTGCCCCAAATAGTCATGTTTGTGACATCGTTGACATGCACTCCGGCTTTTTGCGCAAGCTGCGCCTTTGCGCGGTTTTCGTCGAGGCGCGTCATTGCAAACCAGCGGTTGGAGGGAATGCCGGTTGCGTGCGTCATGGCTATCCAGCAATTTGTATTGCAGGGATTGCCTACTATGAGAACTCTTACGTCATCGGCGGCGTTCTTCTCAATGGCTTTTCCTTGGCCTACGAATATTTTGCCGTTGATTCCGAGCAAGTCGGAGCGTTCCATTCCCTTCTTGCGGGGCACGCTGCCCACGAGCAGAGCCCAATTTGCGCCGTTGAAGCCTTCGTCCAAATCGCATGTGGTGACTATGTTGTTGAGCAGCGGGAATGCGCAGTCGTCCAACTCCATCTTCACGCCTTGCAACGCCTTCATTCCAGGCTCAATTTCGATGAGGTTCAACTCCACGGGCTGATCCGGGCCGAACACGTCACCGCTGGCGATTCTGAACAAAAGGGAGTAGCCGATTTGTCCGGCGGCTCCGGTTATTGCAATTCTGATGGGTTTTTTCATTTTTATGTCTCCTCTTGGATTAAAAGCTATTTCCAGTTAAACGGAAATTCAAACGAGAGCAAGAGCGTCTGTTCGGATTTCTGGGCGGAATCGGCATTGATGGCGTCGTAGCTGTATGTGTATCTCAGGGCTATGTCCATAACTTCGCTCGCATGGATTAACAGCGCGAGATTTAAATACGCCGAATATTCGGACGGATCCTGCAAGTTGAAGCCCGCGTACACGCTTTGCTCGAAAGCCATAAGCTTGCTTATGTCCCAATGCAAAGATTCGGAAATAACCGCCATGGCAACCCATTTTGTATCGTAGTTGTCCGCGTTTATGTACCTTACTGCGGGGCCGGGCGCTATGTCTATATAGAGATTGTAGCGCTTAAAGTCGAATCTATAACCGAATGTAAGAGCCTCGTCGACTTGGTCGCGTATGCCTTTAACTGTGTCGCGCCTGTAAGAAAGCAGGTTTTCGTAGTACCAATGGCTTGTTTTGTCGAAGTCGCGGCGGTATTTTGTTTCTACGCCGTATTTGTCGAGAGTTCGGTTTGTGATATCATTTATTGTCTCGGAAGTGTAGTCGTAGAATGCCGTAGCTGCAAACTTATTGAGATCCCATTCCTTTTTAATGTCGAATGCCGCGCTGAGAGAAAAGTTTGTAGAAGTTGTCTCTTTTAGAGCCATGCCGCCGCGCAGCCTAAACTGCCAGCCTTCGGGAAGGTTTTCTTTTATAAAATTGCGATAATCAACCACCCACTGGGGCTCTTTCATCTTAGGCTCCGGCGCGGTTGGATCTTCCGCGGGGGCTGCGCTTTCGGCAGCGGGTTCCGCCTCTTTCTGCGCCGGTTCTTTTGCCTCTGCAACATTTGTTTTAGCCGCCTCTTGGACAGGATCGGGAGAAATTTTGCTTATCGACTTTTTGGGGATAACCACCTGCCCAAAAGACGAGTCGAGCACAACGTTTTCGTCGGACGAAGACACTACTTTCCCAGTTATTCTATCGCCATTTACGAGATTTACAATTTCGGCGCCAGCGGGGGCGCATATAGCGGCTGCTATTGCCGCCGTAAAAGCGATTTTTCCTATGAAAGTTAGGGGAGTGGGCATGTGCTTAATATTTTTTTAAATTAAAAATCTTTAAAATAGTGGCATTGTATGCCGTTCCTTACAAGTTTTTTTTGGCAAAAAAAACGCCAATTTCGCAATTTGGCGCGCCTTGGCAAATTAATATGAAAAAAATATTGAAGAAATTACGGCGAGGAACAGTATTTAAGGGGTTTTTATTTTTTTATTTATAGGAGAACAAAATGGCAGTGCCGATTTCACAGGTAATAACGGTGGCGAAATACGCTATTTCAAATACGCTCAAAGGCAAAAAGCGCTACCCATTAGTAATGATGCTCGAACCGCTCTTTCAGTGCAATCTTGCGTGCTCTGGTTGCGGAAAAATACAGTATCCCAAAGAAATTCTCGCAAAAAGAATGCCCAAGGAAAAAGCCTGGGCGGCCGCCGAAGAATGCGGGGCCCCGGTTGTCAGCATAGCGGGCGGAGAACCGCTTCTCCACCCGGAAATGCCGCAAATGATAGAGGGGTTTATCAAACGCAAAAAATTTGTCTACATGTGCACAAACGCACAAGTGCTCCTCGGGAAAATCGACCTATACAAACCGAGCAAATATCTGTCTTTGGGCATACACCTTGACGGCACTCGTGAAATGCACGACAAATCCGTAAACAAACCCGGCGCGTACGACATCGCCGTAAAAGGCATAAAAGAAGCCGTAAAGCGCGGATTCAGGGTCACCACAAACACCACAATTTTCAACAACGCCGATCCGGACGAAGTCCGCAAATTCTTCGACGAGGCAATGGCTCTTGGCGTCGAAGGAATGATGATATCCCCGGGATTCCCATACGACAAAGCTCCAAACCAGGATATATTTTTGGAGAGAAACAAGACAGTCGAGCTTTTCAGAAAAATTCTGTCCAATCCTAAAAAAGAATGGGTTTTCAACCACTCTCCGGGATTTTTAGCCTTTCTGAAAGGCGAGCAGGACTATGAATGCACCCCGTGGGGAAACCCGACCTACTCGATATTCGGCTGGCAGAAGCCCTGCTACTTAATAAACGACGGATACTGCGAGACCTTTGCCGAACTTATGGACTGCATAGACTCCTACGGGCTCGGACATAACGGAACGCGCCCCGAATGCAAAGACTGCATGCTCCATAGCGGGTACGAGGCAAGCGCCGTGCGCGACATCTTTGGATCCTTCGGCGGGCTTGCGCGGGCAGTAAAGCATATGCGCAATTTTAAAAAGCGCTCATAAAGTGTCCGACGGCGCTAATATATTCGACTCAACAAAACTCCCGGAGCTCTGCGAAAAGATTTTTGAAAGCGGAGGATACGCGGGCATATTGCCGAATTTTGAGCATCGCCCCGAGCAGGAGAAAATGGCGTATTGTTGCGCCCAGGCATATTCCGGGAACGGCGCGCTGCTGTTTGAGGCGGGCACCGGGGTAGGCAAAAGCATGGCTTACCTCGTTCCGGGAATAATAGCAGCCCGCAGATTCAAGCGGCAACTTGTGGTGGCGACGCATACAATAGCCCTGCAACAGCAGATTATGCAAAAAGACCTGCCGCGGATAAAGATGATGTTTTCAAATTGCTCCGCGCTTTCGGACTGCGCCGATTTTAAGGCCGCGCTATTATTGGGCAGAGCCAACTATCTATGCCCGCATAGGCTCAAACGCGCCCTCGCCGAAAAGCGGGAGCTCTTCGACACCGCCGAGAGCGCGGAGCTTGAACGCATCGCCCAGTGGGCACTGACAACCCGCACAGGGCTTGTCGACGAGCTCAATCCGCCGCCGAATCCGGAAGTCTGGGCGTGGGTAAACGCCGACGCGTCTTCATGCACGCCAAAAAATTGTTCGGACGGCTCATGCTTCTACCAAAATGCGCGCCGCGAGATTTCATCGGCAGACGTGGTTATCCTAAACCACAATCTGCTTTTTTCGCTGCTCTCTGCGGGAATGGGCACAAACGGTGAAGAGTCGGGCATTTTATTTGCAAACGATATGCTCGTAATAGACGAAGCGCATTTAATACCCGACGTTGCGTCGGCGGCATACGGGCTATCGCTTTCAAGCGCGGGAATCAGGCGCGAGCTTTGCAGGATATACGACCCGAGAAAAAAGCGCGGGCTTATCGCCCGCAGCGGGCTCGCCGAATTTAGGGACAAACAGATTGTCTGCGACGCCATAAGCGAGTGCGACGAACTCTTTTCAAGAATCCGAAAGGATTTTCTCCTTTCCCGCGACACCGTGCGCCTCAGCTCGCCCGACTGGGCCGACGCATATTCGGCTACCGGCGCGCTCGACTCCGTCGCGCGGCTTCTTGACACTCTCGCGCAAAACGCCCCGCAGGAAAAGCTCGCGGCGGAAATAAAAGACTACCGGCGAAAGGTCGCGGGAATGAAGAATGCCATAGAGGAATGCGTTTGCCTGTCCGACCCTGAATCCGTATATTGGATTGAAGCTACGGGCGTCGGCGGAAGAAATGTCACCTTAAATTCAGCCCCGATAGAAGTGTCTGGGATATTGAGAAGAGTCCTATTTTCCGGAGGCTCGCCGATAATACTTACATCGGCAACCCTTGCAATATCGGGAAGCATGGAGGATTTTTCCTCGAAAGTCGGCGCCGAATCAGCCGAGTCTTTCATTTGCGATTCGCCTTTCGACTACGACGCCCACATGCGCGCATTTTTATTTTCCGACGCCGCCGCGCCCGACAGAGACACAGGCAAGATGGATTGCCAAAAGACGGCTTCATACATATCCAAACTCTCCAACGTTGTGAAGGGCGGAACGCTCGTTTTATTTACGAGCCATGCGGACTTAAAGCGCACCGCGGAAATTCTCGAATCGGCGGAGTTTTTAAAAGGGCGCAATCTATATGTTCAAGGCCGCATGCCGCGCGCCGAAACGATACGCCGTTTTACCGAGGACGCAACCGCAGTTCTCATGGGAACCGACACTTTCTGGACGGGAATCGACGTGCCCTCCGACGCGCTTTCACAAGTGGTAATCGTGAGGTTGCCGTTTGAGAATTTTAAGCACCCGCTCACCGAGGCGCGAATTGAGCGCGCCGAAGCGCTGGGGGAGAATCCCTTTATGAAAATATCGCTGCCCGCCGCGATAATCAAATTCAGGCAGGGCATAGGCAGGCTGATTAGAAGCGCCCGCGACCGCGGGATTATATCTGTTCTAGACCCGCGAATGCTGACAAAATCCTACGGCAAGAATTTTGCCGCCGCAATCCCGACCTCGCATGTCGAAAGGGCGCGCTTTGAGGACATAGACACTTTTATAAAATCGGAAGCAGACGATTTATTTTCTGCGTAGTCTATTTATTTCGGCGGAAAATTCCCCCGCCCGTTTTTTTCCGCCGCTCCGCATTGATTTGCGAATGCCTTTTTCTTTTTGCCGCAAGCCCCACCCTTGTTTTAGAGTCCATTCCCAAGCGGCATTTCAGCAATCTGCGCGGGCGGTGTTTGCATAATTCTACCGGGATTTCCCAAACGCAAAACAATTTTGCAAGTTATCATTATAGCCTATGAAAATCTCCACAAATCTCGGAAGAAATTTTCGTCCCCAAAAATCGGGATAATTTTCGCGCTACATTGTTTATGGATATGGCGGAAATAAAATCCAAACAACAGCAAAGGGTTGAAAACAACAAAAAACTATCAGCAACCCTTTTTAAAAGCACAAGATTTTCGCCGCGCTAAAACGAAAGGAAGACGCTGCAAAAAAGCAGAAAATAATCCGCAATTCTGCCTGCGTCCCCTTCGTTTATTGATGTGAACCGTCTGCAAAGTAAAAATTGCGGCGGAATCAGTGTGCATTAAAACTTATAGACGCGCACATAGTCAATCTCGTATCTCATGGGCATTGCATTGCCATCAACCGGCCCCTTGCCTTCTTTCGGATTGCCTATCGCCAGATTCATCAAAAGGAATTTCGGATTCAAAAAAGGGTTTATACCCTTATGCTTTCCGGCATTTATGGATTTGTCGAGCGGCATTTCATTTAGGAGCTCTCCGTCGAGGTAAATTTTGTACGATTTCTCGTCCCAGTCCATTCTCCATACATGGAAATTTGCAAACCAGTCCGGATCTTTTTTGAGAAAGTGCGACACGGGTATTTTTTTGTCGTTCCATAAGGCCCCGTTATTGGAACCCTCCCACGCAAAGTTCGCCAAAATATTGGGTACGCCCCCTATTCTGTAAAACTCCATTACATCTATTTCTCCGCAAGCCGGCCACGGAATCAAATTGGATTTGTCGCGAATATTTTCGCCAAGAAGCCAAATTGCCGGCCATGCGCCCTTCCCGAAAGGTATGCGCGCGCGCACTTCGAGCCTGCCTTTTTTAAAGTCGAAACTATTTTTTGTCACAATAGACGACGACGTGTACTCTGCATACTCTCTCCCGTAAGCCCAGTAGTCTTTCGGTTCCCTGCCGAACTGCGGATTTTTTACCTTCTCCTTGCGCGCCTCTATTACGAGAAATCCGCCTTTGCAATAGGTGTTCTTTGGAGTGTACCATTGCAGCTCCATATTGCGGACAAAACCATGTTCAAAATACCATTTCTCGGAATTGGGCGCGCCGTCCTCAGAAAATTCGTCTGAGAACACGAGTTCCCCCTTCTTTTCCGACGAAACCGCAAAAGGTAAAAAACTAAAAAACACGAAAAATAAAAAAATGTATTTCATAAAACTTTAATACTTTTCCCCACGCTTACAATCAATCCAAAATTAAGTTTTATTTTATTATAGAAAAAAATCGCCGCCGTTCCCCGCTTTAAAAAAGAGCATCCGCCGCCTTCTGCGCTAAGGCATACACACGCATCGCCGCGCAGGACTGCTTTTTTATCTTATTAGAGAAGGAATAGAAAAATATATCAATACGCGTAAGATAGAACTATAAAAAAATATTTAACGCGCAAAAAAAACGCCGCAAAAATACATTTTTTGCGGCGCTAAAACATAAATGCAAAATTAACGGAATCTTCTGCGTGCAAACGCTGCGGCAATAGCGCCAAAGATAGCCGCCGCAAACGAAGCTAACTGCGGCTCCGGAACAGTCGTGAGGTATAAAGTATTGTCCGTCCAAGCCAAATCAAAATCCATGTCGAGCCCCGATATTGCGAAGTCTCCCTCGGGATTATCAAAATCAAATCCGCTCGTCGAAGCGGCTGATATTATCGCGTATTCTGTATTTTCGAGCAGTTCCACATTTGAGAAGTCGATATATATCAGCTGCTCATCCGCCTTTGAGAGCTTGCCGCCTATCGTCACAAATGCGGTTTCAGAGTTTATAGTGTCGGGAGCGTAGATTGTCCACTTGTTCAATGAAGAGGTCGCATTGTGTTGGTCTAAATTGAAATCGGCTTCAACTGTCATCTGATTTACATAAGTGTTTACATTCACTCCATTGTAAAGCAGTTGGCCTCTTTTTAAAGTAAATGTGTCCAAGTATCTGTCTTTCGAGCCGAAATTGTATGTTCCGTTAGCAAGGTATAACAAATCGCCTATTGACATATTAAAGGTTTTCTGGGAGGCGTCGGCAGAAACAACAAAGCTCTGTGTATTCGAATAGCCGATTTCGAGATTTCCACTTATTTCAAAGTTCATATCTTCGTTTTCCTTGCCTGCCCCACCGAGATATATGGTAGAACTCCTATTTGACCTGTCGATAAACCCTGCGACTTGCAAAGAAGAACTTATAAGCATCTGCCCCGGACCATCAACTGCTGCACTATCTCCCAAAGAATAGCGGACGAACCCGATTTTATTCCCCGCGACAGGCGCCGTCGCCGGAGAGTACGCGCCTTCTGCATAACTATGCGGCAGGGTCCATATACTAAATGAAGGATCTGTCACAACAACCCAGTTGGACTCGTCAAAAACGTCGTACGAATTTTGCGCGGTAAATAGATAGTTGGCCGCCTGCGTTCCAATCGCCGCCGCCATTGCCAATATGAAAGCTATTCCATTACGTATTTTCATGCGGTAAAATAGAGGTCTTTTTTAGGATATAGTCAACCAATAATACGCAGTCTATTTTCTTAATTATTATAAAAACCCTACCTATTAAGGCAGGGTTTTTTCTCATATTTAAGCAAAGATTAACCGGCTAACTTTTCTTCTGCACTTAGGCTCGGAAAACAGGCGAATCTTCCGTCACTTGCGATTTTAATTTTGCCGTCAATGTTTAGTGCAAACAATTTCCTGCACAAAAGCTTGTCGCAAGAATTACCCGTTATCTGGTAATGGCGGCGCGATAATTCCTTCGTCGCCATCATCATGCTTTTCCTGCTCTATTTTTTCCTCTTCGGCAATCTCTGCTGCCGTTTTGCCGTCGGTATTTTCAGGAACAGGTGTCGGCGTAAATTCGCCGCGCACGATTTTATACACGTCTGCGCCATCTATCGTTTCTCGAACGAGAAGTTCATTGGCAATTATGTCGAGCTTATCGCGGTTGTCGGAAACTATCTTTCTCGCGCGGTCGAGCTGGCCATCGACAATCGCCTTTATCTCGTCGTCAACAAGCTGGGCGGTCTTCTCGCTAAAATGTTCGTCGCGCGCAATCTCCTTGCCGAGGAATATGTGGTCTTGATTTTCGCCGAGTGCTATCGGGCCAATCTCGCCCATTCCCCAGTCGCAGACCATCTTGCGGGCTATTTTTGTAGCCTGTTTTATGTCGCCGGCAGCTCCGTTTGTTATGTCGGTAAATACAATCTCCTCCGCAACTCTCCCGCCGAGGCTTGTGCATATGTGGTTGAGCAGCGACTTTTTCGATTCCGTGCGGATATCGCGCGAAGGCACAAACATGGTTGACCCCAAACTTTGCCCGCGCGGGATTATCGTCACTTTATGTATCGGCAAACGCCCGTCGTCTATCACCGCCTGAATTAGAGCGTGGCCCGCCTCGTGGTATGCGGTGAGCTTTTTCTCGTCGGAGTCCATGAGCTTGCGGCGCTCCCTTCCAAAAAACACTTTGTCGCGCGCCTCGTCTATGTCCGCCATAGTAACCAGCGACTCGTTGCGCCTCGCCGCTATTATCGCGCCTTCGTTGAGCAGATTCGCCAAATCCGCCCCGGAACAGCCGGGAGTTATCTTGGCGACCGTCTCCAAATCGACGGAAGGATCGAGCTTTATTTTTGCAGCGTGGATTTTGAGAATTTCCTCCCTGCCCTTGACGTCGGGAAGGTCAATGACTACCTGCCTATCGAAGCGTCCCGGCCGCAAAAGCGCACTGTCGAGCACATCGGGGCGGTTGGTTGCTGCAATTATTATCACTCCGCTGTGGGCATCGAAACCGTCCATCTCGACGAGCAGCGAATTGAGGGTCTGCTCCCTTTCATCGTGGCCGCCCCCCATGCCAGCGCCCCTCTGGCGCCCGACCGCATCGATTTCGTCGATGAAAACGAGGCACGGAGCCGTCTTGCGCGCCTGCTCAAACATATCGCGCACTCGCGCCGCTCCGACACCAACAAACATCTCTACAAAGTCGGAGCCGCTAATCGAATAAAACGGGACGTCCGCTTCTCCCGCAACAGCCCGCGCCAGCAGCGTCTTTCCAGTTCCGGGAGGCCCCACCATCAAAATTCCCTTCGGTATCCTTGCGCCGATGTCGCTAAAACGCTTCGGGTTTTTCAAAAATTCAACAACTTCCGAAACCTCCTCCTTCGATTCGTCGCAACCCGCAACGTCCTTAAAAGTCACCCTGTCCTTGTCGGGTGAAAGTAGGCGCGCCCTGCTCTTTCCGAAGCTCATTGCGCTTCTGCCGGTAGCCCTCATTTGGCGCGTAAATAGAAAATACAGCACGCCAACTATTATCAAGAATGGCAACACGCTCGACACTAAGTTCCCCCAAAAAGTATTTGATGGAACTTCCTTAACTTCCCACGGCGCAGTCGGGTAGGTCAGGCGCTTGTACATTTCGTCGGTTATCCTTCCGGAAAACACGAACTCGAGCGCGCGCGGAGCGTCTTTCGGAGCCTCTTCAAGGCCGTAGACGGGATTTTTCATCTTTCCCTCCACAACGTACCAGTCCTTTCCGGCGGAGGGATCGTTGCGTATGGAAATTTCCAACAGCGAATCGTTTTGAACCGCAGTCATCAACTGCTTTGTGTCGAGCGTTTGTATCTTTCCGGCTCCGCCGCGCGGCAGCGACACCAGCATAATTATTGCGCACACAATCACAATCCAAACAAAGTACGGCCTGTTTGGTATCTTTCCAAAAGTATTTTTTTCCTTCTTCTCCATTTGATATAGGGAAGTAATTAAATTTTAAAAATTTTCGAACGTCAATTCAATTACTGAGCGGGAATTTTCCACCTTAAAAAGTTCGGACGGCGGCAATCCGGGGCTCCAAAGTATATTGTTTCCCGCATTACAGACAACGAAAGCCGCCTTTCGTTTCCATATCGGTATTTTTTTGGCATTAAACATCTCTTTTAGTTTTTTTGAAGAATGCGAACCGAGCGGAACATAGCAGTCGCCGGGGCGGCGGGTGCGCGCCACAAGTGCGCCGTCGACAAGCCCGCCAGTGGCGGACAAATCTATGTACGCCCTTACATTGTCGTCGTTCTCACCGTTTTTTATCGACTCAAAGCGCGCGCGGGTAAGCGAAATTTTTTCGACCCTCAGCATTTCGCCGTTTGGAAGCCTGTTTTTTCCGGACTTTAAAACCGTACTCCACTCGGAATCCTCCCGCGCACTCTCTATTCTAAGCTCGCCCTCCAAGAAAAACATCTCCAAGCCCATGCCTACGCTCGCCCGCGCAAATCCACTCTCCGCGGCGTCCGATACAAATGCGTCGACACACCCCGCCCTGACTTCCGCAGCGAGCGAATTTAGCGCAAGCAGCTTAGTGGCCGCACGCCTCAATATTGCGCTCTCGCGCGCAAGCCCGTCGGGCAATCTCAAAACCTTCGGGGGCAAATGCGAAGGCGAAACTTCAAGGTTTGGATTCGCCTCGGCAAGCGCCCTCTCGAAAACTTTTTCAATAAAATCGGAATCCTCCTGAAATTGCGCGCGGGAGCGCAAAGCCGAGCTTGAAAAACCGCCCGCACACAAGGCGTCAACCGCCGGAATAATTTCGGCGCGCAGCCTGTTGCGAAGAAAATCGGCGGACGCGTTTGTCTCGTCCTCCCTCCACTCGATTTTCGCGTCCCTTAAAAGATTTTTTATATCGGTTTTGGAAAGGCGCAAAAGCGGCCTAACGAGAACCGCCCCGCGAAAATGCGACACCGGCCTCGGCGCCGACATTCCGGCAGTTCCCGCGCCGCGCATAAGGCGCATTACCAAAGTTTCGGCGACGTCCCCGGAATTGTGCCCCTGCACTACGGCCGACAACCCAAGCTCCGCGGACTGTTCTGCGACAAACCCAAGCCTGAGCCTTCTAAGCGAATCCTCAGTAATTTTTTTCGGAGGCGTTTCGGCTTTCCCCAAGATAAAATTCGCGCCAAGCTTCTTTGCAACGGCCCCGACAAATTCCGCGTCGGAATCGGCCGCCGCGCGTTCGCGGTGGTTGAAATGCAGAACGTACACATTCTTTTTATTCTTTGAAAATACGCCCGCCACCCACATCAAGGCGCATACCGAGTCCGCCCCGCCGGAGCACGCCACGCCTATCTTTCCGCCGCTTTCCGCAATCCTGCACACCTCCTTAGCGGCGAATTTTTCGAGCGCGTTTTTTGGAATTTTAAATCTTATGTTTTTTTGCATTTTAAGACGCGATTTTATATATTGCAATTAAGAGCGCCATTGAAGCAGGCGCAAGCAGGAAACCGATTTTTCGGCGGCCGAATCTGCCGCAGATGTCGGAGACAAATAGAAAACCCAAAGCGGCTATCGCCGCCGCCAAACCGCTTTTAACGGCAAAATCGACCGACACGTCCGCGGACGAATCGAGCTTTACGGCGCCTTCGCCCATAACTTTCACAACAGCACACGCCGCCGCGTTCAGCCACTGGGCGATTGCACCCGGCAGGAAGAACCCCGCAAAACCGAGGCTCACAGCAATCCCCGCCCCGAATACAAACAGGGGCGAATAGAGGGCCGATATTAAAGACGCGTATCCGAAATAGTGCGCCGTAAGCGGAAACGCTGCAACCGCGCACCCGAAGGAAATGCAAACGCTCCCGACTGCAAAGTCAAACAGGCGGCGGCGGGATTTAGAGTATAGCGAGGTAATGAGTCCGCCGTATAGAGTCCGCGGCGCAAATCTCGACGAAAGAAATTCAAAGAGCGGAAGCGAATAGACAAATATCGATGCCGCAACGCAGTACGAGAGGGAAAATCCGGCGTCGGAAATATCGCTTGGAAATATTGCAAGCGATATTATCGCGGCCAACACCAGCGAGTCTATCGGCTTAGCCCCCCTGCCCAAAAGCGACGCAAGCCATACAATCGCCACCATTCCAAACGCCCGCATTGCCGACGGCCTTCCGCCGCACGCGCACACATATAGAAATAGCAGCGGGAGCGCCGCGAACGGCTGAAAGCTCCTGCGCACTCCCACGGCCGAAAGCGCAAAATACAAAATTCCCGCCGCAAACCCCACATGCAGGCCGCTTATCGCAAATACATGCATTACCCCTGTGCGCGCAAAGGCGTCTTTCTGCTCGGGGGTAAGCAGGCTCTTGTCGCCTAAAATCATCGCGCGGTAGGTTCTTGCAGGCATGGAATCCGCCGATATGAAACCAGGCAGGGCGCTCAACGACGAATCCATATAGCGCGCGATATCGGCGTAAAAATCGAACCTCGCGGAAGGCGGCGACAAGACTTTCGCGCCCATGCTCGGGGCAAAGATTTTATATCGTACAAACTTTCCCTCCAAATATCCGTCAAAATCGAGCGACTTCTGGTCGAACCTGCCGCGCGATAAATACCGCACGCCCCCTGTCGGGGAAACAACGCCGTCAAACCCGACCTCCGCCGACGGAAGAATTTTTAGGGGATTGCGAAGCCCGCCCTTGCCGTCGGAAATAACAAACCATATCGGGTGCCCCGCAAGCCGCGGCAAATCCGCCGATCGCAATACTTCCGCAGTGCCGTATAGCGAACCGTTTTTGCCCTTCGACACATCTAAAATCCTGGCGTCCAATGCAGCCTCCCGCGGGGCGAACTCCGGATACGGATTTGCCGGTATCCTGAGAAAAAAATACGAAAACGCCGCGAAAAAAATTCCCGACAGAAACAATCCCCATCTCGCGCCCCTGGCTAAGCCCGCCGACTTCCCTTCGCCGCTCGGTAGAATTTCAAGAACTTCGAGAGTCGCCCAAAGCGCAAAAATAAACGCCCCCGCCCCCATCGTATGCGCCGCGAACCTCCTCAACTCCGGGAAAGCCGCCGCGAGCGCATACGCCGATAAAACCGCAGCCAAAATCCAGACAGACCCAGGCGCGCAAACCCCGCGCGGGGCGCCCGAATAATCGTCCAAATCTGGCGGCCGCGGCAACTGCATCAATAGCTGGCAAGTTCAAGTTCGGAAGTCGGGTCGGCGGTCTTGTCGAATTCCAGTCTGCCGATTGCCCCGTCCGTCTTTCTTCCCTCAAAGTAGCTGCGCATTTTCGACGGATTAAACTTCGCCGCCTCAACCGCCTTTGAAAGCTCCATAACGGCGTCGTACCCGTAAGCCGCGGGCCACGTTGGAGCCTTGCCGTATTTCGACTTGTATTCGGCGACAAACCCGCGCGAAACCGCCGTATTTATTTTGCCGAGCTCAAACAGGGTGGCGGTGCGGCAAAACTTTATGCCTTCGGGAATTTTAAAGGGCTTGAAGTCGAAAACCGCGCTCGCCGCAACGCGCCCTTTGTATCCTTCGCTTGCGACGCTTTTGACAAAATTTTCAAGCTCGCCGCCACGCCCGACGTAAAAAATGCAGTCGGGGAAAAGGCGCTTCATTTGAGAGCTGAAAATTGAAAAGTCGCGCGTATTTTGCGAAAACACGTCCGTGTAAAGCTTTGTGCGCTCAAGCCTCACGCAAAAGGCGAGGTAGTCTCCGCACGCCTTCCCGAACATCGAGTCTACGCTCATTAAAACTATGCGGGTGTCGCGCCTGTCAGAGCGCTCTACGGCCTTTGAAAGAATGTCGCCGTCCTGCGCGCCGTTTAGAAAAATCCGCGCGCTGTTTTGCGAATCGAGAGTCGCGGGCGGGTACTGGCAAAAATAGTTTATAAAGGCGTCGTCGCACTTGCAGAGCCTTTGGTGCCATGCGACCACATTTTCGTCGAACCCGACGGAAATCACCCTGACTCCGTCGCGGCGGAGCGAGTCGAAATGTTCCTCGAACGACAGGTTGTCGGAGCCGTTGGCGTCGCGCGCGACAATTTTTATTTTAAGCCCCGACATTCCGCCGGAGGCGTTCAGCTTTTGCGCGGCGAGCTCCATTCCGTTTAGAACCTCGCGCGCCGCTTCGGAGTTTTCGCCCGTAAGCGGCAGGATTGCGCCCATCGGATAGACGTCCTCGCCAAACTTCGGGGCGGTTGAGCAGGCCGAGAGCACTGCCGCCGCCGCAATCGAAAGCGCGGCAAAGAATTTCGAGCAATTTATTTTCATGCCGCAAATGTTAACCCGACAAACGGCGGGCGCGCAACATTTTATTGAGATTTCACAGCCGCGGCGGAATTAAACCTGTTTACATACGCGCATGACCACACCAAAGTACAAACAATCGAAAGCGCGAAAAACACAATAGCCAAAACCATAAGCACCCCGCATGTCCCTGACATTAGCTCCAACTTCCCGCCGTTTAGATAGGCGTTATATATTGAATATTGCGTTCCCGCCCAGAAAAAAGCAAACGCAACCCCAAACGATGTTCCCCCAGTAAATGGCGAAAAGTATTTCAAAGAACAGCCGCCTACAATCGATACCAAAAAGCCTATAAATACCCCCGCCGCGCCCATTGAATACAATATGGAAATGTCCGATACGAACGATTTTGACATAATCATATATCCGTCAATTTCCCCCTTTGCATTCCAATGCGTCGGAACTTTCACGTCCCAATACGGCAGGCATAAATTGTAAATCCACAATACAAGCGCGACACAGACTACAATATAAAATATAAAAAACGCCAAATCGAACTTTGCGAATTTTCTGCAACTTTTTTTTATGGCTACAATGGGCGATGCCGAAACATTCGGATATTTTTTAAGGTAGAGTTTTTTAGCGTAAAAGTAAGAGTAAACGGATATGGCCCAAAGAATGGCTATTTCCGGAATGAGAAACGCCGCTTGCCAGTCCTTGAGAGCTCCGTCGAAAATGAGCCCCGCAAGCGTAAAAGCCGCGGCTACCGGCGCGAACAATATTCCGAAGCGCGAATTTACCGCACGCCAAATTTCGTCGTCTGAAAGCGTGTACGTAAATCTCACGCCAAAATATCCGTTGCGCCTAACGTATATGCAAGCAATGGATATGCCTATCAGCGCCGCCTGTATTGCTAAAAACTCCCAAAAGTAAAATGAATCCATAATCTACACCTATTTAAAACAAACGCCCGACAACCGCAGATTTCGCAAATCAAGCGCACGCTAAATACCCGAATTTACTGTAATTTTTCTACAAAAATTCTTGCTATCGGCAAGCCCAAAATAAGTACATTCTCCCACTCCACAGCTCGCCGCATTCATTTTTTAAGCGAAAAAAAATACTCTCCCCAAACGCATATCTACGTTAAAAAAAATAAAAAATTTTTCTTCTCTGCCCCATAGCGGGGATTCTTGCCTTGCGCCGCGCGCCGCGAAGAAAAACAGAAGAAAATCTATACGCTTTCCAAAGCGCCGCACTCTTTCTTTAATCGGCGAACATCGGTTAATTTTTGCCACCCGCAAGATCTAAAAATTTTCTTACCCCGCCAAAATCCGAAAATTTTTTTTGCCGCACGCATAGCTCGAAAAATTTTTTCATTGCACACAGTTTGGGCATTTCCCTGCATTGCGCACAGTTTGGAGGAGGGAACCCCATTTCTCTTCCACCCCTACAAAAAAAATTTTTGCCGAATTGAAATAAAAAACCGCGGCGAAAATCCGGACTCTAAACGCCCGAATTTTGCCGCGGTTTTCACGGTCGCGCTAA
Organism: uncultured Opitutales bacterium; assembly: GCA_900545705.1. Taxonomy (GTDB): domain Bacteria; phylum Verrucomicrobiota; class Verrucomicrobiia; order Opitutales; family Intestinicryptomonadaceae; genus Merdousia. The sequence continues at coordinate 123,353 of URAK01000001.1, read as the reverse complement.
TGGCGCCGCCGCTGCAAATTAATAAGACTTGGCAAATACAGCCTTGACGACTCCCGCGCCGCTCTTTCCTGTGAATATGCACTTCCCGCCTTCGCTTCCGCCTTCGAGCGGAATGCAACGGACCGTCACTTTCAAGTCGCTTTTAAGCATTTCCTCAACTTCGCGCGAGCCATCGTAATAGGCGACGGCAAAACCTCCGTGGATTTCCGGCTTCTTCGGATTTTTCGGGGTGAAGAAGGAATAGAATTCGTCTTTTGAAGAAATTTCCACAGTGTTTTCGTCGCGGTATTTTTTCGCCCTTTCAAACATCGAGTCCTGTATGGATTTGAGAGTGTCGGCGATGGTTTCCACAAATTCCGCGCGGCCAACCGACTTCTTCGAGCCGTCGTCGCGGCGCGCTGCGAAAACCGCATTTTGCGCTACGTCGCGCGGGCCGACCTCCACCCTTACGGGCACTCCCTTCTTTATCCAACCCCAAACTTTCTCGCCGCCGCGAATGTCGCGCTTGTCGATTTCCACGCGGATTGGCAAGCCCATATACGACTTTTTCGACAGCTCCTCTTTCAGTGAGTCGCAGTATTCGAGAACTCTCGCGCGCTCTTCCTCCTTGTGTAGAACGGGCAAAATCACAACTTGCGTCGGGGCGAGGCGCGGGGGCAGCACAAGCCCGTCGTCGTCGGAATGCGTCATAACAAGCCCGCCTATCAAGCGCGTCGAGACTCCCCAGCTCGTCGTCCAGGCATACTCCTGCGAGCCGCTTTCGGAAAGGTATTTTATGTTGCTTGCCTTCGCAAAGTTCTGCCCAAGAAAATGCGACGTTCCAGCTTGCAGAGCTTTTCTATCCTGCATCATTGCCTCTATGCAATATGTGTCGACAGCCCCGGGGAATTTTTCACCTTCTGTTTTCTTGCCGCATATTACGGGCATTGCCATGTATTCCTGCGCAAACTTCTCGTACACGCCGAGCATTTTTTTGGTTTCAACCTCGGCTTCTTCGCGGGTCGCGTGCGCAGTGTGCCCCTCCTGCCAGAGGAATTCCGCCGTGCGCAAAAATAGCCGCGTGCGCATTTCCCAGCGAACGACGTTCGCCCATTGGTTTACAAGGATTGGAAGGTCGCGATACGACTGGACCCATTTCGAATACATCTCCCCGATAATTGTCTCGGAAGTCGGGCGGACAATTAGCGGCTCTTCTAGCTCCGACGCTGGAACGAGCTTGCCCTCCTCGTTAAGCTGCAAGCGCGAGTGCGTGACAACCGCGCACTCCTTGGCGAACCCCTCGACGTGTTCGGCCTCCTTTTCAAGGTAGCTGACGGGAATGAAAAGCGGGAAGTAGGCGTTGACGTGCCCTGTGTCTTTAAACATCTTGTCGAGCGCGGCCTGCATATTTTCCCAAAGGGAATATCCCCACGGCTTGATTACCATGCAGCCGCGGACGGGACTGTTTTCAGCCAAGTCCGCCGCCTTGATTACCTGTTGATACCATTCGGGATAATCCTCCTCCCTCGTGGGCTGGATTGCGGTTCGTTTCTGCTGTGCCATAAAAAAAATCTTTGACGGAAAATTCTGACTAAACCCGCGCGGGCTTCAAGCGCAAAATCAAAACAGGGTCGGCTCCGACTCTGCCCGCGCGGCCTGCGGGGGCTCGTCGGGCGGGCGCGGATTGTGTATGTGGCGCGGAGCCTTGCCAAGCCGCGTCTGGACGGCTTCGTCAACCTCGCGCGAAATTCTGTCGCATATCTTTTGGACGTGCATTCTAAGCCAAAGCGCCGTTGGGCTTTCTGGGCTGAAATCCGCCGCGCCGTACGCGTCGATTCTGCCGTTTTCGAGCAGCATGTCGTTTTGCTCGAACTCCGCGGGGCTGCCTGGCGAGTACACTGCGTACGCCTTCCCCCCACCCTTGCGGACCACCGAAAACACGGGAACGTCGCTCGGGCCGTCGGCTATGTATATCATATTGCGTATCGGAACCCTCCTGTCGGCGGCGGCTATGTTTGAATTTACGTCGATTTGCGGGTTTTTATTCGTCCCTTTGTTTATCTCGAACACGAAGCGCGTCTTTATCGTGTTGTCGACTATCATTCCTATCTGCGTTATCTGGTGCGAGAGGTCTGCGAGGTCAAATTCAGGCTGGCGCGAAAAATACGGCGGTAGGGGCTCCTCCACAAATTCGCACCCGAATATGCCGTCAACATGCCCCGCTATGGAGCTGCCGCGTATCATCTCCGCAAGCCCCGTGCTTATTATGTAGTGTTCGAGGGATACGTCGAGGTTATCGCGCTCCGCCCGCTCCGAAACTATGCCGCGAAGTTCGTCGAAGAATTGCGGCAAACCTGCGCGGAATTTTAACCTCCCGCCAAGCTCCCTTAGCTTCGCATTGCTAAGCCCGCTCATCTTGCCCGCGCGCACAAAGCTCAGAAGATGGTTCAAATAGACGCTCTCGGGCGACACCCGCACGCCGCGCTGCGCATAGAGGGCGGGCAGCATGTTGACTTCTTTCCAAAACAGCTTTTCGTCCACCCCGTACTCCTCAAAAATAGGGGTCTGCATATATCCGTCGATAAGGGTCTTGTCGAAGTCCCAGAGGCAGGCTACTACATGTTTGCGGCGGATTGAATTTTCGTTCTCTGGAAGCATTTTCTAAGAGTTTCGCAATATGCGGCTATTTTGCAAGTTTTTACGCTCCGGCAGAGCGAGCAAAATTACAGACAGCACCACAAGCCCGATACCCGAAACTATCGCCGCCGTAAATTTTTCGCCGAGAAAAATCGCGCAAAATACAGCCGCCGACACCGGCTCGAACGCCCCGAGAATCGCCGTAATAGTCGGCCCGGCATACCGCACAGCAAACGCGATGGAAGTTATCGAAAGAAGCGTTGGAAACACTATGAGCCCTGCTACGCACAAGAGCTCCGAGAGGTTTTGGGGTATTTGCGGCAGTTCCGCGCGCACAGCAAATTCAAGCGCAAACACAACAGCCGAAAAGAGGAGCGAGTAAAACGCAACTTTTAGCGCGGACATATCCGCAAGGCGCGTGACTTTTAAAGCGACCATGTACATCGAATACGACAGCGCCGACAGCACCACAAGCCCGATGCCAAAAGCCGATACGCTCCCGCCGCGCAAGTCCGCAAGCAGCAGTATTCCGCAAAAAGACACCGCAATTGCCGTAGCCGCGCGCCAGCCTATCGGAGCCTTAAAAAACACCCCCATTATCAAAGCGGTAAAAACCGGATACAAAAAAAGTATCGCCGAGGCTATTCCGGCGGGCATAAGCTTAAAGCTCTCGTAGAGCGCAAGCGAGGAAACCGCAAAAAGCACGCCTACAAAAAATAAAACTCCCGCCTCGGAACGGGTCGTACGCAGCCCATGCCCAAAATAGAACGCGAAGGGCAAAAGCAGAACGGCCGCGCCCAAAAATCGGAAGAACAGCATCGACTCCACCCCGTATCCGACCCTCAGCAGCGGAACTCCGAAAAGCGGATTTGTCCCGTACGAAACTGCCGACACTATCCCGCATAATATTCCCACATACTTTTTCATACAATAAAAGCTCCCAATTAGAATCCCGCAAAAAAAACTGTAAAGTAAAATTATATTTGCCGTTTCGGGAAAAATACCCGATAAATCTCAAAAATATCTCCGACGCGCATGGACGAACAAAACAACGCAGGCACGGCACAAAAGCCCGACAATACGGCGTACAAAAAGAAAGGGCTGGTTGTTTCAGTGCTGCACGAAATAAGCCTTGTGGCAGTGCGCGTCAAAGACGTGTCCATGCTGCTAAAAGAGGTTCTGGACATTTTGTACGCGCAGATGAACCTAACGCGGGGTACGGTTACCCTAAAAAACGGGGACGTTCTCGTGATAAGGGCCTCCCACGGGCTGAGCGAGGAGGAGCGGCGAAGGGGCGTTTACAGGGTCGGAGAGGGCGTGACGGGCGACGTCGCGGCGAGGGGCGTTTCCAGAATTGTTGAGGACATATCCAAAAGCCCCGATTTCCTCAACCGTACGGGGAGCCGCCACATGGACGTCAAAACCGCATTCCTGTGCGTCCCGATAATAAGCCAAAACAACGTCATCGGCACCCTTAGCATCGACCGCGAAAACCCGACTTCCTACGAGCTTAAACGCGACCTAAAACTTCTCGAAACCATCGCCAACATCATCGCCTACGCCGTTTCCGTCCTGTTTCTCGACATGGAGGAAAACGAAAAGCTAAACGCCGAAAACCGCGATCTGCGCGAGAGGATAGACCAAGAATTGCGCCCCGAAAACGCTATCGGCACAAGCCCCGCAATGTTGAAGGCGTACGAGCTTATTTCCGCCGCGGGAGAGAGTTCGTCGCACATACTAATACGCGGGGAGGTCGGCGCGGGGAAGGACTTTGCAATGAGGGCAATCGCAAACGCCAAGATGTGGCGCGACAAACCGCTCGAGATTCTCGACTGCTCCACCATGCGCGACTCTTTGATAGACGCGGCTCTTTTCGGTTCTCAATCGCCCACCCATAGGAGCACTCTCGGGCTCGTCGAGAAGGCCGACGGCGGCATAGTTTATCTCGACTCTATGGGGCTAATAGGGCAGCCGCTTCAAGTGAAACTCTTGAAATTTATGACCGACGGCACTTACACCCGCTGCTCCGAGACCAAAATCCGCCGTTCGGGCGCGCGCATAATCGCATCCACCTCCGGCGACCTCGAAACAAGGCTTCGCAACGGCATAATACGCCCCGACTTCTACTACCACCTTAGCGTATTCACCATAAATATCCCCCCCCTGCGCCAAAGGCGGCGCGACATTCCACAACTCGCAAAATTCTTTCTGCAAAAGCACTCCGCGCTGAGAAATAAAAAGATAACGTCAATATCCCCCGCCGCGATGAACATGCTTTGCGCATACCACTGGCCGAGTAACGTCAGGGAGCTTGAAAACTGCATAGAAAGAGCCGTAATAATATCGGCCGGGCCCTCCATTTTAGAGTCCGACCTTCCTCCGTCTTTGCAAACTCCGCAATCCACAAACACATCAAAGTTAAAGGCGGACGAAAATATCGACTTCAAAAAGATGGTGGAAAACTTCGAGCGCGAAATAATTGTCGAGGTTCTCGCGGCAAACGGCGGCAACGCCTCCGCAGCCGCGCGCCAGCTTTCAGTTTCAAGGCGCATATTAAACTATAAAATCGCCAACCTCGACATAACCCCAAAAAGCTTCAAGCAAAAGAGGCGCTCGGACGCGAAGAAGACGGGTTCGGTATAGACGCCTTAGATAAAAATCAAGGAAAGAAGGCGTTTTGAATAGTGAAACACAAATTGCCTGAGAGAGGAAAAATTACTCCTTTCTTGAGGTAAAAGCTTATACGGAAAAAGCGCAATGCCAAGGGGAACAAGGCGACCCATTTTTTTATGAAATCTTGCCCTGCGACGCAATAGGAATAAGCCAACGCTTTGAAAGTGAAGACTTGTCCCTACACAATTTGAAGCAAATTTTACTTTTCTATCCCATACAATTTTGAGGAGATATCGCGTAAATCGCAACATATGGCGTTATGCTACAGACGCTTATGCAGTTCGCCAAAAAAAAAATCCGCGCGAAAAAAAATCAGGTTTGCCAATGCAAAATAAAACGCCCGTGCGATTCGCGCAGCGGGCGTAAAAATTTCCAGTCTGAAATGGGATATTATTCCTCTTCGCCTTCTTCTAACTCTTCGTCGGTAGTTTCAATATCGGAGCGGAGAATGTTAGCGGAACCTCCGCGAATGGCTTGTCCGATATTGTATGTGCGCTGGGTTTGCCCATAGATTTTCAAGAGCCCCGTGCGAGATTCTTCATCGCGCATGGAGGCATACCAGCTGACGTGACCGTCGGTAAAAGCCATAATGCCGCCTTCGTCCTTAAACACGCCGTCGGTTGCGTCCCAAGAGCCATTGGGTTTGAGGCCGCGCGACCATACGAGCGGAGTTCCGGAAGGAGCGTTGGGCTCGGTGCGGTTGGCGACTTCCCAAGAGAGGGGATATTCTTTAAATTCGGGGTTGAGCTGCGAGGAAGTTCCGACGCGGTTTATTACGGAAATCGGCATGGGAGCGCCTTCCGCCGCTTTTTCGGCGACTGCGACGTCAAAGTCGAGTATCCACATTGTAGGCTCGTTCATATCGCCGTATCTGGCGAGCTTTTCCGCCCATCCGTAGATGTCTTTGGCGGCTATCATTCTCGATTTTGTGCCGGTTCTGGCGGCAGCTATCCATGCGTTGGATATGCTTCTTGCGGCGTTTTGAGCCTTAACCTGGTCGCCTTTGCCCATTACAGAGCCCAAGTTCGGCATAATCAAGCTCGCAAGAACGCCTATAATCGCTATAACGATGAGCAATTCTACGAGTGTGAAACCTTTTGATGTCTTTCTTGTATTCATAAATACCTTTTAAATTATTGTGGGGTAGTTTTCGTTTGCTATGTAATAATTGTAGATTTTTTTTATAATTTCAAGAATTTTATTAGCAATTCCCTTTAAATAGGCGGCTGCCAAAGCCTTCTAAAACGTTTTTTCCTATCTAAAAAACTGCGCGCGCAATTTTTTTATGAATGAATAGCCTTTCGAAAGGCGAATTAAAAAAGATTTTCGCGCCAGACTACCGCTGCAAAATCCAACTTTTAAAAAAAACGCCAACCCGCCGAAAAATACTTGAAACTTGCCGCCGAACAGAATTGAGTTGTCGGCAGATATTTACACTTTGCGGTTAACGGAGGTTTAATAAATGCCACAGGAAGAAAAAGTCGCCGACGCGCTCCGCCGCGATGAAGGCTATACGCTCTACGATCTGGTGAGCATGGCAGACAACGCGGAGCTTGATAGGCTCGACGACGAAACACTCCTGCGCACAAGTCCGCATATATTATCAGTATTTCTATCGCGCCTCGACGTAGACACGCAGCGGCAGATTTTAAGGCGCTTTGCCCCGGAGCAGGTTTCGGAAATCGTATCCGAGATGGACTCCGAACAATCCGCCGAGCTCGTGTCCGAAATGCGCGAGCACCGCGCGGTGTCCGTCTTGAACGAGATGGAGCCCGACGACGCCGCCGACATCGTCCGCGAGCTTGAAGACGACGACCGCGACAGGCTCTTAAAGGGAATGCAAAAATCGCAGCCCGAAGCCGCGGAAGACGTTCTCGAACTTCTCGAATATCCCGAGGACACGGCCGGCGCGATAATGAATCCGCACGTCGCCACCCTGCGTGCCGATATGACTATCGACGAGGCAATAAGCGCAGTGCGAAAAATGCGGGACGAATACGAAAATATTTATTACTTGTACGTTGTGGACTCCGACGACGTTTTGCAAGGTGTTGTATCGATGCGCGCGCTCCTGCTTGCGCCAAAGGGGGCGAGAGTCGGGCACATAATGCGCACGGGGCTGATAGGGCTTCTTGCGCCAACTATGGATAAAGAGATAGTTGCCCACATAATGGCCGACACGAATTTCCACACCCTGCCCGTTGTGGATTCGGACGGAGAACTTCTGGGAATAATCACTCACGACGATGTAATCGACATCATGCGCGATGAAAACACCGAGGATATACAAAAAATGGCGGGCGCGGGCGCGGACGAAGGCATATTCGACCCTATTTTTTCAAGCATACGGCAGCGTTCACCATGGCTATTGGTAAATCTTTGCACAGCTTTTGTGGCGTCGGCCGTTGTGGGATTTTTCGACGCCGACATAGCTATGCTGCCGGTTTTGGCGGTATTCATGCCGATAATAGCGGGAATCGGCGGAAATACGGGGGCACAAACGCTGGCTGTCACAGTCCGCTCAATCGCACTTGGAGAGGTGGAAATGTTCGATATGACGCGCGTATGCGTCCGCGAAACGATAAAGGGCTTTTTGAACGGATTGCTGATAGGGCTTCTTGGGGCATGCCTTGCGCTCGTTGTCACAAAGAGAATAGACTTCTCTATAATAGTATGGGTGGCGATGCTGATAAACATGTCGCTCGGCGGTTTTATGGGAAGTTTTATACCATTTACCCTCAAAAAGTTCGGGCTTGACCCCGCTTCCGGCTCGTCGATATTTGCGACCGGCTGCACCGACACCGGCGGATTCTTCATATTCCTGGGGCTTGGCGCGCTATTCTTGCTTTGAGGATTTTTGCAGCCTACAAATAGATACTGCGGGAAAATATCCGCGTAAAAACGCCCCCGATTCGCCGAAATCGCCGCTTTTATCTGCGCGTTAACCAAGCGGGCTTGCGGCTTTTTTTTAACGGTCGGGCGGAATAATGTTGCCAAGAGCCAACCTTTCGCGTTTTAAAATTAGCCCCGAAATGAAATATATATTTATTACAGGCGGCGTTGTTTCATCTTTGGGCAAGGGGCTCACCTCGGGCGCCCTCGGCGCACTGCTGGAAACCAGACAACTTAAAGTAAGAATACAAAAATTCGACCCGTATCTGAATGTGGACCCCGGCACAATGAGCCCATTCCAGCACGGCGAAGTCTACGTCCTCGACGACGGCGCGGAAACCGACCTCGACTTAGGCCACTACGAACGCTTTACCCACTGCAAGCTTAGCAAATTCAACAACCTGACCTCCGGGCAAATATACGAACACGTCCTCCAAAAGGAAAGGCGCGGAGACTATCTCGGCAAGACCGTGCAGGTCATTCCGCATGTGACCAACGAAATTAAAGCGCGCCTCTATGCGGCAGGCGAAGGGGTCGACGTGCTAATCACTGAAATTGGCGGCACTGTCGGAGACATCGAGGGGCTTCCGTTCCTCGAAGCCCTGCGCCAATTCTCGCTGGAAGTCGGCAAAGACAACGTTCTTTTCATACACGTCACCCTGCTCCCCTACTTGAAGGCAGCCGGCGAACTCAAAACAAAGCCCTCCCAGCAGAGCGTCGCAAAACTCAGGGAAATCGGCATTCAGCCAGACATTCTCGTCTGCCGCACAGAGCAGCCTATGACGGACGATATGCGCCAGAAACTGTCGCTATTTTGCAATGTCGAGCAAAAGGCTGTCATCGAGGAAATGGACGTAAAACACTCTATTTACGAGCTTCCGATAATGCTCGCGGAAGAGGGGGTCGACAAGCTAGTCGTCGAAAGGCTCGGAATAAAAGCCCCTGAAAGCGACATGTCCGCATGGAAATCAATAGTCCGCAGGCTCGTTTCCCCGTCGGGCGGGTGCGTGAAAATCGCCGTTGTCGGAAAGTACATAGACTTGCAGGACGCATACAAGTCGATTTACGAATCCCTCGCGCACGCGGGCGTCGGGAACGACTGCTCCGTGAAAATACTGAGGATAGACTCCGAAGACGTCGAGCGCGACGGCGCCGAAAAATACCTTTCCGACGCCGACGGAATACTTATCCCCGGCGGATTTGGCGACAGGGGAATAGAAGGCAAAATACTCGCGGCAAAATATGCCCGCGAAAATAAGATTCCGTATTTCGGCATATGCCTCGGCATGCAGATTGCCGTAATAGAATACGCAAGAGACGTCCTCGGGTTGGACGGCGCAAACAGCACAGAGTTCAACGAAAGCACCCTCTACCCCGTAATCAACATAATGGACGACCAAAAGGACATAGTCGACAAAGGCGCGACTATGCGCCTGGGCTCCTACGAATGCGCCCTGGTCGAAGGTTCGCGCGCAAGCAAGGCCTACGGTCAGAAGTCAGTGCGCGAACGCCACCGCCACCGTTTTGAATTTAACAATGCGTACCGGAAAAGGCTTGAAGACGCCGGGCTCGTCGTGGCGGGTATCAATCCGAAGCGCAACCTCGTGGAAATTGTCGAGGTGAAAGACCACCCGTGGATGGTCGGAGTCCAGTTCCACCCAGAATTTCAATCAAAGCCCTCAAAGCCACATCCGCTGTTTTGCGCTTTTGTTGGCGAGGCGCTAAAAAGGGCTGCGGCAAAAAAATGATATTTGAAAAGAACTCGTCTAAAATGCTGCTAATCGCGGGGCCATGCTCATTGGAATCGCGCGATTTGAGCTTTGAAGTCGCCGACGAAGTGGCGAGAATCTCCTCAAAATACGCCGACTGGCTCGTTGCCGTATTCAAGGGCAGTTTTGACAAGGCAAACCGCACAAGCATAAAAAGCCCGCGCGGCCCCGGAATGGAGAAAGGTTTGGAAATTCTCTCCGAAGTAAGGGAAAAATTTGGGCTTCCCGTAATAACGGACGTCCATGAGAGCTGCCAATGCGCAGAAGTCGCAAAAGTTTGCGACGCACTTCAAATACCGGCATTTCTTTGCCGCCAGACCGACCTGCTCGTAGCAGCAGCTAAAACTGGCAAGGCTGTAAATGTGAAAAAAGGGCAGTTTTTGTCGCCGTACGATATGAAATACGTCGTGTCAAAACTGCGCGAAGCGGGGGCGTCGGAAATATGGCAGGCCGAGAGAGGCTCTACTTTCGGCTATGGGAACCTTGTAGTCGATATGAGGTCAATCGCAATAATGGCGGAAAACGGGACACCGGTGATTATCGACGCAACCCACTCAGTGCAGCTGCCCGGCAGGGGCGACGGAGTGAGCGGGGGCGAACGCAAATATGTCGGGCTGATAGCGAAGGCGGCAATCGCGGCGGGCGCGGACGGAGTGTTTCTCGAAACTCATCCCACCCCGGAAAAAGCGCTTTCCGATGCGGCAACCCAGCTGCCGCTCGGCGAACTCGAAGGCTTGGTTGATTCTCTTCTAAAAATCCGCGCAGCTCTCTAATTAAAGCGGAGGTTTTGCGTACTTTTTCGCGGATAGGGATAATTTTTATAAAATCCCGAATCCGCAAATTTTCTGTCGCAGTCTGCGGAGGAATGCACGCCGGCAAATTTGCGTCCGTCGCCGATTTTATTTTTTTAGGCGAAAATAAAATGCTTCCCGAAAAAGTTGGCTGGAAAATTCGGAGATAAATTTAAAAGCAAAATTTTTAGGCAAGGCGACAAGATATATCAACAGCCTAACATGCAAGTTTTCCCGGGCGAAAAATAAAAGTGTATTTTTGAAAAAAACAACTCTATGGCAATGGGCTTCCACAAAAGATAAAGCCAATCAAAAGTTATTGCGCCGCATAGAAAGATTTTGTGAACGCCCCCCCCAAATACCTATGCAATGCGTGGCAAATTCTGGACAAAATCTATCTCTTAAAAATTCCTATTTCGCATTTTTGCTTGGATTCAATTAACGCAGAAATTGCGAGTATCGGCATTTTTTATAATTTATATTTTCGCGCCCTCGGACGCATCGTAGAGTTGCGAAATTTTATTTTCCCGAGTTAAAAAGACACACACACACGCTGTTTCCAAAATAGCAATAGCCCGGATACGCCCCTCGCACAAATATTATAATCTAAAATAATTGCAGGAGAGAAAAAATTTTGCGACTCAGCCTGCAATTTTAAAAGTTTTGCCGATGCTTTTTAATAACTTGGCAAATGCGCCGCTTCTGGGAAACTACCTGCTACGCGGACGCCGTCTATTGCGCAACGCGCAAAACAGCGCAAGTCCCCCGAGTACAACAGCAAAAACAGCCGGCTCAGGAACGGCCTGGTTGAACATAAACGAGTTTGTATAGCCGTCCCAATCGAGAGACCATATACCCGATAAAACAGAACCTTCTGCGTCGTATGCAATTAAATCAACATATGTCTCCGTCGAAGGAATGTAGAGCCGATTGTCCTCAATCCAAACGTCGGAATTTCCTATCCCGAACGATCCGTTTTCGTAATCAAAAAACTCGATTGCAACATTTGAAACATTTGTGCTTTTAATTTTAAGATTGTCTATAATCAACGTCTCACCGGCAGAAACTGAAATTCCCAACTTTGCGTTTGAAGTAAAAGTAAACCCGTTTAAGGTATTATCGGCATAAGCGTTTATTCTCAGATAGCCGCCGTTTGACGATTCGAAGTCTATCGTTTTTATGTTTGAAAGGAGGTTTTCTCCGTTGAGATTTATAACATTGCCTTCGCCTTGAGAGATTCTTATTCGCGGAGCGCTAAGGCCATTGCCATATATGTTATAAGCTCCGTTGCCCGTCATTTGGATATCTATCTCACTCGTAAACATTCCGTCCTTGCTTAGATTTAGATTTCCGACCTCAAAATACGAAACATTGTTTTGAATTGAAGACATTACTGAGACCGTTCCATCCACATTCAAATTCCTTACCGAAAATATAGTGCCATAATGAGAAGGATATTCGCCGCTTATAGAAAAATCCCCGAGATATCCGACATTTATAGTGCCCGTAAAATTTATTATATTGTTCCAATTATCCTCAAAGGCTTTTGTACTCGTAACGACGAGGCGCCCAAAATCTGTATCGGAACCAACATTCACAATTCCCGATCCGGAGAAAGTCGGAGCGGAATTGTAGGCATAGTTTACCGTGAGCATTGCGCCTTCTCCGTATATATTTAGTATGCCGTTATCGCCCACTTGATAAGGCTGCCACCATTCGCCATGAACAGTTTCGTTTCCAGTAATGGTATATTCTTCATTGAGAGGAGATGTTGGAAGAGCCGCAATTAATGCGCCTCCGGAAAGCATTAAAAATAGAGCCAAAAAGATATTTTTTTTCATATACAGATTTTTTGCTAGATTTTGCCGGGTTGTAGTTGCATTGGAATTAATATTTATTCTCGTATATGAAATCCGAATATTGCCAAGTTTAAAATAGTCAATAAGTTATCCGTTTTTTACCAAAAGATTTCCTTCCTCTTAAAACATATATAACAATATAAAATATTCATACATGTATTATGAATTATTACGTGCGAACCTGCCAAACAAAACACCGAAACCTACTATAAGCCCGTTTCTTGCAAATTAATGCAGATACCTTGCTGCAAGTTCAAACAGCGCAACTATCGGCGCGTTTTCTCCAAGATTGCCAAGGCAAATTCAGCAATACCTGAAAGCCCGCACTTTTCGGCGCAACCAAGCAGATTTGTAGCGGCAGGCGCAAAATATTTCACATACTCTGTCTTACCCTTTTTCGCCGACAAAAATCCGTACGCCCCCAACGCTTGCAGCAGCCTCTCAACCCCCGCAATATTTAGTATTTCCAGCGATTCCGCAAAGCTGGGGAATGATGCGTCGGGAAGGAAATCCATATATTCGCTGAGCGCGTCGTCGATAAACTCCCCGCCAAGCCTCTCCACATAGGGATCGAACAACAAAGACGCGACATCGTAAAACGGATTGCCAAGCCTCATTCCCTGAAAATCTATAACCCGTATATCTCCGCCTTCCGAAACCATAATATTCTGCGATTGAAAATCCCTAAACAATAACCTGCGCGGGAAATCCAATAGCCTGCGCGTAAGGTCTTCAAAATCGGAGTCTGGGCGCGGAATATTTATGCCAAAAACTCCCTGCGCGCACTCTCTATAAAAATAATCCTGCTCCCACCGGTATAAATCGGCGTCGAATGACGGACACAATTCTATGGGGCCGAGGGCGAATTCCTCGGAGGCTTTTGTATGTAAAATTTTCGCCGCGCGCAAAGCGGCAAAATATGCGCCCCGCCTTTCTGCCGGCGGCAATTCGCCGATGTCGCGCGCGCCTGCGTCCTCCATTACAATTATTCTTTTCTGCGCGTCGTGAAATAAAATTTTTGGCACTGGAACTCCGCAACTGTATAAAAATTCCGCTATCGGCGCGTACAAAAAATTCTCGCGCGGCAAATCCGAATAGAAACAGCCCACAAGCTTTTCCCCGCCATTGGAGAATCTATAAAACGCGCGCGTCGATGCCCCTTTTGCGACTTTTCTTATAGAAGCCTCGTTTGGCTCAAATCCGCACTCGCAGAGTTCGGCAAGCGCCGCCCACTCGTCAGGAAGCCCTATGGAATTTAGCCGCGCGTACTCGGCGCGTGTCCCGATATCAGCCCACTCGCCGCCGTCGGCAAAAAATCCCGCGATGCGCTCCCCAGAACGCAGAACATCCAAAAAAATATCCACCACCGAAAATTTGTCGGCTTTGGCGCGGCGGAAGCGGTCAAATATTGGCGGATTTAGAACAAAAAAACCCGCGTATTGGGCGTTTTTTTCATGAGGCGCGGCAAGCGCAAAGCGCATGTCGCATACGTTCCCAAGCGCGTCGACGCCCACATTGGGCATATTTCCGCCCGAGCGCAGACAAAGAGTAGCGGCGCAGGCGGCGTCAGATACATTTTCTTGCGCGGCGGAGAGAAATTCATCTGCCGGGCAGTCAAAATATATGTCGCCATTATGGACCACAAGCGGCTTTGAGTTGTCTATTAAAGGCAGTATATTTTTTACGGCGCCGCCGGTATCGAGTATTTGCGGCTCAAAAACAAGCCTCACAGAAGAACCACAATATTGCGTCTTGGCGAGCCGCTCTTTTTTAAAAGCGTCGGGTGGAAGGCCAAAAATTTCAGCAAATTTTTCGGGCAAGTGATGCACATTTATGAGAAAATCATCTACGCCCGCCGCGCGCAGCTTGTCCATGACAGCAAATATTGCGGGCTTTCCGCGCACGGGCAAAAGCGGCTTGGGAAGTTTATCCGTAAGGGGCCTTAGTCGGGTTCCGTAGCCGGCACACAAAATCAGGGCGGTTTTTAGATTCTCAATCATTTTCCGCCATATATTGGGTTTTTAGGGGAAATTTACAAGCCGCAAAGAGTTTTTCGGCAAACACTTTTTTGCGCGTTTCAAAGATTGACATATCCGACACTTGTAGATAAATTCACCCCTTTAATAATTTATAGTATGATTACTTGGATTCAAATCGTTCTGCAAAAACACCATAAACCCGTATTCATGGTGCTGTTGGTAGCAATCGTGATAGCGTTCGTATTTACGATTGGCTCTGTTCCGTTCCTCGGCGATAGAAACCGCGCTTGGGACAACACGAAAGAATTTTACGGCTACAATCTGTCCGACGAAAATGTGAAGGCCAACCTGCAAAATCTGGCCGTCTACGACGCCATTCTCGGGCAGAAAAATATACGCACGCAACAACAGATGACACAACTAATGTTGCGCCAAGCCTACCTTTTGTCCGCCGCCCGCGAATTGGGAATGAGCCAAGTTTCCGAAGACGAACTTAGGGAATATGTGCAGTCCTCGCCAGCATTTAAAAATGCGAGCGGAAATTTCGACCCCGAATTATGGAAGAAATTTGTAAGCGACCGCGGCCGCATGAGCGAAGAGCTTCTCTCGTATATAATCTCCCAAAACGCCCTCGCCAACAAAGTCGAAAAATTGATGGGCGGCCCCGGATATTTGCCGCTTTCGTACATTGAAAATCAATACAAAAAATTCTACGGCAAATGGGACTTCGCAATGGCGGTTCTCCAATTTGAAAACTTTAAGCCGGAAATAAAAGTAAATCAGGCGGACCTCGAAAAGTTCTTCAAGGAAAATATTGAAAATTACAGGATTGGCGAAGGCGTAATTCTCGAAACAGTATTCTTCCCGTCGGTAAAATACGCAGCGTCGGTGCCCGCGCCTACAGACGCTGAAATATCCGCTTTCTACGGCTCCAACATGCGCAAGTACGCTACGCAAAAAGACGGTAAACCCTATATGCCCGCGCTATCGGAAATTGCAGACAAAGTAAAAGCCGACGTGCTTGCGGACTCCTCTCTGAGAGCCGCAGCAAAAGCCGCCGAAAACCTCGCGATTTCCATATACGACTCCGGAGTGAAAATGGGCTCCCCCGAACTTAAAAAGCTCCTCGCCGACGCGAAAGCCGAAGTGAAGAAGCTCCCGCTTTTTAGGACGACCGACCAAAAATTGCCCGAAGGTGTCGATATATCGGTTGCGCAAGCGGGCATCAAGCTCGACGAAAAACTATTCTTCTCGGATCCAATTCCTTCGGAAAACGGCGTGACTGTTGCAATCCTTTCCGAAAAGGTTCCCTCCTATCTGCCCAAACTCGACGAAGTAAAGGCGAAAGTTGAGGCCGACTACAAATTGTCGCAAAAACAGAAACTTTTTGCAGAACGCGTATCCACTCTCGAAAAAGCGCTCAAATCGGCGAAAGACGAAGCGGCATTTGCAAAAATTTCAAGAGAAGGCGGTGCGAAGGTCGAAGAATTTAAAAATTATGTCATAGCTTCCCCCTCCCAGGACAACGCATCATACGCGCTAAATGCGGTCGCAAGTTCGGAGTTGCCGAAGCTTGCCGCCGGTAAAATGTCGGCAATGCAAACGGTGGCGGGTGACGGATATATAATTTTTGTATCAAAGTTCACTCCGCCTGCAATCAACACGGCGGACAAAGATTTTACATCTCTAAAAGAAAATGCGGAACGCTCGTTCTCGCAAATCTCGGCTCTAAATGTTGTGAGCGAGATGATATCTAAGCAGTATTCCGCTAATCCTGACGGAACTGGCGAAATCGAATAAAAATATGCCTCTATTAAAAAAAAGCCGCCTTTTTAGGCGGTTTTTTTTTATTTTTTTCAAAACAAATTTATATATCGGACGTTTTATACGATAGATAAAGATAGGCAAATTATATTTCCGATAAGGAAAAAAATAAATAATTTAATGCTTGATTTATTTCTCTGACTCGGAAAATAATACCGCCTTAACTAATGAGGTAATAGAACCTTATTTATCAGGAAAGGAAAAAAATGCCTGCCACGAAAAAGACAGTCAAGAAAGTGACAACCAAAGCCGCTGCGCCAAAGGCAACGGCCTCAAAAAAGTCCGCCAAGGCAAAAACGGCGGCTTGCGCGTGTGACGTCGCCGGGCAGAGCAAATCTTCTGCCTGCAAAAAGGTCACGAGAGTTATCGCCAAGTACAATGCGGGTTGGGGCAACCAGCTGTACATACGCGGTCTCGGCGGCGGCCTGGATTGGAATGTAGGCGTGCCAATGCAATGCGTCGGCGAAGACGAATGGCTGTGGGAACAAGCCGTTCCAAAGGGCAACGTCACATTTAAAGTTCTAATTAACGACTCCATTTGGAGCGATGGCGAAGATATTGTTGTCGCGGCCGGCGACACTATCATATGCCACCCCAACTTCTAAATTTTCCAAATAAAATAGAAGCTAAACTGGGTGCGCCTTTCGCTGGGCGCACCCTTCCTCTTTATAGATTTTTTGCCGCAGTTCAGCGGCGTAAATTATAAAAAATTCTTGGGGAAATCCAATATATATCCCATTCCCGCGGCATAAAGGCATAAAATCCTCAAGAAGCATTGAAAATGGCACTACGCAGAATACACTTGCAACAATAAGCCATTAAAAAAGAGAAAACTCTCTCACTGTTTCCAGTATATGCAATTTCCTCGCGCAAAGGAAATACACCGCGGCGCGCTGGGAAACTAAAAATCGCAAAGTTATTAGCCGCTTAATATCCTATAAAATTAATATCCCCCTCAATACAGTTGCCGCCCAATGCAATAAAAAAGCGATATAAAAAATTCGCATTTTGGAAACCTGATTTTTATTTCTCCAACAAGTCTGCCGTCCAAGCATTTACAATGCCTACCAAGAAAAATTACCCATAGAATATAGTTTTCTTTGCAGATACTTATTGACCACTTTTGAGTCTCCAGATTCGCGAAATATTGCGGAATAGAGATTGGATTGCTCATATTTTGTGGATTAAAAAATCGCATGCACTGAAAAATCCCGCAGAATAAAACTTATCCCCGCAAGCCCTCCTGCATATTGATACAACAAAACCGCGCTCTACTCTCCTGAAACGCCGGATAATTCAACGGACGGGAAAATGCGCATATAAACTCTCCTTTTTAACGGAGCCCGCGAAAGTTTCGCGGTCTCCTCGACAAACGCCGCGCACTTATTAAATTTCGCGCCGAATATTGACGGCGCTTTACCCAATATTTCCGCGCTTGCGGAATCGACAGGAAAAATCTCGCTAATCGGATCGTATTTCGGGTATTGGACAACCTTGTAGCCGCTAATATCCGCAAGTTTTGCAGCCTCTTTTATTGCGCTTTCAACCCCACCGATAGAATCGCACAGACCTATTTCCAAAGCCTGAGTCCCTGTATAAATCTTGCCGTCGGCAATTTTTTCAACGTCTTTGACAGCCATTTTGCGGGACTTGCAAACAAGCATAACGAACCTTTCGTACACCTCGTCGCACAACTCTTTCATTTTCGCCAAATCCCTATCGTCCGCCGCGCGGAAAGCCGACATAAAATCAGCCATAGGGTCGGTTTTTACGCCGTCGAATTTCACCCCGTGTTCAGCCGCAATTTTTTCTATGTCAAAGCCGACTGAAAATACGCCTATCGAACCCGTTATCGTAGATGCGTCGGCGCATATTTTGTGGGCTGCTGTTGAAATCCAGTAGGCTCCGCTTGCGGCGGTGGAGCCGAATGAGGCAACTACTTTCACCTTTTGTGAAAGAGCCTCAACTTCCCTGCGGACGATCTCGCTCGCATATGCGCTTCCTCCGGGGCTGTCTATTCTCAGCACTACTGCTTTAACATATTTATCGGCGCGAATGCGGCGGAGTATTCCGGCTATTTTTTTTGCCGACATTCTGCTCGACAACGCAGAGTCTTCGCAAATTTCCCCTTCAAGAGCAACAACAGCAATTTTTGACGTGTCATAATTTACGGGCAAGGAATAGTCGCGGATATTTAAATTTTTAAAAGTATTGCCATTTTCGCCGTACGTAGTTTTTAGCATTTCAATTAATGTGTCGGCATACATAAGTTCGTCAACAAACCCGAACTTCTTGGCGTCGTAGGCTGAAAATACTGCCTTTTCGCGCGCAATTTTGGACAGTGTTGCTTCCGGTATACCGCGCGAAGCCGATATCTGCGACTGGCAACCGCTCCAGAGAGATTGAAGGACTTTCGACAAATGCGCTTTTTGGGATTCTGGCATTTTATCCGATGTAAACATCTCGCCAGCGCTCTTAAACTCGCCAGACTTTACAAGCGCAACTCCAATGCCGTACTTTTTCATCGCCCCTCCCAAAAATACGCTCTGCAATGCCAGCCCTTTGTATTCCATCGAACCGAAGGGATTCATTATTACGGCGCTCGCGGCGCTCGCCAAATAATAGTCCGCAAAGCAGGGATTTTCGAGATACGCATAAGCCACCTTCCCCTTCTCGGAAAATTTCTCGATAGCCGCCCGTATTTCAGAAGCCTGCGCGAGCGACATTCCAGAAGGCGAATCTGCCGCACTTCCCTTAATCAACAAGGCATTCACAGATAGGTCTGCCGCCGCTGCACGTATTTTAGCGCATATATCAAAAGTGCTTTCGGGGGGAGTTTTAAAAAATTTACCGCGAATCTTAAAATTGCTTGCGGGAGAAGTCTCGGAAACCCCGTCCGACAGATCTAATACGAGGACTCCGCCATTTGATACCTCGGATTTGTCCCTCTCGCCGATTGACGCAATCACAGCCGCGATTATAACCAGAAACGCGAAAGGCACTGCTATAAAAAATACTATCAAAGCCGCCAACGAGGCGCAAAAATTTCTAAGGAAGGCAATCATATTTGAGGACGTATTGATGATATTGCAAGTCTGAGGGATTCGAGGGCGCAAGCCGCCGTTATGGTTCTATTCAAATTTCTGTCGGCATTTGTATCGAGGGATATTTGCGAGCAAAATTCCGAAGTTTTTCCGCCGTCTACTCTCACGCAAGCGCATACGAAAACCTTTCCTGCGAGCTCTTGCGGCTTTCCACCCACGTTGGCATCGAGAAATCCCGTCGTAGAAACCGCAGCGTCCGCGCCGAAGATCCTAAGAGCCCCGCGCGCCATTTCAATGGAGCATTGCCTGCTCTCGGCAAAGAAATTATCTATCGTATCGCGACGCACGCCCAAGATGGAAATTTTAGATGCGTCGCAGTAGCATACGGCCGATCCTTTAAATATCGAGCTCGCCCCGGGAATCCCAACTATCGACGAACCGACCAGCCCGCCTGTGCACGATTCAGCCGCGCAGAGGGTAAGATTTCCCGCCTTAAAAATTTCAAATACAGCCCGCGCTGCCGTTTCGAGCCTTCCTTGCGCTTCGCCCATATCCATCGGTGAAAATATTGGATAAATTCCGACGTTAAATCAAGACATTACGGTGTATTTATTCTTGCGCGAAACGTCTTGCAAATAATATAATTACCGGAAATAAATTCACCGCATAAATTTTTTTGATAGATGTTGGCAAGGGTAAATTCTGGCGCACTCGTCGGAGTCGAGGCGCTGCCGGTACAGGTAGAGGTAAATTCCGGGGAGAGGGGCGAACCAAAAACTTTCGTCGTGGGTCTCCCCGACGCAGCCGTAAAAGAATCCATAAACCGCGTATCCTCGGCCCTCTCTAACAGCGGATTCTCCATGCCGTTTACCAAAATGACGGTCAATCTCGCGCCCGGAGACATAAAAAAAGAAGGGCCAATATACGACCTCCCAATATGTCTTGGAATCCTCGCGTCCATCGGCGAGCTCGATGAAAACAAACTATCCGACTACATCATTGCGGGCGAATTGAGCCTATCCGGGGATTTGAGGCACATCTGCGGCGGAGTGTCGCTCGCGCTGCTCGCGCGCAGGCTCGGTAAAAAAGGCGTAATACTGCCCCCGGAATCAGCCGCCGAAGCCGCGCTTGTGGACGGCGTTGACGCGCTCGCCCCGCGCGATCTCAGCGAACTCGTAAATTTTCTAAGGGGCAAAACAACCCTTGAGCCAATCAGGGCGTCAGAATCGCCCTTCAACATTCCCCAACAATCGGAAGGCATGCCGGACTTTGCCGACGTAAAAGGGCAACATCAAGTGCGCAGAGCCGTCGAGGTCGCCGTCGCAGGCGGGCACAATATTCTAATGGTAGGCCCGCCGGGATCTGGAAAGAGCATGATTGCAAAGCGCATTCCATCAATAATGCCACTGCCGACACTCGACGAATTTCTCGAAATCCTCGGCATATATTCCGCGGCTGGGCTTACGCAGTTTTCGGAAAACAAATTTTTTAGACGCCCATTTAGGGCGCCCCACCACACAATCAGCCGCGTAGGGCTCGCCGGAGGCGGCCCAAACCCGCGTCCCGGCGAAGTGTCGCTCGCGCACAATGGAGTTCTGTTTCTAGACGAGCTTCCAGAATTCGGCTCGATTCTCGACAACCTCAGGCAGCCTATGGAAGACGGCAAGCTTACAATTTCCCGCGCGGCGGGCAAAATAACCTATCCCTGCAAATTTATGCTTGTCGCGGCGATGAACCCCTGCAAATGCGGATATCTGGGGGACCCCCGCCGAAAATGCACATGCACTCCCGCGCAGGTGCAGGCTTACAGGGCGCGAGTTTCGGGTCCACTGCTCGATAGAATCGACATTCATGTTGAGGCTTCCGCCCTGCCGGTGAGCGATCTTGCAAAAGCCTCGAAAGGGGAATCCTCCGCGGAAATCCGCAAGAGAGTCGAGGCCGCGAGGGAAATACAAAAGCGCCGCTTTGCCCCATACGGGCGAACGGATCTCGTAAACGCCGCAATGACAAGCTCGCAAATCAGAAAATTCTGCCAACTTACAAACGAACAGATTTCCATGTTGACCTCAGCCATGGAAGAACTCGGGCTATCGGCGCGTGCTTGGGACAGAATCCTAAAAGTCGCCCGGACTATCGCCGACCTTGAAGCCTCGGAAGACATTCAGACACACCAGCTCTTGGAGGCTATAAACTACCGCTCTCTCGACAGACAGTAAATTTTTACATAACCCGAATTAAAAAGCGTTATTTCACACTCTTTGCATATATGAAATTCCTGGAAAAATTTTTTCGCCTCGGCGAGCGCGGCTCCACAGTGCCAAACGAGCTGCTTGCCGGATTCGCAACATTCATTGCGATGTCGTACATTTTGGCGGTAAATCCTGCAATACTGTCCCAGACAGGAATGGACAAGGCGGCTCTCGTGACTGTCACAGCCGTTGCGGCTGCGATAGGTTGCGCCTTGATGGCGGTGTTGGCAAATTTGCCTGTTGCCCTCGCGCCCACCATGGGAACAAATACGTATTTCTCCGTCATTGTTTGCATTGGGATGGGCCTTAAATGGCAGGAAGCCCTTGCGCTCACCTTTTACAACGGCATTTTTTTCTTCATAATTTCCATAACGGGAATCCGCGAAAAGCTGATTATGGGAGTGCCGCGCCCAATGCAGATTGCGCTCCAATGCGGAATAGGAATGTTTATAGCATTTTTCGGGTTGCAGTCGGCAAAGCTTGTCGTCTCAAATCCTGTGACCCTCGTGACCGGCGGCATATTGTCCTCTCCGGAATGCCTGTTCGCGCTTGCGGGTATCGCGCTGCTTGCGATTCTTTACGTAAAAAAAGTAAGGGCGGCAATAATAATATCCATCGCCGCAATGACGGCTGTCGCATTTTTCGTCGACGACTCCACCGGCAAGCGCATGGCGCAAATTCCGAACGCGGTTTTCTCTATGCCGCACGGAATTTCCGAAACATTTATGCAGCTCGACTTCGCCTATCCGTTCAGGGAATTCCAAAAAGCCGCTCCAGTAATATTCGTGCTGCTAATGCTCGACTTGCTCGATACCATAGCGACAGTTGTTGCAATGGCTAACAGATGCGGGATTATGCGCCCCGACGGGACTTTCCCAAAAATGGGAAGGGCTCTGACCGCCGACGCCTCGGCAACTATCATAGGCGCATTGCTTGGCACGTCCACAACCGGCGCGTACGTGGAATCCTCAGCGGGAATAGAATCGGGTGGCAAGACGGGGCTGACATCAATATTTACGGGCCTATTCTTTATTGCGGCGCTATTTCTCTCGCCTCTTATAAATGCAGTTCCTGCGGCAGCAACAGCGCCGGCGCTGATTATAATCGGGATTCTAATGTTTCAAAGCGTATCCCAAATAAATTTCTCCGATCCCGCGGAGCTGATTCCCGTATTCTTTTGTATAATGATGGTTGCTTTGTGCTTTAAGATTTCCGAGGGATTTGCTTTCGGCATAGTAGCTTATGTCCTGCTCATGTGCGCTACAAAACGCGCGAGGAAAATCGCCCCCGCCACATGGCTTTTATTTGCAGTAATGTGCGTATTCCTATGCACCGTATAATTTCTTGATTTATCGCGCCAACGGAATTAAAAAACGCGCGATGCAAATCGCCGCACCGCTACGCCGAAATAACAGCAAGCATTGCGGCTATAAGAAATAACGGCAAAGCTGCGCAATGCCCGCAAAAAAATAAATAGTCTGCAACTATGACTGGGCGAGAAAATCAACCAAATCGCCAAACTCTACGAACGTTTCCTCGCCCGTTGAGAGCCTTTTTACCTTGGCAGAGCCTTTCGCAACTTCGTCTTCACCCACTACAACCGCGAATTTTGCCCCGAGCGCGTCAGCCTGCTTAAACTGCTTTCCGAAAGAAACGTCCTTGAACGGATAATCTGTCCTGTACCCCGCCCTTCTGAGGGTTGAAACAATCTCCAAAGACTTGTCCCTGCAATTTGGAGAGCCTATTGCGACATAAACTTCGAGCGGCCGAGCGTCGGTACCCATCTTGCCCACAAGTTCGAGAAGATCCGAAACTGTGACATCTCCCATTCCGAATCCGACAGCCGGCATATCCTGATAGCCGAGCTTTTTTACGAGATTATCGTACCTGCCCCCGCCCGCCAAAGCGCGCCCGGAACCGACCGTTTGGAAAGCCTCAAAGACGAACCCCGTATAGTACGCAAGGCCTCTTACAATACCGAGGTCTATCGACACATATTCGCCCACCCCCATTGAGGACAGGAGGGAAATCAATATGCGCCAATCGGATATGCGCGCATCGATTTTTTCAGCGAGTTCAGAAGACAGATCGAAAGACGCCCTTATTTCGTCGAGAGTCGAGGCTTTTATAAAGTCCTTCGCGGCGGCCATTAGGGCTTTCGCGTCGGCCTTCGAGCCCTCAAGCGCCTTTTCGGCCATTTCCGCCAAAGCTTCCGCGGAAACTTTTTCCATCTTATCTATGACGGAAAGCACGGGAATAATAAAATTTTCCTCCACACCCATATTTTGGAGGAACAGCACCCACAGGGTTCGGTCACCGAGCCTTAGTTTAAACTCTTTTTCGGTGAGGCCAAAAGCGCGCAAAGATTCTATGAGAAGCGCGATTACTTCGGCGTCGGCATTTATCGAGTCGTCTCCGAGTATATCTGCGTTATATTGATAGAATGCGCGCAGCCTTCCCTTTTGTTGGCGTTCGTACCGGTAGTTTTCGCCTATTGCGAACCATTTTACCGGACGGCGTATGCCGGCTGCTTTCGCTCCGACCATTCTCGCTAGAGACGGAGTCATCTCTGGACGCAAAGATACCCCACGGCCGCCCTTGTCCACAAATTCAAACAGCTGCGACTTTATTTCCTCTCCGCTCTTTTCGGTAAAGAGTTCGACCTGCTCCAATACGGGCGGGTCAAATTCTCTAAAACCGAAAGTTTCTGCGGTCTTGCGCCATTTGGAAAATATGAAGTTGCGTTTGGCGCAATCGTCGGGATAAAACTCTCTAAACCCTGGGAGAGTCTTAAACATCTTATTTTCTGGCTCTTGCTGCCTTGCTCTTTTCCACTATGGACAGATCGAGCTTCTTAAGAGCTGCTTTTAGTTCCTTGCCAGCTTTAAACTTTACGATAGCCCTCTTGGGGATAACGACGTCGTCGGCGGGC
Organism: uncultured Opitutales bacterium; assembly: GCA_900545705.1. GTDB lineage: Bacteria > Verrucomicrobiota > Verrucomicrobiia > Opitutales > Intestinicryptomonadaceae > Merdousia. The sequence continues at coordinate 98,725 of URAK01000001.1, read as the reverse complement.
TTTGTAGGATTGCGCCCAACGCGCGGCTTGCGTATTTGAACTTCAAACACGCCGAAGTTTCTGAGCTCCACATTTCTGCCCTTGACGAGCGACGCGCAAAGTATATCGAGCGTGCGCTGAACTATGTCTTTTACATCGTTTTGCAGAATATCGCCGCGGCGGCATTCTTCTTTAGCCTTGTAAATTTCCTGAACTATTTCTCTCTTGGTAAGATTTTGCATATTTTGCCTATCTTGAATCAGTTAAAAAATCTTCTTTCGATGCGTATAAAAAACATTTTAAATACCTTCAATTACCGATCGCATCTTTCGGCACTTTTACTAAAAGGAATAGCATTATCTTTCGATATTGAAAGTCAATATAATTCTGATGTTTTTTTCAAATTATTTAAAGACTTTACACAAAAATCCGACCTTTATATAAACAGCTTTTCGCAAAATTTTAGATATGAATACAAATCCTCCAACGGACGACACTCCAAAAAAAGACAATGAAGAAAACCCCCTCGAAGAACTCAAAAAACAGCTCGAGGGAATGCTCGGGAAAAACAAAAACGTAAGATTCGAATTTGTGCCCCCGTTCGGAGCCTCCGCCCCGTACGAAGAAAATTCCGCGCCACAAAACGATACGTCCGCAAAAATTCTTGAAAGAATCGCCAATTTTTCAATGAAGCCGCGCGAGATACGCGACTATCTCGATAAATTCGTAATTAAGCAGGACGAAGCGAAAAAAGTTTTGTCGGTCGCAATCTGTGACCACTACAACCACATACGCCGCTGCATGCAAAATCCGAAGCTCGCCGAGCGCGAATACGCAAAACAAAACATTCTGATTCTCGGGCCGACGGGTGTGGGCAAAACGTACCTCATGCGCACAATTGCAAAACTTATAGGCGTTCCGTTTGTCAAGGCCGACGCAACCAAATTCTCGGAAACAGGATACGTCGGCGGCGACGTTGAAGATCTCGTGCGCGACCTCGTAAAAGCCGCCGACGGCGATGTAGATGTCGCCCAATACGGCATCGTTTACATCGACGAAATAGATAAAATAGCCGGCCGCGACGGACGCAACGGCGGCAGGGACGTATCCGGCAGGGGAGTTCAAATCAATCTCCTAAAACTAATGGAGGAGTCGAACGTGAACGTCGTAAGCCCGCAGGATATGATGGGGCAAATGCAGATGGCGATGAGCGCAAGGGGCGGAAAAAAGCCGAAGCGCACAATAAACACCCGCCACATACTGTTCATAGTAAGCGGCGCATTCGACACCCTCGGCGAAGACATTGCAAAGCGCATGAACCGCGGCGTAATAGGCTTTTCCGAACATTCCGACGGCGCAAACCCCGACGAAGAGCCCTCAGAATTTCTCAAATTCGCCCAAACCTCTGACTTTATAAAATACGGCTTTGAAGCCGAATTTATCGGAAGGCTCCCCGTTAGGGTCGCATGCGAATCGTTAAAAGCGGACGACTTGGCAAATATTCTCGTTTCGTCCGAGGGGTCTATTTTGCGACAATACGAATCGGACTTCCGCGGATACGGAATCGACTTCACCGTCACAAAGGAGGCAATCGAGGCTGTCGCAAAGCTCGCCTACGAGGAAAAAACAGGCGCGAGAGGCCTCATGACCGTCCTCGAAAGGACTCTGCGCGACTTTAAATTCGATCTCCCCTCGTCAGGCATAAAGCACTTTGAGCTTGATTCCCAAACGGTCGCGAACCCTAAGGATGGCCTTGAAAAATTGCTCGTGAACAACGCCGATCTTTTGAGGGAAAACATATCGGAATCCATCGCGGACTTCGCGGAAAAATTCCATGCCGAAAACGGATTTAAGCTCGCATTTGAACCTGCCGCGAAAGAAAAGATAATATCCCTTTGCGTCGCGCGCGACAAAGACGCCCAGACAATCTGCTCAGAGCTATTCCGCGACTATTCACACGGATTGGCTATTGTTGCCCGCAATACCGGCGCGGAGGAATTTTCCATACCGAAGGAAGCCGTGGAAAATCCAGACAAATTTTTGTCGGAGTTGGTTGTAAATTCCTTTAAAAAATAATATGGAAAACGCCAACGACCCCAAAGGCAGAAAACCCGAAAACGTAAAAAAAATGTTTTCGAGAGTCGCCGCGCACTATGATGTAATAAATCGGGCAATGTGCGGAGGGCTCGATGTAATCTGGCGAAAAAGGCTCGTAAATGCCGCCGTTTCAGCCTCGCGCGGAGATGTTGAAAAGAAATTTCTCGACATCGCGTGCGGCAGCGGTGACGTTTGCACCGAGTTTCTGAAGCGCGACGGCTCTTGCCGCGTCACGGGGGTCGACTTCTGCCCCGAGATGCTGGAAATTGCCCGCAAAAAATGCGCCGGCGCGCGTTCCGACTTTGTGGAGGCCGACTGCCTGAAACTCCCATTTGAAAACGGAACTTTTGACGCTGCCACAATCTCGTTCGGATTCAGAAATTTTAACGACCGCCCCGCGTGCCTTTCGGAAATCGCGAGAGTATTGAAAGCAGGCGCGCCTTTATGCGTCCTTGAAGTTGCGCGGGCGGAGGGGATATTCGAGCCTGTTCAAAAATTTTTTATGTGCTCGGCAGTCCCCAAAATCGCAAAGCTATTCGGAGGGGAAAGCGCCGACTACGAATACCTCGCAAAGACCACAATGTATTATCCCAAGCGCGCGGAGGTTGAAAAAATGTTCTCCGACGCCGGATTTGAAAACGTAAAGACAAGGCCCATGGCGTTCGGAATGGTCGCAATCACATCGGGCGAGCTCGCGGGCGCAAAATAGAAGGTTTTTGTACATATTTTAGGAAGCTCCGCGCACCATTTGGGAAAGACTTGCTGGCGCGGTAAATTTTTTGCCGCTATTTTGCTCCGCACCGCCCGCTTTGCTCGTTTTTGCAAAAAAATTAAAACCCAGCCTTTCAAGACAAAGAATTTTTGCAGTACACTTTTTCGGGCTTTGCGGAGATTTTATCAGAATAAAATTTCTCTCCAAGCAAACTGCATATTACCATCGCTAAATAAAAACTCGCATTTTATTGCAAAACTGCAAGCGCATATAATAAGGCTTGCCGCAAGCGCGGGAAAAATTTTGAAAATCTTGCCATTATTGTTGCCTGCACCCACCTCCCTAAATATAGCATTTTGCAAATGCTCAAAATTATTTTAATTTTCGCAACTGCAATCCATACTGCAGCCATGTTTGGGGGAACAGGCAAAATCGACAGGCGCGCGACTGTCGAACGCCATACCGTAAAATACGGCGGATATTCCGCACGCAAAAGCGATTCGCCCTCGCAGGTCGGCAACGGGAAATTCGCCTTCGGATTTGACAGGACGGGTCTTCAAACGCTCTCTGCGCAAAACACGCTCTCGGACTGGGCATGGCACTCCACGCCGCCGCCTTCCGACCCAAAAAAATTTAAGGGTAGTTCAGTAAATTCGCCCAAAGGAATAATAAATTTTCCGGACTCCCTTCCCGACCCCGCCAACCCGCAGCTTTCGGAATGGCTCGCCGCAAATCCGCACAGGCTGAATCTCGGGCGGATTGCTTTCGCAATTTTCTCGCCCGACGGAAAGCGGCTCGACTTCAACTCGATATCTCCGACATGGCAGATGGTGAATATGTACACCGGTGCCGTCGAAAGCCAATTCTCCGCGCTCGGGAAAAATGCGCGCGTCACGACAGTTTCGCACCCTGAGCGCGACGCAGTATCGGTAAAAATATCGTCGCAGCTTTTAAAATCGGGAAAACTCCGCGTTATTTTTTCATTCCCGTATTCAGACGCGCAAACAGCCAACCTTTCCGGCGATTGGAACTCTCCGCAAAAGCATAAAAGCGCGCTTGAAACACCGCTAAAAAACGCGGCTGTGATTTCCCGCGAGCTCGACTCCACCAAATATTTTGCCGCCGTAAGATTTTCCGAAGGCGCAAAATTTAAGCCCACACAAGCCCCGCATGAATTTGAGTTGGTTTCAAACTCCGACACCCTTGAATTCACATGCGAATTTTCTCCGTCAAAGCCCGACGCCGCCTCAATCCCGAATTTCGCCGAGTGCAGAAAAGCGTACGAAAATATGTGGGCGGACTTTTGGGAGAACGGGGCGTTTGTCGATTTGTCCGCAAGTTCCGACCCGCGTTGGAAGGAGCTTGAAAGGCGCATAATAACCTCGCAATTTCTCATGCGCATAAACGCCGCCGGAAACCTTCCTCCGCAGGAAAGCGGGCTTATGGAAAATTCGTGGTTTGGGAGATTCCACTTTGAGATGATATGGTGGCACGCATACCACTGGATACTCTGGGAGCGCCCGCATTTGGCAAAAAACATTCTTTCCATATACGAAAAAACCCTTCCCTATGCGCGGGAAATAGCGCGCAAACAGGGCTATCGCGGGGCGCGATGGCCGAAGTGCCTTGGCAACATTCCGCGAGAATGGCCGCACCCAATACATTCGTTTCTGATATGGCAGCAGCCGCACCCAATATTTTTTGCGGAAGCTCTATACCGCGCAAATCCGTCGAAAGACACGCTCGAAAAATGGTCGGATATAGTTTTTGAGACGGCAGAATTTATGGCGGATATTCCGATAAAAAATCAGTCCAGCGGGAAATATTGCCTCGAACCGCCGCTCTATATAGTATCGGAAAACACAAACCCAAGCACTACGCGCAATCCCACCTTTGAGCTAGGCTATTGGAGGTATGGACTTTCGGTCGCTCTCGAATGGCAAAAGAGAATGGGCATTCCCGAAAATAAAAAGTGGAGGGAAGTTCTCGACAATCTATCCCCCCTACCCGAAAAAGACGGAGTATATGAAATATACGAGGGCGTCAAAGACATGTGGACAAAGCTAAATTGGGAGCACCCCGCGCTTATAGGCACATTCGGAATGCTGCGCGGCGACGGGGCAAAGCCCGATATAATGAGAAATACATTGAGGAAAATCGAGTCAACTTGGAACTTCGACAGAGTATGGGGGTGGGACTTCCCCATGCTCGCGATGGCGGAGCTTCGGACGGGAAATCCGGGAAAAGCAATAGACTACCTTTTATTTGCAACTCCCCACTATTCGTGGAACGACGCCGGAACCGTAAACTCGCCCTGCGTCTATTTCCCCGCAAACGGAGGGCTGCTTGCGACCGCCGCGATGCTCGTAAACGGCTGGGACGGCGCGCCCGCACCGAATGGGGACTCTCTATACTTTCCCGCCGACGGTAAATGGAAAGTCCGCGCGGAGGGGTTTAAACAAAAGCACCAATAAAAATTTTATCGCATAAAAATAGAAGCGGCGTAGAAAGAAAAAATGAGTGAAAATCCTGAAAGATTCGGAGAGAGCGCTGGCCTTGTCGATATGGACGAGTTTCCCAAATGGATAATCTATGAAGACTCAAATTACCTCGCGCTCGACAAGCCGGGGTGGCTCGTGTGCCACCCTTCAAAAAACGGGCCGCTTTCAAGCCTCGTGGGCGCGGCGAGAGTCTATCTGAACGCCGAAGTCCTGCACCCCGTAAGCCGCCTCGACAGGGAGACGAGTGGGGTTGTCGTCGTGGCAAAAAACCACGAAAGCGCCTCAAAAGCTCAAAAGGCAGTATCCGAAAAGGGAGCCGTAAAGAAAAAGTACCTAGCATTTCTCGAAGGTTTTTTGGGCGCAACAGCGACTGTTTCACAGCCTCTGGCCGACGATAAACATTCGATAGTCGCGATAAAGACGTGTTGCGCGATTCAAAAGCCTTCCGCAAAAAGCGCGTGCACAATATTCCGCCCGATTTCACATTCCAACAGCCCCGATGGCGATTTTACCCTCTGCGAAGTTGAACTTTTGACAGGGAGAAAACACCAGATACGCGCCCACGCTCAATGGCTCGGGCACAGCGTTGCGGGAGACAAACTATACGGCCCCGACGAAACCCTTTATCTCGATTTCTCCGAAAAGGGCTTTACGGAGGAAATGTCGAAAATCTTGCCGATAAAGCGGCAGGCACTGCACGCGTTTGAGATGGATTTTGGCACGTCTGTCCCTGAGCTAAAATTGCGCGCACCTCTCGCGGAAGACCTCGTTTCTTTCGCAAAAAAATACCGGATAGAAATCCCCGAAAAATATTTGAAGGCATAAGCCCGCCTTTACTTCAACTTTCCGATTATTGAAAATTGCTTTTCGACGCCCATTTTTTTCGCGCGGAAAATAAAAGCGCATTGTAAAAAAACTTTGCATAGAGAAAAGTTTTCACAATTTGAAAGTACAAGCCGAGGCAATGACGCGCAAAATCTCCATTAGAAAGTGCGTAAGCAAAAAAATCTCCCTAACGGGAGATTTTTTTGTTTTTCCAAAGCGATAAGGCTACACGCTCAAATACGGCGAAAGATTCGCAAAGCGCGTTTCTATCTCGTCTATCTGCGCCTGCGAGAGCTTTAATTCCCGCAGAATAGGCTTGTCCGGAATTGTGTCCTTGCCGTTTTTTCTGTCGTATTCGCGCGACAGCAGGTTTTTGAAAACGCCCCTCTTCCGCAGCACATATAGATGCCCGCCGCGGAGTGAGCCTGGGACAAACTCAGATATATTTATCATTAAAAGATATTTTGAAAATGCGTCATCGAGCCTTCCGGAAGAGTCCCGCAACTCCATGAGCCTCCAAATTTCAGCAAGGACATCCGCGTACGCAACGCGCTCCGATATTACGCCTTCGCTTCCTATGCGGCGGCTCTGGTAGAGCCACTGGTAGCTTCCCCACGCGCTGAATACAGTGTGTATCACGGGTTTTTTGGCAATCTCCTCGGCCATTCTCGAATTGCTGTTGCCAGACTCTTCTTTTATGTACCCAAAAGACTTTGGGTTCTTCCGCGCCAAGCGCTCCAAAAGCCCGACAGACGGAGCAACTCCCTTATACAAAACCCCGCCGCCTGTCTGTATTATTATTGGGCAATCGACAGTTTCCGACAGCCCTATATAATATTTTTCAAGATCTTCTTCGGTTTTGCCGTTGTCTGGCGGGCGCGAGATTATAGCCGCGTTTATGCGGTACTTCGACGAAAGCTCCTTCACTTTTTTGGCGCACTCTTTCGCCTCGTTGAAGTCGCGTCCCTGGCAGCCGAACGTCGCCACAGTCTGCGAATTTTCGAGAGCCTTTGCCATGGCCTCCATTCCCGCGAGCTTTTCGTCGAGGGTAAGCAAATCGCAGCTGTCGCCGGATTGCGGCCATATTGCGCCGTCGCAGCCGCATTTGTCGACAAATTTAGCCTCTTCCGCGAGCGTTTGAAAATCGACTTCTCCTGATTCCTTATATGGCGTGGACAGTATCGGAAAAGCTCCGCGGATTCGGGCGTCGCCGCCTCCGGAAGGCTTGGAACATCCCGGAACTCTACTCAAATCGGAACGTGTGGAAATTGTGCTGCATGCTGTCGCCGCGGCGGCAACAGAAGTGCACGCAGCCATTCTTATAAAAGTTCGCCTTTTCATGTTTGCAATTTATATAAGCTCCGCAAAATGCGTCAACTACAATAACCCAAATATTGCGGCAGCACTGCTAAATATAGGAATAAACGCAACGTCAAACTACGACGCAAAAAAAAAGCGCCACCATAAAAAATGCAGCGCGTCTTAAATACTCTAAAACTTAGTAAACCTTTGTGACTTCCGAGCCCTTTGCAGTCACTACCTCTATTTTTCCGCCGCCCGATTCTATTTTTATTCCGTCGTAGCTCTCGCCAGCCACGGGCTGGACAGGCTCCAAATATTTTTCCGTAACGAGCGTTTTGTAATCCACGGAATTTGCGGATTTGTCGGAAATATATTTTTTACCGGCCTCCGCTATGGCGTCGAGGTTTGATTCCACCGCGATGACGCGGTGCTTTTCGGCCATAATGGCCGTAGCGGGCACAAATACTGCCGCCAGCAAACCGAGTATTACAACTACAAGCAAAAATTCTATTACGGAAAATCCTTTTTTGTTTTTCATCTTGCCTTAGATTTTCGAGTTAAGGCGGAAATAATCAACACATTTATTTAAAATTGCGGCAATTAGCGGAAAAATAAATTATCATTATGGCGTTTTCGCAATTTTATAAAAAAATAGATACGGGCGTTTCAAATATTGAGAAAAAATTTTCACGAAAAAATTATTAAACTTTCAACGGCATTTTCGCTCGCACCGCAATCAATAGAAAATAACAAAATGCCAGTCAATCGGTCAACAGCGCGCTCTAAATTAAGGAATTGCAATAGGATTTTTCTTGCGGGCGTAAATATCGGCGGTTATTTTTCTTATATGAAAAGGCGCACATTTGTAGGTTCAATTATGGCAATATGCCCTGCCGCAATGGCTGGTGTCGCACCAACAGAAATAGGAGACTTTGAAAAATACGACGTGCTTGTCGTAGGCGGCGGTGTTTCAGGCTGCGTTGCGGCAATACAGGCTGCGCGCACGGGCGCAAAAACCCTGCTTGTCGAAAGCTCCCCACAGCTCGGCGGAACAATGACGACCGCCGGAGTAAATTACCCGGGGCTTTTCCACGCATGGGGTAAGCAAATTGTTGCGGGAATCGGTTGGGAGCTCGTCGAAAAATGCGTCAGCGAGCACGGGGACAAAATGCCGGATTTCTCGGACTACAAAAAATCCTACGTCCACCTGCAAGTTAGAGTAAACGAATATCTGTACGCATGCCTCGCCGAGGAAAGTGCCCTAAAAAGCGGCGTCCATTTGCTTTATTACAGCTTCCCAAAATCCGCAAAAGAGACTTCCGACGGATTCGAGGTTGAAATAACCGGGAAATCGATTGAAAAAAAAGTATTCGCGCGCCGCGTAATAGACTGCACCGGCAACGCCGCGTTTGTCGCAATGGCGGGATACAGGCGCATCAAAGGCTCTGAAATTCAGCCCGGAACGCTCGATTTCAAATTCTCAAACTACAATCCAGAAAAAATAGACAAGGCCGCCCTAAGCGCGGCATACGCCGAAGCCCTAAAAAGCGGAGAGCTACACCCGCACGAGCTTTGGATAAACATCAACGGGATCATCGCAAGCGGCGGGAAAGGCGCACAACACCTCGTCGGCGCCGACTCTTCCGACGCATTCGTCCAAACCGACTCAAACATTAGGGGGCGCGAGGCATTTTTAAAGCTTTTCCGCTTTCTAAAAAGGCAAAAAGGGCTTGAGCGCATAAAAATTTCCTACGTTAAAACCGAGGCAGGTATAAGGGAAACATACAGGATAGACGCCGAACACAACATTACTGTCGATGAATACGCCGCCGGGGAAAAATATCCCGACGCCATCTGTTATTCTTTTTACCCTATTGACTTGCACGATTCAAAAGGAGTAAGGCCAAAAATGCTGAAAGAAGGAGTTGTTCCTAGCATTCCGCTAAGGGCGATGCTGCCTAAAAACTCCAAGTTTTTGATTGCGGCTGGCAGGCATGTTGGAAGCGACAGGCTCGCGAACTCGGCGCTCAGGGTACAGGCGTCCTGCATGGCGATGGGCCAAGCTGCCGCGGCGGCTGCTACAATATCGATTCTCGAAAACACGCCTATCGGAAATGCCGATATTCACAAAATCCGCAATACCCTCGAAAAACACAACGCGATACTCCCGCCCCTTACGTCAAGAAGCTGAAATAATTTTCAAAGCGACCATGAAAAAATATTTTTATTTATTGCTATTGTTGCCGCTGCCGTTTTTTGCGGCCTCTTGCGGCGGAGCCAAAGCGCCGCATGACACTGAGAAAACGCGCGCAAACAGATTGCGCCCGCCCGCCGAAGTCCAAACGCAACCCGCTGCGGAAAGCGCTACTACCGCAAAAATAAAAAATATACTTTTAAACAATTCCGTGTTTTGGAGCAGGCTCGGCTGGCCCTACAATCCTCCGGTTCTCGACGAAAACGGAAATGCGAGAATGATGCTTTCCGACGACTCCCCCGAAAAGAAATTTCACGGGGATTTCGACAGGGCCGGAATAAAAATCCATTCTACAATCCTGTTCTCGGGCTGGATTGCGCCCGCGAAGTACGACTACCGCGCAACCGACAAGGCTCTCGACGACCTATTTGCGTCTGTCGGGAAAGACTCCATGTACATACCGCGCATAAAGCTCGATCCCCCGCCCTCTTGGTGCGCTGAAAATCCGGAGGATACGACGGTCTATTATCCAGGCGGGCTTTCAAAGGAGGAAATCGCGGAGCTCGCATGCACTCCCGCCCACGACTGGTTCGGGATGGAGCTTCCGAATGGCTATACGACAGACAAAAAAGTGCGCGGGAAACCCGACCCCCGCCCCAATGTGCGCGGGCTTATCGGAATGCAAAGCTTCTCGTCCGAAAAATGGCTGCACGACGCGGGGGAAGCACTCAGAAGGCTAATCCGCCACATAGAAAGCGGGAAATACGGCAAAAATGTAATAGCCTACCACATCGCATACGGACAGTGGGGAGAAACATCTTTCTGGCGCGGCTGGGAGAAAAACGACTACCGCTTTGGAGATTACGGCATAAACAACCTCCGCGCATTCTACGACTGGGGGATTAGAAAATACGGCTCGCGCGAAGCGCTCGCAAAAGCTTGGGGACAGCCCGGCATATCGCGCGACAACGTAAAGCTCCCTACCCCTATGAAGCGCGAGCTCCATTGGAACAGCCACGCCGACTTCTTCCGCGCCGCCCCGGACAATCTATCGTCAATCGACTACGAAAAGTTCTGCGGAGAAATGAACGCGCGCGCCATTGAATATTTTTCAAAAATTGTAAAGGAGGAAAGCGGCAAAGCCGCCGGCGCATTCTACGGATACTACCTGTTTGTCCCGCGCGCAGCCTACAACGGGCACCTTGAATTCGACAAGCTTCTCGATAGCCCGTATGTCGATTTCCTCGCCTCGCCAAAGGGGTACAGAAACGTAAAGCCGGGAGGCCCCGGAATGGAACAGACGCCCCCAATGTCGATAAACCGCAAAAAAATATTCATAGACGAACTCGACGTGCGCACGCACCTTTCATGCTGGCCGGATGCGAAAGATATGGGCGGCACGCGGACAATGCTCTGGCGCGAATTTTCAAAATGCATGCAGTCCGGCTCCGGGTTCTGGTGGATGGACTTGCATGGCGGCTGGTTCGATTCAAAAGAAGTAATGGACGAAATCAAAAAAATAGAGTCCGCTGCAAAAGACATGCGCGCCGAAAAGAGAGTGCCAACCGCGCAAGTTTTGATAGTGACCGACACCGAAAGCTTCCATTGCGCGAAGCCAAGCCTAAGGCTGCACCGCGACTTGGTTGTCGATACAATCGCAAGAATACGCATGGCGGGCGCCCCCGCCGACCATTACAGACTCTCGGATTTAAAAAGTATCGACTTGTCGGGATATAAGGCCGTGCTGTTTATAAATTGCTTTCGGGTGACCGACTCAGACTGGGAAGAGATTTCCCGCAAAATGAGTCCGAATACATCTCTTGTTTGGCACTACGCCCCCGCCGTCTGGGGAAATGCGTACGCCCCCTCAAGAGCGGAATCCATAACCGGATTCAAGCTCGCCGAGCGCCCGATAAGCGACACTGAAACGGCAGTGTTCTCCGACCCGTCAAAGGGATCAATAAAGACGGACTTCTCAAAAAAATTTGACAACAAATATCCGGAAAGGCCCTATCCGCTATTTGGAGCCGTGGGCGGCGGGGAGGGTTTTGAGCCCATCGCCAAATATACTGATTCCACAGCGGCATTGGCAAAGACCCGGCACGGAAAATTTACAAGCTACTTTGTCTCGCTTCCGCTTCTGGATTCGGAGTCTTACAGGCGCATTTTCGACGCTGCCGGCGTCGAAAGCCCAGCGCCCGCAAACTGCGCGGTTTACGCGGACAGCCGCTTTTGCGCAATATTTCCAAGCGAGCCCGCAAGGTTCAAACTTCCTTTGAAGGGCGAATTTGTCGATGCAGTATCGGGCAAGACTGTGCGCGGCGGCGAGGAAATTTACATTCCCGGAAAAGGGGCTCTCTTATTGCGGCAAAAAAAATAGCCTATAATCAAGACGCGCATTTTGTGTTGGACAGCACGGGAGGCTTTTGTTCATTATGGGAACAATGAAAGAAAGAACTCTTATTATATTAAAGCCCGACTGTATGGAAAAGCGCCTCATGCCCGAAGTGCTCGGCAGATTCTTCGCCGCCGGCATGGATATTGTGGCATGCAAAATGGCAAAGCTAAAAGAACAGACGCTCGAAACCCACTATGCGCATATAGTCGGCAAACCCTACTATCCGCCGCTCGTGGAGTTTATGCAAAGACGCCCCGTGGTGATAGCTGTGCTTGAAGGGGAAAATGCTGTAAAGAAAGTCCGCGAATTGCTCGGCCCGACAAACTCGCAGGAGGCCCCAAAAGGGACAATACGCGGCGACTTCGGGGAAAATACGCGCGAAAACATAGCCCATGCCTCGGACTCCATTGAGAGCGCGGCGGCGGAAATCGCGAGATTTTTCTCGGAAGACGAAGTATTCTAAATTTCGCGGCGACTTAAATCCGCCAAGCTATGCCGAATAAAAATCCGTTTGAAAAATTGCCGAACCTCGACCCCGAAAAGGTCGAGGCTTTGCTTGCTTTTTCAGAACTCCTGAGAGAGGCAAACCAGAAAGTAAATCTGCTTTCGCGAAAGGATATGGACGATGTCGAGTATAGGCACGTCGCCTTTTGCGCCGCAATCTCGGAATTTTTCAAGCCGGCAGACGGCGCGAAAATCGCAGACGTCGGCAGCGGAGGCGGGCTTCCTGGAATAGTCATGGCGATACTCTATCCGCAGGCAAAAATTTTCATGTTTGACGGCGTCGGCAAGAAGATCGCAATGGTAAACGACATGGCGCAAAAATTATCGCTTAAAAACGCCATAGGCTTGCACGCAAGAATCGAAGAACAAAAAGACTGTTTCGACTATTGCACCGGAAGATCGGTGTGCGCTCTGCCGATGTTTTTTAAATTTGTAAGAAATAAAATCCGCCGCAGGAAAAACGGATCGCTCGACAACGGGGTGATTTATTTTAAGGGCGGAGAATTGGAAGATGAACTTGCCAAAAAGAAAATACTGCCGGACGCGCGCATGGACCTCGAAGCGTTTTTCGGCGACCCGCGCTTTGAAGGCAAAAGCATAGTGCACTTCAAGGAACGCGATATTCAAAGGCTTTAACCGGCTGCGCCGAAATCAATTTCCGCTCAAAATAAATTTCGCCATATGCCGGGCAATGGCATATAAAAATGCTTTCGGCGCGCCGGGAACGCCAATATAAAAGGGTGTTAGTCGCCTATTTTAGGCTTTGAAAATTTTACAGGCTTGAAGGGATCTGCATCGGCTGAAATTGTGGCAGAATCCATCACCGTCGCCCAAAATTCCTGTTTGTAGGCAATAACCACCCTATTTTTCCCGTTTTTGCCTTCAAATTCCGCTTTAATGCCGCTTTTGGGGGCGGCGAATTTTTCGCCGTTTATCCACACGCAATAAATATCTTTAAAAGCCGCAAACAATGTAAGCTTCTCGGATTTGGAGGAAAACTCGAGGGCTACAAGCCTTACATGCGTATTTGCGTACTGTTTTTTGGAGGCGGCTTTGCGCCAGTTTGCATCGTCGGAATTCGGCTTTATCTGAAAAGACCTCATGCCGTCGTCGCTCGCGCACGGCGCCCATTTTAAATCCGGAGTCTGCCCCAAGTTTTTTAGCGGAGAGGACGGGTTGGAAATGCCCGCCATCACATCGTCTGTGAGCATATTCTTTTCGACTGGGCCGAGAAATACCGCAGTGTTTCGCGCAGAGGGAATGTCGGCCTTGCCTCCGGGCACTGTTGACGTAAAGTATATTCTTCCAGCGTCGGCGCCGCTTGAAAAATCAAATTGAGCCGCAAAATAAAAATTGCCCAATTCGCTCTCCGCATATCCGGAAGATTTGGGAAGTTTAAAGTTTATGTTTTTGGTCTCGCCGCGGTTTATTTTGGGAAACTTAAAACGCGCAACGCCGTCTTTAAAATAGGGCGGGAGCCTAAATGTGGCCTCGCAATTTTCCATTACGGATTCTGAGCCGTTTTTTACCGTGAGCTGGGCCGTACTTGCGCGGGTGTCTATAAAAAGCCTTCCGCCGACTCCGGCAAATTTTTTTGAATCGCCGGAAAAGTCTCTTAAATTTTCGGAATTTTCAACCAAGTCGATTTTTTTTGGAGAGCCTGTCGCAGGATCCTCCGGAAGTTCATAGACGCCACCGCTTACAGGGGACACTTCCTCGCCGTCGAGCAATACGCGCTCCGGCGAGCCCGATATCTCAATCTGAAGGGGAACGTCGCTCCCCAAATGCCTCGAATCCTCGCACGAAATCTTAAAGTATGCGCGGTTCCCCCTCACCACCGCGGGGGATATTTTAACGTTTTCAAATTTTCTCGTGTACGCCGCGTATTCGTTCTGGGTGCAATACCAGAAATCAGTGCGCTTGTGCTTTTTTAGTATTCTTTCCAACTCTTTAAATCCGGCGTCGGACTGCCAAGAATGCACTCCGAGCGTCATGTGCGCAACGGAATCTTTTTCCTGGGCGGCAAGCGCTTTTGACACGCCCTTTACAAAGAGATCCTCTTTGGGATTTCTGTCGTTTATGTTAAATAAATGCGACGATAACAACGAGCCCTTTGGCAGCGAATATTTTTCATCGTTGTCGCTCCAAAGAGCCGCCTGAACCTGGTAGCCCGAACGAACAATGCAATCTCCTATAAGGTGGGGGGCATCCTCGTAAAACGAGTGGGTTGCAACATACCCCGGAAGGGCGAACGCCACAACCGGCACATCGAGCGCGCTTTCAAGCTTTATACGCTGGGCGAGTATTTCGTAAAAAGCCTCGTTCGGCAAAAGCATCGGGAGAAGCCTGTGGGTTATCGTGTGCGAGGCTATCGCAAAACCGTCGGAAATAAATTTGCGCGAGCAGTCGGCATGGTATTTCTCGTCGGCTTTGGTGAGCATAAACGTCGCCTTCATTCCGCTATTTTTGAATACTTTTGCCGTTTTGAGATGGGCGCGGGTGGAGTCGTCCCAGCGCGACGAAAATGCGGACACCGCATTCCCCGGCAGGCGCAGCGGCTTTACCGCCGCCTCTTTTGCAGATTTCCCGTCGGGATATTGAACTTCAAGTCTCCTTTCCGCGCCAAAGACGCAGGTGGATATGGCGCAAGCCAGCGCCAAAACTTTTAAAATTCTAACGACAATGCCAAACATAATCGAAACGACTATATATACACTTGCAGAAAGTCAACGAAACATAATTTAGCAATCCGCATGCAGCGTTCACTGCCCCCGCTCTGCTGAAAGTTTGAAGTTTGCCAAAAATATGAACGCCGCAAAAATCGCCCCGAGAGTGTCGCAAAGCATGTCTTTTTGGGCGTCCCAAATATCGCCCTGCGATCCGAGAAACGCCGCCCCGACTTCGCCCCCGTCGGCTTCGGCATATCCCCATTCAATCAGTTCCCATGCGTTGGCGAGCGCCATTATAAAAAGAATCCCCGCGAAGGCTGCGAATCCCCTCCCGCATGCAAAGCCCCTGCGCATAAAAAACTCCGCCGCTCCATAGGAATTCATTCCCACTACAAAATGCGCGACCCTGTCGTAATGGTTTCGCTCAAAGCCGAATAAGTCGCTCACAAACCCGAACGGAACAAGCTCAAAGGAATACCGCGCACCAACCGCATGCATCACAAGCCACAGCGAAACTATAAAATACGACATATTGGAAAAACGAAATTTCCCATATGTAAAAATCAATATAAAGTAAACGAGCAAAACGCTCGATATCTCGACGCACCACACCCCCCAGCTATAAGGCTCCACCGCTGACCACGCAATTGCGCAACCAACAGCCACTGCAAGCAATTTTGGGAAGTTATCCGAAAGCGCGCTTTTTTTATCCACATATTTAATAGTAGCTTGTGGAGAAGGGAAATCAACCATATAAATTTAGCAAAAAAATGCCGGCAGCCAGGATAAAATTTTCAAATTGCGCATTTTTTATAAAAATCGCTTCATACTTCCCGCTAAAACCCCAAAAGGCTTGACGCAAAGCGCCACAGATACGAAAATCAATAAATTGAGAAAATGAAGAAACTGCTTAGATTTTACGTTTATATAAAGCCGTGCCTTCCGCAACTGATTGCGGCTATCATCTTTGGCGCGCTCTTCGGGGCGTGCAGCGGCTTTGGTATGCCAGTGATATTCGACAAGGTTCTAAGGCAGATTTTCATGGACCAAGGCGCGCAGCCGCATTCCGCATGGTATATTCTTGGGATAGCCATGCTGCTGCCCACAATTTTTGCAATGCGGGCAATATTCGGATATCTGAGCGGATACCTCATGACCTTTTCTTCGCTCGAAGTTTTGCGCAGACTCAAACAGCATATATTTGACAGAATCCAAAGCTATCCGATTGCGTTCTTCGACAAGTTTACCACCGGCGACCTGCTCACGAGGCTTACGAACGACACCGCCGCAGTTCAAACCGTCCTGCTTTCATTCTCGTCTGAAATATTCCGCCAACCGCTGCAAGTTGTGGGGGCGCTGGCATTCTTGCTCTACCTTTGCTTCACAAAAGGGCAAGTTGTTGTGCTGCTTATTTTCTTGGCGGCAGTCCCGTTCTGCATTTTGCCTGTCCAGATGATACGCAAGAATATGAAACGCTTTGCGGGCAAAGCGCAGGTAGGGTTAAGCGAGATGGCCCAGCTGTTCGGCGAAAACCTCGACGCCGTCCACGAAGTAAGGGTTTTCAATCTCCAAGAGCCTCAGAAAAAGAAATTCGAGACGCTCAATACTTCGTTTAAATGGTTCTCGCTAAAAATGGCGAAATACGAGCTCATGCAGCAGCCCTTCATGGAGTTTCTCGCCGCCACAATGGTCTCCCTTACATTTGTGTACGCATACTTTGCAGGCATAGACTTCCCGACCTTCTCGGCTATCGGCATCGCCCTATATTTCACCATCGACCCAATTAAGCGTGTAATCAGAATGTCCACCGACTTCATAAAAGTTATGCCGCTCGTGGACAGAATCTGCGATATTCTCGACTACCAATCGACTGTCCCCGAACCCAAAAATCCTGTAAAACTTCCGAAAGTCCGCGGAGAGATTTCATTCCACAACGTAAGCTTTGCATACAAGGATAAAATCGTGCTGGACGACGTAAGCATAACGATTCCCGCCGGGACAAGCTGCGCGCTCGTCGGCGAGAGCGGCGCGGGGAAAAGCACTTTCGCAAAGCTCGCAATGCGCCTGTACGACCCCGTAAGCGGCTCGATTACCCTCGACGGAATCGACCTGCGGGACATCCGCCAAAGCGACTTCATGGACAACCTCGGCAGTGTCCCGCAATATCCCGTTTTGTTCAATGACACAGTATACAACAACATTCTCATAGCCCGCCCGTCGGCCACGCGCGAAGAAGTCGAAAAGGCCGCAAAAATGGCGTACGCCCACGAATTTATTCTCGAGCTTGAAAACGGATATCAAACAGTCGTCGGAGAGCGCGGCGACAGGCTTTCGGGCGGGCAAAAGCAGCGTATTGCGCTCGCGCGCGTATTTTTGAAGAATCCGCCGCTGCTCGTTCTCGACGAAGCCACTTCCGCGCTCGACGTAAACAGCGAGGCTTTCATACAAAAAGCTGTGGACAACCTAATGAAAGACCGCACGATGCTCGTAATTGCCCACAGGTTTAGCACAATAAAAAATGTCCAAAAAATAATAGTTTTTGAAAACGGCAAAATAATAGATTTCGGGACGCATGCAGAATTAATGCAACATTGCCCGACTTATAAGCGTCTATATGAAAAACAGACTTCCGACGCGATTGAAAGACAATAGCTGCTGGGGAATTTTAAATCACAGAAAACTGCAATAAATAGGGTGGTAAAAATTATGGTGCAGATAACGCGCAAAAAGCCGCAGATTCTAACCGGAATTTTATACCTTACTAAAAATTGAGAAGATTAACATATCATGAAAGTTGCAATACTCGCGGGAGGGCTCGGTTCGAGATTGGGGGAAGAAACGACAGTCCGCCCGAAGCCAATGGTAGAAATCGGAGGGAAGCCGATTCTATGGCACATAATGAAGATTTACTCACACTACGGATTCAACGAATTTGTGGTGATGTGCGGCTATAAAGGCGAATACATAAAAGAATACTTTTTAAATTACAGGGCAAACTCCTCAGACATAACAATCGACCTGTCCGACAACTCTGTCCAAGTGCACAAAAACCGTTCGGAGCCCTGGAAGATAACCCTCTGCGACACAGGCAAGGAAACCCTCACTGGAGGGAGAATAGCCCAGATAAAAAAATATATTGGCAACGAGACATTCATGCTCACCTACGGCGACGGAGTTGCCGACATAAATATTCCGGAGCTTCTCGAATGCCACAGAAATTCGGGGAAGATTGCAACTCTCACAGCGGTAAAGCCAACCTCGCGTTTCGGGGTTTTGAGGATTGCGCAAGACGGCGAAATATCGGACTTCCGCGAAAAGCCGGAAGATTCGGCATCGTGGATTAACGGCGGCTTTTTCGTTCTCGAGCCGGAAGTATTCGACTATATTCCAGACTCCCCCAATACGATATGGGAGCGGGAGCCTCTCAACAACCTCGCGGAGGCAGGCCAACTCAATGCCTATCTGCACTGCGGCTTCTGGCGCCCAATGGACATGCTTAAAGATAAAAAAGACTTAAACGAGCTATGGAGCGCCGGGCGCGCACCGTGGAAAATCTGGGATTAAAAAATGGCGTTCAAAGATATTTTTAAAGGCAAAACCGTCCTTGTGACCGGGCATGCCGGCTTCAAGGGTTCGTGGCTCTCTCTTTGGCTCGATAGCCTTGGCGCGAAAGTCTGCGGATACTCGCTTCTGCCCGACACCGAATTTACCGCTTACAGCGAGCTAGGTATTAAAGAACTGCTCGCGGCGGAAAAAATTGCCGATATCCGCGACAGCGAAACTCTCGAAAAATTTTTCGCCCAAACGCGCCCTGAAATAGTTTTCCACCTCGCCGCCCAGCCCCTCGTAAGGCTTTCATACGACGAGCCAAAACTAACCTACGAAACAAATGTCATTGGAACTTTAAACGTCCTCGAAGCTGCAAGAAAATGCGGCGCGGTAAAAGCTTTCGTAAACGTCACCACCGACAAATGCTATGAAAACCCCGACAATGGCATTCCGCGGAAAGAAGGCGACCCCATGGGCGGGTACGACATGTATTCGTCCTCGAAAGGCTGTTCTGAAATTTTGACGGCTTCTTACCGCAGGAGCTTTCTGGAAGGCGGCAAGCCGTTCGCCCTCGCCTCGGCGCGCGCCGGGAATGTCATAGGCGGCGGCGACTGGGCCAAGGACAGACTCGTGCCCGACTGCGTGCGCGCACTTTCAAAAGGAATGCCGGCGCCGGTCAGAAATCCCGCTTCCGTAAGGCCATGGCAGCATGTCCTCGAGCCTCTCGCGGGATACATGAGGCTCGCGCAAAAGCTGTTGGAGAACCCGGAAAAATTCTCGGACGGCTTCAACTTTGGGCCCGATTCAAGCGCGGTTTTAAGCGTCGGGGACATCGTAGATATTCTCGTGGGAGTTTGGGGCGGAGACTCGTCCTCGCGAAAAGCCGATTCCGCAGGGCCGCACGAAGCCAAGCTTCTCTCGCTCGACGTCTCGAAGGCCGACAAGCTTCTCGGCGTCCGCCCTGTATTGGACGCGGCGAAGGCCGTAGCAATGACCGCTGAATGGTATAAGCTTTTCTATGCAAAACATCCGCAAATGCGCGCGTTTTCCATAAAACAGATTGAAAATTTCTGCAGCGCCGCGCGAGACAAGCAAATTGAATGGAGTTTCTAATATGCATGAAGATTTAAGGGAAAAAGTAAAAGCCGCCGCGCTTGAATATCTTGCCGCAGCCATAGCCGACGCCCCAAAACGCGACTACATTCCGCCGTCGGGAAAGAAAATCGGAGCGGACGAACTATCCGCAATGATAGACGCGTCGCTCGATATGTGGCTTACCGCAGGCAGATTCAACGACGCCTTTGAGGAGGCGTTTGCAAAAAAGCTTGGCGCGAAATTCGCCTTATCCGTCAACTCCGGTTCAAGCGCAAACTTGTTGGCGATGTCGGCGCTGACTTCGCCAAAGCTCGGCAAGCGCGCCATAAAAAAAGGCGACGAAGTAATCACTGTCGCAAGCGGCTTCCCGACAACAGTAAACCCGATATTTCAGAACGGGCTCGTGCCGGTTTTTGTGGATTGCGAACCCCACACATACAATATCCGCACCGACAAAATAGAGGAGGCACTGTCTGAAAAAACGCGCGCGATATTCATAGCCCACACCCTCGGACGCCCGTTCGACATCGACACAATACGCGAAATTTGCAGCCGCAAAAACCTTTGGCTTATAGAGGATTCCTGCGACGCGCTCGGGGCGATGCACAACGGCAAATATGCGGGAACTATCGGTGACATCGGCACTTTCAGCTTCTATCCCGCCCACCACATCACAATGGGAGAAGGCGGAGCGGTCGTCACCAGCGACCCCATACTCCACAAAATCCTGCTTTCATTCCGCGACTGGGGCCGCGACTGCTGGTGCAAACCGGGGCATGACGACACTTGCAAAAACCGCTTCAAGCTAAAACGCGGCAATCTGCCCGACGGCTACGACCACAAATACACGTACTCGCACATAGGCTACAATCTGAAAATCACCGATTGGCAGGCTGCCATAGGCCTTCAACAGCTGAAAAAGCTCGACGAATTTGTCGAGAAAAGGATATCAAACGCAAAGTTTCTGTTTGAGGCGCTATCGGGGCTCGAAAAATACATCACCCTCCCGATTCCAGATTTCGACGGCAAATGTTCATGGTTCGGCTTCCTGATTTCCGTAAATCCCGGCGCCCCATTCACCAAGCGAGAGCTGGTTGAACATCTTGAAAGAAATGGCGTGGGCACACGCCAGCTGTTTGCGGGCAACATTTTGCGCCAGCCAATGATAACGGAATCCGACGCCGAATTGAGAATAGGCTCTGGGAAATTGAAAAAGGGGCGCGAACTGGGCGAAGCCGACTACGCGCTGCTTCCCGGAACTGAACGCATAATGAACAGCTCTTTCTGGATAGGTTGTTTCCCCGCGCTCGGCGAGCGCGAGCTTTCAAAAAGTGCGGGTACTATACGCTCGTTTATCGAGGCGCGCATAAAATGAAAAAAATTCTCCTGACAGGCGGAAGCGGCTTTATCGGGCGCAATCTGCGGGAAAGTTTTCTCTCGCGCAAGTACGACATTACTGCTCCCGCCCACTCGGAGCTCGACCTCCTCGACACTCGAAGCGCTGACGAATTTTTTAGAAAAAAATCTTTCGACTTCATAATACACGCCGCCGTAAAGCCCTGCCACAGAAACGCAAAAGACCCTACCGCGCTGCTCTACTCCAACCTAAGAATGTTCGAGAATCTCGAAAGAAACAGGGGAAGTTTCGGCAAGCTTGTAAATATCGGATCTGGCGCAATCTACGGGCAATCGGCAGACATTTCCGCCGCGCGAGAAACAGACGTCTTTAAAAGGATGCCGGAAGACGACCACGGGTTCTGTAAATACGCCGTTGCGAAGCAAATTGAACATCTGCCAAATTTTGTCGACTTGGCAGTTTTCGGCATATTCGGCAAATACGAAGACTATTCAATCAGATTTATATCCAATGCAATATGCAAGGCGGTTTTCGGGCTTCCGATTACCCTGCGCCAAAACAGGCGTTTCAGCTACCTGTTTGTGGACGACCTATTCCCGATTATCGACGCAGTTCTATCGGGAGACTGCAAGAATAAGATGTACAACGCAGTCCCCAACGGATATGCGGAACTCGCATACATTGCGCGCCTTGTGTCTAAAATGTTCGGGGGAGTTCCTGTAAAAATTGCGGCCGACGGATATGGGCCTGACTATTACGGAGACAATTCAAGGCTTCTTTCCGAATTCCCGGAAATAAAATTCACCCCGCTCGAAACGGCGGTGGAGAAGCTTGCAAAATATTACCGCGACAACTCGGATAAAATAGACCAATCTCTTCTAAAATTTGACAAATAAAACTTATGATAAAAGCATCAGACTACATAGCCCAAAGACTGAGAGATTTTTACGGCATAAAAGACGTCTTCCTAATTACCGGAGGAGGAGCGATGCATTTAAACAATGCAATCGGCACGAGAATTCCGTACATATCGAACCACCACGAGCAGGCTTGCGCCATTGCCGCGGAAGGCTATGCGCGCTCATGCGGGAAACTCGCCGTAGTAAATGTCACAACGGGCCCCGGCGGGCTGAACTGCCTAAACGGGGTCTTCGGGCAATGGACCGATTCCGCGCCGGTGCTTTATATTTCCGGGCAGGTAAAATTCGCAACGACGCTCGCATCGTGCCCGGAGCTCCCGCTGAGACAGCTCGGCGACCAGGAAGTCGACATCATAACATCTGTAAAGCATCTGACAAAGTACGCCGCAATGATAAAAGATCCCCTCGACGTGAAATACCATCTCGACAGGGCTATTTACGAGGCGACCCACGGCAGATTCGGCCCCGTGTGGCTCGATGTTCCGATGAACGTGCAAACCGCCATGATAGACGAATCGGCTCTGAGGGAATTCGTGCCGCCGGCGCCGCCAGCGTACGACTTGAAAATCGAAGAAGTTGCAAGCCGCCTCGCCGCGGCAAAGCGCCCGCTTATCGTCGCCGGACACGGCATAAGGCTCGCAGGGCAAGTAGATAACCTCGCAAAATTTTCGGAAAAGTCGGAAATCCCAATCGCAACCACTTTCAACGGATACGATGTCCTTCCGACCGACGATAAAAACGCGGTAGGCAGAATCGGGACGGCCGGGCAGCGCGCGGCAAATTTCATACTTCAAAACTCAGACTGCGTGCTGTTTCTTGGCACGCGAAACAATGTAAGGCAAGTTAGCTACAACTGGGAAAATTTTGCAAAGCGCGCCTATAAAATAGTAGTCGACATCGATCCCGCCGAGCTCAAAAAGCCGCTCGTAAAACCCGACCTGCCCGTTTGCGCCGACCTTAGAGAATTCTTCCCGGCCCTCGCCGAGCGCCTCGGCGCCTTCAAAGCCGATAAAAAATGGCTCGACTACTGCAAAAATATGCGCGCCAAATACGCCTTTGAAAACGTCCCGGAATACAGGCAGGAAAAGGGCGCGCCGGTAAATGTCTACAATCTGACACACACTTTGACGGCTGTGGCAGATCCCGAAGATATTTTTGTCGTGGCAAACGGCTCGCCTTGCATATGCACTTGCCAATGCGCAGTGACAAAAAAAGGCCAGAGAATGTTCCTAAATTCCGGCGACGCCTCCATGGGCTACGATTTGCCGGCGGCAATAGGCGCGGCGGTAGCCAACCCCGACAAAAAAATAATATGCTATACTGGCGACGGCTCTATAATGATGAACATTCAGGAGCTGCAAACCATAAAAACCCACAACCTTCCGATTCGGATTTTCATCATAAGAAACGACGGATACTCCTCCATAAAACAAACGCACAAAAACTTCTTCAACGCAAACTATGTCGGCTGCAATGCGGCAAGCGGCGTGGAAACTCCTGATTTCTGCAAGGTCGCGAACGCTTTCGGCATAGAGGCGGAAAGGATTGAAAACGCAGACAATCTCGAAGAAAAAATCAGAACCATTCTAAAAAAACGCGGTCCGTATGTATGCGAAATTGTATGCCAAAACGACTATATGTTCTCTCCAAAGCTGTCGGCTAAGCAGCTGCCGGACGGAACAATAGTGTCTCCGTCGCTCGAAGACATGTATCCTTTCCTCGACAGGAAAGAATTCGAGTCGAACATGATAAAATAACAGCGGCAAATCCGCCGCATAGCTATCATATGAAAAAACCTCCGACAGTATCGGTGTTTGTCCCGTATTACAACGATAGAGATTTTCTGCCGCAATGCATTGAATCCATTCTTGCCCAGACTTTCAAAGACTTTGAACTGGTGCTCCTAAACCACGCGACAACCGACGATTGCCGCAGCATTGCCCATTCGTTTGCCGACCCGCGCATTATCCACATAGATATGCCGTCCAATCTGGGGGCGGGCTCCGGAATGTTGATTCTCGAATTTTTAAAGGCAGCTTCCGGAAAATTCGCAAAGCTTTTTTGCGCGGACGATATGATGCGCCCGGACTGCCTCGAAAAACTCGTGGGCTACATGCAAAAACACCCCGAAACCGACGTCGCTTTTGGGGATATGGAATATGTTGATGCCCATGGCGACAGCTTGGGAACAAGATGGTCTTTGCGCCGCCCGCACTTTGAGTTCGGGAAACCGCCGGAAGATTCTTTACACCTCCTATTTGAGAGCATTAGCTTCCTGCCATACCCATGTTCTATAGCAAAAACAGACGTTCTAAGAAAGGCGTCAATAGACAAGTCTATGATTATGCTGCTCGACGTGTCGCTGTGGGCAAACTTAATTATAGACGGGGCAAAAATTGACCTGATTCCCGAGCTTGTTGTCAATTACAGAATCCACGGCAAGCAGACTTCCGCCGTAAAAAACGAATCCCTCTCGGCGAGGAGATATTATTTTGAGGCGTTGAAGTATTACGATATTTTCTACCGCATAAGAAGTGTAAAGCTAATAAAGGCAATCTGCCCCGAATCCCCTTTCGCAAAAAAAATAAACTCCGAAGAAAAGAGACCGGAAATATTTGAATTCATAATAGCCTATCATTGCCTGAAATCCTTAAACAAGGCATGCGTCGCCAATGGATATGCCCATATGCACGACCTCATGCAAGACGACAACTCCAGAAAATCAATATCCGACGCATTTAATTTTGGCATACGCGAGTTTAGGGAAATATACTCGAACTCAGACCTATTCCCCAAGTCTCCAAAACAAGTAGGTTTTTGGGAATTGCTATATTTATTGTTGCGCCGACTCTGGATTATCGTAACCTTCAAAGAAGTAAAGCGTAAATGGAGAAGGCGAAAGATGCTGTCGTTATAGGCGCGCTGTTTTCTCCAAAACGCGCCAGCCAATACGATAATGCCTACATTACGCAGCTTTAAACCATTTTTTGTCAACAGCAACCTGTCTATCGGGAATGTCCGATGTTCAGACGCTGACGGGCTGCTGCGCAATGCGGCGGGCAATACGGGAAACTCTTACATAACTTATTCTTTGATAAAAAGTACAGTTGGGGATTTGTCCGGGATATCGCACATTCCAAATATATACGAATACGATTTTAAAAACGCCGACCGCGACGCCGAAAAAGTAAAGGGCGAGTGCACCCATGTCTTCCTAATATTGCAGGATCAAATTCGCATTGAGGAATCGTACAATCTGAGGCTGCCATACGAAGGCATAATTTCCCTGTTAAAAAAATGCGGGAAGCCCGTCGTAGTCGCGGGGCTTGGGGCGAATTCTTTCGGCGGATTTGACCCAAACTTTCATAAGATGCTAAATCCTCAGCTGATAAGATTTCTCAAAGAGCTTTCAGACCTATGCCCAAACATCGGAATCCGCGGAGAATTTACTTCGGAAGTTCTCAAAAAGCTTGGGATTAGAAACACCCAGATAATAGGCTGCCCATCGTTTTTTGAAACCGGTCCTAATAGGGTCGTAAAGAAACCCGATTTTCAAAACCTAAAACCGGTACTCACAAGTCCACTTGCCTCAACAGCAGAAAATCTTCCGGCGGTAATGCAGGATCTCATGGAAAGGGATATAATAAACCTTTCAGTATTTGGCGCAATTCCCAAAATCTATCGTAAATGCGACTACAAGAGAGCCTTGCGTGGCGACCTGGGAATCTTCTTGAATCCCGAAAAATGGAAGGCATTTTTGCGCCGGTTTAACTTCGCGCTCGGCCCCAGACTGCACGGTTCAATCGCCGCAATAAACGCAGGGCTGCCCGCGCTCTGCACTAATGCAGACTCCCGCGCAACAGAAATGTGCAACTTCCTAAAAATCCCCCATGCGCTCGCAGACCTTCGCAACTACGAAAACCCAATAACGCCCTCCGAATTTTCAGCCCACCTAAAAAAAGCATACGAGGCATGCGACGTGGACGCAATGAACGCAGCATACCCCGCCCTATTCCAAAATTATAAGAATTTTATCGAATCGCACGGCATTGCGCTAAAAAGCGGAGAATGTATGAACGCCGATATGCTAACCGACGTCAAAATGTGCGGAATGATTGAGCTATCCTTGAGAAGGATAATCAGTAAAGCCTCCAACTCTGTCAAAAAAAGACTAAATTTGCTCAGAATAAAAAAGACTCCATAGCCCGTAGAATGAATCTTCCAGAAAAAATATCCGCAAAAGATGTGGAAGTTTGTGTGCTAACCTTTAACAGGTGCGCCCTTCTAAAACAAGCTTTGGAAAGCCTCGCTGGGCAAACGGCCGCAGGGCTGCTCGTATCGGTATACGACAACGCAAGTTCAGACGCCACCGCCGAAGTCGTCAAAGCGGCAGAAAAATCTTTTGGGGGAAACCTAAAATATGTGCGCCATGCAAAAAATATAGGCGCAGACGCGAACTTCCACGCAGCTCTCGACGGCGCCTCCCGCAAATACACAATGTTTATGCACGACGATGATATCGCCCACCCGAACTATTTGGAATACGCAATAGAAGCGATAAATAAATTCGGGAATGTCGCGCTGCTTGCCTCGGACTACACATGCGTAAAATTGCCGCCCAACTCGGCTGTTAAATTTAACCGACCCCAAAAGAAGGCGCTCGTATTCAACAATCAAGAAGAGTTTGCCGCATACATATTCTGCGACGGCAAAGCTTCATACTCGTCCGCCGTATACCGTACTGAAGACCTGCGCAAGTTTAACCGCCCCAATATCTACGGAAAAATCGGAGATACTCCCGTCATGATAGACACTTCCCGCGGCGGAAAAACTGTCATACTCGCCGACAAGAACCTGTATTTTTACCGAATCCACCCCAATCAAGATTCCCGCAACGCTTCAAATGGGCCGCTAAAAACAGAAATTGTAAACCGCAACCTCTTGTTTAAAGGCATTCTTGCAAATGGAACATTCTGGCATAAAGCGGCTTATCTGATATCATATGCAGAATGGCTGGCGCGGCATATAAAATTCGCCGGAGCAAATGAGAGCGAGAAAAGAGCCTTCCTAAAATCCCTCACGCAAGCTGAAAGCGCAGGGGCAATGTCAAAGATATACTCAGTCGCGGGGATTGGAGAACTTGTGCGAGGGTTAGTTAGGATTTTAAGAATGTCGCGCTTTATTATTTGGAGACCCGAAAAATTCTGACTTGAAAAATAATAGGCGCAGAAAACCTCTTCTGCGCCCTCTTTTTCAATCACACTCAGGAGCGGAAAAACCTATTTGGCCTTTGTTGAGCGATGCGCGCCCTTGCGGAAAATTCTGTCGTAATTATCCACATATTTTTGTATATTCGCCCCGCGGCGGATAACTTCGCCCTTGCCGCATTCGCGGCTCTCTTTTTTAGTGTTGTTCTCTTCCATTGCAATTCTCCAATAAAAAAAAACTTATTTATTACCGTCATCGTAAAAGTCAAGCCGCCTTTAAGTTAAAATAAATTTTTGCCAACATATTAGCTTTGAAACAGAGACCATCTTATCACAAAAAATCTGCTTCTAATAATGAAGTGACGCATCTATTGCAATCCCGTTATCTACAATGACCTAAGCACTTTTCATTCCCAGTAAAACAATATGGTTTCCGGCATTGCGTGAGAAGTATTTTGGTTTGCCAACCTCCGCATAATCTATTTCACTTTCCTATAAATGCCAAAAAGCTCCGAAAATTTATGTGTCGACCTAGACGGGACTCTCATTATCTCGGATTCCCTATGGGAGCTAATGCTTAGAGCGCTTCGGCATAACCCGCTTTTCATTCTTTTAATCCCTATTCTCCTAATAAAAGGGAAATGCTTTCTAAAACGCAGGCTTTCGGAAAAATTCGGAAAATTTATAAAAAACCTCCCTTTCAATAGCGATGTAATTTCATATATCCAAAAGCGTAAAAAGTCCGGAAGCAAAATATGGCTTGTGACAGCGTGCGATGAGAAACTCGCAAAATCAATAGCCGAAAAAACCGGCCTTTTTGACGGAATCTACGGGTCGTCCGAAAGCATAAATCTCAAAGGTGAAAAGAAAGCGGACTTTTGCGAATCCACCTTTGGGGTTGGGAATTTTGACTACATCGGCGATTCACTCGCCGATCTGCCCGTATGGAAGAAATCCTCCACTCCAATAGTTGTTGGCAGAAAAAATTTCGCGGAAAAAATACAGAATAAACTCGGCAAAAAAGTAGTCGCAATAGAAAGCGTAACGGAGATTTCTTTAAGAAACACCATTAAAGCCGCACGAATCTACCAATGGGTAAAAAATACCCTTATATTTGTAGCCCTGATTTCAAGCCACAGATACTTTATTTGGGGCGACGTAAAAAATTCAATAATGGCGTTTTTCGCCTTTTGTTTCTGCGCCTCGGCTCTATATATATTAAATGACCTTCTTGATATAGAGTCAGACAGAACGCACCCCAGCAAACATAAGCGGCCTTTCGCGTCGGGCGCGCTGCCTATATATTTTGGATTTTTACTCATTGCGGTATTTGCGTCCGCCTCAATATGCATGTGCGCAACCCTGCCTTGCGACTTTGCCATAATTGTATTGGCATATGCAGTTATCACTATAGGATATTCTTTCGTATTCAAGCGAATCCCATTTATAGACGTTGCGATTTTAGCAGGGCTGTACTACATGAGAATTTTCGGCGGATGCGTCGTTATCGACTGCAAAATATCGTATTGGCTTTCGCTATTTTCCATTTTCATATTCTTTGGGCTGTCGTTATTAAAAAGATACATTGAATTATTTGAAAGCACAGCCACCGCAAAAACAAGGGGGTATACGCAAAGCCATTTCAAATTTGTAAGGCTTGCCGGAATAACTTCATGCGCTTTGTCGCTCTTAGTTTTCGCAATATATACTCAGAGGGGTGCCAAAATATACTATGAATATCCCAACATGCTTCTGCTCGGCATAATTCCCATCGGATATTTTCTCTATAAAATATGGAAAGACGCAAACTGCGGGCTTGTCGACGCCGATCCCATCGTATATTCTTTCAGAAAAAAGTCAAACTACGCATTGATGGCATTGTTTGCCGCAATATTCGCCCTGGCAAAACCTTTTTAAGATGTCAAAAAATTTAAAAAAAATAACAATCGCGGTAGTAGCGTCGTTCTTTGCATTGCAACTCGCGCTGATTTTTGCAAGTTCCGAATTTCCCCTATCGGACGACCAGCAGACCTATTTAGACTACGCATCGGCATCGGCTTCAAGAAACGAATGGTTTCCGTCGGAGCACAATTTAAAAAACGATCTTTTCTTTGCGCCGGGATATATAAATTTCTTATTGTTTTACCATAGAATTTTCGGAACTTTTTCCGGGTTTGGCTTTGTAAACTTTATGATGTCTGCGGCCATACTTGCCGCAATATGTTCAATAGCGAAAAAGTTTTTCGGGAGCTGCGCCGCATACGGGGCCGCGATAATATATGCGGCAACATACAGCAACTGGTTCGCTCCGATAGGGTATTTCTCGGAAATTCCCTTCGTGTTTTTCGTTGTGCTCGCGCTTGCCTTCGCATTGGTGCCGCAGGCTAAATGGGCTAACTATATACTTGCCGGAGTGCTAATCGCAGTCGGGAATTGGATACGCCCGCTTGCGCTTGCGTACTTTTTGGGAATTATACTATTTGCAGTATCTAAAAGAGAGCATGCCAAAGCACGACTCACAGCATTGCTTGTTTCTACATTAACAACCATAGTTGCAATCGGATTCTGGACAAAATCTAATTGCGGAATATTTGCGTTCCAGTCTGCGACCTCCGGGCTAAACCTTGCCGGTAGCGCAAATAAATACGCCAACGGAGCCGTGGGATTTGGATTCGCTAATGACGATTTCTACATTTCCAGAACCCCTGGGAACTGGGAGAGTATGAATTTTGCCCAAAAAGACTCGCATCTTAGAAAAACAGCAAAAGAATGGATTTTTCAAAATCCTGCAAAATACATTTCACAAATCCCCTTAAAATCTGCATTGCTACTCGGCTTTGATACTTGGAGCGAACGCTTTGAAAAAGGATCTGGGCTATCCTCTGTCAAAGTGAAAATTGAATCCGACAAAACATTCGCATTAAAGTATTGCATCTTGCTATTATTAAAAAGCGTTGCATATTACGCCGCCATGCTGCTGTTCGCATTGTATATTTTTAAAAATTACAGAAAAATCTTATCGCCAGAAAATATAATAATCGCAATTCCATTCTTTGTATTGGCTTTTACATATCCGTTTATGATTACAGACAGATACCATTTCCCTATAATGCCAATTGTGTGGATTTTTGCAGGCGCGGAATTTGCAAAGATTGCATTTAAGCGCACTGAAAAAAACACTCTCGGGAATGGATATGTCAATGCCCCTAAAATTTCTTGACTGGAAATAGACACAACATATCTTTCTTATTATTTATTCGCTTTTTCGAGACGCCAAAACGGCTAAGTACATCATAAAATAGATGAGAATCTACAAACAGTTCATAAAAAGGCCGCTAGATGTCATTGGGGCTCTTATCCTCATGATTCTGACATTTCCGCTTTTCGTGCTTGTGTGGATTCTAATAAAAATATTTATGGGATCTCCTGTTATACTTCCCCAAAAAAGGGCGGGACACCACGGGAAAATTTTTACACTGTATAAATTCCGTACAATGTCTTTTGAAAAATCCCCATCCGGCAAACTGCTTCCAGATGAGATGAGAATAACAAAATTAGGAGCTTTTTTGCGCAAGACAAGTCTCGACGAGATTCCACAATTCTACAATGTCCTTAAAGGAGATATGTCATTTATCGGTCCGCGCCCGTTCATGGAATGTGAAATAAAGGCATTGAGCAAGAAGTCATTCAGACGCCACGACGTTCTGCCAGGGCTAAGCGGGCTGGCTCAAATCTCCGGGCGGAACGAAATTACTGTCGAGGAAAAGATATCAAAAGACCTCGAATACGTAGACAACATTTCATTTCTTCTCGACGCAAAGATATTTATTATTACCCTCATAAAAGTTTTACTTTGCATCGATTCTACGCCTGTTAATAAAAATAGGCTAGACGGTACAAAAAGCGCATAGCGTCTCCCCCCTATCCTTGCGCCATATAAATATTTCGCGCGCCATGCATATGGAAGGCCAGTCTTCAAAAGTTAGCATTATAATACCAACGCTGAATCGAGTATCTTCATTGGCGCGCACGCTTGGATTTATCTCAAAATCATCAATTCCGCCGGACGAAATAATAATCGTAGACCAATCCCCGAGAGATACGGCAGAAAAGATAAAAGAACTGTGCGACTCGCAAACGCTTAAAATAAAATATATACACGTCAGTGAACCCTCTTCGTCAAAATCCAGAAATATTGGATTGGAACTATGCAAGAACGACATCGCAATATTTATGGATGACGATGTAGATATTGGCATTGATACCATAAGAAACATTTTGATTTTATTTAGGGACAATTCAATTTCAATGGTCGGCGGCATTGACAGCGGATCTCCCATGAAAAGACTCTCCTTGCCAAGCCTTATTTTTTTTAGATCGTCTTTCTTTAAAAGATACAAAGGCCATGTAGCCATGGCTGGCTATGGCGTATTCCCGCAAAATCCCCAGGCAGAAACTCCAACAGAATGGGCAATGGGATTCTTTTTCGCTATAAGGAAAAGCCTTGCCCAAAAGTGGGGATTGAAATTTGACGAGAACTTGAAATACTATGCTTACGCAGAAGATATGGATTTTACATATAGATATTTTCTAAAATCAAAAGAGGAAAATCTTAAATGCATAATGAGTACTGCCGCAACAGTATTGCACAATGTATCGAGAGAATACAGGCTCCCATCGCGTCAAAGAACATTTATAGAAATATGCCATAGAAGATATCTAATGGCAAGGCATGGGAACACGGTACTTAGACAGCTCATAATGCTTTGGTCCGATATTGGTACAGCTATTCTTAGAATAAAACGGGGCGAACCGGCGTCTGACGTATTTAAGGCGATTGCATTTGCAATAAAATACAGGCGCGATATAAAAAAAGGAGTGTTTCATTACGATAAATTTATGTAATCCCTCTAAAAGCCATATGCCTGACCTCTTAAATTGCTCACATTTAAAAAACATAGCAAGGACTCTGTTATTGTTGCAAATATGCCTCATTACGTGGCTGTGCTCGGGAACTCGGGTTGAGCATCTAATGCCAATGTTTTATGTATCCGCCACCCTATTCACCTTTACCACAATATCAGATCCGGATTTTGGCAGAAATATATTCCAAAAAACCCTATTTATTTCAATTATCATATTTTCAATAATTGCGATAATTCAATATGCCAATCCGTTCGCCGAACATATATACGAAGAAAAATACAATTATATAAAAGGTATAGACCACATACCGTGGCTGCCGACTTCCGTAATCGGCGAATTTTCCGATGGAAACCCAATGCGCTCAATTTGCATATTACTGACATCTTTTCTTACAGTAATAAGCGCAATATCGTTATTTAGAGAACGCCTGTTCGCAAGATTTTCCCTAATCGTATTTGCAATAAACTCGACTCTAATGGCAATTTTTGCGGTATACCAAGATGCGGCCGGATTTTCCGCACCTTACAATTCAGTTTATTCCACCGCCATATACTACGGTACTTTTTTCTTGGGCAATGCCGCCGGGGCTTTTCTGAATATGGGGATGTCCGCATGTTTTGCACTTTCCATAATATACGCGAAAAAGTCTAAAAGAATATTTTCGCTTTTATGGTTTGTTTTCGCGTTGGTAAATGCAATATCAGTTTACATATCAGACTCCAACGCCGCTATTATTATATGTATTTTTCTGGTGGGCTGTTTTCTGTTGTATATACTTTGGAAAATTATGTCACGAGCGGTTTCCGCAAAAACCGCCGCCGCGATATTAATATTTCTGTCAGCAATTCCATTGATTATCGCATTTAACTATATAGAGACAAATATCAATACGCGAACTGGAAGAGAAATAAAAAATTCAGCTTTTACAAGACTAGTATTTTACGAAGCTTCTATGAAAATAATATCGGAAAACCCGATATGGGGCATCGGCGGCGAATGCTCAAGATATGTTCTGCCCAATAAACTATCAGAAATTAACAATAAAAATAACGGCCTGCCTTCATTCCCAGACAGGCCGCATTCCGATATCATAGAATACACAGTAGATTACGGCATATTTGGAATTTTAGTTCTGGCGGCATGCGCGCTTGCATGGCTATCCGCAATATGGGGACACCGCAAAAAACTAAACTCTGCAAATTTTTTCCTAATTCTGGGAGTTTTCACGTGCCTTATGCACGGATCTTCCGATATGGAGCTGCACATTCCATCAACTATGATTGCATTCGGTCTTTTGAGTGTATGGAGTTTTTCAGAGCTAATAAACAGGAGGCGCATACATGGTAAAAGCAGGTAGGATTTTTATAATACTTCTTATCCCCATTATAGTTGCAATATCATATTGTGCATTTTGCGATAGGGACTCTAACCTAGAAATCGCAAAAAAAATATATAGGGAATTTTCAGGTGGAGAGAAATACGCCCCCTCAATATATGAAAAATCAATAGTCGATCTTCCAAGACGCCTCGCAAATTCTATCAGAACTAATCCACAGTCGGCGGATATTGAGATTTTCCGCACATATTGCGCGATGTCGTCTATAAACGCCGTAATTTATGACGCGCAAATTCTTGAAATTCTCGATATTTTAATTGAGCAAAATAATCCCAAATACTTTGCCGAATTTTTAAAGCTCGCGAATTATTCGGACGACATTGTCCTTAAAATTTTTTATGCCATGAGAAACCCTGTATTCCGGGAATGTTTCTCAATTAACAACTGCAAGTCCATATTTAAAAACTATCCGCAATACGCCTCGGCATTCTACTTCGGAGGCATAAATATTACAACAGACAATACGGAAAAAATTGAAAAGACATTTTATTACATTGGCACAAATAATTTTAATATTTCATGGAAACTAAAAAAATCCGTTTGGGGGAAATACGGATTCCCCGCAATCGCGTATATTGCCAAATTGCAGAATAAAGCAAAATTATACGATTATTATAAGAAAGAATCTATATCGCAAAGGCAGTTAAGCCTTATGTCAGCCGGAATTTTCGAGTACGTAGAATACGCGGCAAAAATATTCGCCATGTGCGGCGACCCAAAGATCGCGACTTGCCTAATCGACCACCTCCCAGACGGGAAAGAAAAAACACGCATTATAAAAGCCGTCATTAGAAATATTTTAGAATCAGAAGGCGGTCTTGATGCCGTAAGACAATCCAACTTTGGGAAAAACCTTCAATAGGGGCGAACAGCTACGCACTAATTTCTCCGTTGCGCAACATCGTTCCGGGAATCCGAGGCGGAACAGGTGAAAATGCTGGCATATTTCTCCTGTCGTCTAATCCCATAGCTTCGCATCTTATTGCTACTCCGAACATAAAAAATCCGACAAAGCTTATTGTTCCTGGCCCAAACGGTGCAATTGGTTCGAACATGCTAACTATGTACAGTACCGCCATAATAAAATATCCAACCCTCCATATTTCGTACTTCCCGAATATCTGCATAGAAAACATTCCCTTCAAGACTCTCACCATAAAAAGCAGATATATAATAATAAATCCCCCGCCGCCAAGCAGTCCGTACGAAGCCAATATCCTAACCGGATAATTATGCACCATTCCGAAATCCTCGTTTCTGTAAAGCCCTCCAAATACCGGATTGGATATAAATTCTTCTATGCCCATTTTTAATAGAGTTATGCGCCCTGACGACAAAGCGTCTATATCAGCATATTCTTTATTCACTCCCAAAAACGCCTGCTTAATAAAACTAAAAGCATCGAATTTTAGGACAAGCAAACCAAGCACTATTGCCGTTATAAAAGTAAATACAGTAATATTTATTAGATTTTTTCTCCCTACATTGAAAAATTTCCTAATAAACAAAAAAGCTATACATAATATTGAAGCCAGAAGAGCCGCTCTTCCTCGCGATACTGAAATCATTATTATAAAAATTATAGCGCCTCCTATATTTAAGATGGTTGAAATTCCAAAACTTTCGGAAAACGCAAAGTATACTAGAATTACCGAGCAAATTGCCCATGTTATGCAAACAGCATTTTTATGGGAAAACAGGTATGAGTCGATTATCTCAAGACTCCCGCCGTACGATATTATCATATAAATACCCACCATCATAGACACTATTGCGTACCCATAGAGTATTATTTTTATCTGATATGGCCGGAAAGCGAAAGCAGTGCCTACAACAAAAGCCATCAATGCGCTGCCAAGCACATAAATATTCCCTAAGAACAACATGAATTCAGATATCGAAATAATTAAAGAAACAGCATAAAATAGAATCGCAATCTGATTTATTCTAAGCTTTATCAAGGAATCCATCAATGCTGAGATATTCACTATCCCCATAATTATTGTTATCCCAAGAACTACTAGCGAAAAATACAACCTGTCATCCGACGTCTCGTTCATAAAAGCGTACACCCCCGTAAGCGAAGGCATATAAGACAATGTGCAGATAATCATCGCCATCATCAAAAGTATAGCCATGAAAATGTTGTCGTATTTTTCCTGAAATATTGCTTTCATATTTTTTATCTATCTTAGCTTTTTTTTAATCTTCTCTTTATCCACTTTGGGATTATCTTCCCTATTTTGCGTCTTAACATCGGCAGCCATTCGATTTTCAGCCTCTCCGAATACAAACCAGATATTCCGGATTTCTCAAAAGCGCGCATGTATTTTACTCTGTTGGGAGATTGCCTAATGGGAGAATTTAACAATTTGTTAAATTTAGCCATTCCTTTATAATCTACCTGCTGACTTTTCAGTGCGCATAGATCTGAAAAAATTCTCGCCTCTTTCGGTATTTATCAACGCAAGAGATAATCCCTTTTTAAAGTTAAAATCTCCGCCTTTCAACTCCTCAAAATTAGGATGGGCGATCTCGGCTCCCCATGCGTCGCCTATTGTAATGTCGGAAACGCGCTCCTGTCGCGCATACGGGCATTTGGAACAAGAATCTCTTGTGATATCCCCACCCTTCAGGAATAAGTCAAAATATGCAATGTTTTCATAGGACTTGCAATAGGATTTCCCATTACCCAATTTAAAACTACACATAAAAGTACTCCAAGTCCACCCAACTATACTTTTATCCCTAAAACAGAAATATTTTACCTTCGATTTATACTTTTTTTCTATCCGCAACAGCTCCGATTGGAACATTTTGAGGTTTGGAACCCCGTGGCAGATTAAATCGGTAGTGTATAAGTTGTCGTATGGTTTGCCCAGATATCCGTATAGCCCCGATATATGGCAGGGCGTACCTGAAAATAAGACAATCCTGCCCTTATCAAGAAAACTTTTTGCCTTTTTGTAGGCAAACCCCATTTCACTCTGGACATACTTTGAACCGCTTAACTTTGACAATTCTTCAATATTATCCACTGCTATTGTAGTCGGAACAAGTCCGTCTTTATTTTCCGTATATGCACAGCCGAATACCACGCCCCCTCTTTCTATGATTTTTTCCGCCATCGCCCTGAATGCTCCTCCGGAAGTAGAAAGAGCAAGAGTATTTTCATCTTTAAGCTGGCAAATGTACGCAGCGCGCGGATAGACAAGCTCTGGATTCTCGAATTTGCAGACTTTTAGGCACAGCCCGCATTCTATGCATTTTGAGGTGTCTATATGCGGGAATTTAAACCCGGCAGAATCCTCCCGCATATCAATCGCGCCTTTTGGGCAGACATTCATGCACGCTCCGCACCCGCAGCATGAATACGAGTCTTTTACGAGATCTATCATTTTATTACGCCCAATGATTTTCTAAGAAACAATTTCGATTTTTCTATCTGTGGAACGAGATTGCTGTCGACTTTCTTAAAGTCAATACTTTCGTAAATATTCACAGAATCGCAGTTGTCGGCGTTCAATATTCTATTTTCCAATCCGGCAATATTTAGCAAATTGGGAATTCGAGTCCACGAGCCGCGCTCGCCGGCGCTCTCCGAGGAGGAAAACGCCCAAAACTTGCGGTGATAAATCAGTGAGAAACTAACCGCATGGAACGAATCCGTGACTACATATTCCGCATTC
This sequence comes from uncultured Opitutales bacterium, assembly GCA_900545705.1. GTDB lineage: Bacteria > Verrucomicrobiota > Verrucomicrobiia > Opitutales > Intestinicryptomonadaceae > Merdousia. Next base: position 61,405 of record URAK01000001.1, on the reverse strand, counting down.
GATATCAACCCGAGAAAGTCTTGCGGGCCAGCGTCGAAGCGCTTTTCAAATCCACTAAAAACATCGCGCAGGCTTTTAAGGATTGTAACAACTTTAATTCCAGTTTCTCGAGATAATTTCTTCACAAATTTGCGGATTCCAGCAACATTCCCCAAAGAGTAAAATAATATATATTTTTCGGAAACATTTGGTTTTATAGATATCTCATTCCATTCTTTTGCAGAAAGTAGAAAAACCGGGTCCATTAGTACTGGGATCTCCTTGGAATAAAACTTTTTTAAATATTCACTGGATTGATACTCTCTCACAGAAAGAATATTATACGTCTTTAAGTAGCGTATAAAATATTCTTCCTCTAATGGTGTAAAATCCAACCTCCCTAAACTGGGAGCGTAAGCTATTTTTTCTGCATTGTTATTAAAAGCCAGAAAGTAGCTTTCATCAAAATCTGACATTCTTACATTCCATATCTGATCGCTTCCTGATATTAGATATGAATACCTTGTAGAATCCTTGGATAGCAATTCAGTGTTTGTATCGTCATATGAATTAGAACTTAGATCTATATATTTTTCTACAAAACTTCTATATTTACGATATTTAGCATTTAAGGAATTAATATTTAGGAGTGTATAAAGATTTTGTACTATTGATAACAGACTATTATTAGGTCTAAATAACTTATAGGCTTCTTTCTGTGCTTGCTTTTGATAATCTATTATTTCCACATTTTTGCAACACAATCCGTTCTTTATAAATTTCTCTAAAGCATATGCTTGCAATACAGCCCCATAATTTATTGCGCGATGAAATGTAACAATTCCTATCTTCATATTTTTAGTAGATTACATAATTAACTTATCTCAGTCAATTTTATTTTATGGACTTCCCCATTAATCTATATAACGAAATAAATAATAACTTTTTCTTTTGTGCATGCGATAACCCAAACAAAAAAATTGACGCCCCCGCACCTAATACGGACAAAAAGCAAACACAAACACTCTCGCGCCACCCTCCGCTTATAAAATACTTAGAAATTGCCGCTACGCCGCACGCAAGCAAAGCTCCGCCAAACGACGGTAATATCACTGAAACTATATACTGTGAAAATGGTACTCCCACAATTACTTTTGCTATTCCTAGCCTCGCTATCAGCGACATCACACTCAGAAAAATTCCAACCGCCAGCGCGCTTTCAGGCGGATATCCGCTTTTAAAACATATATACGCCAATGGGAAATTGCAACATAGCAGCAATCCAACCGTTATTTGATAAAGGGCAATTCTGCCGCTCGCCTGCATTATCGTCATCAGCGGGAACGAAAATACGTCTATTAAAAGCTGGATTATCACAAGCCTTGTAAATATCACCCCATATTCGGGCACTTCCTTCAACCATATTTTCAGCACGAATTCAGTCTCTGCAATCAATGGAACCGCAAATATTAAAACGAGAAAAAAACCTAGCCGCGATGCATTTAAAGTCAACTTGCGGCATTGATCCAGATTCCCTTCAGCCCAGTATTTTACAATCTGCGGATTTGTCGCTAAAAGAAAATTTGTCGTAAAACTCGAAACCCCTCCGGACACTTGCACGGCAACCGCTCTTGCTGCGTTCACGGCCGCCCCAAAAAAATTATTTAACAGAATGCTTACAAGTGTGTTGCTAAATAACCATGCCACTCCGCCCCATATATTCCAAGCACCGAATAAAAATATCTCCTTAAACATCTTCCAATCCCAGAAGAAGGCGGGGCACGCCTCTTTATACTTTAAGGTATTGTATATGGCATACACAAAAAACTTTATGCTCATAACACCCGCCAACAACATTCCGTAAAAAGAAATTCTCTCAAAGAAGTCCAAATACAACAAATAGACGATAAGCAGCTTCAATACAGCATCACTCACGCTTATTATGGAATAGACCTTCATATTTTCGCGCGATATTATCAGCGCCTCGTAAGGGATTAAAAATACCCCGATTAGAAATGTCGCAACTGTATATTGGAAAAATTCAAAGGCGGGCTTCTCCATTGCTGCGGGAATGTCCAACTTGTTTTCAAACACCCAAACTCCAACCGTCTCAGATAATATAAAAAGCGCCAGCACAATCCCCCCATACATGATCTGCACAAGATTGAATGTATTTTTCAGGGCGCGGGAATCACCCTTGCCTATTTCGTAATTAAAAAATCGGGTGACCGACGTTGTCATTGACGACGCGAAAAAAGAAAATAGCGAAACAACACCTCCTATGACATTTACAAGGCCGTAATCCCTCTCACCCAATGCAAGCAATAATTCTCTTGTAGTGAAAAAATTAATACCCATTACAAACGCCATGCGCACATACAACATCAACGTATTTGTAAGAATCCTGAGGTTGTTTTGGCGGATAATGTCTGGATTGGGCGTTCCCATCTTATTTTGATGTATAACAATTTATCTGGGCAGCTCTTATTCCCGCAAAGTCAATATTCCTAATATTACGCGATATCTTATCGTACAACTGAATATCGCGAATACTGTTTATTGCGCGGACCAACCCGTCAGCTTCACCAAACGAGAACACAATTCCCGTCTTTCCATCGACTACAACATCGCCTATGCAGCCAACTCTTTCGCTTATGATTGCAGGAATACCGTTGTTCAACGCTTCTTCAACAACAACCCCCCAAGTTTCGCTGTATGACGGCAGAATAAACACGTCGTTTTTCCTATAATAGCCCGGAAGCTTCGCATTTTCGACGGCCCCTGTAAAAATCACGTTTTTAGGAGCTATACTGCGCAATTTTTTATCAAGCTCTCCATATCCAACCATTGTAAGCGTGCAGTCGGGGAATTTTTCAAACGCCTTTACGAGACTTTCGAGATTTTTGCACGGTATGAATCTGCCAACATAAATAAAATTTCTAACTTCCTCTTTCGGCTCAAACGGCGGCGTTTCCACAACATTGTATACTCCGACTCCCTTCGTAATTGCCACTTCGCCCTTGTAGCCGAGTGCGTCCAATAATTTTCTATGCATTTGTCCAGACGCGTAAACCTTCGATATACGGCTTAGAAATATCCTCTTTAAAAATCCCTTTAAACCTCCCGTATCTGATTCCAATATGCTTGATTCCAATGTGAGTGCGTTTTTCTTTTTCGGAGATAAAAACGCACAAAACCATGTAATAACACTATCCCAACCACCAATTAGTATAGCGTTGTATTTGAAAGAAAAAATTATCCTCAACATCGCAAACATTTTCGATAATAAGATTCTATCGCCAAGTTTTATGTAGTCAAAATTCATCTTCCCTTTATAGAAGTCGGCATTGCGCGTGGAGTCTCCACTTTCTGTAAATATCGCGAGAATCCGTTGCTTCTTATTTATTTCGTTATATAGATTTATCTTGTAAAACGACGGCAGATTCGTGACAAATATTTTATCATACGATACCATACTAATATATCTTTTGGAATTTTTGCGGCGGAACTATTTAGATTTGCAGGCTATATTGAGAGCTCTCGATTTTTATATTGTCACTACACTCTATACTAAGATATCTTTCAAGTTTAAAGAAAATGAATCTCCTGCAAATAAATACAGTTGGGAATATCGGTTCCACCGGAAGAATCGCAGAGCAAATCGGGTTAGAGGCAATCCGTAACGGCTGGGAAAGCTATATTGCATGCGCAAGGTCGGCGCAGAGCAAGTCCGAGATTATCCGCGTTGGCTCAAAATGGCATAGATACCCAAATGTTCTGTGGACACGCATTTTCGACTCCGACAGCCCCCTCGCAAAAATATCCACTCTCAAACTTACAAACGATATAAAAAAGCTTTCTCCGGATATTATCCATCTGCATAATATACACGGATACTATCTTCACACCCCCACTCTATTGGAATTTCTCGGAGAATACAACAAGCTCTCTTGTAGGCGATTTACGATTACCAATTATGGGATAGCTATCCACTTTTGTTAACTATATCAACTATCTTTTGTTTTTTATCTGATTTATCTTGTAAAATTACGGAACTTTCATGATGAATATTTACTCCTAAAACTTTCCCTAATATAGCAAATATGACATTTGACTTACTCTATTTGCTTTGTAAATGTTATCTACTCAACAACACAAAGCAAATTCGCTTCTAATATATATATTTATGCCGAATTTAAATGAATATTTAAACAAATTCGCCACTATTCGAGTCCTTTGCGTCGGCGACGTAATGCTCGACAGATTTATATACGGGAAAGTCGAAAGGATATCTCCGGAAGCCCCCGTCCCGATATTCAAAAAAACAGACGAGGTTTCAATGCTTGGCGGAGTCGGAAATGTTGCTGCAAACATAGCATCACTTGGTGCAAAAGCCTCTATTGTTTCCCGCATCGGGAACGACAAAAACGCAAAGCATATAATTGAACTTGTCAACAATGCCGGTATCGTAGGATATCCTGTGCAGGCAAGCGCCGCAAACACTACAACAAAAACGCGAATCGTATCCGCAAACACCCATATCTTAAGAATTGATAACGAAGATATTATTCCGCTATCAGAAAACGAATTCGAAAAAGTTCTGCCTATAATAGAGAAAGAAATTCCGATGTCGGATATTGTGGTAATATCAGACTACGGTAAGGGATTTATAACTAAAGAACTTGTAGAGGCCATTGTAGGAATTTCCCAAAAAAAAGGCATACCAGTGGTGGTAGATCCAAAAGGAAACGATTTTTCAAAATATAACGGCGCAACTATTGTTAAACCAAATTTGAAGGAATTTGAAACCGTATCGGGCGTAAAAGTCGATGTGAACAGTGAAAAATTTACTGAATCGTTGATAAAGGGGGCAAAAAATATATTCTCAAAAGCCACGTTAAAAGGTCTATTGATTACCCTTGGCGGGAATGGTATGTTCTATATTGCTCCCGACGGGCAACACCTTTACTCAAAAGCGCGAACAAGAAAAGTGTACGACGTATCCGGAGCTGGTGACACTTCGTTGTCCGCCTTGGCTCTCCTTTTAGCGGCCGGCGGCTCTATTGAAGATTCTATGGATTTCGCCAACATGGCAGCGGGCATTGCGGTCTCAAAGCCGGGAACCGCAATTGTAACCGCAGCTGAACTTGAAAAGGAATATTCAGACACAACACATTGTTCGTCGGAAAAAATTTTTGATCGCCTCGGGCTCGAAAGAATTGTAAATACTGCAAAACGCAACGGATATAAAATCGGCTTCACAAACGGCTGTTTTGACCTTCTCCACCTGGGGCATATATACTCGTTAGAACAAGCAAAAGACAACTGCGATTTTCTGGTTGTCGGAGTAAATTCAGACGCTTCTGTCCGCAGACTAAAAGGTCCGCAAAGGCCTATTCAAGACGAAAAAACGCGCGCTACCGTGCTTGCTTCATTGTCATGCGTAGATGCCGTATGCATATTTGAAGAAGATACCGCCCTCAATCTCGTAAAGCTCGTACACCCTGACGTAATAGCAAAGGAAGGATACGACTTGGATAAATGGGAAGAAGCTGCGTTCGTTAATTCCTACGGTGGCAGCGTACTAAAACTCAAAAGGCTTGAAGGATTTTCAACATCCTCTACAATAGAAAAAATGAATCGGTCAAAAAAATGACAAGAGCTTTATTTCTCGACAGAGACGGCGTTGTCAACGTCGATAAAGCCTATGTATACAAAATAGGCGACTTTGAATTTATCGACGGCATCTTTGATTTATGCGAATCGGCGCAATCCCACGGATTTAAGATAATAATAGCTACAAATCAATCGGGCATAGCCCGCGGGTACTATACTGTTGAAGATTTTAACAGACTGACCGAATATATGATCGGCAAATTTAAGTCCAACGGGATTGAAATAACCGATGTATTTTACTGTCCAGACCTCTCCGGGCCCGATAGAAAACCAAACCCGGGAATGTTTATAAAAGCCCGAGACAAATACTGCATTGACATGAAAAAATCCGTATCTGTCGGAGACAAACAAAGAGACATTCAAGCCGCACTCACCGCAGGCATAATACGCAATTATCTTCTCTCAGTTTCAGACACGCCTTCAACTGCATACGCTACGGTTTCCTCGCTTAGAGATCTTTGCGGAGTCTTCGACTTTTAAGGAGTTTCCCTGCCGGCCAAATCGAAAAATGCTTCGAGCACATCTTTCGCAACAATAGATTGCATGCAATTCCCACCTTTCGCGTAATACGGGCATTCTGCGAGCTCTTTGTTGCACGGCGAACATGGAAATCTCTTTGACACAATGCGTAGGTCTCCTGCCGCAGGCGCCCAGATATCGGGGCGCTGTGGGCCAAATATCGAAACCACTTTAGCTCCGCAAGCGGCAAGCAAATGCCCAATAAAAGAATCTACAGCTATTGCAAATTCTACGCCTTGCGCCCGCTCTATGAGTTTCAGAACGGGCAAATCCAAAACTTCGGAGAACTCGCCGTAGTTCACAGGCTTTACCACTGTGTTGGAATGGACAACCAATATGGGTTTCCAGCCCATTCGTTTAAGCTCTCTGGAAATCTCAATCCATTTAGATTCCTCTAACTCGCGCTTTTGAGCAGAAGCTTCGGGTGCAAGAAACACTTCTCCGCTCCGCTTTGAGGCATTATCCTCTCTCAAAAACTGCGAGTGTGGAACTAATCCGTCAGAGACCATGCGGGCAAAAGACGTCCGAGCATCCATAACTGGTTCCTTAGACCAACCCAATATCCTTTCAATAAAAGTCTCTCCACGCGAAAATTTATAGGTTATTACAGGATTTGCCCCCAATAGTTTTAACAAAATATATTGCCATAAATCTCCTCGCGGACACAACCCCTCATATCCTGAGAATTTTTTACCGAGTTTCAGCCGCGGAGTTATTATAGAACAAAACAATTTCACCAGGTTTCTCTGTCCGCGCCGCCTATTCCACGCAAAATCAAAAGGGTAAAGCTCCACTCTCCCGTCGTAAAACGGCATCTTCAGGCTTCCCCCGGCCTTAGAGACAATCATTGCTACCTTCTCAGTATCGGGCAACCTAAGAAGCTCTTTTACTATAGCGTCTGTATATAATTTATCGCCCAATCCGTAGGACTCTGCTATAAGATACTTTTTCATTTTTCACTTACGGCAAAAGCCTCATCCACCATTTCAAGCCAAGAGTGCAAAAAAAGCGTATGAACCTCCTGTATTCTCGCTGTGCAATTAGACGGCACTATCAATTCATAGTCCGCTGCGCCTTTAAGCATACCGCCGCCTTTTCCCGATACAAGAATTGTCTTTACTCCATTATTCTTTGCAGCAAAAAACGCCTCCGCTATATTTCTCGAATTTCCGCTTGTCGTAAAACCGAAAAGCAAGTCTCCGCTATTGCCAAGGGATTCTACCTGACGCGAAAATACAGCGTCGGCTCCATAGTCGTTTAAAATGCATGTAAGAAGGGTTGGATCTGCACAAAGGCATATCGCAGGCAAGCTGTTGCGTTCAAAACAATAACGCCCCACAAACTCCTCGGACATATGCAATGCATCGGCAGCGCTTCCTCCATTTCCGCACGTTAAAATCTTCCCGCCGTTTTTCAATACCGATAATATTTCGCATCCAACTGCGTTTATCACCGGGGAAAGACTTTTACAAGCCTCCAAAATTCCAATGAGTTCAACTGCATTCTTGCAAAAGTCCATTTATTTAAACCTTAATTATCACTTTTCCGCCACCGCTGTGCGCTCCGGATTATCGCCGAGGGAATCGAAAAATATCCAGTCCAGATTTTCGGGATCGTCCGCCACGTCCGCCTCAGTCCAGCCGCCGCCGAGAGACTTATACAGCATTATTATATATCCTATAAAATCCTTGCGGCTCAACACTTGGTTCTGCGCAGACGACAGCATCGACCTCTGCGCCTCAAGCAAGTCTATAAATTCTATCTCACCCTGCGTGTACAGCTCGCGCGAGAGCTCAAACGCCTTGCGATAATTCTCTACCATTCGGTTTAAGTACTCTATACGCGCGCGCTCCTTTTCGGCAGACACCAATGCGTCCTCCACTTCCTTTACAGCAGTCAGCACTGCGTCCTCCCAGTTTACCCCAGCCTCGCGGGTCAGCGCCTCTTGCAGCTTGACATTGTAAACGGTCTTGCCTGCCTGAAATATGTTCCATGTCACATTCGGTCCAACCGACCAGCTTCCGTACTGGTTCTGCACTATGTTGCCAATCTTGGGAGCCTCGTACGATATGTTGCCTGTTATGGAAAACTTCGGATAATAGTCCGCGCGGGCATTGCCTATTTTGGCGGTTGCTGCATGCAGTTTATACTCCGCCGCAATTATGTCCGGCCTCCTTTCCAGCAACTCAGCCGGCACAGATATCGGAATATACTTTTCCAGCGCCGGCAGCGGCCCGACATCTGAAAGCTCCTTTTCAAGTGCGCCAGTCTTCAAACCCAGCAGATATTCCAGCGCATGCCTCGTAAGCTTCAATTCCCTCTCCAATACGGGCAGCTGCGCCGACGTGCTGTCCACCTGCGCCGCCGCCCGGACTGTATCGAGCTTCGACACAAACCCGGATTTCTGGCGAGCAAGCGTTGCGCGGTAAGTCCCCTTTTGCGTTTCAAGATTGCTTCTTGTTATCAGAATCTCATGCTGCACGCACCTATATGTAAAATAGTTTTGCGCAACCTCCGCCGCAACGGATATGCGCGCCGCAGCCTTGTTGGCAATCGCCGCCTTGTAGTCCGCCGCAGCTGACTCTATACCGCGCCTGACTCCGCCAAACACGTCTATCTCCCACGCAGTAGACGCCCCCATCCCGTACGACGTTGACGTCACGTCTATCGGGTGCCCGTTCTCAGACATTCCGGCGTTTACGTCCACGCTCGGGAAAAATCCGCTCTGCGTTACTCCCAGAGTCGCCCTCGCCTGCGCTATGCGCTCCGCAGCAAGGCGTATCGACAAATTCCCTTCAAAAGAGCGCTTTATCAATGATGTCAGAACGGGGTCGTCAAATATATCCCACCAAGTCGCAAGCTCCTCAGGCGTCATTCTACGCGGGACACCCAAGTCTGTTATGCTCTTGCCGTCAGCCTCGTTGCTCCACTTATCGGGCATATCGGCCTTAGGCGTCTCAAAATCGGGACCAACCATACAGCCGCTCAACCCCGCCGCTAATGCCGCAACCAATGCAAAAATCGCATTCGCCTTTATTTTCTTCATACTATTCATACCTCAACGCCTCTATCGGATCCAACCGCGCCGCCTTCCATGCGGGATAGTACCCGAAAATCACCCCCACTATCGCGGAAACACCAACCGACAGGCATATCGCATAGTACGACATCGCCGTATGCCAGCCCATCTTTGCCGCCATTAAAACCGAAAGCCCATGCCCGAGCGCTATGCCTATTATCCCGCCCAGTATGCAAATTACTATCGACTCCACCAAAAATTGCCGGAGTATGTCGCGCGCGCGCGCCCCGACCGCCATTCTAAGCCCGATTTCCCTCGTGCGCTCCGTCACCGAGACAAGCATTATGTTCATAATCCCAACCCCACCGACAAGCAGCGACACAAACGCTACGCACATCAGCAGGTTCGTCACGCTTTCTGTCTGCCGCTTAAGCATGTCGGCAAACTCCGCCATCGACCTTATTCGGAAATCGTCGTCGTCGCCTTCGTTGAGTTTGTGCATTTCCCGCAATACCCCACGGACTTTTTCTATCGTCTCGTTTACGTCGTCGGGGTGGGCAACCGACATTATCATGCTGTCTATGTTCGCAAACCTAACGGGCGGAATAGTATTGTACGCCTGCGGATACAGGCTTACTCCGCTCGTATAAATGTCGGACGCAGAAGTCGTAGTGCTTGTAGACGTGTCGGTCGTAGTCCCGACCGCGCTGAGGGAAGTCTGACCCGCGCCTTTTAGCCTCGCTTTCATTGTAGTCCACGGCAATATCACGCAGTCGTCCATATCCATTCCCATCATGTTCGCCCCGCGGGATTTCAGCACACCTATTACTTTAAACACCACGTTTTGTATCCGCAGGTCTTTGCCAACGGGATTCGCCCCGTCGTAGAGCTCGCGCACTATCGTTTGCCCTACAAGGCAGACTTTCGCCGCGCGCTTGACATGAAAAGCCGATATAGGCTCGCCGTCTTCTATCTTCCAGCTCGATATTTCCAGAAAATCCTCGTTGCCGCCACTTATGCTGAACGGGCGCCAGTTCTTGTTGCCGTATATTATTTGCCCGCGGACTGAAATCTGCGGGGATATCGCGGTGACAGTCGGGCAATCTTTCTTTATCGCCTGGGTATCCGCGACAGTCAGCGTCGCCCAAGAGCCCGATCCGCTGTTTATGCCGCTTCTCGTAACCGGCCCAGGCCACACTCGAATCGTGTTTACCCCCATCTCCGAGAAATTGTTTTCGAGCGCTACTTGCGCGCCGTTGCCTATCTCTATAACCGCAATAACCGCCGCTATGCCTATGACTATGCCGAGGGTCGTCAAAAACGTCCTGGTCGGATTTCGGGCTATTGATTTAAGCGCCCACTTTAATACGCGAAACCTTTTCATTTCCTTATCACCGTATCGTCGGATATTTCCCCGTCTACGAGCCGAACTATGCGTTTGGCGCTGTTTGCAACGTCCATTTCATGTGTGACAAGCACTATCGTCACACCCTCCGAAGCGTTTATCTCATTAAATATTCTGAGAATCTCATCGCTCATTTTTGTGTCGAGATTGCCCGTGGGCTCGTCGGCAAACAGTATGCGCGGATTATTCACAAGCGCGCGCGCTATCGCAACTCTTTGCTGCTGCCCGCCGGACAGCCGCGACGGCTCGTGGTCCATTCTGTCAGCAAGCCCCACCCTTTCGAGCATCAACTTGCCGCGTTCCACCATCTGCTTTTCCGAAAGGTGGCTCGCCGTGTATCCTAGGGGCATTATTACGTTTTCAAGCGCCGAAGTGCGCGGCAGCAGATTGAAATTCTGAAATACAAAGCCTATTTTTCGGTTGCGGACGTCCGCACGGCCGTCGTTGGAGAGCCTCGATATTTCCTCGCCGTCTAGCCAGTATTCTCCGGAAGTCGGCCTGTCAAGGCAGCCAAGTATGTTCATCAAAGTGCTCTTGCCCGACCCTGACGCGCCGGTCAAGGCAACCATGTCGCCCTTCTCTACGGACAATGTTATGCCTTTTAACACGGGCAGCTTTATGTCGCCCATGACATAGGTCTTGTGAATGTCTTTTAGCTCAATAAGCCCCATCGCCCGGCCCTATCGTTTTTTGCGTTGCGGCATCTTAGGCATAAAAGGATTTTGCGAAGTAGTCTTGCCCTTTGCAATCTCCCCGCCCGTAATGACCTTCATGCCTTCTTTTATTTCGGGCGACGACACCTCCGAATAGGCTCCATCATTTATGCCTATTGTAACGGCTATCGGTCTAACCTTATTTTCAGGAGCTTGCACCCAAACCAGCCTCTTGCCTTCGGGGACTTCGGCGCTTACACCTTCAGCCAGCATTGACACGTCCGGTACCCACCTCAGTGCGGAATTCGGGACAGTCAATACCCCCTTGCTCTGTTTTACTATGAAGCTCAAATTGGCTGTCAGATACGGCAAGAGTTTCCCGTTGGAATTGTCGGTCGAAACTTCCACTATGTAAGTTACAACATTTTGCGACATTGTCGCATTCAACCTAACCTTATTGACTTTCCCCAAGAACTTTTCCCCAGGGAAAGCGTCCACTGTAAATTCAACGTCCTGTCCCTTGAAAATACTGCCAATGTCGGCCTCATTTACGGAAGCCCAAACTTCCATTCGCTTCAAGTCCTTGGCTATCAAAAACAGAGAACTTGCGTTCATGCTCGATACGACCGTCTGACCCACACTCACTATTCTGTCGATTACAACGCCGTCTACCGGAGCTTTTATGACGCAATATGAAAGGTTGCGCCGCGCGAGCTTTACGTCGGCCTCGCAAGAAACGACTTCCGCGTCAGCCTGCAATATTTGCGCGCGCGCGACGTCTATCTGCGCCGAAGTCTGCTCCCATGCCGACAGGTACGAGTCGTACGAAGCCTGCGAAAGCGCCTCCGAAACGCCAAGCGCCTTTGCGCGCTTCCAGTTGCGCTCCGCCTGCCTCAAATTGGCCTCCGCAACTTTCAGATTCGCCTGCGCCTGCTTCTGTGACGCCTTCGCCTTTTCAAGATTCGCCTCCGCCTGGAGAAGGTTGGATTTCTGGATTTCGTCGTCAATCAGAGCAATAACCGTTCCCTCAGATATCTCGGAACCGTAGTCAACCTCTTTCCCGGCGTTGTCCTTCCCAAAAGAAACTATTTCTCCGGACACGCGCGCGCCGACATTGACAAGTTCCTCTGGCTCAACTGTACCTGTGGCGTCTATCGTCAAAACCATATCGCGTTTTTCAACGTCGGAAGTTCTATACTCAACGAGAGCGGACGCCTCGCCAGCAAAATAATAATACGCCCCGATTCCAACCGCGGCCAATACGCATACCCATATCAATACGCGCCTGTATTTCCCCATTATTTTCAAAATTCTATCCTCCTTAATTTATAGTCTTATAAAAAAACGCCCAGTTTCTTTTAAAAGTTTCTTAATTTTATAGTTTACCGCACATCAAATGGCCTACGTTATCGGTATTTGCGAATACTCGCTCCTATACGCGCTCGGTGTGGAATCGAATGCCTCTTTGAACTTGCGGCAGAAATACGGCAAGTCGGAAAATCCGCAAATTTCCGATATTTCGCCCGTTGAAAACGACGAAGTCGCAAGCAGCCACTTGGCGTATCTAAGGCGGGTGCCATTTATGTATTCAGTTGGGGTGCAGTTCAAATACTTGCGCATTGCGCGGTTTATATACGACATATCTTTGCCGCATATTTCGCGGAACTTTTCCAGCCCAAGCGCGAGATTCTCGGGGTTGCGTATGCGCTGGCACGCGTCGGAGAGCCATTCCGGCATATTGCCGGGCAGCGCAGAGGCAAATACGTTTTTTATCTGCCAATACAAATTTATTAGAAATCTATAAATCGCCATGAGGGAGTCGTTCTGCCAAACCAGCTCCGACGCAGCTCGGTCGAGATACGCAGTCTCAAACGACGACAATTTTAGAGACATTCCACCGAACTTTTCCCTAAAAAATTCGTCCTCTTCACACAATACGTCGCGCTTAAAGCGCGCGAGCACATCCTTGGTTATCGCAACATATGAAAAATCTATCGTAGAATTGCGCGAAGGCTCTATCACGTGGACTTCATTCGGCCGAGATATAAACAGCAAATGCTTGTTAAAATACCTTTCCTTTCCGCCCGAAATCAACATTCCCTCGCCCGACCTTATCCATAAAATCTCGACAAAGTCGTGCCTGTGCAGGCCGACGCAATGGGACTTGTCGGTCTTGCCGTGCACCACTCTAAAATACCTGTTCCCCTTTAAATGCGATTCCTCGCTAAATTCGGTCACCCCGTTTTTCATATGTATCTATAAAATAGCCAAAGTCAAAATAGAACAAAAACCCTCCAGTACGCAAACAAAATTTATAATCTAAACAAATTTTTCCGTGTTGTCGCACTCCTTCCCGTTTTTGCTTTTTATTTTTTTTGCAGTGCTGTCGATAAAATCCCCCCGCGGTTTACATAAATCCAAAACCCCGTAAAATATTGGAGAAAACAAAAAACGCACGCTTGCTTGCCATGCACACCAAACGCGTTTAGACTCCCAACCGCTTGCCATTAAATTATGCCTTAGAACGCCGAACTAAACTGCATGTTGTTTTGGCTTCAACACTTACACTTGCTATATTGCACATCATAAGCACCGTTAAATCCGTTATCTATTGACAGTGCCTGTTCGCAAAACGTTTGACAAATAAAACATGCGTATGCTACAAAAATAAAGAAATGGATAAATTATTAGACATAATAAACATTATACTAAAAAATCGCGGTAAGCCTACCATGAAACAAATTTCGGCAGACACAGACCTCCGAACCGACTTGGGCTTTGACTCGCTGGATTTGGCCGAATTGACAGCAAGAATAGAGGCGGAATTCGATGTCGATATTTTTGAAGACGGCATTGTATTTAAAATATCCGATATTTTGGAGAAAATATCCAAATGAATATAGAAAAGCTTTTTTATATCGACGATTTGGATAATAAAAAAATATCGTATAAACGCTTCTTTTCAGACCTATCGGGCATAAGCGAAATCTCCATCTTGTGCAAAAAAAATTCAATCTACGAATACTTTCTATACATCTCCGCCTCCCTAATATCCGGAACACCCATTGTACTGCTCGACTCCGACCTGTCCGACTCCGAAATAAAAGAACTTTGCGGCAACGACAGCTTCCTTCAAAAAAATAATGTCAACATTCCACAAGTAACGTCTTTTGAAGAATTTCTTAGCCTTATAAAGGCGGGCGCAAGCTCATGGACTTGCACGCTCTTTACCTCCGGAACTACCGGAATCCCAAAACGCATATCGCACTCTTTGAAATCTTTGGCAAGGCAAGCGAAGATTTCCCCCAAACACTCGGACGACATATGGGCATTCGCCTACAATCCAACACACATCGCAGGATTGCAGGTGTTCTTCCAAGCTCTCTTTAACGCCAATACGATAGTCCGCCTATTCGGGCTTCCCGCAAAAGAGCTAATAGAAACTATACAGAGAGAGTCAATTACCCATATCTCGGCAACGCCGACATTTTTTAGAATGTTGCCCGCGCCCGAAAAACCGATTCAATCCGTGCGCGCAATCACCTCAGGCGGGGAAAAGTTCGACGCGCGCGCAATGGAAAAACTCTCGAAGGCCTTTCCTTCGGCTCGCATCTCCAACATTTATGCCTCCACTGAAATGGGGAGTGTTTTGGCCTCCAAAGGCGATATATTTACTCCGGACGAAAATACCAAAAAACTCCTGCAAATTAAGGACGGCGAATTATGGATACATAAATCTCTCGCAGGGGAGTCGGAAAACATAACTTTGTCGGGAGAATGGTACAATACCGGAGACTGCGTGGAAATTATTTCAGAAAATCCCCTATCTTTTAAATTTTTATCTAGAAAAAATGAAATAATAAATGTCGGGGGATACAACGTAAACCCAAACGAAGTCGAGCAAGCTTTAATGGAAATCGACGGCATTCGGGGGGCACGCGTCTTCGCAAAGAAAAACAGCATACTTGGAAATATAATATGCGCGGAAGTCGTATCCGAATCAGAGAAACTCGACGAATCCTCTATTAGAAAGCACCTTTCAAACCGCTTGCAAGCGTTCAAAATACCTCGCATAATAAAATTCGTAGAAACTTTAAAATCCACCAATACGGGGAAACTATCAAGAAAACCATGAAGAATATTTTGATAACGGGAATTTCCCGAGGACTCGGCTGCGAGATTGCAAAAAAAGTCCTCTCAGAAGGAAACACGGTATATGGCATAAGCCGCACTCTTTCCAGCGAGCTTAAAAAACTCGACGGCGATTTCCCCGGAAAACTAAAATTATTGCAGTTCGATTTGTCCGACACGGACGGCATATTAAAAAGCGTATTCAAAGACTTTGTCGGCATGGACACTCCCCTGCACGGATATGTTAACAATGCGGCAATCGCCTACGACGACATCGCCACAAATATAAAAATGCCGCCGCTCTTGGAAATGTACAAGGTAAACGTATTCTCGCCAATGATTATGGCAAAATACGCCATCAGGAATTTTATTCTCCACAATACAAAAGGCTCTATTGTCCATATTTCATCTATAAGCGTCCATACGGGATACAAGGGGCTTTCAATGTACGCCTCAACAAAAGGCGCAATCGAGGCTTTCTCAAAAAATATATCGCGCGAATGGGGGATAAGGGGAATTCGCTCAAACGCCGTTGTCGCAGGATTTATGGAAACCTCTATGAGCGCATCGCTGACTCCGGAGCAAAAGCGCAAAATTTTTAACCGCACTTCGCTAAAAACGCAAACGAGCGTTGAATCAGTGGCGGCTACAGTTGGCTTCCTTCTATCCGATTCGGCACAATCCATAACCGGCCAGAATATATTTGTCGATTCCGGAACGATTTAGGCAATGGACAACATAGTTGTATGCCAAACCAATGATATGCCCGATTCCGAATGGCTAAAATATGCGGAATCGTTTAACTGCGTTTTTGAAAAAAATTTTACCGCTGAATTTTTCAAGAAAAAGTATCTCGCACGAGGCGAAAGCCCGTCATTTCACGCATTGTTAAAATCCGATACGGGCACTGTTGCAGGTGCATGTTCGGCAATGCCAATGACAATTCTCAACAAAGACAGTAAAATCCGCGCGGCTCTGCTTGTCGACGTTTTTATCCTAAAAGAGCACAGAACCAACCCTCTGACTCTCATGAAAATGTACAGGCGCCTTACCCAAAAGCTTAAAGAATGCGGAATTGAAGCTGTTTTGGCGGTGCCGAATGCAACAGCCTACCCTTATTGGAAAAATATAGTGAAATTCTCGGATATAGGCGATTTGGATTATTGGGTGCTTCCGCTAAAAGTCGGCAATGTACTAAAAAAGTTCCAATTCATCAATCCGCTATCAAAGTTTGTATCGTCAATTATGCTGTCTCTTTCCAAGTTGCTGGCGGCTTTCTTTAAAGGCAAAAACCATTGCCCGTATTCTTTTTCAATCGAGACCGACTGCGAATACTTAAAAAGGCGCTTTCCTTCCGGCACATATGCGAGAGCACAGCGTGGAGATTGCGAATATTGTTATAGAATATGCGACGAAGACGGCGTTTCTACAGCATATCTTATGTATTTCATGGAGAACTCCCGCAGGACACTGCGGGCTCTCAACACCGCCATTGAAGATATAATTGGAGAGAATCCGGATATCGTCATATATGTTGGAAAAATTCCGTTCATAGAATCCGCCCTGCTCAAACTGCCACGCAAACTTGAGCCCAAGCGACTGTCGCTCATGCTTGACTGGCTGCCGGAATCCGGGCGGCCGGAAGGCATTTTAGACGTGCAGGAATGGGACTTTGGCCTATCAAACTACGACGTTAGATAATATGAATATCCTTACTTTTGACATTGAAGAATGGTTTCATTTACTTGAAACTGCTGAAACTGAAAACCCAAATAAATGGGACAACTTCGAAACACGCATTTACAAAAATACCGACAGAATCCTCGACGCCCTTGAAGGCTCAGGCTCAAAAGCTACATTTTTCATCGTCGGCTGGATCGCAAAAAAATATCCCGACATCGTAAAAAAAATATCGGAGAAATACGAGATTGGATCCCATACAGGAATCCATAAACCCGTATGGGCGCAAAGCAAAAAGGATTTTAAAGACGATGTATGTGAAACCGTAAAATTATTGGAAGACATTTCCGGCAAAAAAGTCCTATCTTTTAGGGCTCCAGGCTTTTCAATCCGGCAGTCGGAATTATGGGCTTTCGATATCCTTGCCGACGAAGGCATCGTCTACGATTCCTCAGTATTTCCAGGCGCGCACGCGCACGGCGGAATTCCCAATGCGCCGTTTTCGCCTTTTAAAATAAAATGCCATTCCGGAACCATAAAAGAATTCCCGATATCTGTTAAAAGAATTTTCGGAAAAAACATTATATTTTCAGGAGGCGGATATTTCAGGATTACACCGTATCCATTCATAAAAAAATGGATGAAGCAGTCGGATTACAATATCTCGTATATACATCCGCGCGATATGGATCCATCACAGCCGGTTATAAAATCCCTATCCGCCTTGCGAAAATTTAAAAGCTATTGCGGCCTAAAAACTGCGGAAAAAAAATTCAAAAAAATGCTAGGCGATTTTAAATTTTTGGATATATCCTCGGCGGACAAATCGATAGACTGGGAATCCTCAATAAGTAAAGATATTGCCAATATTTCACAAAACCCAGTTGCGCATTAACCGCCCCCAAATACCGTTGACAAGCAGCCCCAGCAGCATACTGTGTCGATTTAATACGCCCCATAAAATAAAAAAATGAACCTGCTTAAATTCAAGCCCATATACGAGGAACGAATCTGGGGCGGACGTTCCTTTAAAACGCTTTTCGAGAGGATTATCCCCAAAGGAGTTAGAATAGGGGAATCTCTTGAAATTTGCGATTCCCCCAAAAGGTCGTCTATAATCTCGGGCGGAGAGTTTGACGGTTGCACGCTAAGGCAAATCATTGAAAAATATCCCTCCGATGTAATTGGCCCAGGCTGGAATCCCGAAAGATTTTTCCCGATAATTGTCAAGCTCCTCGACGCAAGGCAAAGGCTCTCATTGCAAGTCCACCCAAATGAAGCTTCGGAAAAGAAATACGGGCTTCCCCGCAAAAACGAGGCTTGGTATCTTTTGGACTGCGGCGTAAGATCACGCTTCATTGCGGGGTTAAAACCGGGAGCCACTTCGGAAAACATAAAAGAGGCAATATCAGCAAAAAATGTCGAAAAACTTCTCGAATTCCGCGACTCCCACGTGGGAGACTTTATGTTTGTGCGCGAAGGCACAGTCCACTCGCTCGGCGCCGACAACATCGCTTTGGAAATTCAGGAAAATTCCGACAGCACATACCGCCTTTACGATTGGGATAGGACGGACTCCGACGGGAAGTCTCGCGCGCTGCACATAGCCGAAGCGATAGACTCCGTCAACTTCGACAATCCGACGGTCGAGCCTCTATCTGAAAACGATACCCCGGTACGTATTTTATGCGATTACAAAAATTTTAAAATTGTGCGCTTGCGCCTGAAAGCAGGGGAAATCACAACGCTACCCGCCCGCGAAGAGCCCAAGATTATATCGCTCGTTTCAGGGAAAATAGACTGCGGCGGAATTTGCATGGAAGCCGTCGAAAGCGCGCTCGCCCCCTACGGTGCAGAGATAAATATACGGGCGGAAGCGGACTCCGCCATGCTGATTACAGAAAATTTCGCAAAAAAAAATAATCCCCAGAGAACGGAATCCTTAAAATCTGCGTATTTATAATGCAATAATAAGAATTCCGGCCAGATAGTCGCAATATTCCATTTAAGCCAAAACCGCGTACGGAAAGCAAAGCAATATGCTTCTCAATTGCGCAGAATTAAATATACCGGATATTTTTACTATATGAGTCAGGCTCTATTTTTTCTCAAAAAAAATTGAGGCATCTTATAAATAGTTTAGTGCGGAAGAATAATGCTCCATACTTGCCGGCTAATTATATCGATAGCCAATATCACCGGAATAATTGCATTTAAGAAATGAAATAAAAATTCCGTAATTTAATTAAATTTCCTCCTATTAAACAGGATAATAACGCTTCGAGATTTCTGCTGAAAAATTCTGTACGCTTCAAGGGACAAAGTTTTTTTTGCAGACACTAATATCGCAAGATTCTGAATCCTTAATAATTATACGCAAACAATTTTAAAATACGGATCTTTCGCGCCAGTATACATATACCCCAATAGAAAGCTTGACAAATATGGGAAAATTTCCGCTTTTATTATTTAACATAACGATTTCACCGAAAGGAGATATAAAATGAACGTCCCCGTAAAAAGAAAACGCGCCGTAATGATGGAATATGTTATTATCGCAGTACTAATTGCGGCAGCAGTTGTAGTCGCCGTAATAATGCTCGGCAAAAACGTATCCTCCGAAATGAACGTTGCAACCCGCTCTATGAGCGACGCAAAAGCCGCCGTAAGCGCGCAAAAAGATATCAAATCCCAGGCGGAAAAAGACGTCAAGAGCGCCGAAGAACACCGCAAGGGCATGCACAACTACGACCAATAGCCCATTTGAGTTGTCTGCAATACATTGCCCGTTTGGGTATAGATTTTAATCCGTAATATCGAGACGGGATTTGCGCGGTTTTCGCCAGTCCCGTTTTTTTGTGGAAATGGAATCGTTGCTTATCGCAAAATTCGTCTTGGCGACTCCATGGTTGGTTTATCTTGGCGTCAAGGACTACCGCACGCGCAAACTCCCCAACGCCGCAACGCTCGGGGGGGCTGCGGTTATGTCTGCGGTTGCGCTCGGCGTCGGCGCAGATTATTTTTTTGCATCAATAATAACAGGCTGCCTGTGCGCGCTGTTTTTGCTGCTACCATTTTTTCTAAGGGCGGCGGGCGCGGGCGACGTAAAAATGCTGTTTGCATCGGGCATAATCGCCGGACCCGGGAACACACTCAACTTGATTCTGCTAATATCGTTCGCAGGGCTGATTCTCGCGCTGGGAATGCTCGCTTTCAAGGCGGTAAACCCCGCGCGCCTAAAACATTACGCAAGATGTTTGTTAGACTTCCGGTATGACCGGGAAAAAGGCAAAGAGGCGCTGCCGCCCCCGGATTCCGAGGCATGCAGAGTTCCATTCGGCGTTGCAATCGCGGCGGGACTATTCATAAACCTTTCACTGCAGCTATTGGCCGCGCTCGCATCGGCCGACGCCCTGTAAAATGATAAAATCTGCAAAATCAGAAAGCGGAGCAGTCCTGTTGGAATTCGTACTGTGCTTTCCAATACTGATGGTTTTGTTTCTTTTTGCGGTGCAGTTTTCGTACATAATGATTGCGTGGCAAGTAGTGCACTATTCGGCGTATATGGGCGCGCGTTCGGCTATGACGGAAAATGTACTTCAGAGAAAAAGTAAGGCTGAAAAAGTCGTAAAGCGCATTCTCGCAGTCGTATCGGCATCGCCCACAGACTCCAAGGACGCAAAAGACAGGGCAAAAGATGAATATTCAAAGCTCGACGGCTGGGGCTGGCTTCCAAACACAAAATTTCTCGACCAGCAGGTGGACGTCGATATTTCCATGACAAACCTCGACCCGCGCGGCGTAATCTGCACGGTAAAATTCAAGGCGCTTTTGACAGTTCCCGTTGCCGGAAGGCTCATAAGCTTTTTCGCAAAAGAGGATAAAAGCGAAGATGAGCAAAAATGGGCGGAGTCGCTCGACAAACAGGAATACGCTCTCAATCCCGCGCTTTTGGATTACTCCAACGAAATCGAGCTCGACGGCGGGGATAAAAAGGAAAAGCTTAAACTTCCGTACATAACTTTAACCTCCACAAGCGCGGTTGCGATTCCATACTCCACGCTAAAATACCCCATTGCTTTGGAATGAAAAAATCAACCGGCATTCTGAATGTTTTTATGTCCAAGTGCGGCAGCCTCTGCCGCGACTCGGACGGGGCGGCGCTCGCAATCACTCTCGCGTTCATGCTTCCGGTATGCATTCTCTTTGTCGGCATTTACGGAATCGGCGAAGTTGTAAGGAACAAAATTGAACTGCAAAATGCCGCAGACGCCGCAGCGTACTCGGCGGCTGTCGTCCAGGCCGACTACCTAAGCCGCATGGCAACCGTCAACAAGGCTATGGCTTGGACATACGTCGATCTCCAAAAGCGCTCGCTCGACGCCGCAATGGATATGTTCTGCGAATATGTAATCAAGCAGTTCATCGAAGACTTAAACAATTGCAAAAAATGCAACACCCCGTGCCACATGCACGCTCCGGGGGTAAACTATAATTGCGGCACTGACGTGCTTGTAAGCGGCATCACACTGGACCTGACTGGATGCGGCGTAGGCATTCCATTTGTCGCCAAAGATTTCAACGGTCAGAATTTTCTAAGCCGCATGCTCCCATCGCAAATGGTGCATGTAATTGGCGCAAACGCCCAGGGCAAAGGCGTATTGGCAAACCTCCCCAAAATTTACAAGTACAGCTACGCAATAGCTAAAATGACAAAAAAGCTAAAAGATCTGTACGACGAATACCCCAAAAAGATAAAGGAAACAGCCCAGCAAGTCGCAGTCGCCAACATGATGGAATGCAAGGACGATTTTATTGTAAACGTCACTACCGGAAACGAAAAGCTAAGCTTCTTCTTTATGCCCGGAACCGACGACAACGAAAAAGCCTTCATCTCCTTTGCCGATCCAACCTTGGAAGACTTTTCGCCCAAGAAAGTTTTCGGCCCCGGAACCGACGACTGGATTGTCCGCAAGGGCCCCCTCGGATTTTGGCGCGTATACAAGCAAACAAAGACCCACCTGCATGCCAAATGGGATTGGTTCTGGACAAGATGGGTCCACGTTCAGCTCGCTGAAATTTCTCTGCACCTTCCGCCAATTACGCCCGGCGGAGCGTACAAAAGAGGCCACCCAGAATACCACGGTTACGACAGCTTCTTTAAAATTATAAAGGAAGGATTGCCGATAGGGCTGCTCGTAATGCCAGCGGAACCCGTTATGTTGCTTCCGGAATTTTTTGGGAAATCGGGCTCGATTACTGTTGCGATAGCGCGCAAAGTGCCGAATCCGCTCTCGGCTTTCACCCCCGACGGGCGCTCAATGACGGCTCCCGGGATACTGTCGGCCTTCAATCCGAGCGCCGCAGGCGGAAATAGGCCGGAATACATGTGCGCAATAGCCTCTGCACGCGCCGCATACAAGCAATACGACTCCGGCCCTGAAAAAAAATTAAATAGCTCCGACTACACTGTTGGATATGTAATGGCGGATAAGGAAAAAACTTGGAATCTCATCGAGACCGACTGGGACGCCGTATTCCTCCCCGTAAGGCACGCATGGGATCTGTGCGCAGGGCTATCCGTCGCACAGACTTTCGCCCCGGATCCGCTCGCCGGCGGAAACATACTCAAAACAGTCATGCTCGACAAGGACAACTGGACAGACAAAGACGGCAAAAAAGTTGACAAGGAAAATCTGCCGGACTGGGAAAATTTAAAAGCCCCCGGAGGCCTTGTTAAGGACGACAAATCGAAAGACGGAAAACTCGACTGGGCTAAGTTAAGCTCGTACTTAGGGCACTAATATGAAAAGACTTTTCAAATCGACAAGAGGCTCGGTGCTGATGGAGTTCGTAATGGTTCTGCCCGTGTATATGGCGGCTTTGGGCGGAATTGTTTGGGTCGGAGAAAAGTCGCTCGACACAATAAACCTCCGTTCGGCCAATCATTGGAGCGTCATGATGGCAGGAAACAGATTCTCGGTGCGAACTCCCGCCATGCTCTCGCTCACAAAACTTTTTCCGCGCGCGACCGCCGTGTACGACTCCACGCAAAGAAGCCTTGTCGACGAGCATTCCTACCTTCAATTTATCGGCTCGAAAGTCGGCATACTTCAATCCACTCCCGAGTACTTAGAAAATTTAATAAACGCCCCCTACAGAACAAGGGGCGAAAACGCCCCGTCGCCGCTTATTCCCGAATTTTCCGTGACCTCTTCACGCTACGGCAACGACTATACTCTCGCCGTCGTAATGCGGACAAAAGGCTCTTCGGCGGCGAAGAGGCATTGGCATTCAAGCCTAATTGCCGACAAAGACATCTGGAAATTTGAGGGTAAGGAGGACGAATACCCAAAAAAATGGGAATTGTCTCTGTTAAAAAATCCAAAGCATACGGACGACACGAAAACTCCGGAAAAACAGCCAAAAAAAATCGAGTTTTACAAACGCTACAAAAAGTACGAAGAGTGGAGCAAATCCAATAAATGAAATTGTGCCTCACAGCTTTTCTGGCGACTTTCGCAATCGGAATCGCGGCGCTGCTTACAGCGGAGGCCCTGTCTTCCGCCCCGCCCGCAGGCGGCGGAAAAGTTGCGAACTCTACGGCGAAGACGGATATTGGAGTTTACGACAACCCAAACCCACTAAGGTTGCCAAACGCCGCCTTCGCGACTCCGGGCGCAAAAGAAGGGTGGGAATATTCGGGAACGGTGAACGCAAACTTCGTTTCATCGCGCGCGCAACTGGAATCTTGGTCGCTCAACCAAGGCTGGACTCCGCAAAATAAAATTACCCTCGACGAAAGTCTGGACCCTAAAGTAATCCTTACTTTCAAGCGCGGAAAAGAAGAAATGACAATGCTCATCTGGAAAATTTCAACAAACTCTACCGGATTCGCATACAAACGCGAATCCCCAACCGAAAAGAGGCAAATTAAATGAATTCAAACAACGACTTTCTCGTGCTATTTCTCGCCCCGGTAAGAGACTTTCTCGCGGACGACGGCGTGTCGGAAATCCTAATAAACGGCGCGGGGCAAATATATGTGGAACGCTCCGGCAAACTCGAACCCACCAACGCAAAGTTTGCGAGCGAAGCTCAACTTATGGCGGCAGCTGTCAATATCGCAAAATCCGTCGACAGAATCCTCGACGAACGCCACCCGGACCTCGACGCAAGGCTTCCAGACGGCTCCCGCGTGCATGTCACAATCCCCCCAATCAGCCGCTGCGGAACAATTATATCCATTAGAAAATTTAAGAAGGATATGCTCACCCTCGAAAAGCTGGAAAAGCTTTCGAGCATACCGCACGACGGCGTCCTTTTGCTAAACGCAATTGTAAAGCTGCGCAAGAATGTGCTTGTCTCGGGCGGAACTTCGTCGGGCAAAACTTCCGTCCTAAATGCAATAAGCGGGCTTATTCCCGATGGAGACCGCATTCTCGTTTTGGAGGACGCAAGCGAACTTCAACTCCAACAGCGCCACTGCGTCTATTTTGAAACCCGCAAACCTGATAAAAACGGCGAAGGCGAATTCTCCATAAGAGACCTCGTTATAGCATCTCTTAGAATGCGCCCCGACAGGCTGGTAATCGGGGAAATCCGCGGCGGAGAGGCGCTCGATTTGTTGCAGGCGATGAATACGGGGCACTCAGGCTCGATGTCAACTATCCATGCAAACTCGCCTGTGGACGCTCTTAGAAGAATGGAAACTTGCGCAATTCTAAGCGGCGTGGAGCTCCCGCTAAACGCGGTTAGAATGCAGGTTGCCTCGGCGATAAACTGCATTGTTCATACAATGCGCCTGCCAGACGGCTCGCGAAAAATCGTCGACATATCGGAAGTCCTTCCGTTAAAAGACGGCGAATACCGGACAAGCCCGCTGTTAAAATGGAATACGCGCTCCATTGCCCAAGACGGATCGGTATCGGGCGATTTCAGCCTATGCAACAAACCGTCGTTCGCCGAAGACGCAACCATAATGGGAATAGAGCTCCCAAAGTACGAATAGCATTATGCCACGCCTTTTCCGCGGCGAGATTATCGGCTCTCTTGAACTCGTAAAACCCGTAAAATTTTCTGGGGATTGCGAGGTTTGGCTGGCCGCGGATTCAAACGGGTATTTTGCAATATTAAAATCGGCGCCGGCCAACTCATGCGAAGCCGAAAAAATATTACTCTCAGCAAAAATCATAAAAAATATAAAATCTCCGGGATTAGCCGAAATACTGTCTTTCGGAATATCGGAGGCGGGAATCGCGTATGTCGCAACAAAATACGCAGCGCGCGGAACTCTTGCAAAATTTATCAAAAACAAGCGTCGGTTGACACAGGCGCAAACAGTAAAAATGCTCAGGGGAACGCTCGCAGGCCTCGCGGCTCTCCACGACTTAGGCATAGTCCACCGCGATGTAAAGCCCGACAATATTTTTATCTTGCAAGACGGCTCGGCGGTATTGGGGGATTTTGGCGCAGCAAAGTTCCCCAATATAGGCGAACCTTCCGGCGCGGTATTCGGAAGCGCGCCGTATATGTCGCCCGAGCAGGCAAAAGACTCCACCGATGTTTCGCCGGCATGCGATTTATTCTCGCTGGGCTGCGTGGCTTACGAATGCCTTACGGGAAAGCGCAGATATGCTCAAAAAAATTTCACTCAAACTCTAAAAGCAATACTCTCGGACCGCTCATCCGCCGAGCGCGAGCTCCAAAAAGCCTCCGGGCCTCCTATCCCCGCCATCGTCTCACAGATGATGCAGCATTGTCCGTCAGCCCGCCCTGCCTCCGCGCGCGAAGTTTTTGATAAAATTGCGATGCTTAGGGAAGAGCCTATTGAATAAATAAAAAATGCGGCTATTAAACCTGCGCACGCAACTTTTCGCAGTGCCCGCCATATTTTGCGCCGCTATAGATTTTAAAATATTATTTTTTAGCGCTTTTTTTTTAAATTTTTCTCAATTAAAAACGGCTGAGAACTAAAACCGATTGTTGGTCGAAGTCGCTTGATAGCTAAACTGAAAACCTCGCCTTGTAAATTTTCCAGCGCAGCGCCTTTTCCGCCGCGCGGCTCACCCAATCTTTCGGGCTTTCAGATTTTGCAATCGAAAATATTTCCGCATCGTCCATTCTGAATAAAATCGGAAGGGGCGCGAGCCCCGCCGCCACAAGCTTTTTTCGGGCCTCCGCCAACACCGCCCTATTGCGTGCTTCTACCGCGACTGTCGCCGCCATTGGCACCGCTGCAGCAATCCCCAAAAGGGGCAACCCTAACGCGAATAAGCACGCCGACGCCATGGCCGACGTAAAGAATATTGACGGGATTTTCCAATTCCTAAAAAAATTTCCAAATATTCTCCGAAACAACGACGGCTCAACATTCCGCGGGAACCATTCGTCGTAAATAGATTCGCCAAAACCCATTCTTGCGGCATGGCAAATCTCGTGCGCAAGAACAGCCGCCACATTCCGCCCATTCGGATTTCTTATGAATATCAAAGGCAGGACTCCGTCAATTTCGTATAAAATTCCCTCAGACAAAAGTCCGACACGCCGCCCAGATTTAAACGCCGGAACCCAATCCGCGCGGAATCCGTACGCCTTTTCAGCAATTTCGACAGCCGCTTCGCAAATCGAATTGTCTACGCTCTCCGCGCCCTTGCAAAATTCCATATACTTGGATGTCCCTGCCATCAGAGAGTCTATCTCCCTAAGCAGGCGGCCTACACGCGCCGCATAGTCTGCAGCAGATTCCCCGGGAAGAATAAAAATTCCAAGCGAATCGAAATATACGGCGGCGTCGAATACGTCTACCGCATTCCCGGACAGCAGCTTTTCGAGATTTCTGCGCTGCGGGCCCGTCATGGTATCGGGAGGGAAATAACAGTTATTATTCGCTGGTAAAGGTGAACTATTCCTTCGCCTATCTCGCCAAACTCCCCTCCAAGCCAAGACGAACGGTATATCATCGCGGACGCGCCGAATACGAGCGGCAATATGGAGCACAATAGCAGTGTGTATTCCAATAAAACCGCCCCGCGCCTTCTTCCTGAAAGCCCCTTCTTCATATTGCGCGCGCCTTTTTGTTTGCCGAGCATTTGCAGCCTCCTAGCACTTTCAACCGCGTCAGTGCCTCCATACGCGGTTTACAATTGGATCCCCCGGTATGCCGTTCGAGAGTATCCGCTCTTTTACGTCTTTTATTTTATCGGCATCTATCGGATTGTATTTCTCCCACGCCGAATATTGCAGACGCCTAAATTCTCTCCATTTTTTTGCGAACTCGTCTATATCGTCCTTTGATACGCTACCGGGAGGCGCAAAATAAAAATATGCCGCCTTCGAGACGAAATATTTTCGCCCGTTCGGATTTTCGCGCACAATTTCATTCAACATATTCAACAGGTTTTCGCGAGTCTTTAACACGTCCGCAATCTTTCCGCGAAGCCCCGATATTTTTCCTCTGAGCATCCACTTGTTTTCGGGCATGGAAAACCATGCAAACGCCTCCTCGGCGGCTTTGTATGTGTCCGATAGCTCTATGCAGTCCGGGCGGTGTTGCTCAGGCAAAAGCAGATCCGTGGAAAATATATTTGTGGATAGTGTCGGTATCTGGGAAATTATGTCATAAAAATACTTAAACCCTAAAAGCTTGTCGTACTCGTCTGCGTATCCGCCCTCGGCAACCTCCGCAGGCTGGCTTTTTAAGCTTTTGAAGGACAACAAGCCGTCCCATGTCTGCCTTGAATTAAAGGCTTTCGCGACTTCGGGGACGCCCGCGTCGATTCCGTATTCGCTTATGTTGGAAATTATGTACTTTATCGCGTCGGTGCCTTTTAGTATCTGCGAATTTCTACTTATTATCTCCGCGCGCAACTTTGATATCGAGTCGTAATTCATGCACTCGTCGGGCGATATGAAGTCTATCTGCCTGTCGAGCTCGCCAAAGCGGAGATTATAGAATTTTTCCTGGTTGCTCCTTACAGACTCTATATTGCCCCTCATTTTTTTTATCAGCTCCTCGGCGTGCTGGGCTTTCATTCTCACACCGCCCATTGAGTCGCGCTTAATGCCGTCTATCTGCGATAGCAACTTTTGAATGTCAGCGTCCTCCCAATTTATTCCCTTCAAGAGTTTGTCGAGCTTTTCAAGGTTCGCCACATTCGCCCTAAGTTCGTCGACTTTCTGCGATATTGCAGCGCAAAGCGGCCGCAAATATTCCGGCGCCCCCTTCCCAAAATCCGCCTTTACGTAGGGCGTCTTCTCTATCTTGGAAAGCTCGGACTTCATATTTTCCGCAGGCAAATCCGTATCCGACAGCAAGTTTGAAAGCGCATACATCTGAATTAAATGCGATTTCGCCTCGCCCGCCTCCTTCATGTATTCGGAGACTCCCGCGCCATTCCAGTTCCAGTCAGACTGGCTTTCCAAATGCAGCTGCCCTATGCAAGATGTAGCCTTCGCCCATTCGGAGTTCTTTAAATACTCCTTGAATTTCCCGAATACCCTGTAAACTGTTTCGTAGCGCGCCAACGATTCCTTGTATTCAGGGTATTCGTCGGCAAACTTCTTAAATTCCCTCGAATACGGAAGCTTCGACAGCATTCCGCGCGCGCCATCAAAGTCGTCGTTTTTCAGATATTCGTCGTACTCGCCTATGACGCTTTCCGAAGTCGGCGTCAGCGCATAAAATATACCGAACACCATAAACGTCAAAACAACCGTCGCAAAAACCGCCAATATCTTTTTTGCGGCATTTGTGCGCGTGTGGATTACATTCATATCCAAAAAGCGCAAGTCGTAGAATGCGATCGAAATTATGTCGGAGTCCATCAGCATTCTCTCGGTACGCCCCATCTTCGCCCCGTTCACGTACGTCCCGTTTTGGCTGCCTGTATCTCTCAGCCATGTCTGCCCGTCGTCGGATATTTTCAACTCTGCATGGTGCGCGGACACTACATCGTCGTCTATAACGATATCGTTGTCCTTCGCGGAACCGATTCTTATCAAAGAATGCTCAAGCCTTGCCATCGAGCCTGCGAGAGGGCCGTTTAAATATTCGAGCCTATGTACGTCGCACGGTCGGTCGGCCGAGGACTCCGCATGGCTTACAGTCAGCTCGCAGTCGCCTATCGACACGCGGTCCCCTGGAAGCAGCTTTTTGCCGGAAGTCTCGCGCCCCTTGTACCTGAACTTCCCGCCTTTGATCGCCGTCAGCGACACGTCTTTCGAAGTGAGCGTAATCTGCCCGCGAAAATCGCCCGACGACCTGTCTTCGGCAGGTATTATCCAGTCGTTTTCAGGAGAGCGGCCGATTGTTATGCGCTCCCCTAAATTGTCTGTCTTTGCCGAATACGCGAGAGTCCCGCGGCATCTGAATTCAATCAGATAGGAATATCCCCTCTCCGCATATACCCCGGCGGCGGAATCCTTTCCCGCTTGCTTGCGACTCCCGAAAAGCGCATTGCGCAGCCTTTCGGCTATTCCACCCGCGCCGCACGGCTCTGGTTTGTTTTCGTCGGCAGCCATTATTCAACACTCCAATCGTTTTTCATTATGCGCGTGTAGCGGTAGTCGTTCAGAGGTTCAAACTTTTCCAGACAATCGTTTAAAATTCGGGTTGTCTCGTCTTTTTTACCGTCCCTCAGAGAATCTGAATATTCGAGGCATTTTCTCGAATACCATACCTTCTGGGCGGCGCGGAATTTTTCCAAAAGGGATTGCGTGGCGTCTATCAACGGGCGCTCGTTGTTTTTGTACGCCTCCACAAAAAGGCTGCTAATCAGCAAATCGATATCTTCCCAAGAGGCTATCTCAATGTTTTTGCGGAGCTCGCGGTTCAGCATTTGAAGCATCTTGGTGGTATTTTCGCGCAGAGGCTTTTCTGGGACCTCCCAATACCTCGCCACAGTGGAGTTCGCCACCGATATGCAATCGTAGTCCTTCAACAGCGACGAAGCCCTCCAATATTGCGTTTCGGGAACCTCGCGCATAAGCACTATTTGCTTGTCCAAAAACCGCGCATAGCAGGCAACACCCCGCCACACCATGGGCCCCGCCTTGCGCGTATAGTTGATTCTTATGTACGGATAACCGTTGTCGCG
This sequence comes from uncultured Opitutales bacterium, assembly GCA_900545705.1. Classification (GTDB taxonomy): domain Bacteria; phylum Verrucomicrobiota; class Verrucomicrobiia; order Opitutales; family Intestinicryptomonadaceae; genus Merdousia. Next base: position 31,246 of record URAK01000001.1, on the reverse strand, counting down.
CTTATTGAAAAAATCCTCCTGCGGCTCGGACGTAAATTTCATTCCACTGTTTTTCTCGGCGGCGGCAAGCCACTCGTCAAAACTCTTGCGCGGCGTCTTTGCGTAGCCGTCCTTTACCGGAGACGCCGCAAAAGTTATGTGGAAAGGCACGTCCTGATTGCGCCCTATCGCCGTCAACACTTCAAAATTTGAGCCTTCCACGTTCTTTACCATCGCAGGGCTATTCGGATAATATATCAAAAACTTCCCGTTGTCGCCAAGGTCGATACGCTGCTCGCCGTCGTCGTACACTCCCGTCACTTCTCCAGGCCACGTCACGGGATTTTCAACACCGCTTTCAGATATGTAATACGCCAGCGCAAGTATCGCAATCGACATGAAAATTCCCATTACCACCGCCAGCCTGCGCTGCCGCTCCATCGACTTATTCGCCGCACGCAAATCCGCAAGCTCCTCCGCCGACGCATAGCGCGTGTGCGACACATCTTCCCCGCTGGAATCGGCATTCAATCCACCGCTTGCGGGATTCACAGTTGCCTCGCCGTAAATATCGACATCTGGCTCATTTGAATGGGCAAGCGCACCGTATTCCTCAACCACAAAAGCGAGCGACTTCCCAAGCTTTACATCGTCGCCGGGGCGAAGCGCGGCGTCGGTTCCCGCCGCCGCCTGTTCATTGCGAACAAGCGCGTCGTCGGAACAATGCATCGCTATCCCTCCGCCGGATTGCGGAAGCAGCGTCAAATGCTCCTCGGCGACTCCGGCGTCGGAACTGCGTATGTCGGCGTTCATCGACGAGCCTATGACAATTCCGGATCCCTTTACAGCGAAAGACCTCCCCTCCAAATCTCCGTTTATGAATCTTATTTTGTAACGCGCCGTTTGCATTTTGCCTTAAAACAGGGAAACCCCCGCCTCTTTCATTCTTATGTAGATGGGTGTTAAAATTATTATAAATACCGCAGGCATTATAAATATCGCCATTGGCAGCAACATTAGCGACGGCGCCCTCTGCGCCTTGCATTCCGCGAGGGCAAAACGCGCCTTCCGCATCTCCTCCCCCTGGATTTCCATCGTTTCCGTAAGCGGCGAACCAAGCTCTGTTCCAAGCTCTATCGCCGATACAAACGACGTAAACTCCTTTATCTGCACGCGAAGCGCCATATTGCGCAACGCCGATATGCGCGTCACACCAAGCTCCATCTCGTGCAGCATTCTAAGAAATTCGTCGCGCAAGGGACCCGCGTCTGAAAGGTTGACGTAAAATCTAACCGCCGCCATGAAATCGAGCCCCCCGCGCATTGCAGAGCCTATGAGGTCAATCGAGTACGGCAGGTTCCTCAATATCGCTGTGCGTTTCTTGTCCACGATGTTGTCAATTCCGGTCCTCGGGGAAAACCAGCCTACGAAAAATCCGAGAGCTGCCCCAACTACGGCGTACGCCTCCTCCTCAGCGGCGGCAAACGCCATTCCTGCAAACAATACCGATAGTGCCGCCGCCAAGAACACCTGCGCGCAATACACCTTCTTCGCGTTAGTCTTCAATCCAGAAAACTCTATTTTTTTCTCCAATGCGGCAGCCCCCGAGCGGAATATGCGGCTGAGAAAACCGCCAAAACCAAGACGCTCCAACGCATTGGCAAACGGCTCGGCTATCTGAAGCGCCGCAGGAAGCTCAACCTCCGCGCTGCGCTTCGGAGACTTGGCGACCTTCACGGATTTGTCCGACATACAATAAAGTATTGTCGGTATCATTACCGCCATAAAAATGAAAATATATACAGCATACTCTCCCATTTTCTACACCTTAACGTCCACTATCTTGCGTATCACGAGATACCCTGTCACCTCAAGAGCAAGCATGATCCCTATCGCGCACCATCCTATCCCCGTCGTCAAAAGGGGCATCATCAGCTCGCTGTTTACAAGAAGCAGCAACAAAAATGCCGCAAGCGGCGCAAGCGACATCGCAAGCGCCTCAAACCTTCCCTGGGCTGTAAGCGCCATAAGCTTCTGGTGAAATTCGGTGCGCGCGCGTATGGTCTGGGTTATCCGCTGGATTACGTCGGCGAGGCTTCCGCCTGACTGGGTTGTCAATTTTATCGAGACTATCAGAAGCTGAAGATCCTCGCAGGGAACCCTCTCGTACATTCGCTGGAGCGACTCCGACAACTCGAGGCCGAGCCTGTACTCACGAATCACAATCATCAGCTCCTCCTTCATCGGCCCTTCACACCTCCGCGAAAACGCTTCAAGCGCCTGCGGAAGAGCCTGCCCGGAGCGCAGCGCGCTCGTAAGCCCCATTGCCAAATCGAGAATTCCTGCCTCAAACTCCTTCGCCCTCGCCTTCGCCTTTCCCGAAAAATAAATCCACGGAGCCCTAAACCCCGCCGCAAAAAATACAACCCCGCCTACTATTACCGCCACCGGATTGTACACCCCGCAAAACAACAGCGTGCCTACAAAAAGCCCCGCCGCCAAAATGCCTATCGACGTTTGCAGCTGCCTTAGCCTAATCTTGTCTATGAAACGATAGACTCCGACCGCCGAAGGCGACACCAAACGGCTCCCCGCGCCCTTCTCCGCGCGCTCCACGCTAAACGACTGTATGAAGCGTATGCACATATATATCAACAGCGACGCCGCAAGCATCACCAGCAGATATATTCCAACACGCTGCATTTCTGAATAAACCATCTCAACCCTCCGGTACAAACACTGACATATCCAGCTTCAAGTCGCCGGACTGCCTGAGCTCCTCTATAAATCTGGGTATGTTGCCAGTGGCGACATGCCTGCCCACCACCTTAAACTTTTCATCGTAGCCCTCCTGCTCGTAAGTGAAAATATCCTGCAACAAAATCGTATTGTTTTCGCGGCCGCACACCTCCGTTATCTTAACGATTTTTCTCGAGCCGTCGGGCATGCGCGTCTGCTGGACTATCAGATTTATCGCGGACGCAATCTGCTCGCGTATCGCGGACGACGGAAGCTCGAACCCCGCCATCATCACCATGTTTTCTAGCCTTGAAAGCGCGTCGCGCGGATTGTTAGCGTGGCAGGTCGTCATCGAGCCGTCGTGGCCGGTGTTCATAGCCTGCAACATGTCGAGCGCCTCCGCTCCGCGGCACTCGCCGACTATGATTCTGTCAGGACGCATTCTCAGCGTGTTTATCACCAAGTCCCTTATCGTAATGCGCCCCTGCCCTTCAATATTTGCGGGCCGCGCCTCCAATCTGCATAAATTTTCGTGCGTAAGCTTGAGCTCGGCGGAATCCTCGACCGTTATTATGCGCTCGCGCTCTGGAATGAACTGCGACAATATGTTCAAGAGCGTAGTCTTTCCCGACCCGGTACCGCCGGATACCAATATGTTGCGCCTCGACCTCACGGCCTCCTTTAAAAATTCGGCCATCGGGCGGCTGAGACTCCCAAAGCGTATCAAGTCCTCGTCGGTTAACTTTTTCGCCGCAAACTTTCTTATTGTCACAAGCGACCCGTCGAGCGATAGCGGCGGTATTACGGCATTCACTCGAGATCCGTCGTCGAGGCGCGCGTCAACCATCGGAGACGCAGCGTCTATATGCCTTCCAAGCGGCTCAACTATGCGCTGGATTATCGACTGCAAATGGGCCTCTCCATTAAAGCGCACTCCCGTCCTATACTGAATCCCATTGCTTTCCACAAAAATATTGTCAGGGCCGTTTATCATTATTTCCGATATGTCTGCCGCCCGCAAAAGCGGCGACAGCGGCCCCAACCCGATTAGGTCGTCCATCAAAACAGCACGGAACTTTTCTATCTGTATGCTGCCGGGTATGCGGTGCCGTATCTCCCGCAAGGCCTGGTCGAGCGCATCCTCAACCTTCGGGCGCATTCCCTCCGCGGATATTTTGTTTGAAGGAGCTCCCGTTATATTGAGTATCTCAAGCACGCGCGATTGGACAACCCTCGCAAGCTCAAGCATTTCGTCGGAATACATTTCAGTTTCCGTCTGGGCGTTGTAAACCGGCATTCCGCCCCCCGACGACGGCGGCGCCTTGCGGCCGGCTCCTCCGCCCGCCGCCTGCGTACCCGCCGAAACGGAAAGCTCGTACCCGCCAATCTTTATATTGTCCGACGGCAACACCGTTCTGCGGCCGCTAATTCTTTCGCCGTTTATCCATGTTCCGGACGTGCTCGAATTGTCCTCTATAAAACAGCCATTTTCAGATGCGCCAACGACTGCGTGGCGCCTCGAGACCGTCATGTCGTCTAGGACAATATCCGCTGCGTCGGAGCGCCCGATTGTCAGCACTGCGTTTTCGGGAATCTCAAAAAATCTCGACCGCCCGTCCGCCGATTTAACTTTAACGCGCGCTACCATGTAAACATTTTCTCTGCGCGCGACTTGTTTGAATTCTCGCGAAGTTCATCCGCATCGGGTGCAATTCTCTTGGAGACGTCCCCCTCGACCCCCGACGTTTCCGCCGACGGCTTTGAAAGCATTTCAACACCGTTGCCTGCAACCTGGGGCGACACTAAAATCAACAACTGCAACTCCTCTACATTCTCCTCTTCGTAGCCGAAAAGCGAACTCAATACAGGAACGTGTCTGAGGAAAGCGTATCCGGAGTCGCTCTTTGTGCGCGTAAGCTCGCGCTGTCCGGATATGACTGCCGTCTGCCCGAGATTGCAAACAATCTCGCTCTTGCTTCTAGTCTTGCGCTGGAGGTAGTCGTCGTCCTGCTTTATTGGCGCGAGGCTCTTTTCAACCTCCAATATCAGCCGAACTTTGTCGGCCTTTACAAGCCCGCCGCTAACTTTTATCGTAAGCCCAAAATTTATCTCTTTGAGATCGGCAACGTCCCTGCCGTGTATCTCCACATTCAAAGTTCCGCCGTTTTCATACACAGCCTGCTGCACGCCCTTTGAATTGCTCGTAAGCGTCACATGGCCGCCGTCCCTGAAATCGGAGACCCCGTTTTCGCCAAAGAATTGTATGGCGCCTTGAATGCCAGTATTCATGTACGCAAGCCCGCCGAATCCGGATTTCTGGGGAGCGTCGGAACCAAGCCCGGGGGGAAGCTCGCCTGCAAGATACCTAAACCAGCTTTGCAAATCCACGGAAAGCACCGTGCCGTTCGCCCCGGAATTTCCCATGCGCGCAAGCTGCGAGCGCGTGACGCCCACTATCACAACATTGACGTCAAGCTGGGTGTCATCGACTTCCAAATTGTAAACCACCTCCGTCGGGTTGGGCCCCGCGGAAAGCCATTTCTGCGACGACACTATTTTCTTAATCTCCTCAATATCGTTGTCGCACAGCATTCTTCCGTAAAACGTAAGAATGCCAGCCGAAATTTTCATGCCGACAGTCCCGGCCTTTTTCGGAATGTCGTTCTCAACCTTGAATCCCGCGTCAACAAGCTGCCTTCTGAGGGAATCGAACATCTCGGGACCGGGCTTGTACGCGACATAGTTGCGGTAGGAGTCGCGGTATTTGTCCAAGATATTCATAAAAGCAAGGTAGCGCGAGTATTTCGATATCTCGCCCCTAAGAGTTATCGCATTGTGCGACATTTCCGCCGTCACCTCGGAGAAATCCGATATGTCTTTGCACAAGTCGCGATACAGCGACGCAAGCGAATTTGTGACATGCACCTTGAATGTCTTTGACATTGAGTTTGAGTTCAAAGAGATGTCCGAATAGCCGGGTTCAACACCCTTAATCTCAAGCCTTCTTCCCTTTGATCTTAAAATTTTGACACTCTTAGAAGACGATTCGTACCCGACTATTTCAAAAGGAACTTCAAGAGCCCTGACTTCGTCCTGCGAGATGGTGACGCTTTCCGTCGGCAGCGCCGCCTGCGCGCCTGCCTGAGATGGCGCTTCGCCACTCTGAGCCTCCGCAAAACCCGACGGAGGCACGGAAATAATCGCCGCCGACAAGAAGAGAAAAAACGGAGAAAATACTGATTTTAATTTATAGTGTTTCATCTAACGCTTTCGGTTGGTGAAGAAGGCAATTCGGCAGATTGCAAACCCTTGCGAATGCCCTCGAAAGTTTTTTCGTTTACTACGCCAATTTCCTTCCTGTTAAGCGCGCTGGAATCGTTGCGCTTTCTAAGCACGGGGTAAAGCTCAGCCTCGCGCTGCGCGGCTATTACAATCATTGCCTGCTGCGGCGGCAGAGACACAAATATCGTGCCGCTCGAAGTGCCGGACTCCCTAAACGAACCGTTGTTGTTGGCAATTCCTATGACCCTCACACACGGCAATAGAACGGAAGTCTCGCGGCTTTCCGCCTCCCTCACAGCCGGAGAAATTGCATTTTCATTTTCCGGGACGCCCGGAATGCGCTCGACTTTCCGCGAAACATACGTTGATACAATGCCGATTTCATCGTTTGGCCTTAGCATTTTAACCAGAGCCGGGTCCGAAAAAGTTATCGGGATAGTCCACTCCCCCTCTTTAGAGCAATCGCCCAAAGATATTTTCAGCTGGATGTCACTTATTAATATGTAGTCGTTTCTGGCGATAGAATGCTGGGCGCGCTGACCGTAAATCATAGCGACATTTTCCCACAATAGCGCGCCGTGCGGAAGAACTGATTTGGGAATATCGCGGTATGTAAGGGAACCCTCAACAAGCTCCTCGTCGGGGTCAATATCCCTTGCTGCAACAATAATCGAAATTGTCGCTTCGTCCTTAGTTTCCTTTCTATCGAACAGAGTCTTACTTACGACAAAAACTGCAGCAAGGCCGAGAACGACCGATACAACCAAAGGTATTATGTTTTTCATTGTATTTTTTTCTCAATAAACGATGCGGCTTTGTCAAACTTTTAATCCCATACCGCATAGGTATTAATGCAATTTTAATATCGGTGGGATGCCCTTAAACAAAATAGACTTCAAGCCATTTTGCGGATAAAAAAATTTGGATATTAAAAAAGAATAATGCAAGTATGAGAATTTTCAATAATCCGCCACCTAAAATGAAAGTTTAAGCATATCTGATAGACAGATATTTTTTGTCAAAATAGGCAAAGCCCACAAAACATATTTATTGACATGTTACGAAAAAATAAAATACCGAAAGACAAGGAGAAAGCATATATGAAAGAAGAAGAAATAGCATTAAAGATGAAGCAGTTTGAAACAATGATAAACACGGCAGACAAAAGTTTGGCGGACGAGTTGATAGCAAGCGACGCTTCGTTCTACACCCCCGCTTCTCCTGAACCCGTATTCGGCGGAGACGGGTATTTATCGGTAGTGTATTTTATGCGCAAAGGTTTTTCCGACGTACAGTGGAAATTGGAAGAAATGATAGCCGGCGGCGATAAAGTGGCTGTACGCTGGACATGCTCGGGAACAAATGACGGAGATTTTATGGGGATAAAAGCCACCGGCAAAAAATTTTCCGCCTGCATGATGAATTTTTATTATTTTAATAAAGACGGAAAAATCGTAAACGATGTAGCCGCTGAAGGGATGATTGCAATAGTAAGGGCAATAGGGCTGATGAAATAACTTCGCAAATAGACAGCTCGCATATATGGCACTGATTATCGCGCCATATAAAATATAGTAGTTCGATTAAAATTTTAACTACATATTATAAGTTGAGAAAAATTTTTTTAGAATTTCGGCAAAAGCTGAAATGTAGTTTAGATATAATAAATATGTAGAGGGGAAAATAAATGCTGTCGAATAAAACAGCCGCACATAGTTATTATGCGACTTATGATATGAGTTGAAGTTTTTAAAATGCAAATTAGATAAAACTATAACCTCTATAAAAATTAAAAAGAATAAAAAATGCCAGATATATATTTTATAGAAATGCCCATTCATCGCTTAGGGCAAATATTAGTTTTTTGCATATTAACAGACGGTAAGCGCAAAAACAATATACCCCATAAGAATGTCTATGGAGACAGAGTTTGATGCGCAAGTGCCCTTCATTAAAACTCACGGGAATATCCTAAAGCTTAGAAATATCGCAACTATCCCGTAAAATCAACCCGCGCCCCCACGAGGAATCGAACCTCGATTTGGCGTTTTGGAACAAATAGAATATTGTTAATTGCAAGCATGTTAGGGGATTTTTGCCCAATGGTAAGGCAAATCCTTACCAAAGCGCAATTTTGACAGGAAAGGATTTTGTATGAAGAACAGATCTCCTTCCTTCCCAAAAAAAGTTGCCGAGAAAAACCGCGAGCGCTGGGTCGTTTACTATTTCGACACAGACAAGCAAAAACGCTGGGCGCGCAGATTTTCCACCGAAGCCGAAGCGCTCGAATTTTTCCGCGAAAAAAATGTTTACGATGAAAAATTGGGCGTTGAGGCAAACCGCATTTCACCGACAGACAGGCGCGAGCTTGTCGAGGCTAAGATGCTTTTAGCTCCCCTTCGCACAAGTTTGACAAACGCGGTATTAACCTACGTTAAACTCACCAAAGACTTGGAGCCGCACGGCATAAGTTTGAATAGGGCAATAGAAGAATACAAGGCGCTTTCCAAGCTGAAAGAACGCTCCGTAAGGCTCGATTTTGCAATAGACAGATATTGCCTGTCCCTGCAAAAGAAAGAGCTTTCCGGAGAGTATTTAACGGGCGTCGAAAGAATTTTATTTAGGTTTATGGAAAGTTTTGAGCGCGACAGGATTGTCTCGCTGATTGGCGGCAAAGAAATTTTCCACTGGCTTATAAATCTCAAGAAGCGCGAATATGCCGATAGCGACAAACTTCATGTGGACGGCCGCCCGATGAGGGTTTTTAAGGAGACAAGCCAAGACTTGGGCGCCTATTCAAGAAACGAGTATCGCCGAACGCTCTACTCATTTTTTAAGTTTTGCAAAATGCAAGACTGGCTCGACAACAATCCCGTGGAGAAAGTCGAGGCTTGGAGAATCAGGGGCAAGACGCCAAAAATCTTCACGCCCGAAGAGGTACGCAAAATTTTAGATTCCACCCCGCCTAAGAGCGAGATTCGCGCATACGTTGCAATTTCCGCCTTCACCGGCATAAGAAACGCCGAAATGCAAAGGCTTACTTGGGATAAAATCAAGCTCGAGGACAGGGAAATTATTCTTGATAGCGAAATCACAAAGACCGCTTCCAGACGAATTGTAAAAATTCCTGAAAATCTCGCCAAGTGGCTCGAACCGTACGTCTGGGAACTCGGGACTAAAAAGAAGATTCTAAACAAGGGCAAGACCACCCTTATAAATAAGCTTCACGAGAGCCTCGGCAAAGGCAACTGGATAAAAAATGGCCTGCGCCATTCAGCCGCGACCTACTACCTCGCGCTGATAAAGAACGCATACCTAACCGCCGAGCAAATGGGACACGCCGTAGATGTCCTAAAACAGCACTACAACGGCCTTGCCCGCGAACGCGACGCCATAAAATACTTCAACATCTTCCCTGAAAACTAAAAACGATGAATATTCAATATTACGTACGGGCGCGGAGTAGAAGAAGCAAGAGCTACTGCTTTCTAAGCGAAATTCTTAAAAATCGCTAAAATTTGGAGAATTCAATAAGTATTTTCTAAGTTAACATCTCAAACTTAGAAAATATGAAAAATTTTTCTAAGTTGAGTTCGTTTCTTTATAAAATTGTGGATTTTAGACCACTAATTCACAAATATGTAGACCTATCTATCATCAGCCCTTTCAGAGAATATATTTAGGTAATCTTTAAAGACATAATAGCGATCTTTAGTTGCTGTTCTTGGTAATTTTACCAGGATACCAATTTCGCATAGCTCTTTTACCAAACTGTAAGCAGTGCCGTGAGATACATTAAGTATCTCCATTATTTTCTTTATTTTTATCAAAGGTGATCCATACAAATATTTGACGATTGTAGTTGCAGATGCAGAACGTTTCCCAAGTTTTTGTAATTTCTCAGAAACCGCTTCTTTTAAATCTAAGATCTTATTGAAAGTATTAATACTGTTTTTAGCCGTCTCAATTACTCCAACAAGAAAAAATTTTACCCAGCCAACAATATCGTTATTTATTCGTACATTCGATAATTTATCATAATATACACGTCTGTTTTTTTCAAAAAATGCAGACATATATAAAATAGGTCTTTGAATTACACCTTTATTTGTAAGATATAATGGAATCAAAAGCCTACCAATACGTCCATTTCCATCTAAGAAAGGGTGAATTGTTTCAAACTGATAGTGAATTAATGCGATTTTTACAAGTTCTGGAATCAAATTATTGCAATGAATAAATTTTTCCAAATCAGTCATTAAATCTGGTAAATCGTCTTGATGTGGAGGTACAAACGCAGCATCGCTAATACTTGCTCCCCCAATCCAATTTTGACTTCTGCGAAACTCTCCAGGATTTTTATATTTTCCACGTACGCCTTTTAGCAGGTAGCGGTGTGTTTCTTGAATAAGCCGACTTGATATTGGAAGTGTACTTAAACGCTCAATACCATAATTTATTGCGGAAATGTAATTTTGGACTTCTTGCCAATCATCTCTGCGTTCTTCTGGAATATCTTCCGCTTCTTTAATAGCCTCATCAAAATGCGTTTGAGTTCCTTCGATTTTGCTGGAATCTGTAGCTTCCCTCGTAACCTGCAAGCGTATAAACATATCTATATCAGGAATATGACTGGAGAACATATCTAGCTTACCAATTTCCCTATCAGCGTCACTTAATAATTTTGAAAGTTCCATATCGTCAATTTTCCATTCTCTAGATAATTTTGTAGGCAAAAAGCTTTTATAAAAGTCGTGTTGAACGTAAGTTCCCGATTCGAAATTTTTCATATTCTAAAAAGATCAACTTTTTTAGAAAAAGTCAATAACATTTTCTAAGTTAGTGGCCACAACTTAGAAAATGAGGAAATTTTTTCTAAGTTGGGCGCACTTTCTTATAAAACACTGTATGTTTTTCTAAGAAAACTCGAATTTTTGAAAGTACTGAATCTAAAAGGTCTATTTTAAGACGAGAAACAGGCACGAATATCCCTTTATGTCGATTGGATAAATACTTCTTAAGATTATAGATCTAAGCAAATGCGACACCAGTGTCGTTTTTTCAAAATCCCTTAACTTGGGAAACTGATTTCCCATCTTAAGAGTATGAGCAAAGACTTGTACAAACAGTTGGACAACTTGAATTTTTTTACCTGCAAGACAAAATTGCCGACTTGTAACACTGATGTTACAACTAAGATAATGCGTCTATATTCTTTTGCGCAATTAGTTTAAATGAAGCACTTATGGAAGTACTTGCGATTGCCTTTTGCCAAAATTCCTTAGCCATTGTGCGCGATTCTCGCGTCGGCGGAATGCTTGCAAGGGCTTCATTTTGCAATGTGCCGTCGCTTTTAGGTGCATAATACATCGGAAGCATATCATAGATAGGCGCAAGCTCAAAAGGCAAATTGTGGTTTACAAAGAAACTGATGTTGCCAAAGTGCATATCTGTATTGCCAATAGCCAAGCCAAAATTGTAAATGCGCTCGACAATATCAATATCTTTTGCGCTAAAATATCCCTTGGCTTTTCCCATCGCATTAGACCAAGAACCGCCGCCTTCGCCTATAAATGCGGCGTCAATACCGCTTAATGAACTTGTGCCTCGCCTGGCGTATCTGCCGACTCTATCAATGCGATTGTATTCAAGAAATACTCTGTTTTGCGATTCGATAATCTGCGATTCAGATGCAACAAATCCGTAATTTCTCAATACCTGCAAGGCGATATGTTCCGCTATAAGCAAGTCTCCCCAGCGGCGGTTTATCGGGTTATTCATATCGCCTGAAAACTTTACAATTACGTTTCTGTATGTTCCATTTTCACAACGAACCAAAGCGCAAAACTTTGGCTGTTCGCCGGCGGCAGATGAATGCGGCATTCCGTTTTCAACGGCAAACTTTGCAAATTCAGGATACATTTCTGCACGTTTGCATTCATCAACATCTATTTCTTTACCTTGCAAAAATCTATCTTTTGCAAAGTCTCCCAAAATCAGCGAACCGGGCAAATCATCGCCAAAGCGCAAAAGGTATCCAAGAATATCGGCGTCGGACCAGCTGTTTAACTCTTTGGATATCCCAAAAGTCTTATTCAAATTATAGACAATATTCCTGCCAACAAAGCCTTGCGGACGGTGCTCATACAAAAACCATGGCAAAGTCGGGAAGAGCTTGTTCTTAAATTCGCCGCCATAAAAAGATGGATAATTGCCGTTAAAATAAAATCCCGCATTTGTGGAATACAAAACTCCAAGTTTAGCGATACTTGCCTGCTCGTCCACCTTATAGAGATTCCACTCAAAACCATTTTCCCCTATCGGCTGAGGCAATGCATATTCACGTTTTACAGAATTGCCAATGGCAATGGCATTAGATTCTTTTAAGAGGCTTATGGCAGTAGGTTTGGAAATTCCAAATTGGCGCATGACATCTGCGGACGAAACAGTCCCGTTCGCCTGTATAAATTCCTTGATGTCAAATTCTTTTCTTATAACTTTTACGGTTTTTTATTAATAAACATTATGTATATAAGGTAGTTAATACAGTTTTGTCAAGATATTCTTTACGCTTTCATTTACGTAATTTTTACGCTTTTTGCAGATTTGCCTAAAAACTTAATGTTCCCTTTTTCAAATTCTACGCGCTTTGCAGTTGCCTTTGAAATTTGTCACATGTGACAAATTTGAAGACTAAAAAAGGGATTTTAAAGACACATAGAAAAGCATTTGCCATAAGACGACTGTTATCACTCCTTAGAAAATTTTTCCACTTTTACAAAATCCCAACCTATTTCGCCTATTTTTACGGGCTTTATCTGCATTTTACATTTTGAGAAATTTGACACGGAGATATTTTGCGTATGGAAAAAAGAAAATACGCAAATACGCAAAGATTAACGCAGCCTGACGCAAGCGACAGGCTTTTAACCCGCGCAGAGGTAGCCGAGTATCTCAATATTGGCACAACCTTTATCGAGCAGCTCCGCAGACAGGGCAAACTTCCGAGCTACCGTCTTTCAGGCAAGTGCATTCGCTACAAGAAAAGCGATTGCGACGTCCTGCTCGACCACTGCTTTGTCGTCCGCCCCGCAAAAAGCGCAAATACACAAAAAAACTGTAATGCAGGTTAATACTTGAAATATAGTTGACTTTAAAGCAGTCATCTGGTCTTATGACTACTTTATCCCGCCCCTGTAGTTCAACGGATAGAACGAGCGTTTCCTAATTTTGAATACATTCTATCCATATTTATTTTTCTTTCATTTTGTATTTTGTTTGATTTTAGCAAGTTGCAAAATTTTAAGCGTAAAAATTCTTGCGTATTCTTACGCGTTTTTAAAACATTAAACACTATCAAAATCACCGTATTTTTGCGTAATTTTACAGGAAAATCCTTACCAAATTCTGACCATTTATTTTGACGGTATTTTAGGCGAATGCTCATTCCCCGTTCCTCCCATAATTACGCTTCCAATAACTTAATGCGCTTTCAATGGAACTGTATAATTTGCCGCCTTCGCGATTAGCCGAAGTGTCGTCAAGAATGCGTAATATAACCTCATCATGCCCTAAATTTTCGATGACCTTCTGTAGCTCTGGAATCTTCAAAAATTCGTCAATTAAAGATATCACCCATCTGCGCTTGCGAACGGAAAGTTTTGAAAATTCAAACTTGGCACAACGCTCACCTCCAAACATCTGCGCCCATACCTTGCAGGAAATCTTCTGATGATTGTTGTATTTGTCGGAAGCAAAATCCCCGTCCAACCGAACCTTCCGTAATCGATAATTAAAACCGCGCCGCTCAATAACCGCCCACTTCCCAACGGCCTTCACAGGTAACCCAAAAATTTCAACCATCTCGCGAGTAATTTCGACCTGCTTAAATCCAGCAGCCGAAATCTTTGTCTTACTTATCATCATACCTTTGTCCCTATGGTATCTATACTACCACACCAGACAAAAATACGCAACATTTTCATTTATTATTTTTAGATAATATTGACTTTATCTCGCTGTAAATATTCTTTGCGAGCTTTTCCGAAATCGAAACCTGTTTTGCGACTTCAACAATGTCGTCCATGCTCGGATTTCCCTTCCCGTTGACGGACGTTGTGTGCATGTCGTTGAACCCTGCACTTGGTACCATATCGTAGGCGGGCGACAATTTCCATTCACTGTTTTTATATTGGAACGCGAAATTTTTCGAGTGGTCGTCTTTGTTGCCAATCAGAACATTGAAGACCATTCTGCGGAAGAGCTGCACGACCTGTGCTTGGTCTTTTGTTAGGTCTTTGCAGACGGTAAGTAAGTCGGTGTAGTCAAGGTTCGGCAAGCGGTAGTATGCGTTCAAAAGCCCCGACGCCGAAATTGTGTGGACGCGACCGTCCGGCGTTCTGTCGAAACGCTCAACCGCAAAATATTTGCCGTTTATCAAACGTGTTTCGGGCATTTCTATTTGGCAGTCTTTTGCCAGCAGCGAGTATTTGTATTCGATTTCACCGATATTCTTTTTGTCATAGCTTGACCTAAATTTCACAAGCCACTCCTTGCTGTCAATCTGCGCAAATACCTTTGGGCGGGCTCCGCCTGACGAGCCGCCATTTTTGTAAATTTCTTCAAGCGAGCCGTTGTCAATTTTCTTCTCTTCAAGAATCTTTTGGCACGCCGATGAAATCTTGTCGAAATCCTTAAAATGAGCGTTTGCCGCAAAGCTGTTGTCTGGACGATATTCCAACGCTCCACGCCCGTTTGAGCCAATTAGCGAAAGCCTGTCTAAAATGGAAAGCTTCGATAAATCCTTGCCTTGCTCTTTCAGAAACCTATCGAGCAGCAATGTGCCCCAGCCGTCGGGAAGAGAGTCGTCAAATACGCCGAAATTGCCGTCAAACGGATCGCGATCGGCTATAAAGACTTTCTTTTCAAGAGGCAGAACATACGGCGAAATTGAAAATCCGTTTTCAAGGAAATCGGCGTCATACTCAAACGCGCAAAGGCCTTCGGATGTCAGAGCAATACGCCCAACAAGCGAATTTGAAAGCCATACCTCCACAAAATTCTTATCCATTTTTAGACGCTCTTTTCCTGTTAGGTTTTTCTTTTATTACATCTTCAATCGAAGAATATTCGCGCTTCGTAAAAAGATTTTTTATGTCCCCCGTAAGGTCAAAAAACTTGGCAATTTCCACCAATTTGCGCATGGAAATCTCGCCTGTGGATTCAAACCGCCTGTACGTCGGAAGGGCTATTCCAACCTTTGACGCAAAGTCCTTTTGTGAAATATTCCGCCCCAAACGCATGGCGCGAACATTCCCTGCCACGACCTTCATAATCTCCGAAGTCGATGCATTTTTATTCCGAACAACTGACAATATACTATTACTCATTTGCCTATTGTGCTACAAATAACAATATATTATCAATAAAAAGTCAAGATATTTTTCGAGTATAGAATGCTCGATAATTCATTTATTTTCTATTTTCGGCTTCTTTTCTCAAATCATCCAATATTTTTCCTTTATATGAAAAGAATTTGCTTCCCTGATATGCGTTAGAAGTGTTGCGCTTATTAGCAGGCATATAAGTCCCAACAAACGGCGAAAGTTTGTAAATGCGCCCGTCGTATTCAACAGTGTCGTCGCTTGCAACCGTAACGACAGTTCCCGTCGGAATGAACGTGATTTTCTCGCCGATTTTTATGCCGACCATACTGAACTTGAACCTTCCGCGCCTTGCATGCGGACATTCGTCGGAGCCATCTCCCGCCGAATCCGAGTCCTCTTTTTTGTATTCGATAAGCTCGGCATCTTCTACCGCTGATGCTATGTCTTTGAAAATGTCGAACGCAACCTGCGGCGGAACGTTGAAAAATTCGCGATTTTGGCGTATTCGCAAATCCGTCAAACGGTCTATCGTTTTGTGGACAAGCTTTTCAACCTCGTTAAATTTGGAAGTTTTTATCGCGGCATAAATTTCAAACGGAAGCGGAACGGCAGTGTTGTCAAGCTCCTTCGAGCGCACATCTACAGGACGCGCAGACTTCCCGATTTTCACCCAATCCTCCTTAAAACTCGGATTGGTCAAAATATATACATACCCAACTTTCGCCTCTGCCATATTTTATTCGTTTTAGTTGTTCAAATTTCTATGCGCTTTCCTGCTCTTCCATATCGCTATTGTCTGTCCACATTTCGCATTGGGCTATAACGGTATTTAGGGCTTCTTCCTGCCCTTCGGGCGGGTATTTATATTTTTTCAAAAGGCGTTTTACAAGAAGTCGCATACGGGCTCTTGCGTTTTGTCTTCTTTGCCAATCTATTGTTTTATTTTTCCGCAAAGCGTCTGTTAATTCCTTTGTGATAGCAACAAGTTCTTCGTTAGAATAAACATCTTTTACGGCTTGCGGCTTAGCTAAGGCATCATAAAAAGCGACTTCTTCAGTTGATAGCCCCAAGGCATTCCCGTTTTCTTTTGCGCTTACAATTTCCTTTGCCATCTTTAATAGTTCCTCGATTACTTCCTCGTTTGAAAGCAATCCGTTAAGATAGGCATTCATTGTTCGTTGCAACAGTTCGGAAAATTTTTGAGACTTAACAATATTCGTTCTTTGATAAACCGAAACTTGTTCTGCTATCAATTTTTTCAACAATTCTACGGCAATGTTTTTTTGCTTTAATTTTGCAACCTCAGCTAAAAATTTAGGATCGAAAATCGAAAACTCTTCTTGTACATCTGAGAACAAATTTACAACACCTTCGCTTTTTATGCTTTGGCGCAATAGTTCATTTATGCGTTTGTTGATTTCTTTTAAAGAAATGTAATGCGGTTTCGATGAAATGCGGGTCAACAATGTTCTCACCGCTTCAAAAAAGGCTGCCTCTAAACGGTCTTCTGGTTTTACAATGCTTCGACAAAGCGACAACGCCTGCCTTAGCAACATTGCTTCTTTTAAATAGTGCTCCTTCCTTTCAGGTTCTTGCGGATCCGAAAGAAAATTTACGCCATCCATTATTAACTGTGCTCGGTCGTAGTCAGATGCCGTTTTGAAATTGCTGTAATCAAAGCCGTGGAACAATTCCCTACAAACCGTTAATTTTTCAATGAAACGTGGCAGGGCTGCACTGCCTATATCCATATCGCCATATTTTTGTTTGTCGCGGTTTGTATAATCATTCATTGCCTGTTTTAAAGCCGAAGCAATACCGACATAGTCCACAATCAAACCGCCTTCTTTGTCTTTGAATACGCGATTTACGCGGGCGATGGCCTGCATAAGATTGTGTCCAGCCATGGGCTTATACACATACATTGTCGCAAGCGACGGCACATCAAACCCAGTAAGCCACATATCAACAACAATCGCAATTTTTAAAGGCGAATTGTTGTCTTTAAACTTTCTGCCGAGTTCGTCTTTATACGCTTTGTTCCCGACAATAGGTTTCCAGTCTTCTGGGTCGTTGTTTGCCGATGTCATAACAACGGCCAGCTTTTCAGTCCAGTTCGGTCGTATCGAGAGAATTTTGCGATATATCTTCATCGCAATTTCTCTTGAATAGGCAACAATCATAGCCTTACCCGTAAGCAGCTTTTCGCGGTTTTCTTCGTAGTGCGAAACAATGTCGTTGCATAAGGCGTCTATGGTCTGTTCCGCGCCCAAAATACTTTCCATCTTGCTAAGCTCTTTTTTGCTTTTCTCGATGGAATAGGCTTCGGCAATTTCCGCCATTTTGTCGTATTCTTGGTCGATTTTGTCCATTATGGACTTGTCGAGCTTTAAGTGCACAACTCGGCTTTCGTAATATACCGGGCGCGTTGCGCCGTCTTCGACGGCCTGCGTCATGTCGTAAATATCTATATAATCGCCAAAAACTTCGCGCGTGTTCTTGTCTTTTGATGAAATAGGAGTTCCTGTAAATCCTATATATGTTGCATGGGGAAGACTTTTGCGTATTAAAATTTCTGTGCTTATTTTTACCGTTCCTGTTTTGGGGTCTATGCGTTCTATTTCATAGTGCCCGCGGTGGGCTTCGTCTGCCATAACAATGATATTTTTGCGTAGCGATAGCGGCTCAGCCGTTTCCGTGAACTTTTGCATTGTGGTAAAAATGATACCGTTTGCTTCGCGCCCAGCCAACAAATCAATTAGGTTTTCTCGGCTTTCCGCTTGAATGGGAATTTGCCTTAGGAAATCAGCACATCTCGAAAACTGCCCAAACAACTGGTTGTCTAAGTCGTTTCTGTCGGTTATTACAACAATGGTTGAATTTTTTAAAGTTTGTTGTAGCAAGTTGGCATAAAAAACCATCGAGAACGATTTGCCGCTACCTTGCGTATGCCAAAATACGCCCGCCTTACCGTCAGAATTTGTCGCCTTTATTGTAGATTCTATTGCCTTGTTTACCGCGAAATATTGGTGATACGCCGCAAATATTTTTACCTTTTCTTGCTTTTCATTAAAACAGCAGCAAATAAAATTTTTTATAATATCCAAAAATCTGTGCTTTTCGAATATCCCCATGAAAAAGGTGTTGTAGTCGGCAAATTTTGTGGTTTCGTAAGAACCGTCCGTAGTCTTCCATTCCATGAAACGGTCTTCGCCAGCCGTTATCGTGCCTGCCTTTGTTTGCGCCATATCGCTCATCACACAAAAAGCGTTGAATACAAATAGCGATGGAATTTCCTGCATATAGTTTCGCAACTGCCTAAACGCCGCCGAAGCGTCAGTTTCTTCCCTTGATGGCGATTTCAACTCTACCACAACAAGTGGTATGCCGTTTACAAAAACAATAATGTCCGCTCTTTTTTCGGAACGTTCAACTATTGTCCATTGATTGGCTACAATAAAACTGTTCCTGTCTATGTTTGCGTAATCAACAAGATTTACTTTGTCGTATTTTTGTTCGCCATTAAGTATGTAGGCAACGTCAATTCCGTTTTGTAGATAGTCGGTAAAAATAGAGTTTTTCAAAATCAACTCTTGATTGTCTATATTTCGGATTTTATAAATGGCTTCGTCTATAGCTTCTGTCGGCAAATCAGGATTGATGGAAGTAAGACAAGTTCTCAGCTCTTCGCCATACAAAGGGTCGGTGTAGTCTCTATCAATATCCGGACCATATACATGTTCATATCCCAATTTTTCAAAAAGTTGGATAATTGCATTTTCGTAATTTTCTTCTTTGTATGACATAGTTTTACTCCGCAAATTTGTTCTTTAAATACGTTGCCTGATGTTCAAGTTCTGGGAACAAAAATGAATGATTTATCCCTATCGCATCAAGTTCTTTCAAGATTTTGGCTTTTTCTTCTTTTGGAATTTTTATGAAAGATTCAATTCCCTCTTCTGCCTTACCTTGCAATAAAGGTTTTTCATCAAAAATAGTTTTCTTGCTCAAAAACATTTCGCTATTGGGGTCTAAGCCGAATAGGAGAAACGCACCTTGTTGACGTTTTATCCTATTATTATTTTGCGCAACTATTATTGGGATGGATCTTTCTTCAAATTCATTTTTTAGATCATCTTGAAGCTCGCGTATATTTTTATCATCTTGTTTAAACTTAGCAGATATAACACGCTTTAAATTGCTATCATCAATTGTAGCTAATTCAGCATATAACGAAACTTTAAAATCTTCTGTAGTTTTAACGTATGATGGTATGGCTATTACTTCTCCGTCCGTCGAATCTCCATCATTTTCTTGGCAGGCGAAAAATAAAGCTACAAGAGGATTTAAAGTAACATCCAATAACCTAGTCGGTAGCCCATAATGCTGCATTTTTATCAATTTATCAAGCGTAGATGGCAATGTGTTGAATTCTTCGGGGCAATAACGGTGTAGCTCCTTTACCAATTCATGCTCACGCTTTATATAATTATCTCGAAAGACAGATGGTATTAACCCATACCCTTGATTTGAATGACCTCTATACAAAAGAATACGTTTGTCTTCATTTTCAATAAGCGTGCTTTTGTTTCTAAGAACAATTTTGATGAAACTTAATAGTGAAAATTCTCCACTATCCTCGTATTCAGAATAGTCATTCATACTCATACAAATTGTAATTTACACCGCCACGTCCGAAACATCAATCTCACCCGACATCAACTTCGGAAGCAACGTGTCGCGAAGCTGAGCCAAGGTTTCGTTTTCATAACCATTATGATATATCTGCGCAAACGTTTTCTTACACACTTCAGCAAAAGCAACCAATATATTTTGGCTGGGAATGATTACTGGTTCTGTTTCTAAAAAAGCCGATATATCAAGATTTTTAATTCCAGTTGTGCCATTTTCGTACCCGAAGAAAATATTTTTATCATATAAATATTGCCAATAATGGTATACATATTCACTATAATTTTTTTTGGGTTTCAACGATTTACAGAAATTAGTACAGATTATTTTGTTTTTGTATCTATTTAATAAATAATCTGAAATAGCTGCTATTCTTCCTGTTGATTGAGTAGGACTTCCTCCTGATATTTCTACAACTAAATCTCCGTCGTTTAATTTTTTTAATGAATAATTTTTCTGTAAAATGTACCTTTTGGGCATTTTCCCTCTGTTCCCAATTTTTACATCGGGAATATCGGCACCTCGGATACAGTATACCTCCTCTGTATAATTATCTTGAAGTTCATCTTTCCCCCAATCTCCACCAACTGTATTTGCAATTAATTCAGAAAAAGTTCCAGATTTCCAGTCTGCAGGCATTTTGCCGCCGAACGGTTCAAAATCAACGAACCATGATTTAAAGATTGCCTGCGCTTGGGCTTCTAAATTTTGATTTTCTTTTTCTAATTTAATAATTTTACGGCAAATGCTGAAATAATCCTCCCAATCTAAATTTTGATTTATATAACTATTGTATTCAATTTTATTAGACAGGCTGTCCAATATATCTGCAATCTTCCTTTGCTTCGTAATTTCGGGAAGTTTTATTTTTAATTTTGTTATATCCGTGGGTTTTATTGACGGATAAACAGAGACTGAATTCTCGGCTATTACTTGCAAGTAATTTACAATTTCATCCTGCGACAAGTAATAATATAAGAACCTATTATCTAGTATATCTTTCTTCCCAGAGATAACTGCAAATCCTGTTGAGCAAATCATATTTTCGATAGGCTTTTTTATAATACCATAGTGTTTTTGATTCGGTCTTACTGTTGAAAATATGACGTCATTTTTTTGAATTTTACGCTTCGCTCTACTTGGAATCAAGGAAAGATCATCTATTCTTAATATGTCGTTAATTTTGTTTTCCGTTATATTTCCAGTGTCGAGATAATTTATGTATTCGTATTTATCATTTTTTGTAAATGAGTTCTTGTTTACATCACATATTTCTCCTAGCGAAACAAACTTCCAATTCTTCATGCTACAAATCTCCTGTGTGACATTTTCACGTTGCTTTGATTTACTAATGCATAGTGCATTGTTGTATCTATTTTTACATGCCCTAAAAGTTTTTGAACTTGTTCTATGGGCATGCCTTTATCTATTGCTCTTGTTGCAAGCGTTCGGCGGAATCGGTGCGGGTGCACGTTTTCTATTGCCGCAGCTTTGCCAAGCTTTCTTAAGAGAAGTTCAACACCGCTTATTGTAATTCGTTCATGCGGAGCGCGTAGAGAAACAAACAGAGCGGGGTTATCATCTGTTCTATTATGCAAATATTGCCATAAGTGAATTTTTGTTCTGGCGTCAAAATATACTTCGCGCTCGCTGCTTCCTTTGCCAAAAACAATACAAGAACGTTCGTTGAAATTTATATCGGTTCTGTTTAGTTTTACAAGTTCGCCAACACGCATCCCCGAAGAATCCAACAATTCAACTATGGCAAGGTTCCTTACCTCATTACAGGTATCTCTTAAAATTTCTATAGTTTCGTCTGTAAAAGCCTCTTTTATTATCTTTGCGGTCTTTACCTTATGGATTCTTCTAACGGGGCTTTTAACAATATAATCTTCATCTTCTAACCAAGCAAAAAAGCTTGATAATATGCGCCTTACGTTGTCAATGGTAACGCGGCTTACCTTATTTTCTTCTTGGTATTTGCCAAGATATATGCGCAAATTTTCCGTAAAAATATCCCTTACATTCAATTTTACTATACCAAACATTCGGCGTATTGTTTCGCCATAGTAATGAAGCGTTTTTTCCGAACATCCCTCAACACGTTTTGCCGCCAAAAATAAATCCAACAATCGGCTATTTTCTAATATATCTTCGCGTTGTGAGTCGCTAACGGCAGAGACCGAGTAGCTACGCAGACATTGACAAAGAACAGCTTTTAACTGTTCTCTTTGCCTGTCGTTCAAAGCATTGCTCATTCTCTGTTGAATTTCTTTCATTAGTTGTTCTTTCATATTTTCTTCCGTTTCTGTTATGTTTTGAAAAACAAAACTATGCCAAAAACGAAATACTCATACAAATTGTAATTTACACCGCCACGTCCGAGACATCAATCTCCCCCGACATTAACTTCGGAAGCAATGTGTCGCGAAGCTGCGACAATCGGCGGGATTGAAAAACTAAGTTAGTTATTTCACTATACAAATTCTCTACTGCATTTGTATAACGTTTCAATTCGCATTGAGGAGGTAATATTATATGAAAGTTTTTAATGTTATCTTTATTTATATGTTGCTGTGCTCCGCCTGTTTGATGTGAGATGATTTTTTCTATATTATGCGAAACATACATATAGATGTATTCATATGGAAGAAGGTTATTTTCGAGAATTCCCACTACAGATTGATTGGCACAAGCATCTATTTCCAGCAAACTTACTTGCCCCAAAGTCGCTCCTGTAATTGCCAATATAGTAGTTTTTTTAGGCAAAAGTTTTGTAGCTGACTTTTTCAATCCCTCGGCGGATATAAACTCGCTCGGAGAAATTACACGAAATTCATTTGTTTTTCCTGAATTTATCCATGGAATATTTCCTTCCCAATATTCTTTGCGAGAACGGCTAGGGGTTCCACCAAGAACGCATTCACACACCGCGCCAAGTCTCTCAACTCGCCAGCCTTCAGGTATTTTTCCAAGTTCTGAATCAATAAACTTGCCATTTTTGAATGGTTCGAAGTCAACAAACCAAGACTTAAAAATAGCCTGAGCTTGCGCTTCTAAATTTTGATTTATCTTATTATTGAGCTCAATCTTGTTGTCTAGCGAGCCTAAAACCGCAGAAATTCTCTTTTGAGCATCAAGGGGAGGTAATTCAAATTCATATTGTCCAATAGTTTTTGCGCTTATATTTGCTTGTGCAGATTCACTATCTATATGATTTAGTATATATTGAGAAAAATTGGATTCAGATAAAATGAAAAACAAAAAATCTTTATCTACGCCATCATTAGGTTTAAATTTTAATACTCGTTGATTTATATATGCGATATCATCATTGGAAATTCTTCCTAATTTTCCTATGGTTGCGCCTGTCATTGCCAATACATAGTCTCCCCGTTTTACAATAAATTTTGCTAGATTATTCCTATTGTATTTTGATAAATCTACTCCTACAAGATTTGTCATATTTACAAAAGGAGGTTCAATGTTTGTAATTTTCACAACTTTATCTGGATAAGCACCAAAGTCTTTACTTTTAAAAGCAAAACCAGCAATTAATTCGCAAACATTATCTAGTTTAACTTCTTGCCAATTGTTTTTCATCTTATAGTGATTTTGTTCTTACATTTTGGGCAAATATGAGTAAATGGCAATCCCATCATTGAAAATTGGACGAGCCTTATCGCTAGCTTATCTTTATCCCAACAACCTGAACAATATGGCCCATTTTTTGTCCCATCTTCTTTTATATTGAAGTATGCATTATTTTCAAAAATCATGTTGAAAGTTTCTTTTTGAGATAATTTTGATTTTAGCAGTAAGTTCTCTTCTCGGAGATCAATAATTTGTTTCTTTAAATCTATAATTAGATTTTTAAGCTCCAAATTTCGTGTAGCTTCTGCAATATTTTTAATCGCTTTTATACCTTCCAAAATATCATCAATCATAAATACTATTCCATTATTTGATGTTATATCCAATCCCTTTCAATTGTTTGCGGATTTCGGCTTCGAGGGTGTGTGATTGTTCGAAGAGGTCGGAAAGTTCAGATGTCAGGCGTTTCATTTTGTCGTCAAAAGGTTCGCCGTCATCTTCTTTCTCTTCGATGCCTACATAGCGTCCTGGAGTGAGTATATAGCCTTGCTTGGCGATTTCTTCGGTGGAGACTACTGCACAAAAGCCTTTTTTATTTTCGAGTGTTCCGTTTTCGTATTTGTCGTAGGTATCGCCAAGTTTTGTTATGTCGGCATCGGTCAACTCGCGCAATTTACGCGATTTCATTGTTCCCATGTTTCGGGCGTCTATGAACAAGGTTTTGCCTTTTTGATTCTTATTCTTGCTTAAAAACCAAAGCGAAACGGGAATTTGCGTCGTGTAGAACAGCTGTGGTGGCATTGCAATTATACAAGAAACAAGACCTGCCTCTATTATATTCTTTCTGATTTCGCCTTCGCCGCTTGTTTGGGAAGAAAGCGAACCGTTTGCAAGAACCATTCCGATTTTCCCGAAAGACGGCTCCATATGAAAAATCATATGCTGTAGCCATGCAAAGTTTGCGTTGCCTTCTGGAGGGATACCAAAACACCAGCGTTTGTCGTTTTTCAACTTGTCTCCGCCCCAATCCGACATATTAAACGGCGGATTCGCCATAATGTAGTCGAATTTTTCGGTCGGGAAACGGTCGTTCATGAAGGTGTCTGCGTTATAATCGCCGAGGTTTGCCTCTATGCCGCGAATTGCCAAATTCATCTGCGCCATCTTCCAAGTAGTCGGGTTCGATTCCTGACCGAAAACCGAAATATTATTTATGTTTCCTTTGTGGTCTTCAACAAACCTTGCAGACTGAACAAACATTCCGCCAGAACCGCAAGCAGGGTCGTAAACCCTAATACCGCGAGTTCCGCGCCTTGCGCTGCTTAGCGGTTTTAAGATTTCGACAATCGTTTTCACCACGCACGGAGGTGTATAGAATTCCCCCGCCTTTTTCCCCTCGTTTTCGGCAAACTGAGCCAAACAATATTCGTAGGCACGCCCCAAAATATCGCGGGAATCGCCATGGACACTCATTTTAACATTGGTAAAGAGGTCTACAACTTCGCCAAGCCTGCGTTTGTCAAGTTCTGGGCGGGCAAACCCTTTGGGAAGAATGTTTTTAAGGCGCGGATTTTCCTTTTCAATTAGCTCCATTGCCTTATCTATAACTTTCCCAATTTCGGAGGTATGCGCGGCATACGAAATAGCTTCCCAACGCGCCTGCTGAGGAACAAAGAAGATCCCCTCTGCATCGTAGGCATCTCTATCTTCTTCAAAGCCTTCGCCTTCGTCTTTTAATTCGTTATACTTTTCTTCAAATTTGTCCGAAATGTATTTTAGAAAAATCAGCCCCAAAACAATATTTTTGTATTCCGAAGCGTCCATATTGCCGCGAAGCTTGTCTGCCGCGCTCCAGATTTCCTTTTCAAAACCTACATTAGCTGTGTTTATGTCGTCCATATTATTTTTACAATCCAGTCTTAAAATAGGCAAAAAATCAGAATTCATCAAGTCCTATCTGCTGAACTTGTATGGGGAAAATGGGAACAATTCAAGAAATTGGTCTTTTTTACAGAT
The DNA here is from genome assembly GCA_900545705.1 of uncultured Opitutales bacterium. Classification (GTDB taxonomy): domain Bacteria; phylum Verrucomicrobiota; class Verrucomicrobiia; order Opitutales; family Intestinicryptomonadaceae; genus Merdousia. The sequence continues at coordinate 5,558 of URAK01000001.1, read as the reverse complement.
TTTGTTTGCGCATTTTATGTTATATTTATCTAAAATATCATATTTTCTTTACCGACGAGCTAAGGAGCGGGAAATCTTGCAAGCTTCAACTTGATAATTATAAGCTTGATATAAAATATATACAAACAAAACATGAGACATTTCCCACTATGTCTCATTGTATAAAAAGCCATCAAATGCGCTATTTTACTGGGTTTGCGCTCTATCGAGATAGAAAAAAGTGGGACATTTCAAAAATACCATTCGCTCCGACAAACAACCCTGCCGAACGTCCCTGCCGTTTCTCGGCGTTTAAATAGATTCCTTTTGATGCAAATAATCGTTTAAAACCTCTCTCGCATAGTAGTATGCGCGTTCTCTATATCGGTTCCAACTTAATAATAGTAGTAGTATTGAAATTAAATAAGCAATGGGATTATTATAGAAATTATATATTATAAAAATTGATATTATTAACACAGATGTGAGTATTGTACGCGAAAAAGCATACTGAGCATTAAATTCAGGAACTCTGGTTTTAGACTTATTATTTGAGACTCTCATCGCTACTGCGAACATTTCTTGTTCATGGGGGTTATTTTTCCCAATATCGTTTTTGAGCATATCGATAGCTTTTGGGGCTTGATAGAAACGAACTTTAGATATTCCCGAGTATTTTTTTGGGGAATTAACTTGTAATAATTTAATAGATGGCATACCACCTATAGTAAAGAAGTAAAAGCTTTCCAATAAGCTACCTAAGGCATTTATGAAGTAGCCAACAACAAAACCTCCTGCTAAATAAGGGATTGAATAATCGTTATTATATGCAAATCCCAAAATCGAAGAGAAAACGACAAGCGTTAAATATCCGATTAGAGCTTGAGAGAGTATATCGTAGTATTTGAAATTCATCGTTGAATATGATTTGGGGATGCTTTGTCTGTATAATATGAAACGCCATAGGTGCTTGAAATATCAATATAAACACATCCGTTACTTCGTGTCGTTAACACCTTCCCATAATATTCTTTTTCGTCACTTAAAGATTTATATTTTATTCCTTTGGCATATTGTGTGTATTGACTAGCTACATCGCTAGGACCTGTTTTTTCTGCTTCACTATCCTTTGAATGAATTACTACATCTACTTTATTACACAATTCGAAGAGAGCATTTGGGAATCCTGATTTATGCCCATGATGAGGAGCAATTAATATATTAACGCCACTTTTGATTGTAGTACAAAAATCTGAATCGTTATTTTTTAGCCATTCCCACGCTGGTCGTTCTAAGTCGCCAGCAAATAAAATAGAAGTATTATTATATTTCAAAAATCTAAGAATACTTGAATTATTTCGAATCTTTGTGTTTAAATTTGAATCATTTTTGACTTTATCAATCGGGATTGAGAAAGTTTTATCAATAGATAAACCCCAATCTATTGATTCTGTATTTGGAGTTCTATACTTGCGGTCTAATGATTCTTTGTAATCTCCATTTATTTCAGCCGAATCAGGAAATTCTTCGGTATAAGTATGTCTTAATAGATATGGAGGTAATTCTTTCGATATGCGCCCCGCATTTCTAACATGGTCATCGTCAGGATGCGTTATATGCAAAAGCGTAAGGGGATATCCTTTTTTATATTCTGACATCGACAACCATTTTTTACATCTATCAATGACATCTATAGGATTTTTCTTATCTGAATCTTGAGCTGCACAACCACAATCGATCATCATCCCATAATATCTAGGTTCAGGACTAACAACCAAAGAACAAGCAGCATCTCCAACATCAAAAATTATCACTTTCATGTTATATATTTTATTTTGAAGACAATGAGAGTCAAGAAAATCCTTCAATATACACGCTATATTACTTATAGATACAATCCTAATGTATTACATCCGCGAGGTTTTTCTAGCGGATTTTAAAAGAGTTTTTGAAGAAATAGATTTTGCCGGCAGTGAAGTTTCGCCCTCCGCCTGTTCCCTTCGGGGCGTTCGGGCTGCAACTCCACTGCCGGCAAAAAGGGCAAATAGGTAAAATAAGCAAATAGATAAATAGGTAAGTATTTTTCCAGAATGGCAGGAAAGGTTTTCCATTTAAATAGGCCATTGGTGGCGAAAATGGTAAGAAATTGGGAAGGATTTTAGCAAAATTTTGGTCAATTATTAAGGACTTACGCAATTGTGCCGATAGATGCAACTAAACCTGTCAAGATTGCAATTCCCTAAACTATAGAAACTTACCCGCGCCCCCACGTGGAATCGAACCACGATTTAGCGTTTAGGAATGGTTAGTTCTATAATGATAATCAATGACTTAATGTTTATGTTGCTGTTTTGTTGCACTTTTGGGTGGAAATCCGAACAAAAATGCACAACGATAAACAATCATGATTGAATCTATAAGACGCAAACCAGTTAGCAAGCCAAAACCGTATAAAGATATTCGCGGAAAGTATAAATGGGTCGTGTACTTTTACGACGTTCAAAAAGATGTCAGAGCCAAAAAGTTATTTGTGGACAAGCTTTCCGCCGACGCTTTCTATGAAGAAAAATCTTTTGTCGAAAATCGGCTTGGAGTTGAAGCAAACAATATTTCCATAGCGGACAGGCGCGACTTGCTTGAAGTAAAACGCCTGCTTAAGCCTTTCGATCTGCCCTTTATCGACGCCATAAGGCATTACGTCAACTTGTCAAATGAAGCCATATCGCTAAAAACAACGTTAAGGCAAATTGTCGATGAATACAAGAAAACCGAAAACGCCAAGAAGTCTTCCGTATCATTGAGGCGTGCAGTCGAAGCATATGCGAACTCGAAACAGGGGAATGGCCTGACCAAAATCTATTCCTACAAAATAGCGAATCTACTTGAGCGTTTTTGCGAGACGTTCGGCGACAATACGATAGTTTCAAGCATATCCTGCGAGCAAATCGAAACGTGGATAAACTCGATGAAAAAGCGCGTTTACGCCGATTCGCCAGACGAGATGCTCAACGGCGGTGCAATGAAAGTTTATGTCGATACAGACATTCCCGTTTCATCCATCACAAAGAACGGCTTCAGGAGCATTCTGTTCACGTTTTTCAAATTTTGCCGAATGCGCGGGTGGATAAACGAAAACCCAGTCGAGCGCATTCCCTCCATTCGCGAAAAACTAAAAACGCCGAAATTTTACAAGGTTGAGGAAGTCGCAAATATGCTTTCAAAGACCGAGCCGTTAAGCGACGTTAGGGCGTATCTTGCAATAGCCGCTTTCGCAGGATTAAGGCGCAGGGAAATCGAACGCCTTACTTGGGACAAGATAAAGCTTCCCGATCGTGAGATTGTGATGGACAACGAGGTGACGAAAACCGGCGCCAGGCGCATTGTAAAGATTCCCGAAAATCTGTCAATGTGGCTTGCGCCATATTCTGATAAACTCAACACGAAAGAACATATCGTAAAACAAAACTTTGTAAAGCGGCTTAATCTGTTTAGAATAGCCAATGGGATAAAATGGATAAATAACGGCCTGCGCCATTCCGCCGCGACCTACTATCTCGCATTGACCCGAAATGCCGCTATAACAGCGGAACAAATGGGGCAGGACGTCGATGTTTTAAAACAGCACTACAACGGCCTTGCCAGAGAAAAAGAAGCCAAGGCGTATTTTGATATAAAGCCATCTGCTCTTTAAAATAAAAGGATTAACCGCCATTTCAAAAATTGAGAATTGACTAATCAACCTCAATCTGCATTATGTTTCCGCATAATTAAATTTTCCCCGCCCCTGTAGTTCAACGGATAGAACGGGCGTTTCCTAAACGCTAAATCGTGGTTCGATTCCACGTGGGGGCGCGGGTATAAAATTTTAGCATAGCAACGATATATAGATTATGCGGGAAAATGTTGTTGAAGAATTGAATCAAAATCTAGAAAGAATAATTGGCTTCATAGGAAATTGTGATAACAAGGCATCTATCATATTAGGATTTAATGGTATTTTAATGGGAATTCTTTTGTCTTGTGACTTTATAGAGATATGCTCCAATTCTTCTTTTGATTCATGCCTGTTAACAATTTTTTTGAAAGCTACAATGTGTATAACTATTTTTATGTGGTCGTATGGATTATATAGACTATTGAAGGTATTACTTCCAAAAACCGATTGTAGTGATTTTGCTGATGGTGCTTTAGAGCTAAAATCTATCATTTATTTTAGTGGAATTTCTTCCAAGAGCTATACATATTATAAAAACAAGGTTCTTTCGATGGATGATAATCAATATTTGAATGATATTGCGTCACAAGTTTATTTGAACGCCAAAATATGTACAGAAAAATTTAAAAATCTTCGTTTGGGATTAATTTTTTCTAACATTGGGATTGCTATGTTTGCAATTCTATTCTTTGTTCTAACAATATTTAAGATATAATAAGAGTTCCATGTACGACTATCAAGAAGGTAAAAAACGAATTCAAAATATTTTAAACAATAATCTTGAAGTATTTGAATCAGATAGGTTGCCAGATGATTCGAATTTTACCTTTGAAAATGCATATAAAAGTTGGATCAGTGCAATTTTTGTAGATATAAGAAATTCAACAGATTTATTTACCATAAAAAATAAGACGGAAGTTTCAAAAATAATTCGCAGCTTCACTTCAGAAATCATTGAAATATTAAGATTAAATTCAGACAATAAAGAAGATTGTCATCTTCGTGAAATTGGAATTAGGGGTGATTGTGTATATGGGATATATACAACTCCTGAAAAAATCGATGTATATAACATAGCAAAAAAAGCATTTTACATTAATACATTTATGGGAATGTTAAATAAACTCTTATCATCAAAAGGGTTTTATTCGATTAAAGCAGGAATCGGCGTTGCAACGGCTAAAGAATTAATTGTTAAGGCTGGTAGAAAGGGCGTTGGCATAAATAATGCAGTGTGGATTGGAAGTGCGGTTACAATAGCATCCAAACTTTCTGGGGTTGCGAATAAAAATAATATATCGCCCATCGCATTCTCTAACTCAAGCTATGATAATATTATAAAACTTCTAATTGAGAATAATTCAGGAAAAAATCCCGAAAATTGGTTAAAACGAGAATATAATTTCGATTGCGGATATTATTACCATGGAGATATTGTCGATGCTGAATTTTATAATTGGATAAATAACGGTATGGTTTAACCTTTACAAAAATAGCAATTGATCGTATTTATAAATACGATATTGCATTTTCATTTTCAAAACGCCAGTGCATAACTGACGGTAGATGTTTTTAGATATTGTTGATTGTTTGTAAAGATTAAAGTTATTGATTCATTTACTAATTGCCCCCTAGGGGGCGGCGCACTTTAGTTCGTGAAGATAATCGCTTGGACTTTTCCAATTTAGTGTCTTTCGGGGGCGAGAGTTGATCTCGTTCAACGCAAATTTTAGTTCCCTTTCTGTCGCTTTTCTCAAATCCATTCCCTTCGGAAAGTACTGTCTCAACAATCTATTTGTGTATTCATTGAGACCTCTTTCGTAAGAAGTGTATGGGTGTGCAAAGTATATTTCACTCCTTAATT